>JAKSIC010000001.1 GCA_024399015.1 Fibrobacter sp.
CCCTTGCCAGCCTTGGCGGCGGCGATGCCCTTGACGGTGTCGAGAGCGGCAGCCAGGGTGGTGATGTAAGGAGTCTTGTACTTGATGGCAGCCTTACGGATGGCGCTTTCATCGGCAACAGCGTCGCGGCGAGCCCACGGGGTGTTGATGATGAGGTTCACCTGCTTGTTCAGGATGACATCCAGAACGTTCGGGCGGCCTTCGGCGATCTTGTTCACCACTTCGCACTTGACGCCAGCCTTTTCGTAGAACTTGGCGGTGCCTTCGGTTGCGTAGATCTTGAAGCCCAGTTCCTGGAAACGCTGACCCACTTCGATAGCCTGGTCGCAGAGGTTGGTCTTATCAGCACTTCACCGGTGGAACGCATTTCAGGACCGAGAACCGGGTCAACCTTGGGGAACTTGTCAAACGGGAACACAGCTTCCTTGGCGCCGTGGTGCTTGAACTTCTTGTCCTTCAGCTTCAAATCTTCCAGCTTTTCACCCATCATGAGGCGGGTAGCAAGGCGGGCCATCTGAGTGTTACAGACCTTGGAGACCAGAGGCACGGTACGGCTTGCTTTCGGTCCATAAGCGCCATGAACCATCATCACATTATAATTCGTAATACTTTCCATCGGCTTCGGAACGGCCCAAGACATAGCTGTAAAAGCTACCAAAAGAATACACGCAATTAATTAACCTTTTTCAAACCCTAATATGTGATGTATACATCGTCTTCTTTATTTTTAAAAGAAATTCCTCTAGACGAAGCTGATGCAAAGCACTTAATTTTTCCGTTCTCTAACCGACAAACATCTCGTTCCAACAAGAGAATGTTCCCCTGAAATTGCAAAACAGCACCCGCAGTCCAGAAGTAATCATTTTCCAAAATGTATTTTAAGTTATCATTTACAAACAACGAAGAAGTTCGTTCTTCTTTATCAAATTTCAAGCAATACATATCACCATCCCACGCTCTCACATCATCACATTTCCTAATCCATTTTAAATCACCATCTAGTCTCTTGTATGTAACCGTTTTTTGAATCGTATCCAATACGCCATATTGGCAATACTCACTCCCGAGACTATCCATATTAAACCCTTCTATATTAGGATTCCTGTTATTTCCCATCACCAATATTTTTCCATCAAGCCACGGTCTCAATTTCGTAGTGTAATGGACATCAATAGAACAGCCGTCAAACAGCTTCTTGATTTTCATTTTATGCGGTTTCTCACCGATTTTCCAAAAAGACACTTTCGATTTCGGGTCACCTCCCCAAATTACAGAATCTGAAAGTTGTCCTCTGATATAATTAAACTCATCATCTTTTGTATTGTCGAGTGTATCAAACCATACAGGGCCATCCAATTGAACTCGGTAGTTGTAAAGAGATAATCCTGGATGGGCATACCCAGAATAATCATACGAAAGGCTAAATGTATGTTCTACCTCCTCATGCCAATAGCGAGCACTGCTAACAATAGCCAGCGAGTCATCAACAAAGCCAACTACTTCGCCTAACGAACGGTCTTCCGCCCAATGCATCGACACGTCATCCCCACACCCCCACATGCCTACGCACGCAAATGCTGCCAGAGCAACCACAATCAGTCTTTTAATTTCAACCATCATAAAGGAACCCTCCTTTGCCACTAGTCCAAAACCAAGAACGATTCGGGAGTATATGACGACAATCACACGCAAATATAAAAATTACTTTGTTAAGATATTTTATACAAATTTTCACACAAAAAAGACCGCAGCATTTTATTGCTACGATCTTTAATGTTCTGGATCCTTCGACTTCACGCCTTACGGCGTTTCGCTCAGGATGACACGCCTAATTAAATCTCTTCAATGGAGGAATGGTATTCCTGGAGAGATTTAACTTCGCCCTTGCCAGCCTTGGCGGCGGCGATGCCCTTGACGGTGTCGAGAGCGGCAGCCAAAGTGGTGATGTAAGGAGTCTTGTACTTGATGGCAGCCTTACGGATGGCGGATTCATCGGCAACAGCGTCGCGGCGAGCCCACGGGGTGTTAACGATGAGGTTCACCTGCTTGTTCAGGATGACATCCAGAACGTTGGGGCGGCCTTCGGCGATCTTGTTCACCACTTCGCACTTGACGCCCGCCTTTTCGTAGAACTTGGCGGTGCCTTCGGTGGCGTAGATCTTGAAGCCCAGTTCCTGGAAACGCTGACCCACTTCGATTGCCTGGTCGCAGAGGTTGGTCTTGTCAGACAAACTAATCAGCACGGCACCGGAAGACGGGAGGATAGAACCTGCGGCTTCCTGGCTCTTGTAGTAAGCCAGGGCGAAGTCTTCGGAGAGGCCCAGCACTTCACCGGTGGAACGCATTTCAGGACCGAGAACCGGGTCAACCTTGGGGAACTTGTCAAACGGGAACACAGCTTCCTTGGCGCCGTGGTGCTTGAACTTCTTGTCCTTCAGCTTCAAATCTTCCAGCTTTTCACCCATCATGAGGCGGGTAGCAAGGCGGGCCATCTGAGTGTTACAGACCTTGGAGACCAGAGGCACGGTACGGGATGCGCGGGGGTTGGCTTCGAGAACGAAAACCTTGCCGTCTTCGATGGCATACTGCATGTTCATGAGACCGCAAACGTGGAGGGATTCAGCAATCTTGCGAGTGTAATCCTTGATGGTCTTCAGGTTGGACGCCTACGGCGTCCGCTGCTGCGCTCGGTCATAAAAATAAACAAGTTTATTTTTGCGACACTCGCTTGCAAGCTATTTGCCTCGGTAATGGTCTCCGGCGGGATAATGCAGGCGGAGTCACCGGAGTGGACACCTGCAAGTTCCACGTGTTCCATCACGGACGGAATGTAAACGTGTTCGCCATCAGAGAGGGCGTCGGCTTCGCATTCCAGAGCGTTGTGGAGGAAACGGTCGATGAGGAGCGGGCGATCCGGGGTAACGCCAACAGCCTTGGCAACGTATTCGCGGAGCATGTTTTCGTCGTAGATGACTTCCATGCCGCGGCCGCCAAGCACGAAGCTGGGGCGGATCATCACCGGGTAGCCACCGATCTGCTTGACGCAAGCGAGGGCTTCGTCGATGTTGGTAGCCATGCCGCTTTCGGGCATGGGGATTTCCAGCTGGTCCATCATCTTGCGGAACAGGTCGCGGTCTTCAGCGATATCGATGGAATCGATGCTGGTACCGAGAATCTTCACGCCTTCGTCGCTGAGAGCGCGGGCGATGTTCAGCGGAGTAATCTTTTGGGCGTTCCCCGCGCTCCGCACGGGTCGGGCTATATTTTATGGGTTGCCCGGTTCACTCCGTTCCCGCCCAACCTCATAAAACGGAGCCCCTTCGGGTCTCCGCCCCAAGGGGTCACTATCCCTAACGCAATATGTCAAAAAGTTCTATGGTCCAGGAATTGTTTTATCTTGATTATTATAAGCTAATTGCTCAATCCATTCTAATCGGACCAACCGCCTTCTTACTACGGTTGTCCCCATTAGGCCATACAACGTTGTTTTGATTTAATTTGTAAGGAGATTCTTTTCTCAAAGATTCATATTTTTGGTGATTCAAATGACGTTCTTGTATTTTTTTATCCGCATAGGCCGATTTATTTGCGTTAGCATGTTGAATCCATCTATATCCAGCGACCAACATACCAAATATAGCAGCTTTAATCAAAAAGTCCGCAATTTTTGAATTCATATCACCACCTTACTCCAAAAAAAGAACAAAGTTTTTTTTGTGCATATACAGCTCTCATCATATGATGGGTTACAAAAGAATACTCTTTTGACGAAAAAAGTATTTTGCCATCTATGCACTCTTTATCATGAACATCTTCAAAAACATCATATAAACGAGCAAGAGTCATACCAAGAGCATAATCAGGGGTTTCGTCCATTCTTACAACATCAAATCGCATACTTTCTCGCAGAGAAAGTTCTTTTTCAACATAAACCGAAGCAATTTTTGCACCACTTGAAAACCCACTGCAATCGTAAATAATTTCACACTCTTTTTTCTCTTCTGATTGAAATGGAATCACTGGCAATTTTTCATATTCCCTTAAATATTCACAATATGTCGCAATTTTTTTGAAAGATAATAAGGCCAGGCACACCCCACCCCATATACCAACAAAACAATCCCGTTCATACTCTCTTGCAACAATCGTTTCTTTACCAGCAACTATAAAAGTCGCAAAACATTGTGCAAGCGCAGCCAAGCACGCTTCAAAAGAATAACGACTACTCGTTTCTAAAACATCATCACCCCATCGACAGCGCATCGCCAAGACACACTCACTTGGAATATCTGCACATATTTGGTTTAAACGATCCATCCTTGCCAAAAATTCCGAAGGCATCATTTGATCGTTTTCAAACTCATACAAAGAAGAGAAATCATGTCGATGAAAATTATGCACGTCATCCAGCAAACAACGAGTCAAACCTTCATTTGTTTTTGCAGGTGCGTTTATTTTCATTCCAAGCAAAGACTGTAATTTAGATAAAAGAAACATTTTTTCAGAAAAAGTTTTACCGGGATCTTCAATCACCAATTCCTTGTATGTATTTTTGCACCTTGTTTTCTTCTCGACGGCGTTCGTTATAAAACCGATAACTTTGCCCTTGAATTGAATATGTACACTCTTTTGGAAGAGATACGCCATCATTCTGAATATTCAAAACATCTAGAATCGCCATAAGGAAATTGCTTTTTATCGCATAGTTTACAAGTTGAGAATCTCCTTTCAATCTTGACGAAACAATTCCCACCACCTTACCGTCTCTCGCAAGGGGGCCCCCTGAATTTCCCGGCTGAACTGCGGCATCAATTTGATAACTATGAGCAGAATTACGATATCCCATCCGAGAAGAAATAATACCCTTGGTCGCTTTCAAGGATTTCCCTTGCAAGTCCATTTGAGGATAGCCATAAGCAAAAACTTCTTCTCCAATTCCATACACATTACGATCAACTTCGCAGGCCGTCAAGGAATCCTTTGAGGACAAAACAGCCAAATCCAAAAGAGGGTCTTCATGAACAATTTCTAATTCATGATATATTTTCGTTCCATTTCCATATTGGGTAGCCCAGAATAAATCAAGCCCCGATACGACATGCTGATTTGTAATTATGGTATGACTATTTACAGCAAATCCACTGCCAAAAGCTAATCCGTCCTCACCAAAACTACCGTAAAAATCAAAGAAAAGATCATAACGCTGCATCACTCGAAATGTCAAATATTTTCCATGAATGGATATAGCCGCAGTCTCATCCTTAAAAGGTCCATTGCTAAGAGTTCCTACATAGCCTTTATAAGATCCATCTGTATCAAAAGAATCTATTATTGATTCTATTCGTAAAGAGAGATCTTCCACTAATTGATCCCCTTTGTACACTTTGAAATCAACTCGGTGTTTCAATTTTTCATCTATTTCCACTTTACCAGATGCACCTGTCATCCAGCCATCACTATAACCATCGTCTCTACCAGAATAGTAGAACCGCCCAACATCTTTAAAGTTGTATACTTCTGCGTACACCAAACCCACAAAAATCATTACAAAACAAAAGATATGTGTTTTCATCGATTTCATAAACAAAGCTCCTTATATAAATTTCCAAAACAGACTTTCAAATAAATAAGGAATATCAAATACCGTAAGTGGCAAACTGATGTCTGTTGCCGAATGAAAATGTGCCAGAGCAGTTGCAACAAAGGATGATAGAGAAAACCAAACCGCACATCGTTCATTGTTTTGATATTCCGTCGACTCATAGTTTGGGTAAGAAAAGCGTATTACTTTTGCCCCAACAAACCCCTGAATAACAATGTTTACGATGGAGTACACTACCAAAAGAACTAAATAAATCATTACCGATGATTCTTTTTCATGATAATCCATCAAGCAGCCCAATATGAAATCAGGAATAAACATTATGAGATAAAATTTCGTCATAATCCAAAAGAAGCTTCTTGGCGCATTCTTAAGAGCCTTTCTATGGAAAAACCATGTGATGAAAGGATCACCTAATGCGGCACTCCACATAAATTTTCCAGCAGGATGCTTTTGAGGCTGCAATTCAGCCTCCGATTTTATTTTTTGTTCCTTACTCGCAATTTCTATGGGCTGCACTTCATTTTCATAAACTTCATGCGATTCCACTATAACTTCATCCATCATAGACACTCCTTATCAAGTAGGACCTTTTGCAATCAGCAACTAAAAACAACTCTCTACGTATAGAGTCCACCCTCATTCAGCAAAGTATCACATCTTTTTCAGGAAACAAAAAAGGACGTGGATCGCTGCATTTATCCAATCGAGGCTCTCGACAGCCGCTAGACGATAAACGCAAACGACCCACGCCCCAAAAGGGCTGTTGCCCATGGCCTATACAGCCAAAAGACCAGCTTGAAAAAGCCGGTACAGCAAACTGAAACATACCGCAAAAACGGCATATCTGCGTGAGCGCTCGCCTTATTCTCGTCTAATTGAAATTGTCGAGATTTCGATTGGAGAACAAGAGCAAAAACTCTATTTTCTTCAAATATAACTTAAAACTCACGGATTCAACAATCTATCATTCTAATTTTGTATCAAAACAGCTTGTTTTTACAGCAAAACATCGTTATCTTTTTGTGGATTTCATATATTTTAAGAGAAACTATCCAAGGAGGTTATTATGACAACGCTACAAATGGATGCCATTAAGCGAATTGAGACTTTGTCTGATGACAAGGTTTTTTATGTCATTCAAATCCTTGACGGTTTGGAAGGTCTCCTAAGAGATGCCAAAGAAAAGCAAACTGCACGAGATCAGGCCTTTGACACCCTTGAGAAGATTATCAAGGCGGCTCCTGAACTGGACTACGAAAAGGAACTTGCATCTTGGCGTGATGAAAGGTTTGCCGGATGAGGGCTCTTATTGACACCAACGTCCTAATGGATTACGTTGTAAAACGTGAACCGTATTTCGCATTTGCAAGGTCTATTGTTGATGCGAGAAGGCAGAATGTCTTCGATGGCTGTGTCGCAGCCCATTCTTTCACAAACATGTTCTACATTCTCCGCAAGGTTTACGATGACGCCACAAGAAGGGCTGTTCTCTTAAATCTTACAGAGCTTTTTGATGTCGGAGATGTAAATAAGAATGTTATCGTGAGAGCTTTGGAGTATCAAAATTTTCCAGACTTTGAAGATTGTGTTCAAAGCGAAGTTGCTGAAAAATATCGAGCAGACTACATTGTTACTAGAAACCCGAAGGATTTTGAAAATTCCAGGATTCCTTGCATTTCTCCTGAAGATTTCATTAAACTGTTGAAATAGAAAAATCCAGACGTCGTCTGGATTTTTGCGTTAGGTGCCGCAGCCCGTATGGGTTAGGACGCGAAGCGGCTGAACGAAAAAAGACCGAACTGGATTTTTCCAGCTCGGTCTTTTTATAGCGCAAGGCACCGGCCCGGCCCACTTCGGCAAGCTCAGTGACCTTGGCCGGGCAACGCCCAGAAGAAGTTAATTACACCTCTTCGATGCTTGCGTGATACTCTTGCAGAGACTTCACTTCGCCCTTACCAGCCTTAGCGGCGGCGATGCCCTTGACGGTGTCGAGAGCAGCAGCCAAAGTGGTGATGTAAGGAGTCTTGTACTTGATGGCAGCCTTACGGATGGCGCTTTCATCGGCAACAGCGTCGCGGCGAGCCCACGGGGTGTTGATGATGAGGTTCACCTGCTTGTTCAGGATGACATCCAGAACGTTCGGGCGGCCTTCGGCGATCTTGTTCACCACTTCGCACTTGACGCCAGCCTTTTCGTAGAACTTGGCGGTGCCTTCGGTTGCGTAGATCTTGAAGCCCAGATCCTGGAAACGCTGGCCCACTTCGATTGCCTGGTCGCAGAGGTTGGTCTTGTCAGACAAGCTAATCAGCACGGCACCGGAAGACGGGAGGATAGAACCTGCGGCTTCCTGGCTCTTGTAGTAAGCCAGGGCGAAGTCTTCGGAGAGGCCCAGCACTTCACCGGTGGAACGCATTTCAGGACCGAGAACCGGGTCAACCTTGGGGAACTTGTCAAACGGGAACACAGCTTCCTTGGCGCCGTGGTGCTTGAACTTCTTGTCCTTCAGCTTCAAATCTTCCAGCTTTTCACCCATCATGAGGCGGGTAGCAAGGCGGGCCATCTGAGTGTTACAGACCTTGGAGACCAGAGGCACGGTACGGGATGCGCGGGGGTTGGCTTCGAGAACGAAAACCTTGCCGTCTTCGATGGCATACTGCATGTTCATGAGACCACAAACGTGGAGGGATTCAGCAATCTTACGAGTGTAATCCTTGATGGTCTTCAGGTTTGCTTCGGTAATGGTTACCGGCGGGATAATGCAGGCGGAGTCACCGGAGTGGACACCTGCAAGTTCCACGTGTTCCATCACGGACGGAATGTAAACGTGTTCGCCATCAGAGAGGGCGTCGGCTTCGCATTCCAGAGCGTTGTGGAGGAAACGGTCGATGAGGAGCGGGCGATCCGGGGTAACGCCAACAGCCTTGGCAACGTATTCGCGGAGCATGTTTTCGTCGTAGATGACTTCCATGCCGCGGCCGCCAAGCACGAAGCTGGGGCGGATCATCACCGGGTAGCCACCGATCTGCTTGACGCAAGCGAGGGCTTCGTCGATGTTGGTAGCCATGCCGCTTTCGGGCATGGGGATTTCCAGCTGGTCCATCATCTTGCGGAACAGGTCGCGGTCTTCAGCGATATCGATGGAATCGATGCTGGTACCGAGAATCTTCACGCCTTCGTCGCTGAGTGCGCGAGCGATGTTCAGCGGAATTTGGCCACCGAACTGCACGATAACGCCTGCGGGCTGTTCCTTCTTGTAAATCTGGAGAACGTCTTCGAGGGTAACCGGTTCGAAGTACAGCTTGTCGCTGGTATCGTAGTCGGTAGAAACGGTTTCCGGGTTGCAGTTCACCATGATGGTTTCGTAACCCATTTCGCGGAGAGCCATTGCAGCGTGGCAGCAGCAGTAGTCGAATTCGATACCCTGGCCGATTCTGTTCGGGCCACCGCCGAGGATCATGATCTTCTTCGGGTTGTTGGTGGCGGTAGATTCGTCCTTGCAGTTGTAGGTAGAGTAGTAGTAGTACTGGTCCTTCACGCCGCTAACAGGCACTGCGCACCAGCCTTCAACCATGCCAAGTTCGATACGCTTTGCACGAACGTCCTTTTCGCGGATGCCGAGGATCTTTGCAATGTACTTATCGCCAAAGCCGTCCTTCTTGGCCTGGATCAGGAGTTCGTCAGAAGGCATACGACCCGGAGTCTTGAGCATCTTTTCTTCAAGTTCAACCAGTTCGCGCATCTGCTGCACGAAGTAAGCCTTTTCGTAAGTTGCTGCGAAAACTTCTTCGTCGGTTGCACCCTTACGGATGGCTTCGTACATCTGGAAGTGACGTTCAGAGGAAGCGGTCTTCATCATGTCGAGAAGTTCTTCCTTGGTCTTCTTGTTAAAGTCCTTAGCAAAGCCAAGACCTGCACGGCCATTTTCCAGACCGCGGATTGCCTTCTGGAGGGTTTCCTTATAGGTCTTACCGATAGCCATGACTTCGCCCACAGCCTTCATCTGGGTGCCGAGGCAATCGTCAACGCCGCGGAACTTTTCGAATGCCCAGCGAGCAAACTTCAGCACCACATAGTCGCCACTCGGGGTGTACTTTTCGAGGGTGCCGTCGCGCCAGTAGTCCATCTGGTCCAGAGTCATGCCAGCAGCGAGCTTTGCAGAAACGAGAGCGATGGGGAAACCGGTTGCCTTGGAAGCAAGAGCGGAGGAGCGAGAGGTACGGGGGTTGATTTCGATGATCACCACGCGGCCAGTCTTGGGGTCGTGTGCGAACTGAACGTTGGTACCGCCGATCACGCCGATAGCTTCAACAATCTTGAAAGCGTCGGTCTTCAGCTTTTCTTCGAGCTTCTTGTCGATGGTGAGGAACGGGGCTGCGCAGAAGGAGTCGCCAGTATGAACGCCCACCGGGTCAATGTTTTCGATGAAGCAGATAGCAATCATCTGGTTCTTGGAGTCGCGAACCACTTCAACTTCCAGTTCTTCCCAACCGAGAATGGATTCTTCGATGAGGCACTGGTGAGTCATGGAAAGTTCAAGACCGTTACCGCAAATGGTACGGAGTTCTTCGACGTTGTAGCAGAAGCCGCCACCTGCACCACCCATGGTGTATGCCGGGCGAACCACCACCGGGTAGCCGATTTCAGCAACAATCTTTTCGGCTTCTTCAACAGAGTGGCAAATGCCGGAGCGCGGGGTGTCGATGCCCAGCTGCTGCATGGTAGCCTTGAAGATTTCACGGTCTTCGCCGCGTTCGATAGCGTCCAGGTTCACGCCAATGACCTTCACGCCGTACTTGTCCAGAATGCCAGCCTTGTTCAGGGCAGAAGACAGGTTCAAGCCAGTCTGACCGCCGAGGTTGGGGAGCAATGCCTGGGGACGTTCCTTGGCAATGATCTGTTCCAAGCGTTCCAGGTTCAGCGGTTCGATATAAGTAGCGTCAGCCATGACCGGGTCGGTCATGATGGTTGCCGGGTTAGAGTTCACCAGCACGATCTTGTAACCCTGTTCGCGCAGAGCCTTACAGGCCTGGGTGCCAGAGTAGTCGAATTCGCAAGCCTGGCCAATGACAATGGGGCCAGAGCCGATGATGAGAACCTTATCGATACCTTCGATCTTCATTTTTTATCTCCGTGTGTTAACAACTAAAAATCTCACGGTTTTCACCGCATACAAAAAGAGCTGAACCAAAAGGTTCAGCACTCATAAAATCAACAATCTTGGAAACAGAAAGGGAATGACAAGAAACAGAAGAAACACCAACAGCGGCGGTTCGCTTCGCAGCGCACTTTGCAATGTTTTGGGTCTTCAGAATTTTCATCATCTCTAACTAAAATTCACAAGGTTTAAACTTGTGCAAATATAGTTAGAAATGTAAAACTCATCAACACTTTTTAACAAAAAATGTAATACTACTCGTCATCAGAATCATCGACAATGAAATCGTCCATTCCAGGATCCTGCTTATCCTTGCAAATTGTAGACGTAATATCGTCAATGCAGTCGTCCTTTGCAGCTCCCTTACCACTGCAAGCAGTAAACCCGGCAATAAGAGCCAGCAACAAGAACATACCCAAGAATTTCTTCTTCATAAGTTTCTCCTTCTTTAGAACTTATTGATACACAACGACTTATATACAAAAATTTCAATTTCCCGTCAAATTCGGGAAAACACAAGACTTCCTCTTTCACAACAAAAAAACGCCCACCCTTAGGTGAGCGTCTTAAAGCTTTTTAGGCTAGAAGAATTACTGGCACGCTTCGCGTGCAGTAATCATCACCTCGGTCACAAAATCAAGCAAGCTTGATTTTACGACACTCGGTTCAAATTACTTGGACTTCTTAGCAGCCTTCTTAGCAGAAGCGGTAGCCTTGAGAGCAGCGCCAACCTTGAAGGAAACAGTCTTGGAAGCCTTGATCTTGATGGTAGCACCAGTCTGCGGATTGCGGCCGGTACGTGCAGCACGTTCCTTAACCTGGAAAGTACCGAAACCGATCAACTGAACGTTGCCGTCCTTCTTGATGCCAGCAGCGATGCCGTCGAGCACAGCGTCAACAGCGCGGCCTGCAGCGGCCTTGGATTCAATGCCAGCTTCCTTGTTAGCGAGGATAGCTTCGATCAATTCTTGCTTATTCATTTTATAACTCCTTGAGTTGGTTTTAAGAAATTTATGACTTTATTATACTTTTTTTTTGATTAATAAGTTCGCGACTTCCAAAAAAAGATGCAAAAAAAATGACACAATCGCAGTAAAATCAAGCCTCGGGGCTAGGTTCGCCCTCTTCTTCCGCTATAGCGTCAGCCTTTTTCTGAATCTTTTCCAAGTAAACTAAGCATATGCAGGTGAACGGGATTGCAACAATCAGGCCCAGGAAGCCAAGAAGTTTTCCCCAGATGGAAAGAGAAAGCAAGATGCCTACCGGAGGCAAATCCATTGAGGAGCCAACGATTTTCGGGACAAGGAAAAAGTCCTGGATGACCTGAACAAGTCCATAAATCGCAAGAACAATTACTGCCACTTCCCAGAAAGGCATTGCAGTATCCAAGGCATAAACCACCGCCAACAGCAAGGCCAAAGGAATAGTCGTCAACTGCAAATAAGGAATCATATTCAACGCTCCGGAGAACAAACCAAAGGCGACTCCCATAGGCAGTCCAATGATTCCAAAGCCAATCGCATAAAGGACACCCACAGTCAGCGCCACCAAAGACTGAGCGCGGAAGTAGCTTCCCATGAAGCGATCAACTTCCTTACCAAAGCTTGCTGCATCAATTCTAAACTTTCTCGGAACCAAGCTTTTAGCGCCACGGCGAAGCTTCGGCATGTCCAACATAATGAAAACAAGATACATGAAAATCAAAGCCGCACCAGACAACCACGCAATCAAGTGCGACGTCTTAGACAACAAGCCCCAAGCACCAGGCAACACACGATCCGCCACAGATTGCACAGACTGCCAGAAGTCAAGACTGCGCATAGACTTCGCAACCTGGTCCCAAGAAATCATTCCCTTCACAGACTGCCACAGGTCTTCCGGCACAAACACAGAAATTCGAGAAACCCAAGTGGAATCGCTGAACATCTTCGGGATAAGTTCACCCAAGTGGCGGACTTCATTCACCACCATAGGAACAAACACGTAGCCAGCCCCAGCAACAATCAAAGCCAAAGCGACAATCACCAGGATAACTGCAATAATGCGATGTTTCAATTTGTCTTGAAGTTTGCAAACCACCGGGTCCAAAATGTAGGCCAGCAGGAATGCTGCAAAGAACGGAAAAAGAACTCCGCTCAAATAGTTCAGCACCCAAAGCATGGCTCCAATACCAAGAACCACAATAAGGTTACGCATAATTCTATCAATAGTCCATGCGCGTCTCATCAGCGTCTCCTTATCCAAATCAGCGAAGCAATCCACAGCAGAAGCATCAAGCCAAGAACTACGTACATTACCGTAACGAAGCTATGGTTCTCGCCCCACAGTCTCACACCACGCAACTTAATTTCATCAGGAATGCCAAGCATGGTTCCTTCGCCGCTGGACACTTCCAGCATCACACCACGCTGAAGGTATTTCATGCCATCGTCCTTATCAAGACCTCGGTCGGCAAACCAACGGTCAGGCACATTCAAATCCTGCAAGGACAATGCGACAACGCCCTTGCCCACTGCAGTTGATTTCTGCAGCGGTCGGTAGCTTGCATACAAGTTATCCTTACTGTATACCGGATCGTTGTTCAGCATGCGGGTAGTCACGTTACGCATGCGTCCTGTTTCAACAAGAACTTCAATGGAATCAAATCTTGAGAAGTCAAAGAAATCTGCAGACGGCCTTTTGTTTACCGACATCAAGTTGAAACCAATGCCAGCATACGGATAAGCCATTCCAGAATGAATGTTCACATCCGCCGTAATCACGGAATCCGTCTGCTTCAAGTCGCAAACAGAAAAGCCACCCAGGTCGCGGTCCGTCAACGCATAAACTTCATAAACATTAGACGGAAAGATTGTCAGTTCATTGGAACGGAAACTAAAGAAAGCAGCAATCCACAAGGATGCCAGAATCACTAACAATGTTGTTGGAGCTGCAAATGATTTCACTTTTTACTTTCCGTCTATTTTCTTTTCACTGGAATTCTTACGACCGATAGCCACAACAGTCAAGCCAAGAATAATAAACAGTACAACGCCAAAGGCAAAGTTGCTCACACCCTTCGCTGCCACCTCATGGATAGCCAGAGAGTACTTTTGTCCGCGTTTCTGATTCCAACCCGGAGCAATTTCCAATCGGGCGATAGATTCCTGATGGCGGCGATTCATAGACGGATCAACCTTTCCATCCGTGTACCAGAAATCAGGTGTATAGAAATGTTCCATAGGAACAACAACACGCTGTCTCCCCTCTTCAAGAGAAACTTCCTTTAACAATAGACGGAAGGAACGAGGCTGGTTCGGTTTCGTAACATCCGGATCAAAAGCCCAGATTTTAACCAAGACTTCCTTTGTTCCGTGGGCTTCTACATCAAAAACCACGGAGTCCACAAAAGTCCAGTTACGATATTTTCCCTTTTCACCTTGACTTAAGTCAAAAACCAGGCCACACCAAGCTCCGCGAGAAGTATCGGCACCAAGGGTACAGGAAAATTCGAGCAAAGAATCTTTCGCGGAAAATTCAGCTTCAGACAAACCACCATCGGCCTTGTCATCATAAGCAACAACAGTCATTCCGTCGGTCAACGGAAAGACGCTTTCAGTAAAGTAACGGTTGGGCAGGGCGAAATACACGCCAAGAACAACAGCAACTATAGCAGCAAGAACTGCATAAGTTTTAGTCATAAATTCTACTTGTCTTCGGGTTCGAGAATCGGTTTCAATCGCAGGTTATACTGCAGCAAATCCATCGGATCCTCATCCGGCATCTTTTCGCCAATAAACTTGTCTACAAGATTGAAAAGCCAGCGGATGAAGAAGAAATGGTGCTTTTCCTCTTTGCCAGGCACCTGGAACGGGTGTTCCAAAGTACGCTTAAGCAACGCCACCGTCATGGACGGAGTAAAGTGGAACATCTTGCAGCAAGTTGTCACCTTACCATCGGTACCATAATCCGGAAGCTTACCCTCAACTAACGGTTCCCCATGGTCAATACAGCAAACATTATCGCAAACCGGGTCCTGCACATTCTTGGCAAGCAAAGCCTTCAGCCAAAGTTCACGGGACTTGTCCGAGAGGTCAGAACGGAAAGCCATAGTCTGATCGCAGGGGAAGAACGTGGAATAGCAGTGAGGACAAATGCGGAGGTCGAGATGGAGGATCTTGACTTCAGCAACTTCGGACTTACAATAAGGGCATTGACTCATAAAAACGAATATAGTAAAAGGTTCCCACGCGGGGGTAGTTCTCACAGGTCCGGCGGCATCATTTTCAGTCCATTTTTTTATATTAGCAGACATGGCTAAAGTAGTACAAATCACCCCCGAAAATTTTGAAACCGAAATCGCCCAGGCCTCCGAGACCAAGGCCGTGGCCGTTCTTTTCTCTTCCGCCGAATACCCCGACTGCGCACCTTACGCCCAGCTGGTCGGCTCCTTCAGCACCAGCATGGACTTCACCCTGGGCGTAGTCAGCTGCGACGACCGCAACAACATGCAGCTCATTCAGGCATTCCGAGTACGCTCCGTTCCCGAAATCCATGTGGTGGACAAGGGACAGATTGCAGACGTTATCGCAGGAGTGCTCCCCGAAGCCGACCTCAAGAAGCGCCTGGAAAAGTTCTACACCTCCGACGAGACCCGCACCCAGAATACCCTGGAAGAAGCCATCGCCAACAAGCAGTTTGACGAAGCCCTCCCCCTCCTGAACGAAGCCTTGCAGAAGACTCCCGACGACAAGAAGCTTCTTCTCCTTTGGGCAAAGGCAAGCCTCGGCATGGGCGACACTGAGAAAGCTAAGGAGATTTTGAACAAATTCACAGAAGTTGATGACCAGTACAAGGAAGCCAAGTCCTTGCTGGAACTTCTGGATTTCCACGCCGAAGCGGCCAAGAAGGACGTTCAGGGCAAGGAAGCCATCGTCTATCAGCAGTGCTGCATCCTGGCCGCAGGCGAACAGTTCGAAGATGCCCTCCAGGCATTCCTCAACCTGTATGTGGAAGCTCCGGAATGGAACGACGGGGCAGCCAAGAAGGCCATGCTCACCCTGTTTGGAGTCCTGGGCCCCAAGCACGAACTCACCTGGAAGTACCGTGCCAAGTTGAACACCATCATGTTTATCTAACAGGAATGTGTTGTGAATTACGTGAGCTCAGATTTCTGGCTTACATTTTTCACATTTCGTAACATCACGTGACAACATTTTCAAAAGGGGCATTCCAGTTGGAATGTTCCTTTTCTTTTTCAATCACTTTTTCCAAAATTCGGCCATTTTTCCACATTTTTTTCTAACCACTAACCACTAACCACTAACCACTTTTTTATATTCATCAGCGTATTTTATTGAATTAATATACCCGGGGTTATACCCCATAGGATGACACATGAAAAAGATCAAATTCCAGGACACCTCCTTCCGTGATGGTTTCCAGTCTATTTTCGGTGCCCGCGTGTTCGCTAAGGACTTCATGCCGGCTGTTGAAGCTGCATGCCACGCAGGTATCACCCACTTTGAAGCAGGTGGCGGCGCCCGTTTCCAGGCCCTCTACCAGAACTGCGGCGAAGACGCATTCGACATGATGGACGAATTCCGCCGCGTCGTCGGCCCGAAGGCTCGCCTCCAGACCCTCGCCCGCGGTATTAACGTTGTGGCTCTGGCTCCCCAGCCCCGCGACATGATCAAGCTCCACGCTGACATGTTCAAGAAGCACGGCATGACCCGTATCCGTAACTTCGACGCTCTTAACGACGTGAACAACCTGATCTACTCCGGTAAGTGCATTACCGACGCCGGTCTGGAACACGAAGTCGTTGTTACCATGATGGAACTTCCTCCGGGATGCTCTGGCGCACACGACCCTGAATTCTACGAACGCATTCTTAAGAACATCCTCGACGCAGGTGTTCCGTTCGCATCCGTTTGCTTCAAGGACGCTTCCGGTACCGCAAACCCGAACAAGGTTTACGAAACCTTCAAGCGCGCTCGTAAGCTCCTCGGCGACGACGTAGAACTCCGCATCCATAGCCATGATACCTGCGGTACTGGTGTAGCTCAGTACGTTGCAGCTATCAACGGTGGTGCAGATGGTGTTGACCTGGCTCGTAAGCCCCTCTCTGGTGGTACTTCTCAGCCGGACCTCTTCTCCATGTTCCACGCTCTCAAGGGCTCTGAATTCCAGCTGGCTCTTGGCGAAGACGGCATCGTCGACGATCACATCAAGGAACTCATGGACGCAAACAACGTCGCAGTTGAATGCCTCAAGGACTACAACTTCCCGCCCGAAGCTCGTCAGATCTCTCCGGACGTGATCTTCTCCCCCATGCCGGGTGGCGCACTTACCGCCAACACCCTCATGATGCGCGAAACCAAGACCTTCCACCTGTACGACAAGGTGATCAAGAACATGAGCGAATGCGTGGCTCGCGGCGGCTTTGCTTCTTCCGTGACCCCGGTTTCTCAGTTCTACTTCCAGCAGGCCTACATGAACACCATCAACGAAAACGCTGGTCGTGATCGTTGGTTCAAGATGACTGAAGGCTACGGCAAGATGCTCCTGGGCTACCAGGGCAAGACCCCGTGCGAACCGGATCCGGAACTGGTGAAGATCGCAGCAGACCAGTTCAAGATGGAACCGTTCTCTGTGGCTCATCCGGGCGTTCAGTGCGCAGAAGAAATCCTTGAACCGGGTATTCCGGCTGCAAAGAAGCAGCTTGAAGAAAACGGTCTTCCGGTTAACGATGAAAACATCTTCATCGTCGGCTGTCTCCAGACCAAGGCTGGCAACAAGGGTATCGAATTCCTCAAGGGTAACCGCCACATTGGCGTTCCCAAGAAGGACCCGAACGCAGCACCGGCTGTGGACACCAAGAACATGAAGGCTGGTCAGGCTTCTACTTACCGTATCGCCCTCGGCAACCAGAGCTGGGACGTTCAGGTAAGCACTCTGAAGTAGTCGCAAGGCGAGAGTCGCGACGGCCGAGCTTGCTCGAGCCGGCATGACCGAGCCGCTGACTACTGCGTTCGTTAGAACGCCAGTAGTCGCAGGCTACAGCACTCGCTAGAGTGCCGGTAGTTCTCGTTCTTCGTGAATTTAAGAAGCCCCGCGATTCAATTCGCGGGGTTTCTTGTTTCCGTCAAATGCGCCGGCGAAAACAAAAAAGCTCGTGACAAACACGAGCCTTTTTATTTGCGACAATCAATTCGCACAACCTATTAGAAAGTGAAGGTTTTACCTACATACGCTGTATAATTCAACAGGTCACCCCAGGCTGCGCCACCATAGAATCCAGTCGGATGCCAATAGGTCAGTTTCCAAGAACGAGTCCACATACTTGGCCCATCTTTAAGGAACGTGCTTAATTCCAAAGACAAGTTTCCATACTCAGATTGCTTACCGAAGCGGGCCCCCATCCAAGCAACCGTCGCTACACCAAAGCCATAACGGCCATCTGCATCACGAATAATGGGTGCATTAATCGTAATGGGACTAGTCTCTCCCGTTTCCTCATCGACTCCATAAACAACAACCGTGTCTGACGCCAAGTTTCCCCTCTTCTTATCGTAGGAACCGCCGCCTTGGAACGCCTGCCCTCCAACGGCAACTCCGGCAAAGAGGTAAGAACCCATATCGAAATCAAGGCCGACCAGCAAACGTTCCTGCAAATTGGTAAAGTCATAACGTTTGCCACCCTCCGAGGTCTCAAGCCACTTGTGGTAGGCCCGATAATAGGAATCATCCGGATCACTGCAGTCTTCATCTGTGCAGGCAAAATTCAATGACCCATGAAAACCGGACAAAGCGGCATTGAAGAACAAGAATGAAGCTCCGCCACCCATCCTATAAGTAAATGAAGCGGTACCACCAAACGCACGAACATCGGAAACATTTTCCGTTTCATCGGACCCGGCAAAAAAGCCCATCGCATCCAGAGCCATTTGAGACCCTTTATTACTGGCATCAGCACGATGGGTAATCGGAGCAACTTCAACAGAGCCACCCATGGAGCGCATTCGCGGAGTACACCCCATCAACATCGGAGCTATTGCCAAAAACGATATTAAAGCAAAACCAGACTTCATCATTGTTCACTCCTTCTTTATCGTTCATAAACTACAATTAAACAAAACGATAAGAGCCCTCATGGACTATAAAAGTCAAAGAAAATCTTTGTTTCAGGCTAAAAAGTCGTTTTAATCACATCAGATGCTGTTAAAAACTAAAGGTTTTCCCTATATATCCAGCATATGTCTGCACATCGCCGTAATGGATGCCCCCATAAAATCCGGACGGATGCCAATAGGTAAGCCTAAAAGACGACGTCCAGGAACCGAGACCATCCTTGTAGAAAGTACTCAAATCAAACGTAAGATTGCCATACTGCGACTGTCTACCGAAACGAACACCAAGCCAAGAGACTGTTGTTAATCCTATTCCATATCGCCCATCAACATCATCAACCACAGGGCTAACGACTCCATGACGGTCTTCCCCTTCAACAAACGAAATTGAATCAGAAGCTAATTCCGCCTTCTTATCATCGTAAGAGCCTCCTCCCTGAAACGCCTGACCACCAATGGCAAAGCCCAGTATTAAATACCCTGGGTTAAAATCAAAACCCACCAGCAAGCGCTCTTGCAAATTGGTGAAATCGTAGCGTTTTTTGGCCTCGTCAGTCGTAAGCCATTCTTGATACTTTCTGTAGTAGGAATCGTTCTCTTCGCAATCAATATCGGTGCAAGCAAATTTCAAATCACCATGAAAACCGGACAAAGCAGCGTTAACGAAAAGGAATGACGTTCCTCCACCCATCCTGTAAGTAAAGGACGCAGATCCACCAAGCGCACGTTCCCCGGACACATTTTCCGCCTTATCGGACATCGTTGCAAACCCCGTCACATCCAGTTGCATTTGCTGATCCTTGCTATCTGCATCAGCACGGTGGGTAATAGGAGCGATTTCCACCAAAGCGCCCATGGAACGCAACTGCGGAGAACATCCAACCAGGTTCACCGCAATCAGCACAAGCACCGTCAAAGACGCAAGTGATTTAATCATTCGTTACTCCTTCATATAATGGAGGTGGCCCCTTTTCTAAAGGGCCATCCCCATTTAAAACTACAACAAAATTTGAATTTTACAACAACAATATCGATTTATTCCAAAATCACGTCATGAATAAAGCATTGTTCCTCGTTTTTTGTGCTTTGGAACACAAGTCTTGAAGCAGCCAGCTCACCATTGGGCGTAATTGAGGTGTTAATTATACTCGACAGAGGGATTGTTTTGCCCTCAAGCAGGCCCACAGCAACACCATTCTTCAAGGAAACCATATTTTTTCTAAACGAGTCAAAGTAAACCGATGTTCCCTGACAAGTTCCGGGCCAGTACAAAATCTTCACATTTCTGTAATTGTTAAGACTTTTCTTTCCCGACAAATCCATATAGAATCCAGCACCTATCGCCTTGAAATTGGCATTCAACCCTAATCCTAATGCATCAGAATAGGGCAATAGAATCGTAGACTCGGCCCATGGGAAAAATTGAACGAATTCATTGGGAAAGACTATTGGGGACTCGATTGAAGGTGGAATTTCTGCATTTGCAACATTCCTTTCAAAACGGGGATTTGAGAATGTCACAGAACCTCCATCGGAATTCAACACTAGCCTTAACCATCTATAATGTGAGGAAGCATTTTCCGCAAAATCAATGTTCCACTTCAAGGTATGCACGGCTCCATCAACTGGAACATTCAATTCTTGTAATTGCAACTGCCCAGAACCAGACTTATTTGTGGCAAGCATCAATTCCGCCTTCATCCACGAAGACTTTGCGTTATCAACCCTCACATCAACAACAAAATTTCCGTTTAAAGTTATTGGAGTTCCATTATCAAATACGGCAACCTTGTGCCAACCTGCCGGGACATCAAAAGATACCGACTCGTCTAATTCTGTGGCCACCTTATTATAATCATAGCGAGCATAGGCAAATGTCTTAACATTCTTAAATCCACCGTATCGCAAAATTTCCGGCATATAAGAAAGATCCATGCAATCGGCCTTGGGATCAAATATTCCCGTCAAACTCTCATTACGAAATGTTGATTTTGTTTCATCGTAGTCATTTTTTGCAACTTCACACAAGAAGCGCCAAATGTCAACCTGCATGCCGTGCAAAACAGTAGTATCTATCGCACCAGAAGAGTGAACAGGCAATTCAATATGCCGACCACTAATACTTTCCTTATAGCGAGGGTGAGAGACGTCAACTGCATATCTAGAGATTGCAGAATTTTTATCACCCGAAATTTCCGAAAAAACGTCTGAATATGTAGAGCTGAATGCACAATGTTTTCTCATTGAAAAATCGTTCTCGCAACGTAAATCAAGAGCACTCGTAGTCGGGATAAACGTACTGTTAGCTTGCATTAGTGTATCTTCATCCCATGATGTAGCTAACGAAATTTGAGCATTCAACCCAAAAGATGATGGCAAATCTTGACGCATACCCTCGGGCATGGCATCTTCAAAACCACTTCTTAAACTTTCATACATCTTTTTCGCAAAAGGATAAGTACTCCCCTGAACAAAGTCATATGACAAAGAGTCTGAAATTGTCGATTTAATATCATCATCCATCATCCTATAGATTCTATTAAAGGCAATTAGGTGACCATCGTTCAACAATGCGTCTCCAATTTCACTTTGTGCACGCCCAACAACAACACCAAGCTTCGACGCCTTACGGTTCAATTTATAATACACTTTAGAATGAATCGGCAAAGTTCCTTTTATCTGTCCCTGTGAAATAAGAACCGACGGATATTTTTTATACTCAGCAGCCTTTCTATATTCACCAAAAAGAAATCGTCCATCAGAAAAATTTTCTGCATAAACTTTTTCTTCTGCCACAGAATCAACCACATTGGTTATTAGCAAGTCACTTGCTCCTGGGCCCGAAACCAAATCAGAGAAAGCCTCCGCATCAGAAGAACCTCCGTTTTTCGCCCAAAAATTTATAGTATAGAACAACCCCTTTGGCATTATAGCGCCCTGATGAGGCGAGTCCAAAGACCCGAACAATCTAATAGGAGCATCAGTCACCTTTCTAATGACATCGTACGTGTATGCCCCATAACGTCCAATCACACCACCCTGGCTAATTCCAAAAACAATCATTCCATCTTCCATTTTATTAGGAAATCCAAAGAACTTGTTTTCGCTCACAAAATGCAGTAAGTTGGCAAAATGCATCGCATTCTCGATAAGGGAAGTACGAACCGTTTCCGAAAATTGAACAAGGATTGGTGTATATCCAAGTTCCGTAAGAACATCTGTAAGTCCAAACTGCAACGTTTCCTCATGGAATCCATCCAGATTCCTCAAGGTATCGGTACTCAAATAAATCCCATCAAGAATAAATATGGGGCGAACCACATCAAATCCATATTTTTGATCTTTATTTATCTGGGGATTCACAACACGAACACGAACATCGTTTCTCAACGAAACAGCACAGGTTTCAAGATCGTTAATGTTTCTTCGATAAAGATCATGCGGAAGCTGGCTAACACAAAGACCATGTGCATTGTCGTTATGGAAAAACAAATCATAATTCTTGGCAAAAGCATTTCCAATTAAAGCAACAAGGCTAAAAAGCAAAATAACCCTTTTCATTATTTCACCTCCACAAAAAGATTCTGATTTACAACGACATTTCCTTCGGACAGCTTTACTTGAATTTTTTGAACGCCAGCTCCGTCAAATTCATAAGTCACTTTTGAATTCGAATCCAAAGTTTTCCATTTACCATCCATAAGGATTTCCAGTTTTGGCAAAGTTTGTCTATTGGTACTTACGAAATATGAATCATAGTACAAGCTGATACTAGAGCTATGTACCAAAGCCGTCGGCAAGCCTGCCTGCAACATTCTAGAATTCAGCAATTTTGTTGTATTGCATGCAGAGTCTGCGCAAGCCCTATAAGCATAATCAACGTTGCCAATGAGAATCGGCATACCACGGTTACCCTCTTCCGATGCAAATAAACCGGCTTCGTAGCTTAAAGCCTTTGGATTCGCCATCACGCTGTCCTTTAAGCGATTTCTATCCAAATAAAACATATTGCGAAACCAACCTTTTCGGGATCGTTGAGGAGTCATTGAAGTTTCTTTTACGAAAGACTGGATTTGCTGATGTTCACTTTCACTGACAACAATCGTTGCCGTTGTCGAATCTGCAATCTTACTTCGTTGTTCCACTGTATAAGCTGCAGTTGTCTGAGGATAAGCATTCTTTGAAAACTTTCCCTCACGGGCGGCAACCCCGGGGTTTATATTCGAGTAGACATATTCCGAAGTTGCAGAAACATTCTCCACACGAGCACCCGTATTCCCTGCACAAGTAAATGCAATATCATCAACAAATAGAATCGTATATTGGTATGCAGGAACATCAAATATTCCCACACCGATTTTATCAATCCTTGCAGAACCATTACCAATTAAATTTGCAACAGGAATTTCAACCAAGGTTGTTGTATTTGCCGGAATTTCTTTAAACGAAATAGCACTCGTTCCAAAGTCTCCTTGAAGCCACAGCCCCACCTTGCCTTTTTGCGAAGAACGAACCCTAGCCTTAAAAAAGCCTCCCTTCACCATTAAAGGCAACGCCTCAAAATCAAGCAAGCCAGTCCAATCGCTTGCATGATTTTTCATTCCAGAAAAACGAATATATGGCGGAATCATTCCATCCATATCACCCCAGTTTGTCACCCATTCGGGCTTTTCGGGAAATGAATTCAACGCTTCTTCAACCATTCCATCTTCGCCATTTTTATATAGCGAAACTTCTTGACAATCTTGTGCAAAGCTTGACAAAGACAATACGGTCCCTATCAAGGCTGCACACCTTGACATCCAATTTTTCATTGGACCTCCCAAATAAACAGTTATGTGGATCTATCAAAAAATGGCCAACATTCGTTGCGCCTATCGCATATAAAAAAGGACTTCAAATAAAAAAAGTACACCCGTGCTTAACGGCTGTACTTAACAAACTATTTAAATTCCTCGATCAAAGTTAAACAAAGAATTTTGCTTTGTAAAGGGGTTTGCTATAAAATTATTTCAATGTTAACTTTAGCTCGCAAAAATACACATCATTTTCCACTCTAGTCTCATACGAAAAATTCCCCTTGTAAAGTAAATTCAGTCTTTTTGTAAAAGTAGACAAGCCAAGGCCTCCGGCGTCATTGCGGGACTTCCGCGGGAAATTACTGTTTTCCATGCGAACATAAAGTTGATCTTCAACTTGAGCGATACATACATGGGCAAAGCCTTTTCCTTCTGGGTCGACGCAGTGCTTCATTGCGTTTTCAAGTAACGGCATCAACAAAAGCGGTTCAATTTGTCTTGTCGGATCTTGCAGATTTTTACTAAAGGAAAAATCAAATTTTTCATCATGGCGAAGTTTCTCAAGATCCGCATACTTTTCAAGAATTTCAATTTCTTCCTTCAACGTGATAAACTTGTCTTCTGTTTGATACAACGTAACACGAAGTAGCTGGGAGAGTTTCGTCATTGATTTCTCGGCCAGTTTCGGATCAATAGAAATTAACGAGGAAATATTATTCAGGGTATTGAAAAGAAAATGGGGACTCAGCTGCTGCTTCATAAAATTCAATTCATACTCAAGATGAGCGCGGCCTCTTTCACGGATTACAAAAGCACGCATCGTTTGACGAACAAAGACTGAAATCAAGATACTGCAAAGACACACCAAAAGCAGACCGACGCAAATAATCACCGTGGCAAGCAAGCTTACGTGGCCCTTAAAAATCGCACTTGTTTCAAAGAACGTTTGCCAAGTATCGCCAGGCTCCCGCGTCGCCAAAAAAAGGAAAACTTCTCGGCAGAAAACAGCAAACATCATACATAAGCAGTTTCCCAAAACATACTTGACGTATTTTCCTCTAAAGAACCACTTGGGAACCATATACTTTTGGTTTCCCCAGAAGATGAAGAACGTCATAAGCAGCGGGACATAATACTCCACAATGCTCGCCAATTCAACATGGCCCGAAGAAAAATTCCCGGGATGTAAAATAAGGAGCAACGGGAACAGAAGAATAAAGCCCCACACTAGAATGGCAATAATAGGAATGGGGGCGGGAAACGTGTCCTTAATCTTTTCGTCATTCATCATCTTGGCCAGTTCTTTTTCTCCGCGGTCAAAATGAGCCTCCTGAAGCTCCATTAGATGACGTCTTTGCTTACTTAAGCACTCCATGATTCGATTTTTCATATTCCTTCCCGTGACAAAACCCTTACATTTCTACACAATTTAGCCTCAAAAACGCTCAAAAAACGTGTTTCATGACAAAAACGTGACAAAACTGGATAAAAATCCGACAAACGGTTACAAAACTCCGACAAAACTTGTATAAAACTTTTGCGAAGACCATACCAAACAGTGACACTTCTATTTTGCCTTTAAGGTATCTTTACTTACGTAAACGAGTTATGCTAGGAGGCAATTATGACTAAGAATTCTAACGTTCGCGCTGAAAGAGATGTGTATTTTCAGTATCTTAACGACATTTCCAAATACCCTCTTTTGACCAAACAGCAAGAAAAAGTTTTGCTCATTAAGGCCCAGGCAGGCAGCAGAGCCGCCATGGATCTTTTGGTAAAGTCCAACCTGCGTTTTGTGGTGAACATCGCCAATCTTTACAAGGGTCAGGGACTCGATGTCAACGAACTGATTAACGAAGGCAACATGGGCCTCATTGATGCGGCCAAGCGCTTCGATCCTAATCAGAAGATCAAGTTCATCAGCTATGCCGTTTGGTGGGTCCGTCAGAACATCACCCGCGCCATTGCAGAACGTGGTCGCTTGGTACGCATCAGTGCCGAAAAGGAACTGGTCCTCCGCCGCTTCGGTAAGCACGGCGGCAAACTTCGCCAGGTTATCGGCGGCGGCCTCATGGTTGATCCCGCAAGCCTCGAAGGCCTCACTAAGTACAAGGCTCACGATATCGAAAAGATTTTGATGCTGGGCGGCCGCTCCTCTTCCCTGGACGCCCCCGTCGGCGAAGATGGCGACACTACCGTTGGCGACACCATCGCTGCTGAAAACTCCGTTACCGACGCCTTCACAGAAGGCAAGGAACGCAGAAAGGTTTTCAACAACGTCATGAAGCAGAACCTCTCCGAACAGGAAATGCAAATCATCAAGCTGTATTTCGGTTTCAAGATGGATGCAGACCTGAATCTCAAGGAAATTGCTCCTAT
Source organism: Fibrobacter sp. (assembly GCA_024399015.1). Lineage (GTDB taxonomy): Bacteria > Fibrobacterota > Fibrobacteria > Fibrobacterales > Fibrobacteraceae > Fibrobacter. Next base: position 26,050 of record JAKSIC010000001.1, read on the forward strand.
GGTTGGTCTCTCCAAGGAACGCGTTCGTCAGCTCAAGGAATCTGCCCTGGAAAAGTTGAGAAACGACCAGGTTCAGCGAGCCTTGCACGACGCAGCCTAAAGGTTGCCCACACTCACTTTGTTTTTCTTCTCTCTCTCCCATAGTATCAAAAACCGGCCCTAATCGGCCGGTTTTTTCCGTTTTTGTCAAATCTTGGGCAAAATCTTATTGTATCTTTAAGACATGAATTTCTATAAGCCGAATTTTCGCAGTCTTTTTGTAGCTTCTCTTTCTGCCTTGTGCCTTGCCAACGCATCTTTTGCAGCCAAGGACAGCAAGCAGACCCCTCCGGGCGACTTCTACGACGAAGTTTCCCGTTTGAACAAGGTTCTTTCCGAAGTCAACCGTAAGTATGTGGAAGATGTGAACCCCACGGAACTTACCGATGCCGCCCTCAATGGCATCCGCGACATTCTGGACCCACACACCACCGTGTTCAGCCCCAAGGACTACGAAAGCCTGAAGGTTTCCATGGAAGGTAAGTTCGGCGGCGTTGGCATTACCATCAGCCTCCGCGACAACGTTCTCACCGTCATCTCCCCCCTTTCCGGCACCCCGGCCTTCCGCCTGGGCATTCGCGCTGGCGACAAGATTCGCAAGATTGACGGCAAGGACACCAAGGGCCTTTCCCTTGACGACGCAGTGAACAAGCTCCGCGGCAAGATCGGCACCGACGTCACCGTTTCTATTGAACGTGAAGGCGTGCCCGACTTGATGGACTTTACCATCACCCGTGCAGAAATTATCGTTCACGCAGTGCCTTACTACGGCATGGTCACCAATGACATCGGCTATATCAAGCTGGCTACCTTCAGCGACAAGACTACAAGCGACGTGGTGAACGCCATCAACGCCCTCCAGAAGCAGGGCATGAAGAAGATCATCCTCGACATGCGCTACAATCCGGGTGGTCTTTTGAACCAGGCCATCGATATTAGCGAACTCTTCTTGAAGAAGGGAAACACCATTGTCAGCACCAAGGGTCGTACCCAGCAGACCGAAAGCCGCGCCCGTAAGGACGGTGTGGTCAAGCAGGACATTCCCATGGTCGTTCTCGTAAACCAGGGTTCCGCAAGTGCTGCAGAAATCGTTTCCGGAGCGCTCCAGGACTGGGACCGCGCCCTCATTATCGGTAAGACGTCCTTCGGTAAGGGTTCCGTTCAGACCATCTTCCCGTTGGACAACCAAGGCAACGCACTTAAGCTCACCACCGCATTCTACTACCTCCCCTTCGGCCGTTGCATCAACAAGCCGGAAAACGGCATCAAGGGTCTGAAGCTCCAGGAAGAAGAATACGAAGCTGAAGCCAACGGTGACGAAGCAAAGATTGATTCCCTCAAGAAGGACACCGTAGCACGCGACACCTTCTACACCAACAACGGCCGTATGATGTTCGGCGGTGGTGGCATCACTCCTGACGTTGAAGTCGAACTTTCCCCTATGCCTTGGGTCGTCCAGGTCCAGGAACGCATGGCAATGTACTTCAAGTTCGCAGTCAAGGCCCGTCCGGGTCTTGAAAAGAGCGGCGTGAAGATCGACGCCAACTGGGAAGTCCCCGACTCCCTGTTCCAGCAGTTCCGCGACTACTGCATGAACGACACCAACTTTACCAAGGTCAAGAGCAACGCATTGGTGGGCGTGGATCAGCTCGAAAAGAGCATCATCCGCGAACAGAACTACATGGGCGACTCTTCCAAGACCGTTTCCGACTCCCTCCTGGCACAGCGTATTGCCGAAATGCGCGCTGCCCTGGAAAGCAACAGAAACGCTCAGTTTGACGAAAACAAGGAATACATCAAGGACGGCATCAAGCGCGAGCTCTTGACCTCCTTCATCAACGATTCCGTAAGTACAGCATTCTCCCTGAAGCGCGACGAACAGCTCAAGGAAGCCATCAAGTACCTCAGCGACATGAACCTTTACAAGAAGGCAATCAGCGCACCGGACAAGAAGGCTGCCAAGAAGCCTGAACAGGCTAAGCCCGTCAAGGACGCCAAGAAGAAAAAATAAGGATCCGACTTGATTAGAACGATGAACAAAATTGCGGAAAGTCTGGGTAAGTTTATCCGGAAGTTCCTGCATACCGTCATCAATTATCTGCTGTTCGTATGGCAGATGTTCAAGAGCATTCCTGGTGCTTTCAGTAATTTCCATACAACCGTTGAACAGATGCAGCACGTGGGTGTCACCAGTATTCCCGTGGTGCTTGCAGCATCACTTGCAACGGGCGCAATCATGTCCTGGCAGCTGGCTTACCAGTTCGCTGACATGATTCCCTTGATGTTTGTAGGCATGGCCGTGGGTAAGTCCGTGATGGTGGAACTCTGCCCCATCCTTACTGCCATGGTGCTTGCCGGACGTATCGGAGCCTCCATGTGCTCTGAACTTGGTACCATGGCTGTGACAGAGCAGCTTGACGCGTACAAAGTATTAGGTTTAAGCCCCCATAAGTTCTTGCTCGCACCAAGACTTATTGCGACGGTCATCATGCTTCCGACCCTCACTGTTATCAGTATTTTCGTGGGTATCCTAGGTGGTTACGCCGTGGCCGCCCTCTATAAGGACGTGTCTTTCTCCGTATTCTTCTACGGAGTCCGCATGTTCTACGCAAACTGGGATTTGGCAGTGGGTCTGATCAAGGCATTTGTCTACGGTTACTTTATCGCTAGCTACGCTTGCTTCTTTGGTTTCAACACAACCAGTGGTGCAGAAGGCGTGGGTAAGAGCACAAAGTCCACCGTGGTGGCCGGTATGACCAGCATTTTGATTGGCGGTTTCGTTCTCTCTAAGCTGCTCCTTCTTTAATGGAAAATTTCGAGAATAAAAGACGTAAAAAAAACGTCTGTGGGGGCGACCTCACAGACATCAGTGTGCTTTTGAAAATGGTTCTGGACAAGAACAATATTTCGGAAGATTTGACCTTCAAAGCCATTTGTGAGGGCTTTGAAAACATCGTGGGAACCCTGCTTTTACCCCACGTAAAACCGGTCAAAATGGACAAGAATATTTTGGTGCTAAAAGCCGCCAATTCCGCATGGAAACAAGAGTTGTTCCTGCAAAAAAAAGCTATTATTGACAAGTGTAATTTAGTGTTGGGCAAGCCTGCCGTAAGGGATGTCCACCTCATTTGAGTAAGGTTAAAAGATGGCAGAAAACGTAGAAGAAGAAAAGAAGAACGAAGACTATAGCGGTTCCAGCATTACCGTTTTGGAAGGTCTGGAAGCGGTCCGCGTTCGCCCTGCAATGTACATCGGTTCTACCGACATCCGCGGTTTGCACCACCTCGTATGGGAAGTGGTTGACAACTCCGTCGACGAAGCATTGGCTGGTTTCTGCAACCATATCGAAATTTCCATTTTGCCGGGCAACGGCATTCGCGTCACCGATAACGGCCGCGGCATTCCGACCGATATCCACCCCAAGGAAAAGGTGGGCACCCTCGAAGTCGTTATGACCAAGCTTCATGCCGGTGGTAAGTTCGACAGCAATTCCTACAAGGTTTCTGCAGGTCTCCATGGTGTGGGCGTCAGCTGCGTTAACGCACTTTCTACCAAGCTTATTGCCACCGTCCGTCGCAACGGCAAGGTGGTGACTCAGACTTTCAGCAAGGGTGTTCCTTGCGGTCCCCAGCAGGAAATCGGCACTTGCGCTGCAGATGATCACGGAACAACCATTGAGTTCTATCCGGACGACACCATCTTCAGCGAAACCGTCTACGTCTACGATACTCTCGCTACCCGTTTCCGCGAACTGGCTTTCTTGATGAGCGGCCTTCGCTTGACCCTCACCGACGAACGTGAAGAAACTGGCGAAGAAAAGCCTTCTGAAACCTTCTGCTTCCCGGGCGGTGTTTCCGAATTCGTCCGCTACGTGGACGAACATCGTACCCCGTTGTTCAACGAGCCCATCCACTTGGTATTGCCTGATGGTCAGTATCCTCTTGAAGTGGCTATGTGGTATAACGACGGCTACCAGGAAAACTTCTTTAGCTTTGTGAACAACGTGAACACCTACGACGGTGGTACCCACGTTACCGGTTTCAAGACCGCTCTTACCCGCGTGATCAGCAAGTTCGCACAGGACATGCCCAAGGGCAAGAAGGACATCAGCATTACCGCCGATGACATCCGTGAAGGTCTTACCGCTGTTATCGCCATCAAGGTATCCCAGCCTCAGTTCGAAGGCCAGACCAAGCGCAAGCTGGGCAACTCCGAAATTGCAAGCTACGTGGCTTCCGCATTCGGCGCCAAGCTGGACGAATACTTCCAGGAAAATCCGGCAGCCGTCAAGGTCATTCTGGACAAGGTCTACTTCGCAGCTCAGGCTCGTGAAGCAGCCCACAAGGCACGTACCCTCGCACGCCGCAAGAACGTTCTGGAAAGCGGCGGCCTTCCGGGCAAGCTGGCCGACTGCAGTAGCCGCGACCCGAAGGAATGCGAAATGTTCATCGTGGAAGGTGACTCTGCAGGTGGTTCTGCAAAGCAGGGGCGTAAGCGTGAATTCCAGGCCATCCTTCCCCTCCGTGGTAAGATTCTTAACGTGGAAAAGGCAAGCCTCCACCGCGTGCTTGATACCGAAGAAATCCAGAACCTGGTGAACGCCATCGGTTGCGGTCTCGGTACCGAATGCAAGCTTGAAAAGCTCCGCTACAACAAGATCGTCATCATGACCGATGCTGATGTGGACGGTTCTCATATTCAGACTTTGCTCCTGACTTTCTTCTTCCGCTACATGCGCCCGCTTATCGATGAAGGCCACGTGTACCTGGCAATGCCTCCTCTGTACAAGTTGAAGGTGGGCCTCAAGGAACGCTACCTGTTCGACGAAAAGGAAAAGGAAATCGCCATGGCCGAACTGGAAGACAAGAAGAACGTAACTATCACACGATTCAAAGGTCTTGGCGAAATGTCCCCGGAACAGCTGTTCGAAACCACCATGGATCCGGAAAAGCGATTCCTCAAGCAGTGCTATGTGGAAGATGCCGTTGTCGCAGACCAGATCTTCAGCATGCTCATGGGTGAAGATGTGGAACCTCGTCGTAAGTTCATCGAGACCAACGCTTACAAGGTCCTGAACGATCTGGATATCTAATTATGATTCCCAACAAGGACGACTTTCAATCTGTACTGAACCAGGCCCGCGACCTCGTTGAAGACCATCTCCAGCTGACCGAGCAGGTCATTATGGACGTGGCCAAGAATGCTCCTGCAGGTATTGCAGAACGCTTGGAATCTCTGTTCCAGCGCAAAGGTAAGCGCATCCGCTCCACCCTGCTTTGCCTGATTGCAAAGAGCGGCGAGAAGCAGCCCGACGCGTCCCGCGTTGCCCATGCCTGCGCCGGCGTTGAATTGCTGCACTTGGCAAGTCTCGTACACGACGATATTATTGACGGAACAGATATCCGCCGCGGCCAGAAGACTGCCCATAAGGAATGGGGCACTCAGGTTGCCGTTCTTATCGGCGACTACGTTTTGAGCCAGGCCATGCGTTGCGTGATTAACGAAGAATCCCGCGACGTGCCCGTAGCCCTTTCTGACGCTGCAGACAAGCTTATCGCTGGCGAAATCCTGGAGCTGGACCACTCCGGCGATATGAACTTGTCTTTTGAAAAGTATGACGAAATCATCGACGGTAAGACCGCCGCATTGATTGACGCAGCAGCCCGCATCGGCGGTGTGCTGGCAGGTTTCGACAAGGAACAGGCCGACCGTTGCGCCCAGATGGGCAGCCACTTCGGCATTGCATTCCAGATTGTGGACGACCTGCTGGACTACGGCTTTGGCAGCAAGAACCTGGACAAGGCCAAGTTTACCGACCTGAGTAACGGATTAATTACCCTTCCCCTCCTCTACTACTTCGACGCCTGCAACGCCGAAGAACGTGCAGAAATGGAAGGATTGATCGCCAAGGCTTCTGAAGCTGGCGTACCTGAAAAGATCATCGATTTGATGAACTCCAAGGACGCTTTCAAGAAAGCTAAGGCTAACGCTCAGGAACACCTGGAAAAGGCTCTGGAAATCGCCCAGAGCCTGCCCGCAGGCAAGTTTACCGACGAAATCGTTGCCATGTTCGCGTCCATGAGCGATCGTGGAAATTAACGCAAGGCGAGAGAAGCGCGGGTGCTTGCACACGCATTTCCGAGCCGAAGTTAATGCACTGCGCAGCAGGGCCAATTAATGACGTGAGGGCTTCCGCCCCCTGAAACCCCTTACCAAAACTTTGCTTAGCAAAGTATTTGGGTGTGGAGGGGCGTCCCTCCAACCCTCCCCTAGAAGCAACAGCAAAGCATTGAAACAACACTTGTAAAACAGAAAAGTCTCGGTTTAAGCCGAGACTTTTTCTTTTCGCATAAAGCGTCTAATTATTTTCTTTTGCCCCAGATTGCCATGAAGACAAGCACGGAGAGGAAGCAGACCGCAATAATAATCCAGAAGGCCAGTTCGCTACCGCCGGAGGCGTCACCGTTCATGCCGAAGGGCAGACGCACGTTCATGCCGAACAAGCTAGCGAAGAACGTCGGGAGGGAAATAGAAATGGTCACGATGGTCAAGTTCTTCATCAGCGTATTCACGTTGTTGCTGATGACGCTTGCACGGGCATCCATCATGGACGTCAAAATGTTTGCGTAGATTTCAGCTTGCTGGAGGCTCTGACGGTTTTCAATGACGATATCGTCCAGCAGTTCACGTTCGGCCTCGGACCAGTTCATGCTGCGGCCAATCTGCAGTTTCTTGAGCAAGGTGTCGTTACTGTTCAACGCACTGACGTAGTAGATCAAGCCCTTGTTCAAGCTGAACATGGAAAGCAGGTACTTGTTTTCCATAGCGGTGCGGAGCTTCTGTTCCAATTCATCGTTAATGCGGTTGATGATCTTCAAGTGTTCGTTGAAGTGGAAGATTGCGTAGTTCAGCACGCGGAGCACGAAGGTGTTCAAGCTATCGATCTTAGAGAAACGCTTTTCATCAAGGATAGGAAACTCAGAGTCGGTCAGCAGCAGAACCCAGTCTTTAAAGATAAAGATACCGAAGGATTCCACACGGAACTGGAAGTTGTCGCTGGCAGAATAGTTCTTGGGCTTCTTAAACACGATGGTGGTAAAGTCGTCATCGTATTCAATTCGGGAAAGTTCGTCCGAGTCGAATGCGGACGCAATGGTATGCTCAGTTATTTCGTATTCCTTAACCAGGACGCTTCGTTGTTCCTGGCTAAGAGAACCCATCATGACGATATCGGCTACGTCTTCGTTCGGGGCACTAGCGAGGCGCCCTGATTCGATTTTATAGTACTTCTTGAGCATAGAGCCCCCTTGATCGAACGGGGACAAATATAGGAAATAGACGAGAGACGGAAGACGTGAGACGAGAGAAAAGTACCTTTTTCAAACAAAAAAAAGTCCCAGCTTTAGGCTGGAACTTTTTCAATAGAGAACCTGTGGTTTTCTACAATCTGTTATACACCGCCCTTGAAGCGCTTGGAGTACCAGAGCACGAAGGGAGAGCAGACGCAAACGGAAGAGTAGGTACCGATCAGCACACCGAAGACCATCACAAGACCGAAGTCACGGATAGAGGAACCGCCCATAATAGCGAGAACCAAGCAGACGAACAAGGTCGTAAGAGAGGTAATCACGGTACGGCTGAAGCACTGGTTGATAGAGCTATTCAAAGTCTTGTCGAAACCGGAGGTTCCGTAGATTGCAGTGTTTTCACGAACGCGGTCGAACACCACGATGGTATCGTTAACAGAGTAACCGATCATGGTAAGGAGGGAAGCGATCAATGCACCATCGAAGGAGAGACCGAAGATGGAGATGAAGCCCAAGGTAATGATGGAGTCGTGGATAAGGCCAACGACAGCACCGATACCGAAACCAAGACCCAGCTTACCGAATCGGAACCAGACGTAAAGACCGATGGCGAGCCATGCCAAGATGATAGCGAGGATTGCATCGTTACGGAGTTCCTTACCGATGGTCGGACCAACGCTGTCCTTAGCAACAATTTCAACCTTCTGGTTTGCAGCTTCGAAGGCCTGAGCCATCTTAGCTTCGAACTGAGTATCGTCAGAAGACTTCATGCTGATCTGGTAGGAGTTAGCAGAAGTTCCACCCAAGGAACGAACCTTAGCACCGCTAATGCCTGCAGCGGAGAGAGCCTTGTTCAAGTCAGTTTCGTGCTTGCCGTCGTCCTGGTACTGGACAGTGTAAACCTGACCACCAGTGAAGTCGATGCTGAAGTCGAAGCCCTTGATTGCGATAGAGGCAATGCTTGCAACGATGAGGACGAGGGACAGAACCTTGAACTTGCCACGGTTCGGAACGATAGCGAGGTTAGCGTTGTTGAGAGCCTTGAAGCCGCCACCGATGGAGAGGGTGGTTGCATCACGCTTAGCAAGCTTGAGGTCGAACACTGCACGAGTAACAGTAAGAGCGCAGAACAAGGAAGTGATAATACCGATCATCAAGGTGAGACCGAAACCCTTCACAGAACCGGTACCAATCTTGTACAAAATAAGTGCGGTAAGAACGGTGGTCAAGTTAGAGTCGAAGATTGCGCTGAATGCACGTTCGTAACCCTTTGCCACAGCTGCGCGAGCAGTGAGGCCAGCCTTGATTTCTTCACGGATACGTTCGTAAATAATGACGTTAGCGTCGAGAGACATACCAAGCACGAGGATGAAGCCTGCGATACCCGGGAGAGTCAAAGTTGCGTTGAACACGGACATCACTGCTGCAGTGACCAAGGTATTGATGATCATACCGAGGCTAGCAATGAAACCACCGAGGCGATAGTAACCGACCATGAAGACCAAGCAGAGGACGAGACCGACAGCGCCGGAACCGAAGCCCTGAACAATGTTTTCTTCACCGAGGGTTGCACCGACGCTACGAGATTCGATGATCTGCATCGGAGCCTTGAGAGCACCAGCGCGGAGCACGACAGCAAGGCGGTTTGCTTCCTTCATGTCGTCGAGGCCGGTAATCTGAGCTTCACCGTTCGGGATACGTTCGTTAATACGCGGAGCAGAAATAACCTGGTTGTCGAGAACGATAGCCATCTGCTTGCCGACGTTAGCAGCGGTAACAGCAGAGAACTTCTTAGGACCGATGCCGCCGAACTTCAGGCTAACAGCAACTTCACCAGCGCTCATACCATCGGAAACACGGTGCGGACGAGCGTCAACAACATCGTCACCACCCATTTCAGCACGACGCTTCAGGAGGTAAAGGCGCTTTGCCTTGATCTTGGAATCGCGCTGGACAGGTTCGAGACCGCTACCGAATGCGAAAGCAACGTCACGGGGAATGAGCTTCTGGACGCCTTCGGTTTCGAGGAGCTTCTTGACCTTTTCAACATTTTCTTCGGCGATGAAGCCACCGTTGCCGAAGTTCATGTAGTAAGCGGAGAGAGCTACGCCAACTTCGCTTGCCGGTTCAGCCTTGACTTCTGCAGCGGAATCCTTAGCGGGTTCAGCCTGAGCAGTCTGGGTTGCGCCACCGAGAAGTTCTTCGTCGGAGAGAGCCTTTGCAGTGTCCTTGGCAGGAGCAGCGGCAGCAGCAGCGGTATCTGTTGCCACAGAGTCGGTAGCAGCGATATCGGTGGTCTGACGAGTCAGGTACTGGTCGATCAGCAAAACGATCTGCTGGAACTTATCAGATTCAGCAAGGATCTTGAATTCGAGCTTAGCGGTAGAACCAACGAGTTCCTTTGCAGTGGAGTCATCCACACCTGCCAGTTCAACCAAGATACGGTCGTCGCCGCTGGGAGAAATCTGGGGTTCGGAAAGACCGAACTGGTCAACGCGGTTACGGATAATTTCCAAGGATTCTTCCTGGATATCCTTCACGTCTTCGTTCTTGAGGTTAGACTTGTCGATCTGAAGGGTAAGGCTAGTACCACCTGCCAAGTCCAAGCCGAAGTTGATGGACTGAGATCCCTTCTTCGGATTTTCCTTGAGGAAGGTTTTCTTAGCTTCGCCGGTCTTGGAGTGGACTTCGATAGAAGGCCAAACCGTGTAAGCGGAGAGGACAATGACGAGAAGAATGATAATTTCTCGCAAACCGAATTTGTTCTTGTTCATTTGTAATCCCTTAATATTACGATCTCTTTGGCGACGGAACTCTCATTCCAGCCACCAAATCATAAGGCACTATTATCTAGTTGGGCGCAAAGATAGCAAAAAAGAGGGGTGCTTAACGCTTGGAAACGGCAAAACAAGGCGAATTAGAGCCGTCAGAAGCATAGACATCAAGCCTTAAAGTCGTTCCATCCTGGGTGCGGACAATGGAAAAACCGTCAGAACGCTGTTCCACGGCAAAAGAGCCCGTCCTGAGGGCCGGTTCCGCGTTTCTGAGGGCAATCAGCTCCCGAACCCAGTGGTAAATCGGGCTCTTCTGGAGGTCTTTAAGCTTTTCCCAGGGGATGGTACGGCGGTTGTCAGGGTCCTTACCGCCTTTTAATGCCAGTTCGTCACCATAATAGACGCAGGGGGCGCCTGGCAGGAAGAACAGCAGTGCATAGGCAAGGCGCACGCGGGCCTCGTCGGAGCAGGGCTGATTCTGCAGGCGGCTCGTATCGTGACTGCCCAGCAAGTTCATGGGGACGTCGCCACAAGGCAACTGCCCGAGGGAGCTATAGCGGAACTGCGGGAAGGCGCCCTTGAGGCGGTTGCAGAACTCTTCCGTAGAAATCGGGTTCTCGTCGAAGAGGTAGGCCATCACCGCCTTACGGAACACATAGTTCATGACCCCATCGAACTGGTCGCCCTGAAGCCAACGGCTAGGCTCATCCCAAATCTCGCCAACGATGTACGCCTCCGGATTGATAGCCTTGACGCATCGGCGGAATTCCTGCCAGAAACTGTCATCATCAATTTCATTGGGAACATCAAGGCGCCAGCCGTCAATACCGCGTTTCATCCAGAACTCGCCCACACTCATCAAGTATTCGCGAACATCCGGATTGTTTGTATTGAACTTGGGAAGCGCAGGCATTCCCCACCAGCATTCATAATTAGGCTTGCCAGAGAAGGCATGTAGCGGCCAGCCCTTCACATGGAACCAGTCCACGTAAGGAGAATTCTTGCCCAGTTCCATCAAGCTATTGAACTGAAAGAAACCGCGGGAGCAGTGATTGAACACGCCATCAAGAATCACACGGATTCCAAGCTTGTGGGCCTTCTTGATCAGGCGATCGAAATCAGCAAGGGTTCCAAGGACCGGATCAATTTCGAAGTAGTTCACTGTATGGTAGCGGTGGTTGGAATTGCTCTTAAAAATCGGGCAAAGGTAAATAGCGTTTACCCCAAGGCCAGCGATGTACTTTAGCTTGTCTTCAATACCCGCCAGGTTACCGCCGAACATATTCTCGCGAGTGGGCTTGGAATCCCAATCCACAAACTTTCCCACGGCATTGTACCGAGGAGAACGGCAGAAACGGTCCGGAAAAATCTGGTAGAAGACCGCATCCTTAACCCAGGCTGGAGCAAAACTATTCATATAAAGACGCATGGGGCTTCCAGCCCTAAAAAATTTGAAGGCGTTTAAGAAAGTGCGCTTCGGGGGTAGGTTGAAGGGGGCAGAGCCCCCTACACCCTAGAATCTTTGAGAAGCAAAGTTTCAGGCCAGGGGGTCCAGGGGGGTGGAACCCCCTTGCATTAGATTTTCCACATGGGGCGGCGCTTGCGCACATCCACCAGCTTGCGGATTTCAGAGCTGAGAGAAGAGTAATCCAGCAAATCGTCCACAGAGCAGGGCAGACGGTAGCACCAGTTGGAGGCGCCAACAGTGCCCGGCACGTTCACGCGTTCTTCACCAGCCGGCACCTTGGAAAGATTTGCAGACAGAGCAAAGTAATCCTGGGCAGGCAAGATACAGAACATACTGTTAGAAGAGAACACGTGGGTCAGCACGGTACGAGCCACAGACGGAGTCATCTCCTTAGGAGCGGAACCCGGCAGGTGGGCATGAGACCAGTAAAGATCCTTGTCGAAATCCGGTTCTTCCCAGAGGCCGCGAAGAGTGGATGTATCGTGGCAGCTGGTGGTGCAAACAGAAAGTCTCGGATATTCGTCCATGTCGTAGTACGGAGAGTATGGCACATTCCAGTTACGCGCCCAGCGTTCAATACGCAGAGACAAAATGTTGAGCTTGTTCAAGACGGTGGGAACGCAGCTGGGCACAGCACCCAAGTCTTCGGCGCAAACCAGCATGTCGGTTTCGTTGGCGAGAACAGACAGGAGCTTGGTAGCGTTTGCTTCCCACAAACCGTTCTGACAATCTTCGTTGTGCTTGAGGATTTCCTGAAGCTTCTTTTGTTCGTATTCCGGCAAGGTGAACAGCACCGGCTGATTGTACCAGTACCAGAACGGATAGAAAGTATTTTCGTCGCCAGACGGGATAAATACTCGGTTCCAGTAAACCTTGAGCATTCCGTCCTTCACTTCCTGAGGTTCATCCAGGGATGTGATTGCCTTTTCGCAATCGTATTCAGGCTTAATGACGAAACGATCACATTCATTGGGCAGGCTCTGGAAGTACAGAGCCATGACGCGTTCGGTTTCTGCGCCAAGGAAGGCGCGGAGCTGGTCCACGGAGTAGTTGGGACGACGGAGGTATTCCAAAGTTTCAGGAATGAAACCAGCGTTCATCAATTCGGACTTGGTCAGCGGCACGCAAGGATTGAAGCGGCCCATGATACCGGTGACTTCCTTCTGCGGGATAGACCAAATGCGGAAGAAGCCCAGCACATGGTCGATACGGTATGCATGGTAGAACTTGCTTGCCTGAGCCAGACGGCGGCGCCACCAATTGAAGTTGTCCTGTTCGAGGACATCCCAGCGGTAAGTGGGGAAACCCCAGTTCTGGCCGCTGTAGCTGAACATGTCAGGAGGAGCACCGGCGCGGTCGTCCAGAGAGAAGAACTTGCGTTCAGACCAGACGTCTGCGCTGTCTTCGTTAATAAGAATAGGAATGTCACCCTTGAGGCGCAGCCCCAACTTGGAAACTTCTGTTACGGCGGCGTTGAACTGCACTTCGGCGTTGTACTGCATCCATGCCTGGAACAGGCAGTCCTTGGCATACTTCTTCCAAAGCTTTTCCAAATCCTTATCGGTGGGATCGCGGAATTCAGACCAATCCTTCCAGCTGGATTCGTTGTTCATGGCCTTGAGGGTGCAGTACACACAGTACGGCTTGGCCCAGCTATTTTCGTCGATCCAACGGGAAAGAGCCTTGTCCTTCTTGAGGGAGTCGTAGCTGTTATCAAAAATCTTGCGGAGAATAGAACGCTTCCAGGTGGAAATCTTGTAGTAGTCGATCTTTCCCAGCTTTTCAAATTCTGCCTTGCCAGCCTTGATGTCGGAAGCGAATTCAGAAGAACCTTCCACAGACTGGATGTTGATGAACACCGGGTTCAAGGCGAAGGCACTGCGAGCACTGTAGGGGCTGGATTCAGCACCAGTATCATTAACCGGCAACAGCTGGATAATGTTGAAGTCGCAGAACTGAGCCCAGCGAGCAAAAGGAATCAAGTCCAGATATTCACCGATACCGATGCTCTGCTTGCTGTAAAGGCTGAAAAGGGGAACGGCTACGCCGCTCTGAAAGAATGATAATTCACCGTAACGCATGTCGCGAAAGATAGCATAAGACTGATTTTAATTCAAGAAACCCCTATCACAACAAGCTTTTTTAGCACGTTTTTCGCCTATTTTTTTAGATTTGTGAATATGAGTTACGAATGCAAACATCTTAGGAATACTTTTTGCGACAAGCGAAAGAAAGAATGCGACCCTGGTTCCCCGGGATGCGTTCTGCGCGGCCGCTTCGTATTCCCCTTCAGCGAATCCGCACAAGGTAAGGGCAGTGCCCAGCCTGCCGACAAAAAACAGCGGATCTTTCTAGAAAACGAATACAAGAAGTAAGGTTCGAGGTTCCAGGCTCCAGGCTCGAGGTTTGAGGTTTCAGGTTCGAGGTTTCAGATTCCAGGCCACGTGCCAGTAGGTCAGAAAAAAGCCCGTCGCGAATTGCGAGCGGGCTTTAAATTTTACTGAACATATTTAATCAAGTATTGCCAAGCAGAACAAGGAACCGAGCGCCCGTAGCGTATAAGAATACGTGAGGGTGCGAGTGACGAAGTTATGCGCAGGCAAGACGCCGATTAACGCAGATTAAATCATGCGCAAGATTTCTTGTGCAGTCTGTTCCGAGAAAGTATTATCCAGAACAAAACGGCGGACTTCCTGAGGATTGATTCGGGCGTATTCAGAAAGTGCACGACCAATGCCATTACGAATGTAATAGTCATCGTCCTTAGCGCAGGTCAGGCAGAACTGACGGAGCAAAGGCCAGTCGGTACGATCCTTGTACTGAATCTGGAAAATGATGGCGCTGCGACGAACCCAGACATTGGGGTCGCGAATCCAGGAAGCGATCTTGGTACGGAGTGCCGGAAGACGCAAAGCCAAGTCACCAAGGATACAGGAAGCCAAGGTGTCAACAGTATCGCGCCATGCACGAGTCTTGATCAACTTCTTGAGGAAAGCCAAATGCTGACCGCCCAAAAGAGCACGGTGGCGGAAGAGATAGTCGCAGGCAGCGTACTGAATTTCACGGTACGGCTGAGCCCACATATCTTCCACTCTGGCAACCAATTCATCGCCATCTTTTGGAGGATTCTTGTCAAACAAAGGATAAGTAACTTCACGGCGGGGAACCAATCTGATTCCAAGGAAATCAAATTGTTCACGAGCCTTCTTAGACATTTCGTGTGCTTCTTCCTCATTGGAGATAGCACGGAGAGCAAGCAATATATCTTGTGTAAAACGAAGCATTGTAGGCCAAAAATAGTCCTAAAAAAAAGAAATTTCTAGACCTTGACAAACACTTTTTTCAATTTTTTTTAAATTATTATCACTTTTTTACATCAAAAAACCGAAAAATTACTCTTGACAAATTAAAAATCCGCTTTATCTACGGCTTTATGAGCGACAATTCTACAGAATACACCTTTGATGTTATTGAAGTGCCCCCAGAATTGAGAGGCCTTTCCGACGAAGAAATTATCAAAAACTCGGAAAAGCCCTTGCGAGAAGTTTCCGGAAAAAGAAAAAACGGTGCAAAACGACCTGCAAAGAAAGTAAGGGTCGCACTCAAGATGCAAAAAGAGCTGGAAGACATTAGATTAGCCGCCGCTCAATTATTTGAAAAGACTTTTGATAAAAAAATTGCAGATATTAATTTCTACAACAGCAGTCATGCAAAAAGCGATATGCAGATTGCAGCATATTCCAAAAAAAGCAAAGACTATTCTTTTTATGATGTAGATGTACAGCAAAATCGCAATCCTAAGAAAAATGAAGGGAAATTCACTGCGATTTTCTCTGAGACTACAAAACCTGCCACCACCGAAGGCCGCGTGCTCAAGGCCTCCTTCGGCTCCATCACCAAGCGCGTTCTAGAAAAGAAATAACCAACGTTGGGTCGCGAGCTCTAAAAACAATAGACTTTAAAAACGAAAAAATCCTCCCAACTTACGCTGAGAGGATTTTTTCAGAGGCAACGATCAGACTCGAACTGATGAATAAGAGTTTTGCAGACTCGCCCCTTACCAACTTGGGTACGTCGCCAAAAGTGAGTCCCAATATAGGTAAAACTTTTCACCTTTTCAAGGGATAGGCCGCAAATTTCATAATTTTATACACGAATTATGAATAATTGCTCCTGGAAAATCAAAATTGGCGCCACTTTGGCAGCGCTCTGGATGCGTAGTTTGCGCATTCGGGTCCACGCCCCCGCCGATTTTCGCCCGGGAGTTCTAGGTTTATGGCACCAGGATTTGCTGGCTAGCACCGCAGCCTTCAAGGATAAGGGCGTGCACATTCTAGTTTCTGAATCAGGAGATGGGGAATTTTTCTCCCAGGCAGCTCAAAAACTGGGCTACACCGTGACCCGCGGCTCCGACACCCACGGAGCCACAAACGTTCGCCACGTTCTGAAATCCTTGAAAAAAGGCACTTTTGTAGGCATGGCTCTCGACGGACCCCACGGCCCCGACCACCAAGTGAAGCCTGGCTCCGTCTGGCTATCCAAGTCTAGCGGCACTCCCCTATGGCTTTTTGAATTCAAGTACGGCGCCCATATTAAATTAAAGGGGTGGGATAAGTTCATAATTCCCTTGCCGCTGACAACTATTGACCTTGAAATTAAGTATCTTTGATTTTGCAAAAAATTCAGCCAAAGTAAAGCGTAATAAGATTAAAAAAGGATAAAGACAATGATTATGATGCCGCCGAAATTCGTGGCTTTCGACTTGGAAACCACAGGCCTTAACAACCAGAAAGATGAAATCATTGAAATTGGTGCTGTAAAATTTTCCGTCCAGACTGAAAAGGGCGTTGTAGTCCCTAAGCTTGAAAAGGAATTCCAGACCTTCGTCAAGCCCAACATGATGATTCCGGCAGAAGCCTCCAGCGTTAACCACATCTACGACAAGGACGTGGAAAACGCCCCCTCCGCAGGCGACGCCATCAAGGCATTCACCGCTTTCTGCGGACAGTCCTCCATCCTGATCGCACATAACGCAAACTTCGACGCCAGCTTCCTGCGTGCCGCCTACCAGAAGAATCCCCAGATTATTCCGGGCAATCCCATTGTCGATAGCTTGGCCATCGCAAAGTCCATCCTTCCCGAAGCCAGCTCCCACAAGCTGGGTATTTTGGCTAAGATGTTCGAACGTCGTGGCGAAATCGGTATGAAGATCGAAACCGAAAAGGCTCACCGCGCCGTTTACGACTGCGAAATGCTTATGGAAGTGTTCGTTGCCCTCCTCCGCCGCCGCTTCAAGGAAAAGGACTGGGAAATGGCAACCATCATGAAGAACCTTGAAAAGTACAAGGGTACAGCTCAGTTCCTCAATAAGTAGTTCAAGTCGTTCTTCAATAAAGACCCTCCGGTCACTTGAACTACAAGCTGGTTAGGAGTGCGTACTTGATGGACGTTTCACAAAGATTTAAAAGAAAAAAGTCCGGATTGGTCCGGACTTTTTCACATTTTTCAACATTCGTTTGTTTTGCAACCAGACGCCTGGATTCTAATAATTATAAGGGTTTGCGATGATCCAGGTCCCAAGCCACCAAATTTATCAACAATTTACAAACATTTATAAATAGAAAAGACCACCTAGCGGAAGATTATTCCGTTAGGCGGACTTAAAGTCTAAACTCTACAAGAAAGAATTAGATTCCGAGTTCCTTAGCAACAGCCTGGATACCGCGCTTATTGATGGTGCGGAGACCAGCGTTGGAGATGCGAAGGGTAACCCAACGATCTTCTTCAGGAATGTAGAAGCGCTTCTTCTGAAGGTTCGGCAGCTGCTTCATCAACTTCTTGCGGTTAGAGTGGGAAACCATGTTGCCCACGAGACCGGCTTTGCCGGTAACTTCACAAATGCGGCTCATAATAAAACTCCGTTGTTTATAACGAGAACCAATTTTAGAAAAACTTTATGGTTCCGTCAAGGTTAAATTGTTAATCTTGTAGCGCCTTTGGCACGCTAAACTTGGTAGATTCCACTAATTTTACGAAATTCTCGATTTCTACCCCCTCAAATTTCGCTTTTATCCAGTCTACAACCTCCTGAACCAGCACTTCAGGAGCACTTGCACCGCTGGAAATACCCACAACTTCGTGACCTTCGAACCATTCCGGCTGGAGATCGTTGACCGTATCGATCAAGTGGCTGGGGATACCCTGTTCAAGGCCCAATTCCATCAGACGGCTGGAATTGGAGGAATTCTTGGCACCCACCACCAGAAGCATGTCCACCTTGGAGCAGAGGTCCAGCACGGCGGACTGGCGGTTTCCGGTAGCATAGCAAAGGTCGCCGGCATCGGGACCGATGATATTGGGGAAGCGTTCCTTCAAGGCCCTGATAATTTCACGAGTTTCTGCAACGGACAAGGTGGTCTGGGTAATGTAGGCCAGTTCCTTGTCTGCGGGAACCTGGACAGTGGCAACGTCTGCTTCGTAGCGGACCAGGGAAATGGCGCCTTCCGGCAGCTGTCCCAGGGTACCTTCCACTTCGGCGTGGCCAGCATGGCCAATCATGATGATATGGCGGCCGGCGTTATAATGACGGGTTGCACTGTAATGGACCTTGAGCACCAGAGGACAAGTGGCGTCCAGCACCTGAAGTCCGCGTTCCTCGGCTTCCTTGTAAATGCGTTCTGCCACACCATGGGCAGAGAAAATCACCACGGAACCGGAGGGAACTTCGCACAAATGATCCACGAAGATAACGCCCTTGTTCTTCAGGGTTTCCACCACGAACTTGTTGTGGACAATTTCGTGACGCACGTAAATCGGGGTTCCAAACTTTTCGATAGCCTTTTCAACGACGTGGATTGCACGGTCTACACCTGCGCAAAAACCGCGGGGGGTCGCAAGAATCACTTTTTTCATTTTAGCAAATCCTTTAAGAAAAGCAGCAACTGCCGGTAGGAATCAGAAACTTTCAACTTTTGCACAGACAAGCATGCCTGGGCTTGGTTTTCTTCCACCAAATCTAGATTTTCAAAATCACTTGCGGAAGCGAGCTGGGTCAGAACACCCTCCCGAACAAGATCTTCCACCATATCTTCGTGGCCAAAGGAATAGGGACCGACGCAAGTGGGCACTCCCGCCTGGACAGGTTCCCAGAAATTGTGGACGCCAGGCTTGGGGCAGAAGGATCCACCCACGACGGCCAGCCCGGAACGGGCAAGAATTTCGGAGGTCAAGCCAAACTGGTTTATAAGGGTCACGACACCTGGGCGGGCCCGAGGCCAATCTACAGTTTTCACATTGTTCTGCTGCAACTCATGGCGGAAGATTTCCACTTCTTCCAAGCGACGGGGCATGAGCACCACGGACTTGTTGCGAAGCTTGCAGTTACGAATGATTTCCCACAAGGATTCCCATTCCGCAAAATGGACGGAGAGCATGGCCACGTCGATGTCCTTTGCAGAAGCGCACGCATGAGAAGCCGCGCCACCCAAAACCCAGGGCAAGATTTTCCAATCGCCGCCGATGCCGGGATTGAACTTAGGGCGACCCGCAGCGGCGACAATTCTTTCCTGATCCGCCAGAGTCTGCATGCAGGCAAAACCCAGGGCGGAGAAATCCGTTCCCGGGAAGGCCCTGCGGAAACGGCCCGACACCAAAGCCACGGAAGGCTTAAGGGAAGTGCGGGACATGGTGGAAAGGTAGCCCGGCCACAATTCGTTTTCAGCCAGGATCAAAGCAACGGGCTGAACATTTCGAACAAACTTTGATATGGACATGGGCGAATCCGCAGGAGCCATAGCCACATCAACCACACCGGCACCATGGTCTTCCAAATAAGGAACCACTTCAATTTTCTGGGTGGTGATCAAAAGCTTGGGACAATGGGGAATATCGCGACGGAGAAGTTTCGCCAGATCCAGCAGCATCTTGCATTCACCAAGGCTCGCCCCGTGAAGCCAAATGTACGGGCCCTTAGGCCAAGGTCCATCCAGACGTTCATTCAGATGATATTTATGATCCAAGGGGGAAACGGTCGCCACAGTTTTCGCCACGGCGCCCAGGGCAAAACGACCCACATCCAAAATCGTACGAATACCAATCATAGGAACTTACGCAAAAGAATTAATGCAAAGAAGACACAAAGCCAAATCCAGGTGGACTTATCGGACTTGAAAGATTCTACGAAAGATCGGGCGGGGCCACGGTGACATTCATGCTTCAGAGCGATCCAGGGAACGAAGGCCGGGGTCACTGATTTCCAGGTACGCCATTCATCCTGAAAACGATTTTCAAGGAAAGAATCTTCCATGCGGGAAAGGACAAATTCATACACCACCAGCACCGCAGAAATCAGCGCAGTTTCCCAGGCAAAGCCCAAGTGGATAAGGGCAAAGGAAATTCCCACGCCAGTATTGGACAAGTAAAGGGGATGACGGATTTTGGAATAGACGCCCCAGGTCACGAGCCGATCCGCAGCGTGTTCAGAACCGCGAGTGTGTTCACCGATGGAACGACGGGCCTGAATTCGGAGCAACACCGAAAGGAGGAAAAGAGTTTCCGCCAGAACAAAGGGAGCCCACAACATAAAGTAATAGAAGGAATCCGTGGACTGATCCAGCGTTTGCTTGGAAGGGAAACCCACTCCAGGCATGGCGAGCAAAAGAATTGCCAAGAGGCCAAGAATGTAGCCTCGGAATTTATAGAGGTTATTCATGGGAGCCTCCCATATGACTTCCGACGCATCCGCCGGCATAAGCCGACGCGCCACCAAAACGGACCACATTGAAACGAGATTCTAGTTCGGGAGAAAGCACGTCGTGGCTTACAATGACAGTCCATTTGTCCAGAGCCGCGGCGCACTCCAGGAATTCAGAGAGCAGAGGTTCGCGGGCGGCAAGAGCGACGGATGCGAAAGGTTCATCCAGAAGGATGGTTTTGCTGGAGGACGCAAGGGCCCAAAGGAGAGCCACCTTGGCGCGTTCACCACCGGAGAGGGCAGGCTTTTCGAGAAGAGGCTGCAGGTTCGCAAAATTCAAGAAGCGGGAAACGGCTGAACTTTTCGCAAAAGAATCCGCCGCGTCACATTTCGATTCCAGCAATTGCAGCAAAAGTTTACGAGGAGGAAGTTCCAAATCCTGGGCAACAAAGAAAACATCCCCAAGAGTGTTCGGAACAGCGCCATCATTTACTGAAGTTTCACCGACGCCCCATTGCTCAAGGCCAGCAAGCAATCGCAAGAAGGTAGACTTCCCTGCCCCATTTTCACCACGCACCAGCACAGGCTTTTCACGAGACCAGGAGGCACTGAAATTTTCAAAGACCGGAGCTTCGCTTCCGTCATATTTGAAGGACTGATTCTGAATGGAGACACCCTTGTCAGCGTCGTTGTTCGCACCGCGCGCAACCTGAGATGAACCGCGCACGACATCCCCTTTCTTGGGCATTTCCTCAAAGGATTTCAAAACATCCAGCGCACTCAACACAGAACGGAACTGGGGCATCACGCGGGCACATTCCTTCACAGGTTTGTAACTCAGCAAAACCGCAGAGCAGAACAGCACCAAGTCCGCTCCAGCCATCAAACCTTTGCTAATCAGGATTGCGCAGAAACTCAGCACAAAAACCATGGCCAAAACAGAAACCGCTTCCGTCACCAGGGACAATCCGTTTTTTTGCACAGAGGTTCGCAGGCCATCATCGCGGAGTTTGCGCACCGACATCAGCAAATCATCGGAAACAGCCTTGCGTTCAGAAGCGGAACTCCACTGACGGAAAAGGCGGCGGGCCAAATTCAAGTCGCCGCGGAAATCGGAACGTTCGCGAAGCAGGGATTCTTCGGCAGGGCCCAACTTGTGAAGCTTGCGCTGCAGCAAACTGACGAAGGGCACCACGAACACAAAAAGGAACAAAGTCAACTGCCAAGATATATATAACAGGACCGGCAGGAAAACCACCAACTGCAAAACCGCCTGCACCGCCTGGAAAAGCACCGCGCCATTATTCTGCAGCACCACCGTAGATTCGTAGGCAGCCTCCACCTGGCGCTCCCCTTCCGCCGTATGGAACACCCGGGGGGCCAAGTTCCGGAGGCCATGAAGGAACCAGGCATTCACCCGGCCGCTGATATTGTACAGCCAGCCCTCGGAAGTTTTCGTCTTTAAATAAAGGGAAACCAGGCGGATCACCGTCAGCAAGACCATCAAGCCAATCCAAACCGGAAGGCTTAACGCGGGGTGAGCGACAGGGGCCCCCGCCGCATTTTCACCTGCGGCACCTCCGCCGGAAACGATGTCCATGAAGGCGCGAATCCCCCAGAGAACGGCCGCGTCAGCCCCGCTGGCCAGCAAGGCCAAGGGGAAAAAGCGCAAAATTCCGCCTAAAAAGGATTTTTTTAACCATTTTCGCAGGGACATCAGGGCAAATGTAATTTTTTTTGATTAAGCACCCTTTACAAAATTACAAAGCATACCTATATTTGGCCTACCTTACGCCTCCATCGTCTAGTGGCCCAGGACTCGGGATTTTCATTCCCGCAACAGCGGTTCGAAACCGCTTGGAGGTATTAAGCAACTTAGAGTTGATCGCTTGCAGTTACGTCTGGGCGATGAAACGAGATCAAAGCTAGGTTCAAAACATACGCCTCCATCGTCTAGTGGCCCAGGACTCGGGATTTTCATTCCCGCAACAGCGGTTCGAAACCGCTTGGAGGTATACGAAAAGCACCACTCATACGAGTGGTGCTTTTTGTATCAACCGCAACAAAGGTATAAAAAGGCTCAGTCGAAAGACTGAGCTTTTTTATTAACCGCGTCAAAAGGTACGAAAGGGAACTCACTTTTGTGAGTTCCTTTTGTATCAACCGCACTACAAGGCTTTAACCTGTTCCTCGGTGAGTTTTAAAATTCGGCAGACCTTTTCGACGGAGTCCCCGTCACGAAGCATCTCGCGAGCAGCCTGCAACTTCTCAGACAAAGCCTTTTGGCGTTCTTCCTTGCGGCCAATATCTTCGCCATCAGCTTTACCCTGCAGATACGAGCCTTCTTTTTCGTATGCGAGATCAGTCATGCCGTCTGCCTCCAGAAGAAAAACATCATTAGTGTACGAGGAAAAAGATACATCATTTGCAAACTCACTGTCAAGGAGACCGCACCTTGGTTTTCTGTTTTACATTTTGTACTTTTAACATATCCGCTGCGAAAGCGGGGTTTATTTACTACATGTCGACTCGTGGCTAGCTCAAATATTTCAAGCAGTCGCGGGCCCACGGAATTCGCCCCAACTAGGCCATTCCCTGATTTTTTACATCCACATAAATTCATAGGATAAAAATGAATTTACCTCACGATCCCTTCTGCAGGGGAGTGTTAGCGGATGTCCCGACTTTTCTGGAGTTTATCCGCTACCTTACCACAAAGGATGCAGAACTAAACGACCTCTTCAACCTGCTGGACCAAGCATCATTCAGACGCATGCCCGGCGATTATAGCGACACCGAAAGCAAAGGGTACGCCGACCTGGCGTTTCTTGCAAACGTAAAGCAGGATTTTCAGGAAGACTGTTCCGAGCCCGTACAGTTCGTCGGTTTCCTTGTGGAGCACAAGTCCGCACGGGACAACAATGTTCTGGAACAGCTTCGCCGCTACAACTTTCACCTCATGGTGCAAAAGCTGAAGGACAATGTTTTTAGGGGAATTCCCTCCATCGCCATCATCCTGTACAACGGTAAGGAAAACTGGGATCCGCTTAAGGAACTGTACGCCAATAAGCCCAAGAAACTTCAGCGGCTCATGCTCCCGTTCCAGTGCATTATGCTGGATGTGAACAATGTCTCCGACGAGGAACTGGGCGGTTTCAACGCGCGCCTCGCGGCATTCATCGGTTCGCTTAAATACGTTCGTGATCCCGAAAGCAAAAGGGATTTGTTCAAGAGGATTATCGAACGAGTTCTCGAAGAACTTCCAAAACAGGAAGCCCTTGACTTATTGCATCAGATGGATGTATATTTACATGGTTGGCTTAGAAAAATTTTCATGGAGGCATACAAGATGGATTTCGTTCGTCCGAACTACAAGACTATCGCTGACGGTTTCTATGAAGAAGGCGAAAAGCGACGAGCCGAAGAAACCGCCCGCCGAATGCTAGCCCAAAATGAACCTATGGAAAAAATCGTCTCATACACAGACCTTTCCAAGGAACAGATCGAAGCACTCAAGAAATAATTTACAACACTTTTGAAACGAAAATATTATGCAAAGAAGCCCCTTTCGGGGGCTTCTTTTTTTTGCGAACATCGTGGCGGCGGAGCCGCCTTTGTGCTAGCGGTTACTTTACGTTCACGCGTTTCGTCTGGGAACCGACGCGGACCATGTAGCTGCCTGCGCGGGGCACGGCGATTTCCATGGAGGCGGAAGCGGTGCGGCCAGTGGCGAGGACGCGGCCCTGCATGTCGAGGACGGCATAGGCGGAACCGATACGGGCGCCAGCGATCTGCACGTTGCGACCGGCAACGGACAGGCTAAACTGCGGAACGGCGGCGGCAATAACGGCATCGGTCTTGCTGGAGCTGGACTTGGGCTTGGTGCTGCTAGAGCTAGACTTGGGCTTCGTGCTGCTGGAACTCTTGTCTTCCTTGGCAGAAGAACTAGAGCTCGGCTTTTCACTGGAACTAGACTTTTCCTCTTCCTTGCTGGAGCTGGAAATTTCAGTAGACTTGAACTGTGCAGTAAACTTGACGTCACTCTTCACCACACTTTCTGCGGTCCAGCCTTCCACATCGGCCTTCCAGTCGGCAAACTCATAGGTGTATTTATCGTCAGCAGCCTTTGTTGGCGTTTCGCCATCATACTTGGGCTTGGAGCCATACACAACATCATTGTCAGTTTCTACAGTTTCGCCTTCAACGATCCAGGTAACAGTGTAAGTTGTTGTGGCAAATTTATAATTAAAAAGAATATCAGGATTCGTAGCATCTAGACGATTTCTGCCGGAATATTCGCCATTGATGTAGATATTCACCAGGGCCTTGCCATCTTCGTTATTCTGAATGGCGTAGTTAACACTCTTTACATATTCGTCATTCAGGCAGTCGCCAGTTTTAGGCAACGTAACACCAGCATCAAACCTGTTCCACTTATTCGCCCACAAATGAACTCCGCTTTCTCCGTCACCGCCAGCGAGCCATTCATTGGTCTTATAGTTGAAAAGTGCAAAGCCTTCTGAATAGCCTTCATCATTATAAACCCTCAGGCTCAATTTTTCCACATCCAGACATTCATTGGGTTCGGCAAGTTCAATGCTTACATCCTCGCCAATATCATAATTCACATTGAAATGCAGACTAAGGTCGTTGAGGACACTGTCCAATACAATCGAGTAATCCTGATCTTGAGTAACGGCAGTAATTTCCGGGACAACCTTTACAAAGTAGTGGTACTTTTCGTTATCTTCCTTTTCCACCTGACTTGTTAACGACACAGGAGCTACAGGTATTGTTCCATAATCGTAAATTTTAAACCACGGATTAGTCGCTCCGTCTTCAAGCGACGGAACAAACCAATTAATACGATATTGCAGAGGCTTAAACTTTGCAGAAAGAACTGTATCGCCAATCAATGTGATCGAAGTACTCATCCATCCATCACCAGCGTCATTGGATTCAGAGGTAACACACTCGCCAGCCTCGTTCTGCCAGCATTCAAATTGATACCCTTCATCCGGCTTATACTGCAGGTCCACAGCTTTGCCGTATCCTGCAGCAGCGTCACCATTAACCTTCTGTGAACCGTGTTCAGTTTCACCAAGGGTCAACTTGTATGGCATATTCAAGGTGATTTCATCGGTGTAAAGTGTATCAACAGCTCCTGATTGATACATTTTCCAACGGAACTTTGCTGTTGCTCCATTAACGACACAGGATTCATACTTGTCATCATTAAACTGCAACGTACTGCCTATCTTATTAACGCCGGAAGAGGGATAATAAACATCCTTGGACTCCCACAAACCATTACTATTATTTAAACATTCCAGCTCCACATTATTTTTTGAGCCATCTGTAATTGTGGTCTGCATATTAACAACATCCTTGCTGCGAATAAAATCAAAATGAGTTGGAGCAGTGGATTCAGTGTATTTTGTTGTCTCGCCGTCATGCGTGAACGAACTTGCATACCAGGAAATGGAGCCAGGAGTAAGCTTCAGGTCAACAAAAGCTACATAAGTCGCACCATCATTCCTCAATCTGGTTTCCATTTCTTGCACCGCCGGAACACTTACATAGCTACCCAATGCTTCATTTTTATATTGCCAATCAGCCAATCCAATTCGAATCTCATTAAAGCCCTGGCGATTCGCTGCTTTCACAACAACATCAATAAACTTCGTCAAATCTACAGAAAGGATTTCGGATTCATCTCCACTATGGGTATATTTATAATCAGTTTCTAGCAGCAATGTTGAAAGAACACTCCCTGCCTCAATGTCAAAAGTTCCATAATCAATATGGTGGTCGACGTCCCTTAACCAATACGTTGTTGACGCATCCTTTCCAAAAGCACTCAAAAATAATCTACGATTCACCGCAATATTAGTCTTCCATGCATCAACAAAATTTAAAACAGGTCTTCTTTCCATAGACATTTCAAATTTTTTTATGCCCATTGAACTTATATTACTAGAAGAGATACACCCATCGGCACATGGAAAATCAGGCATTGCATAATAAGTATATGCACCGACATGGATAACGTCAGCTGCTGCAGATGCAACCCCCGCCAAAGCAGCAAGACCAACCATCATCTTTTTGATTAATGAGAGTTTCATTTTTTCTCCTTGTTATTGTTTAAAAACACAAAAAAAAGCCCAAGAGACAAAGAGTCCTTTGGGAAAAGGGAGAGGGATTCCGGTTCGGAGGCCGGAATGACAATTCGAAAGTAAATTTCTAGTTACATAGGGGGGGGGTAATGGACTTGCGGACCTGCACGGCGGAGGCACAGCCAGCAATAGAGACCGGGGCGGCCTCCACAAATTTCAATCCATTACATGCGACTATATTCATTTAGTCCAAATATAGTCTCTCGTAAGTTTTTTGTAAAGATTTGAATGCCGCGACTCGTTTAAATGTTCCTAGAGATCGCGAACTCATACATCTATAAAGCACTAAACGCACCCCAAAGGGTGCGTTTATTGTTTCAAAGGAGGGTGAGGGATGGGACTACTCCTTCACTTCGTTTCAGTCGTAGCCTTTCAGGTTCGGTGCCTTGCACCGAATCCTTAACTGCGCTGAGTTCGCTTCGCTCTCGCGCAGCTAAGCGAACCCTCTTATTCGAGGGTTCGATCTCCCGAGCCCGTGAAAACAAAAAGGCGCCCAAAGGCGCCTTTTCGTTTTCAAAGGAGGGTGAGGGATTCGAACCCTCGGTCCTGTGACAGACTCCGGATTTCGAGACCGGCCCAATCGACCACTCTGGCAACCCTCCGAGTTTGACCCAATTTAGTATAATATTCTCTGATTGTCTATTTATCCAATCTCTTTTCGCAGCTTTGCTGCGAGGAGGGGGAGGGATTGACAAAGGACTCATTTCTTTTCGCCCTTTGCCCTTCGGGTCCGGCCCTTGGCCGGATCTCAAAACTTGCATGTTCGCCTTCGGCTCTCGCAAGTTTTGGCGAACCCTCGGTCCTGTGATAGACGACCGATTTTGTGGCCGGCCCAATCGACCACTCTGGCAACCCTCCGAGTTTGACCCAATTTAGTATAATATTCTCTGATTGTCTATTTATCCAATCTCTTTTCGCAGCTTTGCTGCGAGGAGGGGGAGGGATTGACAAAGGACTCATTTCTTTTCGCCCTTTGCCCTTCGGGTCCGGCCCTTGGCCGGATCTCAAAACTTGCATGTTCGCCTTCGGCTCTCGCAAGTTTTGGCGAACCCTCGGTCCTGTGATAGACGACCGATTTTGTGGCCGGCCCAACTATGAAGGAATTTAACATTACTCTCGTGATTCATACAATTTGTCAAAGCGTTCTCGAACCTCTTCGCAATGACTTTTTGCATTTTCATACAGAGTTTTTCTCGTTTCATCGTTAGCCACGCTTAAGGTATCCTGTTTTACTGTAACTACAACAGGGCCCTTGCAATAAACATTTCCCGCGGGGGCTCCATGAGAAAGAAAGTTCTCGCATTCACTTTCATCTGATGCAAGGGTAAGGTTTTCATTAATAGACCTTTTGACAACCTGCGCACCGTTAAATGAATAGTAATAATACTCAGCAACGTGTCCCCCAGCCATATCTTTCGAGGTGGCTCCGCAATAAAACCACAGGGAATCGTTGACATTGAAATCACAAGTCTTCGGTACAGAATCTTCGCAAAAATCAATATCCGGGACTTCTTCAGGAACTGGATCTTCCGGTTTTGAGAATCCATCTTTCATCCTAAACACGGTTGTGATTTCGGTGGAGTCCCTTATGCCATACATGTCCGTATAATAAGCTTGCCAGGTTACCGTAGTATCCTTTTCAAGAGGTTCATCGCTATATATGTATAATCCGACTTCATGTATTTTCGGAGTAAAAGGATAATCGATACGAATTGTATCATAGCATCCGCCGATAGATTCCAGGTCCAGAAGATTCACATGCCAAACAGAGTCACCATCGGCACCTACCGTATAATAACTCGGGTATGTCAAAAGTCCGGCATCGCTGGGTAGCGTTCCATAGACATCTTCCATTACATAAGGTGTTCTAAAATTGGCTCTCCCTCTGTATTTATCATATGTGTAAGAATCGTCAAAATCTAATTCAACCGTATCAAAGGCATCCTGCAAACCTTTCAAATCCATCTTTTCTTGTTCAATATAGGGAGGAATGGAATCGATTAGTCGTTTTTTCCCATAGTTGATGAACGTGGTATCTACACGAAGAATGTTTATTTCCTTGTGAATCAAGGAGTCGCTATCGGTGTTGCGTTCCGCATGGTTTGCCTGCGCACTATACACTTCGTAGCAAGTCCTATGCGTCCTTGTCAAACGGCAAGAAAAGTAGTTGTCTTCGATATCGCATTTCATTTCGCCGGTAAATGCCGTAACCGTATCCAGTTTATTTTTCCCAGAGTAGTAAACAAAGCTGTACGCACTTGTATCGGTATACGTCGTATCGCAGATGTAGCCTTCCGGGCATTCGTCACCTCGAGAAGAACTGGAAGGGTCGTTACCGCAGCCCGCAAACAACCCCAGCATCAAGCCTAAGGCGACTACGCCAACAACGAACTTAATTCCTAAAACAAACTTCACAGATTCTCCTTTCAAAGAACATCTACACAACTTAATATAATTAAAAAAACTTCTCCGTTTATTGGAGAAGCTCATGTAACATTAAACCGGTTCGGAAATGCCCGCGCAAGCACGGTCGCTTCTCTCGCCTTAGTTATCAATTAATAACTTCGTTATTTTGATAATCGGCTCGGTCATAAAAATAAACGCGTTTATTTTTGCGACACTCGCCTTAGTTATCAATTAATGTCTAAGCCGAGAGTCGCGGCAAAAACGAAGTTTTTGACATGACCGAGGCGCAACATTAACGATAACTTTAGTTATCAATTAGCTGTTGGCTAGGGCTTCTTCCACTTCCTTGCGGAGGGGAATGGAAGGCACGGCGCCGGGGCGGCTTACTGCAATGGCAGAAGCGTGGGCACTCATGCGAAGAGCCTGGACAATGGGCATGCCTTCTGCGAGACCTGCCAGGAAATACCCGGTGAAGGTGTCGCCGGCGGCAGTGGTATCTACAGCCTTCACGGGGAAGATGGGCTGGAACACCTTTTCTTTGCCATCGCTATACACAGCACCGTCCTTGCCCAAGGTAAGCACAATGCAAGCCTTGGGGAAACGCTTGCGCATTTCGGCCAGGATTTCGTCGGGATCCGTCTTGCCAGTAACCTGATTGCCTTCTACCTCGTTCAGCAGGAAGATGCTGATCTTGGTCATGTCCACCGCATCCAACTTCTCGTTGAAGGGAGACGGATTCAAGGCAATCTGCATTCCCTTTTCGAAGGCCTTGTCCACAATGTAGGGCAGCATATTCACTTCGTTCTGCAGCAAAAGAATGTCACCTGCGTCAAAGTGTCTAAGCACGCCGTCCACATATTCCTGAGTTAGGCGTTGGTTTGCACCGCCGTACAGCAGAATGCTATTCTGGGCGTTCTTGTCAATCTGAATGATGGTGTGGCCGGTCTGGTCATCCACCTTGGCGATGTATTCGCCGTGAACGCCGTATTCCTTACAAGCATCCAGGAAAGGCTGGCCATCTTCACCAATCATACCGCCCTGATAAACTTCCACACCAGCCTTGGCCAAAGCCACAGACTGGTTCATGCCCTTGCCGCCAAGATAATGCTTGACAGCGCCGGTAGCTTCCGTTTCACCAGGGAGAATAATATGGTCCACGCTGTAGACGTGGTCAAGATTCATGGAACCAATGTTTAAAACTTTCATGACTCCACCTTTACTTGCCTGCATTTTCAGCAGTGACCAAGGTAACCTTTACCGGAATGTTCTTTGCAACGGTCTTGCCGTTGCCCAATTCGGCTGCAGTCTTAACAGCAGTTTCACCAATCAAGCCAGGCTGCTGAGCGATGGTTGCAGCCATGCGACCAGCCTTGATTGCTTCCACAGCGTCATCGGTGGCGTCAAAACCAACCACCATGACCTTCTTGCCGGCACCGCTGCTGGCTTCCACTGCGCCAAGAGCCATTTCGTCGTTGGCAGCAAAGACGGCTGCGATGTTGCCTCTGGCCTGGAGCATATTTTCCATAACGCTCATGCCTTCGGTACGGTTGAAGTTTGCAGTCTGGGAAGCAACAACTTTAAGCTTTGCGTCGGCAATGTTGTGGAAACCCTTACCGCGGTCAATGGCAGCAGAAGAGCCCATGGTGCCCTGAAGTTCGGCGGTGATAACGCCTTCGCCCAGCTTGTCTACGATATACTGAGTTGCAAGTTCTGCACCGGCAACGTTATCGGAAGCAATCTGGCAATCCACTTCCACGCCGTTAATGGCGCGGTCTACGCTAATGACCTTTACGCCCTTGGACTTGGCAACTTTTACGGCACCAGTCAAGGCGTCGGAATCCACAGCGTTTACAATGAGGATGCTAACGTTCTTGGAAACCAGATCTTCGATATCGCTCACCTGCTTGGAAACGTTGTCGCCAGCGTCAACTACAGTGAGTTTGATACCCAGATCACCGGCAGCCTTCTTTGCGCCTTCAACCAGGGTAACGAAGAAAGGATTGTTCAGAGTAGAAATAGACAAACCGATGGGGCCTTCGAAGGCGGGCTTATCTGCATTCAGTTTATCAGCATTTTCTGCAGTCACCAAGGTCACCTTCACCGGAATGCTCTTTGCAACGGTCTTGCCGTTCACAAGATCACTTGCGGCACGAACTGCGGTTTCGCCAATCAAGCCAGGCTGCTGAGCGATGGTTGCTGCCATACGGCCAGCCTTGATAGATTCCACTGCGTCATCGGTAGCGTCAAAGCCAACTACCATCACCTTCTTGCCAGCACCGCTGCTAGCTTCCAAGGCACCCAGGGCCATTTCGTCGTTGGCAGCAAACACAGCGGCAATATCGCCGTTGGCCTGGAGCATATTTTCCATGACGCTCATGCCTTCGGTACGGTTGAAGTTTGCAGTCTGGGAAGCAACAACCTTAAGCTTTGCGTCGGCAATGTTGTGGAAACCCTTACCGCGGTCAATGGCAGCAGAAGAGCCCATGGTGCCCTGAAGTTCGGCGGTGATAACGCCTTCGCCCAGCTTGTCTACGATATACTGAGTTGCAAGTTCTGCACCGGCAACGTTATCGGAAGCAATCTGGCAATCCACTTCCACGCCGTTGATGGCACGGTCCACGCTGATGACCTTCACACCCTTGGCCATGGCAGCCTTTACGGCACCAGTCAATGCGTCAGAATCCACGGCGTTCACAATCAGCACGCTTACATTCTTGCTGACCAAATCCTCGATGTCGCTGACCTGCTTGGAAACGTTGTCGCCAGCGTCAACCACAGTGAGCTTGGCGTTCAAATCACCGGCAGCCTTCTTGGCACCTTCAACAAGAGTAACAAAGAAGGGATTGTTCAAAGTGGAAATGGACAAGCCAATGGAGCCAGTAGACTCCGTCTTCTTAGAAGCCGTTTTTTCTTCACCGTCAATGACAATGGCGCAAGCGGTAAAGCAAAGAGCCACCAGAGAAGCGAAAAGCAGTTTAATCATTCTTTTCATAATACAAATTCTCCTTATCTCTTACGGTCAGAAAGCACAGCCACCAGAATCACGAGGGCCTTGACCACACTCTGGTAGTAGGAAGTAACGCCCAAAATGTTCAAACCATTGTTCAATACAGCAATGATCAAAACACCAGCAATGGTACCGGCAATTCGGCCACGGCCACCATTCATACTGGTACCGCCAAGAGCCACTGCAGCAATGGCATCCAGTTCATAACCAGTACCCATAATGGGCTGAGCAGAGTCCACACGGCTAATCATAATCAGGCCAGCCAAAGCACTGAGGAAACCGGAAACGGCATAGACGCTCATCTTAACGCGGTTGATGTTCACACCAGTCAAAGCAGCGCACTTGGCATTAGAACCGGTAGCGTAAAGACGACGACCGAAAACTGTATGCTTCAGCACAAAGTACATGATGGCGAACACCACGACAAGAATAATGATAGGAATAGGAATCTTGAAATCCGGTGCAAAGGTGAAGATAAAATTACCCTTACCCATGGCCTTGAACAAAAGGCTATCACCAGAGCTTTCAGCCAAGCGAGAAATAGGCTTACCATCGGTAAGAATCATAGCGAGGCCGCGATAAGCTGTCATGGTAATCAAGGTAGCGATGAAGGGCTGCAAACGGCCCTTGGTCACCAAGAGACCACTGATCAAGCCCAAGGCAACACCCACCAGCAAAGCCACAGGAACCGCAACAATCACCGGCACGCCATGACCAATCATTTCGGCACAGACAATGGCGCTCAAAGCGAAGGTGGAGCCCACAGAAAGGTCAATGCCGCCGCTAAGAATCACGCAGGTCATACCGAAGGCAATCAAGCCGTTAAAGGAAGCCTGACGCAGCAGGTTCAGGAAGTTGCCCGGTTGGCGGAATTCAGGGCTGATGGCACTGATAATAACTACCAGAATTGCTAGCGCAATAAACACGCCATATTCTGACAAAAATGCACCAATATTTTTGTTTTCCTTTTTCATTAGAGGGATCCTCCTGTAGCAAGAGTCATAATTTTTTCCTGATCAGCGTCGGCACCGTTGATAATACCGGTCACATGTCCTTCGTGGACCACCATAATGCGGTCGCTCATGCCTAGAACTTCGGGCAATTCAGAGGACACCATAATCACGGCGACGCCCTTGGCAGCCATTTCATTAATGACGCTGTAAATTTCCTTTTTAGCACCAATATCCACACCACGGGTAGGTTCATCCAGAATCAGAATCTTGGGATCGGTGTAGATCCACTTGGCAAGAACCACCTTCTGCTGGTTACCACCGCTAAGATTGCCGCATTCATGGTGAGGGCCGAAGCAACGAATCTTGAATTCCTCAATACCGCGCTTCACCAAATTGGTCTGCTTATCGGCCTGAAGTACGCCCTTCGTAGAAACCTTTCCCAGGTTACAAAGTTCAATGTTTTCGGCAATGCTCTTTTCCAGCAACAGGCCTTCGGTCTTGCGGTCTTCGGTAATGAAACCGATGCCAGCTTCGATGGCCTGACGGGGATTGCGGATGGAGACTTCCTTGCCCTCAATGAAGATCTTGCCCTTTACGAGAGGCAGATTTCCAAAGATGGAATGCATGATTTCGGTACGGCCGGCACCCATAAGGCCGGACACGCCCAGCACTTCACCGGCGCGAACATTAAAGCTTACATCGCGGAACAGTTTTTCGTGGGTAAGGCCTTCTACACGAAGCACCTCGCCGCCGATGGCGTTATTGCGCTTGGGGTAGCGTTCGCCAATTTCACGGCCGATCATCATCTTCACCACGTCATCCATGGTGATGTCCTTGATGAACTTGGTATCGATGTAGGTACCGTCACGAAGGATGGTAATGCGGTCGCAAAGTTCAAAGATCTCTTCCATGCGGTGGGAGACGTAAACGATGGAGACACCCTTCTTTCGCAGGGAATTGATGACTTCAAAAAGAACTTCCGTTTCGCTCTGGGTAAGGGCTGCGGTAGGTTCGTCCATAATCAGAACCTTGGCATCCACCATCAGGGCCTTACAGATTTCAACCATCTGCTGCTGGCCCACGGACAGGTCACTCATGACTGCGTCTACGGGAATATGAACGCCCATGCGGTCCATGATTTCCTGGGCCTTGGCGCGCATGGCCTTCTTGTCGCAAACGCCAAAGCGGTTGGTGATTTCCTTACCCATAAAGAGGTTTTCTTCTACGGTAAGGTCGAACAAAACGTTCAGTTCCTGATAAATAAAAACGATACCGGCTTCTTCCGCTTCCTTGGGACTATGGTAAATAACTTCCTTACCATCCACAATCACGGTTCCGGAATCTCGGGTATACACGCCCGTGAGGATCTTCATCAGCGTAGACTTGCCTGCGCCATTTTCACCCATCAAGGCGTGGATTTCACCATCCTTCAGATTGAACGCAGCGTCTTTTAACACCTGGTTCGTTCCAAAGGACTTGTTAATGCCTTTCATTTCAACATGCATAGAGTATTATTTTCCTCCGATCAGGCAAAAATGCAACCGGCCTGCAAAATAACATTGGCATAGGGAGTAGTTTCGCCAGTGCGAATCACAGCCTTGCAGGTCTCTGTGCGGGCCTTCAATTCTGCGTGGGGAACATATTCCACTTCCACGCCCGGCAGCAGCTGCAAAACCTGGCTTTCCACCTGGGGATTCTTGGTCTTGATTTCTTCGGCCAAGACGATTTTTTCCACCTTCATATCCTTCATCACCTCGGTCAAGGTCTGCATAAAGGTGGGCACGCCAAAGGCCAGAGCCAGGTCAATACGTTCTGTTTCGTCGGGAATGGGCAGGCCACAGTCGCCAATGCAAATGCAGTCCGTATGTCCCAAATAACCTAGAACCCTGGAAATTTCACTATTTAGAATGCCGTTTCGTTTCATTGTACTTAACCTTCTTGCCCTCACTTTTTTGTGTTTTCTTGCCGTTTTCCTTTAATTTTTACGAAAAACGAAAGAAACAACCTTGTTTTCCAAACTATTCTAATATAAGGCAATCTCTGTAAAAAGGTCAGGGGCGATTATTCCATGTTGGAATATATTTTTCATAACCTTTGATTTCTGCCTTTATATTTCTACCTTTGGGCGCAGATTCGAGTTAGGAGACCTAACGACTTCAGGTTTATAAGCGCGAGTGCGCTTCGGGGCTTTTCAAGATTCCACGGATTTTTTAGGAATCATTAGATAGTGCGGCATGGGCCGCAGATGAAGTTTACAGGTCCCCTGAAGGTGATTTATGTCTAAGAAATCCTACGACAAGGATGCGGAAAATCGTATCCCTGAAGAAAACATTGACTCCAGTTCCAACATCGCTCGCGAAGCAGACGCATTCCTTGCAGCTCTCGCTGGCGGCGCCGACGAAGACGAAGCTGACGAAGCTGCATTCCTCGCATTGAATCCCGATGGCATCGTCGTAGATGATGATGACCAGATCGTGAATGTGGGCAAGCAGGCTGCCGGTTTCACCATCGGACAGAAGGCTGAAATTGTTGACGTCGATGAAATCAACGAAGAAGTCGTTGAAGAAGCCTCCGTTCCTCGCAATGACATTGTTGAAGAAGAAACTGACGAAGATATTTCTGAAGAGGATTCCTCCGAAGAAGAAGATCTTGGCGAAGATACCGATGGCGACAAGGCTCTGGTGACTTTCGAAGATTTGGATTTGGCAGAACCTGTTCTTGAAGCCATCAAGAAGATGAACTATGTGACTCCCTCCCCCATCCAGGTGAAGGCAATCCCCGTTCTTCTTCAGGGCAACAACTTGCTGGGCACCGCTCAGACAGGTACCGGCAAGACCGCAGCATTCTCCCTGCCGCTGCTTTCCCGTTTAAACTTCAACGGCCACGAAACTTCCATGGTGGTTTTGACCCCCACACGCGAATTGGCAATCCAGGTGGCCGAAGCCATCCAGCAGTACGCAGAAAACATGCCCAAGGTTCACGTGGTTCCTGTTTACGGTGGTCAGGATATTGCCGTGCAGATCCGCGCCCTCAAGCGTCAGGCAAATATCATCGTGGCAACTCCGGGTCGTTTGATTGACCACATCAAGCGCGGCACCATCACTTTGGGCGGCGTAAAGGCTATCGTTCTTGACGAAGCTGACGAAATGCTGGACATGGGTTTCGAAGAAGATGTGGAAACCATCTTGAGCGAAATTCCCGCAGACGCACAGCGCGCCCTCTTCAGCGCCACCATGCCCAAGAAGGTGAAGGCCATCATCGACAAGTACCTGGGCGAATACGACGAAGCCTGCATTGAAAACAAGACCACCACTGTTGAAAACATTCACCAGCGCTACATGTTCATCAAGCAGGAACACAAGATCGAAGCTTTGGCCCGCGTGTTGGAAGGCGAAGACTTTGACGGTGTCTTGATTTTTGTACGCACCAAGCAGAACACCACCGAAGTGGCTGAAAAGTTGGAAAGCCGCGGTTTCAATGTGGCTCCGCTGAACGGCGACTTGGCACAGTCCATGCGAGAACGCACCATCAACCGTTTGAAGATGGGCAAGCTTGATATTGTGGTGGCAACCGACGTGGCTGCCCGCGGTATCGACGTGGACCGCATTTCTCTCGTGGTGAACTACGACATTCCTTTCGATACCGAATCCTACGTTCATCGTATTGGACGTACAGGCCGCGCAGGCCGCAGCGGCGACGCCATCCTCTTCATCACTCCCCGCGAAAAGCGCATGCTGAAGATCATCGAACGCGCCACCCGTCAGCCCATCGACGAAATGGAATTGCCCACTGGCGAAATCATCAGCCAGAAGCGTGTTGCTGCATTCAAGCAGAAAGTCAAGAGCGTTGCAAGCTACGGCGAACTGGATAAGTTCAAGACTTTGATCAACGAGCTGGTCGCAGAAGGCAACAACCTGACCTGCGGTGTGGAAAACGAAGACGGCTCCGTGGCACCCCTCACTGCAGAAGACATTGCCGCAGCTGTCATCAAGATGTATCAGAAGAAGCAGCCCTTGTTTCCGGAATTGGCCCCGCTTGACGCTCCCCGCGAAGCACGCCGCGCCAAGGAACGCGCCGCACGTGACGAACGTTCCGGCAAGGAAAAGGGCGGCCGCGACTTTATCGGAGCAGGCACCGCAGGCTTTGACGTCGAAGACAGAAAGCGTTTGAACAAGGAACGTAAGGAAGGTTTGAACGGCGTTGAAGAAGGTTACCTCCGTTACTACTTGGGCGTTGGCCGCTTTGACCGCGTCACTCCCAAGGATATCGTAGGCGCCATCGCAGGCGAAGCCAACATCAGCAGTAGCAACATCGGCCGCATCAAGCTTTTCGACAAGTTCAGTACTGTGGAACTTCCGCAGGCTGTTCCGCAGGATGTACTGGACATTCTGGCAGGCATCACCATCCGCGGTAACGACGCCAAGTTCCGCCTGATGACTGATGAACCTCCTGAACGCGATGAAGAAGGTACTCGCGAAGGCCGCAGTTTCCACCGTGAAGGTCGCAGCTTTGGCGGAGACCGTGGTTTTGGTGGTCGCGGCGGTCGCGGTGGCTTTGGCGGCAATCGCGAAGAACGTCGCGGAGGTTTCCGCAAGGACCGTGAAGGCCGCGGATTCGGCGGCGAACGTAAGTTTGGCGGCGACCGCGGTGACCGCAAGTTTGGCGAAAAGAAACCTGCAGGCAATCGCGAAGAACGTCGTCGTGAAAAGTTTGGCGAAAAGCCGTTCCGTAAGGATCACGACGAACGCGAGTTCGGCGACAAGCCCTTCCGCAGAACTCGTCGTTTTGGCCGTGGCTAATTTGTAATGCACAACATTAAAAAAGCGCAGGCATTCCGCCTGCGTTTTTTTATACTTATTTCATGAATTCGTCTTTAATCTATATCATAGCCGTCATTATATTTTTGGCTCTTATTTTTGCCAAAACAAAAACAAACAAGAAACAAGCTCAAAAACGGCCCTATAAAAACTTCAAACATTTTGAAAAAGAAAATAGTAGAAAAAAGGCTTTCCAAGATCATGTTTTCGAGTTGGGAGGTTTCGGCGTAACCCAAGCACCAACGCGAAGTGAGGAAAGCTTCAACGCTACACCAGTTTTCAATGACGAACGAATCAACAATGACCCTCGGGGAATTTTTGGCGAAGCTGCAATGGCAGCTTTAGTGGCTAGAGTTTGCGACAATGACAAACGCCGTTATGTATTAATGCGCAATCTCTATATACCCACGAAAAACGGGACTACCGAAATTGACGCACTATTGTTACACCAATCCGGCATTTACGTTCTTGAAAGCAAAAACATTGCAGGCGAAATTTCAGGCGAACTTCATGATGAACGCTGGACACAGCACATGAACAAGCAATTGGAACATACATTCCACAATCCCATTAAGCAAAACATCGGTCACATACTGCCTTTGCAAAAACACTTAAATTTACGTCGAGAACAATCTCATTTCATTTCCATAATTGTATTCAGCGATCGCTGCTTATTAAGAAAAGTCCCTGCAGACAACAGATTCTGGAACATCATGCACTGCTGCGAACTACAAAAGACTTTACAAAAGACAATTGCAAGCAGAAAGACAATCTACACAACCAACCAGCTGGAAGATTTCTACTGGAAGTTGGAGCCCTGCATGCACCCCAGCGAAAAGGTAAAGGCAAGCCACAAAGCCTACGTGCAGAGCCGTAGCCGTTTTTAGAACATTACCAGAGTGTGCTTCGATTGCCGTGTTGCTACGCTCCTCGCAACGACAATAAAAAGACGTTCCTAGAACTTCAAAAAGTCCTTCAGATCCGGTTTCTTGTGATCGCTGGGCTGAACTACAGAAATAGAGTACTTGGCGTTTTCAAAAGCACTTTTCACCACGTCCACAATTTCTGTTTCCGTCATCTTCGCGATGCTCTTTTCCGTTTCTTCCATAGGATTGAAATCGCCCAAGTGCAAGGTCTGTTCCGCCAAGCGCATCACACGCTTTTCAGGACTATCCGCACCCAAACGGATACCGCCAATAATATTGGTCTTGGTACGTTCCAATTCATCCTTGGCAAAGCCCTTGGCTATAAAGTTGCGAACTTCGTCAATGGAAAGTTTTAGCGCAGTCTTCAACTGGCGAGGTTCCGTTGCCAAGGAAACACCCCAGTCCATACAATCCTTATACACGTCAGCAGTGGTATAGACAGAATAAGCCAAGCCTCGTTCCTCACGGATTTTCTGGAACAAGCGGCTAGACATACCTGCGCCAATGGCCACGTTGAACACGGATAAAGCCAAGCGGTTCTTTTCCTCCAGCATGTGTTCGCCAAAGCTTACACCCCAGAAAAGGTTTGCCTGCTGGGTATCTTGCTTGCCAACGATTTTTACACCGGCGTTGCACTTATATTCATCTACCGGCCAAATCTTTCCAGACTTCTTTTTCGCAAACTTCTTGGTACACAAATCCACCAAGGCATCATGATCCACCTTGCCTGCGGCGCAAACGTAGATGGGCATATCATTCAATACCTGGCGTTCGTACTCCCACATTTGTTCGTGGGTCAAGTTGCGGACTTCCTTTACCGTGCCAGTAATGGAATGAGCAATGCCGCAGCCCTTGAAATGGATGTTGTTGAAAACATCCCCCGCCACTTCCTCAGGTATATCATCGTAACTGCGGATTTCCTCGATGATAACCTTGCGTTCCTTTTCCATTTCTGCTTTATCGAAACGAGGATTCATCAACATATCCGCAATCACATCAATGGCCAGGCCCACATCTTCCTTGACAACGGTGGCATAGAAGCCCGTCTCCTGACGGGTGGTATAGGCTTCCAAATTTCCACCACGATCTTCCAGAGAGCAAGCAATTTCGAATGCGGTTCGATTTTCCGTTCCCTTGAAAACCAAATGTTCGTAAAAATGGCTCAGGCCGAATTCATTTACCTTTTCATGGCGAGATCCACGAGGGAGCCAAGCCCCCAAAGCCACGGAATAAGCTTGGGGCATATAGTCGGTTTGAACAACAACACCATTGGGAAGGACTGTTTTGCGATAAATCTGCTTCATACGGGGTAAAAAATAGCATTAGTTTGGTAAAAACGCATTTCTACGGCATTATTACAGTAACTATATTTTTTTTCATATGGATACATCCTTGACTTGTATTTACGTGGTCAACATTTTCGGTGCGGTTCTCATTGCCGTAGTGTTGGCCGGTAACCTCTGGCGCCTCCCCCGCAGGAACTTGGAAAACGCAACCCTGTTCGCAATGCTTATTTGCGGTTTCCTGAACTGCATCATCGACCCGCTGGTCTTTACCTCCGACGGTCACGGCGGCACCCTGGCGAAGCTCACCAATTTCCTGGGCAACGGTTGGCTCTACGCATCCAACATGTACTGCTCCGTTCTGTGGTTCATTTTCTTGACCAGGCACGTTTGCGGCGGTGTTTCTAAAATTCATTCACGCATTCTCTCTGTAATTATCGCCATTGGCACCATCGGTGTTATTGTCAATGGTTTCTGCCCCTTCATTTTCTCCATCGACGAAAACAACGTCTACCACAGACACTGGGGCTACTGGGTCTACACAGTGATTGACTACGGTATTACAATGGATAGCGTGGTGGTGTACTTCTGGAGCCGTATGCGTAACGGCGTCCTCAGATACTTCCCCATCTGGGTGTACCTGTTCCCCCTGATGCTGGGCACCTTGGCCCAGACCCTCTTCTACGGTATTTCGACCATCTCCTCCGGTCTTGCCATTTCCATTGCAGGCGTGTTCACCAGCTTGCAGAACGAACTGATTTTCAGGGACCGCCTCACCGGACTTTATAACCGAGTCTACCTGGACCACCACCTGGCGATCTTCTCCAGAAAGCGCAATACCGTCATGACCGGTTTGATGCTGGACCTCAACTCCTTCAAGAAGATCAACGACGATTTTGGCCACTCCGTAGGCGACCAGGCCTTGATCAACATGGCTGACATCCTTCAGCGCGTGGTGGGAAACATCGGCGTCGCCATCCGCTATGCCGGCGACGAATTCATCCTCCTACTGGACACCGAGGACGACGTTGTGGTGGACTACTACATCAAGGACATCCACAAGAGCCTGGCTGACTTCAACGAAAAGTCCCAGGCACCCTACAAGCTGTCCACGTCCATCGGTAGAGGCCAGCTGGATTTGAAGAACCACAACCTGGATGACTTCATCAATTCCATCGACCACGACATGTACGAGAACAAGAAGTCCTACTACGCCGCCAACGGCATGAACGACCGTAGGCACCGTTAATTCAAAGTTTCGCTTCTAGCGTACGCAAGTAAAAAGGTTCCGCCCGGGACCTTTTCTTTTTATTTCGAAGAAACGACCCGCAAGCCGAGCGTCGCGGCGGCACAAAAAAAGAGCCCACCTTTCGGGGGGCTCAATTTCTCGCGTCGATGATAGCTAACGCAATTTTTTGACTAGGTCAAAAAATTAAGCAGCCTTCACAGCGTCCACGACCTTGGCAAATGCTGCCGGATCGGCAACAGCCATATCAGCGAGAACCTTACGGTTCATCTTGATGTTAGCCTTGGAGAGCTTGTAAATGAACTGGCTATAGCTAATGCCGTGTTCACGAACAGCAGCGTTCAGACGAGTGATCCACAGAGAGCGGAAGTCACCCTTCTTATCGCGGCGGTGAGCGTAGGCATACTGACCTGCATGGGAAACGGCGTCGATAGCAAGACGAATGTTGGACTTGCGACGGCCATAGAAACCCTTAGCGGCCTTGAGGATATTTTTGCGGCGTTCGCGGGAAGGAACTCTAGTTTTTGCGCGTGGCATTCTTGCACTCCTTTATGCTACAACAAGCAGACGCTTGACGTGGTACAAATCGACTTTCTTAACGAGAGCGCCCTTACGGAGGTTACGCTTACGCTTGGTGGTCATCTTAGCTTGAATGTGGCGCATACCAGCACGCTTGAACTTGACGTGGCCGGAGCCGGTCAAGCGGAAGCGCTTCTTGGAACCGCTATGTGTTTTCATCTTAGGCATTTTTACCTCGTTAGGTTAATGATTAAGCCTCACCTGCTGCCTCGGGCGCGGTTACGGGCTTCGGTGCCTGGTCCTGCTGAGCAGCCTGGGGCTTCTTAGCGGTGCCAGCACCACGTTTGGGACTATAGATGGAAAGCATTGTGTTGCCTTCGACTCTGGAGTCCATTTCAAGGTCGCCAAAGGCGGCCAAGTCTTCTTTT
Source organism: Fibrobacter sp. (assembly GCA_024399015.1). Lineage (GTDB taxonomy): Bacteria > Fibrobacterota > Fibrobacteria > Fibrobacterales > Fibrobacteraceae > Fibrobacter. The sequence goes on from JAKSIC010000001.1 coordinate 68,091, forward strand.
GCACGTTCCATGAGGCGCTTGCCATAGTCCATGTGGGCCATTTCGCGACCGCGGAACTGCATAATAAGCTTCACCTTCATTCCGTCCTGAAGGAATTCACCAGCCTGCTTGATACGGTACAAGTAGTCGTTTTCTGCAGTCTTCGGGTGCATCTTAATTTCCTTAAGCTTGACCACGTGCTGCTTGGCCTTCGCGGCCTTGGCCTTCTTGACCTGTTCGAACTTGAACTTGCCGTAGTTGATGATTTTGCATACAGGAGGCTTAGCATTGGGAGACACTTCCACCAGGTCCAGTCCGGCTTCCTTAGCCATCTGGAGAGCCTTGTGGGTCTCGATGATGATGGCTTCGCCTTCGTCCTTTACAAGACGAATGGGAGAGATGCGAATATCTTCGTTGATGCGAGTGCCGTCGCTCTGACGGTTGGGCATTTGACGGCCACGGGGAGGTTGTAAGGCCAAGTTAAGTTCCTCTTGGTGAATTGTTTAATGTAGCGAAAAGATAGAAAGTTTTATAAAAATCTCCAATATCTTTTCAAGGAACCCCTTTAAAAATGGCCCATTTTTTGTATAATTGGTCACACAAGCGGCGGTAGCTCAATGGTAGAGCCTTAGCCTTCCAAGCTAATGGTTGCCGGTTCGATCCCGGTCCGCCGCTCGAAGACCCTTCTACGGAGGGGTCTTTTTGTTATATAAACCCTCCCCTAGCCCCTCCTCAAAGGAGGGGAATTTTTTGCAAGACATCACATACCCCTCCTCAAATGAGGGGAATTTCACGTTTCTTGGGAGGTCTTTATAAATATAGGGGGATTTTCTACATTTGCAAGCAAGCTTGCATGTGGGGCGGCTCGGCAAAGCCCAAAAGAAAACTTTTGGTCGCTGCACTCGCCTTTTTCCACATTTGCTCTTGTGAAAATTCTGCCCTTACGGAGGCACTTATGCTTTTTGAACAGGCCATTGCCAACTGCATTCCCAACTACACCCGCGAAGCCGAATCCGCCCACGGCGAATCTCTCGCCATGCTGGATTACAAGGATGAACTGAAAATCAAGGATCAGGCCATCAAGGAATTCTGGGAAGTGAACCGTTTGGCTGGTTCTCCGAAGCCGGTGATCGCAAGCCCCATGCCCCGCGGATACCGCACCACCAGCAAGCGCCGCGTGGCCATGGTTCCGGGCAACCTCCAGTTCGACCGTCAGGATTCCATGCTGGAACCAGAAGAACACAACAAGATTTACGACCTGCTTTTCGAAAAGCTGATTACCCCGGCATACAAGCCGCTGGCATACGCCCTCAACTGGATCATCATCCGCGGCACCTACAAGTACCGCGTGGTCATTTTCAACATCAAGAAAATTGACGCCACCATCGTCCGCAAGCTGAAGCAAATTTCCGAAGTTCTCCAGCAGAGCCCATTCCACGTTACCGCAGCACACGCCTACGTGGACACCACGGAATCCGACTACTACCTGGAAGCCAAGCGCCCCACAGAAGGTCTGAACTTCAAGCAGCTTTACGGCCCCCGCGAAATGACTTTGGACTTGGGACATTTCCGCCTTAAGTATCCCGTCACTGGTTTCAGCCAGATTAACGAAAGTCAGATCCACAACTTGATCAAGGCTGCTGGCCGCATGATGGGCCTTACAAAGGAAGATAGATTCCTGGACCTTTACTGCGGTTACGGTTTGTTCAGTTTTGCCCTGGGCGAAGCCGCCAAGTCCGTTCTCGGCGTGGAATGGGAAGGTCCGTCCATCGAAAGCGCAAAGGCAAGCGCCAAGTTCCTGAAAAAGAACTACCGCTTTATCGCAGGCAAGATCGATGAAGACTTTATCCACCTGCGTTTGCCCAAGCCGGTTCCCGGCGAGCCGGAAAAGATTTTGCTGGACCCGCCCCGCAAGGGTTGCGAGCCGGGAGTCATCAAGGCCCTGGTGATGCGTCACCCTGTTCGCGTCTGCCACGTCTTCTGCGGCACCGACGAAATCCCCGGTGCTCTGAAGGAATGGGAACGCTACGGTTACCACGTTCGTGAAGTGCAGCCTTTGGACTTGTTCCCGGGCACCCCGCACCTCGAAACCATCGTGACCTTGGAAAAGAAGTAACGACATTGACTATCGTATGAAGATAATCATTTGTATCGCAGTCTTTTTCATCTTCATTGTCACCTGGTTTGCCATTCCCTATTCTCCGCTGAAGGGCGATTTTTCCACCGACAACAAAACGCTAAAAGAAAAGTCAATTTTATACAAGGATAACGAAGTTTTCAAGGAAACCGATTTCGAAGCCACGCCTTCTGCAATCCAGAAGTACATCGCAAACGCAGGCTACATCGGCACCCCAAAAATGAACTCCTTGCACATGGAGTACCTTGACGTAGATTTCAAGCAGGGCAAGAACGGTCCTAACTTGAAAATCGATTATATCCAGAACAACTACGTCAAAGAACCTGCAAGAATGGCCTTGATTTTAAGCAGTATGTTTGGCATTCCGTTCCAAGGATACGATTATTATAGCGACGGCGTTGGAGGAATGAAAGGCGTAATCGCAAAACTCTTGACACTCTTCGATCAGAAAGGTCTCGAGATGGACGTAGCTTGCCTAGCAACTTTCCTTGCAGAAAGTATGTTCTTCCCTAGTGTTTTGTTGCAAGATTACATAAGCCTAGAAGAAATCAACGATCATCAGGTCAAAGCCACCATCACGTTCCGCGAGCAAAAAGCATCCGGCATTTTCACATTCAACGAAAAGTACGAAATGACTTCCTTCACTACAAAGGACCGCGCCGTAGTCAACACCGACGGAACAACAGAAAACGTTCCTTGGACCGCGGCATGCGACAGGTATGTAACAGGGGCTGACGGCATCAAACGTCCCACCACATTCAAAGCCATTTGGAATTACTCCGATGGAGATTTCATCTACTTTGATGGACAAATCTCAAGGATTGATTACGAATAAGTTTTTACCAAAGGGAAGTGTATTTTCTAAATTTTAAAATATGAATGAGAGTGTAGAAAAGCCCGCGCTTTGGACACGCAATTTTGTAACTTGCGCGGCCGCCAACTTTTTGCTGTTCTTCAGCTTCTACCAGTTGCTGCCAGTTTTGCCGCTGTACATTTTCGAGAAATTCCAGACCGACAACTCCACGGCGGGCATCATCATTTCATTGTACACCATCGGTGCCCTTTGCTGCAGACCTTTTGCAGGTTTCCTTGTAGACAGCCTCAGCCGTAAGCCGCTGTACTTCTGGACTTTCTTCGCCTTTACCCTCTGCTTTATTGGCTACTGGGCACTTGGGCTTTTGCCGCTTTTGGCGGTTGTCCGTTTTATGCACGGCGTGTTCTTCGGCATTTCCACCACGGCAAGTAATACGGTGGCCATCGACGCATTGCCCAGCAGTCGGCGCGGCGAAGGCATCGGCTATTTCGGAATCAGCGTGAACCTAGCATTCGCCACCGGCCCCATGACCGGCATGTTCCTTTACGAAGCCTTCGGATCCGATTTGGTGTTCGGCATTTCCATTGCACTTTGCGTTATCGGACTCATTCTTGTGAAGACCTTGAATGTGAAGCCGCGCCCAAAAGTCGCACGCCCGCCTCTTTCCCTGGATAGATTTTTCTTGACCCGCGCCATTCCGCAGTTCATCAACTTCATTTTTGTGGGCTTCGCCTACGGTCCCGTAACCAACTACATTTCCCTTTACGCCAAGGAACTTGGAATCGGCGGAAGCGGTTGGTTCTACGCCTTGATTGCCGCAGGCCTCATCATGAACCGCTTGCTGACGGGACGCCTGATTGATAGAGGCTGGCTCACACGCCTGGTGGGCATGGGCATGACCCTTATCGTGGCCGCCTACTGCATGCTGGCTTTCTGCAACAGCGCCGTGGTCTTCTTTGTTTCCGCATTCCTCATCGGTACCAGCCTAGGCCTCATATTCCCGGGTTACCAGACCATGTGCGTGAACCTGGCCCGTCATGACCAGCGCGGCACCGCCAACAGCACTTACCTCAGTGCCTGGGATATCGGCATTGGTATCGGCATTTTGGCTGGCGGATCCATGGCCCAAAAATTCGGCATGCACCAGCAGGTCTTTGTGACATGCGCCATCGCTCTCACCATTGCAGACATTATGTTCTGGGCATACACCTCCAAGCATTACTTGAAGAACAAGTTGGAAGGAGTCTAAGATGAAACCCTGGAAGCTTCTTGATACGGAATATCTGGTGAACGCCCCCTGGCTGAAAGTCGCCAAGGAAAAATGCGAACTGCCCAACGGAAAAGTCATTGATGATTTTTACACCTTGTGGCAACCGGACTGGGTTTTGATTCTCGCCCGCACCGCTGAAGGCAAGTGGGTCATGACGGAACAGTATCGTCACGGCACCGGCAAGATTGCCCTGGAATTCCCGGCAGGAATTATTGACAAGGGCGAAACTCCGGAACAGGCTGCAGCGAGAGAACTGCAGGAAGAATGCGGTTATAGATTAGACGAGAGACAAAAGACGAGAGACGAGAGACCCGATGGCGAATCCGGTCAAAATTCCCTCGAGCCTCGGGCCTCGAACCTCACCTATCTGGGAGCATACCCGGTGAATCCGGATCGTCATCGCGGCAAGTTCCATGTGGTGTTCATCGATGGTGTTGTACGCACAGGATCCACCAACTTCGACGAAACAGAAGAAATCGAATCCTCCGAAATGACCGACGAAGAACTGCAGGCAAAGATGCATGACGGCACTTTCAATCACCCGCTGCAAATGGCGGGCTACCTTAAGTGGAAACTGAGCCAGAAGTGAGCGACGCTTTTGTAGAACAGTCCCAAAGCGTTTGGCAAGAACAGCCCCGCCGCCCTATTCAAACTCCAATTCTCGTATTGGGATTGAATGGCGTCCCCGGTTACGCCCTCTTTAGGCATTTTAACAAACTGTTTGGCGGAACCGACGAAAGCGACGGCACCAGCGGGACAATCCATCCGGCGCCTCGCCATCCCGATGCAGCTACGCCACTTATCGGGATTCGCCCTATTAAACATCCCTGCGTTTTTGGACAGGACGTTGTTGCGATTGACGCGGAGGATACCGCAGGCCTTACTGCACTTTTTGAGAAATACAAATTCAAGACGGTGATTGACGCCAGCGGAAACTGCGCGCTGAAAGCCTGCGAATGCGACACACACAGAAGCCGCCTATTGAATTGCGAACAGGGCGTTGACGCAGCCCAGCTAGCGGCAGACTACAACTGCATATTCATACGAATTTCTACGGACATGGTGTGGAGCGGCAGCGAAGAAACAGCCCACCTTCGCCCTTACAAAGACGAAGCTCCAAAGGACCCCATTCATAATTACGGCAAGCACCAGCTGGAAGCGGAAATGGAAATTCAGCGAATCAAGCCCGACGCCGTTATGCTTCGCGTACCCCTTCCTATGGACTACGCTCCCGGCGGTTGCGCAGGCGCTATCGACTGGATCAGTTACCGTTTCCGCCCGGGCCGCCCCGCCACCCTCTATACCGACGAGTACCGCCGTCCCATCTATGGTGGAGACATGTGCCGTGTGGTTCAATACGTTTTAGAACATGAATTTCCCGCAGGCATTTACAACTGCGGAGGGCCGCGTCGCGTCACCTTGTATAACGCAGGCCAGCTGGTAAACGCCATCGGCGGCTACCCTCAGGAATTACTCCATGGCTGTCCACGAATTGAAGCAGGCCCCCTGCCCCCACGTGTAGGCGACCTGGACATTGACAGCAGCAAGCTCTACAGCCAATTGCCACCTGGCTTTATTCGCCCCTGGCCCTTTGACGACGCCATTGTCCCAACAAGCAGAAACTGGCACAAATTTTTCGGGCGCAACGAAACAGACAAGTACAAAGTAGGCAGCGAAGAAGCCATCTACCGTTTGCTAGTTCTTGGCGAAAAATACTAAGCAAAATTCCCTTCAAGCGAGGGATGACAAAGTCTGCGACGCGGGAGGAAACTGAACCGATTATCCACGGTGGAACGTGAAGGACTTGCCTGCGATCTTCTTGCTTTCGTAAGTGCAGACATCGGCCTCTTCATACAACTTTTCAAACAGGGATCCCTTCGTGGCAAAAGTTGCACCAAGGCTTACAGAAATCCTGTAATCTTCATGGTCCGCAATCTTTGCCTGGTCCAGCACATCAAAAAATCGCTGAATCACCTTGGCACCAAGTTCCTCGGTGTTTACGGAGGGCGTATAAACCATAAATTCATCACCGCCCAGGCGCATCAACACATCGTTATCGCGGAAGGCCTTGCGCAGTGCGTCGGCCACAGCGAGAATCACCTCGTCGCCAGTCTGGTGTCCAAAGGTATCGTTCACACTTTTGAACTTATCAATATCAAATAAGCAAAGCATGCCGTCCCGACCTTCGTAAAGACGCGACTTGATCTTTGCGGTACCAGCCAGGCGATTGTAAAGCCCAGTCATGGAATCCGTTTCGGCCATGGTGGTCAGCTTTGCTTCGCGACTCTTTTGTTCGTTGATGTTTTCCACCACGTAAATCACACGGCGAACTTCTTCCTCTTCAGAATTTCGTACAGCGATAAATCGGGCTCGGCACCAGCCAAAATTCACACCCATAAATTCATGGGTAATAGTTCTTTTGTTTTTCAGACGTTCTTTCAACGAAGATACATCTACAAATTTCAAAACTTCATTCAGATATTCAGGAGCGGTAGTCGCATTCATAACTTTATTCAAACTTTCCTGGAAGCCCTGACAGCCACCAATTGCCGTTTGAATGTATTCGTTGGAGCGCACCATAAAGTAGGAATCATTGTCTATGTCCGCCTGAACCATGGATACATAGATATCCGCCATGGATTTCCATTGTTGAAGCTGGGCCTGACGTTCCTGGCCATTAGCTTGTTGTTCCCTATATTCAAAAATGAATCTTTCCACCAAAGCCTTTTTGACATAGGAACCAAGAACAATACCCATCGCGGCAAAAATGCCGATATTCATGAATTCCTGTTTTCTGATGCTATCAGGTTTCAAATCCGTAAGTGAATAAATCGCAATAAAAACAATCCCGGTAAAGACCGTAAGCAAATTTATTCGTAGAGGCCGTTCTGCAAAAAACTGCGGAACAACAAGTAAAAAGGCAACAAGGGTAATGGTCAGCTGATTGGGAGTGGACACAAACGTGAGAAACATTCCCGTCGCATAAAGGGAGGCTTCGAATGCACACAAAAGGGCCAAAAGAATCTTATGGCTTTTTGAAGAAAAAATATTGTTCAAAACGTAAACAATAAACGACAGCACTAGGCCGACAAAGTAGCCCGCGGTTTTTTGCGTGACACCATCAATGTTAGATGTCAAGCCCGTAATAGTCGCAGTGAAAAAGCCGACCATCGCAAGAAACGACAGTGAACGCAAAGCCAAACTATTGCGTCTGTCAATAACATCCTGCACATTCTTCATTTCTTTTGAATCAATTTGTGCATTAACAAGAAAATCTTTGATTTTAGATACCATACAAGAAAAAATCTAATTCAAAATCTTTTCATCCATCAGCAAAAATGCTTTAAAAAACCACGATGCAAGTCCTTATCCCCGTATTTATCCTCGACACCGGGCAAAAGTTCTTCTTCGGTATAGCCAGAAGCCAATCCCGTAAGCTTGATGCGGCGTTCTTTTTCACTATAAACAAAATGAATTCGGAACGTACGGTAGGCAAGTGTCCCACGAGAAAACTCCGGTTCCAAGGAGAGCCTACGGCGGGTTTCATCAAAGGGACCGTGGGCCAGCTGCACCTGAGCAAAACTGTACAGGTCAAATTCAGAGTTCTCGCGAATCCACCGATTAATTTGTTCAAAGCGTTCACCCATGTCAATCTGCCACAAGTCCAAATTCTGTTCTTCTACCCAGCCTGCTTTCGCATTGGGAAAAGCATCAGCCATAGGAATGTAAGGCTTGACGTCAATAATAGGCGATTCATTCAGCAAGTCCGCTTCGTCTACATACAAAGTAAGACCTTCGATTTTCAAAAGACGGACACAGCTAAGGCCAATAGGATTGGGGCGGTAAGGGCTACGGCTTGCAAAAGTGCCTACGCGATCGCGGCCCGGCGCAGGAACAGGCGGCCTGGTGGTGGGGCGCCAGCCTTCATTTTCATGAAACTGGAACAGAACCCAAATGCGTTCAAAGCCTTCCAAATCGCGAAGGGCCATTTCAAAATTACAACCGGCATTTAAAACGATGCGACCTGGATGACCAGCGAAAAGACGACCCTGTCGAGGAGCATCGTACTTGTATACAGCATCGCCAAAAAATGTTCCGATCGGTTTAATTTCCATGTGAAAAAATTTAGAATTTCTTTTCTTAAAATTCAGCACTCCGTCAAATAAGATACTCCGCGTATCATATCGAAAAAGCTCTGCTGCTAAAAAGTCCTCTATGTAGCTGGTTTTTCAATGAAATCCATCTAAAAGAAACATTTTCAAAGCCTTTAACTTATATTTGTAGAAAAAGGAATGCTTTATGAAAAAGACTTTTTGCCCAATTTTTTCCGTAGCACTCATCATGTTAGCTTGTTCTGAGGACAAGTCTACCACAGGCATTTCCATCGAGCCAAACGACTCTCCCGAAAGCTCTTTTTCAACAAACGACCAGGTCTTCATTGACAGCGTTTTCCAAGCTTACGATCCGATACAATTCGGTGAAGATTCCGGAAACGACCCCAGCGACGTTTCCAAGCCCACAACAGATTATGGTCTCAAGCAAAAGGAAACGGTTTACAACCATTCTTCGAATAACGGCAGCTGTTCCGTCTTCATAGATCGAAACGACAATGCCGTTCAAAAATTCAAATCAATCATGCCAGGAATCAATGTTTCTTCCGAAACGATTCTCTTAAGAGGAAATGACGAGAGCAACTTTTTAGTCAACCTCCTATACGCAAGCTATAGCGATTGGAATAACGAGAATTTATGCGAAACAGAAATTGGATCCTATCTGCAAAAATGCAACGGCGACGACTGCCAAAAGAAAATCATTGAGTCCAGTTGCAAAAGCAAACAAATTGTATATGTAAAGAAGGTTCAGTCAACAACCCTTGATGACATTTCGTCCGTCATGGTTAAAGAATGCGAAGATTTCGTCTCCACATTATCCGAGCCCGAAAAACAGCCCGGTGAATCCTGCGCCATGAACGAAAACAACGAAATCACCTGTGAAACAACTTCAAAGTAAACTAGAATAAAGCATGAGTCAAAAATCTACTGTAATTTTTCTTCTTTTCATTTCGACTTTTATTTTTGCAAAGACCACTTACTTACCCCCATTAGGAGAAGTGGAAAACATCGTATCTGATGATGTTTTAAATTTCATCAACGACAATACCAAGAATTCTTACACTCCATCAAAAATAAAAAAAAGTAATCATGACATTCTTGGTAGAAAAACTAGTTCATCGTATCCCCCTAATTTCGTTATTATTCCTGAAAAACACATGGATGTTGATATAGCTTTTCTTGACATCTACCCCAAAAGCATCAAAATATCCGGTCGTTACGAAATTCAAAATGGGGAAAAGAAATATTGGTTCAAAGAAAAAGCTGTATCAGAAAATGAATATTTCACCCTGTTCAATAACAATCTTGACAAAAATTTCAGTAGCCCTGGATACAGAGCGTCTCTAACAGCAACAGAAATTCGCAATCTTTTGAACGGAAGCAGAAAAATTTACATAGACAAAGTACAACCTATTACAAATGAAAATTTTGTCAATTACGACATAATTTTCACACTTTCAGAAATAAACACTCACGCACACAGTAACGATTACAAAGGTGAAGGAATCGGCATTTTTTTTGACGAGGAAGGAAAACCAAAGAATTCAAATGTTAATACTGCATACTACAGATTTGACTCACTATGTATCTCAGTCTCGGAAAAATCGCACGCAACAGGAGTTGCAACCGTTCTACAAAAAACAGCGCCCAAAGCATTCATTTACGGATTTTGCAATTTCGAGGCTCTACCAAACCCCTTTATTTACGATCCAAACATAATGATTGGATCTCATTCTTGGAGTACCACACCAAGCAATTATTATACGCCATTAGAGTATCAATATGATTCTTATACTTACAATTATAGAATTGTAAATTTTTTTGCGGCAGGAAATCAAGTTATTTTAAATGAAGACTTTTATGTAAAAAGTCCCGCATTGACTCCTAACGTAATAGCAGTTGGAGCCATAAGTCCAACAAATTCCAGATACAAAGCCTATTCAAGACATATAAATCCCAATACAGATATTCAAAAACCTGAAGTAGCAAACTACGCAGAATTCATATTTCCCAACACAGAAACCTTCACTGATGACGAGAACCATACATGGAATGGGAGATTTGACAAAACTAGTGCGGCAACCCCGTACACTGCAGGAATAACAGCGGACCTATTTAGCCAACACCCGTTTTTCAAAGGTCATCCCGAATTAGTTAAAGCTCACTTTTTAGCCGCTGAAAAAATTCCAATTGTTGGAGCAGACGACTTTGACGAAGACAACTCAACGGTTGCAAAAGGCATAGCTACATACTCAAGTTTAGCATGGAACCATAGACTTCGGTATTGGAATGACGAAAATTCCTGCTGTTTTGACAACAATAATAAAATCACGTTTACAGAAAGTGGCATCTTATCTAATTCGCATTATAGAATAGCCATTTCATGGTTAACACATCCTAACTACATACTTAATAACGGAACTCTCTCTCAAGATATTGATTTGAGAGTTTACCAAAATAACAGGCTCATCGCATACTCAAATAGTTCCCATGATCCATTTGAAGTTGTAGACTTCATTACCTCTTCAAACGCAGATTTAACGATAGAAATTGAACGGTACGCCAATTCCGGTGATGACAATGTCATACTAGGCTACAGTTTTTGGAACGACATTTAAAGTAAAACGTTTATTTTGTTCACATGAAAAGTATTCTTGATTACGAAAATTACAGAGAATATTTGCAAGACTTTTACAAGGAACAAAAAAGTCTTTCTGTTTTTTCTTGGAGAAAATTTTCATCAATCGCGGGCTTCACATCACCCGTCTACATGAAACTTGTATGTGAAGGAAAAAGCAGCTTAAGCAAATCCAAAATGGGTAATGTCGCACAAGCCCTCAATTTGATTGGCTACGAACGAGAATACTTTGAACAAATGGTAATTCTTGGAAACGCAAAAGTAGAATCCACAAAGGCTTCGGCTTTGCTAAAGATGAATAAAATCAGGGAAGACCATAAAATTCGGGTTGTACCAAACGAAGCATTTGAATATTACAGCAGTTGGGAAAATTCCGTGCTACGAGAATTGGCACCCCTTATGCCAGGAGCATCTCCAGAAGAAATCGCCAAAACTTGCAACGAGGAAGTTTCCCCAAAGGAAGTCCAGCGGGTTCTCGCTTTTTTGACTAAGCATGGCTTTTTGAAGAAAATCCAAGATAAAACTTTTGTGCAATCAGAAAAGGCCGTCATCGGTTCGAAACGGGATCACTCGCTCGCCATCAAATCGATGCACAAAGAAATGGCAGAAATCGCGGTAAACGCCGTTGAACGATACAAACCTGATGAAAGACATTTTGTCGGAGCAACAATTGGTGTGGACGAAAATTCTTACAATGAAATAACTCAAGAAATTGAAAATTGTATCAAAAGAATTGCAGTCATTTCCGACAAACACGAAAACATCAACCAAGTGTATCGATTGAACATTCAATTTTTTCCGATGTCAAAAAAAATTAAAACATAAATTCTATTATTGCATTAGTCCCTATTCCACTGGAGTTTTCCAATGAAAGCATCGACTTTTGCATTCAAGATAGCTACCGCGGCAATTCTTGTCGCAGCAACAGTTTTTACAACATCCTGCAATTCCGAAAAGCAGAACATCCGTTTCGGTTCCGGCAACAAGGGCGGTCTTTACGATAAGTTCGCCAACAGTTTTGCTGAAACTTTTAACAAGGCAAACGGCAGCATTCAAATTCAGGTGAAGAACACCTCTGGAACTTCTGCAAACATCCGCCTCATTGAAGAAGGCTTCATTGACTTCGGTATTGTACAGGCCGATATTTTGAAAGACTACTTGATGCGCAGCCGCATGCGTCACGCCATCGCCGCTGTAGCAGGTCTTTACACCGAATCCATCCAGATTGTTGTTGCAGGCGATTCTGAAATCAAGTCCGTTGCAGATCTCGTGGGCAAGCGTGTGGCTGTGGGCGAAGAAGAATCCGGCGTGCTTCGCAATGCAGAAATCATCCTGGAATCCTACGGAATTTCTTTGGACAAGGTGGACGCCAAAAAACTCAGTTTCAAGGAATCTGCCGACGCCTTGAAAGCTGGCGAAATCGACGCCTTCTTCTGCACCGCAGGTATTCCCACCCCCTCTATTAGCGAACTTGCAAACAGCAAGAACATCCGACTTCTTTCCATCGGTGAAGCTGACGCCGCCCGCATCATGGGACTCCATCCGGAGCTCACCTCTAGCGTCATTCCCGCAGGCACCTACGCAGGCCAGGAAGCCGACCTGCAGACCCTTGGTGCAAAGGCAATTCTCGTAGCAAACCAGCTGATGGACAACGCTACCGTAGCTAAGGTCGCCGAATCCGTTTTCGCAATCGCCGCAGCAAACATTGCGTCCGCCTCCACGGCCAATTCCATTGCCGTAGCAACAGCTCTTGAACATGCCACCGCCAACATTCCCGTAGCCTTCCATCCGGGCGCCGCAGCATTCTACGCCAGCAAGAACGCTAAAGTAGAAGTCGTCGAACCCCTCCAGGCCCGCGGTCCCATTCCCTCTACAGGCGACTAAGGAGAAACCATGTTCACATTATCTTTAGACATGTACCAGACCTTGGCCCTGGCCGTCATCGTTCTCGTTTTCGGCGCCAACCTGAAAAAGAAAATCAAATTCCTGGAAAAGTTCTGCATTCCCTCCCCGGTGGTGGGTGGCATTGTATTCGCTTGTATTTCCTGCACTTTGTACAAGCTAAATCTTCTGGAATTCCAGTTTGACGAAACCTTGAAATCCATCTGCATGATGGTGTTCTTCACCTCCGTAGGTTTCAACGCCAACTTGAAGATTTTGAAGAGCGGTGGCATCAACCTGATTCTCCTCCTGATCTGCGTCTGCGTGCTTATCGTATTTCAGAATTCCCTGGCAGTTTTCCTGGCCAAGTTGCTTCACGTAAGCCCGCTGGTAGGCCTTTCCGCAGGTTCCATCTCCATGGTGGGCGGCCACGGTACCGCAGGCGCCTTCGGCCCGGTCCTTGAAGACTTCGGCATGGAAGGAGCCACCACCCTCTGCACCGCTGCAGCAACCTTCGGCCTTGTGGCAGGTTCTCTCATGGGAGGCCCCCTGGGTCGCAAGCTCATCCTCAAGCGCGATCTTCTGAAGTCCGCCAAAACCGAAGACAAGACAGAACTTAAGGAAGAGCAGAGCAAGTACAAGCGTTCCGCAAAGCGCTACTCCACCGCAGCCTTCCAGCTGGCCATCGCCATGGGCTTCGGCACTTTGGTTTCCACCCTTCTTTCCAAAACCGGCATGACCTTCCCCGCCTACATCGGCGCCATGATCGTTGCCGCCATCATGCGTAACATTTGCGAATACAGCAGCAAGTACGAAGTCCACATGGGTGAAATCAGCGACGTGGGTGGCATCTGCCTTTCATTGTTCCTGGGCATCGCCATGATCACCCTGAAGCTCTGGCAGCTCACCTCCCTGGCCTTGCCTTTGGTGGTGTTGCTCTGCGCACAGACCTTGCTCATGTTCCTGTTCGCCTACTTCATCGTGTTCAATGTGATGGGTCGCGATTACGATGCCGCGGTACTTTCCGCCGGCGTTTGCGGTTTCGGCATGGGTGCAACCCCCAACGCCATGGCCAACATGCAGGCCATCACCAACCGTTTCGCCCCCGCCGTGAAGCCCTACCTGCTGGTCCCCATCGTAGGAAGTATGTTTGCAGACTTCATTAACAGCCTCTGTATTACTTTCTTCATCAATCAGTTCTAGCTAGTGGTTAGTGGTTAGTGATTAGGAACGTTCTTGACCAGAAAAAACTGTTTACTAACCACTGTCTACTAAACACTTTTTCTACATTTGCACGCGATGAAAGATAAAGCACGTAAACTCATTGAAAAGTACGAAGAACTGGAATCCGAATTGGGCAATCCCGATGTTCTTGGTGACCAGGCTCGTTACAACAAGATCCATAAGCAGTACAAGGGTATTGAAAAGGCCGTGATCAAGGCCAAGGAATACCTGCAGATGGTCAACGACCAGGAAGAATGGAAGATGGCTCTGGGCGATTCCGACCCGGAAATGGTTGCCATGGCCAAGTCTGAACTGAGTTCCATCGAAAAGGCACTGCCGGGTCTTACCGACGAATTGCAGATTCTCATGGTTCCCAAGGATCCGTGGGACTTCCGTAACGCAACTATCGAAATTCGTGGCGGTACCGGCGGTGACGAATCCGCACTGTTCGCTGGCGACCTCTTCCGTATGTACCGCGCCTATTGCGAAAAGATGGGCTGGAAGATCACCATCCAGGACCTGAGCGAAGGTACTGTGGGCGGCTACAAGGAAATCCGCGCCTACATCGAAGGCGATAGCGTTTACGGCACATTGAAGTTTGAAAGTGGCGTTCACCGCGTGCAGCGCGTGCCGGAAACTGAAACCCAGGGCCGTGTTCACACCTCTGCGGCAACTGTTGCAATCCTTCCGGAAGCAGAAGAAGTGGACGTTGAAATTCGCGAAGCCGACATTCACATGGACACCTACCGTTCCAGTGGTGCTGGCGGTCAGTACATTAACAAGACTGACTCCGCAGTGCGTTTGACCCATATTCCCACAGGCGTGGTGGTGAGCTGCCAGACTGAACGTTCTCAGTTGCAGAACCGCTTGCACGCTATGGAAATGCTCCGTTCCAAGATTTTGGATGAAGTCATCGCCAAGAAGGAACGTGAAGAAGCTGCCAGCCGTAAGGCCCTCGTGGGTACCGGCGACCGCTCCGCCAAGATCCGTACTTACAACTATCCGCAGAACCGCGTGACCGACCACCGTATCGGCCTCACCTTGTACAACCTGGACCAGGTTGTGGCAGGCGACCTTCAGGAAGTCATCAACGGCCTCCAGATGGCAAACGCTCAGGAAAAGTTGGGCAAGTTCCAGGCTTAGTCTGGCAAGGAAAGCGCGATGGCAACACCCGCAAATAACGGTCCCATGACGGTTCTTGAAATCTTGAACCGCACCAAGGTCTTCTTTGAAAAGAAGGGCGTTCCTGACCCGCTGCTGGACGCACAGCACATCATCAGTTTCGGCCTCCAGATGAAGAACCGCATGGATCTTTACCTGAACTTCGAAAAGCCCTTGACTCCGGCGGAACTGGATACCCTCCGTCCGCTGGTGGCACGCCGCGCCAACCGCGAACCGTTGCAGCACATCATTGGCGACACAAGTTTCCGCGGATTCATCATCAAGTGCGACGCCCGCGCCCTCATTCCCCGTTCTGAAACCGAAGACATCGTGGACATGGTGAAGAACTGCGTGAAGGAAGTGGAATCTCCCTTCGTGGTGGAAATCGGCACCGGTTCCGGCTGCATCGCCATCTCCTGCGCCAAGGAAATGGAAACCGCCAAGGTTCTGGCCTGCGATATTTCCGAAGACGCTCTCGCTCTCGCGAAAGAAAATGCAGAAGCCAACGAACTGAACAGCGACAAGCTGGTCTTTGCCCAAGGCGACTTGCTGAACGCCGTTACCGCCGAAGCTCTCGCCTCCGCAGGCTTCAGCGCCGACAAGAAGATTGACTGCCTGGTGGCAAACCTCCCCTACATTCCGGATTCTGAAAAGGGAAAGCTCCAGCCGGAAGTGGACAAGTTCGACCCGGCACTCGCCCTCTATGGTGGCGCCGACGGTCTGGATCTGGTTCGCAAGCTTCTCCAGCAGACCGAGGGTCGCCTCGCCAGTGGCGCAATGATTTTCCTGGAAATCGGTTCCGAGCAGGCAGAAGTTTTGAAGGCCGAAGCCTCCAACTATCCTTGGCTGGAATTCGCTGGTATTCATAAGGATTACTGCGACAACATCCGCTTCGTAAGCTATAAATGTACAAGGGGCTAACGCCCCCTGGACCCCCAACGAAAACTTGTTGCACAAGTTTCCGGTGTGGAGGGTGCATCCCTCCAACCCACCCCTAGATTCAAACATCGGGCTAACGCCCCTTAGAATCAAAAAGAAAAAAGGCCCGGTCGAAACCGGGTCTTTCTTTTTCATCTAACCAACAACTAAGGAAACAACACTCTATGGGCTAAGGCATTGCGCAGCCCAGCATTGCCAATACATAGGTTTCACTTTCACCCATGCGATAAAGCGGCAGCAAATCCTCGTCATCTACAAATCCATCGGAAAAGCCATTCATCTGCAGCTGTTCGCCAATGCGACGCTTGAACATTTCAAACCCACTCATCCAAGGGTTCTGTTCCGGGACTTCAACAACATTCTTCTTAACAACTCTCTTCATCATTTTTCCTTTAAAGCACCGATTAGCAACTTCATTATCGTTAATCATAAACCTTTCATTCACTAGTGCTTTTCTGTACACGTAAATATAGAAACGACGATTGTCAATTTCTGACAATCGTCATCTATCCCAAATTTTTCTGATTTTTATTCGAAGTCGTACATGCTGTTGTACGTATTCTCAAGGATTTCTTCTTCCTTGCTCTTGACTTCGACTTTCTTTTCTTCAGGTTTCTTGCTCAGGTTTTCATAATACTGGGCAGAAAGTTTATCAATGTGTTCTTCGCTGTTCTTTACACGTTTACGCAAACGTTCTATATCCTTGTCCTCAATAGTCAAGCGGTTATTGAGAATCCTGGCGCATTCAATACCCCACGGAGTACTCTTGTATTTGTCACGAATGAACCTGAAAACGGTAATGGCACTATCCTTCATTTCAGGATTCATCTGGAAATAAATTCCCTTCATATAAAGAGCCTGCACGCCGGACTGGGTTTCAGGATACTCTTGATACAAACTGTCAAAGGCTGCTGCGGCCTGTGCATAGGCGGAATCCACTTGTTCCATTTGATCCAACGGAGTTTCAGTGGCTATGGTCCACAAACTTTCTGCAGCAAGATAACGTTCCTTGGCAAGGTCTTCACGAGTCTTCAAGGTCACGCGCATACCCAAGTTGGCCTGAGCCTGCTTGCCATATTCAGTGTCCGGGTACTTCTCGATAATTTCCTTATAGATTTCTTCGGCACCATCCGGATCATGCATAAACTCATCAAGGATAAAAGCCTTTGCATAAGTAGCCTTCAGGACCTGAACGCTATCCTTGGACTCTTCGATGATTGCACTCAAGCGGGTAATTGCACTATCAACTTCATCCAGCTTAAACAGGAACAATTCTGCAATCTGGAACTCGGAACTAAAGAATCCGGACAAGTTAGGAATGGAATCCTTCGTTCGCAAAGTATCGTTTTTGTTGCGCATCGCAATCAAACGTTTCAACGCATCTCTACGACTACGGCTTTCCTGGCCCCATTCACTAATACTTCTTGCCATAAAGCTACTGTCGTAATAAACAATAGCCTGTTCGTAATTCAACTTCTTGTTCTGTTCGTAATCGCCCAAAGCATAATAGCTGCGGGACGAATACTCGGTACGCGGATATTCGGTATTGACCTTCTGAAGAATAACGATAGCATCGGCATATTTTTCCGCCATCATAGTTGCTTCGCCAATACGCACCAAATACTGCGAACGTGCAGGAGCATATTCTTCATTCTTGTACAATTCCTTATACTCGTCGGCAGCCTTCAGGAAATCCTTGTTCTTGATCAAGCATTCCGCAGCCTGTTCGCCTGCTGTCTGACGTTCTCTAACGTTCAGCATGGAAATTTCATCAGCGGTGTAATGCTCGCGGGACTTGGTCCATTCTTCCATCTTATAGTAAAGGCCGGCAAGTCTAAAGTGGGCCTTGGCTCGCATAAAAGGAGTTCCCGAGGTGTCTGCAAGAACAGCCTCCAGGGAAGCAATTGCCTGCTCGGGGAAATCAGCCTTTTCATCCAGCAAGGACAAAAGATTCAATCCCTGGAAATAATAGGGATGATCCTTTCTTGCAACGACCGGTTCGAGGGCGAAGCGGCTAATGTTGTATTCACCGTTCTTGTACAAGCAGTAAGCACGCTGATACTCCACCGTAGTCATGGAATCGTTATCGGAGAAGTATCTTTCGAATTCGTCGTACTTGGTAATGGCCTTGCCCCATTCCTGCTTGTGGCGGTAGGATTCACCAATCATGAACACGGCTTCGGCTGTACGCTTCTTATTTTCCGGGAAACGTTCCAGGACTCGAGAGCCTTTTTCAATAACCTTATCGTACTTGAGTCGTTCATCAGCACCCGGCATGGAATGTTCTGCATCGGGAACTGAATCTAGACGAGCCTGGCGCATTTCTGCAGCTTCGTCATAAATGCGTTCTGCATTGAACATGTGATTCAAATAAGCACAGCAAGTGCAACCCTCAAAGACAAGGGCCACCAAGGCAAGGGTGATTATTTGAAATCTACGCATATTCATTAAAATACAAAAAACCTAAAATCAATATTGATTCAAATACCTGGTATAATCACAAAGCTTCAACCCCGGCGGCAAGGCAGACTTGTCAAAACGAATCATGCGGACTTCCGCAGACTTGCCCACCACGCGAGCCATCAATTCAAAGTTGTCCTGGGTTTCCCAAACAGCGGCATCAAGAACAAGTCCATCGCCACAGTCCGTTTCACCAGTGCTATTGCCAATACCGGAAATTCTGGAATTTTGCTTAAGCAATCTAGAGTACACCTCCGGAGCCATACCAAAATGATTGGAATTGGAAGAGGAGTCAAAAACCACAACGTGAACTTCCCTGAAATGGTTCAAGGAGTCAAACACAACCGTATAGGTGTGCATATACGGAGCGGTGTAGAAGGATTCCTGCCATACGTTCTTTGCCACCGGGCGGAAATTGCTGATGGAATACTTCTTGAAGAATTCCTTCGGTGTGGCGCCATAGCGTACAAGGTAGTGACCAAGCATCGTAGAAAAGTCGTGTTTCGTTGCAGGAGCGTTTGTTCCACGCAAGCTATCAATGGCGCGATTCAAGTTCGCAGTCAATCCGTCGTTCTTCACCACCGGAGCCACACGAACAACATTACAATCCTGAAGACGCTGCTGAATTTCCGGATATTCCGGATCAGCCTTTTGAATCATCTGGAACTGCTGACGAGCCAAGTCAAAGTTTCTGCCCTTCACATAGGCACGGCCCAGCGCTTCGCGCAAAGGCAGATTCTCGGGGTAACGTTCAACTAGCGGTTCGAGAATGTCATAGGCAGTCTGAGCCCTATCCTGGGGAGACATGGCAATGCCTGCGCCCGGGCCAGGAGGAGTCTTTTCACCAAGGGTAGCCGCAGCATCACGAGCCTGAGAAAAATCCGGACGGAAAGCGAGGATACGCTGGTAGATTTTTTCAGCCGCATCAAAGTGTCCCTGGTATTCGTTAAGGAAACCCTGCAGCAAGAGCAAGCGCACATTCATCGGATACTGGGTAAGCGCATATTCCACAACTGCGGAGCAGCTATCCAATTCACCATTCTGATGGTAAATCTCAGCCAACAACTCGTATGCCTTGGGGACATCGCCATTGGAAAGACTGATGACCGTGCGAAGTTCTCCAGAAGCCTGAATGGACCTGGAATTGTTCATCAAAAGCTGGGCAAACCAAAGTCTAGCTTCCACAAGGGACGGTGCCTTCTCGACCGCAGCACGAGCAAGTTCCATGGCAGCAGCTTCATTGCCTGCGGTGTAGAAATTTCGGCTGTCCAAATAAGCGGCAATACCGGAACCAGGGAAACGGCCCTGCAACTTTCCGATAAGCAAAGCCTGGCGATCACGCTGGTTGTCAGAAAGCTGATCCATTTCGAACATGGTATTTACTTCACCCCAAACCGCGGGAAGCAGATCAGGATACAAGGCGACAATACCATCGAAAATATCGTAGGCAGAGTTGTACACTCCAGAATGGAAAAGCTCAGTAGCACGACGCAGTTCAGTTTGAACCTGAACCGGAGACTTGGCCATTGCATTCGCCATATCAGGAGCGTCACCACGAGCGATAGATGTTCCTGCAGGCAAGCCGTAGGGTACTCCACTTACCGTGATTTTAGACGGGCCATAAATACCATAAACGCGCCAGCCGGCAAAAGCCAGCAGCGCACCGCAACACAAAGCCAAAAACAGGTATGCGGCCTTCTGTGCTCCCGAAGTTTTTTTAGCCATTAATCTTCCAAAAAGTCAGCCAGCTTTTCCTTGTGTTCCTTGCTCTTCTGCAAGCGACGCAAAGTCTTGTTCTTGATCTGGCGGACACGTTCACGGCTCAACTTCAAGTCTTCGCCGATGTCTTTCAAGGTGGTATCTTCAACGGTATCCAAGCCGTAGAACATACGCAAAATTTCTTCTTCTCGCTGCGGCAAGGAGGACAGGGTTTCCTGGATCAACTTCTTGCGTTCTTCCCTTTCCATGTCTTCGTCCTGGTTGCCTTCGGAGCCAAGAACGTCCATGAGGGTGCTAACGGATTCGCTGCTGCTAGAAACTGTGGTGCTGTCGCCGATAGGAGCATCCAAGGAAATATCCACAATCTTTTCCATGACTTCCACGATGTCCCTTTCAAAGGGAGAGAATTCATCCATGGCGATGGTCTTATCGTAGTCACCGTCGTTCTGCATCAAGGCGCGCTTAAAACGGTTTACCAAGGCAAGCTTGTTAGGCGGAATTCGGACCGCGCCCACTTGTTCAAACAAAGCCTTCTGAATGGACTGACGAATCCACCACACTGCGTAGGAGATGAACTTCACGTCCTTGTCCATATCGAAGCGCTTGGCTGCCTTGAACAAGCCCAAGTTACCTTCGTTGATCAAATCCAAGAGAGAAAGTCCACGGCCCTGATATTTGCGAGCCACGCTAACCACGAAACGGAGGTTACCGCGAATCAAGCGCTGGAGGGCGGACTTACGAATTTCTTCGGTGGATCCGGTCTTGATAATGGTCAGGAGAGCCGACTCCTCCTGAGGAGTCAGTGTCGGGAACCGATTCAAGTCTCGGAAATAGAGGGCTTCGTTTGCATCACTCATATCATTATCACCTAAAATTCAATAACTCGAAATAAGATTTGAACAAATATGGTTTTTTACGCCAAATCCGTCAATTCCTTCAATTTATCATAAGGGTAAATTCCAGAATTATGGCCATCGCTAAAAGCCAGAGAGGCTGCATAACGGCCAACAGACTGAACCTTTACCAACTTGATGTCTTCCGGCACCGTAGAATCGTCCAAAAGCTTCACACCGGTATGCTCATCTACACACAGGGCGCAAGGGCATGCACAGCGCAACTTACGGATGGAGCTGGCTCCGCGGCTACCGTCGGTCCATTCAAAGCCAAGCTTGCCGTCGGCGGTTCTAAAAACTTTCTTAGGCTGAATCATTAGACTTCCTCCACCGGCAACTGTTCAAATTCGTAGTTAAAGGTCTTGAGAACGCCATCGCCTTCGTGATCAAAGATGGAGATGGTTCTGACCATGGCGTCGGCCGCTTCCATAAAGGCCTTTGCAGATTCGGAGTTGGGATTGCTCAACACTGCAGGAGTACCCAAGTCGCCACAGTCGGCAACGGCAGGTTCCAGAGGAACCTTGGCAATGAGGGGTACGCCCCACTTTTCTGCGATCTTGGCACCACCACCCTGACGGAAGATGTAGTGGGGTTTGTTGCACTGGTCGCAAATGAAGTAGCTCATGTTTTCCACGATACCGATGACAGGCACGCCCACGTTGTCGAACATGGCGATACCCTTACGGCAGTCAGCCAAGGCGACTTCCTGCGGAGTGGTCACCACCACGGCACCTGCCATGGGGCAGTTCTGGGTCAAGGTCAGCTGGATGTCGCCAGTTCCTGGAGGGAAGTCCACCAGAAGGTAGTCCAACTTGCCCCAACGAACATGATGAATGAAGTGCTGGATCATCTGGCTCACCATAGGACCACGCCAGATGGTAGCCTTGTCGGAATCTGCGAACATGCACATGGAGACGATGCTTACGCCGCCCTTGGCTTCAACAGGGGCAATGGTATTGTCGTCGAAAACCTCAGGAGCCTTGTCGATGCCGAACATGAGGCCCATGCTGGGGCCGTAAATATCAGCATCAAGGATACCCACGCGGGCCCCAGACAAACTTAGGGCCATGGCCAAGTTTGCGGTGACTGTGGACTTACCCACGCCACCCTTACCGCTAGCCACAGCCACCACATGGGCCACTTCGCCGATGTGGGAATTCTTCGGAGCCTGTGCTGCGGAATTACCGGTTGCACCGCCTTCCTTGGCAGTGAAAGTCACATTCACTTCTGTTGCACCAAGGCTCTTCACAATCGCAATGCACTGATCCTTGAACTGGTCACGAATCGGGCAAGTCGGCGTTGTCAGTCGAAGGTCAAAGGAAACCCTCGTGCCGTCAATTTTCAAGTTCTGCACAAAGTCCAGTTCCACAATGTTCTTGTGGAGATCCGGATCCTGCACTGCGCAAAGAGCTCTTAAAATAGTTTGTTCATTCAACTGCATAGTCGCGTTCCTAGTTCAAGGAGAACTTGGGCATTCTCAACAAATGGGTCATGCAAGGCGGCCATTCTTCTTCGTAATGGCTAACCAAAATCAATGTAGTTTCTTTGGAAAGAAGCTGGAGCAAGTGGAACAGCTTTTCGCGGTATTCACCCTTCAAGCCCTGGGAAGGTTCGTCCAGCAAAAGCACTTCAGGCGGGCGCATCGCGGCGCGAGCCATGAGCACCAAACGCTTATCGATGGGAGACAAAGTGCGGATGTTCTGATCCACATCTTCAAAGCCCAGGTAGGCAAGCATTTCGCGGGCCTTCTGCTTCTGCGCCCAGGAAGGATACTCCACCTTGCAAAGCTGGGTGGTAAAGCCCGTGCAAAGGACTTCCAGAAGAGTCAAGTCTTCGCGGTACTGCAAGGCGAGTTCCGGAGAGAAGAAACCAAACTTTTCCTTATGTTCCCAAACATTCAAACCATGGCCCGGACGTTCGCCCAAAAGAACCATTTCATTCTTGTAAATCTGCGGGTGGTCTGCAGTGAGCAAGCCAAGCAACGTACTCTTGCCGGCACCATTCTCACCCATGATGGTCCAGTGTTCACCCTTGCGAATGCACAAGCTCAAGTTCTTGATAACGTCGGTGTCACTAAAGCGGACATTCACGTTTTTCAAATCAAACAAAACTTGAGATTTTTCATCAGCGCCCTGAACGCCATCAACAGCAATCGAGTTCTGATAAAATTCGGCAGCATCGTGGGCAACACCAGTCTTCAAGTCTACAACCTGGTAATCCTTCAGTTCCGCCTTCTTGTACTTCGGTGCGGAAGCAGACTTGGGCAATTCACCCTGGTATTCCACAAAGGTCTTGTTCTCGTAAACGAAGGCCGGAATTTCCGGAAGCAATTCATCTTCACGGGCCAAGCGAACAGCAATCTTCAATTCAGAACCGCGGCTACGAGCAAGGTCAGCCACACAGCCTGCCAAGTGGGCGCGGTATTCCGGATCAAGGCCGCCAAACAAATCATTAAAGTAAACCCACTGGGGCTTTTCCATCCACATACGTGCCAAAAGAACTCGGCGTAATTCTCCGTTGGAAAGGCTCAGCAACTTACGGTCCAAAATGCCCATGGCCAGGTCCGCAATCTTCAAAGCTTCATCGAGTTTGGTAGTATCCGTTTCAGCCCACGCCATATCTTCGATATAGCGATCTGTCTGCAAAAAGAACTTCTTGTCCAAAAGCAAGTTCTTCACCAGCGGAGCCTCGGTATCATAAAGGCTCACAAAACGCTGCTGCCAGAACGGAGCCAATGCACGTTGGATACGGCGCTGCATCGCCTCCGACATTGTGGAGACTCCCGTCTGCTGATTCAAGAAATAAGTAATGACTCTGTCGAGATCCTCGCCATCGGTGCTAAAAATCTGCACCTGGGGAAACTTCTCAATCAAAGCTTCAAAACGCTTAAATTCCATGGGCGCAAATTTAGAAAAAATCCTGTTCGCCCATAAAGTAAAAACTCCCGACATCACGCCGGGAGTTCATCAAAATTATCATTCATCCTTTACACAACGAACAGACAAAGCCTCATTGCGTTTTTTCAAACTAACCGAGTCATCATCCTTCGTCAGGCAAAGGGCGAACATGTCGTAATTCGTTCCAGAAAGCGTTCCATAAGACCAAGATTCTTCGCTATATCCAGAAGAAGACCAGAAGCAAGCAGATTCGCCTGGAGTAGAAACCTCAACCATGCCATACTTCGAATCCTTGGTAACGTAACCAGATCCGACTGCTGAAAAACCAGATTCATTACTGCCACCATTCAATGTCCAGCCAAGGGGAGACTTCAACGCCTTCCCACCGATTTTAGATACAGCCACAGAATCTTCGTTGTCCGTTCCGACAAACGTTGAATCCACAAAGGAAATCAATTCTACAAACTCATTATACCGAGGCAAATGCCAACCTTCTGGACAAACGAGTTGAGCTTCATTTGCATAATAATTATGGCCATTTAAGGAATCAAAATTTGTTGCGTTGCCATAAGCTCGAATGGAATCATCCCCATACCCCAAATTCTGTGCCATCCAAACCTTGTCACCAATCTTCACCGTTTTATAGACACTGCTATCGCGAGGATCAATCATGGTTCCATATTCAATTTCAGAATTCAGATAATCTTCAGCAGTAAATACCGGATTCTCAGCTTCGTCTTCACCATTTTCTGGACGTTTCTGACAGCTACCGGTCATCAAAGCTATTTGCAATCACGTCCTTGCCTTCGTTATCGTTGGGATCTGCAGACTTACCAATCTATTAAAAATCATCAGCAGAAGGTTCTCCCGAATAACAAAAAGCGTTGTTAAAAAAACAGCAAAAAAACTCCCGGCAAATTTGCCGAGAGCTTTATTAAAAAGAGAGAATTTACGTTAAAGCGTTGCGGTCTTCGTGATCCGCCATCGATTAGAACTGGGTGAAGAATTCCCAAGTAGTCTGGGGAACCCAGGACTTAGTCTGACCCGGGTCCTTATGATCCCAGATATGGCCACCGTTCTGAGTACACCACTTCACCGGGAAACGTTCATCCACAGTCTTGTAGTCATAGCAAACATGAGGACCGGAGCCGCCATATTCAATGGCCTTTTCACCGCTTGCGTCAGTGAAGTTCGGGCCATTATGCTTGAGCGCAGTGTTACGAGCAGCACGACCAAGTTCCGGAGTACAGAGGTTATCCTGCAAGGCAACCACGCCCATCCAAGCAATAGACTTACCAGAATGTTGCGGGACCCAAATGTTGATTTCTGCAGTTTCATAAGCAGCCACACCGCGGAGCAAGTGCTGACGGTTTCTGGAGAGACCGTTAGTGAACATGGAACCGTAGCTAAAGCCTGCAGAGAATACGCGGGAAGAGTCAATGCAAAGATTGCTCTGGAGGTCTGCCAAAAGTTCATCGAACAAGGTATAATCCGCTTCCGCCCAAGGAGCCTGATTACCGTTGCCTTCCGGAGCCACAAAGATGGTGGTCTTCTCGGTATCCAGCGGCTTCATGCCATAGTAGCCTTCTTGCTGAACACCACCAGCCCAGCCGCCCATGCAGTGCATACCGAACACAAGGCGATAAGGCTTGTTGTTGTCATAGTTATCCGGAATATCAATGCGGATGGTTCGCTTGCCCTTGCTCCACTGGAAGTCATAACTACCAGACTTTACGCGGTTCCAGGTCTTGCCGCAACCACGGGTAGGAACAGGAGCGTTGCCCTTTGCCCAACCAAAGTCAAACTGTTCTTCAGCGCCAACAGCTCTCTGCAAGGTCAGCACGACATTTGTATCCAGGTTGTTCAGCGAAACATTCAAAGTATCGTAGCCATCCATGATCACCTGAAGTTTTTCGCCGGCCGCATCCTTTTTTAACGCCTTCACTTCAGGATTACCGAAGTTTGCACCATAGGAACCGCTGGCCGTAAACTTCAAATTCTGAATGGCGTTACCCATTTTCACTCGAGCAAAATAAGTTCCTTCAGCTTTCACAAAACCACGAAGATCCACGGAACCAGAACCTTGAAGAGCCTTGTTCAAGACACGGACACCTACGGCATCAAAAATCTGCACCTGAACAGGACCGGAATTGGACTGAGAGAACGAAAGAATTCCATCGGACACATGAACGTATCCCGGAGCAACAACCGGGGCCAAGCCTTCAGTAATGGAAACATCACGAAGAGTAAACTTACCCACGCCATCGCTGGAAGTAGAAAGATTCAATCCAGGAAGGCTAACGGAAGCTCCTTCAATAGCAACTCCCTTTTCATTAGTAACCTTACCGGTCAAGATAAAAGCATTTGCCGCAGATGCCGCGAAAGCAAGTGCCAAACCAACAGAAGCAAAACCCATACGCTTCATATCAAACTCCTTTTTATGGGCTCACCAGGCCCGAACTTTAAACTATATCCTCCCGAAAATTTTTTATCATATAGCAAAGCAAATGTTGTGGACAATATGTCCAAAAACTTTTACACACTTTAGGTATCTAAACTTTAATAAATTAGCTAATATGAACGAAATTCTACAAAAAGTTATTTCAAGTGTAAAAAATGAGGATTTTTATTCTACACGTTTAACCCCTACAGAGGGTCTTGAAATCTTAAGAAACGTTCCTTGGACCGAAGTGGTTGAAGCAGCCGATCAAGTGCGTCAAGCACGCCTTCCCGGCAACAAAGTAGGCTATACAGCCTTCAGAATCATCAACTACACCAACATTTGCGAAGTCACCTGCAGTTTCTGCAGCTTCTGCAGGCCCGCCCGTAGCCCCGAAGCCTACGTGCTCTCCCTGGACGAAATCCGTCAAAAGACCATCGAAGCCAAGGCCAAAGGCGCTAATCAGATTTTCCTGCAGGGCGGCGTCAACAAGGAAATTCCCCTTTCCTATTACACAGACGTTCTGAAAATGCTTACACAGGAAATGGGCGTTACCGTACGAGGCTTCTCCCCCGTAGAACTGGTCCGCATCGCGGAATACAACAATTTGAGCCTGGATGAACTTCTGGACATTTTCAAGGAAGCGGGCCTCAGCTCCGTACCCGGCGCCGGCGCAGAGATCCTCAGCGACCGCATGCGTCAGAAACTGAGCCCGCGAAAGCTTCCTGCACAGCAGTGGTGCGACGCACTGGCCGCCTGCCATAAAAAGGGCCTACCGGGAAGCGCAAACATCGTCTTCGGCAGCGACGAAACCGACGAAGAAATCATCGAACACCTGGAATACGTCCGTAAGACCCAGGACATTGCCCAAGGTTTCAAGAGTTTCGTTGTTTGGACTTTCCAACCCCAGACAGACAACTTCCCCATCCGTCATGTTCGGGGGGACGAATACCTGAAATTACTGGCCCTCAGCCGTCTTTATCTGGACAATATCCCTCATATTGAGGTTTCTTTGCTGGGAATGGGCCTTTCTTTGGGAGAATTGGGCCTGCACGCCGGCGCCGACGACATCAACAGCATCGTCATCGAGGAAAATGTTCTGCAAAACCACGGACTTTCCACTATCGAGGAAGCCGAAACCTTTATCAAAAACGCAGGTTTCACCCCTTATCGACGTAACTTGAACTTCGACTAGTTGACTTCCTGTCAAAAACACCCATTTTTAGACAAAAATTTAAGGCGGCCTTCATCAGGTCGCCTTCAACTTTAGCCTTTGTCGTACGTCTTGTATTAAATCAGAGCCTTGCCGGACTTGAGCTGTTTAATGACGAGGTAAGCAAGCAGACAGTACATAATCACTCCTTCTTTTGTGATATCGATTACAACGGCGCCAATATTAACAATTTTTTACTAACACTTCAAGGGAAAAAATGATATAAGGGTGAAAATTTTTATTTATCATCTTTACACTTTTTTGCGGTTTTACTTTACAAGCATAAAACCCAGCCTTTTCGCCCATCTCGCGCCGTGAAATTTGGTAATTTTGGCAGTATGAAACGAATCTTGTTCCTTTGTCTCGGCATGGCAATTATGGCTAACGCCCGTCCGTCTCTTCAGTTGAACACGGAAAGGGTTGAAGCCGGAAAGAATTTTGGTTTGCAAATGGTGTTCCCACTGCAGGAACTTCCTGAGAACAGAAGCGACCTACAGTTTACCGCCCAAAACGGATTTACCCTCACCAAGATCGACAGTACCGATCAGGTCATACGCCCCGGTTTCGACGACATGTTCGAATCCTTCTTTGGCGGTGGCGGCCGTGGTGCTTACAAGGCTCGTATCTACACATTTAATTTGAAGGCCCCAAAAAAGACCGGCCGTATTAACGCCGGCCAGATTTTCCTGACCATCGATGGCCAGAAGCGCGCCATCAGCGGAGATATTCCCGTCGATGTGCAAAGAGCCTTCAGCGACGATGCACTAACCGTCACATTGAAGCCGTCCAAGACCACCATCTACGAAGGCGAGCAGATTTCTGTAACGCTCGGTTTCCACACCTACGAACATTTCGAAGGCAACCTACAGGCAACCGACATGAGCACTGGCGATGATTTCATCGTTCACCGCAGCGATCTCGCCAACATGAAATTCGAACCTGTTGAGAATGCACGCCGAGAACTTCAGGCTAGCGCAAAGTTCGCATGGCTCAGTCCCACAAAGAGCGGCAGCCTCCAAATTCCGTCTTTCAAGTTCAAGTACACCAAGCGTGGTGAACCTAAGATCGTCGAAGAAAAGAAGCAGATGGGCGGAATGTCTTTCTCCAGCCGCACCGTCAAGCAGGAATCCATCGACGCAGAAACTTCCACCCAGCCGCTGAACATTACCGTAAAGCCGTTGCCTACCGAAGGCAAGCCAGCAGAATTTTCCGGCATGGTGGGCAACTATAGTTTCAAGGCCGATTTTGATCGCACAGAACTCAAGGTCGGCGAAGCCATGACACTTTCCATCAGCATTAAGGGCGATGGCCTCCCCGGCTCCATTGTTGATCCCAAGCTTCCGGACTTCAGCGACTTCAGATCTGTTCCTCCCGAAAACAACATCACGAAAAAGATCGTAGGAAACAAGGTTGTCACCACCAAGAACACCAAGGTGTTCCTCTATCCCAAAAAGAAGGGCGAATTCACCATTCCTGAAATCAAGTATTCCTGGTTCAATCCGGCAAAGAAGAAATATGAAACTGCTGTTGCAGGCCCGTGGACCATCACCGTGGAAAAAGGTGAAAACGCACCGGAAGCCATGTTCCAGGCTCCTGTCGCCGCAAACGCAGGTCCCGCCGCAGTACAAAAGCAGGAAATTGAATCCTTGGGCAATGACATCCGTTTCATCCACAACATGAAGGGTTCCGTTGAATCCCCCGCACCTTACAAGAGCATTTGGTACTGGGTACTGTTCCTTGCCGCCATTCCGTTCTATTTCATCGTCACCTTCGCCGTAGCCCGCAAGCGCAAGAACAGCAACAACGTGGCCTTGGTTCGTAAGGGCAAGGCAAACAAGCAATTGAAGGTTCGTTTCGCAAACGCCAACGCAGCACTGGCCAAGGGTGACGCCAAGGCTCTCTACGCAGCACTGGAAAACGGTCTAGTAGATTACCTCAGTGACCTCACCAACGTAGAATTCAAGGGCATGACCCGCCCGCAAATGAAGCAGGAACTTGAATCTCGGAACGTCAAGTCCGAAACCGTAGCTGCAATCGACAGCTGGCTGGAAAAGTGCGCTTTCGCAAGATTCGCTCCAGTAAATCCGTCCGCCGAAGAGCAAAAGCAGATGCTCAAGGATGTGGAAACCCTCTGCGAAAATCTTGACGGTTTGAAGTAGGGAGATGTTTATGAAGAATTTGATTAAAATCTTTGCCGTTTCCGCCACACTGTTTTTCGCCCAGTCTGCTTTCGCCGCAAACACATGCCCAGGCATCGATGCAGGTACCAAAGCGTACAACGAAAAGGATTACGAAAGAGCCATCGACGAATGGCGTTCCTGCGTTGACAACGGCATCCAGGATGCAGATCTTTATTACAACCTGGGCAACGCTTACTTTAGAAACGCAAAGCTCGGCTTCGCCATTTTCTATTACAAGTCAGCCCTGCGCCTCAACCCCAACGACGCAGACATCCAGCACAATCTTGCCTACGCCCAGGCAATGACCAAGGACAAGGTGGAAGAGGACGACGAAGAAAATCCCCTTCTGGCAGGCCTGTACAAAGCCCACCACGCTCTTTCCCTGAAGGTTCAGTTGTTCATTCTCCTCGGACTCTTCTGGCTAATCGTTCTTGCAGCCGTCGGCAATCGCATAAGCCTCAGCGAAAAGCGTAAGAACGTCTTTATGGGAGCAATCTTCGCATTGACTGCAGTCGCAAGCGTCATCGTCATAAGCGCAGGTTACAAGATTTTCCTTGCTGAAACGGAAGTCTCCGGAGTCGTCACCGCAGCCGACGCCGATGTTACCAGCGCGCCCGACAACAAGGCACAAACCCTCAATACACTTTCCGAAGGTACCTCCTTTGAAGTACTTTCCCAGCAGGGCGCCTTCGTGGAAATCCGTCTTGGCGAGAAGGTGAAAGGCTTTGTAAAACACAGTGATGTTGGTATTATTAAGTAACACCATCAAGCTTAAATAAAATACAAAAAGAGCCTCCCCATCGGGAGGCTTTCTTTTTAGTTGATCGCTGCGCGACCTTTAGTTGAATCTCAGCATCAAGGCCAGTTCGAACTGCAGGATCTGGCGCAGGTGAGCCGTTTCATCATCCAGCTTTTCGTGAATCTGACGGTATTCAATGTAGGAGCTCAAGCTAGCCATCTTATTGAACTGGTAACTTGCCGCCGGACGAATGAACCATTCATGAGTGCGGGACGGAACCGTTCTGTCTGTCAGGTGCAACTTCGGGTTATAAACAGTCGTCGTTTCCTTTCCTCCAGTCGGAGCTTCATAACTCCACTGTTTGAAGATTCCATCCGTCCCAGAATCCTTGTCCCACATATCGTAGGTTTCACCCGGATCGTATTCCTTACGGATAGTCTTCTTAAAGTCATAACCGGCGGTAAACTTCAAGTCAATCGCATCCTTGAACTTGTAGAACCACTTCCAAATCTTCACCGCCTTATCAAGCTTCAGCGGATAAGTCACAGTCACATCATTTCCGATGTTGATGGAGAAGTCGTTATACAGAGAAGTATGAATCCACGGAGTTTCCCAGAAGTAGTCCGTGGTATCCTTCGGGTTGCCTTCAAATCCATTCGGATCGGAGGGGCGCCAATCCGTTCTAGGAACAACTTCTTCCTTCGGGCGGCGATCAGAATCTTCAATCTTCAATCGCAGAGAGTTTTCAATACGCATGCTATTCTGGAGCAAGAACGTAATGCGAACCAACGGATTGAAGTTAATAACCTGGGTCCAGGAATCTTCTGCGCTCTGGAACGGGCGTACAGAAGTCGTGTAGGTATAGTCAAAGCGATGGTTGGTTGAAACGCTGCGGAAAGAATTCAAGAAGCTAATCTTCTGAGCGAAATTCGGAACATTCACATTAATTCCGAGTCTCGGCCAAACCGTTGTCGTATCAATGTACAGAGGATATTCGCGAGACTGGGAGAAATCCTGTTTCCACTGCAAGTCACCGGTCAGACCAATGTCCCAAATCGGCAAGGTAATACCAGTATTGATTTGGAACTGACGGGACACTGCATGACGGAAATTACCCTGATAAACAAGAGTATCCACATGATGGTTACGATACTGGCCAAAGCCAAGGTAATCATTGCGGCTATCCAGGCCCATGTCGCCGGAAACAATATTCCAAAGTCCGCGGTTACGATATCCGTTACCGATACCCAAGCCATACAAGTAATACTGAAGCGGGGTAACGCCCTGATCTTCGTACAGCTGAGCCAAGGTGAAGTTTTCACCTACGGTATTTGTACTTGCATTCCAATTGAACTTGATTTCACGCCACTTAATCTTTTCAAAGGCCTTGGTAACAGCAGATTCCTTACCAGCAAAGTTCTTAACGAAATCAAGAACCTTGAAGGACGGAGAGAATTCAAAACGGCTGGTCTGAGAAATCGTCCAGTAGTTCTTATCAATGTCCGTTTCATCCCTCAAGTCGAAGTCATTGGGGATAGTCTTCAACTGATTAAAGTCGGAATTGAAGTTCATGCTAAACGGCAGGAACGGAACAATGCGAGGATTAAAACCAATCTTGAACTGTTGAGAACGAGAACGTTCGTTACGCAGAATACCATAGGAACGACCATACTGCTTGCGACCCACACTATCCACCTTATAGAACACCGTCTTTTCAGAAAGGATCTGGTAGGAATCAGGGTTCTGCATATCAATGGCCATAGTATCACCATTGGGCAAAACCGTTGCAACGGTGTCATAAGGAACTTCAACAGATCTGCTGCTATCTACAGATACATACACTCTGCGGTCTGTATGGTCATAGTCAAAGATGTAGTCGCTGGCAAAAAGGCCACCATTATGAGTGGTAAAGAAGTTTTCCTTGGTAAAGCCCTCCCTGTCGCCACCACCGAACATATCACGTTTGATGTTCAAGGAATAGCTTGTGGTGAGGAAGGAGAAGATGTTCCAGCGCATGTTCAACTTATGATTCAATTCCGTGGTATAGGTAACAACCTTATCTACCTGCGGATCGATATAATCCGGGTCACGGCTTTGGTTCACATAGCGAACATAGCTCAAGTCAAACAAGGTCAAGTCAAAGGTTTGCGGCCAAGGTTCGAAATCAGCCTTTGCAATATCCTTCAGCCAAGTGTACTTGGACAAGCTTTCGAAAGGCTTAAACTTAAACATGCTGAAAGTACCCAACTTATATTCCAATACCGTATGGTAGGAATAAGTAGAGTCTGCCGTAGTTGTGCTACGTCCTTCAGATTCGTTATAGCTATAGCTGAATGCCGGACGTTCCAAGAACATCTGTGAAAGAACTTCACCGACCTTGGTTTCGTGGGCCTTGTAATCCTTACGGAAGCTAATACCAAAATTCTTTTCGCGAACAAAGGATTGATAACCCTTGGAGGCAGCGCTATCACGAAGTTTCTCTTCTTCAGACCTAGAATCAATTTCAAGTTCATTCTGGAACATGTCACTGGTCAAGTCAATGAAGTTACTCTTCTTCAAGTGCAAGTCATCTGTGGGCTTCATGTACGGACGTTTCGTCGTTGTATGATAACCCATAGAAAGAGGAATGTGGAAACCAGCGGTGTCATTCATGAACTTGTTCAAGTTCATGGTAAAGTCGCCGGCCACATCCAGCTGGGAAGCGGCATCAGAAATCTTCGGTTTCGGAGATCCATTGGAAGTGGAAAGGGTGGCGAAACTACCATCCTGATAACGCACCGTACCAGAAAGAGATACAAAGTCAGCAAAGTTCACCTGGCCACCGACGCGAGCTGCATAACCCCAGTCCGTATCCATATCAGACAGACGCATATCATTAAGCCAGAATGTACCCTTCAGGTCTTCTTCAGCAGCAGAAGAGTCTGCGATAATAACAAAGCGAATCCAGTCAATGCTGGTGATAGAAGGATTACCAACTAGACGAATCTTTTCTTCACGATCGATTTCGTTCTTCTTCGGTTTGATTTCCTTTTCTACAGCAGTCATGTAGGGCGGGTGGCGAAGTCTCTTCAAATCAGAGAACTCCGTAAGGTTCATCGCAAATGCGTTGTCCAGCCAGTTTTGTTCATGGCAGTCCTGCACGCGTTCACCGCAATTCAAGTTCAGCTTAACCGGGCGGAAGCTCCATTCATAGTAATCAGAGGAACCATCTAGAGAACCTTCACCAAACTGGAATGCAAATCGAATCGGGGCCTTGTCCGTAGAAGAAGAATCTTCAAAATGGATTTCCAACTTCAAGGACTTGTAGCTGGAGAAGTCCTTCTTATCCGTTTCAAAAATACGAGTAACACCAACTTCCTGGCCCGGCTTCATGTTATGGTAATCAAGAGCAAGAGCAGTTTCCTTCAGCGGAGCGTTCGTCTCGGAATCACGTTCCGTCGTGGTGTTGGGAGACTTGTGGTACTTTTGAGAATCTTCACGGTTATTGATCGTATACACCTTAACAAAGGTGGTGTCCGTTGTGCTTACAGATTCGGACACTTGCTGTTCAATGCCGTTCACTTCAACAATCTGAGAATTTTCATTGGAGCTTGTACGGTAGAAATCAGCCACTGTGGTTTCTTCCCAGGCATTGCCAACAACAGCAAGTCCTGCCACCTGAACCTTTGCTTCTGCAACACCAGGATTCAAACTACCGAGCCAAAGTCTTGTATACTGAGCTTCAGAAAGAATCGTCAGATAATCGCTACCTGTAGCAGACACAATGGTATCATACTGGTTCAGAGGAATCTGCCACTTACGCCAACCGTTCTTCAAGTCTTCGGAATAGATATTCTTGGTATCGGACAAGTCGATTCGATAACGGACAAAGCTAATGTCCATATCCAAGGAACCGTTCTTGTTGATATCTTCGGTATCGTAGGCGCGTTCACCGGAGTTGTTTTCTGTACCGTTGATGTACACCGGCGGATCGCTTTCTTCATCAAGATCATCGTTGAAATTATCGCGGGCAAGATCCGTCACTGAAGCGTCTGCAGAGGATGTGTTGAAGACAGAAGAATCGCAACCGGAGATTCGGCAATCCCAAATCACACGAGATTCTTCAGCGCCAGTCACGCCATCCAGGCCCTTATCATGCAAGGCGGTTGTTGTACCAAGGTCATTTTCACCTTCATACATTCTATCCGGAGCATAACCATTAATAGAGATATCTTCGCTAACAAGACCCAAATCCAAATAAATGGAGCCTACATTACCACGAGCAACAACTTCGATGTATTTCATGTTGCTCATATCCTGGTAATAGGCGCTATTCGGGCGCATCACACCACCCCAGGATTTTCCAGACAAATTGTCATTTGCACGCAGGGTCATCTTCAACACGGTCAAATGCTGATTATCCACATCGGAGTTACCAACCTTCGGGTAGATGTTCTTGTACAGTTCGGTAATGTTACTGTGCCAAATAAATTCGCCCTGATGACGGTAGTCCAAATCCTCGATATAAGTAGACGGATCATAGCTTGCGCCGCCCGGCGGAGATGCCTGGTACCAGGAAAGTCTTGAAAGCGGATAGGTCAAGCCAGAAGACGTTGCTTCGAAATCTTCAACCAAGGCAGAAGTATTGTCACTGGTGTTTGCATTATGGCGGCTTGCAGCGACTTCTGCTTCAAAGCGCCAGCTAGAGGTTGCAGACGTATTAATACCAGGAATCTTGTTCACCAACTCGGTCAATGCAGGCACGGAATCCTGCAAGCGAAGGTTCATTCCGAGCAAGGTGCTGGAATAAGGTTCGCTGCCCAAAACCGGGGTTTTTGCAGTTGTGCTCTGGCTCTTGTACAAAGCGGTCAAGCCGAACACAGAACCCGCACCAAATCCGTAAAGATCCAAAGGCAATTCTGCACGGGCACCAAGCAACAGCTTGTTATCAATTTCAAACAAGGGCTCGCATTCAAAGGAAACCTTGATTTCCTTATTGGGATCCAGAGCTCGTTCACTCAACAATTCAATCTGGCCCAATTCGTAGTTGACTTCGTAGTCCGTTCCACGAATAAGGGTTGTAGAACCTGCGGTCACCTTTTCAGTGCCCGGGGAAATGTCCATACAGGAATTTCCATTCACAGAATAGCTGGAGCTGGGGTCTCGGACACTCAAGGTAGAGTTACGGCGCTTACCCACAGACTCAAAGAAGAAACGACTGGTGAAACGGTTCAAGTTATACACCGGCAACGTATAAAGCTGAGCCATTGCGCTGGAGGAATCCAGCAAGCGCAACGGTTCCAAGCAGTTTTCTCTTGCTCGTTCCAAAGCGTTGGGAACATCCTTATACACGGAATCCGAGTAAGGCTTACAGGGAAGCCACATTTCACCTGTATAGGAGCCGGAGGCATTCTTCGTAAAGATGGTAGCGTCATTCACCAAGGGGCTACCTGTGGACTCGTCCACCAGGCCTAGAGTCTTCAAGAAGGAACCGGCAATGCCAGCCTTGTTCTTCATACGCAAAACAAAGTTGGAAGCGCTTGCATCGGAAATTCCGATGTTATACACATTACGGAGCATCAACTTGTCGATATCCGTCAGTTCAGAAAGGGCGGCATCCCACTGAATAAGGATAAGTCTAGAATCATCGCGGACAGTCGTTCCAATACGGCCAGAACCATCGTTGCTCCAGCTAGCAGCAATCAAAACATTGCGGTTCGCACCATTGATTTTAACAATACCGGTTTTAGGATCGTAGGTGAATTCAGAACTCGGAATTTCGACCATTCGTTCCACAAGCTTTTCAATAGTCTTACCGGAAGGAGTCTTATACACAACCTTTGCATTATCAATGACACCAGTCACCGCATTTGTTGCACCACGCTTATAAAGCTTAAGGTTCGTAGCAGGATAGTTAGCAGTCTTGTTTCCAAGGACAGCGGCATTGATATAAGCCGTTCTTGCTTCGTGGTTCAAGAAGTAGTAGCGGTAAGAAATAAACTGCTTATCCAGCACCTGGAATTCTGAAGTGGATTCATTTGCCTTCAAGGAGTATTCTTCCTGGGAACCACCATCCTGAGATGCGATAGTAGTCAGGCGCCAGTCGCCCAATTTCCAGTCAGCCTTGATACCAAACAAGCCCTGGTGGTTTTCGGAATAACCCGTAAGTTCAGTACCCGTCAGAGAAAGATTGGTGGTACCAGCTTCCACGCGCTGAAGGATATAATCCTCGAATTCACCCTTGAAGGATTCTTCATAAACCACACGGACCTGGTTCTTTGTTCCAAGGCCTTCTTCCACATTCTGGATTTCAACGGTGATGTACGGACCGATCTTACCCTTCACCATGAAGTTCGGGGTGTAGTTCAAAGTAGGGCTAGGCCAAAGGCTAGTCTTGGTACTACCCTCAGCATTGTCGTATTCACCATAGCCCTTCAAGCGAATATCCATGGTACCCTGGAGCATCAGCTTCGGTTTGTCCAAACCAAAGTCCCTCATCCAGGCAGGCATGGTCACAGGAATGGTGATGTCAAAGACAGAACCTGTCTCCGGGGTTTCGTAACCTTCGTTGGCCTTACCCACAAGACCATTCAACCACAAGCTCTTGCGGCCAATATCGTACATGTCGGAAACGTAGTCGGTCAATTCCGGATAATGGGCAGACCAAAGAGTTGTGGTATCGCGGGAAACAGAGTTCACACGCTTTTCGCTGACATCCATTTCACGGGTGGCCACATCGATATCGTGGCTAAACACCTGACCCTTGCTGGTGTTCATCAAACGAGGAGAAGCACCAATACCGCCAAAGGGCAGCAAGCCATTCAACGGGTTAACTGAAGGCGGTAAAGAAATGTACTGCAGAGTGGGCTGCCATTCCGTTTCAGCCGGATCAGCAGCATTTGCTTCGGAGTCTTCGGCACTGGCGGACACAACAGAAGCGGAATCGCTCTGAGACCAGGCGAATCCTGCAGCTACGGCAACACCCATAGCAAGCCACCAATGTTTCAAACCAGCAAAAGCCACGTTTTTCTATAGTCCTAAAAACCCTTTTGTCGCTTGGCGACATTTACCCTATAAAATACTGAATTTCACTTTCAAAAACTCGGTACAAAAGGGCGAAACGCCAGGAATTTGCGGGAAATTAGCAAATATTTCATTATCCGATTCTAAAATCACAAGTTATTGACCTTTTTTGGGCATTTTCGACATAAAAAGCACTTCAATCCAGCGAAAATATCACATACAACGTTTTTTCACAATGATTTTGTAAATTAGGACGACCGAGGAGGAAACTTATGAAAAACTTGCTTTTAATCATTCTTGCGGCAGCCAGCATCGTTTTTGCACAAACGCCAGAAGAGACTTCTCCCAACCAGAAACAACCTTCCTTGGATACACACAGCGGCGTGTACTTTGAGGCAAGCATAGGCGGCAAGCTAATTGACTATTCACACGACAATAAGAACGGCTGGTTTTCTAGTTATGAAGAAGAAATCGTACACGGAGATGCCATCTCTGCCGGTTTCAAGGTGGGCTGGCTAGAAAAAAACAGTGTCGCCTTTTATGGAACCTTTGACTACACCTGGATAAGCGGAAGTTACAAATACATCGAGCACAGAATAGTCAGCCAAAATAAGCACGATTATTCCATCCTCATTGACGCAAATCTATTTTACCTAGGGGCCGGCATGCTTTTTTACCCTTTCCGTAACACAAAATCCATAATGAGGGGTTCCTACGTCGGAGGAGCTTTTGGCTACTACACAACCAACGGAAATAACAGGGATTGTGATGAACATGTTCAATTGAAAGGGCGTGGAGCCGCCTTTAAATTAGAGATAGGAAAAGGCTGGCATATCACCGATTCTTGGCTGTTAGGTATTGGAGGAACATTTTTCACAGGAGTCACAAACAAGAGTAGCATCGATTCCAGCAATCCCAACCTTCCCATCAGCGATATATTTATCCGTGATATTAGCACAAACTTCGGACTAGAAATTAAAATCATCCGAAAATAACTTCAAAAACGCCCCTGGTATCAACCAGGGGCTTTTTGCGACCTTTGACCACTTGGCAACTTGCTGCCTATGTGGGCATGACCACCTTTAGGTGGGAACGTTGACTAAAGCGGGATCCGCGAATAAAAAGGCACTTGGTCTTTGACCAAGTGCCTTTTTAGGAGAGGTTGGGCTTACGAGACGAACTCTATTGATTCCAGCCCAACCGGTCTTATTCCGCTTACAGCGGAATCTGTGTGACTAAAGCGGGATGTTAGCGTGCTTCTTCCAAAGGCGCTTCTGATCCTTAGTCTTCAGAGCGTCAAAGGCAGTCACAAGGCGCTTACGTACGTCTTCCGGCTTGATGACTTCGTCAACCACGCCCATGGCAGCGGCAACGTAGGGGTTCATCAATTCGTCTTCGTACTTGGCGATGCAAGCGGCGCGTGCAGCAACCGGATCCGGTGCAGCAGAGATTTCCTTCTTGTTGATGATTTCAACAGCACCTTCTGCACCCATCACAGCCACCTGAGCGATAGGCAGAGCGAAGACGTAGTCTGCGCCCACATCCTTAGAGTTCATGGCGATGTAAGCACCACCGAAGGCCTTACGGAGAATGAGGGTAACCTTAGGCACAGTTGCTTCGGCGAAGGCGTACAGGAGCTTTGCACCGTGGCGGATAATGCCAGAGTATTCCTGCTTGCTACCCGGCATGTAACCCGGAACGTCCACGAGAGCGAGGAGAGGAATGTTGAAGGCGTCGCAGAAGCGAACGAAGCGGCCAGCCTTGGAGGAGCCGTCAACGTCCAGAGAACCAGCGAGAACCTTGGGCTGGTTAGCGACGATACCGATAACTTCACCGTTCAGGCGAGCGAAACCGATAACAACGTTCTTACCCCAGTCCTTCTGGACTTCAAAGAAGCTGTCAGAGTCAGCGAAAGCAGCGATAACGGCGCTAACGTCGTAAGCCTGCTTGTAGTTGTCCGGAACGATGTCCTGGATAGAAGCGCTCTTGTCTTCAACTTCAGCGCAGGTAGCTTCCTGCTTGCTGAGGAACTTCTTGAAGAGCTTCTTAATGCCGTTTTCGTCAGCCTTTTCTTCCATCTGTTCAGAAGCAGAAATCGGCTTGCACTTGTTGCCCTGGGGCAGGTAGCTGAGGAGCTTACGGACACCTTCCAAAGTCTGCTTGTCATCGTCGAACATGAAGTGAGCCACGCCGGACTTTGCAGTATGCACCGGAGCGCCGCCCAGTTCGGCAGCGGTGATGTTTTCACCCATGACCTGCTTAACAACAGCGGGACCGGTAAGGAACATCTGGGAGGTAGACTTGGTCATGAAAATGAAGTCAGACAAAGCCGGAGAGTAGCAGGCGCCACCAGCGCAGGGGCCCATGATCACGGCAATCTGAGGAATCACGCCAGAAGCCCAAACGTTACGGGCCATGATGGCGCTATAGCCAGCCAGGGAGAACACACCTTCATCGATACGAGCTCCACCGGAGTCGTTCATAGCAACGAACGGGCAACCAGCTTCAACAGCCATATCCATAACGCGGCAAATCTTTTCTGCATGGCACTGGCCCAAGGAACCACCACCAACGGTGAAATCCTGGGAAGATGCGAAGACCAAGCGGCCATTCACCTTACCGTAACCGGTCACAACGCCGTCACCCAAAACGACCTTGCTTTCCTTGAGAACGCGGTTGCTGGACTTACGAAGAGCACCGACTTCTACGAAAGTGCCTGCATCGAACAGCATTTCCATGCGTTCACGTGCGGTATACTTACCGGACTGGTGCTGCTTATTGACGCGATCAACGCCACCGGCAGCCTGTGCTTCGCTCAGGTACTTTTCCAGGCGAGCCATATGTTTTTCGTTCCACATAACGTTAGAACTCCTTCTTTGTAATAATTTCGTAGCCAAAGATAAAAAACGGCTGAAAAGCGGTCAACAAATATTGTAAACTCCCCCATATATAAGTAAGATGTGACAATATTTTAAAGAGAATCCCCCAAAAATGCATAAAAAAAAGCCCCCGATTGTTAACCAGGAGCCTTTTTGTAAGGGCGTAGCCTTCCTCTTCCCCACGTTTGGGAAAGGAGGAGCTCGAGGAGGGCGAAGCCTTCCTCGTTCATATTAGATAAAGGCTTCAATGCCTTCGCGGCACTTTTCCCACTGCTTGTTCTTCTTGCAGAGAAGGTCAAGCATCTTTTCGTAGGTAGCAGTGTTGGCGAAGCCCTTCCACAAGCGACGTTCCACAGATTCACCGCTATCCTTGTCGATGGTGGTGATGGTGTCGTAGTAGTTGGAGTTATCCTTGAATTCGCTGATGAGGATACCCTTCAAGTCTTCGGTGTAGATCTTGGAAGCGTACTTCAAAATAGATTCGTTGAAGTTCAGTTCGTTTTCAACCAACCATTCAAAGTCCTGGATCGGATCTCCGTAGATGAGCCAGTGCTTGAGGGCGAGAGCCACGACCAGGTCCTTGACGGCGCTGCGGAAGATGAACTTGTCTTCGAGACGGCCGTTCCAGGTGATGCGGGTCAGCGGATTATCGTCGTTAGCTTCGATGGAGACGCCCTTACCCGGGGTAACCTTACGGATCTTAATCGGGAGACGGCTCAAGAGCTGCCAAGCCTTGGTGAAGGCGATGGTCTTACGGACGAAAGACTGTTCCTTTTCCGGAGCAACGCGAACGAATGCACCGAAGCAGCGCTGGTACAGAGTTTCCTTATCGAAAATGCAATCAGAAGAACGGCATTCAGAGAGCTTACCATCCATCATGAAGAGGGTCTTGGCAAGTTCCGGACGCATACGGACTTCAAGCTTACGGGTACGGGCCTTCAGGCGGACACCGTCCTTATAAACGTAAGTAAAGCCTTCTTCCTGGTAACGCTGCCAAATAAAGAACTGCAGGTCGTCAGCAGCACGCAGATGGTAGCTGAACACCGGGTTCTGGCGGTTGTTAGCCATGGTCACCTG
The DNA here is from genome assembly GCA_024399015.1 of Fibrobacter sp. GTDB lineage: Bacteria > Fibrobacterota > Fibrobacteria > Fibrobacterales > Fibrobacteraceae > Fibrobacter. The sequence goes on from JAKSIC010000001.1 coordinate 109,745, forward strand.
GTTCAGGAAGTTGTCGGCACCAGGATACGGAACCACAACCTTCACGAGAACCTTGGGGTTCACCGGCTTCTTGCTCTTCTTGGCATACTGTTCGTAGGTGAAGAGGGACTGAGCACCGTTAATAATCTTCGGGCGTTCAATGAAGAGAACCTTCTTGCCGTCGCGATCCTTCAAGCGCAGGTCATCGCCGGTAAGAGTCATACCGTTATGGAGGAACGGGAAGTCTTCCACGTTCACGTTCTGGTCGTCGTTGCGTTCCATGGTCTGGAAGGCGTCGATAAGAGCTGCGTTGGTATGAGTGAGGTTGCCGAGGTAAGTACGGATGTTGCTGGAGACGATAGCCATGTTGTGCTTGGTCTTCAGACGCTTACCCAGGTTAACGTGGTAGTCAAAAATGGTGCGAATCGGGCAGAAACCGAGGAAAAGTTCGCCGTGGTCGCTGGTCATGTGGAGCGGTTCGGACTCCATTACAATTTCGAGCTTGTCATCTGCGGAACGGAAATCACGGGTCAAATCGTCGTGTTCGGCAACAATTTCGAGCTTTGCCTTGACTTCGGTCTTCCAGAGGCCGAGCTTACGACGCATATCCTTAAGGGTACGTTCCAGTTCAGAGTCGGTCAAATCACGGCTTGCGCGGGTGCGGAGCACGGTGATTTCGAGAGTTTCCATGTAGGGACGGCTTGCCGGGGTATCTTCTTCTTCCTCTTCGGCATCGTCGGAAATCTTGTTAACTGCCCACGGGTCGGCTTCTTCGCGGAGGGACATGAAGAACGGGTTGGTGGGGTCGCTAGTGCGGAAAACAGCAATCTGGAGCTGCTTCAAGTCGGAATTCAGGTGCTGGACAACCTTTTCCAGCGGAGTATCTTCATCCAGGAAGATGAAGAATTCCATAAAGCCCTGGGAATATTGGAAACCATGGAAGCAACCATTTTCGTCGAGGTTTAGGTGTCTGAGCGCCTTAATTCGATCAGTAGGATCATTAGGATTGAGACTCAAAAGACTAGCGACAAAAGCTAGACGGCGTTCCTGCGATTTCGTTAATTCCATTTTTTCCTCAATTGATAAAAGCAAAAGCTAGGATCCTATTCAGGGCCCTATCTAATACATTTATATATTATTGCTATAAAAATAGTTTCAAAACCCCCTTTTTGAATACAAAATAAGAAACTTTTTTAATTTTTTTGCGAAATATCACGTTTTTTAGTGCCCAAACGGGCAAAAATCAAACATTTTACATTTTTTAAGGGGCTCGTTACTCTTTCCGCTTTAAAAATGCTATGATTTAGTTCATAGGAGTTTTTGATATGAATTTGCTAGATGTCATCGCCAAGGCCAAGGCCGAAAAGGCCACCTCGTTAGATCTGTCCCAGAAGAACCTCCGACTCCTTCCGCCGGAGCTTTTCGAGCTGGACTCTCTCGAAGAACTGATCCTGGACCGCAACCTCCTGGTGGAGCTGCCGGACGATATCGGCAACCTCAAGAACCTGAAGAAGCTCTCCGTCAGTGAAAACGACTTGATGGACCTGCCGGAAACCATCGGCGAACTCACCAAGTTGGAACACCTGTACCTGGGTTACAACAGCCTTTCCGAACTTCCGGACTCCGTAGGCAACCTGAAGAACCTCCAGCAGGTGAACATTGCCAAGAACCAGCTTCTGGACCTGACCAACGAAGTGGGCAAGTGGGTGAACGTCACCAAGCTCTCCCTCCACGACAACATGCTGTCAGAAATCCCGGCAACCTTGGGCAAGCTCAAGAAGCTCAAAAAGCTCTACCTGGACAACAACGATCTCACCAGCATTCCGTCCGCACTGGGTCACCTGGAAAACCTGGAAATCCTCATGGTCTCCGGCAATAGCCTGGGAGCCATCCCGTCTGAATTCGGTGAACTCAAGAACCTGAAGGAACTTGTCCTGGACGCAAACCAGCTGGCAACCCTTCCGGAAAGCCTCGCTGAATGCGACAAGCTGGAAACCATTTCCGTCATCGAAAACCCCATGGAAGGCGGCATTCCTCGCGTGCTGCTGGACAAGAAGGGCCTCAAGATTGACCAGTAAGATTTGCAGAAATCTTGCAACTATGGCGGCGATGGTTTTCGTCGCCTTTTTGCACTTTGGATGTAGCGACTTTTTCCATCCTGTAGAAAGCACCCCTACCCCAACAGAATACCAGTTCAATTACTGGCTCTTGCAAAAGACCTACCTGTATGAAGACGACCTGCCAGGGCTAGATCCCGACGGAGACTCCGTAGAAAACCTCTACAAGCAGTTGCAAGATCCCTACACAAAGTACATTCCACCTTCCAAGAGCGAATCTGTAAATACGCAGCTGAACACAAGCTACGTACCTGGAGACGTGGGAATGATGTACGCTATTGAATCGAGAATAGACCATCCGCTAATCATCTATCGAGTCTTTCCCAACAGTCCGGCCAGCAGAGCTGGCGTCCCTCGTTACGGAAACATCATTAAAATCAACGACATCGACCTGGTCAAACCCGCAGACGACCCTACAGGAACATCGGTCTACAGCACCTATGATTCAGAATTGAGCCGCAGCAAGACTGTTTCCCTAACCGTAGTCAAAGGTCTTGATACATTGCATTTTGAATTGACAAAGGAAGATATTTACGCACCGACAGTCTTTATCGACACCGTAAACGGCATTACCGTAATAACACTAGACGGATTTAAGCCAACCACAGCCGACAAAAACAACGGTTCCTACGGCGAATTAAAAGCCTATCTTGACTCCACCAAGAACGAAACAAACGTCAGAATACTAAACCTTTTAGACAACCGAGGCGGACACGTAAACCAATGCGTTCCCATGGCGGACCTATTCGTTTCCCAGGGACCACTTTCCACGCGATCCTGGGTATCATTCAACGGTTGGGGCGAAAGAGAAAAGCATCACAGCACAACCTCTGCCGTAGCAGGAGATGCCGGAGAAAACCATCCGTTCATCCTACTGGTCAATGAAGGCAGCGCTAGTTGTGCGGAAATTTTCACCGCAGCTGTTGCAGAAGGCGCTGGCGTCCCCGTTGTGGGCACAACCTCCTTTGGCAAAGGCATTGGTCAAACCACCTGGACCACCATTGATAATGGTCTCGCTATCATTACAAATCTTGAATTCTTAACTCCCAAGGGAAACTCCTATCACAGAAAAGGAATCGTTCCCGATTACACTTGTGAAGGCAAGGCTACCATCGCATGCGGAGTGGAATGGGCAAAAAAATTATACGGACATGAAACCGATTTAAAAAAGAAAGCATCTAACTTCATCGAAGTAGAACCCATCCGTCGAGATCAAGATTTCTTTGGCGGTGCCTATATCGAAGGAAATTAGTATATAGGGAAAAAGGAGATAATCATGAGTAAATTAACAAGCCTAGCTTATTTAGGAGGAGCCTTAGCTCTTGCCGCCACAATCAGCGGTTGTGACGCATCGGGAACCGAGCCAATATTCAGTCCCGACAACGGCAATATATCATCCTCTTCCCGAGACTGGCATCGTTCTTCTTCAAGTACTAAAGAAACATTCCCCGAAGCAGAACTGCAATTCAATTACGAAGTCCTGGACTACTTCTATCTGTATGCTCACAAAAACAAAAATCTGAGTGATCACGATGAACTCGGGGACTTCGAAGAATATTACAACCCCGCAAGATTCCTTCCCGTAAACACAAGCTACTGCATTGAAGGCGGGGACTTCGAAAGAGTCTGCAATATGTACGAACATATGTCAGACCCATTCACCCGCTACTACGATCCGGCTTACGCCTCCCGCATTCTTCAGTATCTAACCGAATCTGAAGCTACAGTCGGCATTGGCGCAGAAATCAAAATTGTCTTGGACACCGATACAGGGGACACTTCTATAATCGTAGATCAAGTTTACGAAAACGGTCCTAGCGACAAGGCCGGTTTGATGGTCGGCGACACAGTCGTAAGCATCAACGGAAACAAGCCCGTAAATAACGCAGGCATTGACAAGTTAACCTCCGGCAATGATGGAGAAAAGATTGAGTTCGTTGTTCAGCGAGATGGCGAAACCAAGACTATCACAGTAACCATCGGCGAGTTCAACTCTCCCACCGTGTATCTCTCTTTCAAGGATTCCATCCCCGTCATTAAAGTTACGGAATTCACTTCCTACACCGTAAACGAAGACGGTACCTACGGTGAATTCGTAAAGGCTCTGAACAAGATCAAGGACGACTACAAGGCTGTCATTATTGACCTTCGCGACAATCCTGGTGGCGATGTAGATCACTGCAACAATATGTCCGCTGAACTTCTCAGCAAGGGCGACACCATCATCATCGACCTCGAAACCGACGTAGACTCCAGCGGTTCCGGAAGTTTCATTGAGTACTTCCAGAAAATCGACACCACGACCTACGTTGCAGAAAAGGACGGCATTGGTAAGGATCTTTACTACGTGTTCCTGGCAGACTCCGGTTCCGCAAGCTGCGCCGAAGTTATGTTGTCCGCAGCGACCGTCAACAAGAAATCTCCTGTCGTGGGTCAAACCTCCTACGGCAAGGGCATCGGCCAGTATGTCATCGAAACATACGCTTCTGGTTTGTCCCTCGTTACCGGCCTGCGTTCTATGGACAAGGACGGTGGCGTCTACCACAAGGTGGGCATTGAACCTGACTACCCGCTTAACGACGAAAATGAACAAATGGCTAAGGCCCTTGAAATTGCAAAGAACGCAGTCAACGGCAATAAGGAAGAAAGAACCAAGGGTTACGGCACAACTTCCACCGGACATTTCGCCAAGGCCAGATCTACAACAAGTTTCGCAGTACCGCGCAACAAGAAAGACCTGATGCAACAAATGAGCGGTGTTTACAAATTCAAGAACCGCTAAAACAAATATTTCAAACAAAAGAAAAAGCTCGGCTTAATTCGCCGGGCTTTTTTCGTTCAAATTCAAAAGCTATACAGCCATTACTTCAGCGTGCGCATGCGGACCAGAACATCCGTGGAGTCGTTGGCCTTTACTGCGGGCGCTGCGAGAGTCAAATCAATCTGCTGACGAATTTCAGCAACTTCCTTCTGAAGGCGAGCAAGACGTTCACCCGTAAGTTTCGGGGCTGCAATCATAGTCTTGCTGGCAGGGTTGATCCAGGCACCCTTTTCGTTCTTGAAGCCTAGGTGAAGATGGGGGCCTGTACTACGGCCGGTAGAACCTACCCTTCCAATAACCTGACGAGCGGCCACACGGGCACCGACACCCACACCACGAGCGGACATGTGCATGTACCAGCTTTCAGAGTTGTCCCTGTGGCGGATAGCCACCTTGTTTCCACTGTATTCGTCATAGCCGGAAACAGTCACCACACCTTCTGCCACAGCATAAATTGGAGTTCCAGAAGGGCTACCATAGTCAATACCATGATGAGTCTTGCGTTGGCCCGTAATCGGATGAATTCGAGTTCCAAAGGGACTCGTAATATGCAAACGGTCCAGAGGATAACGAAGACCATCAAAAATCAAGGCGTCACCAGATTCGGTATAGTGAGCATTGAAGGTGCTCTTGGGATCCGGATCCTCGTACTTGAAGGCTTCGTGATGGCCAACAACACGGCCATCAAATTCTGCATAAACGACCTTGCCATTGATCCAAATTGAATCCTGATAAAATTCTTCTTCCAGAAGGATGCGGAACTTATCGCCGGGACGAGCCATGGGGAAAGCCACCTTGCACTGCAGAACTCCACTGACAATGCCAACCATGCGACCAGGGATACCCACACGGAACAAGGTTCCATTCAAGGTGCTGCCCTCAGCAAGAGCACCTTCAAAAATAGACTGACGGCGAGTTACCGGCTTTTCAATTCGACTATAAACGTAGCCCGTATCCGTTTTGCTCATCATATGGATTGTTGCCGGATTAGGAGCATAGCGGAATCGCTGAACGCTTCCAGTGCTGTCCAAGGCTGCAAAAAAGACCTGTCCCACGCGGAGCTTGGAAAGTTCCACACTGTCCTGCATTCCAAGCACCAACTTGCCGCGTTCCTTTTCGTTGATATGCATACGCAAAAGCACTTGGAACAAGCCATCGCCAGCGCGAACAGTGTCGTTTTCAATAGTCCAATTTTCAGGAAGCTGCTGTGCTTTTTCTACTTCAGCGGAAAGGGAATCAATTTTTGCACGAAGTTTGTCCCCTTCACTTTTCAGGGACTGGATTTTTTCTTCTTCGTTACAGCCAAGCAGGCAAACTGCGGCAACAATAGACAAACAAACCAAACGGATCACGGAAATCCTCAACAAACAATGGGCTTTCGCCCAACCAACACTTTTTATTTACAATGCAAAATAATAAAAACAAAAAAGATTCCCTGGGGTTAACCAAGAAATCTTTTTTAAAAGAGCGTATTTCCGTTGGAAATTACTGAGCAGCTTCTGCCGGAGCAGCGGCAGGCTTAGCTTCAGCCTTCGGAGCAGCCTTCTTCACAGCCTTCTTTTCTGCCTTCGGAGCTTCAACCTTTGCCGGTTCAGCCTTTGCAGGTTCAGCAGCCGGAGCTTCCATAGCGTGGGTGTCGATCAATTCCATTTCGAACACGAGAGTGCTGTTGCCCGGAATCTGCGGACGGCCATTCGGACCGTAAGCGAGGTCGCTAGGAATCCATGCGGTAACCTTTTCGCCAACCTTCATGAGCTTGAGCATTTCGGTCCAACCCGGAATCACAGCGGAAATCGGGAATTCCAGCGGTTCGCCACGATCGATAGAGCTATCGAACTTGGTGCCGTCAAGAAGAGTACCGGTGTAATGAACCTTAACAATGTGGCCATCTTCCGGAGTTGCACCAGTGCCTTCGGTGATTACTTTGTACTGAAGGCCAGAAGCGGTGGTAACAACGCCTTCTGCAGTCTTGTTCTGAGCGAGGAATGCTTCGCCAGCAGCCTTGTTGTTAGCAGCTGCGATACTATCCTTAGCCATCTTTTCAGCCTGACGCTTCTGAGAGAGGTCGGTCAAGGTCTGGAAAATGGTAGAGTCGTTCATCAGGAACTTTGCGGAATCTTCGTTGTAACGTTCCTTGAATGCCTGAATGAACACATCGATATCGAGGTCGATGGAATCACGGGTCACCAGCTGGTAATGAGCCTGGTTGCCAAAGTGAGCACCGAGAGCATAGCTATACTTATCTTTTTCAGTAACGAGAGAGGTCTTTGCCTTGGGAGCAGAAGACTGGCAAAGCTGATCGCAGCCAGTCATGGCGAGAGCGAGAGCACCTGCAGCAATAATCAATTTTTTGTTCATATCATTCCTCATATTTGTAAGACGCTTTGAAAAATAACAAAAACTCACCCTAAAAGAGTATTGGTAAATCTTTTTTAATGAAAAGATTTCATATATTGCATATGGTTAATAAATCAGGGAATAGTTATGTGCGGAATTGTCGCTTATACAGGACAAAGTGAAGCCCTGCCTATTTTGGTGGGCGGTTTAAAGAAATTGGAATACCGTGGCTACGACAGCTCGGGTATCGCTGTCATCCAGGACGGAGCGATCCACACAGTCCGTGCCTCAGGCAAAATCAGCGCTCTTGAAGAAAAACTGAAGAAGGACGTGGTAAACAGCACCATAGGTATCGCCCACACCCGTTGGGCAACCCACGGTGCCCCCACCGAACAGAACGCCCATCCTCACCAGAGCTACGACGGAAACATTTCCATCGTTCACAACGGCATTATCGAAAACTACGCCAGCCTCAAAAGAAAGCTCCAGGCTGACGGTGTTGAGTTCAAGTCTGAAACCGATACCGAAGTTGTGGCTCATCTCATTGCAAAATTCTACAAAGGCAATCTGAAGGACGCTGTTCTCAAGGCAATTTCCCTCATCGAAGGAACCTTCGGTCTCGCCGTAATTTGTAAAGATCGTCCCGGAATTCTTATTGGCGCCCGCCGTGGCAGCCCCCTGATTCTCGGCATTGGCCAGAATGAATTCTACCTGGCAAGTGACGTCTCTGCAATCATTAGTCACACTCAGAAAGTGGTTTACCTCGATGACAACGACGTGGTAGAAATCAAGGACGGCACATACAACCTGCTGAACACCTTGAGCCAGCCGGTACAGCACGAAGTCCAGGATGTGGAATTCGATGCAGACTCCATCGCCAAGGGCGGCTTCGCCCACTTCATGCTGAAAGAAATTTTTGAACAGCCGGAAGTTCTCCGCAACACCATGCGCGGTCGTCTGCTGGCAGCTGAAGGAAACGCAAAGCTTGCAGGTCTTGACACCAACATCAAGGAACTTCGCAACATCAACCGAATCATCATCACCGCCTGCGGTACTAGCTACTATGCAGCCATGGTAGGCGAATATATGATCGAAGATTTGGCAGGCGTTCCCGTGGAAGTGGAATACGCATCTGAATTCCGCTACCGCAACCCCATTATCAAGCCGGGCACTTTGGTGTTGGCAATTTCCCAGTCCGGTGAAACTGCAGACACCCTGGCCGCACTTAAAGAAGCTCAACAGAAGGGTGCCACCGCTCTCGCCATTTGTAACGGCGTCGGCTCCACCATTGCACGCACCAGTGATGGCGGCGTCTACCTCCACGCAGGCCCAGAAATCGGCGTGGCCAGCACCAAGGCTTTCACTTCTCAGGTAACGGTCCTTGCGATGATTGCATTGCTGCTTGGCCGCCAGCGTCGTCTTTCCTTTGAAAGTGGCGCAGACATCGTGAAGTCCATGCAGGAACTTCCGGAACTTGTAGAAAAGACTTTGAAACTTTCCGACCAGATTGCAGGCATTGCCCACCAGTACGTGAAGGCAGGAAACTTCCTCTACCTGGGTCGTCACTACAACTACCCCGTGGCTATGGAAGGCGCATTGAAGTTGAAGGAAATCAGTTACATTCACGCAGAAGGTTATCCTGCTGCAGAAATGAAACACGGTCCCATCGCCCTCATTGACGAGAACATGCCGGTTGTCGTGATCGCCCCGAAGGACGCACTCTTCGACAAGGTTATCAGCAACGTCCGTGAAATCAAGGCTCGTGGCGGCAAGGTCATTGCCATCACCACCGAAGATTGCCACCCGTTGGACGAAATTGCAGATCATCTCATCAAGGTTCCCAAGACCCTCAGCATGTTGATGCCCATCCTCACCTGCATTCCGTTGCAGCTCCTTGCCTACCATATCGCAGTGCTTCGCGGTAACGATGTGGACCAGCCCCGAAACCTGGCCAAGAGCGTTACCGTGGAATAAAAAAGGCAAAAGTCGCGAGGGAGCTCCCCTCAAAAAAATTAAAGGGCGTTCGTTTTAGGCGAACGTCCTTTTTTTGTTTTGATTTTACAACAGCTAATCTTTCACGCAGCGAACAGAATAATAGACTTCCGCGTCGAAATATTCTTCAACTACGGAAACACCAAAATGAGAACTGCGCAGGACATAGGCGAAGGAACAATCAATCACATCACTATCTTCACCGCATTCGTCCACATACGTAGAACTCCAGAGATAGGCGTTTTCTTCTGCATAGGAAATTTCATCTTGGCCACCAAAGCTACCTGACAGTTGCATTGCAAACCCATTAGGATTAAGAACAAACTTAGTTCCATTATTCAAAAGAGCAACAAGTTCCCCCTGCACAGGCAGATGCCAACCTTCGGGGCAAATCTTTTTCGCGTCTTCCCAACGGTAGTAACGGCCAAACTTTGAACAGTTGTCCCCATCATAACAGTAGCTTCTCGGAACCTTGTAATTCAGGTTTTCGGCCATCCAGACCTTGTTTCCGACTTTCACCGTTTTATAGACGATCCCATCTCGTTTATCAACTAATTGCCCAGCCAAACTTTGGCCTACCAGAAGAAGCAAGCACAGGTACACACCTAATTGGATTTTTGAAACATTCAATGGAAACCATGCCATAATCAAACCCCTCGTTTTAAATAAAAATAAATACTTTTCTACATTTTATTCAAATGGAACAAGATCTTTTGGAACAGGAAGAATACGAAGTCCGCATTGGAGCCTTCAACGGCCCCATGGATTTGCTTGTGTACCTGGTGCAGAAGAAAGAAGTTCCGCTGGAACAAGTTTCTATCGCAGAAATTGCAGACCAGTTCCTGGAATGGGTAAACGTTTATAGCGAATCCGCCAGCATGGATCTCTCTAAGGCTGGAGACTTCCTCTCCATGGCAAGCCGATTGATGGCCCTGAAGGTCCAGGAACTTTTGCCCGCCGAAGAACGTGATCCGGAACTGGAAGAAGAATATAACGCCGACCGCGAACAGTTGATGAAGGAAATGCTGGAATACCAGCGCTTCAAACAAGTGGCCAGCGGTCTCCAAGAAATGGAAGGCGAAAACTTCGGTACGTATTCCCGCGGCCGCCTGGAAAAGACCCAGGCCGACGACGACACTTTGGCAGATGCAAATATCTGGCAGCTGTTCCGTGCCTACCAAAAGAGTTTGAAGACCAAGATCTCCGAAACGGTTCACCATATTGAATTGGACTACGTTACCATTCAGGACCGTCAGCAGGCCATCAACAACTTCCTCAGCGTAAACGGCCGCGCCCTTTTCGAAGATCTTCTGGAAAACGATTCTCACCCCATCGTCGCTGCCGTTACCTTTATGGCTATGCTTGAGATGATCAAAACCGACGAAATCGTTTTCCGTCAAAGCGAATTGTTTGGACCTATCTGGATTTACCGCAAGAAGAACAACGCAGAATTCGCCGACGAAATGGCTCGCGAAACCGTATTCTTCTCCAAGGACCCCGAAGTCAAGGGCGGCCTTGTGGAAGCAATCCGCAACCAGGCCATGGCCCGTTCCCAGGAACAGACCGTTGGCGACCTGGCAGCCGTCATGCGCGAAGCGGTTCAATGGGCAAGCAATGGTCGCAACGTTTCCGATGAAGACCTCACCGCCATGCTGGAAGGCAAGGTGGACATGTCCGACGTTCAGGAGAACCCCTTCGCAGAAATGATGAAGGAAGACGAGGCTGCCGAGAAGGCTATCGCAGGCGAGACCCCTGTTACCGCAGAAGCGCCCACCCCAGTTGCAGACGCATCCGCAGCTGTTCCTGCCGAGGTTCCCTCTGCACCCGTTGAAAATGTTTCCGAAACCGCAGAGGAAGCTTCCAGCGAAGAACCTGTGGTTGAACGCCTAGCCGAATTCATGGACGAGGAAGAATTCGAGGATGACGCTGAGTTCGTTGATGAAGAATTCGTCGTCGAGGAAGATGATGACGATTTCACACCGGTCGTGGTCACCTCCAACGACGATTTCGAAGAAGAAGAGCCCTCCGTAAAGCCCGAAGCAACAGCCGAAGCAAGCGCTGCACCGGAACAGCAGATGTCCGACGAGGAATTTGCCGAATTCATGAGAAAGGCTCAGGAATTCTACAACCAAAATGGAGCATCATCCTCCCCCGCCGTTGCACCTGCAGAACCTGCAGTAAAGCCCGTTGCAGAACCTTTCGAAGAAAAGAAGCACGTCTTCGAACCCAGTGAAGAAACAGAAGTCAAGTCTACCACACAGCCAGTCTCCAAGCCAGAGGAAAGCAAGGACGACGAAAAGGAAGACGAGGACGACGGTCCGTTCTTCGCAGGAAACGAAATGACCGATGCAGAATATATTGCCTACCTCACCAGAAGCGCCAAGAACTTCGGCAAGAAAGAATAGCTTTGATTGCCGCGCTGCGCTCGCAATGACATGTTTCGGCAAGAAAGACTAATGAAAAAGCACCGCAAAAAGCGGTGCATTTTTTCTCAAAAAATTCAAATCAGCAAGAGTCCGACGACACCTTTTTAATCGTCGTTTCGCCCGCCCAAAAGTCCTGCGCGATACGCCCAGTAGAGCAATTGCATAATGGAGCCGATGGCTGCGGCAACATATGTAAGACCTGCAGCAAACAGAACTCCACTTACAGTATTGTACTCCCTACCCTGGGCAACGATTTCCATACGGGCCAGAGCTTTCTTGGCGCGGGCGGAAGCATCAAATTCAACAGGAACGGTAACCAAGGTGAAGAGTGTTGCGATTGCAAACAACAGAACGCCCACAATAGCCAGAGAATAGCCCAAAGCACGTCCGGCGCCCATCAAGATTATACCGATAATTACAAGCCACGGACCCAAATTAGAACCGACATTTGCAGCAGGAACAATGAAGGAACGGAGCCACATGGGGAAATAGCCCTGGGCATGCTGAATGGCGTGACCCACTTCGTGAGCAGCAACACCCGCAGCGCTGGCATTACGACCATGATACACTTCCCTAGACAAATTCAAAGTCTTGTTCAGCGGGTTGTAATGGTCAGACAAGAAACCATGATGTTCAAGAATCTGAACATCAGTCACACCTGCATCCATCAAAATTGCCTTTGCAATTTCGGCACCTGTCAGACCGCTGGAAATCATCACTTTCTGGCCAGCGTTAAAACGAGACTTTACCATCCAAGAGACAATGCCAGAAAGGGCCAAGGTCACCAACAGGATGGACATATATAAAGGATCGAACATCATAATCTAACACCTCTTTCGCGGCAACGCCGCACTTTCTTTCTCTATAAATGTACAAAGAAACGGGCGCAAAAAGCACCCGTTTATCAGCTAATCTCAACCTTTCGTCAGAAAAATCTACATATCACCAGTTTTCAAACCGGAACCGTCCCTGAATCGGGTCAAAAGCAGTCCAAGGACCATGTAGAAAACACCCTGTATTGCCAACGGATAAAGCAACGGTGCTGCATCAAAAATATCGGCACCACGCTGTTCAATGGCAAGCCAAGCGGGAATTGCAAATGTGGAAGGAATTGCACTTGCGATGGCCTTCATCCATCCCGGAAGCAAATAACTGGGCCAGCTGAAATTTCCAAGGAAGAGCACAGGCATACTCAAGAACAGGAAAATCTGCACACTGGTTTCGCGACGGAGGAACACCTGGGAAAGAACCATACCGAAATTGATGACACAGAACAGGAACACCACCGCGAAAACAACCATAGGCAACAATTCGCCACGGCGAGGGAAGTCGAACACGTTATAGACAACAAAGTGGTAGAACAGAATGAACGTGCAGTAATGAGCGAAATATGCAAGAGAGCGACCGAAGTAGCGGTAATGCATACGTTCGTTTTCTACAGGACTATTCTGAAACTTGCCGCGGAAACGGCGGTGGCCGCGGGGACCACCCAAAACGCAAATGCCAATAACTAAGGTCTGCTGGAGAATCAACACCAAAACACTAGGCACAACATAGTTGGAATAACTTCCTGTGCTGTTGTACATGGTCTGGATACTGATTGGCACCGGATCGCGCATAGCCATAGCCTTTGCCGCAGGAACCTTCTTACCCAAGGCAATTCGTTTCACCTTAGTTGTAGCTCCCACCGTCAAAGCACAGGTGGTAAATGCAGTACCGATGTTACCATGAAGCATTACATAGGCGCCATGGGTAAACACATTCACATTCACGCTGTTGCCATTACGCAAGTCCTTTTCCATGTCCGCAGGAATCACCATAAAGCCGTAAATTTCTTCGCGAGCCAAGGCTTCTTCCGCTTCACGAACATCCGAGAACACGTAGCGGACACGGATCTGTTGGGCAGATTCCGACATCTGCGTCAATTCGCGGGACATTACCGTATGGTCAAGGTCCACCACTGCAACGGGCACCTCGGAAACAGTCTGGTTCATATAGGGTGTGGGATAGTAGAAAGCGTAGATAACGCCAGCAACCACCAACAGCAAAACTGCCGCAGGATCCGTATAGAACAATTTCCATTCCGTGAACGCAACTTTCAGCAAGCGCTTGAAAAGATCAAACATTTTCGACCTCCTCTACTGCGAATTTGCTTTTTTCTGCGGCCGCCTCGCGAGCCAGGCGCTTTTCCCTCTTGGCAGCATACTTCCAGCGGGCAAACATAGAGAAGTTTCCCAGCAACTGCCAGAACAAAGCCATACCCAGAAGAATCACGATGGATTCCCAGGCGTGGGCCTTGCCAATAGGGCCAAGAAGCATAGATGCCTGAACCTTGAGAAGATGAGTCAACGGAAGGATAAAGGCAAAGCAGCGTACGGCAAATGGCATTGCCATCAGCGGGAATGTCTGACCAGCAAATGCAAACGCAGGGCCTGCAATCACGCCAGCCACACTGGTGGAAATACGCATGCTTCCAGTAACGCCAACGAAAGTCGTTCCTGCACCAACGCAGGCGATAATCATGATGAGCTGGGAAGCAGACACCACGATGAACTCATCAAGAGTCATGGGAGCAAGGAAACGATGGGTGTAAGCGTAGGATCCCACCATGGAAAGCCACAAGATGACAATCATAGGGAGAATGGTCGCCAGGCAAAGCACCGTACGAGAACCTTTCGCTGCAGCCAGGAACTTTCTCAGACGGCGTTCACGAAGAGGATAGCTCATAAGGTATGCCGCCCCAAGAATTGCTGCCAGGTGGAACACAGATGTCACAAGGCCCATACCAAGGAATCCCTGGTAATTACTTTCTGCGTTACCCACGGACTTGATCTGAACACTGACAGGATCTTCCATGGACTTTGTGTACAAATTAGATCCGATGGAAGAGAATACAGAACGGATTTCCTTTGTCGCAAAAGTATTGGTCAAATAATTCTGGCCACTGGAATAAATAGGAACCACAGGCGTTTCCAAACGGAGAGCCTTTTGTTCCATGTCATAGGGCAACACAATAAAAGCCTGCAAGTCACCACGGATGATCGCATGTTCACATTCGCTAAGGTCCGCACAAACCATTGCCACGTCAATGACGGGGCTAGCCCTCAAACCTTGTTCGAATTCATCTGCCAACTGAGAGCGATCCTGTTTTACGATTCCAACAGGAACGTGCTGGACAATTTCAGCAGAGAAAACATCCAGCATGAATACAGAAACACCAACGGGCAGAACAAGCAACACCAACCACAATACGAGATTGTGGTTGAGATAAAGCAGGCGAACAGTTTTAAGAAAATTCTTTAGCACAAGCTCACCAAAATACTTTTAAGGATTACTGGATTTGGTCAACCGGGAAGAGAACGCTCATACCAGGGCGGAGATTTTCAACTTTTTCCTTCGGACGGAGGCGAACTTCGAAAGACTTGAGATCGAAACCGCCACTTTCCTTGGAGCTGCGCCAGGTTGCGTAATCACCTACGGAAGCAATGTAAGTCACTTCCATATCCACGTGCTTGTCCAATGCCGGAATGAACATGTTGAAAGTCTTGCCCTTGGAAACATTCTTCAGCATATCTTCACGGAGGTGGAAGACTGCCCAGGAATCATCAAGGTCAGTAATTGCGACAACGGGCATGCCGGAACCAACCACTTCGCCTTCTTCAACAAGCTTGACGGAGACTTCGCCTGCAATAGGAGCACGAATCTTGGTTTCTTCGAGGTAAGCATCCACTTCGGCATTAGCACCGCGAGCTTGCATCACGAGAGCTGCGGCAGCAGCCTTGTCTTCGGAACGAGCACCTGCGAGAGACTGATCGTACTGAGCGCGGGCAGCGTCTGCAGCGGATTGGGAAGCTCTCATCTGAGTTTCTGCTTCGTCGCGCTTCTGCAACGGGAGCACGCCTTCATTATAAAGTTTCTGTACACGGTCGTAGGTATTCTTTGCGAGGTTTGCAGCTTCCTGAGCACGGTCAGCCATAGCCTTCAAAGCAGTCACGTCTTCGGAGCGAGCGCCATTCTTAGCCTTGTTTGCCTGTGCGCGAGCGGCACCAAGAGCACCCTGGGCCTGAATCTTCTTTGCTTCAATTTCCGGGCTGCTGATGACAGCAACGATCGCACCCTTGGTCACCATGTCGCCTTCATGGAAGAACAAACTTTCCACACGGCCAGGCACCTTACCGGCAACAAGAACGCGACGAGCTTCCATCTGCCCCTGCAGATAAGCCTCGCGAGGCTCCGTAGCAAACTTTTGCAGTGTAGTGATGCCAAGAACAATCAAGGCAATCAAAGAAAGAATGACTAAAATCTTGCCAATAACTTTAAGAACTTTAAGCATAATGAACTCCTATTAATTTTCAGATGCGGGGGTAGTAGATTCAACGGAAGTTTCTGCTGCGGGTACAGCTTCGACGGAAGCAGGCTCTGCGGGAGCGGAGGCGGCGGCCTCTGCGGGAGCAGTTTCTACCGCAGGAGCGGATTCAGCAGAAGCGTCTGCCGGCAGAGCGGCTGTGGCAACTGCATTTTCAGTTGCAGGCAGAAGCACCGGAGTGGTAGCGGGAGCAGTCACAGCGGCATCCTGCCTCACTTCTTCAACAGGCTGAACGGCACTCAGCATTGCACCAGCATTCACAACTTCGCCGCTAGCTTCCAGCAAGCCAAGCCATGCAATAACGGCGTCATAATGAGCTTTCAAGTCGCCCACCTGCAAACGAGCCAAAGACAACTCAGCATCAACAACTTCCAAGCCAGTAGCAAGACCTGCTTCGTAAGCCAAGGTCTGGCTACGAAGAGCTTCTTCTGCAAGTTCACGAGTCTTGTTCAAACTGGTCAAACGACTCATGGCATGTTCCTTTTCTCGCCAACGCTTTTCCACAAGCAGCTTGATGTTGTCCAAAGTGCTTTCTTCCATATTCAGAAGAGAACGATCCAAAGCCTTTGCGTTTGCAACCTTGGAACGAGTTTCACCACCCTTGAACAAATCCCACTGAAGCTTTGCGCCTACAGCCCATTCCGGTTCCAAAATGGTCAAGTCCCTCGTATAAAGTTCCTTATAAGCGAACAAGGCAACCATCGGATAATAATCACCTTGAGCAGCCTTCACTGCGTTCTGGCTACGCTTACGTTCAGTACGCAACTGCTGAAGACCCGGATGACGCTCAATAGCCAAGGACTTGAATTCTTCCATAGTCGGAGTCTGTTCCGGAGCAAGAACCGGAGTCACAGCAGTCAAGTTGGTATCGGTATGCAAAAGACTAGCCAAGGCCATACGAGCCAAGGACTGGTCACGGTAGGAATCTTCCAAAGCGTTCTGAGCTTCAGCCAAGGCAACTTCAGCGCGGAGGCGTTCAGCCTTACTAATCTGACCACCGGCTTCCAATTTCTTGGAACGTTCCAAATGTTCTTCAAGATTCTTCTTGGTCGTTTCGCGCAATGCAGTCAATTCTTCGGAAAGGCGCAAAGTGAAATACTTTGTAGCCACATCCATCAAGACTGTATTTTGAGCCATTTCGAAAGCGGCCTTCTTGGCAGTCACATTTCCCTTGGCGGCATCATAGGCTGCAGTACGCTTGAAACCAGTGAACAAGGGCCAAACAGCGGTAAGACGAGCGTTGAAGAACACGTCGTCCTGAACCTTCATCTTGAAATCCTTGGACTTTTCAATTTCCTTGGAGGCGTTTTGACCATACTGGTCTGCAACCAGCTGAGCCTTGTCATTCACATCCTTACTGGAAACGACTCCACTCCAAATGGTGGCGGCATTTTCGTCCAATGTTTCCTTAGCCTTAGACTTGGCCACTTCCTCGGGCAAACCCATACCCATCATCTGGTTTACGGCATTTTCATACTGGCTTTGATAAACCTGACCATAAGCCTGGTTATAGACAGACAGATAAGCCTTCGAATAGGCGGCTGCGCCGGCAATATCACTTAGGGGTGCCTGAAGGGAACTCAAATCAATCGTAATAGGATCATTAATCTTTGTAACACTGGCAGACAGGCTCAACGACGGCATAAAACGGGACAAAGCCTCAGATTCCTCGCTTTCGGCAATTTCCACTTTGGCCCTTTCGGACTTAATCTGGGAATTGCTGGCCTTGGCCATATCCAAGGCGTCTTGCAAGGTGATTGGTTTTGCGAACAAGGGTGTTGCCACCGTAATAACAGAAATCAGGGATGCACAATACTTTTTCATAGTACTGTAAAAATAAAAAAACGCTCTTTCGGAGGGAAGATTTATAAGAAATAAAAACTTACTTTTTTTATAAATAAACTTACAAAAAGCTTACTTTAATGAAATCACCCGCCTTTTTCTGCAACCCTATTAAGAACAATAGTAAAAATAGACGGTAAAATTCACCAAAAAAAGGTCCTCTTCAAGAGAGGACCTTCATAAAAACATCGATTTTTAGGACAAACTACTTACCCGGAGTCGGATTAGCAGCCTTCCATGCAGACGGGCCAAAACCCATGGTAGTCAGGTCTGCGCGCTGGAGACTGAATCCTGCGCCATCAGCATCGGTAAGACCGGCCCAAGCATCAGAATAGAGGGTTGCATCGTGCCAAGTATAGTAATACTTAGTTTCATTTGTTTCCGAGTCTTTGGTACTAGTGTACGGTTCCTTAATAGCGATTGTTTCACCGCGGTTGGAAAGTTTACCGTTATAAGAGAAAATCTGGACGGTTTCAGGAATATTATAGCTCTTGCGAACCAGTTCCGGACCCCAGCCAGCAATTGCAACATCTTCCAGAGTTGCAGGAATCAAGAGAGCCTTGGAATTTGCCAGAAGAACATCGGTTGCACCAAATTCAATGTTGACACCTTCAATCTTCCAACCCTTTTTCAAAGAGGAGTTGTACAAAGGAATATTAGCTGCGGTCGCATTTACGATTTCCATGAATTCAAAAGGCAAAGCGCCCTTTTCGTCCGGATGGTAATGGATTTCGCTGATGTAGACAGAGCCCAGCTTAAGGGCAGAATTTGCAGCGCCCGGTGTAGCCATAGCCAAGGGACCTTGAGCTACAGAACCATCGGCAACATCAACAACACCGCTAACGCCCTTACCGGCCGGCAACCAGATACTGGATTCCTGACCTTCAGCCAAGCCATACAAATAGATTTCACCACCCTGGTCGGAAACTACGACTTCCTTATCGAAGTCACCACCTTCACCACCGTCCAAAACGAGGTAGCCACCGGCAGGCACGACTGCACCAGCATTAACCTTTATGGTATCCTTACGAAGCTTCACATTCAAAGTCCAGCCAGAAACATCCACCGGAACCGCACCAGAGTTGTAGAGCTCGATCCAAGAACCTTCATAAGTTCCTGCGGCAGAGAATGAGGGCTTGACTTCGTTAATACGCACCGTGTTCACAACATCAATGCAAGCGTCTTCACCTACGCCGGGATTTCCACCAGGATTAGCGCTAGCACACCAGGAGACAGACTGGGCGGCAATACCACCGGTATAAACCAGGGAATGTCCCTTACCGTCGGCAAGGCTAGGCCAAGGAGGTTCGCTACTAAACGCGCAGGTCACGTCGCCCTCGCCACGGACCTTGACATTGACCACACCACCTTCATTGACCATCTTGCCTGTCATATTTCCAAAAAGGCGGCCAGCGAATGTGGGATAGGCTTTCTTAAACAAAGCTTCATTGTTGGTCACTACCACATACTCACCCTTTTTCAAGGGTTCGGCAGGGAAAGTAAAGTCCACATCACCGCTCAGATGCAGGGTGAAGTTCTGCATGTTATCCATATCCATGCCACCAGCGATATAGATTTCCACCCATTCCAGGGTATCACCCTTGGCGTTGTTATACATAATTTCGGAACAAGCCATCTGGGGTTCATCGGTGTTCTTCATGGAAGAACTGGAAACCAGAACGCCATTGCCCTTGGAGCTGGAGGAATTACCCCCGGACACCATACCGGAAGATAGAGTAGGATCATCCGGTCCTACGGGATTTTTCGGCTCGGGATCCGAGCATGCAGACACCAAGGCCAGCATGGAGGCGCTAGCGCCAATAGTCAAAATCTTTTTGATATCCATAAGAGACATCCTTTGCAGAGTATTTTCTCTATATTACAAATTTTCTTCCAACGTAGTTCCAAGCTTTGTCCAATAAGGGGTCTTGAAACGGCGGGGATTTTCATAAACACGCTGCCATTCAGCGGCGGCATTGCCAAACTTGGAGAATCCGCCCTGCTTAAGGTTCAGGAATCGGATCAGATCGATCATCCAGTAGGGCACCTGGGAACAGGGACACTTCAGTTCCAAAACAGCATCGCAACCCGGCAAGAAGAATCGGGGGATACCGGTGGAATGCATGTAGTGGGGATCGACAGTGTAATCAAAGCCATTTTCTTCGCGAAAACGCATGCCAGTATCGATGGTCACGCGGGAATATTCTTCGCGGAGACCGAACCATGCGCGACGCTTATACTGTGTCAACAGACGGGGATGTGCACCATGCAATTCAGTCTTGTACAAGAAATCCTTAAGGTACTTACGATCCTTTTCGCCCTTGCACGGCCATTCGTCCGGTTTCATGTTCCAGACTTCACCAGGGTTGATGCCCTTGATGGTGGCGCGGCTCTTGTAGCAAATGCTCTTGATCTTACGCTTCACTTCAAAATGGAAGGTTCCATCCTGAGCAGGATGTTCACCGTAAGTACGGATACGCATGTTGAAACGATCCAGCAACTGACGTTTTTTCCAGCCAAGGAACGTCCACGTGGGGGTATCCAGATAGAGGTTGGTAATCCAGTAGAAACCACCCGGAGTAATTTTGGAGTAATAGTCTTCTTCGCAATACGGAGCAATGAAGGCGCCAATCTTGTCGGCCCATTCCACAGGAATGTGGTACTTCAACTCGAAGCGTTCGAGAAGACTAAATCCGCGGGCTTCAGCCATATTACCTCAAGCCCTTCTGCAGATGATTCTGCACACCTTCGGCACCGAGAACACCAGCGTATTCAAGCAATGCAAGGTAGCGGGTAAAGATATCGTTTTCCAACTTGATTGCTCTCAAGTCGCTTTCAAGAGCGCTTTCACGAGCGCGGAGCAAAAGCAGCGGATCGGAACCGGCGTTCTTAGCAAACTGTTCAAAGATGGAGCCGGCATTAACCTTTTCCACAAATTCCTTCTGAACCTTCCACTGTGCAATCAAGGCATTGATTTCATCAACCAACTTGGTAACCTTCTGAGAGACATCACGGAAGTCTTTCATATAGTCACCTTCAGCATCAAGTTCAGCAACCTGAGTCTTCAAGTCGGAATCCTTATTGCTGTCAAAGAACGGAAGACGGAATGCAAGGTTTGCAAAGAACTTGTCGGAAGTCTTGCGGTTGTCAACGTCCGGAATCAGAACGCGGGCAGTAGCGGTACAACCAAGCTGGCTTACGCAACCAGTCTGCTTTTCAAACTCGCCCCTGTAGGCATCATAGGAGCCGGTACCATAAATGTCATAGGCATCCAAGTCCTTGTACTTTTCCATCAAGGATTCAATCTTCAAGGAATAGCCAATGCCGATATGGGAAATGTAGTCGCGGCTCTTGGAGGCATCCTGCTGGATCTTGGACTTTTCAGACTTCATCTTGCCAGCAGCCATTGCAATAGCCGGGAAGGTTTCGTTAATTTCAAGACCGCCTTCCAACTGAGCAGCAACTTCGTCCATGGAAGGAATCCAGGTGGAGTCCAGTTCAACGCCGTCAAAATCCGGAACCCAAAGTTTGAGTTTCGCTTCGGCATTCAGTAAGGATGCGCTATCGGTCATCATTTCTGCGCGGAGGGAAGCTTCCTTTTCCAAAGAAGTCATCAAATCCTGGGGATTGAAAGTTGCAGAACCGGCCTTCATGTGGAGAACTTCGATGCGGTCGGAGTTGACCTGGTAAAGTTCCTTGTTCAACTTGGCAATACGCTGACGATTGATGTAGTGAATGGCGCGATCGTAGCGGTCATACAGAAGTTCTGCACGGTCTGCGATAAGGTGAGCCTTCTGGTAGGCAACCTGGGCTTCCCAGTGAGCCTTGTCTGCGGAGCCCTCACCAAAGCCCTTCGGCGTAATGCGGAGTTCAAAATCATGCTGAGCGAAGCTGAAGCCATCGAGTTTGTAGCGAAGCTCCAACTTGTCCCAAAGTTTGGTATTCTGTCCGGTGGAGGTCATTTCTGCACGTTTCTGCGCAGCCTGGTAACGAGGGTCGTTATCCACGGACTGAATCAACTGTTCCCAGGTAAGGGGGCCAGCAAACGCAGCGGCAGACAATGCTAAGGTTACCAATCCAAACTTTTTCATAAATACTTCCTAAAACTTTTTTATTCGAATTAACTTCTCGAAAAACACACCCGAAATTATTCGGAGATAGTCACCATTTCACCCAACAGGAACGGGTTTTCTTCAGGAATCTGAATGATGACTTCGCGACCATGAATAGGCATTTCCGGCATCTTCCACATACGCATGGGGAATTCAACAATACGGCTGGAGAGGCCAACGACCTTGCCCTTGATTGCCTTGCCGGTACCACCCAGAGTGCGAACCTTCACGGTTTCGCCAACGTCCATACGCTGGTACATACGTTCGTGAATGTAGCCACGAACGAGAGTCGGAGACTTATGGGTCAAGGTAACAACCGGAGCAAAGCTGGAGAGTTTTTCACCATCGCGAGCATTGACAGAACCAACAACCCAGTCTTCCTTGGCTATCTGCACCAATTCTTCCTGCTGCTTCTGGAGTTCAGCCAATTCCTTCTTGAGGTTTTCGACTTCAGTCTTGCCAGCGCTCTTCTGCAAACGACCGCTGCTCTTGAGGAGCTTTATCTGTTCATTTGCATTGGCCTGGAGAACAGCGAGTTCGTTCTTCAAGCTCTTGATGCGCATTGCCATGGCGTCGTTGCCATCGCTCTTTGCATCAGAATTCTTAAGGCTCTTAAGCTTAGCAGCAATTTCCTTATTCTTCTGGTATTCGGTTTCCAGGTTGCGAATTTCAGACTTGAGGGCGAGACTGCGGGAAGCAAGATCGGCCTTGACCTCAGCAACTTTCTGGTCAATTTCAGCATTGGACAAGTCGCTGCGACCTTCGCTAGCGTCAAGTTCGCGGGTAAGCTCTGTAATACGAAGGGTAAGGTCCGGACGGTTCAATTCAACGATGGTATCACCAGCGTGAATGGACTGACCAGGCATCACGTGAACCTTGACAACTTCAGTGGGGCTCGGCAAGCTGATAGTAGTTTCGGTAGCTTCGGCAATTCCCTGGAACATGGAGGCCTTGCCGGCGAACATAATGCCAAGGACAATAACGATAAGGATGCTAAGGCACCAGGCGTAAATCAGCTTGTGTTTGTAAGCGTGAGCTACACCAGGATTGGTCTTGTGCTTATTCCAAAAAGTATCGAGAGCGTCTTCAAACTTGTTCATCATCTACTCCCTTACATTTCGGTGGTTGCATCTTGCATCATGAACTGAACGTCGGAGATGCCTTCAATTTCAGAAAGTTCTTTCAAGATTTCTGCAGCCGGCTTAGTTGCACGGAGACGAACCTGGTAGGCGCAATCCACACGAGCGCCACCATCCACCTCACGCATTGTGATTAGGATGTAGGTCTTTAGACTTTTTCGAAGGACATCTTCGATTTGCTGACGGGGAGCAGATTCGTTGGGAAGAGCGAAACGAAGCATGCCATCAAAGAAATGCTTGGTACCGAGACCGGTACGGGAAATGAGGAAGGCAACAATGCAGAATGCAATGGTACCACCGAGAGCCGGGCCCCAAGCATAAACACCGCAACCGATACCTGCGCCAAGGGAGGCGAAGATAAACATGATGTCGCGAGGATCCTTAAAGCTGGTACGGAAACGGACCACAGAAAGTGCGCCCATCATACCGAGGCCGCGGCCAACGTTATCACCGATAGCAGCCATCACCATGGCGGCGACCACAGAGCTCAACACGATGCCCTGCACAAAATTTCTGGAGTAAGAAAGACCAAGGAACGTCTTTTCGTAGGTCCAAGCAATGGTGGAAGAAAGGATGAAGGCCAAGATAAGGGTATAGGCCAGAGTGATGAGAGATGCGTTGGCAGTACCAGACTGTACCGCTAAAAGATCGAGCATAAGGTCTCCGTTTTAGAAAAAAAACACTTCCACCCATAATTTACTTTAAAATTTGACGTTTTTTCGCCATTTTTGTGTAAAAAAGGGTGAACAAGAACCTTTCTCATCCCTAAAATATCGCAGTTTTGGAACAAAACTGCCCTATTTTCAAACACCAATAGGAATTTAGAAAAAACGGGCCTAAAATGCTCGTAAATTATTGAAAACGTCCGGCCACCTGTTTGCGGCGACGGCCCCTTTCGGAGATAAGCGCTTCTAGCAAGAACAGGAAAGCGGCAAAGCCGAGGAAAATCTGATAACGGTCCTGATAGTTTTCCATACGGTCGCTGGCCTGTTCCTTCTTTTCGAGGGAAGCGATTTCAGTCAAGACCTTCTGGAGTTGAAATTCACCAGGGTTAGCGTAGAAATACAAGCCGCCAGTGACGTTTGCAATTTCTTGCAGGGTACCGTCTTCGAGACGGGTGGTGACAATGTTGCCTTGAGCATCCTTCTTGTAGGCAACGTCCCCATTGCGGCTAGGAACCGGAATAGGAACACCTTCGCGGGAACCGATACCGATGGTGTAAATGCGGATACCGAGGGCGGCAGCTTCCTTGGCAGCATTGACCGCAGCGGCCTCCAGTTCTTCACCATCACTCATAAGGATCATCACGGAATACTGGCCGGCACTACCCGAATTCTGGTACAAGGCCATACCCTTGCGGATTGCATTCTCAAGGTTCGTACCCGGCATGAGCCAACCCGGGGTAAGTTCGCGGAGCATCATCTGCACCGTACCATAGTCCAAGGTCAAGGGAACCATCACCTGGGCTTCACCAGAGAAAGCCACCAATCCCACACGGTCGCCGGACAAGGATTCCAGGAACGCAGAAATTTCATGGCGGCTACGGGTCAATCGATTGGGCTTAATATCTTCGGCCAGCATGGAAAGGGAAATGTCCTGCAGAAGAACCAGGTCCAAGCCCTTGCGCTCAATATGTTCCATCTTGCGGCCCCACTGGGGGCGAGCCAGAGCAACAAACAGGAAGGCGATCGCCAACAAAAGAATCAAGACCTTAGCCAGACGACGCCACGGGGAAACGGACGTGGAAAGCTTCGGCAACATGGAAAGGGATACAAATCGGGCAGCCAACTTCTTGCGACGGCGGTAGGCATAGACAAACAGCAGCGCAAAAAGCGGGAGGGATAGAAGGCCCCACAAGAAACTCGGTTCAGCAAAACGCATTACGGGATCCTCACAAAGCGGGTGTTAGCCAAAAGCAGTTCCAGCAAAATCAGGAGAGCGCCCGCCAGAAGCCAGGGATAGAATTTCTCTGCATAACGGGCGTAAGCGATGGTCTCGATTTCAGTCTTTTCAAGTTCGTCAATTTCGGAATAGATGCGTTCCAGTTCATCCTTATTTTCGGCACGGTAGAAACGACCACCAGTCTTCAAGGCCACAGCCTTCAGCACATTCTCGTCAATGCCTTCTTCGGGAGTGATTTCGCGTTCACCCCAGGAAATTTCGCCAGTCCAGGGGTTCTGCTGGAAGGACAGAATCTTACCGTTCTTCTTACCTACACCGATGGTATAAACCTTCACCCCAAGGGACTGAGCCACCTCGGCGGCACGCATAGGAGGAACAAGGCTTGCATTATCACGACCATCAGTCAAAAGTACCACAACCTTGGACTTAGCCTCGGACTTCTGCAAACGGGCAAGGGCGTTCATCAAGCCATCACCAATGGCTGTGCGGGAAGCATAAACGGAATCCTGGGCAAGGTCACCAGAAGCCTTCAAAATTTCAAGCAGGGAACCGTAATCCAAAGTCAGCGGACACTGGGTCATGGATTTAGAACCGAAGGCGGAAAGGCCGATACGGTCGCTATGGCGCTTCTGGATAAATTCGGCAATGACTTCCTGGGCGTAACCCAAGCGGCTATACTTCCAGTAGTTTCCGGACTTGAGCATACGTTCAGCATTCATCACACCAAGTTTAGCCTGTTCTGCGCGAGTAAGCATATCCAAGGTGCCCATGGAGCCAGAAATATCCAGAGCCAGCATAATGTCTACACCATCGGTAGAAGTGTATTCCACTTCCATGGCATTCTGGGGACGGGCCAGAGCCACAACAAAACAGCAGAGGGCAGCCAAACGGAGAGCAGGCACGATATGACGGAAGCGTACCCTTTTACTGGGGACAGCTCTTTTAGCTATGGACAACGCAGGAAACTTGATGGTACTCTTGCGACGACGATTCCTGTATATGTAAGAGGCAATCAGAACGGGAACCAAAAGCAAAAGCCAGAAGGCCTCCGGGTTCTGAAAATGCAACGATCCAATATCCATGAATACTCCAAAAACGCTAATTCGATAAAATCACAAAGAATATACAATTTCTAGACAAGGCAAAATTTACGAAAAAACGTCAAAAAAGACCAATAACTCCCTCTGGGCAACCCTATTTTCCAGAATGATGAAATTTTCCTGACACTTTTCAATTCCAAAACCGATAAACAAACGGATTTTTTTTGGAGTTTTGCAATGAACAAGAACTACTACAAGAATATTGTCGCCCAGCTCAACAAAAAGACAAAGGACGTTGAGTTCACCCCGAAGTTTCCCGCACTCAAAGCCTACGAATACTGGATTCGCTTCCTCCGTGGCAACACTCACTATCCCTCCCCCTCCGAATTCATCAAAATTCTCCCCTTCAAATCCGTCCTGAACATTCTTGACGCCGTGAAAACAGTTCTCCAGGCAGAAAACAACCAAGAATTGGCAGAAATCAAAAAACGTGGGAAGAAGGCGATTTCCGCAACAAAAGCAAAGAAGCATAAAAGCCAAATCAATCCGGACAAGGACTTGGACCTTGAAGCCATTCTTGAAATCACGGGAAAGAAACTCGGCCCTATGCACAAGGCGGAACCATCGGGCTTTGATGAGGAATTTGAAGACCAGGTGTCAACAGAATTCCACAACCGCAAAAGCGCCTGCATCGACATGGAGTCGGCAGCAGAATCCGGTTATATGGACCAGGTCATCAACTCCGTACGCCAGCACCTTGACCGCGAAGCCATTTACGACAAAACCGTAAAGAATGCTCTGCAGCAGCAATTCATCACCGAAGCTTCCAACTTCATTCTTGAAGCGTCTGCGGAAAACGATCCCTACATTCAAAGACTGAAATCCATCCAGAAGATTTACCAGCTTACAGATTTGGAATTGGAGTTCCTGATTTTCACCTGGGTGTTCTTCTTTGAAAAGGATTGCGAAGACCTGGTTGACTTTATGCGAATGAACCAGCAGAAGCTACCCAACAGCGCCATTCTTTTCCAGCAAATCTGCGAAGTCCCGCAAGAAGAAATCGACAAGATTCTCGACCCCAAGGCAACCCTTCGCCGCATGATGATTCTTGACAACGAATTGAATCCGTTGCCGAAAATTATTCAGTACTTGAGCGGACGCGCAGGTGCCAGCTATTGCGAAAACAACTTCCAAATTTTCAAAGGCGACACCATTGCCTATGAACAGTTGCAGGACAACAATTCCGACACTGAACTTATGGTGGAAATGTTGACCCATTACCAGAAAGGCAACCCGCTGAACATTTTCTTGTACGGCGTAGAAGGCACCGGTAAAACGGAACTTTCCAAGGCCATCGCAAAGAAGTTGGGTAAGAAGTTGATTCTCACCAATCTGGAACATTCCGGCGACAACAAGGACAATCCTTTCAGCAACAAAATCATCGACAAGATGAGCAGCATTCTGCTCGCCAGCTACACTTTTCGCAATGATGACGCAATCATCCTTGTGGATGAAGCGGACTGCGTTTTGAACTGTTGCGAAAAAGGGGAGTTGAACGGCTTCCTGGAAAAACTGGACACCCCCATCATCTGGATTTCCAACAATACGGAATTCATCGAGGCAAGCTCCCTGAGGCGCTTTGATTTCTCCTTGAAGTTTGAACGCTTGGATGGATCCCGACGCGTTGACATCTGGAAATCCATCGTGAAGACTCAGAAGGCGGAAAAACTTCTTGACGAAGAAACTATCATCAAGCTGTCTAGTGAAATTCCCGTGACCGCGGGAGGAATTACGCAGGCAATTCGTACTGCGAAGGCATTAAAGAAGGCGGGTTCGAAACTTGACCCCAAGGACATTGTACAGCGCATGACCAAGGCGCAGGCAGATCTTTTGGGACTTGAACTGGAATACAACAACCGCGATACAGAAACTCACGCCCCCAAGTACTCCATTGACATCCTCAATACCGATGCCGACATGAAGCACCTTACCAAGGTCATTCATAATTTTGATGCAAAATGGCAAACCTTCGAAGAGGGAGACCGCCCCGATTCCCTGAACATTTTGCTGTACGGCGCTCCCGGCACCGGCAAAACGGAATTTGCGCGTCACATTGCACGAGAACTGGACCGCAAGCTCATCATCAAGCGCTGCAGTGATTTGTTGGACAAGTACGTTGGCGAAAGTGAAAAGAACATCCGACAGATGTTCAAGGACGCCGAAGAACAGGATGCAATTCTTTTTTTGGATGAAGCCGACAGCTTGATCCGCGACCGTCGTGGAGCAACCCGCAACTGGGAAGTAAGTCAGGTGAACGAAATCCTCACCCAGATGGAAAACTTCAAGGGAATCTTCATTGCAGCCACCAACTTCAACGACAATTTGGACCAAGCTTCCAGACGTCGATTCGCCCTGAAGGTGAAATTTGGATACCTGAAACCGAATGCAATTCCCCAGGTGTGGAATTTGTTCTTCCCCAAGGTAGAATGCCCTGAGGAAGCTACACGAATCCGCAATCTTGCTCCAGGCGATTTTAATGCAGTCTATGGCCAGTTGCGTTTTCTGGACGAAAATGAAGTTACTGCCCAGAGAATCTTGAAAGAGCTTCAAAATGAGGTCGCCTGCAAGGACGATCATGAAGGTCGCCACATGGGATTCTGCGCTTAAGTTACTAACTTATACCTCGGTAAAACGAGGTATTTTTTATGAAGATTCTTTTTAACGCAGCTATTACCGCAACGCTTGCCGCAACCATTTTGGGATGCAGCAACAACGGATCCGCACAAACTTCCAAGGAAACCCAGCAGGCAGCAACCGCCGAAACTTCCCAGGAAGCAGTTCAAGCATCTTCAGATTACAAGACCATCACTTTAAGCGACGGTGCCTCAGTCACCTGGATTAAGGACAACGCTGGCGACAAGCTGAATCCTCGCGACTTGTTCAGCGACGCAAGCGATTCCCTCTACAATAGTTTGAATCTCGCCGATGGCATTCCGGCTTCTGTCAGCACCTTCCTGATGAAGGCTGATGGCGAATACGTATTGTTCGATGCAGGCCTCGGTGACTTCGGCGGTCAAATGGCAAACCATTTGAAGGAACTGAACGTCAATCCCGATGACATCAAGCTGATTTACCTCACCCACCTTCACGTGGACCACATTTCCGGCCTAGTCAAAAAGACTGAAACTGGTTTTGAAAAAGTTTTCAAGAACGCAACTGTTTACGTTGGCCAAGTTGAAAAGGACGCCTGGTTCAACGACATCGAAAAGAACGATTTGCAGAAAGCAATTCTCGGAGTCTATAGCGACAAGCTGAAACTGTTCGCTTTCGGCGACATCCTCCCCCACGAAGTGGAAGCTATTGACGCCATCGGCCACACTCCTGGCCACACCGTTTTCCGCCACAAGGAACTTCTGGTTATCGGAGACTTGATGCACGGTTACGCCTTGCAAATCAACCATCCGGAAATCAATTCCAACTACGACATGGACAAGGCAAAGTCCATCGAAAGCCGCAAGAAGATTCTTGAATACGCCAAGGCAAACAAGTTGACTATGGCCGGTATGCACCTGCCCACCCCTGGTTTCGCTGAATAAATCAAGCCGACTTCGTGGAGTAATCAATGTCTGAAAACAAGTACACAAAGTGGGTAGCCTGCTGGGGAAACGCAACCTCCATTACCGACCGTAAGGAAGCCGTTTATGCCAAGGACATCACTCTTCGCTACCCCATTCGCATGTGCTTTTCTGGAAGCAAGCTGAGGTTCCGTTTTTCCAACTTGACCGGAACCGAAGCAGTAACCATTAGCGAAGCATTCGTTGCCCACACCCCCATCACATTTGAAGGAAACAAGCAGGGCGTTATCGCACCCGGCAAGGAAATTGAAAGCGACGAAATTCCCTTCAACGTTACCGCAGGCGAAACTCTTGACGTTAGCCTTTACTTTGCCGACTTCACCCAGATGAACGCAGGCACCTTGATTACGGGTCCTCTTTCCAGCGGCAAGTATAGCTACGGTAATTTTGCAAACGCAGATGAATTGCCCGCAGATCTTACTCGAAATACCAACTGGTTCTATTTCCTGAACACCATCGATATTCTGACCGAAGAAAAGAATTTCGCACTGGTCTGCTACGGCGATTCCATTACCGCCCAGGATTGGCCGGACTACCTAAGCATCCGCGCTGCACAAGAAGGATTCAACAACGTTTCCATCATCCGTAGGGCTGTCAGCGGCACCCGAATCTTGCGCCAGTACGACTGCATTACCTACGCAGCTTACGGCTTGAAAGGAGCAACCCGTTTCCCCATCGAAATGAATGTGGCTGGGGCAAAGTCCGTCATCATCCAGCACGGCATCAACGACATCATCCACCCGGTGGGCGCCGAAGTAAACCAGTTCCGCCCCTGGAGCGACATGCCCACCACCCAGAACCTGATTGACGGAGTTGAAAAAATATATATCGCACACGCCCGCTCTTTAGGCCTAAATGTTTGGAGCGGAACACTGCTCCCCATTTTCGGTTGGAGAACCTACAACGAAAACCGAGACGTCATCCGTAACGAATTCAACAAGTGGCTTCGTGAATCCGACAAGTTCAATGGTTGTGTAGATTTCGACAAGGCAGTCCAGGATTCTGCTGATCCGAAAAAATTTGCCGACGGCTTTGACTCCGGAGACCACCTGCACCCCAGCGCCAAGGCCTACGAAGCCATGGCAGAATGCGTGCCTGCGGAACTTCTGAAATAAAAATTCAAAGTTTCGATTTCATGAAAAGGTGGATGCTTCATCCACTTTTTCGTTTTTTACACAGAAAAAAAGCGTTTTTCGCAAAAATGTTATAAAAATCTTACATTATTAACTATTATTGGTATGGATTGTGAGGTTTTGAATGGTTACACGTGATCATTTTTTAGTGCGTCAAAATGAAGCAGACGCCAATAAAACAGTTGCCAAGGCACTATCGATTACCCTCGGCATCTTCACCCTTATCTACATACTGAACCTACTTCATATTTTCATCATCGACCAGAAGGTGATGACAACCGCTTATGTAGTTGGCGCCGTACTTCTTTTGAGCCCGTGGGCATTAAACAAGATTCTTGGCCCGCATAACCCGAAGCTCAAGTACATATACGTTCTGCTGACCAACCTGTTCCTGTTTGTCATTCAAACCACACTGACGTTCCACGCCACCATTGTTTACGCCTTCCCCATTGCCATTGCAAGTCTCTATTTCTCCAAGAAGACCACCCTATTCGCATTGATCACCACCATGATCATGTCTACCTTGGGCCAGTTCTCCGGTTTCTTCGGGAACTTCGTTCCCGACCAGAACTTCCTGGTGATGAAGCGTCTTGTTCTTTTCAGCGTATTGCCTCGCGCACTTACCTTGTGCAGTTTTGGCTATCTGCTCTACTTCCTTTCCAGCAGAACAACGAAGCTACTGGACAGACAAATCAACGGAACCCAGAAAATCAAGGAACTGAACCAGGACATTGTTCTCGGTTTTGCAAACTTGGTTGAAAACCGCGACGAAAGCACTGGAGGCCACGTTAAGCGCACCAGCCGTTACGTAGAACTTCTCTCTAAGGAATTGTTCAAACGCAAGGTTTATCCGGAAATCATCAACATTGAATTCATCGGCAACTTGACCAGCGCTGCTCCTATGCACGACATCGGAAAGATGTCCATTCCGGATCACATTTTGCAGAAACCGGGCAAACTGACCGACGAAGAATTTACCATCATGAAGAGCCATGCGGAACAAGGCGGCAAGATTATTAAGCAGACCTTTTCCCACATCGGCGATGACAATTACCGCCAGATGGTTTACGAAGTGGCCCGTTACCACCATGAAAAATGGAACGGCAGAGGCTACCCCGAAGGCCGTTCCAAAACCGAGATTCCTCTGGCAGCTCGCATCATGGCCGTGGCCGACGTATTCGACGCAATCTCCCAGAAGCGCTGCTACCGCGACGCCATTCCTCTGGAAGAATGTTTCCAGATTATTGAAAAAGGTAAAGGCACTGATTTCGAGCCGGTCCTTGTTGACGTGTTCCTCAGCATGAAGGATCAAATCACTCAGGCCATGAACGAAATCAAGGATGAAGTCTAAGATATCTTTTTGATTTTATCTTCAATGGACTTCATGCAGTTAGCGTGAATGTCCATGATATCATCCTTGATGGACAAGAACAACTCAACAATCTGGGGATCAAAATCTTCCCCGGATTTATTTTTTATGATGTCAAAGCAGGCGTCCAAAGGCAAAGGTTCCTTATAGCAACGCTTTTCAGACAAGGCATCAAAGACATCCGCTACTGCCATAATTCTTGCAGAAAGGGGAATGTTTTCACCATGCAAACCTAGAGGATATCCCTGGCCATTCCACTTTTCGTGATGATGCATGGCGACTTCATAACAGACTTTTGTGTATTCAGGGCTACTGACGTTGGCAAAAGTTCTGCGGATAATTTCTCCACCCTTTGCAGCGTGGGTCTTCATAATATCGATTTCTTCCTGGGTCAGCCTTCCGGGCTTTTGAAGGATTGCGTCAGGGATTGCGATTTTACCAATATCATGCATAGGTGCAGCCATACGAAGATTATTGACAAAGTCCTTTGTCATCACTTCCCCATAAACATTACGGCGCTGCATTTCCACTGCAATACGTTCCGCATAAAGAGAAGTTCTCTTAATATGACCGCCCGTATTGTTATCACGATTTTCAACAAGAGTTGCAAAGCCCATCACCATTTCATCTTGATAATGGTATAGATCCTGAATCACTGGATTTTCATTGGTCAAGAAAATACCGCAAACCAAGACCGTAACACCGGAAGCCGTAATCAAGAAATCAGGATAGATAAACTTGACCACAACAATAATCAAAAGAGAAATGCCATAGAGGGCGATACTAGCCTGTTTCTGTTTTTCAATGAACTTCAACTTTCTAAGGAACACAACCAGCGAAAAGATGGCATAAAGGGTAGCCATAGCGTAACAAGCATTTGCAGAGGTTCCCTCACAATGGTACGATAGTTCGCCAGGAACATAGCGCAAGTACTCCATATTCGTCAACAACAAGAAGAAGTTGACAACCAATGGAGAATACAAAACAACCTTCCCCTTCATCGATTTCGGGAAACAATCCACCATCTGGAGCAGATAGCAGAACACCAGGAATACAACGGCGTCAATGCTTGTGAGGAAAAGGAAATGGGCCCACTGGTTCAGCCACTTGGGAACGGAATCCAGGTTGTTGACGGTGTACGCAGACAATCCATCAAAAATAAATTCAACAACCGCACAAATGACAATTGCAATGAAGAACTGGGACGAGCCCTGCAATTTCATATTCTTTGTCTGGATTCGTGAATTGATGTACACATACACGAACAACAACAGACAGCAAATCTGTAGTACACAATAAACCATATTACACCATAACCAACGGTGCAAAAATAGAATTTTGCGAACTTTATGTAAAGTTGCGTTAACAAGAAGGGGGCACCAATTTGTCCTAAATGTCGCCCTTTGGCTCAAAAAAGGAGTTCTTGCTAAGCCAAATTTTGATAAGAACTAGCAGTTTTTGAAAAACTGAAGGATTCTTTCCTTGTAATCCTTGGCCTCGTCGAATACGGCGTGACCATTTTCTTCGTAGGTGTAGAATTCGCAAGGGACATTGGCAGACTTCAACTTTTCTGCAATTTTGACGGAAGCCTCATAGGTCACCACATGGTCTAGGCCTGCGCCAATGACAAATGTCGGGCATTGAATGCGTCCGAGAATTTCGTAGGTATCTATCCCCGCGCAGGCTTCCGCGGTGATTGCGAAACGGAGAAGTTCCTCTTCCGTCAAGTTCTTGTACATCATCAAGAGTGCGCGGCGATAGCGTTGCACGAATGCAGGCGTAAAAGCGTTATCGATGAAATCGCCCACCAAGTCGTCTGCGCGGCCGGCGCGGGCAAGAGCTGCCCAATTCCCGATGACTTCAAGCTGAAGGGGTTCTGCTTTTGAAGAACTGGAGGCCAGCACCAAGCGGCTCACCAATTCCGGATTTTCGATGGCGATATGCTGGGCAATCATGCCGCCCTGAGACGTTCCCAGAATATCCGCATGTTCTAGACCCAAGGCCTTCATGGCAGCAGCAGTATCCTTAGCCATGTCAGCAACAGAATAAACCGCAGGCATATTCTTGCGACGATCAAAAAGATAGACGGTATAATCGTCCTTGAAGATTTTGTAAGAAGTTTCTACAGAAGAGGCAGAAACCATCACACTGCGGAGACTCAGCCCCGGAATAATCACGAAAGTCTTTGCACCGCTACCAAAGCGGGCATATTCCATTTCTACATCGCCAACGCAAACAGATTGAATTTCAGCCATAGCTTATTCCTTTGTACGTGGCGCAATATACAAAATTATAGGTCGTCTAGATTTACACCATAGAACTTGATGTCGTCCAGCCAGAATTCTGCTTCACCGTAGGCGGCAATATTGAAGTTGGTAACCCGAGTCTGGATAACGTCCCAACCAATATTGGCATAGGCGCCAGTGCCTTCCACGAAATCGCTTTGCTTGATAACCTTGCGAACCCATTCGCTGGATTCCGTCTTGAGGGTATCAAAGTTAAAGGCCTTGCTAACATATCCTGTAGTGTCTTCGGACTCGAAGGCAAAGGCAATACGGCCATTTCCACGAACCATGAATTCCACTGAATCAATGGCCTGGAAGTTACTGGGTTTCTTTGCCGAGCTAAGCCAGAGGCCCACACAGGACCAGCTACCATTGGGAGATTTCGATTTCCAGTGGAAAGCCTTGCCATCGCGGCCAGCACCCGCAGATTCAACACCCTCAATAGCATCGTCCAAACCCGGAGTGGTTTCCACAGAGTCACCCTGGTATTCAAAGTACCAATCAAACACCTTAGCAGGTGCCGTCACATTGGTCTTGAATCCATTTTCGAAATCCACAAGGTTCACGGAGTTCTGCTCGCGAGCCACATCTGCAGAAACAGATTCCCACAACTTTGAAGAGGACACTTTCTTGGCAGTCTTTTCGTCCACAGCGCCCATACCCCAAGTCAACTTGACATTTTCAGTTTCCGCATCCATCAGCACCTGAATTTCAGCCTGTTCCAGAGTATCGTTCCAGTAGTTGATAGCAAAGGTAATCGGTTCTCCGTCCTCAGTTTCAATCTGGACATCTTTGCCCTGAGTCATGACGTCCTTAAAGTCAAAGTTCGCAGAATTCAAGCGAATGAAACCCACCACAGGTTCACCATTCTGGCGAGCAGACTTGGCAACTTTCATCCAATCAGAAATCATCAAGACGTCGTCATAACGGACATACTTCTTAAGGATAATTTCACCCACATCCTTCGTCTTTTCCGCAGACACACCTGCTTCCATTTCTACGACAGTATTGCTGCTAGAGCCCACATACAAGGTGTAATGAGCGTAAGGCGGAAGGTCATTGATTTCAAAGTTTCCTTCAGCGTCTGTAGTGACAATACGATCCGTTCCATAAATGCGGACTTCTGCTGTAGAATCACCTTCAGCAAAAGTTACACGGCCCTTCAAAGAACCAAATTTTTCAAGAGCCAAAGTAGTGGAATCGGGAACTGCATCCTCGGATGTTTCTACAGAGAATACACCGAAGGCGCCCTGCTTTTCATCAACCACCTCGACCGCAATATTCTTCATGCGGGAGACGTCTTTCTTCACAATAGAAATAAAGCCCTTGGAATCGGCAGTGTATTCTGCGGCAACACCATCATGTTCTGCGTTATCAACATCTTGCAAATAGCGAGCTGATCGCACACGGGCCAGAGCACCCTTCGCAGGGGCGCCACCATCCGTCACCTGGATGACCAAGGCGTTTTCCGTTTCCACGGTGCTTACGCCAGCGGTTTGAGGATCAGCCGTACAACCCAGCAGCGCAAACGATGCACAGCAAGCCAAGGCAATTTCGCTAATTACTATAAACTTTTTCATTTACGTTTCCTCCCCGATTCCGTAGAACCGCCCTGAGAAACATCAGACACCGGATACAAGGCAAATACAAACTGCATCGCCTTCTTGGGCTCAGGAACTTCCTCCACACGTTTTTGAATCTGGCGGCGGAATTCCTGGGTCATGTTGTTCAAATCTTCATAGCACTCATCATCCACGCCCACCAAAAGCGAAGAGATGTTGCGCTGCTTGGGATCCACCGTCACAATGGAATCCTGGGCCAGCGCCAAAAGCTGGTTCTGGTAGCTACGAATTGCAGTAACCTTGGCTGCACCGGCAGAAGTAAAGTTTGCCTGGGTAATGGCATAACGGCCAGAGGCCAGCGGGGTAATCAAGTTCAATTCACGGAGAACTCGAATGGCCTCGTCCAGCTGCTCCTTGGAAATAGCCGGGCGAATCATCTTCAACAACTTGGAAGGTTCCGCCTCGCCACCATTCATTTCGATAGTCACACGAACCACAGGAATCCACCACTTGCTGAGGAACATCAGTTCGTTGGAATCCAGGTTACGCATTTTCACGTCTTTCAGCGAAAGGGCCATCTTATAAAGCTTGTCCTTCTTCGCCTGGGACTTTGTCTTGGAAGCAGCCACCAAAATTTCAAACAGTTCACCACTACGGCCCTTCAATTTCAGAAGGTCCTTTGCCAGGGGAACGCTACGAGTAGGCAAATGGTATTCCTTGTTCAGAACGCGGTATACCTGACTGGTTTCCAGCCCTAATTTTGAGCCCAGCATTTTATAGGAATACAGAGGAAAGTCCAACTTGCGCTGGACATAGTATTCCTTTAAAAGGTCTCGATAATCGCTAATTTCTTCAATATTCAGCATATTAGGGTCTCTATAAATATAAACTAAGCATCCAACCTATAAATAATTTTTTTTAGGTTATTCGCACTAAGACCCGGATTTTTTGTTTTGCGTTTTTTACAAAGCACTTTTTGAGGAAAATCACTCAGAAAAAGCAATTTTAAAGGACTACGACCTTATTTTTTCCAGTTCGTTTAGCCCGATAGAGGGCTTCATCCACACGAACGCAGATGGAATCCACAGAGTCGCCCCTTTTCATTTCGGTGGCACCAAGACTGATCGTCTTTCTTCCAACCTGGGGGAACGAAACCTGAGCAAAGCCTGTACGGACCGCTTCAGCAAATTCAACCGCTTCCCTGATTCCCATATCCGGAAGCATAATCATAAATTCTTCACCGCCCCAACGACCTGCATCCGCATCAGGAGCGTTTTCGAAAGAAGCTGTCTGAATCTGTTTTGAAAGACCCTCAATAACGCAGTCACCAATCTTGTGACCATAGGTATCGTTCACCGACTTGAAGTTGTCGATATCAATCATCACCAGGGACATCTGATCGTAGGGACTTTCTGCAAATCGTTCAGCAATACGCCTCTGGATTTCACCTCGGTTGTACAATCCGGTCAAGGCATCCGTAATGGAGTTCTTGGTCATCTTGTTGTACATTTCCATGAGTTCTGCAGAGGAGACGTTGGTAAAGTTTGCCAAGCGACTAATGACAGAAACCCTGCCAGCGCGGGTACCATCATTCACAACGACGGTCTTCATTCTGGAATGGTCCGCATAGCCTTCACGCATGGCAACCACAACAATAGTCGCATTGTGAAGTTTAACGGCTTTGTTTGTTCGTAAAATTTCACCCGACGCATAAAAACCAGCAGTGGGAGCCAAGGTATTAAAAGGCTTTGTTTCCTTGTCCACCTCATCTTCACCCCAGAAGGATCGGCGAGCAACACAGGAATACATAAATACAGCTTCCGGACAGAACTTTGAAAGCCTCGTAGTGCAGGCCTTCACACCGTCCATAATAAACTGAGGATCACCATAGGAAATTCTAGTAGATTCGCCCACCCTCATATCAGTGGCCAATAGCAGAGCCCCTTCTTCAGAACAAGCCAACGGTGTACGTTGAACATACTCCCCATCGCTATGGTAGAACAACGGGAATTCCAAAGTATTGCTATAGAAGTAATAGTCGTTTTCAATGTTCAGGTACTTGGAGTACGCCTCGAAAGCAGGTCTTCCATCCAATTCCCAAAGAACGTTGCCATCAGCCCTGGTGACTGTAAATGTTTTTCCTAGAGGTTTCCATCCGGAAATCTTTGATGTTTCCACATGGAGGCCTTCCCCGCCGTACAAAACACAGACGACAGAACCATTGGAGAAGCCTCCGATATTGGAGAAAATGTAAGCAGGAGTAGCTTCGTTAATCTGCCCTGCAACACCACCAAAAACCTGTACATCTTGGCGAATAGCACTAAGACCATCACAAAAACCGGAGAGGGACATTTCCGGAGCAGCTAACAGTAAGCCAACCGCAGTCACCCAAGGACGTTTTTCCACAGCCTCCGCCAAACCCGCTGCAACCACGGCAGCACTTTCTTCATTCAGGTCATACTGCAAAACACCAATGCGGGTGGTTTCGCTTTCAAAAACAGTACAAGAAATTGAAATGGAGTTTCCCGAGAAAGATCCGTCGACGATGCTACCATTGCAAGAACAACCTATGCAAAGTGCACTGGGGAAATATTGAATAATGGTATTGCAAACAAGTTTCAGCAGCTTGTAGCCAGACTGTTCAGAATACACATGAAACAACAGCTTGGCAGGTTTGCCTTCGCACAGTTCGCCAATATTCTGCAATTCGTCGTCTAACTGTTTTTGACTATCGTATGTAAACTGAACTTGTTTCACTCTTCCAAACCAACTCTAACAAGCTAAAAGATAATAAAAGCGACCTTTCCGCTTTTCAAGTCATCAAAAAATGAGGTTGTATACAAGCATTTATTCTAATTTAGGGCAGAGGATTTATTCAACCATGCATATATTCTACCATCTTCCCGGACTTTTCGAATTTTACGATCTGTACAAGGCGTTTTTGCCCCTGTTCCGTGAACATCGGGAATGGTTCTACGACTGGTGCGAAATCGGTTCCATTTATGGCGCACCCGCCGATTGCATTTGGGGTGGCGGCCGCGTAGGCTTTGGCGAAGAACCCGCAGAAAACGTCGCCGAATTGATGAAGGAATTCGGAATTTCCGCACGATTGACATTTAGCAACTCCTTACTGAGAGAAGAACATCTTTCGAATAGGCGATGCAATGAACTTTGCAGAATGTTTGAAGCGCCGCAAAATGGAATCATTGTTCACTCCGATTTGTTGCTGAATTATCTCAAGGAAAAGTATCCAAATTTCTATTTCATTTCTTCCACCACGAAGGTGATTACGGATATTGCGCAATTCGTCGCAGAATTGAACCGCGATGAGTTCCGCTATGTGGTTCCCGACTTCAGACTCAACAAGGAAATGGATAGGCTCACCGCGCTCACCACTGCACAAAAACAGAAGGTTGAATTTCTTTGCAATGAATGTTGCTGGTTTGGATGCACCGACCGCAAAAGATGCTACGAGAACGTGAGTCGCAAAAACCTCGGCGAAGACTGCAAGGATCACATTTGCATCTCCCCCACTTCCAAAAGAGGCTACCATTTTTCCGACGCCATGAAGAATCCTGGTTTCATTGGAATTGATGACATCAAAAACATCTATGCGTCCGCAGGCTTCTCTCAGTTCAAAATTGAAGGACGCGGTCTAGGCAGCGCCCTCATCCTGGAATTTCTGCTTTACTATATGACCAAGCCGGAATACCAATTGAACGTGAGAGAAGAAATTTATCTGGACAGTACGCTGGATTTGTTTTAGACAATAGTGAGCAAATGGATTTGGTGCAGTTAGTTGCAACCGGCTTTTTGCTTCAGCCCGTCACGATCCGTGGGACAAGATTCCATGACTCGGCAAACTTCGTCTTTTTTGCCATCACGATATAGCTGGAAAGCGTAAATACATGCAGCCTTTTCGTTGCCCGCTTTAATTTCGCTTTCAAACAAATCATTTGCTTCCTGCAATTTAACGGCATCCTTCGAAGACTTTGCCAGTTCACGAAGAACGATTGCATATTCAGGATTAATTTCCTTCTTATCGCCACCTAACTCAAGAGCCTTTTCGTAATAATGCTTTGAGGATTCCATATTGCCTAAGCGACCCTCCGCCGCAGCAAAGCCCCAATAAGGTTGGAAGTAGGTTGAGTCTATGAGCCAAGACTGATTGAAACGTCTGACTGCATTTGCCAAATCATTGCGAGCCAGGAACGCCCATCCCTGCTGAGCCATTTTATCCTTGGCATCGGGATATTTCTGTGCCTCGCGTAAGAATTCTTCGTCAGCGATTTTTTGCGCTTCAGTTTTTGCCTGATGGCCATATTCCGGAATGGTATTCAACGGCCGTTCCCTTGATCCAACGGCGCAGGAACAAAGCAAAAGTGAAACACCCGCAAATAAACAAAATTTCATTTTCAAAATCTATCCTCCATTTTCCCACAACGTAAAAAAAAAAAGAAACTTTCGTCAATTATATCAACTGAGTATCACTAGAAAAAGAATACCGGCAAAGAGATGACTGCAGCGATATAAACTTTTCTGGAATTTGCAAGATATCCAACTTCGTAATTAGCAAGATTAACCCAGCCAAGTAATCCCCTAAGCCCACCGACGCGTATCGAGAATCCGTAATCAAATCCGTTTTTTGTCATCCAGCCCACTTCAGGACCCACCACCAAAGTGAAGCGCATCCGTTCAACCAACATTCGAATGTTCGGCTGGAACAAAAAACCATGCTGCCCATAAGCGAAATCATAAACATATCTAAATCGATTAGTCCACAAAAAGCATAAACTCTTCGTCTTTCCGCGGACTATAATCCTCAACCAAGAACAACAAGCTATTTTGTCCGAAAGCAATATCCGCACTGGCAACAAACAACTCGTTGCCGCCACCGATGGAAACATCCCAAAGAGTAGCTTGAAAACCGGGATTCAAGAAATGATCTTCAGTCGCCAAGGATGAACTTGGCAACATCAAGACAAGCGCAAGAAGTAAACCCCAAATAAACTTCATGCGAATAAAGTACAAAAAAATCCCCGAAGGCGAATGCTGCGACGGAACATTTATGTGACCGCATTGCTGAGCCGCAGGGACTTGCGTTTTTAAAACGCAAAGTCCCCGAAGGGGTTAGCTTCGGGGACTTTTATTAGTATAAAGGAGATCCCGGCTCAAGGCCGGGATGACACGCAAATGAATTCTGCGTACTAGGCTTTTACGGTAGTGAAGCTGAATGCTTCGCCGTCAGCATCGTTAGCTTCAAGGCCGTCAGCGGAAGCTGCCCACTTGATTGCAACAGCCTGGGTTTCACCGGCGATGTAATCCTGGTTTTCAGCAACAGCCTGCTTGAACACTTCGCTATCAGAGAACAAGGTCACTTCAATC
The DNA here is from genome assembly GCA_024399015.1 of Fibrobacter sp. Taxonomy (GTDB): domain Bacteria; phylum Fibrobacterota; class Fibrobacteria; order Fibrobacterales; family Fibrobacteraceae; genus Fibrobacter. The sequence goes on from JAKSIC010000001.1 coordinate 151,187, forward strand.
TTGTCGGTGATGGTGTAGTTCTGTTCCTTACGGCGGTTCTGGATGCGGTTCACCAGTTCGCGGGCGACGCAAGCGCGGCGGAGATCGTCGGTGACGTTCAGGTCGAGAGCCACGGTGAAGTGACTATCGGCATCCACAGCCAAGCCTTCCGGCACAATGCGCTGGATCATGAGGCAGTCAGCACCAACTTCGCCGAATTCGAACTTGATGGTTTCACCACCCTGCAGAGCCTTGATTTCGTCAGCGGTGAGGCTGTTGAGCTTAGCAGAGATGACCTTCATGTTCTTGGCGTATTCAGGGCCCTTGGCCTTGATGCCCAGGAAGTTGGGCTTTGCGGTAAGCTTCACCAGAACGGTTTCGTCTTCCAGGAACTTCATTTCGCGAACGTTCAGTTCTTCGAGGATGAGGTCCTTCATGGTTTCAGCAACGTTCTTTTCCACATCACCGTGGGGAACCACGGTCATGGAAGCGATGGGCATACGGTTCTTTACGTTGTTTGTAGCACGAATGGTACGGCCCATTTCGACCATGCCACGAACCATGGCGATACGCTTCACCAAAGCTTCGTCCATCAAGGATTCATCAGCACTGGGGAAGTCACAGAGATGCACGCTGATCGGAGCGGAAGCATCCACTTCGCGAACGAGGATCTGATAGATTTCTTCGGCCAGGAGCGGGAGGAACGGAGCAAGAATCTTGCTGAAGTCCACCAGCACCTTGTACATGGTGGCGTATGCGGCATTCTTGTCGCCATCGTTTTCAGACTTCCAGAAACGACGACGGCTACGACGGACATACCAGTTGGTAAGATCGTCCACAGCAGCGATGATAGCGGGAACCACATTGTACAGGCGGTAAGCCTTCATTTCCACTTCAACCTTGGCAGCGAGATCCTGCAAGGTAGCGAGCATCCAGCGGTCAAGTTCGTTATCGCTCTTGACTTCCTGACCCGGCTTCCAAGTGAGCTGGCCCTTAGCGGCGTCAGCGTTGTGGTTAGAAACGAAGAAACTGACAGCGTTCCACAGCGGGAGCATCACCTGCTTCACGATACCCTTCACACCTTCTTCAGAGAAGCGGAGGTCTTCAGCCTTAAGAGCTGCAGAGTTGATCATGAACAAGCGGATAGCGTCTGCGCCGGTGCGGTCAATAAGTTCGTTGGGGTCCGGATAGTTGCGCTTGCTCTTACTCATCTTGGAGCCGTCTTCGGCCAAGATGATACCGTTCACGATCACGTTCTTGAAGGCGGGCTTCTGGAACAGAGCGTTGGAAAGAACGGTCAGAGTATAGAACCAACCACGGGTCTGGTCAAGGCCTTCGGCGATGAAGTCTGCCGGGAAGCTAGCTTCCACCACGTCCTTGTTTTCGAACGGGTAGTGACGGCTTGCGTAAGGCATAGAACCGGATTCGAACCAGCAGTCAAACACTTCCGGAGTACGCTTGAATTCCTTGCCATTCTTCTTGATGACAATCTTATCGACGAAGTGCTTGTGCAAATCTTCCAGAGTTTCACCGGTGAGTTCAGCCAATTCCTTGATGGAGCCAACAGCGATCATTTCGCCGTCTTCAGCAATCCATACGGGGATTGGGGTACCCCAGAAACGGTTACGGGAAAGGTTCCAGTCGCGAGCGTTTTCGAGCCACTTACCGAAGCGGCCGCCCTTGATGTGGTCCGGAACCCAGTTCACGGTCTGGTTATTTTCGATCATCCACTGCTTGAGGGGCTTGGTAACGCCTTCAGCACTGGTCACTTCGCCATCGATCTTCAAGAACCAAGTCTTGAGAGCGCGGTAAATCAGAGGAACGCCGGTACGCCAGCAGTGCGGGTAGCTATGGACAATGGTGTCCTGCTTGAACACGCGGCCCTGTTCCTTGAAGTAACGGATAATTTCCTTGTCGGCTTCCTTAGCACCCAGGCCCTTCCACATGGGGACCTTGTCAGTGAACTTGCCTTCGGTATCCAGCGGGTCAAACAAACCGAGGTCCAGTTCGGCACCCTTCTGGAAGTCTTCTTCACCGAAGGAAGGAGCGGTATGAACTGCACCAGTACCGTCTTCGGTGCTAACGTAGTCAGCCGGATAAATCTTGTAGTGACGGGACAGTTGGTCCGGGGTCACGAATTCGTCAGAGATGTGAGACAGAGCTTCGTAGCTCTTGCCCACCAGTTCGGAACCCATGCAAGAATCCACAACGTTGGGATTCTTGAAGTAGGCGCCCATACGGGATTCAGCGATCCAGTACTTCTTGCCGTCCTGTTCCACCAGGTTGTACTTGATGTCTGCGCCAACGACGATACAGAAGTTGGAGTAGAGAGTCCACGGAGTGGTGGTCCAAACCAAGATGCTGGTATCCTTGAACTTGGCTTCATCGGTGATGAGCGGGAAAATCAAGGTGAGGGACGGGTCCTGACGGTCCTTATAGCCCTGGTTGGTTTCGAAGTTGGAAAGCGGAGTTGCGAGAGCCGGGCTGTACGGCTGGATGCGGTAGCCCTGGTAGATGAGGCCCTTATCAAAGCACTGCTTGAATACCCACCACACAGATTCCATGAAGTTCTTGTCCATGGTCTTGTAGCCCTTGTCGAAATCTACCCAACGGCCCATACGGCGAACGGTCTTCTTCCATTCGCTGGTGTACTTCAGCACCTTGCCGCGGCAGGTTTCGTTGAACTTATCCACACCCAGGTTCTGGATTTCAGCAACACCGGCGAGGCCCAGTTCGTTCTGCACGAGAGATTCAATGGGAAGGCCGTGGCAGTCCCAACCGAAACCACGAGGAACCTTCTTGCCCTTCATGGTCCAGTAACGAGGAACGATATCCTTAATGGTACCAGCCAGCAAATGACCATAGTGCGGAAGGCCAGTGGCAAACGGAGGGCCATCGTAGAAAGTGTACGGTTCAGTTGCGGGGCGGCTATCCAAGGACTTCTTGAAAGAGTCGTCATTATCCCACAGGGAGAGCACGCGCTCTTCGATCTGCGGGAAGGTTTCTTCTTTCTTTACTTCACGAAACATAGTTTCCTCGTGTTAGTGGGCGCAAAACTTCCCACTGCGTTTAAAATTTCACGGACGGAAATTTAGCAATTAACAAAAAACACGCCAAACCAATTTACAGGATTTGGCGCGTTTAAGACGTTATATAGGCCTAGGCCCAGTTTAACTAAGAGTCGCTACGAAAGCCAGCACGTAAAGAGGCAGACAATGAGGCTTGTCAATACACGCAACAGCAGTACCGCTGGCATAGTGTCCCTCATAAATTCTGCCGTCCTTCAGACAATATTTTGCCGAACCACTGGCGTAATGCCCAGCATAGATATGGTCGCCATCAATACACCATTCGGAAGTTCCGCTTGCATAATGGCCATTGTAAATTCGATTTCTGTCGAAGTTTGCAATGGCGGATCCACTGGCATAGTGTCCCTTGTAGATTCTCACTTCTGATGACATAAGGCAACCTGTTCTATACTAGGTGTTTTGAAGGAAGCTCATGATTTCCTGTTCATGGGCAACGAAGTAATCGCGCCAGATCTTTTCAAGTTCATCCAGCTTAGCATCCTCAACATCATCCAGCTTATATCTTTCGTTTCCTGCAGACGGAGAAAGAACGTGGACATTTTCACGACCAATATCGGCCATCACCTGATAATCACCGCTCTTGCCGGAACGAGCCACCCATTCATCCAGGACATACTTGCCCCAGCCAAGCATACTCTGATTACCACGAACCTGAACCATCATATCCATATCAGTATCGAAAGTGAGGATACGGTACTGGTCACGAAGTTCAGTCCTCTTCAAACCTGCATTCAACACGGCAATGGGGGAATTCGCCCACATACCACCGTCGGCATACCAAGTGCCATCAAGTTCTTCAACATCAAAGTAGGTTGGAGCCGAAGTAGACGAAAGAACGGCAAACCATTTTTCCACATGCTTATCGCCCAAATCCCAGACCTTCTCAACAGACCTGTTGTTGTTCAAACGGGTTACGGGAATAAAGATCGGCTTAGCCCAATCTCCGCAGAAACCGCTCAATTCGTCCTTAAGCAAATTCTTCAAGTGAGTGTGATCGTAAGTCGGCTTCTTAAGATCCTTAAGACGCTGCAACAACGTATACTTCTTGAAAATCTTCTTAAGATTTTTGCGGTAGAGCTGGCGAATTTCTTCTGCAGACTTTCCTTCATCAAGGCAAGCAGCTACGATAGCACCAGTAGAGGTTCCACCGAAAGCGGCTGCATTTTGGGAAATCCACTTGTCGCCAAGTCTCTTTTCAATTTCACACATAAGTGCAACCGGGCCCATACCCAGTGCACCGCCCCCATTAATAGAAATAGCTAAATGTTCTCTTCTCATAGTAACTTAATAATAGCATAACTTATGTTGTATAGTACAACTTGGAATATGTTTTCTTGCAATTTCATTAAAAATCAACGCAACTTTGTATAAATATGAAGAGTGCAAAAACTTTATCAATCAGAGGTTAAAATGTCCAGCACCCCAAAATACAATCTCGGGCACGTCATCTTGATTACCCTTTCCGCCGCAATTGGCGGTTTTCTTTTCGGTTTCGACTCGTCCGTTATTAACGGTGCAAACGTTGCGCTAAAGAGTTACTTCAACTGTAACGATATGCAATTGGGCCTCGCAGTTTCCTTGGCTTTGATTGGCGCTGCTGCCGGCGCCTATTTTGCTGGCCGTTTGGCAGATAAGTTTGGACGCGTCCGCTGCATGTTGGCAGCAGCCGTTCTTTTCTTTGTCAGCGCAATCGGTTCCGGCCTCCCCTTCACCGTGGTAGATTTCATTATGTGGCGCGTCATCGGTGGTATCGGCATCGGTGTCGCCTCCATCATCGCCCCGATTTACATTGCAGAAACCGCTCCCGCGCACCTCCGCGGCCGTTTAGGTTCCATGCAGCAGTTCGCCATTGTGATTGGTATTTTTGTGGCTCTGCTTTCCAATTATGTTATCGTTCGTGTCGCAGGCTCAGCAAGCCGCCCCATCATGGGTTTCGAAGCCTGGAAGGTGATGTTCTGGGTTGAAGCCATCCCGGCGCTTCTCTATGGCATTGCCGCATCCCAGCTTCCCGAGTCGCCCCGCTACCTGGTTAGCAAGGGCCGTTTGGACGAGGCAAAGAAAGTTCTCGCCCAGATCAACGAAGACGGCGTAGACTCTGAAATTGCATCCATCCATGAAACCTTCAAGAACGACAAGCCCGCAAAACTTTCCGACCTTCTTGAAATGGTTGGCGGTAAGAAGCGCGTTGCTCCCATTGTCTGGGCGGGCCTCGGCATTGCAATCCTGCAGCAGCTGGTGGGCATCAACGTGATCTTCTACTACGGCACCATGCTTTGGCAGAGCGTAGGCTTTGGCGAAAGCGACGCATTCTTTACCAGCCTGGTCTCCAGCGGCATTAACCTGACCATGACCATTGCAGCAGTTCTCCTCATTGACAAGATTGGTCGTAAGCCGCTTCTCCTTATCGGTTCTGTAGGTATGACCATTACTCTCGGCACCCTCGGTCTTTGCTTCCTCTGCGGTTCCGAAAGCGGCATGTTGAGCCATGGCGCAGGCGTCATCGCACTCATCGCAGCAAACCTCTACGTGACATTCTTCGCCGCAACATGGGGCCCCGTCATGTGGGTTATGCTTGGTGAAATGTTCAACAACCGTATTCGTGCCGTGGCAATCTCCGTTTGCGGTCTTGCCCAGTGGGGCGCAAACTTCCTTGTCAGCTGGTCCTTCCCGGTCCTCGTTGGCGAAAACGGCATCGGTGTTGGCCCCACCTACATGATCTACACCGCATTTGCAGCTATCAGTATCTTCTTCGTGGCTAAGTTCACTACCGAAACCAAGGGCAAGGCCCTGGAAGATATGTAAGCCTCAACAGTTTTTCTTCATAGTAAACAAATGCGCTCGGCAATTCCGCCGGGCGTTTTTTTTTGCAAAAATCCCCCCGTTCTTATTTGTAAACAGAGATTTCTATAGAAATTTGTTTTTCCCTTTATTTTATTTATATGTTGGGTAAAACTCTGGAGTAATTATATGAGCGTTATTACCGCTATCCCTTGGAACGGTCACAAAGCCGCAGCTAGCTTCACTTTCGACGACGCCTCCGAAAGTCACGTAACCACCTTGGCTCCCTTAGCAGAAGAAATGGGTATCAAGGTCACCTGTTTTCTAACTGGAGACAGCTACTACTTCCGCAACAACTATGACAAGTTCCTCGCAATGGCTAAGGCTGGCCATGAAATGGGAAACCATACGGAAACCCATCCGAAGCTGACCCAGCTAAGCGAAGCCGATCGCCGCCGCGAAATTTTGACATACAAGAAATTCCTCCAGGATAAATTGCCGGGCCTCCCCTTCAATGTCTTCGGCACACCTTATTGCGACAACAACGAAGATGTACAAAAGATTATTGGCCTGGAGCATTACATCAATCGTGATTGCCGAGGATATGGTCGCATCACCTGGAGCAAGGAACCTAATTGGCTTTCTATGGATTCCAAAGCATGGCAACGTTCTCTGAACACCGTTGAAGAATTTCAGCAAATCGCCCGAGACACAAATAACGCCGGTGAATGGATCATCTATATGAACCACGGTGTGGACTTGGATAAAAATAACGACTACTCCATTGACCCTGATGACTTAAAGGCAATTATCCAACAGGCCAAGGATTTGGACATGTGGATAGCTCCATTCGGTACCGTAGGCGCCTATCATAGAGCAGCATTCGCACTAAAGCACGCCTCCACCTCTGAGGACGAGGAAGGCCTTACCATTCATTGGAAAAGCCCTCATGCAAAAATGCCCAAGAGCGCCCCTGTAAAAGTGAATATTGATGTTGATGGAAACAGTAAAGTCATTCAAGGCGGCAATGAATTGCTGCAAAACGAAGACGGAAGCTACACCATCGAATTCATGGAACAAGAATTGAAAATTATTTTCTAGCGTAGCCCTAAACGCTCTGCGTGACACTAAAAAATCCCCCGGCATTTTAGCCGAGGGATTTTTCAATTTTCAAGAGTCTGGTTAAGACTGCTTCGTTTGCTTCGGCCATCGGCCTCGCAATGACATTACTTCACAGCAATCTTGCTCATCTTGTTACCGACGCGGACCATGTAGATGCCCTTGTTCGGAACAGTGATGGTCTGATCCATGCCGAAGAATGCCTTGGTAGAAGCAATTGCCTTACCCTGCATGTTGAACACAGCAATATCAGCACCAGCCTGGGCGCCGCTCACAGTGATATTCATGCCAGAGGTAGAAATCTTTGCCATGCTGAGCTGACTTGCAGCTGCGATAGCATCAGTACCATTGCCATTACCATTGCCATTACCGTTAGAACCGGTGCCAGTCACAGCAAAGCCAACAATCTTTGCAGGATCAACAACCTGCTTGCTACCATCAAGGAATTCAATAGCCTTCACGGAAAGTGCACCGTAACCGCCCTTGGCATCCTTAACTTCGAACTTGAGGCCCTTGACCTTCTTCAAGATTTCCTTTCCTTCCGGAGCAGAGTTCTTGTCAACCCAGCCAAGGATAGTAATCAAGCTGTCGCTACCAGTTGCGCAACGAGTTTCACGGCCATAGAAGCCATAGTCACACGGAGTCAAATCGTAAGTAATTGCAGTATAGTCTGAGGTGTTCGGAATGAACATACCGGGTTCACCACCAGCTTCCACAGTTGCTTCGTTCAAGATTGCAAAACGAATCGGTCCTTCAGTCTTGGCAGTAATGCGAAGGTACTTAACTCCGAGAGCAGAAAGATCCACACCAGTTTCAGCCTTGTTGAAGGACATTGCGATACCTGCAGAAGGATACTTCAAAGTACCAGCAGCAGCAGCTTCAGCAGTCCAAGTCGGTTCCGGACCGATTTCCATCACAGCGTCAGCATAGATTGCGCCATCACGTGCGAACAACGGAGAAGAACCAGAGTCCGGAGACATCTTAGTCTTGCATTCGACATACTTATCATGATATGCACCCCAGTTCCAGAAGCCGGAAACACCAACGGTGGTATCGCCACGAGTCTGCTGAACACCGTCAACACCGCTGTCAGAAGAACGCATGAGGCTCGGATCCGGAGTGAACTTTTCGAAGCCAGTCATATCATAGAGGTTCGGCATGTTACCGGTCATGAGCAAAAGGTACAGGAGGTTCAAAGTAGAGGGATAGTACTTTTCGCCACCATCGGTAGTACCGCAGTTTGCAGCGCTCTTACAGCTGGTGAGGCTAGCGAGAGTCTTGTAAACGGTTTCCATGTAGTTTTTGGCAGTCTGATCATCAGCCAAAGAGGACGTTGCAAGACCAAGGCCACCAGAGAAGGTGGAGGAAACGAAGCGGCGCTTATCGCTCAATTCTGCTTCACCATTTACATAGTAACCGGAATTGATACCAGAAGCGGTCATGGTAGCCGGCATGAGCCAGCTAGAAATCTTCTTGTTGAAGCTCAATGCATCGCTGTCACCGTACCAGTAGTAAGCCCAAGCGGTGCGCCACGGAGTACGTGCAGCGTCATCAAAGAAACCTGCATCTTCGGACTGGGCCACAGATGCGGAAGTCTTGGTGGGCTGATGGGAGCCCCAAGAGCACCAGTCAGCAACGAGACCAGTCTTGGAGTTCTGGCAAGCAAGCAAATCCTTGGCAACATCAGAACGATGGGTTGCCCAAGAGGACTTACCGGTAACCTTTTCAAACAGCTTGAAGTTAGCAAGACCTGCATAGCTGGGGTTGAAAGCGTCGTTCCAAGCGCTACCCGGCTTCAACTGGGTACCGTTGAAATCGTTATTTTCAATCCAGTTGATCATGGTCTTAGCGTCAGAAAGATACTGGGTGTTGCTCCACTGAGCGGAAGCCTGGACCAAAGCGAGAGCAGCATCGATATCGGAGTCAGTTGCAGAACCGGTACCACCGCTGCAACCGATACGCCAATGCATACCACCGAGACCATCGGCAGAAGCGTTATTGGTCTTCCAAGTATTGTACAGCTTCTTGAACATGGCTTCATCATCCATGTACACGGTAATCAACATACCGTAAGCGATTGCTTCAGAAACGGTAGAGCAAGTACCTTCAGGGGAAAGAATCCAGCCCTTGTTGGCATCGTACCAAGTACCCTTCCAGATATTATAATGTTCCTTAATTACATCCGTAGTTGCAAACGGAACAGTGTAGCCATAGGGGCTCTTGTAATTGTGCGGAAAGGAGGACTTTCCGGCAGTAGCGGCAACTGCAGTGAGCAAAGTTGCGCTAAGCACTACTTTAAAAATGTTCTTCATATATTCCCTTTAGTTTTGAAGATATCAAACCGACCTAAATATAAAACCAAACCCCAAAATCCGCTATACTTTGCTATGTAATAAATCCGTTGCATATTTTTTTGTATCGTAAATTTTTCACAAAAAGTGGCGAATTCAAATAAAAAAAGGCGCTTTCGCGCCTTATGTTTCACTGTGTTTACAAACTATTTTTTGTTCTCTATCCGTTCGCCATTTTAGCCATCTTAGCCTTTTTGCGTTTCGTTTTAAAATGCAAATAAAGGGGACTTGCTGTATACAGGAACAGGATAAGAACCAAGGTTGCCTGGGGTGTATTCATATTAGTGAAGCCCCAACCAATGGTAATGAGCGGCAGGTGCAAAAGGTACGGATAGAAGGAAGCTCTGCCGATAGTGCGCACAATGGGTACGCAGAAGAACCTGGCCAGGAAGCCCTTCGCCGGAATCAAGCTCATGATGAAGAGACCGCTAATCAAAATCGGGATAGAGTGGCGCACGATAAAGTAGGTAGCCTGATGATGGACCCAGTTCTGTCCAGCATAACATGTAATATAGAGTGCAACCAGTAAAACCGCCTGGCAAATTCCGGCAACGTAGTTCTTTTCGAGGAATGCAAATTGACGTTCCTGATACAAGCGGAAAATAATCATGCCGAAGAAGTATTCACACACGTGCATCGCCGGGAACATGTGGAAGAACCTAAAACGAATGCCATAATCGGGAGAGTAAAGCGTAGTGCAGCCAAAAATCAATCCCTGGACAATTCCCGGGATAAACGTGAGGGCAAAAAGAAGCCATAAGATTTTCACGTTCTTGACTTTATAGAAGAACTTTGCCGCAGCCGGAGTAAATGCGTAGCAAATAAAGAACCCAGTCAAAGCCCAGGAAGGTTCATTCAATTTCATTCCCAATTCAGGAACAAGAGACCAGGTAAGGGTCAAGTGCAAGAAAAGGGTGCGAATGGGATGGGCCATATTCTGAAGCCCATTGACAAAACCCGTTCCAATATCACTCAAGTTGTCAGGTACCCCAGTCAATCCGGAATACTTGAAAACCATGGCCACAAACATAAGCATTGTGCAGATGAAATGCAAACGATAAAGTTTTGCAATTCTACTGAACATGAAGGGCACCACGGGAATGCGGCGGTCAGGATCGCTAAACTTGCTAGCAAACAAAAATCCCGCCAGCACAAAGAATAGGCCAGCAGAAAAGGCGGGACCGCTTACAATAGGTTTTAACCAGGTGTATTTCGCCGCATAGCCAAAAGCGCTGGAGGAGGCCAAGTGCAAAAAGACAATATTCAAGGAAGCCAACAAGCGAAGGCCATCGATGGCCGGGAAATAGCCCTTGGTACTTTTATAGGAAAATTCTGGTTTCGGGGACGACATAACTAATTTTCTTTTTCGCGGGAAACAGAAGGCATAATGGAGGTTTTACTCAGGAGAGCGCTTTCTTTGGAATTCACGAGACGTTTCTGTTCGCGCATAGAAGCGAGAGCCTTGGAGCGGCGGCGGGCAGATTCCTGAAGGTCAACGGATTCGTCGTACTCGTCCACAATTTCACGGCCAAGAATTTCTTCAAGAACGTCTTCCAAGCTGACGACACCAGCAATAGCACCCCACTCATCGACGACACCCACGATATGGCCACGCTGTTTCAGGAAGCGGAGAAGCAATTTATCCAGAGTCAAGGAATCCGGAATCAGTAGCAAGGGGCGCATCATCTGACGAAGTTTCACATCGCGTTTGCCCTCGGCCAACTTGTTGTACGCATCACGACGGAGAACGATTCCCACCCAGTTATCCTTATTCTTGTCGTACAGCGGGACACGGGAAAAAGGCCAGTTTCCGCGTTCATCAAGAGTTTCGCCAATGGTCTTGTCCGCGCCAAGAGTAAACACCACCTGACGTGGGGTCATTACCTTACGCACGGGAACGGATTTCAAGGCAAGAATATTCTTGATGACCACAGCCTGCTGACGGTCAATCACATCTTCTCGCAAGCCAAGACTTACAAGACTATTGATGTCGTCAATGCTCACATCCTTCTTTTCTTCACTTTCGTGAGTCCAATGCTTTGTGAGGGTGAGGCAAAGCCAAATCAAACCTGTAAAGGAAAGCACTTTCGTAATATAATAGAACGCCACAGAAACGAGGGGCGCAACAACTTTAGCCTGCTTAACACCAAGAGTCTTCGGGGTAATTTCGCCAAAAAGCAAAATCAAGATTGTGAGAATAATCGGGAGAGCCACTTGCCCCGCAGGCGGGAGATTCTTGACCGCCAAGGCCGTGGCCAAGGAAGCACCAACCGTATTAGCAATGGTATTCACCACAAGGACAGAGGCAATATAACGATCAATGTTATCCTTCACATGAGTCATGTACTTCGCAGTAAATTTCTTCTGCTTTTGCAACAACTCAATAGTCGCCGGAGTCACACTATAGAAGGACGCTTCCGTCACGGAGCAAAACGCCGATATGGAAAGGCATCCTAGAACAGTCAGCACGATATAAAACATTATTCAGCACCCCAAAGTCTGGGCTCGACGGCCCAAAGCTGAGTCTTTTCCATTTCCGTTACAAAATCCATAAAGGCATGGGCCTTTGCGCTAGGCATTTCATAAGACTTTCCAGAATCAAGGAAAATCAAGTCAACGGTATTCTTTTCGTTGATATTAGCCAAACGCTTTGCCGCTTCAATGGCATCATCAATGCCACCAATCTGGTGAACAAGACCAGCCTTGAAAGCCTTATAACCAATCATCACACGGCCGCCACCATATGAAGAATCAACGGTAGCCTGCGGGATACCGGTAGCCTTGGCAACAACACCTGTAAAGCGTTCGTAGAAATCATCCATATATTCTTGCAAGGCGGCTTTTTCTACATCAGTCCAAGGTCTTGCAAAAGTTTCTGCATCAGCATACTCATGGGTTTTCACAGGTTCTGCGCGAACACCCAATTTAGACAACAGTCCCGAGGCGTCTACCTTGCCGCCATAAATACCGATACTACCCACAATCGCCATCGGTTCTGACACAATGTGATCGGCACCGCAGGCAATGTAATAACCGCCGGACGCGCCTATAGATCCAATGCTTGCGACAACAGGAATTCCCTGTTCACTAACATCACGAAGAGCAGCCCAAATCTTATCGGAGGCAATGGCGCTACCGCCCGGAGAAGAAATACGAACCACAAGAGCCTTAGCCTTAGTAGCAGGCAAATTTCGAATGGAATTCAATGCGACATATTCCATACGATTATCAATGGAACCATCAATATTCAAGACTGCAATAGGTGTACGACGATTCCAGTTTTCGTCCAGCAATTTTTTATCCATCGGACGCCAAGTTCTATAGTAAGCTTTTGGCACATCAAGATCAAAGAATGTCTTTAGAGCGTAGGACGGAACCTGATCAATATAAAGCAAAGTATCTACAAGACCGGCCTTTTGTGCAGCCTTTGCCGTAACCACGGGTTTTGCGGCCAAGGAATCCAAGCGAGCCACCTCAACCTCTTGAGTTCCAGACTGTCTAACCTTTCGTTCGGAAACCAAAGTGGACACCACATTCCACAAGTCCTTATACAAGGAATCCATGTTGGAGCGGGCTTCCACGGACATGGAATCGGCAATATATGGTTCAACAGCAGACTTAAACTTTCCATGACGGAGGAATTCCACCTTCACACCAATCTTGTCAAAGAGGCCCTTATAATAAAGTCTATTGCCGCCCATTCCGCGCCAATTCAAATGCGCAGAGGGTTCCACCACAATGCGGTCCGCATTTGCCGCGGCAACCAAAATAGACGGGCGGATATCATCGAGATAGGCAATAACCTTGCCTCCCCTAGCTTGCAACTTCATAATTGAACGATTGATTTCATTAGAAACACCGACATTGCCTCGATATCCGGAGAAATCGAGAATCACAAGACCACAGGATGGATCACGGTAAATATGTTCGAACAGATTACGAATCTTCCAAATACTTGTGGGTGACTTCTTGAACGGAGAGAACGGTTCTTCCCCATCCGAAATTTCTGAATCCAGCGGGATTCGCAGAATCTGGGCAAAGCGATTAGCCTTCGGATTGCGAGCAGAATGGTAGCTCCAGACGCCCCCCTTCGGCAAGAAATCATCATAAACATGCAAGGCTACATTATCGTAGGCACCGAAGTTTGTGGAAAGCGTGAATTTGAATTCATCTTTTCCATAAATCGGGACTTGTAAGCCACCACGGAAACCATAAATTTCTAGTTCCAAAAGCAAACGGTGATCTTCGAAGTTTTCAACGTCATAGCTTACATTGAAGGCATCACCAATCTTTAAAGTCAAGCCCGCATTCTGGACACGATCTGGAGCCTTAGGGCCAAAGTAAATTAGGTTTTCACAAGAATAGCCCAGCGACAAGAAACTCAAAGGACGATAAATTAAGCCTAGCGCACCATTCCATTCGGTACCTTTAAAATCCGCACTTCTGAAGGCACCAACACGGGCACCCCAAAACAAGCTATGGCTGAAAAGATCATTGGAGTACGTCAAATCCCAGCGGGATTCATCAAGATTTTCCTTGCCAATTTTGTAGTTAAAACCGGCGGCCCAATGATTCAAATTTCCGCCGACCCTGACATCGGAGATTCCATTATCGTAATCATAGGAGGCAACTGCGCCCTTGGAATCAAAAGCTGCAAGACCCGCAGGATTACCCCATATGCCATGAGCACCATCCAACGAGGTAAAACCAGATTCCCCGGGAAGATAGGCGAAAGAATAACCTGCAACAGCAAGCGCCAATAATCCCAAGTTTTTGCATTTTTCCAAAATCATAGCAAGTCCTCTCCTACCCTAACAAAAATTTTGCGTACATTCCAAGCGAATGTCCGGTTTCTACACCAAACAAGTTGCCTCGGTTCATTTCATAGAACAAGGCTATTCCCAAGGATTTTGTGCCTATAGAAATATAGCGTGTACCATCCAACCGTAGTCTAAACCCTCGATACAAATCATCCATTTTTTGGTATAGCTTATCCAAATTTAGATTTTCAGATTCCTGAACACGCCAACGGTACAGGAAAACATAATCAAGTTGCCATCCAGTTTTCTTTTTTTCGTTCCACGCAAGCTTCCAAGTCATGGATCCTTTCAATCCAAGTTCATCACCAGCCTGGAAATGATCATCCTCTAGGAAAGTGTAATATTCCACAGCCGCACCCAAAGTCAATCTTTTGGACAACGGGTACAAGCCAAAAGGAGACACGCCCAGACGATGGAAACGATTCGTTTTAGATCCACCAACCGGAGGAAAACGCCAGCTGACATCAATTCCAAAATAGGGCACAGGGAAAATTTTCGCACCAACGTAGAATTCGTTGAAGCCATTAACTTGCAGGTTTACCATTTCGTGAATTTGATCATGAAGTTCAGTATCCCATTCATAGCTAACGAGCCTGTAAGAAAGGTCGCCATAGACAGCAAAACAATTGCATGGAGCGAACTCCCCCGCAATCCCAGCATCTGCGCTGTACACATCATCCCGAAGCTCTGCCAACATGTTCAACTGCACATAGCTCGAAGCAGGGCGAATCACGGAAATTGATTCACGTCCAAAGGCAACAGTACCTAGAACCAAGAATAGAAACAGGACTATACGCATTTTGCAAAATATAAAACCAACATCAACAAAATTAGAAAAAAGAAATTTCTATTTTGAAAATATGCAACATTTGTTGGTAACTCTAGCCTTTTGTCTCCTTTGTTGTTCCTGCGTTTGGAACGATACGGACGAAGATTTAGACTACCTTGTTATGGACGACTCTGAATATCCTTATGCGGAAATTCCAAGGATTGTTATTGAAACCGAACATTTTCAGCAGATTCGTGATCGCGAAACACAAATTCCAGCCCGTTTGCAGATCTATGGAGAAAAAGGTCCCGAGAGCGGAATCCTTGATTTAACTGTTCGTGGTCGCGGCAATTCCAGCTTTACCGGGATGTCCAAATGGAGCATCAAACTTAAATTCAATAAAAAGCAAGAAATGCTTGGAATGCCAAAGGATAAGGAATGGGCACTCATTGCAAATTCTGCAGACAAAACATTGCTAAAGAACTTTATTACATACAAACTCGCTTGGTGGCTCGGTGACGAATACTCCCCTAGATCGGAGTTTGTGGAGCTCTATCTTAACAGAAAGTACATGGGCGTTTATCTGTTAACAGAAACTGTGAAAGTCAGCGAAGATCGAGTAAATATTCCCGACTCCGAAAACAGCTATCTTCTGGAACTGGGATCCACCCCCAAAGAGGGTGAAATCCACGTAATTACTAGGTCTGGAACCAATTTTGCCATTAAGCATCCCAAGGATATCTCCGACTCTTCCAAGGAATTTCTAAGGAACAAATTGACCCATTGGGAATACTACCTTCACGACCAGAATTTCAATGCCGACGAACCTGTAGACTATTGGCTTGACGTAGAAGATTACCTAAGGTATTACTGGATTCAGGAACTTTCCAAGAACATAGACGGAGCATTCCGCCGAAGCATTTTTATTACCTGGGCAAAAGGTGAAAAAATCAAGTTGGGACCCGTTTGGGATTTTGACATGGCCTACGGAAACTGGGAGGCCGACACACTGCGAACTGTCACCGACTGGTACATAAAACCTTCTGGCTGGAACGAGCGTTTGTTAACGGATTCTGTCTTCTGGCAGCGAGCCGTTTCCTACTGGAAAGACCATCACGACTTCATCGAAACCTTAAACGATTCCATCGATGTTTACGCCAAGGAACTGAGCCCTGCCACAAAGAACGAATTCAAGCGGTGGCCCGTATTGGAAAATACAGAGAACTGGACTTACAAGGAAGTCTACAAGACCTACGGCGAAGCCGTAGATTCCTTAAAGAGCTGGATTTCGCAGCGTATTAATTGGATTGACAAGAACCTGTAACCTTGACATATTCCTCAAGGTATCTTGCAGCAGTCTTCTTGACATGGTAATTATCTAGAACGTGCTGGCAGGCCTTATTTATCAAGGCATCGTCGCGGCCATTCTTTACAAAGTCCGCAATTTTTCTTGCCAAATCCAAGGGGTTTTCGGATTGGAACGTATAACCCAAAAGCTGAGCAGAATTATCCTTGGGTGTCATAATTTCCAGGGGGCCTTCGATATCACTGCTTAGCACCGGAACCTTGGCTACCATAGCCTCGGCAACGGTCAGGCCAAAGCCCTCGTAACGAGAAGGTTGGACAAACAGGTCGAAATTGCAGAGGTTTTCATACACCCAGTCGCGAGGTTTATTTCCTTCAAATACAACCACATCGTTCAAGCCCAGTTCTGCCGTCATTTTCTGCAAAAGATCCTTGTCGGAACCGTCTCCGATAAAGTGCATTTTAAAGTCTATTTCACACAAATTAGCGGTCTTGATTTCGGCCAAGGCCTTCAGGAGAATATCCTGGCCTTTTTGCTCCACGAAGAGTCTTGAAACCTGAACAAAGTGCAACTTGCCATCATCAAAAAGGTTGCTGCGGTTAGCATTAATTCGGTCGCAGGCGAGGCCGTTTTCTACCAAGATAGTTTCGTTGTGGCCACCCTGAGCCCATTCCTCTTGCACGGCCTTTGATATGGCATAACAGGCCTTGAAATATTTTGATTCCTCAAGGCTATTGGTGGTGTTGTGGATGGTTCGAACCTTCGGCCATCTTCCAGCGACAAATTTTGCCAAACCGTCATAATGAACGTGGATTAAATCCGGGTTCTCCTTTCGGAGAAAATAGTTCAGTTTTAGGAGGGGCAGAGGGTTACGGCTTTTGCGCTGTCTTTTGCAAAAATGAACCCTGATTCGGGAGTCCAATTTCTTTAGGATATTGGGATCCACCATGTCATTAACAACCACCAAAGCGATGTCATTCCCATCGATTTGTTCATTAATGATATCCACAAGCATATTCTCAATGCCGCCAGTGGACAAACCCCATAGAAGATGGACTATTTTCATTGATTTCCCGTTTCGTTCCTTACCCTTAAAAATAGCTAAATTCCTATATTTAAAGGGAATAAAAACATCTTTTTTAGTGGTTATGAAAAAAGTCATCACCTACGGCACATACGACCTTCTTCACCAGGGCCATATCAACCTGCTCAAGCGCGCGAAAGCACTTGGGGATTACTTGATTGTAGGCGTCACCAACGACAACTTTGACCGCGATCGCGGCAAACTGAATGTACGCAACAACGTCCTTGAAAGAGTAGAGGCAGTAAAGGCCACCGGCCTTGCCGACCAGGTCATCATCGAAGACTATGTAGGCCAGAAAATCGATGACGTCCAGAAATACGACGTGGACATTTTCGCCATCGGCAGCGACTGGGAAGGCAAATTCGACTACTTGAGCGAATTCTGCGAAGTTGTATATCTCCCCCGCACCGAAGGCATCTCCTCCACCATGCTTCGAGCCGAAAGTCAGGACACCGTAAAGGTTGGCATTATCGGTTGCGGAAGAATCGCACATCGCTTCCCCTCCGAAGCAAACGTAGTGAACGGCGTGTCCATTACAGCAGCCTACGATCTCAATTTCAAGGCCGGACAGGATTTCGTTGAAAAGTTCAAAGACATTACTGTTTATTCCGACCTGCAGGAGTTCTACAAGAACGTAGATGCAGTCTACGTTGCAACGCCCCACCTGGCCCATTACGAAAACATAAAGACCTCTCTCCTGGCGGGTAAGCATGTTTTGTGCGAAACCCCCATGGTGTTAAAGTTCGACCAAGCCAAGGAACTTTACAAGCTGGCCGAAGAGCAGGGCGTGATCCTGATGGAAGCCAACAAGACCGCCCATTGCCCCGCATTCAACCACCTGATGGTCATGATCAAGTCCGGCCTTATTGGCGAAGTGGTGGACATCGAGGCATCCCTGTCTCAGCTGTTGGACAAGGGTGGTCGAGAATTTGACCCTGAGCAGGCCGGCGGCGCCATGTTCGAGCAGGGTTCCTACCCGCTGCTGCCCATTCTCAAGCTCATGGGAATCAACTACGAGAACATTGAACTTTTCTCCAGAATGGAAAACGGCGTAGACGTACATACCAAGGGTGTCATCAGATATCCTAAGGCGGTATGTTCTTTCAAGGTGGGCCTTGGCGTCAAGACCGAAGGCAACCTGGTCATCTCCGGAACAAAGGGCTACGCCTATGTGCCAGCCCCCTGGTGGAAGACCGACTACTTTGAACTGCGCTACGAAGACAGCAACGAGAACAAGAAGTTCTTCTACAAGTGGGACGGTTTCGGTCTCCGTTACGAGATCCAGGAATTCATCAGCTGCATTTACAACCATAGGTTCTCCTCCGCAAGACTCCGCCGCCGTGAAAGCATTTGCATGGCAGAGATTATGCAGAAGTTCAGCGAAAGAACCAATTTCTTCGAAATTTAAAGGAAGGCGATTCATGATTAACTTTACCGTAGGTCCGGTCCAGTCTAGCGACGCAGTTCGTGCCGTAGGGGCAGAACAGGTTCCGTACTTCCGTACCGCAGAATTCTCCCAGATTATGCTGGAGAACGAAGCCCTGGTAAAAAAGTTTGCAAAGGCCTCGGACGATTCCAAGGTTGTCTTCATTACAGGTTCCGGTTCCGCAGGCATGGAAACCGCCATCATGAACACCTTGACCCCGAAGGACAAGGCTATCGTGGTAAACGGCGGAAGCTTCGGCCACCGTTTTGTTGAACTCTGCGAACTGCATGAGATTCCCTTTACCGAAATCAAGCTTAGCGCAGGCAAGGCCCTCAAGGCAGAGCACCTGGCAGAATTCGAAGGCAAGGGTTACACCACCTTCATCGTGAACAAGCACGAGACCTCTACCGGTGTTCACTACGACATGGACCTGATCAGCGATTTCTGCAAGCGCAACAACTTGTTCCTGATCGTGGACTGCATCAGCACCTTCCTTGCCGACCCCTTCGATATGGCAAAGCTTGGCGCAGACATCATGATTACCGGATCCCAGAAGGCTCTGGCTTGCCCGCCGGGTATCTCTGTCATGGCTCTTTCTCCCAAGGCCCTGAAGCGCATTGAAGAAACCAAGTGCAAATGCCAGTACCTGGACTTGAAGCTCGCCCTGAAGAACGCCGAACGCGGCCAAACTCCGTGGACCCCCGCCGTGGGAATTCTCCGCCAGATTCACACCCGCCTAAAGGAAATTGACGCCAACGGTGGCGTTGAAGCCGAAATCGCACGTACTGCAGCCTTGGCCAACTATTTCCGCGAAAAAATCAAGGACCTGCCCTTTGAAATCGTTTCCGAATCCCTTTCTAACGCAGTGACTCCCCTTCACCCCACCACCGCTTCTGCCAACGACATCTTCTTGAAGATCAAGGACGAGTACGGCATGTGGGTATGCCCCAACGGCGGCGAAATGAAGGACACTATTTTCCGCGTGGGCCACATCGGCGCACTGACTACCGCCGACTACGACAAGCTTATCGATGCCTTCAAGGATCTCCAGAAGAAAGGCATCATCTAATCGATTAAGGATTAAACAATGAAAAGAGTTATCACCTACGGCACCTTCGACCTGCTCCACTACGGACACATTAACCTGCTCCGTCGCGCCAAGGCTTTGGGCGACTACCTGATTGTGGTCCTTTCCACGGACGAATTCAACTGGAACGCCAAGCAGAAGAAATGCTACTTCAGCTACGAAAAGCGCAAGCAGCTGCTGGAGGCAATCCGCTATGTGGACCTGGTCATTCCCGAAGAAAACTGGGAACAGAAAAAGACCGACGTTAAGGAATACCACGTAGACACCTTCGTCATGGGCGACGATTGGAAGGGCAAGTTCGATTTCTTGAAGGACCAGTGCGAAGTGGTCTATCTGGAACGCACTCCGGAAATCAGCACCACCCAGATTAAGAAGGACCTGGAAACCCGATGAAAGCTCTCATCAAGAAAGTTCTTCCCAAGCCTGTAAAGGCAGCCATCAAGGCTGTCTACAAGAAGGTATTCAAGAACAAGCTGGAAGTGAATCGCCTTAACGGCGAAGTTGAAGCCCTGAAGTACCAGATTGACTACTTCAAGCATCACTTTGACATCAAGGACATGAAGCCCGCCACCGGTTACCTCCGCGACTATCAGCTTAAGGAACTGGAATTCACCCAGAAAATTCTGAAAATGCTGGAATCCTACGACATCTTCCCCTTCCTTGAAGGTGGCGCACTTCTGGGCGCACTCCGCCATGGCGGTTTTATTCCTTGGGACGACGACATCGACGTTGGCGTCACCCGCAAGGATTTTAACAAGTTAATGGAAATCGCCAAGAAAGATTTTGTGTGGGTAGATTCCACCAAGAACACAGGCAACTACGCCAAGTTCTACGACGATTCCATTCGCGCAAATCCGGACAAGCTCGTTTTCATCAGAAGCCAGTTCTGCCTGCACCTCTATCAGGGCACTTGCCTTAGGGACGCCTTGAACCTGGAATTCTTCAGCAACGATTTCGTCAAGGAAAACGTTACCGAAGAACAGTACGTGGCCTACCGCCAGAAAGTCCATGATTTCATTCATGGCGACCATAGCTGGGACGAAGTCCTAGCATTCTACGACAAGGAACTGGAGAACAGCGAAATCTATTCTCTGGAGCCGACCTCCCGCATTACTCCGGGCCTCGGCAACTGGGTTCTTACAGAATACAAGTTCCACGGTTTTAGAAACTACGACGAACTATATCCGCTGAAGCCCATTCCCTTTGAAGGCACCACACTGCCCGGCCCCAACAAGGCCGACATCATGCTGGACAAGCAGTTTGGAAAGAACTGGGGTAACTACCCGAAGGACATTGGCATCCCCCATTCCCTGCTGGACTTGAACGAATACCTGGAAACCATCGGTACTCCCATCGACTTTAAGGAATTCTAAGTCTTACCGGGAACAAAAGTCATGAAAGCCATTGACCTTGAAGAGATGAAGCAAATCCAAGTGGATATCCTGAAGGACGTCCACAGTTTTTGCCTAGCCAACGGAATTCGCTACACGCTTATTTTCGGATCTCTGCTTGGAGCCATTCGCCACAAGGGTTATATTCCCTGGGACGACGACATCGACATCGCTATGCCTCGCGAAGACTACGAAAAGTTCATTGCGGAATACAGCCACAAGGACTACCACGTATACGACTATCGAAAGGATGCCGACTATCACAATCCCTACGCAAAGATTGCCGACACCCGAACATTGCTCGAAGAAAACGTATGCATGAAAAGCATTGGCATCAACGTGGATATTTTCCCCTTCGACTACATGTTCGATTCCAAGGAAGAATGTAGCGCCTTTATCGACGGTCTAAACAACATCAAGAAAATTTTCAGGATCAAGTTGGTTAAGCCAGGGCGCAAGAATGTCTGGTGGAAGCGCATCATGATTCGTCTTGCAAAAGTCGCCATGTTGCCGTTCTCCATGAAGGGCCTGACGGAAAAAGAATACCAAAAGATCAACACCCTGACCAACAAGGACGCTGCTTTCGTAGCACTGCCCGTCGATCCGGAAATTGATGCAGCCTACAGGTCCATCTATCCGAGGCGCATGTTCGAAAACTTTGTCAAGGTTCCTTTTGGCAACGAAGAATTTATGGTCACTGCAGATTATCACCAGTGGCTTACACAAATGTACGGCGACTACATGACTCCGCCCAAGGACGTCGACAGAACATCGCCTCACACATTAAGCAAAATTTATTGGATTTAATTTCAGGAATTTTTATGGGTATCGCACACAAGATCTATACTGCACTTGGCGGAAAAGAAGGTTCTTTTTTACAAAAGAAGTGGTCCGCCTATTGTATCAACAAGGACCTTAAAGCGAAGCAGAAACTCCTTCGTACCTATGGCGTAGAAGCTCTCCAGGAATTCAAGAGCGTCTGTCAGGAATTTGGCGTAGGCTATTGGCTTGAATTCGGCACCCTGCTGGGCGCCGTTCGTCACAAGTCCTTTATCCCCCACGACTTCGATCTCGATACCGGCATGATGGAAGCTGATTGCACCGAAGAATTCCGCGAGGCTCTGAAAGCCCACGGTTTTGTTCTGGACCACTCCTTCGATTATGTGAACGTAAAGACCGGCGAGCGCCGCACCTCTGAATATGCTTTCCACTACAAGGGACTCGCCTTTGACATTTTCCTTGGCATTCGCGAAGGCAACTTTAGAAAGGTGTATTGCTACGAAGTAGAAAAGGGCGACGTCGTTTCTTCTTCCCGTTCTTACAGCTTTGACTGCACCACACCGCTCTCTACCGTAACAATCAACGGTGTTGAACTCGGCGCCCCCACAGACCCGGTGCAGACATTGTCCTGGTACTACGGAGAAAACTTCATGCACCCGGATCCCAACTGGACCAGCAGAAACGGCGGCAACCCCAAGGCAACCTACTACACCACTGACGAAGTAACTGGCGTTTTGGTTCGCCCCGAAATCTAATGGCAGAAAAAAAGAACACACCTTTTTTGGCCGTTATCTGGAGCCTTCTCGAAAGGCTCTCAACACAAATTGTCAGCTTTTCCATCGGCATTGTTCTTGCACGTCTCCTGACACCTAACGAATACGGCATTGTCGGGCTTACCACCATATTCATTTCCCTGTCAGAAACGTTTGTGGACTCCGGTTTTGCCAACGGTCTTATTCGAAAGATCAATCGCACCGAAAAGGACTTGTCCACCGCCTTCTACTTTAACGTGGTGGTGGGTCTTGTCGCTTACGGAGTCCTGTGGGTGTGTTCTCCGCTTATTGCGAACTTCTTCAACGAGCCTTTGCTGATTCCCCTGGTGAAGATTGTTGGCCTGACCGTACTCCTGCAATCTCTTTGCATTGTTCAGACTGCAATTCTCACCTCTAATCTGAACATCAGGCTTCAAACCATCATCACCCTTTGCGGTCAAATTCCTGCGGGCCTCATTGCAATTGCGCTGGCTTACAACGGCTGGGGCGTATACGCCTTGGCTTTACAGACCGTTATTGCAGCCGCCATCCGCACCATTATGCTGTGGGGCTTTGCCAAGTGGCGCCCCCACGAACGTTTCAGCAAGGAATCCTTCAAGTACCTCTTCGGTTTCGGTTCCAAGCTGTTGGGTGCAAATCTGATCGGCACCATCTTCAACGAGATTTATTCCGTCATTATCGGAAAGCTTTTTACCAAGGCTGACCTGGGCTTTTTCACTAAGGCCAACGGCTTAAAGAACAACGTGAACTCCGTCAGTTCCGGCATTGTTCAAAAAGTCGCCTTGCCCGTTCTTTCCAAATACCAGGACGACCTTCCTACCCTGAGCATTCGCTTTAGAGAAGTCATGCGGCTCCTCATTATGATTATCGCGCCCCTGTCTGCCTACCTGTGTTTCTCTGGCCGAGATATCATCATCTTCCTTTGGACTGACAAGTGGGAACCCGCCGTCATCTTCTTCCAGATTCTTGTGGCAGGCGCCATGTGGAATCCCATCGGCAATTTAAGCTTGAGCCTGCTCCAGGTTGTCAACCGTACCGGCCTCATCCTAAAGCTGGAATTTCCAAAGAAGGCTTCCTACGTGGTCATCATTGCCATTGGCGTGCAGTTCGGTGTCATTGGACTTGCCGTAGCACAGTTCTTTATCAACCTGGTGGGCAACCTGATCAACCTACACCCCACAAAGAAAATTCTGAACTACAGCTATATGCAGCAGCTGTTCGATGTGGTCAAGTACATGGCCATAGCCTTCCCCCTGGCCTGGGTTACAAAGATGCCATTCCAGACAGAAATTCACCTGTTGAATTTGGGATTGGCCTTTGCGCTCTTCGTGCCCGTTTACTGCGGAGCCCTGTTTATCATCCGCGACGCCGTTGCCCTCAAATACTTCGGCAAGGTCACGGCAAAGTTCAAGCGTAAGGCTTAATTCGTTTTTGCCAAAGATTTATCCGAAGCTTCTTCGGATTTTTCTTCTTCCAGCTTTTCTGCTTCCCGTTCCTCGTCTTCCCACTGATAATTTTTTATGAGGATCATACAGAGGATAAAGAAGAAATTCAATTCAAGGCCAAGGAAGGTCGACATGGTGTAACCGAGGATTACTGCCAAAGGCAGGAACTTGCCATCCTTACGGTACCTGGTCAAGTTTTTGTACATAGAAACAATGCAAACAATGTAGGCGATAGCTCCAAGGATACCAAAGTCCACCAGCACCTGCAACCAGATACTTTCTGCGCCAAGAAGGTCCTTGTCCACAGCCTTCACAAAGGTCCAGGTATAGGCATAGCCGTTGCCCCAGATAGGAGAATTCAAGAAGAAAGGCACAATCACGGCAAACTGCATCAAGCGCATGTCCAGACTACTGCCCGTAACCGCCGTATCGGAATGAACAAAGGAATCCACTAGGGTCATAACCCAGGCGCCCCCCCAAAAGATTGCTCCACCCACAAGGGCTATTTTCAGAAGAACAAAACTACCGCTCTTAAAAATAGTGCGAAGAACCGGGAACATAATCACAATGGCGGCCAAAAACACCGAGCGTGCGCCAGAAAGCCAGGGCAGAGCAAAGCAAAGGATAATCAGACAGAACATCAAGAAATCCTTTTGCACCAGGGTCTTGTACTTTTCGTACAAAACATAGGCAAAGGCCGACATGGCAAGACCCATGGACATGGGCGTGCAGAAAATACTCTGGAGACGCTTAAAGCCGAAACGAACTTCGGTGTAATTAATAACATTCTCATTTACCAGATACTTCATCTGGAGATTTTCAATAATAATGTTCTGGTCCAATGCCAGTTCTACCAAAGCATAAATTGCGCAGAAGCTAAAGAAGGCAATAAAGCCGCCCAGAAGCCACTTTACATCTTTTTTTGTATCAAGGACACACCATACGATAAAAGGATAGACATAGATGGTGTTGAAAACGAAAATCGTACTGGGCCAATGAGCTTCAGCCAAAACGTTGGTAACGCAGTAGCTTATAAGAACACAAATACTAGGCACTAAGAACGGATAAGTTTTTAGCTTGGATATAAAATTTGTCTTAAAGGGCAAAAGTGCCGTCAATCCAATGCAACAAACATCAAAGACAGAGAATACCTGGCCATCCATCACCGGGAACTCCACCAGGAACAAGCCCAGGGGAGCAAGCAACAGCACCGCAATGCGGTACTTGAACAAGGCGAAAACAAAATATGCTACAATGGCGGTCTGCATTCTATTTCTTCAAATTTAGTTTCCAGTAGAACCACTGCAGAATGCGGCGAGCGGCAAACACCCCCTTACAGGGTAAACCCAACATTATTCCCCGCATAAACATTTTGTCCAGCCTGCGAACAGATACGCTTGCCGCATATTCCTTACCCTGGCAAACATCCGCCACCAAGGAGGGAATCAATTCGCACAACTCATCCGTGGGATTGGCGCAGATCTTTTCCAAAAAGTTAAAGGCGCTGACAGTCAAACGGGCAACAGCCTCCTTTTCGAGGCCAAAGGATTTTGCAAGTTTCACGTTTTCGCGAAGCTCTTCGATCAACTTAAACTGAGATACGTTCACCTTGGAATTTACAATGCTGCCCTGGCGCTGACGGTAATGATAATGGCAATCACCGGTCAAAGCAACTTTCTCCACCTTGGAGAACAGGGCTCGAGCCACCGGGATATCTTCGTAGCTCTGCTTCGGATACTGCAGGAATTCCTTCAGGTCGCTACGGTAAAGCTTATTCCAAGCCCATGCAGTCAGGTCATCAGCCAGATACATGCGAAGGGCATCCTTGCCGGCCAAGCACTTGGCCGCTTCGGCAAAGACCGTTTTTTCCGTAGGCCAGCCACACTCCCAATCTACAAACACGTTGCAAATGGAAAGCGGGGCATCATTCTTCACGCAAGAGTCCAGCAAGGACTGGTACATATCCTTTTCACACCAGTCATCGCTATCTACAAAGCCGATGTAATCACCCGTGGCAACCTCCAGGCCGGCATTTCGGGCATCGCCCAAGCCACCGTTGGTTTTGTGAACCACCTTGATCCTAGAATCACGTTCTGCCCACTTGTCGCACATAACAGGGCAAGTATCGGGAGATCCGTCATCCACCAGGATGATTTCCAAGTTTCTGTAGGTTTGGTCTACCACACTTTGAACACACTGGTCCAAATAGGTTTCAACCTTATAGACAGGAATAATTACGGAAATCAGCGGTTCACTCAGAGCCATGGCTGCCTCATCCGTAAATATCAAGAATTTGCTTCAGGTAGTTATCCCTGGAATACAGCTTGCACAAGGCTGCAGCGTCATAGCTGTAGGAATTGCCAAACATGGTGTCAACCTTCTTAGAAAGATCCTCTGCATCGCCGGACTTGAAAAGTTCTCCAGTTACGCCAGGTTCGATCAATTCTGGAATGCCGCCAATGTTTGCGCCAAGAACCGGAGTGCCCAGGCTCAAGGACTCAATAACAGACAGCGGATTGTTCTCGTACCATTCACTGGAGATTACGCTGAACTTGGACTTCAGCAAAATTGCCTTGCAGGTATTCCAGTCACAATGGCCCATGAACTTGATCTGGGAACAGGTTGCAAACTCAGCCTTCAGTTCTTCGCTCAAGGGGCCAGTACCCAGCACATACAAAGTCTGGGACTTCTGGGCGGCAACCTTAAGCAGCGTACGTACGCCCTTTTCTTGAGAAAGTCGACCTACGTAGCAATAGCAGTCTTCCTTTTCAACAAAGGCGCTAGCCACCTTGGCTTCGTCAATAAAATTGTGGAGGGCAATGAGCTTAGATGAATCAAAGCCGCCCTGCTCCATCTTGGCCTTCATAAAGGCGCTGGGGCAAACAAACTTGTCTACGCACTTTTCGAGGCGTGCGCAGTTCCATGATTCAGCTTCTTTCTGAGCGATAATGCTACCAAGCTTGTTCTTGACGCAGCACTTTGCAGAGCAAGGCTTCTTGGAGCCGCCAATGCATTCCTCGCAAATTTCACCATGGCTATAGCACGTATATGCCGGGCAGACAAGCTTGTAGTCGTGAAGCGTCCACACCACCTTTACACCGCGGGCACGTGCGATTTCTGCAAGCACCGGAGAAAGCTGCGTATGGATATTGTTCAAGTGAAGTACATCCGGCTTGAACTCGTCCAACATGGCGGTAAACTTCTTGACCGTCTCGGAATCGCCAAAGGGGCGCATAAAGGCGCGAATAAAGGCACCCGGCTTCTTGGGGGAAAAGGCTACTTCGCGAGGCCAGTACTTGGACCAGGGACTGCTCAAGTTCTCTGGAAAATCCATAGCAAAGAAGGCCACTTCGTGACCCGCGGCCTTCAGCAGGGATTCCAATTCAATAGAATAGATACAGTCGCCACCGCGACGATAGTAGAACTTGTTCGAGAGCAGAATTCGCATTCCACGCCCCCATTACTCTTCAATTCTCAAGTCGCCCTGACGGGGATCCTGACCGACATCAAACAGTTTAAAGTCCTTTTCGTAGCTAATAGTTCCACCCAGGAGGCTCTTCATCTTGGCCTTCATGACCCACGGTGCGGTCTTGGTGATGTACTTCTTCATCACAGGAGCTGCGGTACCCACCATCCAGCAGTTCTTGGGGCAACTGCGGACCTTTTCACGAACTCTATTAGCCTGTTCGCTGAACCAGATTTCTTCAAAGGTTTTAGCATTGTGAATGTTGCCCATGGATTCCTGCCAGTACTTGGGTTCCAAACCGTTACAGGGATAAACTTCTCCCCACGGGTCTGTGAAGAAGTTGACAGTACCAGCTTCGCAAGGCAAGCTACGGCGATTGCCGTTGATGTAGTTAATCAAACCGAGATTGAAGAATGCACGGAACCATGCCTTCGGATGCTTTTCCTGCAAAAGGCGATTTGCCAATTTTTCGATATTAGCGCAAACTTCTTCCTTATTGGTAATGAAGTTGTCATCCTTGTGGAAGTAGAAGCTGTTATGGAAGGCAGCCGTTGCAAACTCAAAATTCATGGAACGGGCAAGTTCGTACAAAGGAATAAGGTCATGGCTGTTTTTGTTGCTCAAAGTCTGACCAAAGCCGATATCCTTGATACCCATTTCGTGCAAGGTCTTCAAAGTCCTAAGGCCTCGTTCAAAGCCGTCGTCACGACCGCGCAGGGCGTTGTTGGTAGCTTCCATACCTTCGATGGAAACGCGAATGCCAATATTGGGGAAACGTTCTGCCAACTTGATAACGCGATCCACCCACCAGCCACTAGTACTGATCACAATACGCGGAGCCTTGGTGAAGAGGACTTCAACAATTTCTTCCAAGTCCTGACGGATAAACGGTTCGCCACCTGTAACGTTTGCAAACTTCAGCTGCGGAAGAATTTCCAGATCTTCAGCCTTGATTTCCTCACTCTTCTTAGTGGGGTTCTTCCAAATGTTGCACATCTTGCAGCGCATCTGGCAACGGTAGGTGGTAATCACCGACACGTCAGTAGGCATCTGAATTTTATCCGAACTGCAATTTCCGTTACAATTTGAGCAAGACATAAAACCTCAATTAACGCTGGACAAGTTCTTCGTAGACCTTATAGGTCTGGTCAGCAATCTTATCCCAATCATAGTGTTCGCGGACAACCTGGAGGAAGTTACGCTGAACAGGAGAATTCAAAAATTCCGTAAGCTTCTGGGCCAAGGCATCCACATCCGCCATGGGATAGAAGCATTCCTTGGGAAGCGGCACTTCAGTATTTGCAGGAATATCGCTGGCAATCACATTCAGATTGTAGCTCAAAGCCTCCAGCAAAACAATGGGCAAGCCCTCGTGGTAGCTGGGGATTACAAATAAAGAAGAATTTTCAAAAAAAGCCTGCAGTTCTTCGCCATGAATAAAGCCAGGAAGAACGACGCCCGCTTCAGCAGCCATCTGGCGCAGTCCCTTGGAATATTCGCATTCATGATCAGCCGTGCCAGCAATAACCAAAGTAACGTCACCCAAGTCGGCTTTCTTATAAGCCGCAATCAAGTCATGGAAGCCCTTTTCTTCAACAAAGCGGCCCAACGCAAAGATGTAGCGTTTGCCAACAATGTCGTACTTTTCAAGGTACTTCACAGAAACGGACTCATCCAGCGCCTTAGGAATATTCACGCCGTTGTGAATCAGCACGGTTTTGTTACAACCATACTTTGTGTTGAGCCAGTTTTTCAAATATTCAGAAATAACAATAACACGATTGGAGAACTTTGTTCCAAGTCGTTCACTCAAACGCAAAATGCTCTTGGCGAAGGAGCCCCATTTGGCTCGATTGTAATCCTGACCATGATGGGTATACACGACCTTGAGGCCCGCCATTTTGAACAAAGGAGCGATAGCAGAAGGGCCAATAGCGTGCAAATGCACAACATCAGGTCTCAGCTTCAGCACCTTGCAGAAGCAACGGAACGTGTGGACAAACGCCTCAAGTCCAGCAACGCCAGGTGTCAAAACCGGCACAACATGAACTCCACGGTAGTAATACGGCTCATTCTGCTTCGTATATCCCTTACGAGCAAAGACCGTCACCGAAACACCCTTCTCTGCTAATCTCGGATACAACTCCTGACAATGGGTTTCAATGCCACCCATTATATCTGGAATACCTCGAGTTCCAAGAACAGCTACTTTCAAAACAAACTACTCCGCTTTGCCTTTACCGATGCTAGTCACTTCAAAGCCAATCTTGCGAAGAGCGTCGGCATCCAGGATGTTACGTCCGTCAAAGACAAATGCAGGCTTTGCCATGGAGTTGTAGATACGCTTCCAATCCATTTCAGCGAAGCACTTCCATTCGGTACAAACTACTACAGCATGGGCGCCTTCAGCAGCCTTGTAGGCATCTTCTTCGAACTGAACCTGATCCAACACATCCTTCAGGTCGCGCTTGGCATCGGGAATTGCCTTGGGGTCGGTTACGACCGGCTGTGCATGTTCGGCCAACAAATCACGAACAACCAAGTTTGCCGGGCTTTCACGGGTGTCACCAGTATTGGCCTTGAAGGCAAAACCGAACACAGCGATCTTCTTGCCGGCAATGGTGTTGAACATGGTTTCAAGCATACGATCCACCACGCGGTGGGTCTGCCATTCGTTGATCTTGACAACACTTTCCCAGTAGGCAGCCACTTCCGGAAGTCCATAGTAGCCACACAGGTACACCAGGTTCAAAATGTCCTTCTTGAAGCAGGAACCGCCGAAGCCGATAGAGGCCTTAAGGAACTTGCTACCAATACGGCGGTCCTTACCCATAACGAAAGCAACTTCGTCAACATCTGCACCGGTGCGTTCGCAAAGGGCGCTGATGGAGTTAATGGAGCTGATACGCTGAGCCAGGAAAGCATTTGCGGTAAGCTTTGTAAGTTCAGAACTCCAGAGGTTGGTGGTCAAGATGCGATCACGGGGAACCCAGTGAGCATAAACATCGACCAACTTCTGGCAAGCAGCGAGACCGGATTCAGTCTGGTGGCTACCAATGAGCACGCGGTCCGGTTCAAAAAGATCGTTAATGGCAGTACCTTCTGCCAAGAATTCCGGATTAGAGAGAACCTCAAAATGAAGGCCCTTGTCATTGGAATTCAGGATTCGTTCCATGGCGGCAGCGGTACGGACAGGCAGGGTGGACTTTTCCACAATGATCTTGCCTTCGTCAGCAATGTCCAGAATCTGGCGGGCAGTCTTTTCCCAGTACTGAAGGTCGGAAGCCTTGCCAGCCCCATGGCCAAATGTCTTGGTGGGAGTATTCACAGAAACGAAAATAATGTCAGCTTCCTTGATTGCTGCCGGAATATCTGTACTGAAGAACAGATTGCGGCCGCGTGCACGGTTCACCACATCATCCAGGCCCGGTTCAAAAATAGGGAGATTTTCGCTATTCCAGGCATCGATGCGGGACTGGTTAATATCAACAACAGTCACCTTAACATCAGGGCACTTATCGGCAATAACAGTCATGGTGGGGCCACCGACATAACCCGCGCCAATGCAAACAATATTGGTTTTGAAACTCATAGTAATATAAATCTAGATAATTTCCAAAAACAAGGCCAAAAGCCTACTTGAAAACGGCTGTTAAAGACGGAATTTCCTCGGGATTTACCACTCGAATTTGATCTAGGACACCATCATCCCATCCCGCCCAAATTTTTCCAGCATCAGGGACTGCTGAAACAACAACGGGTAGTCCTTTAAAGAAGTTCACCGAAATCGGGAATCTATCTATCGGCAGACCATGAACAAGAATAGAACCACCACCATTTACAGACAACGTAACAGAAGCTATTTCATCCAATTTAAAGAATTCCCTCATTTCCCGTACAATTACACCTGGGCGATTCTTGGCAAAAATCTTGATTGTTTCCAATTCATCATTCATGTGAGAGCTGCTGTGGCTCCAGCGTTTCTGATCTCTAGATATTTCAGCAGAAATTGCAGACATCAACGTATTTATTCTTGCACTGACACGAGATGTTTCAAAATTCATAGATAACAAAGTCGTCATTCTGTTCACAAAGGCCAACTTGAAATTTTCATTTTCCAGCAACCTTCGCAGCAGCAAAGTAGAATTGGGTCCATTGGGCCAAGCATCCGCAGAGCCCTCAGCATTTGTAGCAAACTCAAAAATGTTATTCGAATATTCGCTATAAGTATTTCCAAAGCCGAAATCAGTATCGTAGATAAACCATTTCCATAAAGTATTCTGCTTTGTATTACGCCATTTCTTCAAATTATTGCTAGGCCAGTCGCGATTGTTCACAAACATTTCCAATTGCACATAATTCATGAAGTTGTCAACATCAATTTGACTAGCAACTTTCGCATAGTTTTCTTCACTATCAAGATGATTGGCATCCAACCAATCCATTAATTGCTGATATTCCACAGAAGATCCATTTGAAGCAGAATTATCTGCCTTCAGCAAATCAATATCATCCGGCTCCATACCATAATGGGTTTCAAAATAGTATTCGGTTGCACGTTCGCGAATATTATGAATTCCATAATATTCACCATTGTAATACACGACAGAAGCGCGACCACGTTGGTAATCAACACCGAGGCCCTCACTAATGGAACTTGCCAACATATCACGGATATAGTCATTGGTAAAATTGCTGCCGTTGTTTCGCAACACAAACACCTTAAACTTTTTCAACTCCGGAAAATCCGGGAAAAGTTGATATTTCAATCGTTTGTTACCATACTTTTCTCGGAAAGTAATAGCAACGGATTTTTTCCCATTTGCTCTACTGTAATTGCCAAAAATTTTAAATCCGGCATTTTCTGCAAAAGCAGGTTGAGCAGTTCCCTTTTCAATAAGTTCCACAAAAATGGGCAGTTCTTTGTCTTCCCAATAATTAGCGCCATAATGAGGTTCCGCAGAAGACGCATTGGGACCATCCATATAAATTCCAGTATCAGGATCAAACAAAGATTTAGGATCACCAGTAAGAAATACAGCAGGCAAAGTCGGAACATTTTCAAATACGTAGGTTCTGTTCGTCACTTCACCAGGAATAGCTCCCGGCGCAAAACTTGCGCAGCGAACAACTTTGGTTGAAGAAACATTCAGTTGCGTCATCAACGGGCTCTGAGCCGAAGGTTCTGCGCCGCCCATTTCGCAACGAATATTTTGATCCTGCGGAAGAGTAACTACAAAGGCGGTTGAATAAAATCCTGAGGGAGGAAATTCAGCCAACGAATCCAGGGATGGCGAGCGCATTCCATTCACAAAGTTCGAGGCCAGCGCATTGGGGCTTGGATCTGCATACCCCCAGCCAACATTATCAGCAGCTGTAGACAAGCTATCTGCAAAGAATCCGTAAGACCAGCTTTTTCCCGCAGGAACATCCTTGTAATCTACGGATGCCATAATGCCGCCAGCAGCATTCATAAGATAAAGGCTGCCAGGAGCATTCTTTATTTTGAAGGAAGCATGGGGTTCATGACCTCGATTGCGAGCAATGTAGGAGAAAGCCTTGAAAGTCACTTCTTTTCGTTCATTAGCTTCCGGACTGAATCGGGTGCCATAAATATTTTCAAGGTCTGGAAGGCTCTTTCCTTTCGGAAGCAAAAAACGATATACAGTAGAGGAGTCCCCCGTTCCCGTCAATACCGTTTCATAGCCTTTCCAATCGTCAAGTCCTGCCTGTACCAAGCGCAAGGAGATTTTGCGATCCTTGGTAATGTAGGCATTCAAAAGAACTTCATTGGAATTGGACAAGTCCACAACATCGGATTCAGATCCACTTTTAGCACCCACAAAATCAGAAATAGAAGTCCACCCTAGTTCTTTATTTTCACCAAACTGCATTGTGGCACCAAAACGGCGAATCCCATTTTCGGTAAAACAGAGATTCTTTTTCCCTGGTAAATTCTTTGTGGTACTTTCACCCGGAGGATCTTCATTCTGGGAATCAGTCCATGTCCAGCAACCATTGCCCGCAAGATTCACCGTGTCCGACGGAGCAACGTAATCAGGATAATTCTTTTCAGAAAGATAGATGAGTAAAAAAGACAGAGGCGGAATAACAATCTTTCCCAATTTCCATTTTTGAGGTTCACTCAAAGAATTGGTCAAGTACATTCCCGTAAGATTTGCAGGTTCCGAACTCGTATTATAAAGTTCAACCCAGCCAGCATCTCCTCCTTCGTGATCTTCGTAATCCAGATTTACAGGATCCACTTCAGTAAACATCACGGGACCACCCACAAAAGGATGCTTTAAGGTATCTACTTTTTCGTTATCTGTTTGGTTTTCTGAACCAGGAACTACAACTTCCGATACGGATTGATCAATGACAGCATCACCACTGCAGGATACAAGAGAACATGTCAAAAACGCCGTGCAATAAAAAAGAACACGGCAAGGCATAACATTTCTCTTGAAGATTTTCATATAAAGAAAATATACTTGATTCGTTAGATAAAAGAACCAACCACAAAATCACCTACTAGAAATTGTGATTTTTGTCTCGTTTTCTCTTGAAAGTATTGCGGTTCGGGCGGCGCACCACAAAAAGACAGGCGCCAATCAGCACCAAGGTCACAGAGACAACCTTTTCCAGCGGGAAGGCTTCCGAGAAAACTATGGCACCCGCAATAGTCGGCACGGCAGCACCAACAGCGGCGCTAAACGGAATAATGAACAGGGCGCGGCCTCTAGAGAAGGAAATCTGGGAATAAATGAAAGCAATTCCATAGGTGGCCACATAAGCCAAGGTTCTGAAATCCAAAAGCAAGGAACCAATGGACGAAAGGGAAATATTGTCCAAATCAAAATCCATGGCCAGGCTCTTGTAAAACGCGGCAGAAATACCAAAGCCAACACCCATAATCAGGGAGTCCACCATTTCGCGGTCCTTGCAAAGCAAGTGGGCAAGCAAAGCAATTCCACAGACCACGCCAGCGTAAATCCAAAGCATGCTAATATCTTGAACGCTGGTCGTTTCACCAAGATTTTCCACAGAGCAAAGCAAGCCTGCGACAACAAAGCAAATAGCGATAACAATGCGACGGGTCAGAACCTCTTTAAGAATGACGAAGCCCATCAACGCCGTAAGCACCGGATTCAAAACCATCATGGGCTGAACCTGGCTCAAGTCATACCGAGCCATGGCAATGTAGTAGCCGCCAGTTGCAAACACGGAGCAAGCAATTCCAAGCCACCAAAAACCGTTGGTGAAAACGCCCTTCCAGAACTGCCAGGGGTTGGACACACCACCAGTTCTTTTGCCTACGTTGGCGACTCCGGATTTTTCCAGAATGTTGCCACAGGCAAAAAGGAAGGCGGGACCTATTGTCAAAAGTAAGAAGAGCACGTTAGTATCAACTATTCAATGGTGGAACGTTGCAAATTACAGGCTGTCGTAAATTTCCTGATAGATCCAGTAGTTACCCATAACACGCTTCACGTAGTCGCGGGTTTCCCAGTAGCTGATTTCCTCGGCGCGGATATCCCAGGGAAGGCCCTGGCCTGCGGCCTGCCAGCGCTTGGTGGGCTTGGGACCAGCATTGTAGTTACCGAGAACGTACATGTAGTCGTCCTTATATTCAGCCTTCAAATCGATGAGGTAGCGGACGCCCAGACGGATATTCATGTAGGCATTGTAAAGTTGCTTCGGGTCAAAGTTTTCCAGGTTTTCAAGCTTTGCGAGCATCTTGCCGGTAGCAGGCATGATCTGCAGAAGACCGCAGGCACCCACCGGGGAAGCGATTTCAAAGTTGAAGATGGACTCCTGACGCATCACGCTGTACACGAAGAAGGGGTCGATCTTTTCGCCGGAGTGGTACTTCACCTGATCCTTGTACGGAATCGGGTACAGATAATGCAGAACATCGATAGGTGGCGTCATGAGGCGGCGGCGATCAATGTTGTTCTGGAACTGACGAGCCAAGCGATAGCCTGCAGCAGTTTCACCCATCTCGTAGAAGAGCTGGCCGTATTCGTACAAGAAATCCAAGCGCTTTGCATTCTTCTTGCGTGCTTCATCATAAAGGTCAAAAGCCTGGTCACTGAAGCCGTAGAGGAACAAAGTCTTGATTCGGTTGTAACGTTCCGGACTGTAGGTAGGATCCGGCTTGCCCAACTTCTGGGAATCGCGAATCCAAGCCAAGGTCTGTTCCGGAGTCATCTGCACGCCATGAGCATAGGGCACATCGGCAGCGGCCATCAAGTTATTTTCCACAAGTTTCATTCGGCTGCGATGAGCGTAATAGGCCAGCGGGAAATCGCGGATACAGTCAAGGTAGGCTTCACGTGCCAAGGAGTCCTTGCCAAGTTTCATGTAGGCGTCACCCAGGAACATGCGGGCGCCACTACCGCTCCACAGGAACGGTTCCTTGGAAGCATCGATAAAGGCAGCAACAGCCTCTTCCCACTTTTCTTGTTTGAAGAGCACAAAGCCTACGCGGAACTTGGCCCACTGGCGCTTCACATTGTTCTTGAAACGCTTATGGGAAAGTTGCTTAAAGCAAACCAGGGCGCTATCGTACTTCTGGTTCTGTTCGTATTCAATACCGCGAACCCAGAGGTTGTTTGCATTTTCCTTGCTGTACTTGCTCACGTCAGTGAGCTGAGCGTCAAGCTTCTTAATGAGTTTTGCATTTCGTGTAGAGTTGTTGCGAAGCAAGCGCAAGGTGGACTGAATCCAGACCGGGCGAACTTCCACGGAATCCAGCAAGAAGCGGAACTGGGCAATGGATTCGTCATCACGCTTCAAACCGCGGAGAGCCACGGCGCGCTTTTCCCACAGGTTGATGCGGGTTTCCATATCCATAGTGCTGAGAGGAAGCTTGCTCTGAATGGAATCTTCCGGAAGAGCTACTGCACTTTGCGGGTTCTTTCGCACCTGTTCAGCATCAAGAATAAAGATGGAATCTAAAAGGGTCAAGCAGCTCGCAGCCTCATCCTTAGCGCAAGCCATTTTCGCATAGGCAATCTTCTCCGCCAACGACTCGGGCGCACCCTGCACCTTACGGAGCTTACGGATGCTGGCAAACGCAGAATCCTTATAGAAGGAAGAACTGGTCAGCAATTGCATATAGATGCGTTTTGCTTCCTTCAACTGCTTGAACTGTTCCAAATAACGGCCGTAGCGGAACTTCAAAGCAGCCGCATCATCAGACTTGGGGTACTTTTCAATAAAGGCCTTCAAGGAGTCGGCGTGTGCGCGATCGCTTAATGTAGAGTCAGCCATGGCAGCTTCAATACGCAGGCGAGAAGCACTACGGTCCCAGGAAGCGTTCTTTGCCAAAGCCGGATTCAAACTCAGGGCGGCACGCATCTTGGCAAAATCCTTCTGGTAGAAACAAGTTTTTGCCATGCGCAAGATTACGGCGCCATCAAGTTCAGAATCGCGACCGCGCAAAGAATCATAGGCAGCGTAGGCGCTATCCCATTCTTCCTTGTAATAGTACTGAGCTGCTCTTGCAAAATCACGGATGTTCTTCGGCTGACGCGGATCTTCACTAGCAGCCTTCACACGTTCATAACGCACCACCATATCCTGGAAACGGCTGGGCGGAATCTGTTCCAAATCCAAATAAGGATTCACAGTTTCCATAGGCATAGTCGCAATGATGCTATCCGTCGTCTGCATCGGAACCGGAGCCAAATTTGCAGAAGAAGATACAGGAGCAACATCAGCGGTAACAGATGCCGAAGATTGTGCCACAGGCACGGAAGCCTGGGTATCCACATTTTGCGGTGCCACATTTTGTGAGCTATCAACAACAGGGCTTTGAGCAAATGCACTCAATGTGCAAATGCTTAAAAGGGTCACAAGAGATCGAATCATGACTTTCTAAATACTACTTCTTACTGTTTTCAACTTGGCCCACCACACTGGAAATACCCAGGTCCATAATAGGCTGAGCATATTTCTTATGCAAGTAGGCATTCACACTTTCTGCATCGTCCATCTGCAAAACAGTCAAAGCCGTTTCACGAACGTCTTCAAAATTGATGGAACGAATAATCTTCTTGGTTGACATTACACTCCACGGAGTCATGGAAAGTTCATCTACACCAAGTCCCACAAGCAACAGAACGCTCATAGGATCTGCAGACATTTCACCACAAACTGCAACAGGAATACCTTCACGATGCGCAGCACGAACAGTCTGATAAATCATGCTCAACACAGCCGGATGATGAGGCTGGAACATATTTGTGATTAATTCGTTGGTACGGTCTACAGCCAAGGTAAACTGAATCAAGTCGTTAGTACCAATGCTAAAGAAGTCCACTTCCTTAGCCAACTTGTCAACAATCATTACTGCAGCAGGCACTTCAATCATCACACCAATCTTCACAGGTGCGAGCTTGTGGCCAGCAGCTTCCAATTCCTGACGGCACTTACGAATATGTTCCTTCGCGCGGCGCAATTCAGACATGCCGGAAATCATAGGCAAGAGAATGCGGAGGTTGCCCTTGGTATTAGCCAAAAGCAAGGCCTTCAACTGGGCGCAGAACAAATCTGTCTTGTCCAAGCAAACACGGATAGAACGCCAGCCCATGAAGGGATTGGATTCGTTCACCGCGTTAATACCGCTCACCAGTTTATCACCACCAGCGTCCAAAGTACGGATCATCACCGGGCAGGGAGACATGGTTTCCAAAATGTAGCGGTAGGCGTCCTGCTGTTCATCCTGGGTAGGAGCATTCTTTCGCAGGAACAAAAATTCAGAACGATACAAGCCGATACCCGTTGCACCAAAGTCGGTTACTCGATCAGCTTCCGACGGCAATTCAATATTAGCGTGCAAGGTAATGTACTTACCATCGCGGGTCATCGGTTCAAGCTGGCGCATGGTGAACAATTCACGGCGCTGCTTTTCGAAAACTTCCTGACGTTCATGGAAATCGCGGATATCTTCTTCATTCGGATTTATGATAACAGTTCCGCGAGAACCATCCAGCAAAATAATTTCGCCGGCCTTTGCCATTGCGGCAAAGTTCCTCAAGCCAGAAACCAAGGGAATCTGGAGAGAGCGGGCCAAAATAGCCACATGGCTGGTTCGGCCACCAGTATCCATGGCAAGACCAGTCACCTGACCAGGCTTGATGGACATCAGCAAGCTGGGCAAAAGTTCGTGACCAACCAGGATTACACCATCTTCTGCAGCCACATCCTCCAATACAGGTCCGGAGTCTTCCATGGCCGCCATAAGACGGTTGTACAAATCTCTAAGGTCTGCAGCCTTGTCACGCATAGCCGCAGAATCGATAGATTCAAACTTGTCAATGTAGGCGCCAAGCACAACGTGAACAGCCCAACGGGCATTCTTGTGATGCTTGCGAATCTGATCCAGGACACCGTTTAAAAGGCCCGGGTCCTGCAAAATCATCAAGTGGGTTGCAAAGATGAGGCTATCCTTCATCCCTGCACGAGTTTCGGAAATTTCCTTGATCTGGGCAATCTCCTTGGAGGTCATATTCACGGCCTTCAAGAACAATTGCTCTTCATCTGCCAATCGGCTTTCCGGGAGGGTTTCCTCTACAACAGAAATCTCTCGGTTAATAACCGGGAAAACCCGGCCCATAGCAAAGCCGGGGGAAGCGGGAACGCCGGTCAAAACTGTACGGACCGACAAAGCTTCGTTATTAGCAGGGTTCTTCGTTGAAGTGGTCATTGAACAAGCTTTCCAACTGAGAAGCAACGTTTTCTTCGTCTTCGCCGTCGATTTCGAACTTGACTTCGGAACCGGCAGGAATAGCGAGCATCATAACGTTCAGAATGCTCTTGGCGTTAGCCTTGGAACCTTCATAGACGATGCTTACATCGCTCTTTGCTTGTCCGGTAACGTCAACAATCATCCCAGCAGGGCGGGCGTGAATGCCCAACTTGTTAGAGACCACCAATGTCTTAACTATCATTTTTTTTCCTTAGAAAAGATCAACGTTGATGTCCAGGCCGTCCTTGAGAATTACGCGGAACAAGCTGTCAGCAGAATGCACCGTCTTAATCAAGTCATCATGGAGAGCGCGATCATTCAACAAAAGTCCTGCGGTGTTGTCCTTGGAATTGATCTTATTCTGGACCTTGGAAAGCAGTTCATCCAAATGCTTTGTAACACCTTCAAGTTCGCCAACCAGGTTGTCGGCATTGCCCATAAGTTTTTCGGTATTGGCAAAAAGATTGTCCACCGGAGACTTAACGCCGTCAATAAGTTCATTAACCTTGACCGTCACCTGGTTCAAACCATCCAAGCTCTTCTTGAGCTTAGGATCAGTGGTATTCAACATGGTCATCAGGCGGTCTTCAAGATTTTCAGCCTTAACCAAGAGGGTCTTGAAACGTTCCTGGAAATCCGGATTCACGATGGTCTGGTTCAGAGCCTGCTTCACAGATTCCAGCAAAACCTTGGTGCTATCGCAAACTTCACCAGCCAAGCCGATGGCTTCAGCAATACCAGCATCGAACTGGCCGTTGATGGTATCATTCGGAGCGAAGTATTCTGCGGAATCGCCCAAAATCATACCAATCTGACGTTCACCCATGATACCGATGTTCTGCACGCGAATTTCAGAGTCCTTGGGAATCTTCACGTCAGTACGAAGGCGAACTGTTACCACCACGCGGTGGCCAGAAAGTTCAATGTTTTCCACCTTACCCAGTTTGACGCCGTTCACCTTGACAGGGTCGTCAAGAACAAGGGTACTGACCTGGGTAAAACGCAGGTAGAAGGTGTTGTAAGTTTCACGCGGGTCCTTTTCATTAAGGAAGAACACGCCAAAGACAAGAATGATGACGGCCAGTATGACAACTAGGCCAACAGAAAAATAGAGTGCAGAATACTTTTTCATTTCGTTCTTAATCTAGTATATTCCGGCTTTTTTCACGGGAAAGGCCCCTTAAAACAGGGGCTCTTTAGGTAAAAAACGCCTTTTTAGCCTTCAATTCGGGTAATGGGGCTGTTATTTTCAATGCCGTTTACGTGGCGATCCAGCCAATCCGTCAGCAAGGCGTCGCGTTCAGCCTTGGGCAAAAGGAACTTTTCACGGCCTTCCTTCTGCATAAAAACGTCCAGATAGGTCATCAAGACGCCACCGGCAACGGAAACGTTCATGGATTCGGTAATGCCGTACTGAGGGAGCTTGAATTCATAATCGGCATGGGCCAAGGTATCCGGGTGGTTACCGTGGAATTCGCTGCCCAGGTAGAATGCGGTGGGCTGGCTCAAATCCAGATCCAACACAGAGTTGGTGGTATTGGTACTAGCCACGGCAATCTTGTAACCCTTGGCACGAAGTTTTTCCATGCAAAGCATGCGCTTCTTGTACAGGTAAAGATTCATCCACTTGTAGGAACCCTTAAGAATGGACTTGTTCACGCTATAAGCGTTATCTTCTTCGATAATGTGAACATCCTGCAAGCCAAAAACTTCAGCGGTACGGATCACTGCGGAAATGTTATGAGGGTCGAACAAATCTTCGAGAACCATGCAGAAGTGTCTCGTACGACGATCAACAACAGAGGTCAGCAATTCCTTGCGACGATCTGTCACACGGGCCAAGAGGGATTCCAACTTTTCGGAGTTTTCGTTCATTTCGCTCATTTGATTTCCTTGATTTTTTGAAATTCTTCAACACGTAAGGGTGCGGTCTGCGACGGGTTCTTGCGTTGTTCCTCGCGCAGTTTCTTCAGTTTCATATAATCACCCAATTTCCAAGGAGCACCATTCACAACGGCCTCGAAATCCAGGACATTTTGAATATTTTCCTGGGATTTCAAGTTGGCGTTTTTAAGCATGGGTTCCTTGTTGCCGCTAAAATACTGGCCAGAAGACTTTTTCACATCGTTCACAATGTGGTCGATCTTTTCATTCACGACCTTCTTGAAAATATTCATCTGCATAATGGAATTCAACACGGAATTACCCGGGAACACAATTGCAGTTAATTTGTACTTAATCGTATTTCCAGGAACAGGATCCATATCCAAATATGCGATAGCTGTGCCGTGAAGAGCCCACTTCAAGACCTTGGCATGACCATAACCGAAGAACAAGTTTCTCAAGC
Organism: Fibrobacter sp.; assembly: GCA_024399015.1. Lineage (GTDB taxonomy): Bacteria > Fibrobacterota > Fibrobacteria > Fibrobacterales > Fibrobacteraceae > Fibrobacter. The sequence continues at coordinate 192,955 of JAKSIC010000001.1, forward strand.
CCAGTTTCTGTCCTGCACTATCCTGAAGAGCCCAGTAGAACTCGCCCGAAAGGCTACGGCCGTTACTACCATTGAAATACCTGCGGTTCGGATGCGTATACTCGAGAACGTAGTTGGTCTCCAGGTAGGCATTCATCAACTGGGCAGTGAAGGGCATGTTATCAAAGAGGTAACTGATAATGTTTCCATCAGAGGGGAAAGAACCAACATTTTCATAGATTGCGCGATATTGACGGCCAAGTCGAGCAAATATTTCCGGAGCATAGGCAGTCTTCATATCCGTGCTTAAGCCACGGGCAACAACCTCATGATAAGGGGCACAGTATTCTTCATCGTACTTCACCCTTTTCATGGGCTTCTTATCCAGTTCATCACAACCGGGAACATCAATGTTCAAGCAGCCTTTCATACCAGAACAAAGGGCGTGCAAATCGTCATGTCCCAATTTGTTCTGCAAACGGAGACGTTCGGCCTTATCCACCTGGTTCAACTGGGAGACTGAATCCGACGGAGAAGCTTGGGCAGGTTCTGCAGCAACAGCGCAAACACCGCACAACAGAATTGCGCACAGAATTTTCAGCGTGTTTTTCAGAACCATATTCAAAATTCCGTCCTCTTAATTTCTGAATTCCAGACTATCCATTGGGACCACGGTAAACGGCTTCAAGGCATCGAACTTGGAAACCGGTCCCACAATGGAAATGGTCATCTTGGATTTGTCAAAGTACTTGGCAATCATAGCCTTCACCTGATCAGGCGTTACCGCATTGATTTCCTTGACATAATCCAGGTAATGGTCGTCGGACTTTCCAAGAAGTTCACCCTTGGCAAAGATAATTGCGGTGGAAGAAGGACTATCAAACAAGCTGGGCAGGCTTTCAATCAAGGATTTCTTGGCCTGGGCAAGTTCTTCTTCAGAAGGACCATCCTTCGCCAGCTTTTCCACTTCTTCAAAAATCAGCTTCAGGGCAAAGTCTACAGATTCAACCTTAGTCTGCAAGGCGATGGTAGACATGGCCGTATCGCGGTAATCGTTTCCTACAGAGCTATAGATGCTGTAGGCCAAGCCTTCGTCGCTACGGACTCGGTTCATCAAGCGGCTAGTAAAACTGCCTCCGCCCAAAATGAAACTGGCCACTGCAGCAGGATAGTAGTCCGGATGAGGACGCTTTACAAAAGGCTGATTCATAGAAATGTTGGCCTGAGTAATGTCCTTATCCACCACATAAACTCCCGGCTTGTTCAAGAAGGCAAGAGGCATGGGCTTTGCTTTTTCTGCAGCAGGTTCGACTTTCCAACCCGCAAAGAAATCCTTCAGCATGACAACTGCGGAATCCTTGTCCACATCACCGGAAAGAGCAAAAATAATACGCTTGGATGAGAATGCGCCAGCAGCCAAGCGTTTCACGTCTTCTGCAGTTACGCTTTTGTATTCTTCAGCGTTAGCATCCCACAGTCTCGGGTTGGGAGCATAGTTTACCTTAGCCTTCAAAGCAGAAAGAACCTTGGCCGGGGTGTCATAGCGACGGTCATAGGAGGTAACAAAATTGGTCTTGACCAGTTCCAGCTGCTCCTTGTCAAACTCCGGCGCCGTAAGGACCTGCTTTGCCGTAGTCATCATGTTCTTGAAATCCTTGGACATACAGTCAATATCAAACATGGAGCTAAAGGTACCTACAGAGGTGCTGAGGCCTGCGCTAATGAACTCCAGGGAGTCATCCAAAGCATGGGGATTTATGCCACCGCCGCCACCGCGACGGAGCATGGAACTAACCATAGAGTTGGCAGCCTCATCCTTCAAAACGGAAGGAATGAAGGATTCCTCAAAGTAAACAGTAAAGTTTACCAACGGAAGGGAGCGATCGCTAACAATGTAGCCCGTAATGCCCGGCGCCACTTCCACACGGTAATCCTTCGGATAGGGCGCCACATACTTGAATTCAGGGAATTGAATGTCATTGTAACTTACGGGGAGGTCTGCTGACTGAGTCACAGCCGCAGTATCCACACTGCTGGAGCTATCAACAACTTCAGAAACAGTCTTTGCCGCGGCCGCCTCAGTCTGTGGCGCCGGAGCAGAAGAACAAGAAGACAAGGCAACGGCAGCCATAGAGGCAAACGCCGAAGTCATCCAAACTTTCAAAACATTGGAAACATTTCGCATTACGCATCAAGATAGCAAATACCTGAGAACAAAACCGCCATCTATTTCTAATTTCAGGGCTGTTCTATGACAGGAAAAATCAGATTCGCCCCCAGCCCCACCGGATACCTACACGAAGGCCACCTGCTTTCGGCACTTTACGTGTGGGCTGCCGCTAAAAAATGGGGACTCCACGTCCATTTGCGAATTGAAGACCACGACAGAGGCCGCACCCGCCAAGCCTATATCGATGGAATTCGCGAAGACCTGGAATGGCTAGGTTTCACCCACGATAGCGAAAGTATCCAGAGCGAGCGAACCGCAATTTACCAAGGTGTTCTGGAAAAACTCATCGAGAAAGACCTAATCTACCCTTGCACCTGCAGTAGAAAGCAATTGGAAGCAGAAAATCCTAAAAGCGAAACAGGCGAAATCATCTACCAAGGAAAATGCCGTAGTCTTGCGGGACATTGTCTCGACAACAGCATTCCTCCCCACAACCTTCGTTTTAAGGCTACAGACAAAGTAATTAACTGGAATGATTATCGTCTTGGTTCATTCAATGAAAATCCAGCAACGCAATGCGGAGACTTCCCCATTCGTGATCGCGAAGGTAGTTGGACTTACCAGTTTGCCGTCTGTGTCGATGACATTGACCAGGACATCACCCACATCATCCGCGGCGAAGACATCCGCAATTCCACTGCCAGACAAATTGTCCTTTCAGAAAGCATCTGTGAAGTTCTCGGCAGGCCCTATAAGCAGCCGTTCTATCTTCATCACGCTCTCATTGCAGACGCCTCCGGAAAAAAGCTGTCAAAACGTGAATTAGCTCACAGTATCAGGCAAGACAAGGAACAAGGAATCTCCCCGGAAGAACTTTTTGGCAGGGTTCTTTTCAAAGCCGGTATACATCCAGCGAACAACCCCACCTCGCTAAGCGAAGCTATAGGCGAAATAGCCGAATCTCTGTAGCCTCTGACATCCCGCGCCTTCAAAAAAAAGTATATTGAAGGCATGTCTCAGGCATTATCATCTTCTATCGTATCTAACATTCGTCAAGAAGCAGCACTTTTCGATTCAAAAGACCGTCTGCTTATCTTCTCTTCCAAGGCGGACTTCCAATCTCCGCTAATTATGGAAGCTGGAGATTTATTCTATGAGAAGTGGAAACAATCAGAAGGCCCTTTGCCCCTGGATTCCTTTTTCCCGATTTCTGCAAACTTCACTGCCCAGCAGAAAATGGCCATGGAAGACTCAATGTCCATGGTTCTTCGTGAAAAGTACGAAGATTTCGGTGAATCCGACTTGTATCTCGTCCTCGGCTTCCTGAAGTGGGACGGCAACGCCCTTGCCCCCAGCCTCCTGATACCTGTAGACGCCGATGTTAACAAGAAGACTTTAACTCTCGCCAACCGTCAGCCTATTGAAAACGTCGTTCTTAGGGAACGTCTCAAGGACAAGATTGCCCTGCCCAAGGCTGAAGACGCAATCACCAACGGCAAGTTCAGCATCCTGCAGTATTTTTCCCTTTTCGAAAAGGCTATCGCAGGCGAACGCAATTGGAAGTTTACCCGCCACGGCCTCTGCCTCGGATTCTTCCACACCAGCCGTCTTCTTTTCAAGAAGCGTTACGAAATCGGTTGGACCGACAAGAAGATCGAAACTAACGCTGCAATCCAGCCGTTCCTTAGCGGCGATGGCTACGACGTAACCGAATCCCTGTTTGAAAACGACGCATTCGACCACGTTTACTCTCCTGCAGATCATCACTTCCTGTACCAGACTGACTCCCACACAACGAAAGTCACCATGGACGCTCTGGACGAGAGGGCACCCGCCTATGCTATCCAGGCTCTGCCCGGCACCGAAAAGATGAAGGTTGCCGCAAACATCGTCGCAGAAGCTGTAGCACAGAAAAAGAAAGTCTTGGTGGTCACCCGTCGTGCAGTTTCCGCAAACGCATTCAAGAATGCATGGAAACCGCCCTTCCGCACTTTCGCGGAAGCAGACCGTAACGCATTGGAAAATCAGGTTCGCAAGTCCCGCAAGGAATTCCTTGACTACTACGAGACCGTCAATAACCCCATTCAGCCGTCTGGAGTTATCCTTTCCGATCTGCTAAAAGAATTTATCGCAGCCAAGGCTCCCAAGCACAAATTCCCGGAATCTGTATTCCAGGGAGTCGGTGAACTGAACTACACCAATTACCTTGCATTGAAGGCTGACCTGGAAAAGATTTCCGATCTGTACTTCAACAAGAAGGGCTTTGAAGCTCGCCAAGCTTTCCAGAGCGTCAAGGTTCCCGGCCTCACAGCAGAAAAGAAAGCTTCCATTTCCGAAGAACTGAAGCTCGCTGCAGAAAACGTTTCCAAGCTGGATCCGACCATCAAGCTTCTGGAAAACGCAGGTCTTTTCCCCACAGGAATTTTCCTTTCCAGCCTGTCCGATATTCTTGAATTGATTCAAGACAATTTCGACAAGGACACCCCGGACTTTGAAGATTGGGAACTTCGTTCCAGCAACTGGGCTGCTTACAAGGACACCCTGCTTGAACTGTCAGAAGCCGGCGACAAGTGGGTACGCTACCGCCGTCAGACTTCCGAAATCTACACCGACGAAGCTGTAGACACCAACATTCTTGCAGCCCGTGATGAATTTGCCGAAAGCCAGAAAGCTACCTTGAAGGGCCTTTCCGACAGGTATCGTTCTTCCAAGAAGCAGCTGCTCCAGGTCATCCGCAATCCTAAGGACGTCTCTTCCGACATCCAGTTGCTAGACCTCATCGACACTTTGCTTGAACTCCAAGAAAACAAGAAGGCGTACAAGGAAAGCGCCGTTCTCGGAAACCACCTCCTGGGCAAGGACTGGCAGTACGAACGTTCCAACTGGGTGGAACTCCACCAGAAGATTCAGTACGTCTTTGAATTCCGCAAGAAGTACGAAGACAATCCGCGTTTGGAACTGCTCCTCCAGATTTTGGAACAGTGGCATAAAATCAAGTCTATCCTTACGGACTTCGAAAGCATTACCGATTCCGTAAAGAGTTTGCAAAAGTCCATCCGCCAGATTTCCAAGGACATGAAGTTGGAAACTCCGCTGGATAGTCTGGATATTAATAAGTGGTTGAACACCATCATGTCCTGGAGCGAAAACTGGGACAACCTGGACGTTCATATCGAGCTCACGTCCCTGTTCAACGAACTCAAAGGTTACAACTGCCCCGGACTGGTAGCCTTTGTCGAAGATACTGCCAACGTCCATAAGGACATTGTCCAGGCATTCGTCCATCACTGGTCAGGCTTGCAGATTCAGGCAGCTACACGCAGCTGTCCGGACCTCTTCTCCTTGAATCCCAAGGCTCGCTACAAGAAGAACAGTGCATACCGTGAATTGCTGGAAAAATTCAGCAATGCAAATTTCAAGGAACTCCACGATTCCGTCGATCAGAATCCGGAGCTGCTGACCATCGTCAACGTCAATGGTTCTTTAGCTCTGCCCGTAGACAGCAAGTTCGACTTGACCATTCTTCTTGATGCAGACTGCATCACGGTTGTAGAAGCGCTCCCCAGCATTCTCAGCTCCAAGAAGGTCATCTTCATTGGCGACCCGCATAATCCAAGCCACGAGATGCTGCCCTACGACGCCTACCAGGAGAACCCGCTTAAGCACACGCCGTTCTTCGTGGAAAGCATTTTGTCGTCCATTCTCCGTCAGGGCGTTCCCACAAGAGAATTGTGGCTTTCCAGCCAGTATGTCGACGCATCCTTGATCGGTTTCGCCAACGACAGGATTTACAATAACAGCATCAAGCAGTTCCCGGCTCCGAACCGTTCCGAGTTCAAGGGCATCCGCTTCAAGACTGTTATGGACAAGGTAATGACCATTGCCCAAGCAGCAATCCGTCATGCAGAAAAGAATCCAAGCCAGACTCTTGGCATCATCGCATTCCATCAGTCCACCTGCCACGAAATCGAAGCTGCCATCAGAGCAATGCTTACCTCCGGTTCCGGCGCCGCACGATTCTTCGATCAGCAGAACCAGGACATCCGTTACTTTATCAAAACTCCGGAACGAGCAATCGACCGCTTCCGCGATGTTGTATTCGTTTGTGCAGAATCTGAAAACACCAGCGGACTTGCAAACGACAGAAAGATTTCCGTCTGCTCGACCTTGGCAAAGATCGAAACCCGAGTATTCATTTCTGAATCCGACATGTCCAAGAAGGGAACCTCTAGAACATCCCTGTTCTGGGAATGGATTTCCTATTTACAAGAAAAGAATTACACGATCAAGAGCGAAGGTCATCCCGCAGAATCAGCAATCAAGCCGCAGGTTCTGGGAGCCCTCGAAAAGGAAAGCATCCAGATTGAAGAATCCTTCAACCGTGGCGGCATTTCTATCGGTCCTGTAGTCGTTGATGCAAACAATTCCAACAGGTTCCTTGCCCTTATCGAAGACGACTGTACCGTTGAACGTTTCTGCGACTCCGTAGAAGACAAAACCTGCATCCGACCGGTTCTCCTCAAGAAACTGGGCTGGAAGGTTCTTCACCTGTGGCTGCCCTTCTGGTACATGACTAATGCCGACGAAGTGGGACACATGATCGCCACCATCGCTATCGAGCAGAGTGTTGCTCCGCCTCCATCTGCAGAAACAGATGCAGAAGAAGATGATGATGTAGCAGAAAAGATGGCCGGCGAAGGAACAGCAGTTGTTCCGTACGCAGTCCAGCATCCGAAAATTGAGGGAACTCCTCACGACAAGCCTATCGCAGAACTTCCTGCTGCAGCCCTTATCACTCAGCTTAAGTTCTACGTGGACCACGAAGCACCTATCCACGAAGACATTCTCAAGCATCGAGTCCTGGAACTCCATCATGTGGATCGCGCAGGTCCCATGCTTGAAAAAGCCTTGACCGACGCCATCAACCAGGGACTTCAAAAGAAGCGCTTCGTGAAGACCGGTCCGTTCTACTACTCCCTCACACCGATGGAAGTTCAGCCCCGAGACAGATCCTCCCGTCCGGACTTAGAACGTAAGCTTGTTTATGTTTCTCCGGAAGAACGCGCCTTGATGCCGCAGTCCTTGAACGAGCATAACCTCAAACAGGCTCTCGGCTTGCTGGAATAAGCATCCTTTTTAAAACAAGAAGCCCCGCTCTATGAGCGGGGCTTTCTTTTGCCAAATCAAAATTTTGCGTGTCGCCTCAGCTATGAAAACAAGCAAGCTTGTTTTCGCAGCACCCACCTAAAGGTGGTCATGGATCACATAAGCGCTAAAGCGCCAAGTGACCAAAGATCGGCTTACTTTAATTTGACGACAAAGGCGTTGATGTTGTATGCGGACAATTCGCGAGCCTTATCTTCAGCCGCCTTCTTGGTAGTCCATCCACCGCCGCGAAGCTTGTAGAACGGGGTGTCAAAAACAACCTGAATTGCGTAACCAGTACTTGCAGAAATTTGAGCACGACGACGCTGAGCAGCATCAAAGTCTGCCACAGCTTCAAATTGAAGGACATAGTAGCCATCGGACTTGCTAGACTTAGCAGTAGACTTGCTGGGAACCGCCTGATTAGAAGAGGTATCCCTCAAGGATGCACTAAGAGCAGGTTTGTATTCCTTACCGCGGAACAAAGAGTCAAGGTCAGTAGGCTGATCAGCGGCCCAGCCCATGGTGCAGGCAGCAGCGACAGTCAAAAATGCAACAAACTTTTTCATAGCCCAAATATAAATAAAAAAAGACCCTCCGGCGAAACCGGAAGGTCTTATTGATAATCTAGAGGTTAGAATTCTTCCTGGAAGACAGTGCGACCTTCAGTATTGTAGATCTTGCCGCCCTTAGTAGCCTTCTTAACGCCCATGGTGAAGGTTTCTTCCTTACGACCATCCTTCTTACCACCAAGCTTCACGTAAGCTTCGATCTTGGTGATATAGACACCGGTACCAACCTGGCGACCTTCGTCGGAAAGCATATTCCAACCAATGTACCAGTTGCGGTTAGAGCCGGCATCGATACAGGTCTTGTTTTCGCCGGACTTGCCGAAGAAGGAACGACCGTACTTCTTTTCGTTGGTTTCATCCTTACAGAAGATCTTACCAGTTGCACCAGCGACGTAGTTACCGAGGTTGGTGAAGTATTCGACCTTGTAGTAGAAGTAAACCTTGTCAAGATCATTTGCGAGCTTCTTACGATCTTCTGTGCTCAGGAGGTTGTAGTAAGAAAGCATATCAGCCATCACGAAGTGACCCGGAATACCACCTTCCTTGTCAACAACCTGCTGGAAGGTTCTGTACTTGTTGTAAGAGTGAACAACAATCGGGGACTTAGCAGTGTCGCTAGCATAGCTGGTGTATGCAAACTTATTCGGGGTAATACCGCTCTGAGCAGAACCGGTAATTTCAATCCACGGAGAAGGCAGACGCTTGGTTTCAGCATAACCAGAAGGAGAGTTCCAGTAATACTGTTCATCCAAGAAGGAATCATCCAAGTTCTTAGCCTTGACAATGGCACGGATACTGTCTGCGCCAGACAAGGTAATATCAGTCTTGTCGCTCCAGAACACGTTCACAGGTTCAATGCTACCGCTAAGACGGAAGTAGTCATCCTTATACGGAGTAACGAGCTTCTTCAAACCGGTTGCTTCATCAGTGGGGTTGATGTAGTTAACAGTAATAACACTGCTATCAATGGTCGGTTCGATCTGAGAGGTAACGATAAGAGAAGTATTTTCTGTAGCAGAAGCAAAGCGTTCTTCATCCTTCAAGTTACCGTTAGTAATGTAGAAGTCAAACACCTTGAAGCGGTCAATACCTTCAACAATCTTAACCGGTTCGGACATCGTGATAGTCATGACATCCTGATCAGTTTCCTTACCCTTAGAGTCCTTTCTGGTAATAACGCTTGCAGAAAGAGCCATCGGAGCAATTCTATCGATCATAGTTTCAGATTCGAAGCCCTGCTTAACAATGTTACCCTTTCTGTCCTTGAACAAGGAGAAGGAGGTAACCTTACCCGGGCCCATAGTCTTTACACTAGAGGACAGAGTCAAACCGGTGAAACGGATTCTCTGATCACAGTATACAACCGGCTGACCAGTGGTAGAGTCGATGACGATATCACCATCGATATTCTTCATGTTCTGGTCGCAGTTGGTAGCATTGTCAGCCAAAGACGGAACTACAACAGCGTTACAAAGAACGTAATCATCATCGCCATCCTTAGTGGACCAGCCTTCCTTTGCAGGATAGTACTTTTCAGCAGTGGAGGTTTCCCATTCAATACATACTGCCAACGGCAAGGAATCCTTAGGAATCATGCGGTTATAGTAGATGTCCACCATATCTGCAATACCATCCTGGTATTCTGTAGTCTGGCTGAAGTACGGTGCCGGAATGTTCAGAGGAACAGCCGGAGTTGCACCCACAACGTCAAACACGTCAGCAAAAGACGGAATCGGGCACGGAGGATCAGCAAAATAGATCGGAGTATAGCTAGCAGCAACCAGCGGGATTTCGCCTTCAACATGAACCACAGCCGGATTTGCATCGGCAAGGAGGTACTGCTTCAAAGAGCGAACCTGGAATGCGGCACCACCGTTTTCAATGCGGAGCTTGGTCGGATCCATTTCGGCAACACCAATAGAGGAACCGTTCAAGGTAAAGTCGAGGCTGCAGGTCAAGCACGGTTCATAGCCACCGCCATCAACCGGCTTAAGAGCGACCAGGAAGAAGTCATAGGCATAACCAGTCAGACGTTCTTCAACCTTGCCAGTCTTAGCATCAGCGGTATCACCGGTAAGGATCTTCAAAGAAGCCGGATCGATAACCCACTGATCACTAGCATCCTTATACAGAGTATCTACAAATGCCAGCTGCGGCAGGTAGAACTGGATTGTAGCACCAGTAGCCTTGCCTTCAACCTTGATGGTGAAATTCTGGGTAGAAGCAGTCATCATCATCTGCGGTACATAGACGTAGATGGTATCCACGCCAGACACCTTAAGCTGGGTTGTGTTGGTGAAGATTTCAGTCATACCGCCGTCAATCATCTTGAATGCGCGCATACCTGCGGAAAATTCAAGCTTGTAGCTAATGTTGTCTGCATCACCCGGCTGAATAACAACCTTTCCATTTTCGTCACCAGCGACTGCGGATACATACACCGGAACGAGATCGGACATAGACGGAGTTGCAGGACCAGCCATAGCGGACTTGGTGAAGGAATATTCCTTAGTCATGGAAGAAATAACCTTATCATCGTCATCGTAGTAGTAGGCAATAGCATCGCCGCTGACCACGTCGACTTCACCAGCCATACGGAAGGAAGCGACCTTCTTGGAAGCTCCGTTAACCACAACGAACAAGGTCCAACGGCCAGGTTCCGGCAAGGAAATCTTCTTCTTGTTGATAACCGGAGATGCCGGGTTGGTCAAGTCAATACCACCATAGCTAACCTTACCAGATTCAAGATGTTTCTTCTTGTCGCCTTCATACTTCAAGTCGGAACCCGGAATCAGGTAGTAATCCATTGAGAAGCCAGTGCAGAGCGGGTTGGTAACAAAGTCGTTACCGCAGCAAGTAAGAGCTTCATCCTGACCAGTCAATGCAGCGGTGCAAGAGCCATCACCAGATTCAGTGTAGCACATTTCATAAAGGTCAACGGTCTTGTCCTTCGGATCTCTCTTCTTAGTGGCAGTGATAGCGGTCTTCTGCACAATGTACATGTTGGTCTTGATGATCACGTTACTCATGGTAGTACGACGGTCGCAGAAGAAGATATCCAGCGGATATTCCTTACCCGGTACCAAGAAGCCTGCACCATAGGTAACATTCAAGTTCTTCAACACCACGTGAGCCGGGGCTGCCAAGTGGGCACCACCGTTATCCACAGCGATCTTGTTGTTAATGAACACCCAAATATCATCGTCACCACGGAAAGTAAATTCCTGGTCTTCGTTATAAGTAAAGGTTGCGTGAGATTCGAAGCAGAACTGCTGGTTACGCTTTTCGCCCACGGATTCCTTAATATCGGGATTGTCTTCACCATTCCAACGGAAGAATTCTGCGTTACAGTAGTTACCCCAGCACCAGAGGCCAGCCGGATTGTCACCGTTATCAAACTTATATTCGCAGTCCACACCATCGAACCAACCCGGAGTGTTGCAGTAATGGTCAAAGTCGTTGATCATCTTGGTTCCGTTCTTCATCGGGAACATGGAATCAATTACCGGCACAGGACCTGCTGCAATACGTTTGGTACGTGCAGCAAGGAGGGGGCCCATAGTCACACCATTGATGGTGACAACTTCAGCATTCGGATTTTCATCAAAGGGAGAGAAACCACCAACGAGGGTATCGCCAGCAACTTCGCTATAGACCTTTGTAGAGTCAGAATCATAGCCCCAACGGGTATCGGTACCATAGTGCCTGAAGGGCATGTCATAGCACTTCACTTCGTTCTTGCCAACAGTGTAGTTGAAGAGGGTGTTGAAGTTCTGGGCATTGCCAAAGCACTTGACAGCATTTTTAGAACCGGAGAAAACAGGCTTCTTGGTCACCGGATCCAGGTCTTCCATTACGATACCCTTATGGACGCCAACGCAACCAGAGGTGTAATCCTTTGCAGCACCATAAAAGTCCGGGTTACCGTTAGAAGAGAACAACGGGTTCACGCTTTCGTCAGTATCATAAATGAGTGCAGCCAAGCTGAAGGAGCAACGGGTCCTGTCACCAGCTTCAGGTACACCCGGGTCAATAATATACCAACCGCCATCGTTTTCATCGACCCAGTCGTCTTCATCAGGTGCGAAGTAGAGGTGATCAGTGCCAAAACCATCGTAGTAAGCGCTCAATTCAATAGGTTCAGCAGCTTCACCATTATCGAATGCGGTAAGACCGCCCTTACCCAACTGTTCAGTGGGGCTATTCTTTCTGTAAAGGTAAACGTTGTTAGGAGCTTCTTCGAAAACCATGGAGACCCAGCCGCAAAGTTCCTGGTCGGGAGTCATAACGGTATCTCTGAAAGCACCGGTCTTGGTGTCATAACGGATCATCAACTGGTCAGCCTGCCATTCAACATAGTTAGGAACCAGCACATGGAAATACTTGGCGCCAGAAGGAACCGAACCGGTATAGGTGGTACCCGGCTTCAAGGGGTTGTTCATAATGTAAACAACGCCATCAGAACCAGGGCACTTCAAGCCACCGTTAGCGCCACCCGGACGGCCGGCAACAACACCATCGTAAACCTTGTCGCTGATACCCCAGAGACCCGGATGGTCGATGTTCGTATAGTTCGGGTTCGTTGTATAGACAGCGAAATAGGTGTCCATATTGCCCTTCAAAGAGGACAAGTCAACGATGTAATAGTCGGATGTTGCATCGTAGGCGGTAGAAGGAATCTTGGTGGATTCGTTACCGTAGTAGATATTAACGTCCTTCCAAGTAGAAGGAACTCGGATATAGGCAGTACCCGCACAAGCGAATGCTTCCTGCACACCTGCAAGGAACAAACATGTACCAAGCAACCATTTAAGTAAGGTGTTTTTCGTGTTTTTCATAATTCTCTTTTCCATCGATGTAAAACCTTCCAACAACGGCATAGCAAAAAGACCGGCCTTTTTGAAATGCCACACCGGGTTGAAATCTATTCTTTTCTTTTCAAAAATGCCAATTATTTTTGCAAAGAATAGTTAAAAAAAAGGTTTTTTCTGTAAACAAAATGTGAATAATTGGCGAAAACGTGCAAATATCACATATTTTTGCAGAAATTATATTAGATTTCCCTTTCGTAAGACACTCGGAGACCCCAAATGCAGGACTTAGACCAGACTATCGCAGCCGGCAACAATACTATTAAGTTTTCCACCGTGGAAATGCGACCGCACCTGATCGTCCTGTACCCCCAGAACCAGTTTAAACAGATTCCCCTGGAAAAGGGAACCGTGGTCCTTGGCCGAGGCACCGACGCCGACATCAAGCTGGATGATGAACTGGTCAGCCGCAAGCACTGTTCCCTCACCTTCGACGGTCGTAACGTCACCGTTCAGGATATGGGCAGCACCAATGGTACCTTTGTAGACGGCTCCCCCATCCAGAAAATGCAGTTGGACTCTGACAACCGCCTGCAGATCGGCAAGATGGTGCTCAAGGTGGACTTCAAGGACCCCTCCGAGGAAGCTTTCGACCGCGAACTGTACGAAGCGGCCACTATGGATCCGCTGACCAAGATCAGCAACCGTCGCACTTTTATGGACCGCAGCCTAGGTGAGCTGGCCCTGGCACGCCGTAACAACTATTATGTACATACTATAATGGTGGACGCAGACCATTTCAAGCGAGTCAACGATACCTGGGGTCACCAGTGCGGAGACATGGTCCTCAAGGAAATTGCCCGCATCCTCAAGGAAGAAAAGCGCGAATCCGACCTTCTGGCCCGCTATGGCGGCGAAGAATTCGTGCTTCTTTTGGCAGGAATTGGCCCGGAAGATGCCAAAAAGAGTGCAGAACGCCTCCGTTCCGCCGTTGAGCGCCAACGTTTCTCCTGGAAGGACACCATCATCCCGGTGACAATCTCCCTTGGTCTCTGCAGCAAGCAGGGCGAAGAAATTGGAAAAATCGACCAGATGATCGCCGAGTGCGACAAAATGCTGTATATCGCCAAGGAAAACGGTAGAAATCAGGTCGCAACCGCCTAAAAATTGCGTTTTTTGCATAAAAATGCGTTTTTCATGAATTTCAGCCCCCTTTCAACCAGGGGGGCTATTTTTCTATCTTGCGCCCCGAAATGAGCGAATTACATTCAAACAAGCTAAAATCTTTCGGTACCGCCAGCATTCCCAAGCTGGTCCTGCAGTTTTCCGTCCCCGCCATCATCAGCATGGTGGTTAACGCACTATATAATATAGTGGACCGCTTTTTCGTGGGCCAAGGAGTTGGTAGCCTCGGTATCGCAGGTATCACCCTCTGCTTCCCCATCGCTCTTTTCATCATGGCAATGTCCATGATCGTCGGCGTGGGCGCCAACACCCTCTTCTCCATTCGTCTTGGCGAAAAGAAATACGAACAGGCAGCCATTATCCTGAACAACGCCTTCGTTTTGCTCATTATCATGGCCGTAGGAGCCTTTGGCATTGGCGAAGCCTTCATGGAACCGCTGCTCCGCCTCTTTGGCGCTAGCGACCAGACCCTCCCCGTGGCTACCAGCTATATGCGCATCATTTTGCTTGGCGCAGTCTTCCAGACGGTGGCTCCGGGCATGAACCACTTTATCCGATCCATGGGTCACCCCAAGACCGCCATGTTCCGAGAAATCATCGGTGCAGGCACCAACGTGATTCTGGACTACGTTTTCATCATGAAGTTGCACTGGGGTATCGAGGGGGCCGCCTGGGCAACCATTTGCTCCCAGTTGGTCAGCAGCCTCTTGATTACCCACTTCTTCCTGAAGAAGACCACGCCCATCAAGATTAATCGTCGCTACATGAAGTTGCGTTGGCCCTACGTCCGTAAGATCTACATCCTGGGCCTTCCCCCTTCCGTGATGCAGATTTGCAACAGCCTGATGAACGCCATTCTCGCCTGGAGCCTCACCACCTACGGAAACCAGAGTCTCGAAGCCACAGAAACCATGAGCGGCGGCGACATGGCCATTTCCGCGTTCGGGATCCTAAACAGTATCGTTTCCATTATCGTAATGCCGTTGCTGGGCTTCGTCAACGGAACACAGCCTATTATCGGATTCAACTACGGAGCAAAACTCTTTGACCGAGTCAAAGGCGTCGTGAAGTTCGCATACATCTACTCCTTGGCATTTATGATTCTTGCCTGGGCACTGGTTCAGTGGCAAGCAGAAGCCTTCGTGGCACCATTCGCACCGGGCGACTTGCGTATGCAGGAAATTGCAGCCAAAGCCATGCGTCTGTTCACCTGCACCATTTTTATGGTTCCATTTGGCATGATTGCAGGAAGCTTCTTCCAAGGTACAGGAAAGGCAGGTCGTTCTATGTTCCTGAACGCCTGCCGTCAATTGATTTTGTTTATTCCGTTCTTGCTTATCCTTCCTCTGTTCTTCGGCCTTACGGGCGTGTTCTGCGCACAGCCCGTTGCTGACGTGGGAACAGCATTCATCGGCATATTTATGCTACGCCGAGAATGGAAGAGAATGAAGTAGTTACGGTTTCTTGAAAACGATTTCTGCCGCAGGAACTCCTGAACTGCCACTTACCTTCAGGTGCACCGTAATTTCGTCCTGTTCCATATCACTCGGATAAACCATTGCGTAAAGAGTGTCTATCCCAGAATTGCCAATAGTGCGAACATCAGACAAAGACAAAGCTATAGCTTCACCTGCAATTACAGTAAACAGCTTAACTTCTGGTGAAGCAATCAGCGTATAGCTCATGCCCACTGCATCCTGAGGTTGCAAGATATACTTTCCATCCTCTTCACCAGTAATTGCTGAAATATAAACCGGAACAAACATTGCAAGTGACAAATTATTTGTTGCAACGCCAGCACCAACAAATTTGTAGGATGCGGTAAGATTTTCAATCACCCTATCATTTTCATCATAATAATAGGCCACAGCATCACCAGGAATAACTTCCAAATCACCAGCTCTTCGGAATGAAGCCACTTTTTTCAAACTGCCGTCAACGACAACGAATAACGTATAGCGGCCCACCGGAGTAAGAATCTTTTTCTTGCGGATTACAAGGCCATCTGTCAAGTCAATGCCACCAAAGTGGACCTTGCCGTATTCAAGAACATAACCGGAATCGGCAAAAGTTGTACCAGCGGCCAAGAAAAATTTAACCGGCAAATCAGAACCATCAAGATTTACGGGGCATACAGTTACTTCCTCTGCATCCGGAGATTCTAACTTTGTATAGCATATTTCGACAACATCCACACTTTTATCAAATTTGTCCTTTGTTTTGTTGAGAGAAATAGCTTTCTTTGGATACGTTTCTTCCTCTTCATCGCAGGATTCATCATCTTCATCACAGAAGTCATTCCAATACGAATTGATTAAATCCAAATCTGTCTTGCTCATGAGAACATGAGACGTATTTTCTTCCTGCGACATTTTTGAAACATCATCACCTGAAGTTCCTGTATCTGAACAGGCTGCAAAGAAACAACTTAAAACAACAGCTGCGCCAACAAAGGCTCCCTTAATCATTTTGTTCATAGTAATCCTCCCAACCTTTTATTTTACAAAAATTCTTTTGACTTCTGTTCCAACACGTACAAGGAAACTACCCTTATTTGTCATCTGAACATTTGCCTTGCCAGCATTCAGAGAACCACGCTTTAGCACACGGCCATTCAAATCCATAATAGCAAAAGTTCTTGCAGATTGATCAGCCATAATGGAAACCATTGATCCCCACGTCTCCACAGAGAAATTGGCCACAGACTTCTGAATAGGAGTGATGGATTGGAGATCATCACCTCCAAAACGTAAACTTGCAATTTTCTTGGCAGAGCCGTCAATGACAACAAACAAAGTCCATCGTCCTTCCGGAAGGGTCATCACCCGTTTATCGATAGCCGGTTTAGAAGGATTTGTAAGATCAATGCCACCATAGTGGACTTCACCAGAAGCGAGAGAAATAGCGTTACTGTCTATTTTGAGCTCAGCTCCAGGAACCAAATAGTATTTCATCAGATCTCTATAGGAATCCTCTGGGGCACAAGTTTCTTCAGTAAAATAGTTTCCACAGCTTTCATCTCGAACATAACAGATTTCATATGTATTAACAGCCTTGTCTGTCATCGACTTCTTCACGGTTGTTAAAACACTTGCAGTTCTTTGGTAAGAAACGATACTTGTTTCAATTTTCAAATCAGACTGTTTTGTATTTCTGTTGCAAGAGAAAATCTCCAATGTATAGGATTTTCCAGCCTCCAGCTTTCCGTGTTCACCTTCAAAGCTATCTAATTCAACAGATCCCTTTGCAGTAGGATGGATACCGCCCAAATCAATAGCCAATTTGCCATCAATATACACCCAGATATCATCACTGCCACTAATGCTGAACTGTTGACCAGGCATATAACCAAATGCAGTATGAGATTCCATACAGAAATGCTGGTTACGAGTACCAAATTCTTCCGGACCTACAGACCAACCTTCAGGACCTTCAGCAGAGCGTTTTGTTCTTGCCGCAGGGAGGGGCTTTGTACCTGGCATAAGCAATGCCGGATCAGTAGATTCAATCGGGAAGAAACCTCCTTGCAATCCAGAATCATAAGCCCAACGATTAGCTTCATTTATTTTCAAAGAAACATCAGCACAACTGGTTTCATTTACGTTTTCTGTGGCCTTAAATAACTGTCCAAAGAGATTTTCACTAATAAAGCATGTTTTGCCTCTTTCGGTCAGCACAGGTCTTCTTGTGGAATCGAGAGTTGATTGAACAAGACCATCAATTACACCACTGCAACTTTCAAAGGCAATATTTGCAACAGACGGATTCACCACATCTTCTACAGCATCGGAGCAAACTTTTCCATCACAGGAGAATGCGGGATGCAGACTCGCATCGGAATCATAAACAGACCAAAGAACATTATACGAGCAAATGCCTTCAATACCAGGATCCGTTACATACCAGCCGCCATCACTTTCTTCAAGCCAAGCGCCTTCATCTGGGACGAAATACATTTCATTCGTGCCAAAACCATCAAAGTACAGACCCAGTTCAATAGGTCGTACCGTGATGCCTTCATCAATAAGTCCACCACTGCCAATGGCTTCATCATTAGAGATTCCCATTCTCGCAATAACTGCTGCACGGCCCAATTTTTCAGACGGGACATCTACATAATACCAACCGCAATTCGCCACGTTCGTTTTAAATGCAATAGAATCTTGCTCATCCAAAAAACGCAGTATGGGTGTACTACCACCCCAACCATAATCATACGGCATCAAGAAATTCAAGCGTTTTGTTGCAGCAAAGGCACCTTCAACACCGGCTGCGGCAATAGCACCAGCCAAGAGCATTTTCAAAGCGTTATTCATAATCAAACCTCCTAACCTTTTTTGATCAAGGCTTAATATATATTCCTTACAAACGACTTTATTGTTTTTTCTTTACGTTGCAAAAAAACGTGACTTACTATACGCAAAAATGCCCAAAGCGGAGGCTTCGGGCATTTTCTTTCAAATTTCAAGTGTTCGTATTAGAACAATTTCTTCATGTCGGTGAGTTCACCTTCCGCATTATCATGGAAGAGGATCAAGGAACCGCCACCCATCTTCTGGAAAATCTTGGTCATCTTTGCAACAGTTTCGCCTTCATCAAAACCGATTTCGTTTGCAGCCGTAGAACCGATAACCAAACCAATCTGAGTCATCTGGGGAGCTGCACGGCGGAGGTAGTTCAGGAATTCTTCGTCGCTGTTGATGACATTGGTTGCAGCGGGCTTTTCAATTTCAGCCGGGTCGCGGGTGCTTGCATAGAGAGGATACATGTCGTCGGCAATAACCTGCTTTGCATTGAGGTAGAACGTATTTCCCACATACAAGCTAATGGTGTCATTCAGTACCTGACGAACTTCAACCATGACATCACACATGGAAGACTGTTCCTGCATTTCAAGTTTGGAGGCACCACAACCCATAAAGAAAAGGGAGGCTGCGGCCAAGAGAGAAAGAGCGAGTTTTTTCATATATACTCCTGAGATTGAACTCTTCTAATATATAATTATTTGTCCAAAATACCCAATGCCTGGTCAATAAGCTCCGGCTTTAGACCAAAAATACGGCTCAATGTTTCAACACGGTTCGGAGCTTCAATCTTTTCCATGCGGGATCCATTGGCATCACGGGTCACCAAATTTCCTTTTTGGTAATAATATTGAATTCCCTTTTCTCGGTCTAGACGGTTAAGGACCGGATAAGTCATCATTTCGCGATAGAAGCTTTCGTTCCAATGCTGTTTGAATTCTTCAACAGAAACACCTTCCATCGGATAATCAAAGCGAAGCTTCATGGGGGCGGACAAGTTTCCTCCAGCTTGGAGAGCGCCGCCTGTCCAGAGGGACATGGATTCCATATTGGGACGATCCAATCGGACAGAGTTGGGGATTAGCGGAAAGAAAGCAGATCCTGTCCCAAAGGGCGGCGGAAGGGGAATGGGGAGCGGTTCAAAAATCAAGTAACCAGGATCGAAGAGATATTCCTTCGCTCCGGCAAGTCCACAGTCATCATCAGGAAGGATCAGGGCGCAATGAATATTGCGTTCCTTACGCTTATGGCCCATCACCAATCGAGGCTTCAAGCCCATGTCCATAAAGGTTTGATACAGATGCCAGGTCATGCTGAAGCAAGTACCACCGCCCATCCAGGCATCAATATCATTCTGGAAACTGTCATCCAGCTTTTGTGCAGCAGAAGAACTTCCCGTCTGGTTAAGACGGATAATCTTCGTCAGATTTTCGTAGGTGACCTTGGACAACTTGTCGCAAAGTTCATTAATCTTTTTCCACTGTTCTTCCAACAT
This sequence comes from Fibrobacter sp., assembly GCA_024399015.1. GTDB lineage: Bacteria > Fibrobacterota > Fibrobacteria > Fibrobacterales > Fibrobacteraceae > Fibrobacter. The sequence continues at coordinate 212,616 of JAKSIC010000001.1, forward strand.
AAGTATGGCTTAAGTTAGAAAACTTTGGAGATTACAGAAGTCCGTCTACAAAAAGAACGGTAACGCAAGCCACCACGGCAACCACCACAAGGCCTCGACCAAGTAGAGAAGCGATTGTTGCCGTCACCAAGGCAAGAATGCCGGAAAGGCGGCTTTCGGTAGCATAGAAAATTGCAGGCACCGTCATTGCACTCAAAACCGTGTAGGGAATGTAGGCCAGGAAGGATTTCCAGAAGGGGCTCTTCAATTCCTTTTTCAAAAGAACAAAGGGAACTGCGCGCAAAAGGTAAGTGACACCAGCCATCACTGCAAGGAACTCAATGTAAGTCTTGAAATCGATCATTACACCGTCTCCTTGGAAGAGGTGGATTCATTGTCGGAGTTGTTCGACTCACCTGCATTATCCTTCACAGGGAACAGTGCTGCACAAACAAGGGAAGCAACCACTGCGCAAATGATAATGGCAAAGCCACTGCTCACTTCCTTAAGCACGGGTGCGTAGAAGAACGCAAAACTCAAAGCGATGGCAATAAGGACTGCAATCAAAGTGGGACGATCAGACTTCATGGGAGGAACAACGATGGCAATGAACATTCCGTACAAGGCAACGCCCAAAGCATTTACCACCATGTCCGGGAGAATCTGTCCGCAAACGGCGCCAGTCAATGTACCGCCACTCCAACCGATGTACGGGAGAGTCATGAGACCAAGGAAGTACAACGGATTCACCTTTTCCTTTTGGGCCATAGATACTGCATAAATTTCATCGGTAATACCGGTAGCCAGCAAAAGACGCTTTGCAGTATTGAAACTAGGAGTCACCTTTTGGGAAAGGGAAATAGCCATCAAGGAATAGCGGAGATTGATGAAGAAACTCGCAATGGCAAGTTCGATCAAAGTACCTGTAGCGCTGGACATAATCTTGAGACCGGCAAACTGACCTGCAGAAGTCAAGTTGGTCATGGAAATAAAGGTTGCCAACAGCCAGGAATTCAAAGCGGCGCCAGCGTTGATACCAAAGGCAAAGGACACGGCGAAGTATCCAATGCCAATGGGCAGACCGTCTTTTACACCTTTTGAAAATTTCATGAGGCGTAATATAGAAAAAGCCTATTAGTTTTTGCAGCGTTTAGCCAAACTTTTTATGCGAATATGCATATACACGCATAAAAAGTTAAATGTCGCAGAGATTTTACCTCGTTGGTCAAAAAAAAGAGGCCCCGCCCATTTAGGAGCGAAGCCTCATGGAGGAATTGAAGTCCTATTTGTGAATCATGTTTACTTGATGGAGATTCTAGCCACCTGAGCAGCGCTACCATCTATGACACGAACCATATAGTTGCCTTGGCGCATATTGTTCATGGGAACAACTGCGTTTCCTGATGTAGCAACCTGCTGAGACATAACCATGTTACCCATCATGTCGAACACCTGCACGGAGACGTTTGAGGACTTGACCATGGAAAGAGTCAACTGATTGTTTGCAAAGCTCATCTTGAAGGCGCCAGCCATATTTACTGCAAGTGCCTGAGATACCACGGAACTGGAAGAAAGTTCCAGATCAGTGTCCGGGATGTCACTGGAGGAGGACTCTGCCGGAATTTCGCTGCTAGAGCTGGAAACAACAGAACTGCTGGAGGCAGCGCTGCTGCTAGATGCCACACTGCTGCTGGATTCTACAGAAGAACTAGAAACAGGCTTGGGAAGAACATGGAGCGTGAAGTAGATTTTTTCTCCATTCACCTCTAGCGTTTCAGTGTAATCGCCTTCTGGACCCCAAGACTGAAGTACACCAGAAATAGTGATCGTATTGTCATCGGCAACATTCTGCGGGAACGTCAGGAAGTTGATGATCCAAGACTTACGGGAATAAGTGTTCACGCCCGTAATGACGACGGTTTCAATCGTCCCGCCTCTTACAACACTTTGTTCCAGGCTGCCAGTCACTACATAAGTTGCTACACTACTGGAGGAATTCTCAGAGGAAGAAGATTGTACTTCAGAGCTACTGGAGGAGGACTCTGCCAAAGCTTCGCTACTGGAAGAAACAATCGGCGTTTCGCTACTGGAGCTCGGCGCAACAGAGCTAGAGGACTTCACAGAACTGGAAGACTTGGGCACCTCAGTCACCTTGATTACGCCGGTAGCCGTAGAGCTGTTATCCACACCGGTCACTGTTACAGTGAATGCGTAATCCTTGGTTGCAAGGGAGGCATCTACAGTACCGCTGATGGTAAAGGTCTTCTTATCGTTTGACAAAACGCCTTGCAGGCCCTGAGGCAATCCAGTAACCGTAGCGGAAGTGCCGTTGGTGACGGTGTATGTGATATTCTTGATTGCATTGCCGGCTGTAACACTCTGTGTTGAATTATTACTGGTCAAGGCTACATTGGTGACGATAGGTGCTCGGGTCACCTTGATTACGCCAGTAGCCGTAGAGTTGTTATCCACACCGGCCACAGTTACGGTGAATGCGTAATCCTTGGTTGCAAGGGATGCATCTACAGTACCGCTGATGGTAAAGGTCTTCTTGTCGCTGGACAAAACGCCTTGCAGGCCCTGAGGCAATCCAGTAACCGTGGCGGAAGTGCCGTTGGTGACGGTGTATGTGATATTCTTGATTGCATTGCCGGCAGTAACGCTTTGTGTTGAATTATTACTGGTCAAGGCTACGCTGGTGACGATAGGTGTACGAGAGCTGCTGGAAGGTGTCGAAGAACTACTGCTCTTCACAGAGCTAGAAGAAGATTTCGGAGCAGAACTGGAGCTAGAAGCAGGCTTAGCAACCACAGGCTTAATGGCAATGCCGTTGCAACGAACATCGTCAACGTAAAGGTAATTCAAGGAAGGTTGGGTTCCCTTGACTTCCCAGGTGAACTTGGTAATGCGAGACTTGGAAATGGATACAGGTTTCGCCCAGGATTCCTGAAGCAGCATATCCCAGTCAATAGTTGCAGTAGTCCAGGAGCTAGAAGCTGACTTCTGAATCTGGTGATAGCCATAGTCTTCAACGGCAGTATCTTCAGCCTTGAAGTTATGGGCGGCACCCTTATACTTATAGCTGATTGTGCTACAACTCGTAAGGTCATAAGCGGATCCGTCGGCATTCAGCTTTACACCAAGCGCAACGAACGGATCATATTCGTAGGAACCCTGATTCAGCTTGATGTTGGTCATACCAGCCACATTCTTGGTGCTATTGCCTGCGGTGGAACCAGCGAGGACAACCTGGAAACCATCCTTATTGGTGGAGTTACCGAAAGAAGAGGCGGCACCGTTTTCGTTGTCATTATAGGCATACCAGATGCCACCTGTAAATGCCAAGGAGTCGCCATCTTCAAAATCATCAATGTAGTCTGTATAGCCTGCAGGCAATACAACGCTAGAAGAACTTGTGCTGGAACCGGCGGAACTGTTGGAACTTGTTGCAGAACCATTACAAGCAGTGTATGTCTTGGGCAAACCAGCAAAAACATTCTCATTCACCCACTTACCGCTTTCCGTATAATTCCAGGCAGAACCGTTAAAATAGGAAGCAGTTTCGTTCTTGTTTGTTACAGCCCAGTTGGCTCCGGAAAGCTTATGCTTTTTCATCCAGTTATACCAATTCGTACTGTAGGTAGAATTAAAGCCGCCATCGCCGCTAGGAGCAGAATTACCCCACTCCGTCACAAACACAGAGTAGCCCGCATTCATTGCAGCTTCTGCGTTGGCACCCTGATTGGAAATCGTGTGCTTATAGGGATCTTCACCAGCATAGTAATGGAAGGAATAAGCAATATTCTTATCGTTAATGGGGTCGTTATTAACCGCATTGGGATACTGATCGAAATAAGGTGTTCCAGCCACAACTAAGTTGTCGGAATACTTTCGGATAGCCGCAATCACGGTCTCGGAATAAGGCTTAATTTTATCAGACCAGTAACTTTTTGCACCGCTTAAATCAAACCAGGAATCGGAACAGCCATTCTTCGGTTCATTATAAATTTCGAAAATGACGTTGTCGTACTTACCCCATTTTTCTGCCATGCGGCTGAAAAACTTTACCGCATTGTTCGTATTCTGTTCGGCACAATGGGAATGGAAGTCAATAATCACGTAAATATCGTTGTTGATGGCGGACTGCACCACGCGATCCATGACACCTTGGTAATAAGACTCATTTTTGAAATAGTGATCGGAGCCACTCCAACCAGTTTCATCCACAGACATGGGAGCGCGAACAATTTGGACACCTTGCTTTTCCACAAGGCCTGTCACAATGTCGTCGGTCCAGAAATCGGCACCGGCGCCTTCTCCTGCACCGCTCCAAAAGAAGCTCATGCCCTGAACAGCAACTTCGTTACCCGAAGATACGCCCTTGCAGGAACCATAAATCTGGCCCTTGCCACTGGAATTCTTGCCAGCCTGAAGCTGACCATACTGGCTAACAGGACCTACTCGACCAAAAGCGGAAGCGGCCAAAGCCAAAGAGAGGGCGGTAACGCCTAATACCTTAGAACCAAACATATTTCCTCGTTTTTTATCAAGAAAACCCTAACCAACGAGCAAAAAAATATATAAGGAAGCCCTTTTTTCCACGCTATTTAAAACTTACTCCAAGCAAATTCGGTTACAGCGGTAGACAACGTGAAAATAATCACGCAAAGTGGAGCAAAAAGTTCCAAAAACAAAAAGCCCCGCCGAAGCGGAGCTTTCTTTAAACTCTTGAGATGTTCAACAGCGATTAGTTTTCGTTGTTGCGCATTTCGGTCTGTTCACGGTCCATAGTGTGCTGGAGGTATTCCTTAAAGTCACGGTCGATGTTCACGCCGTCGAAGTCAAGGTCATCGTTTTCCAACACGAACACTGCGGACGGGTTATCGAGCCAACCCACAACGTCCACGCCTTCCAACTTCATGGACTTGTCGCCAGCAAGCTGTGCAACGTATTCGATCTTAGACTTCTGGACCCAGCCCTGACCGCAGTTACCCTTAACGAGCACTTCAGTTTCGCCGTCCTTAACGATGGTAAGTTCGTCATTGAAGCCTGCGGTGCAAACAACAGCGCCGCCGTCTTTTTCCTTAGTCAGGTCGATATCGCCCAGCTTGGACTTGACCTTCTTGCCGGCACCAAAGGAAACGCCGACCATAAGAACGAGAGCAATTACCAATACCTTTTTCATATCTCTTCCTCAGAAACAGGGTAAAATTTCAAAATGCAATAGGAATATACCTTTTATTTTTCCGTTTCGGTAATTTTTCTTTTAAATTTTTAGTGTATGAAGAAGATTTTACTTGTTTTTGTCGCCATTTTGGCCCTAATCGCCTTTTTTGGGTACTCTTCCGTGAACTCCAGAATGGGTGCAACTGCCCAAAATCAGGATTCTGTGCTTATCCAGGTCCCCAAGGGCAGCTCCCCCGCCAAGGTTTTCCAGATCCTCAAACAGAACGGAATTTGGGACGACGAGGTGGCCTATAAGCTGGTTGTCCGTAAAAAGAACCCGTCCTTGAAGGCCGGTTGGTACGAAATTCCCAAGGGACAATCCCTGGAACAGGTACTGGACATTATCGCCAGCGGCAAAATCGCCGTGCGCAAGGTGACCATCCCCGAAGGTCGCGCCTCATGGGAAATGCCCGCCTATATCAAGAAGGCTTATCCGAACCTGGACGAGGACCGCTGGAACAAGCTGGTCCAGGACCCCCAGTTCGCCCGCAAACTGGGTCTCGAAGCAAACAGCCTGGAAGGCTACCTGCTGCCGGACACCTACCCCTTCCCCATCGACGCTGACGAAGAAGTCATCCTGAAGCAGATGGTGGCAGCCAACTTGAAGCTCCGTGACGAACTGAAGGTCAACCTGAAGTCCGGCTCCAAATGGGAAACCCTTGGCAACTGGCACCGCGTGTTGACCCTGGCCAGCGTGGTGGAAGAAGAAACCGGTATGCCGGATGAACGTCCCATCATTGCAGGCGTGTTCCACAACCGTCTCCGCATCGGCATGCCTCTTGGCGCCGACCCCACCGTAAGATTCATCTTCAAGAACTTGACCGGTCCCATCTACAAGAGCCAGTTGAACAGCGACAGTCCTTACAACACCCGCAAATTCCCTGGATTGATGCCGGGTCCCATTTCCAATCCGGGCCGCAAGGCAATTACCGCAGCACTCTACCCTGCAGAAACCAAGGCATTGTATTTTGTAGCCAAGGATGACGGATCTATGACCCACTTCTTCAGCGACAACCTGGCCGACCACAACAAGTACAAGGACGTGGCTGCAAAGAACAGGGCAAAGACCGGCGCACCTCAATTGTAATACAAAGGGGATTCCACCCCTTTGGAATCCCCACTCACAAAAGTCCGTGCAGAAGCCCGGACTTTTTTCGTGTCTGAGGGTGAGTAAACTAACTCCTCAGGGGGCCCCTACCCCTAAATTTACTTACAAAGTTTTGGTGGAAGAGCAGGCTCTGCAACACGTAATCGAACCGCGATTCCTATGGATGATAGACGCTCTCTATATGTAAACGGGGGTGAAACCCCTCACGTCATTATACGACGCCCAGTTCTTTCCAGCGGCCGCCGCGCCAACGGATGTAGTTCACGATGGAGCGATAGAATTCATCGGCAGCCATGCCCAGCCAAATACCGGCAAGACCAAGATCTAAGCCAAAGCCCAGAAGAAGTGCCGTGCCAAGGCCCAAGGTCCACATCATGGTGGAGCCCACAATCGCGGGGAACTTGGAATCACCGGAAGCACGAAGTGCAGAAGTGATGGTCATGTTGGCGGCCTTGAAAGGTTGGAGAGCAACGTCGCACCAAAGGCAAATCCTGCCCAACCTCTGGATTTCAGGATCAATGGAATAAAGGGACATTAATTCCGATCCAAAAATTGCCACGATGATTGCGACAATCAAACTACTGGAACAACCCGCAGCAAGGCTCTGGTGTAAACGACGGTTGGCCTTGTCGAAATCATGGGCGCCCACCAAGTGAGCTACAAGAATCTGGCTACCACTACTCAACCCCACACTTAAAATAACCGCAAGCATAGCGAAGTTAGCCGCAAAGATTCTCGCCGTCATGGCTGTAATACCCAAATGCACGATAATGGCAGTAAGCACCACTTGGAAAATCTGGAAGCTGACAGGTTCCACTGCAGCAGGCACACCAATGCGGATCCAATCCGGAAGAATGACGCGAGAACGCTTAAAGTCCGTGCTGCGGATCTTATGGTGAACCTTGTATTTGAGAATAGCATAAAGCACCACAGAGGAAATGAGCCAGGAAAGCATGGTGGCAAGAGCAACACCCTTTACGCCCATGCAAGGCAGGCCGAAGTATCCATTCAGGAAAATCACATTCATGATGGCATTGGAAACGATGGTGATAATGTTTCCGATCAAGTTCCAGCCGGTAAGGCCGTGGGTTGCAATTAAGGAGGTCAGCGTCGTCTGCAAAGATCGGAATGCAAAACCGAAAGAGACGATAAACATGAACTCGTAACCGTACTCGGCAGCGTCTCCCGTAAGGCCCATCCAGCTGACAATGTTTCCTGCCAGCGGAATAGTCACCAGCATGATAGCAACACCCAAAAGCAAGCTACCCAGAAGAACCATAGTCTGGGTGGTGCCGGCCTGTTTGGGACGTTCCGCACCCATGAATTGAGAGGCGATACTTGCGCCCGCCTGAGAGAAGGCGGTAATAGCCATAAAAATGGCACCAAGAATAGGGCCCAAGGCACCAACACCGGCCGCAGCAGTTTCAGAAGTGCGGGAAAGGAACCAACTGTCCATCATCGGTTGGCAGGTTGCGATACCAAACGTTATGAACAAGGGCCAAGAAAGACTCAAAAGGGAGCGATCTTTGACTTGCACTTTAGACTGCATAAAAGGGCCTTCTTAAATTTTTTGTCAATTTTAGAAATGGCCCGACCTGATTGCTAGAGTCGCAAAAAACTTTTTTGTATACAAGCGGATACTAAAAAAGAGTCCCCGAACGGTAATTAAAAGGAGTAATTGCCAAAACGAACGAAGTAGGTATAGTTACCGAAATCGGCTATATCACCAAAGCTATCCTTATCCACAACTCGGTTCATACCCGCATAAATTTCCAGGGATTTGTACGCAAGGCGAAGTGCCGGTTCAATGACAAACTTGTTCTTGGACAACTGGGCGTGGGGACTGTCTTCAAAGTCATGGTAATAGGCGGCAAACAACCACAATCCAAAATACTTGTTATGGAAAGCGGCACTACCACGAATCAAGGCATACTCGTGAGAAGACAACTCTTCGTCATACCATTCCGTTGACCACGGAGTAACCTGGGCATGATAACGATAAGCGATATCCAATGGAGCATATTCAAAGGATTTCGGGCTCACGTAACCATGGCCTTCCTGATGGTAGCGTTCAATTGCCGCTGCAGCCCCCGCAGTAAAGGTCGCGAATGGTTTCGGAGATACGGAATAACGTAAATCACCAGAGAATTTCCAGTAAATCGGAATCAAGTCACTCATGCCGAAATTAAATCCGATGGACTGCAAGCCGGCAGAAGCATGAGCAGCAAAACCCTTTTGAGAAAACCACGGATCGTCATCCCCCTTTAAATATTCATAATTCAGGCTCGGAGACACAGGGAACGTCTTGACGCCGTCATAACCATAATACAAGGGATTCAATTCAAAAGTACGATTGCCAAACAAGAAGTTTGCAGAAACCTTCTGGTTCGCGTCCACGTCGTAAACAACCGACATGGAGAAATCACTTCGTTCTTCCGATACGATTCGATACTCGCCACGAAGATCATTATTGTAAGTCTTCAACGGACGCAGCATAAGGTAATCGTAACCGAACTGAAGTCCCCAATGTTTGCTCCAAAGTTTCGAGACATTCAAACGAGGCTGAACGCCATAAGACGAAGTTCCCCAAAAGCCGGACAGAACCAATTCAATTTCCATCTGGTTCACGTAATTTACAGCGCCTTCAAAGTAAGCATTTGCGCCCAGGATGTTAGAGCCAAAGCCACCCACAGCCACATCAAAGGTGGGATGCACCGCAGCAGAGACCATCAGGTCACCGGAAGGTTGCATATCGAAATCCAACGAGTCATAACCCGGACGCTGCAAGATTTTTTCAGCAAAATGTTCTAAAGCAACAATGCCTGTATCAGAATCATTCCAATACGTCTTTACCGCACTCTGTGTTTCCGAAGACAAACTGTCAAAGGTCGGATTGAACTTAAACCAAGCCTTTCGCACATTACCACTAGCAAGTGAATCCTTATAAGAAACACGACGGTTTGCAAAAGGCGCGAAATCGGAAAGATTACGTTCAACACTTGAAAAACCAAGCTGAATCATAGCCGTAAAAGATGTATCCAAGGCGGTATGGGCTCGAATTGTAGTTCCAGGCAAATTATTCAAATTGGCTCCAGCCATTTGTTTCAAAAGCTTGGAGCGAGAATCGCCCGACAATGTTCCGCGCAAAGGATCTGCGATAACAATGATTGGAAATTCCGCAGCGTTATCTTCTACCGGCAAAGCATAGTGAGGACACAGTTCTCCAGAAATTTCGTTTTTCCACAAGGGCAATGATGAGATTACATCTGCAGAAAGTTTTCCCTCATTTTTCCCGTCACAACCCTGCACCGAGAATGGAATTTTAAAAGAGACATCTTGGCGATAGAGGCTTTCCTGAAAGCGCAATTTTGCGATAGATCGTTTAACCCCCATCGTGTCCGGATACAAGGATTTCTTTTCTCGCGCAACATGGAGACTTTCATCCACCGTCATGGTAAAGCGTTGGCGGAGACTGGGAATTCCTTTTTTTGAAATTGGAACTTCAAACGCATCACGATTGTCGTAACCCAGCATATTTGTCGGGTCAGAAAGATCGTGTCCCACATAAGGAGCAATGACAGGATCCTTCATGATTCTCTGAATTTCATCCAGAGGGACACCCTTGGCCCACAAGGAACCAACCCAAGCGCCCCAAGAAGTGCCAACCACAGAATCAACAGGGATTCCGTATTCTTCTATAGCATAGAGCACACCCAAATGGAACCAAGCAGAACGTTCCCCACCACTAAGATAGAGGACTGTCTTTAATGCAGGCTTTTCGCCTGCCGACGACGCATCACTCAGCACTTCAGGTTGTGAAGACGATGAATCCACAGAAACAACTGCAGGTTCTGCAACAGGGACAAACGGAGCAGCGGGAACGGAATCGACAACTTCGGATCCATTCGCAACAGAATCATTTGCGGATACAACAGAAGCAGTTTCTGCAGCATCAAAAGCGCTCAGCATAAGCTCTGCATCTGCCGCAGTTTTATCTTGGGCAAGCGCAGTTCCTGCCAACGCCGAAAAGGCAGCCACGGAGGCCACCATCCTAACCACCCTAAAGGATGATTCAGCCAAGACGTGCGGGATTAGCCACATACCTGGAAGCATCCTCTGCTGCAACGTAACCAGACTGCACAAGACTATTGAGGCAGTCATCCATCAGCATCATGCCATCCGCTGCGGAGGCAGCAATGATAGAAGGCAAGGTAAAGTGTTCACCACTACGAATTCTTGCAGCCACATTCTGGGTACCATAAAGGATTTCCCATGCTGCAGTGCTGCCACCCTGAGTAGACGGCAACAAACGCTGAACCACAATAGCCTTAAGTACAGAGGCCAGCATGTTGCGAACCAAATCGCGATTTTCTGCAGATTCAGAAGAGAGCAATGCATCAAGAACGCCTACGGCATTGCCAGCAGTCACATTCAAGACAACGAGTGCGCCAGCTTCTGCCGCATGCAAAATAGGGATCAAAGTCTTGCCGTCAAAATCACCCAACCAAATCAAGTCGGTTCCACTACGGAGAGCCTGATCAATCTTTTGAGAAACATCACCAGATGCATCTTCAAGAACAAGGCTGGGGCCACGCTTTACAGGAATTTCTTCTGCACCATTCAAGAAACTGACGCGAAGGATCTTGGACTGGCAAAGCGCAGAAACATAGGACGTTGCAGTGGTAGTTTTACCACTGCAAGAAGGACCTGCAAAAACAACCAAGCCGGAACTCAAGCCCAGCAAGTTGTTCAAGGATTCCGGAGCGCCGATAGCAGTAAATTCAGGACAGTCTTCAAGAACCGGGCGGAATACAGCGGCATTGCCCAGAGCAGCACGGTAATAACGTACGCGCCACTTGGATCCGCACCAGGAGCCCATCACAGTTCCGGATTCGCCATCCATAGAAGTCAAGATTTCGCGGAGGCCACCCACTTCAATAGCGGGGGCATCGGGAATAGCACAAACCTTTCCAGCCAAGCGAACTGCAGAGGGGGCACCTTCCGTGATAATCAATTCACTGGCACCAACATTCAAGGCATATTCCAACAAAGATTCAATTTCTGTCGCCATGATAAACCTCTTTTAGTTAGCAGAACGATATGCCGCAAAACGACGTGCGTCGTTTGCACGCTTCCAAGCTTCATTACCTTCGATGTAACCAGATTCCACGCACTTCTGCAAGGAATCATCCAAGGAAACACCCTGATCCTTCAAGCTGTTGATTGCAGCAACAAGCTGGGCGATTTCACCACGGCGAAGGAGGTTGGCCATGGGAGACGTCATCTTCATTGCTTCCACAGCAAGAATCTGGCCCTGGTTCTGCACAATGGGAATCAAGTGCTGAACAATCACACCCTTCAGCTGGTCAGCCAAGGCGTTTGCAAGAGCCGTACGATTCTGTTCCGGAACGGAACTGAGCAAGCGGGAAAGCAGAGAATGAACGTTGTTGCCTGCGGTTACAGCGAACACCAATGCGCCAGCATTTGCAGCCTGGAGCAAGGCATAAAGTTCGTCTGTATTTTCCAGATGGTCAAAGAGGATAACGTCTGCGCCGCTCTTCATTGCAAGATCAACACCTTCAATTCCAGAGCGTACCTGCAAACCAACCTCACGTTGAGCAACTGCGCCGCGGGCGTTCTGCAGCAGGCGTTCGATGGGTTTTTCCACAGTCTGGATATACACATCACGATTCGCAGCAATGGTTTCTGCAAAGGTAATCATGGTGGTAGAGCGGCCGCTGGCGGCAGGACCTGCAATAAGCACAAGGCCGCTGTTCAACTCTGCGAACTGGGCGCAGAATGCGGGCAAGTAAAGATTTTCAAGTGTGGTGGATTCAGACGGAATCACGCGTAGAGAAATGCTGGGCGTGGTTCCGTTCCAGGTCACGGTGATGCGTGCGCGGCCAGCACCCTTCAGGCCGATAGTCTTGCTGAAGTTCTGACCGACCACAATCTTGTAGCCATCGGAGAAACCCTTGGAGGCTTCGTCCAGACGTTCATTCAAGCGGGACAAATCCAAAGGCTGTTCGGATGCTTCGAACAGGGCGCCCGATTGTCGCATGACAATGGGGCGGTCCGCAAACAGATAGATGTCTGTTGCGTTAAACTTGCGAGCAAAAGCAATAATCTGCGGCAAAGTCGTCATGGGGCGGAGAGTTTCCGGAGCCTCGATGGGAGTACCTTCACCAGTTGCAATAGCAAAGCGGGACGGAAGTTCATCGCTTTCTGCAGCAAGATCTTCTTCATCAGAATCGCTCTTCACCTGGAAAGTGCTGATGCTGGTAGCTTCCAAACCAGCGACCGCCTCAACATCCATATTGGCAGTAGAAATTTCGCCATAGGGATTGTTGCCTTCAATCTGCAAGCCTCCATCGGAATCCGAAGAACTGGAGGAACTTGCGCTAGATGCGGCGGCGGTAAAAGCAGGTTTTGCGGCAGGTGCGACGGGTGCCGGAGCTGCAGCGGGAGCGGCCGGCTTTACAGCAGGGGCAGCAGGAGCTTCGGCTGCGGCTTTTGCCTCAAGATTCTTAACAAAAGCAAGAACCTTAACGTACATTGGCGGCGGGATAACACCTGCATCCACCAAGACCTGGCCAATATCCTTTGTATCTGTCACCTGACCCCAATAGGTCTTAATTTGGTCTTCAGTCACAACCTTATTGTGAACAAGGACCTTTGCCATATACTGGTTTCTCATAGGAAATCCCTCCGGCTAAACCACCAACTTGCGATGGCCAAAAACACACCCACATAGCCCAAGGCGTAAACAGTATTCCAGAACAAATACATGTCCGGAAGAGCGACTCCATGAACCACATAGTTGGTTACGTTAAATCGGTAAAGGCCCGGGAAAATTGCATGAATAACCACGGCAGCCTTTTCAAAAATTGCACTGGAAGTATCGTTCATTTCGCCCATACGGCTAGCAAAACGAACCTGTTCCAAAAGTTGATTGCTCAGGTGACCTGCAAAGTAAACACCCAAGGTGAACAAAGCACTTAGAACCGTGCTGCTAAAGCTGCTGAACAAAAGCGCCACTGCAATCACCACAGCCATTTCGCAGAAAATCAGGTAAATCGCCGTAAGCAAGCTAAGCGTAGGATCTGCACCAGTAACCGCAAGCATCAGGTAGTAGATGCAAGTGAGAATAGCAAGATGCACTGCGACTACAGCAAGTAAGCCCAAGTACTTACCCACAATGAAAGTGGCTCGACTGATAGGCTTGGAAAGCAAAGTCAATACCGTTCTACGCTGAATTTCCTTTTGAACAAGACTGATACCCACAAAAATGGAAATCAGCAAACCAGACAGGCTCATCACTGAAAGGGTGGTGGATTTGATGACGTAGGCGCGATCAAACACAGACCATTCACCAAGAACAATGCTGAACAAGGTGAGAGCGATAGCCAGGAATACGATGTTATAAAGAATCTTATCGCGGATAGATTCACGGAAAGTATTGAGGGCAATAATGCCAATATGCTTAAGCGTCGGCACGGGCAATCTCCTCTGTCAAAATATCTTCAAGGCTGGGACGCTTGTGGTCCATCTTTTCTACAGCAACGCCATGAGACAGGCAGAAACTGAGAAGACGATCGCGGGCAGCATCATCAGCGCAAACGCATTCCTGAGGATGACCTGCGGGAGTCACTCCTTCCGGAAGGTCCGCAGCAAGAATTGCTTGACGAGTACGGACATGGTATTCCACACCGCAGGATTCCGTAATTTCATCCACGGTACCTTCGCGGACAATCTTGCCATCAACAATCATGGCAACCTTATGGCTAATACTTTCCACGTCACTCAGCAAGTGGCTGGAATAGAAAATAGTCACACCGTCGCGATTCAATGTCTGAATTGCTTCACGAACATCACGACGTCCCATAGGATCAAGACCACTCATGGGTTCATCCAAGATCAACAGTTTCGGCTTGCCAAGAATAGCCTGAGCAATGCCCACGCGCTGCATCATACCCTTGGAGTAGGAACGAAGACGACGGTCAATCCAATCCTTATCAGCGTGAAGAAGTTCCAAGGCCCAATGAATACGGGAATCCAGTTCCTTGCCTTCGAGACCTACAAGCTTTCCGTAGAACTGCAAAAGTTCTCGGCCAGAAAGATAATCGTAGAAATACGGTTGTTCCGGAGAATAGCCCAGGAAAGTTCTGCTCTTTACATCACGAGGGCTAATGCCGTTAATCAGCACCTTACCAGAATCAAAATTCAAAAGACCGGTAAGAACCTTAATGGTAGTAGACTTACCCGCTCCGTTAGGACCGATAAAACCATATACCTGACCCGGTTCCACATTAAAACTTACATCCTTCAATGCAAGCTTGGGTTTCATCAGAAAACCGCTGTGGTAGGTCTTATGCAAATGTTCAATCTGAATCATACAAACACCAAATTACTTATCAGAATCCTGTTCGTCGTTTTCTTCTGAAGTATTGCGTTGACCGCCAAAAGCACGTTCCTCAGCTTCCTCAATTTCACGACGGCGGCGATCAGCCCTTTCCTTTTTATTGATAAAGAAGTAGATAACCGCACCAACCAGGTACACAACGATACCGGAATAGAAGATCGGGTTAATGGACTGACCTTCGAGACCCGGGAAAACATTCAGGATCAAGGTATGGCCAAACAGGCTGAGTAACACCAAGATAAAACCCAGAGCACGAAGCACATAAGTCGCGATGACAAGCTTTTTCATCAAAAACCTCTAAATAGACAACAAAACACCGTATTCCCATACGGTTTCTTTTCTTTTGAAAAATACACTTTTATAGAACAAAGAGGAAAGGCGCGTAAGCAAAATGGGCGTTTTATTGATGTTATTTCAGGAAAATTTTATCTATTTTTAGAATAAGACAGTTCGAAACCATCCTGTCTAAAAACAAAACTAGGGAACATAATGAAGAAAGCAATCGTACTCTCTTCAGGCGGTGTGGATTCTACCGTCTGCGTGGCAATGGCCGTTGAAAAGTTTGGCAAGGAAAACGTGGCCACAGCATCCATCTTTTACGGACAAAAACATCGCAAGGAATTGGACTGCGCCAAGGCGGTTGCGGATTATTACGGGCTCCCCCATTACGAGTTTGATGTAGCACCCATCATGCAGTTTTCCAACTGCTCCCTACTAGCCAATTCCACAAAAGAAATTGACCACAAAAGCTACGATCAGCAAATTGCCGAAAACGGCCGCGGGAAAGTTTCCACTTACGTCCCCTTCCGCAACGGTTTAATGCTTAGCGTTTGCGCAAGCCTCGCCCAAAGCATTTACGAAAACGACGATGTCACCATTTTCCTCGGAGCTCACGCCGACGACGCAGCAGGCAACGCCTACGCAGACTGCAGTGAAGAATTCGTCAGCACCATGAGCGACGCCATCGGCATCGGCACTTACGAACAAGTTCACGTGGCAGCCCCCTTTGCAGGAGTCAGCAAATCCGAAGTCGTTAAAATCGGCCTTGAGCTAAAGGCACCCTTTGAGCTGACCTGGAGTTGTTACGAGGGCGGAGAAAAGCCCTGCGGCACATGCGCCACATGCATTGATCGTGCCAAGGCTTTTGCAGCAAACAATGCTTGCGATCCGGCATTATAGTAAATAAGGATTGCATTGAAATAAAAAAGGCCCAGCTTATAGCCGGGTCTTTTTTGATTGAAGCACATGAAAATCTTTACTATACAGCGGCATACAAAAGTATCGCCAGAACTTGGCCGCTTAAAATTCTAAGCAACATGGTCAGCGGATATACAGAAGCATACCCCACATTAACCGCTTCACTATTGGAAAGTCCGTTGGCAAAAGCGAGAGCCGGAGGATCCGTCATAGAGCCTGCAATGGCTCCGCAAAGACTCAAGTAATTCACCTTGAAGACTAAGCGGCCCACGATTCCAGCAACCATCAGCGGAACGAACGTGATGAGAGCAGCAAGACCCATGTAGTAGAAACCGTCTCCATTCAAAAGAACATCAAAGAACTTGATACCAGCATTCAATCCCACACAGGTTAAGAATAAAGTAATTCCAAGTTCACGAAGCATTAGGTTTGCGCTTGCAGCCATAAAGAAGTTCAGCGGACCAATCTTACGCTTGCGGGAAAGGATGATTGAAATAACCAGCGGACCACCGGCAAGGCCAAGCTTCAGCGGAGTAGGCATTCCAGGAATGGCGATAGGGATGGAACCTACAATAATGCCTAGGAAGATACCGACAAATGCCGGAATGATTTCAGGATGGTCTAGTGCCTTCAAAGAATCGCCAAGTTCCTTGGTTACAGCGTCAATACCAGCCGCAGGTCCCACAACCAAAAGTTTGTCTGCAAACTTCAATCGAAGATCTAGGCGACCCGTAAACTTAAACTCACCGCGAACCACACGGCTAACGGTAACACCATAGCGTTCTGCAAAAGCCAAAGATTCAATGGTTTTGCCAAGCATTTTTTTATTTGTAACCAAAATAGATTTGGTGGTCAAATCGCTATTGGCGGCAGTAATGGGCGTTGTCAGGCGAGAGCCAATAACCTTTTCCATGGTAGCGACAGCTTCAGGCATTCCTACAATATGAATCTTATCACCCTCAAGAATCTTTGTAGAACCCTTCGGAGTAATAATTGTTTCATCACGGAGAAGTCGGGTAATCACCACACCACTAGAAATTAAATTGGGAATTTCCTTGACTGCGACGCCGAACAGGTTCTTGTTTTCCACAAGAAGGCTGCAGGAAACAATTTCTTTTCGCGTCGCTGCAATTTCCGCCGTATATTCCTCAGCAGATTTTGCAGGATCCTGCTTGAAGAATACACGAATCAAGATCATCACCAGAATAATTCCGATGACACCGAAGGGATATGCAACAGCGTACCCGATACCCGTCAGGGATGTGTCCGCCCCGGCCGCGACAAAGGCTGAATTTGCGGCTCCAAGGGAAGGCGTATTTGTGACAGCGCCACAAAGCATTCCAATGAGCACGGGTACGTTGTTATGCATATCCGTAAAGAAGTACAAGCAAAGCGTTACAAGAACGCCCATAAGCACCACGCTTACCGCCAGAATATTAAGCACCAAGCCATGGCGACGAATGGAATCAATAAAGCCTGGTCCCACCTGCATACCAATGGTATACACAAACAGGATCAAGCCGAATTCCTGCATAAAGTGGAGTACACTTGGTTCCAGGCGAAGTCCCAAGTGGCCCATCAAAATGCCAACAAACAGTGCGCCCGCGCCACCAAGGCTAATTCCCTTC
The DNA here is from genome assembly GCA_024399015.1 of Fibrobacter sp. Lineage (GTDB taxonomy): Bacteria > Fibrobacterota > Fibrobacteria > Fibrobacterales > Fibrobacteraceae > Fibrobacter. The sequence goes on from JAKSIC010000001.1 coordinate 230,176, forward strand.
ACCTTGATTTTTCCGACCATAAGGCCTAGCGCCGCAGTGACGGAAAGAACCACCACTTGTTGCGCCACCGATGAGCCTGTAAAAAGATCAATTAACCATTGCACGGGAAAACTCCTGGGTTTAATTATTTCTTGATGCAGCGTACAGAGTAAGCGATATTCTTGCTAAAGTGCTCAAAGGAAACTTCACCATCCTTGACACGGACCATGGTACCACGGGCATCATCGAAAGAATCCGCAGTCCAGAAATTTGCGCTTTCGCCTTCGCCAGCAAACTTGCCGTTGCTTGCATAGCGGTAACCACCAAGTTTCACATCAAGAGCCTTTACGTCGGCCTTTTCAAAATCGGCCTGTGCAGGAAGAGACCAACCATCCGGGCAAATAGTGTTGGCGGATTCATAAGGATAGAGACGGCCATACTTTTCGCAATTATCATGATTGCTTCCATAACAGAAACTGGAATCAGAATCAAAGCGAGCCAGGTTTTCCGCCATCCACACCTTATCACCGGTCTTTACTGTCTTATAAGTTTTTTCCTGACAAGACAGGGTGTTTGCTGCATCGTCATAAGAGCAGGAATTAGCCTTATCACAAGCGGTGAAAGTGAAAGCGGCGAAGGCGGTAAATGCCATAGCAGCGATGAACTTGAGCTTCATAAATCAATCTCCTTAAGATTGTTTTTAGTGATAATTTTTAGAGCTCTTTTTTATACGTTGCCAAATGTAGATGGATTCATCACTTTTGACTAATATTTTCTTCTAATCAAATTAATAAGAAAAAATGATTACATTTTTTGCAGTTAATCAAATTTTATTATTATTATATAAATTTAAAGTATCATTATCAAACCTTGTGATTTCATCACATTTGCCTATATTTGGAATTATGGAACTTACGCAGCTCAAATATTTTCTAGAAGTCGCAAAGAACGAGCACGTAACGCAAAGTGCCAAGAACCTTTGCATTGTACAGCCCGCTCTCACCCAAGCCATACACAAGCTAGAAGATGAGTTAGGAGTTTCACTATTCAAAACCTCCGGCAGAAACATTAAGCTTACAGAAAGCGGCAAGTACTTCTACGAGCAACTACAGCCCATTTATAACGAAATGATGGCCCTGCCTAAAAGGCTGCAAGAAGTCGCAAACCAGCAGAACAACAACATCAAGCTGAATGTTCTTGCTGCATCCGCACTGTTTACCAACGTGGTGATTGAATACAAGCAGACTCACCCACACATCAATATTGACATGATCCAAAACGAAGAAACGGATCTTTCCGATTTCTGCGTTAGGACATTCAGTGCATACAAACCGGAGCTCGACAGTTTCAAGAGCGACGAACTTTTTGTTCGCTCCGAAAAGATTTTCCTCGCCGTACCCAATACAGCAAAGTACAAGAAGATGGATTCCATTTCTCTCTTTAATCTGGGCGATGAAAAGTTCATTCGTCTTTACGGTTCCAAGCAGTACCGCAAAATTTGTAACGAACTTTGCGAAAAAATCGGTTTCAAGTCCGAGACCACTTTTGAAAGCGACAACTCTACCGCTATCAAGGAAGCTGTAGCTGGCGGTATCGGCGTATGCTTCTGGCCCGAAGTGTCTTGGGGAAAAATGGACCACAAGAAAGTCAAACTTCTTGAAATCACAGATACGGAATTCAAGCGCGACATTGTTGTGTCCTACAGACGCAATAAGCAGAACAGCACACACACCGACGAGTTCTACAACTTCATGCTAGGCTACGACGCAAAGAAGCGTTGGAAAAAGAAAAACGTCTAATTTGTTTTAGTACTCCACAAAAAAAAGACCTGCTTTTTAGCAGGTCTTTTTTGCACTTTTGCGACGAACCAGTAACTATCCCTTAGTATGAATAGCAGCAGCGAACTCCTTCAAGAGGATGGGATCCTGGACCTTTTCCCAAAGGGTGCCTGTCACAATAATATTTGCACCAGCAGCAACACGGATCGCAGCAGTCTGAGGATCCTTGATTCCACCACCAGTAATGATGGTCATTTCGGTAGCCTTGCGGGTATAGGCAATATGTTCTACAGGAACCGGATTTTCTGCGCCGCTGCCCGCTTCCAGATAAACGTAACGCATACCCATCAATTCTGCAGCGATAGAATGCACCATGCTGAGCTTCGGCTTGTCAGCGGGAATCGGCATGGTGTTGCTAACATATTCCACAGTGGTACGACGGCCGCTATTAATCAATTGATAAGCGGTAGGAATCGCTTCCATATTAAGAGCACGAACGAGAGCTCCGCCACGCACCTGTTCTTCAATCAAGTAGCTGGGATTACGGCCGCTAACGAGGGTCATGAAAAGCATGGCGTCAAAACCGGGGACAACCTGGCTTGCTCCACCCGGGAACAAGACCACCGGCAAATCCACTTTGGCCTTGAGAGCAGCAACCTGACGAGGCAAGTTGAAGTTTCCCATAAAGGAGCCTCCAACTAGAATCAAGTCAGCACCATTTTCCTGGGCCAAAACACCAGACTTCAAAAGAGCTTCGTCATCAGAAGTATCTGGATCAAGAAGCACGGCAAACAGCGCACCGCGCTTTTCGATTTCTGCATTCAAACGAGCTTCAGTCTTTCCGATTTTCATAACACGCCTTAAAAGCTAAAAGTACAGGTTTAATATAGTACATTTTAGCTTTTCACGCCATCAAAACCAAATTAACGGACCTTAATAACCCTTCCTCCTGCACGAACGAGGTAGGTTCCGTGATTTAAATCATTCAAATTGATTTCGCGGCCAAAGCCCTTGCGAGTCTTAACGCCATTCAAATCAAAAACCATCCAGTCCATTGCTTCAGCCAAATAGACCTTACGAGACAGAGCATCATATCGCAAGGGGCTTACAACTTGGTTTGCGGGAAGTTTCTCAATAGCCTCAGGATTAGCAGTAGAATCCGCAGAAGAGAACTTGATGTTTCCCACGAGAAGTTCTCCGCTAACGCCGCTAGCAGTCAGGTAAAAATCCTGAACTCCAGAAAGATTCGGAAGATCGGAACACTTCACATCCACCCACTTGGTGTCGCCGCATGTTGCAGGGATAGAGCACTTAGAAATTTCATCGCCCTTCTTTCCATCCTTGCGAAGAGATAGTGTACCGCCTGCGCAGTTTTTCATCTGCACGTGAACAGAAGATCCAACGATAGAGTCCGTAATGACGTTTTCATAAATGGCATAACCGCCATCCTTGATAGCCATCTGGTCCTTTTCATCCAGACGAATGCGGATGCCATTATCAAAACCATTGGCAGGAATGGTGTCACGGATAACGCGAAGGAAATCCAAGCGATCCAATTCGCCATAGCTCTTACCCTTTGTGATTTCCACGTAGTTACTGCCACGTTTCAACTTGGTCGGGATATAAACAACAGACTTTTCCGGGAACTCACCCCAGGCACCCGTGATGGGCAATTTCACTTCACGAGTCACGCCGTTGATGTCCACAAAGTGAGAGCCTTCATCGGTCCAGTCATTGGCGTAACGATAGCAGATCAGATAATCACCGGCCTGAGGAATAATCATGGGCAAACGGATGCGACTATCCGGTTCGTTAATGTAGCCAACGTATTCGCCGTTGGAGGCCTTGGAGCTACTGGAAATTTCCACATTGTTCAGAATTCCATGTTCCGCCTCAGCGCTTAAGTAACGCCCCATAAAGGGTTGACCCAGTTCCGGCCAGTTATCCTCGGTAAATACAATATCGCGAACCTGGATCTTTGCACGACCGGTATCATTCTTATCGTAATAGTGGTTCACAAAACGAAGGCGATTAATATCTTCGAAAGCTTCACCACCGGCAGGACCATAATAACGACCATAACGCTGCAACAAGATGGTTCCACCACCCTTCAGAGCCTGATTCCCATTGCGATCCAAGTAAGGGCCAGTAATCTGATTTGCTCGGTTCACCACAGTCTTGTAGGAATTGCCTTCCAGATTGGCTCCCGTCTTGCAGCAATTATCCCAGGCAGTGAACAAGAAGTACTTGCCGTTATGTTCAATTAGGCTGGCTCCTTCTACACCGGCGCCACCGCGGTTGGCAATGTTGATCTGTTCTGCGCCCTTGGCTACCTTACCAGATTTTTCATCCAGTTCAATAATATGGATACCCGTACCCCAGGAACCAAAGGCCATCCAAACCTTACCTTGAAGATCCTTTAGCACCGCCGCATCAATGGCATTGTAGGCATCGCTCTTTACAGTATGAATGACCTCGCCTTGATCGGTCCAACCATAGCCCGGCTTGGTCGGGTCAATTTCCTTACTGGACATAAAGCCCATTCCCGAAGAACGAATTCCCATTTCAGAGCCGCAATAATACACGCGATATTCGCCACCAATATAATGAATATCGGGAGCCCAAATATCAATCATATTGGGAGCGTAATTGAAAAGCCACTTTTCAAAGGTGGGCATAGCTGGCTCACCCTTCTTCCAGTTCAAAGCATCTTCCGAAGTTTGCATCAAAAGATGATTGTCAGTGGTCATCAAGGCATAACCATCTTCATAACGGATAATATCCGGATCATGGCCGGCCCACTGGGTTTCCTTGGCATACCAATCGGCGGCAAAAGCCGGAGTCAAAACAGTCGCAAAAATTGCTAATGCCGAAAAAGCGTCTTTAACGCACCCAAATTTCATATTACCCATCCTTTCCCTAATCCAGCGACTAATATAAATTAATTAGACAAGGAAAGATTTATCAAAGTTGTTATATTCAGGGCAAAAATAAGGACAAGGGACTAAATGAACCTTTTTACCAAAGTGGATATTCTCCAAAGCAGCATTAGAATTGACTACCAGACCAAACTGGCATTTTTCGGCTCTTGTTTTGCAGACAACATTTCCCTGCGTTTTGCAGAACGAAAATTCCATGTACTGGCAAATCCTTTGGGCGTGATTTACAATCCCCTTTCCATAGAAAATCAGATTGGAAAGATTGCAGGAGAAATGCGCGACGAAAACTGCCTCGCAGAATCCTGGAATCTTTGGGATGCGCAGGGAAGTTTTTCTGAAGAGGCATTGGGCAAGGTTGTTGCGAAGACTTTGGATTTTTTGAAAACGGCCGACGTTGTATTTATCACCTTGGGAACCGCTTTCGTCTACTTTTTGAAGGAGACTGGCAAGGCCGTTTGCAATTGTCACAAGCAGCCTGCGGAACTTTTTGAAAGAAGATTGATTTCTGTGGACGAAGCCGCAGAAGCATTGAAGAACACAGTGGCGGCGTTGCGCAAGATAAACGAAAAGGCTCACATCGTTTTCACAGTATCGCCCTTACGTCATTTGAACGACGGAGCCCATGGCAATAATATTTCCAAGTCTACGTTGCACTTGGCGGTAGAAAAAGTTGTTCAGGAATTTGCATCTGAAAATCGCTCCGCAGAAGGGAGTCGCACCACAGTATCCTACTTCCCCAGTTACGAAATCGTCATGGACGAACTGCGAGACTATCGCTTCTACGCCGAGGACATGACCCATTTATCAAAGGTTGCGGAAGACTACATCTTTGAAAGAATGCAAGCTACCTATTGCGACGAAACGACCATCGCCAATACAAAACTGGTGAAAAAATACATGAAGATGGCAAACCACCGGATCGTTAACCCAAGTTCTCCTAAGGTCGCTGAATTGAACCAACAAATCGTCGAGAAAGCGGTGCAACTGGAAAAGCAAATTTCCGGACTTGACTTGTCCAAATAGAAAGAAGGTGAGCTTACGCCCACCTTCCTTTTTTGCCTCCTAACCACCTAGCAAAAATTTCTGTTTGACACAACGAACATATACAACGTCTACATTTTCATAGGAAATCGACAAACTGATTGACTGCATGAAAGTTTCTGCAAACGACATCCTAAATTGGTAGCCGTTACCATCCCACATAGCATAATCTATACCCTCTCCTAAACTATAGAATGAAAATTCCTTTGATTCCAAATCCATAGAGCCAGTTCCGCCCATAGAAGCGTTAAATCCAATATCATATTTAGGATCAGCACCATCTACAAGACGATCTCTCATTTGAGTTAGGCGACCGCCACCATAGTACTTCGTAAACTTTTCCCAATCAGAGAGCCTCGGTAAGCGCCAGCCATCGGGGCATATTCCCTGGGGATTTCGACCCGACATAACTTCAGCCACTTCATACTTGTCCCCATCAATAAGCATTTGCAAAGAATCAATTTCAATGCCATGACTCACATCAAGAGTGTACATGCGTCCATACTTTTGGCAATTTTCTTCTTCATTATTAAAACATACAGAAGAAGGAACTTCATACGCCAGGTTTTCCGCCATCCAGGTCACCGGCTCACCCTTCACATTTATTGTTATAGTCTTATAGGTTTTTCCGTCACGAGAATCAACCATTTCTCCATCTTCATGGACATAGCCCTGTTCCATTACAGACCAGAAGCCAGAATCGCACACAATCACTTTTGTATTGGACACAATTGAGGTTTTTTCGCCCTGACGTTCTGCGGTACAACGACCGATATTATCCGTGACTTCAAAAAGATTAAAGAGATAGGACCTGGCAAGATTTTTTAATTCAGAATCATTTGAGTCAACACCGAAAAATGACAAACTTTCCTCAAAAAGTTCCTTTTCCGTCGTCATTTCAGCGATTAGGCTATTTCGAGCAAGATTAATGGTATTTGACCAATGGGAAACAAGCTTTCCTTTCCATTCACGACCACCATCCCAATCTCCGTCCCATATTCCATCTTCAGCAAAATCTTCTACCAAAGCGGCAAAGTGTCCAAACGTATTCATCACAAGAAAATAGTTCATCATTGAATAAAAAGCCTTAGCTTGAATTGAGCTTTCTTGTAGCATCAAAGATTCAAAGGATGGCATTTCATCATAAATAGCAAAGGCTTTCAACACTTCTTTTTCAGTTTGAGCTTTTGCAGATTTAAAATCCACACCCGATGAAACGAGTTTCAACATTCTTTGAGAACTCAGCGTTGAAAGGGCATTTAATGTCAAATTTCTCGTCTTACGAACATCAATCAAATCACTACGCCAAAAAAGCATAGCTTCATCATAATGAAAGGCTTCTGAATCAGTTTCAACAATTAAATAGGGGCTCGTCACAGAAATACCGTCAATTTTAAAAGCTCCCGTCCACGCATTAGCAAAACCAAAGAAACTGACACCAGTTTTTTCAAAGGTCACAGGATCCAATTCGTAAATATTCACAGGAATCGTTGCTCCCTCAGGTGCTTCTTCATACACAATAGAATCTTCGTCTACTGAATATATTTTCAAATTTTGGAGAACACCCGCAAGAGAAATGTTGTCCAACGCATACACGCCAGTTTCTTCGGCACCGCCACCGGTCAGCGGACCATCAGTAGAACCTTCATTTGAACAGCCTGCGAACATGGCCATCATGAAACCAGCAAGAAGAGCCGGCAGAATTCGGCAGCAAAGGCCACCCATTTTTTGATTCAGATTAAACATATTATCCTCCTAACCTCTAAAGTTCTTTTTTTCTTGTCATCGGGAACAGTTGAATGTTCATGCGGTAGACTTCCTCTGTTTCATCATCCCGCGTTGCGATGTCCAGAATTCTCTTGCGGAAATCTGCGATTTCCTTGACAATTTCTTCGTAAGCCTTACGAGTCAAACCTAAGGTAAGACCAGAGAAATTTCGCTCATCCTGATGAACACCCTCGATAGCTTCCAGAGCCATGCGACCCATTTGACGATGAAGTCCGCGAACAGCAATGGGAGTGACATCCATAGGGCCTGTGGTAACAATTTTTTCAGACTGATGATAATTGCCGTTTTCATCTTTCTTCAGCAAGCCGGCCTTCGTCAAGAACATCAAAGATTCTGAAACTTCAGCGGCGCTGACTCGAGAACGAATAGCATGAGCCATCTCTGAAGGCTTTGCGCCAGGCATGGACGGAGCCAATTCGCGAACTATCGGATTCTTCCAATCTTCAAAGAAGCGGAAGGCTATTCCTTCAAGAATGGTGACCTTATTACTGCCAGCAATTTCAAGCATTCTCTCAAAGGCAATCTTTTTATCTTGGTCACTCTTTCCATTGGAAAAAGCCACCATGGCCTTGAAGTAGTCCAGTTCATAACCAGACAACTGCATTGCAACACCAACGCGCTCCGCAGCAGAATCACTCAAGTTGAACTTGCCTTCGCTAACCTGCTTCAAATAGACCGGCGAAGTAAAACCCGCATCCTTGGCAAACTCTCTCCAAGAAAAAGCGGACTTGGCCTTACGATCGGAATAGTAATCCGAAATGTAGGCGCGATAGTCTTGATAATCAAGAATATTTTTCATTTTTTCTAACCTCCGTACAAATCAATATAGGTGTTAGAAAAAGCACTTGCAATAGTCAAATAATACAAAATTAAAGATTTTTATCAAAAATCAACATTTTTGATTCATAATTTTTAAACTACGACATTTCTCACAATACATCTAGTATTGTAGAAACCGAATTTCGCCCATTGTCTATTAAAACAGTTGATGCATTTCCGGCGAATTATTTCAAGCGAATCACATCGTCGCAAAGTTCGCATACAGCGGGACGATGAGTAATAAAGACCATAGTCTTGTTGGGATAAGCCGAGAACAAACGGCGGTACAGTTCCTGTTCCGTAGACTCGTCCAGAGAAGAACTGATTTCATCCAAGAGCAGGATGTTTCCCGGATGCAGAAGACCGCGGGCAATGGCAATACGCTGAGCCTGGCCTTCGCTGAGACCACACCCGCGTTCCCCAAGAACAGAATCAATACCATTAGGAAGCTCATTGACAAAATCCGCGCAAGCCGTATGAAGAACCTGTTGCAGTTCATCATCAGTAGCTTCGGGCTTTGCAATTTGCAAATTGAAACGAACAGATCCACTTAAAAGAGAATTTCCCTGAGGCACAAAGGACATGTCTCGCTTATTGGAAAGAACCTGGCCACTAGATGGATTTACCAAGCCAAGCATCAAGCGGAACAACGTGGTCTTGCCCTTGCCAGTTTCGCCCATGATTGCAGTTCTGCTGTTAGGCTTGAAATCATAGGAGAAATGGTCAATGACGCTTTCGCCATCCACGTAACGGAAGGAAACATCCTTGAGGGAAACTTCTCCCGCGGTTTGCATAGGTGTTGCGGCAGCACCATCGCCGGCCACCCCGTTTTCAGGAACTTCACGAAGTTCTTCCAAGCGATCAATGCTTGCGGTAGCGTGAATCAGCTGCGGAGCCTCGCTTAAAATTTGCAAAATAGGCTGCTGAATTTGCATCACCAACTGCAAGAAAGACGTCATGACACCGAAGGTAATAACACCATTACGAAGGCCGATGCCGCCCCACACAAAAGCCAGCATGTAACCCAGCGCAAAAGCGGAACCAATAAACGTCCTAGCCGTTACCGTAAAGCGGGCACGGTGCATAACGAGCCCTTTCAAGTTCTGCTGCTTGGAATCCAACTCACCGGTCATCCATTCTTCGCTATCCAAGGAACGCAGCACAGCGTTATGTTCCACCGTCTCCTGCACCCGCATCTGGATATCGCTTTCTTCCTTACGAATGGCAAGAGTCATCTTGCGTAGCGCGCGGGCGATCATCTTTCCAAAAACAGCAAAAGCAACAGTCATCAACACAAGCGCCCATGCCAACTTCATGTCGAACCAACGCAACATCAAGAAGGCGCCAACCAGTTGCGCCAACGTCACGCAAATCTGGGGAATAGATTCTGTAATGACCTTACAAACCTGATCCACATCCTTGGACATTCTGGAGGTTACATCACCAGACAGAAGAACCTTTTCATCAAAAAGATTTCTGCGGAAAAGGCAGCCGAACATCCGCAGGCGAATTTCGTTGTTCTTAGAAATGCTGGCCGAAGACGTCATGTAGGAATAGGCCTGACGCAGCAACACTCCGCCAAAAACCGCAGCCAGTAAAAGGGCCGCCATGCGAACCACATCACTATCGCTACCCGTGCGGATTGTTTCATCAATAAAAAGCTTGCTAAGCCACACCACATACAAGCCCAAGGCTACACGACCCACGCCAAGCAAGACGCGGGTTCCCATATTGCCTCGAACACCTGCGGTGTTACGCCATAGCCAAGCTAGATATTTCATTCAATCACACCGACTTTCTGCCATTCGCCAACAATGGCGGCAACATCATTTTTCGCCTGATCCAGGGAAACGTTGTATTCCTGGCAAAGGGCTTCGCTCAAGCTATCAACGGAAAAGTCACCCTGTTCCGCAGCGCGCTGCCAGAGCCACGCAGCAGTCTCGTTCAAACAAAGCAAACGACCAAAGTTGAGAGCGCCAAGGCCCTCCCCCATAATCACTTGTTCACCGCACACATCGCGCAGCACATAACCGCTTTTCAATTTCATAAATCAGTTCCTATGAAATACTCGATACACCAAAAGTAACCACTTTCGAATGGGTCGCAGAACCTTCCAGACAAAAGAACCTATCTGGCGAGGCTTTGTATAAAGATAATGGGTTTTACCTTTCTTATCAACCACATGAGTGGCCAACGCCTTCACGTCGGAAACAAGGCAGCGTTCACCGTAGGCAAGATTTCCATCACCCATGAGCCAAATTTCATTTTCTGCAATCCGATCGATACGATGAACCACGTAGCGCCTGTTATCGACCCAGGCCAAAATAACATGGCCGACCTTCAGCGATTCCGGCTTCACAAGAATAACACTTTCCTTGCCGCCCACAATAAAGGGCAGCATGCTACGGCCATTCACAGGGAAAGTCACGCTTACCCCATCCTCTACAAGCCTGATGGCCTCGGCAATAATGTTCTCGTCAGAAAAAGTGGAATTCATACTTGTTAGTTTATTATAGAAAAATAGGCTCCCGCGATAAACGGGAACCTATTCATTTTTTCTTTAGACTAAATTAGCCAAGCTTAGCAGCGACCCACTTTTCAGCTTCAGCGAGAGCTGCAGCAATCTTAGCAGGTTCGCGAGTACCGGCCTGTGCACGATCCGGACGTCCACCGCCCTTACCGCCGCAGATTGCAGCCAGTTCCTTCACCATGTCGCCAGCCTTGACGCCCTTGCCCTGAACGTTCTTGCCCACGATAACGGCAACGCTTCCGTTGTCCTTACCCTTGTTAGCAATAACTGCAACAGAGTCAACATCCAGCTTGTTCTGGACGCCGTCAAGAAGTTCCTTGTACTTGTCGTCGGCAAGTTCAAGTTCGCGAACGAAGAGTTTGACACCCTTAACGTCGGTAGCATCCTTCAGCAGGTCTGCAGCGGCGAGAGTTGCAAGTTCAAGCTTCACTGCCTGGAGACTCTTTTCGAGAGCCTGGGTCTTTTCGAAGGACTGCTGGATACGATCCAGAACTTCAACATCCTTGCAGCGGAGCTTGTCGCGAAGAGCGTTCACGATCTGTGCGCCTGCGCGAAGCATTGCCATGGCACCGCGGCCAGTAACGGCTTCGATACGGCGGACACCAGCGGAAACGCTGGATTCAGAAACGATCTTCACCATGCCGATGTTACCGGAATTGGAAACATGCAAGCCACCGCAAAGTTCCTTGGAGAATTCTTCGCCAGCGGCACCCATCTTCACAACGCGTACGGTATCGCCGTACTTTTCGCCGAAGAGAGCCATAGCGCCAGAAGCCTTAGCTTCGTCCACGCCCATGACGTCGGTGTGGACCGGCAGGCATTCCATGATCTTTGCGTTCACGATGTCTTCGACCTTCTGAATTTCTTCAGCGGTCATGCCATTGAAGTGAGTAAAGTCAAAGCGGAGGGAATCCGGAGTCACCAAGCTACCCTGCTGCTGTACGTGAGTGCCCAGCACTTCGCGGAGAGCGGCCTGAACCAAGTGAGTAGCGGAGTGGTTGCGACGGATGTCCATGCGACGTTCGTCATCCACAGTTGCCATGAACACGCCACCCATGGTCTGTTCGTTAGCTTCACCCTTCACCACCTTACCGCGGCAAAGAGCGGTGTCATTCACCTTCACGGTGTCGAACACGGCAATTTCAAGATCCTTGGAAACCAGCATACCCTTATCGCCAACCTGGCCACCCATTTCGGCGTAGAACGGGGAAGTTTCAAGAACGATGGAAAGAACGCCCTTATCTTCGCGGTAGCGGACAACCTTGGTTTCGCAAGCGGACAGTTCGTAACCAACGAAGTTGGTAGAAGCTTCGGAGTACTGGGTCCAGCCTTCGGTACCCATGGTGTTGATGCCCTGCTTCATGTTGGCGCGGGCACGTTCCTTCTGTTCTTCCATGCACTTTTCGAAGCCGGCTTCATCGATGGTGAGGCCCTTTTCTTCGGCGAGGATGCCAGTGAGGTCCGGCGGGAAGCCATAGGTATCGTAAAGCACGAAGACCTTGTCGCCCGGCACAACCTTTGCGGAACCCATTTCAGCAACGATGGCTTCGAAACGTTCGAGACCTGCATCCAGAGTCTTGATGAAGCGGTCTTCTTCGCTCTTGATGACTTCGGTAACGAAAGCCTGACGCTGACGGATTTCGGGGAATGCTTCGCCCATGGTATCAGCAAGAACCTGGACCAGCTTGTAAATGAAAGCTTCCTTCTGGCCCAGGAGGCGGGCAAAGCGGCTGGCGCGGCGGAGAATGCGGCGGAGCACATAGCCACGGCCTTCGTTAGACGGGAGAGCGCCATCGGCAATAGCGAAGGAAACTGCGCGGATGTGGTCTGCGATCACGCGGTGGGGAGTACCGTTTTCGTCGTCGGTGTAAGGAACGCCGGAGAGTTCAGCAACCTTGGAAATAATCGGAGTGAACACGTCGGTATCGTAGTTGCTGCGCTTGCCCTGGAGGATGGCGCAGATACGTTCGAAACCCATACCGGTGTCCACGTTCTTGGCCTTCAGCGGAATGAGGGAGCCATCACTAATGCGTTCGTACTGCATGAACACATTGTTCCAGATTTCGATGTAACGGTCGTTTTCGCCGTTCACGCCCAGGATTGGATCCTTGAAGGTTTCCATCTGGGTAGCAAGGTCGCCACGGTCGTAGTGGATTTCGGAGCAGGGGCCGCAAGGACCGGTATCGCCCATTTCCCAGAAGTTGGAGTGAGCGTCGAAGCGCATGATGCGATCATCGGGAAGACCGGAAACGTCCTTCCAGATCTGCCATGCTTCGTCATCATCTTCGTAAACAGTTGCAAAGAGACGTTCCTTGGGGAGCTTCCAAACTTCAGTCAGGAGTTCCCATGCCCAGCTAATGGCTTCCTTCTTGTAGTAGTCACCGAAGGACCAGTTGCCCAGCATTTCGAAGAAGGTGTGGTGGTAGTTGTCGCGACCCACAACGTCCAGGTCGTTATGCTTACCGGAAACGCGGAGGCACTTCTGGCTGTTGCAGGCACGCTTCCAGCCCTTGGGATTGTCGCCCAGGAAGATTGCCTTGAACTGGTTCATGCCAGCGTTGGTGAACATCAAAGTCGGGTCGTCGTGGGGCACCACCGGGGAGCTGCGGACGAACAAGTGTTCCTTGGATTCAAAGAACTTGATAAAGGATTCGCGCACTTGCGCAGAAGTCATAGTAGGCATAATGTGTCCCTTTATAATTTTACGGCGGAAAAGATAGAATTTTTAAAGTCATATTCGCAGCCCCCGATGCAGGGTTAACATGCAAAAAGGCCCCGATTTAACACCGGGACCTTCGATAGTTAGGAGAGACTCTTGTAAACTATTCGCGAGACATCAACAACTTGCAATAGCCATCTTCCACGACCACATTGCTGGGAGAAAGCATGACATGTTCCATTTCCCAGTTACCCGTAGCCCAATGATCGGAAAGGTCTGTTCCGTCAAAGTCATCCTGCCAATCAAGGGCAAAGGTCTTTGTTGCTTCATCATACTTGTACACGCGAACGTAATCAATCCACTGGGCCTTGGGACCATCAGCCAATTCAGCGCCTGTGAACTTGCCAACCCAGGCAGTGCTCTTTGCAGCCCAGAGGTTGAAACGGAGGGACTGTTCTTCAGTCATGAATTCCACCTGGCCCTTCTTTTCACCAACGTAGTCACGACGAACTTCAACACTGTCGATTTCCCAGGAGATATATTCCGGAGTCCAGATCATCGCATACAGATGGAAATCTGCCGTTGCATCAAAGCCATACTGGTGCTTGACTTCGGAAGTCGTATTACTGGTCTTCTTACCGGTTTCTTCGTCAGAATGACGGGTAATCAGGTTCGACTGCCACACGCCCGGATTCTTACCAAGAATTTCGATATCAATTTCATTCCAAACATAATCACCTTTCTTCCAGGAATCATCATAGTAGAGGAACATGGAGCTAACAGAGCCCGGAATAGAAACCATCTTCATGCGGGCTTCGAAACGACCATAGTGGAACTGGTCTAAGCCGGTAAGCTCTGCACCGTAGTAGGTGAAATCAGCAAAGTTGTCTACAGGAACGGAAACGTTTTCCGGGAAAGTGACAAGACCTTCATCAGAACGAACCCAATGTGAGGCAAAGCCATCTGCACCGATGGTAGGTACAGCCGGAACTCCTTCAGACGGAACCGGGGGAACAATGTCAGATGCGCTAGAGCCAAGAACCTCAGAGGAGGAGCTAAAAGGATCCACAGGAAGAATAGCTGAAGAACTAGACAAATCAGAAATCTGTCCATTATCAGGATTGTTGCCATTGTCGTCACCGCAAGCAGTGAAGAAGCCTGCGCAAAGTCCGAAAGCCACGGAGAGAATGAGTTTGTTATTCATAGTATTACCTCGTTTTCCTATAAATTACTCTAAAAATCCAATTGAAGAATCCACAGGAAATCTAATTACATCAAACAGTATCAACTGTATCAAATTCATTTGATTCTCATCGCGTTTATTAGAAATCATTCACGACAATCGCATTATTTCCTTTTTCACGACGGGAATAAATGCTTTTCAAAAGAACCAGTACCGATTCCTTATTGCACACAGGATTTCTTTTATGGCTCAGACAAAGCGACTTTGCGTCCATCCCTTCCAGAAATTTAATTTGTTCTAAAAGTTGCTGGACATTATAAAAATCGGGGCCACCATGTCCAACGGTTGGATAAGTCGCATCGCCCAAAAAAGCTAGTTCATCGTCCACAATCAGGGCAAGAGATCCTTTCGCATGACTAGAAGGAATCGGCGTAATCCGCAACCGCAAACCATCGAAAAATTCCATTGTTTCAGAAACATCCGTGCCGGCCTTAATGTATTTCCTTGTCTGCGGGCTCACATACAAATTGTCATAAGGCAAAGAAATTTCACCATTCAAAAAACGGACCAAATTCCCAATATGATCCTTATGAAAATGAGAAATGACGAAATTTTTCTTCAGCCCTTCAGACGGCAGATCGTTTATGAAACGGAACGCTTCATCACTAATGCCCACATCAAAAATCCACCAAGCGGAATCACCTCGCACGGCAAACACATCCGCGCTCAACGGATCCCGAGTTGCCGGCAAATAATGGATTCTATCCGTCAATTGAATGGACTCAATCATAACCCCAAAAATAAACAAAAAGTCCGGCCTTTAAGCCAGACTTTTTATTCGCCACACAACGAAGTGTCGCGAAGTTTTATAAAAACGAGCGAGGTAAAGCAAGCAAGAGCAGGAACAGTTTCGCGTAGCGTACTTAGACGTACGTGAGCGAAGCCATGACGAACTATTGCGCAGCTTTGCAAAAACGAGTGAGACAAGGAATGATTTGGCGTAGCGTACTTAAACGTACGTGAGCCAAACCATGACGAAGTATCGCGAAGTTTTTTAGCCCTTAATAGCGTCACCCATGGAGAACATCGGCATGTACATTGCAATCAGCAAGCCACCGACAGCACCACCGAGGAACACGATGATCAACGGTTCCATCATACCCACGACGCCATCCACGGCGGCATCCACTTCTTCGTCGTAGAAGTCAGCCAGCTTGAGGAGCATGCCGCCCAGGTTACCAGTCTTTTCACCCACACCGGTCATCTGAATCACCATGGGCGGGAACAGATGGCATTCTTCCATGGGTTCTGCAATGGATTTACCGCCAGCAATACCGATTGAAATCTTGGTAATGGCCTTTTCGATAACCTTATTGGAAACGGTAGATGCCACAACCTTCAAGGAGTCCATCACAGAAACACCAGCATTAAGCAAGGTACCAAGAGTACGGGCAAAACTTGCAGTAGCAGACTTAACCTGAAGGTCACCTAGTTTGGGAACCTTTAGCATAAAGCCGTCCCACGCAAATTTAATTGCGGGAACCTTCATTGCCATTTTGTATGCAACAGCAATAATGACTACACCGATAAACAAGAACGCACCATTATCACGAAGGAAGTCAGAAATAGTCATCACGAACTGGGTCGGGGCGGGAAGTTCCGCATCCAAGGCAGCAAACTGTTCTGCGAAGGTCGGCACAACGAAGGTCATCAAGGCGATCACCACCACGATACCCACAACAATCAACATGACCGGGTAGGTCAAAGCCTTCTTCACCTTACGCTTCAAACGTTCACTGTTTTCCAAGGTGTCTGCCAGACGAGCAAGAATGCCATCCAAAATACCACCAGCTTCACCTGCAGCCACCATGTTTGTATACAGAGGTGTGAAAACCTTCGGATGCTGAGACAAGGCGTCAGCCAAGGAAGAACCGCCGTTAATGGACATGGTCACCTTGTGGACCACAGCCTTCAAATCGGGGTTTTCGCACTGTTCCTCCAGAATGTTCAAGCACTGCAACATGGGAAGACCTGCAGAACTCATGGAGGAGAACATACGAGTAAAACGGGAAATGTCGGCAGCCTTGATGCCGCCACCGAACGGGAGCTTAATTTCCGTAGGTTTCTTCTTAAGGCTTTCAATAATCAAGCGACGACGCATCAACAGGGCTTCAGCTTCAGCCTTGTCCTTTGCCTCGAGAGTACCTTCAAACTTGTTACCGGCAGTGTTTGTTGCCTTGTATAAAAATTCAGCCATTTATTACACACCTTCCTTCACGAACAGCTGTTCCAGCTGGTCCGGACTGGGAGAACGGGAAAGAGCTTCGAAACGGTCGACCTTATGATTCTTCACAAGTTCGCAGAGACACATGTTCATGGTGTTCATGCCGAACTTCTGACCGATTTCAATCATGGATTCAATCTGGTGAACCTTGTCATCACGGATCAGGGCGCGAATACCCGGAGTCACGTTCATGACTTCGTAAGCCATCACGCGGCCACCACCAATCTTGGGCACCAAGGTCTGGCATATAACACCCTGGAGCACAAAGGAAAGCTGGGTACGAACGGTCTGCTGTTCACCCTTGGGGAACGCATCCACCACACGGTTGATGGTCTGAACACAGGAGTTGGTATGCAAGGTTGCAAAAGCCAAGTGGCCCGTTTCAGCAATAGTAAGTGCAGCACGGATGGTTTCCAGGTCACGCATTTCGCCGATAAGAACCACGTCCGGGTCCTGACGGAGAGCCATCTTAAGAGCATCGGAGAAGCTATTGGTATCGCTACCCACTTCACGCTGGTTGATCATACAACCCTGATGCTTGTGCAAAAATTCGATAGGATCTTCAACAGTGAGGATATGGTCGTGACGTTCCTTGTTGATCTTGTCGATCATTGCAGCCAAGGTGGTGGACTTACCGGAACCGGTAGCACCTGTCACGAGAACGAGGCCGGAAGGACGAGTGGTAAACTCCGCCATAATCTTCGGCAAGCCAAGTTCCTTAAAGGTCTTGATGTCCAGCGGAATAATACGAAGAGCCAAGGCAACGCAACCACGCTGCAGATAGGCGTTGGCACGGAAACGAGCCAAGTTCGCAATACCGAAGGAGAAGTCACATTCCTTGTTCTGTTCGAAGGACTTCTTCTGCATTTCGTTCATCAAGCTGTAAGTCATTCGCATGGTTTCGTCCGGCTTCAGCTTGTTCTCGCCAATGGGAGTCAAGTTACCGTGAAGACGAATAAGAGGAGGTGCGCCTGCAGTGATATGCAAGTCGGAAGCGCCTCTTTTAACCATTTCAGAAAGAAGATCTTGAATATTATATGCCATATCCAAGAATATAACATTAAAACGGCCGAAAATTTCATAAATTCAACCTAGATATGGCCTCTTCTCGTATAAAAATTCTCGTACTTGCCGCCGTAATCGGCGTTTTTGGCTATTTGTACCTGAATCGTAAGATCACCGACAGCCATTTCGCTGTTTTGCCCGGCCATATCGAAAACTTCACCGCAATTAATGTGGACGGCGGGAAAACCACCTACCAGGATGAAAAGGGAAAGGCTACCCTCATTACCTTGAGCGCCAGCTGGTGTCCGGCCTGCATGGCTGAAATTCCCATGTTGAAAAAACTACACGACGAATTTAGCGGCCAAGGTTTCAAGGTTCTTATGGTCAGTGAAGACGACAATGTGAAAATCGCAGCCAAGTTCAAGAAGAAGCAAAAACTTCAATGGACCGTGGTTCACTGGAACTATGATCTAATGAACGTCCTTGGAAACCCAGGCGTTCTTCCAGTAACATATCTGGTAAACAACCAGGACAGCATTGTTCAAATCCACTCTGGCATCTTTGAAGAAGATGACATGAGAAGTTCCATCAAGAAATTGCTTAAATAAAAAAGACCGTCGCCCAGCTGCAACGGCCCTTTTTAATTTATTCATACTTAACCACTAGGCTATAGGGCTAGGGAACAGAATCACGTCTGCAATTTCCGGTTTTTCCAAAGCCAGCATAAAGAGACGATCCAAACCCAGGGCCACACCGGAGCAAGCCGGCATTCCTGCATCCAAGGCTCCAAGGAAGTTTTCATCCACAGGGGGCAGAGGCTTGCCCATCTTGCGACGAATTTCCAAATCAGCCTCAAAGCGACGACGCTGTTCCACAGCATCCGTCAATTCGGTATAGCCGTTACACAGTTCAACTTGATCCACAAACAATTCAAAGCGACGAGCCCAAGTGTAGCCCTCATCATCCTTGTATGTTTGTGCGAGAGCCGCCTGAGAAGGCGGGTAATCCATAATGAATTCCGGACCATTGCTTGCCAAGGCCGGCTCAATAATGAAGACCATCAAGTAGTCCCACCAGTCCTCACGGCTCATCATTTCCGGAGATTCCGGGACAGGCACATTGTGAACCTGGCAAGCTACAACAAAGTTGGTAAGGTCATGGCAGAAAGGATTTACCTTGGCGTACTTCTTGAACGCGTCAATCCAACGGGTCCTGCGAGCGTTAATAGGCTTACCAAGAATTTCGCTGACCAAGGCTTCCACCTCATCCATCAGCTGTTCCTGCGGCATGCCAACGCGATACCATTCCACCATGCTAAATTCATTATTATGATGGCTACCGAATTCATCCTTACGGAAAGACTTCGCAATCTGGAAAATATCTCCAAAACCAGCGGACAGAAGTCTCTTCATGTGGAATTCGGGACTAGTCATCATGAATCGCGGAGTCTCGCCTGCGACTTCAAAATAATCCAGCTGCGGGTCAGTTCCACCTGCATTGGAAAGGGTCGGCGTTTCCACTTCCAGAACATTCCTGGAAACGAAAAACTGACGAACCTTGTTCATCAAAGCCTGCCTTGCAATCCACGTTTCGCGTTTGCAAGTCGGTGCATAATTTTTCTTGTTCTCTTCCATTTTGTTTTTCCCAAAAACAGTCCTAACCTAACCCAAAACAAATTCTACAGACTATTCTTCTGCAGGAGCCTCCTCTGTGGCTTCGGCGGGAGCGCCAGCAACAGCATCAACAACGCAACGAACAGACATGGAGAAAGATTTTTCCACCGGCATGGAATTCACATCACGGTCGGTGCTGAACATGGAACGAGCAATGGCGCGGCCATCGGCGGTTTCCTTTTCAGTCCAGAAGTAAGCACCTTCACCGAGAATCACAGGAATTCCATTCTTGTTGACATAGCCACCGAACAACACGGTAAAGGCATAGTCATCACTACCATTGCTGCGGAGTTTTTCAGCAGCCTCGCTGGCACCACCGGCATAGGATTCCAAATCCTTCCATTCTTCGTCAGTGGAAATATGGGAGCCTTCAGGGCAAGCAGCAAGAGCAGCTTCGTGATTGTAAAGTCGGCCATAAAGCTTGCAGTTTTCGTCTTCACGATCGTAGCACTGAGACTTTTCTTCAATAGCAAAATTCAAGTTCTGGACAAACCACTTGGTGCCATTGATATCCTTGACCTTGTACTTTTGATTATCGCGAGGATCAACAAAAGATTCAAAGACCGGGCAACGGGTTTCAAATTCCTTTTCTTTCAGAATAGAATCTACAGCCGGCTGCCATGCAGAGCAGAAACGGAACAGCATGCCGCCAGGAAGAGCAGTGCCTGCAGCTTTGTGAGTATCAGCCCAGCGGGTGATGTAATCGTTGTTCACAATAGCAGTGTCTTCGATTGCGAGAGCCTTTGCATAGGAGCCTGCCAAAGTTGCAAACTTAGCAGCAACGGACATGGGAGATTTCCAGAAACCTTCGGCAAGGCCAGTGCGAAGCTTTTCATAAAGAGGAGACGGCTTAGATACAGATATTGTCGTTTCAATAAAATGTTCCGGCTTGGAATCACAGGTCAGTCTGTGAGCTTCATCGCCCAAGGAGTCGGACTGAGACTTACATTCCTCAATGCAGGCGGCACGATCCTTACCCTTCTTGGGGCAAGCCACCCAGGCAGTTGTATCAACTTGTTCCTTAACTGGCTTTGCAAAAGCCTTGGTCTTCAAGGCAGCCTTCGTCACCTTATCCAAGGCGTCGATGGCATTGACGTTACCTGCAGAGCCTTCCATCAAGAGATAGGAAAGAACTTCTGTACAGGCATTCATAGCCTTGGCGTTTCCACAAACCTTTTCGCCATAGCCGTAAGAGAACTGATTCGGGCATGCAGCGAAGCTTTCGTCGGGCATGGACTTGAAAATTTTATCGTAGACTTTTACTGCATCGTTAGCGGAAAGCTTGCCACAGTAAATTTCTTCGATTTCGCCCTTCTTGACCATTTTCTGAGCAGTAGCGATGTCACCACCATCGATTGCTTCATGAAGAGCGTCCTGGGCAAACGCAGACATCACCAAAGATCCCACCAGTACGGAAATGTATGCAAAGTTTTTCATTTTTGTTTCCTATCCAATTTTTTCGGCCCCAAATATAGAAAAATGGGACGAACGGGACCTGTAAAATTTTCCTACATTTGCACCTATGATTGATGCAAAAAACATTCGTAGCGAATTTCCCATGCTTGTCGCCGGTGATAAGGAGGCTAAGCCCCTCGCCTTTTTGGACAGCACGGCCACCACACAGAAGCCCGCTTGCGTCATTGACGTTATGGACGACTTCTACCGCGAACACTACAGTTCCGTAAAGCGCGGCGTTTACCGTTTAAGTGCACGCACTACCGAAGCCTACGAAGCCACCCGCAAGAACGTGGCTAAGTTCATCAATGCAAAGTCTGAAAACGAAATCGTCTTCACCCGCGGTACTACCGAAAGCATCAATCTGGTAGCCTGGAGCTACGGACGCAAGTTCTTTAACGAGGGCGACGAAGTCCTCATTAGCGGCTTGGAACATCACGCCAATATCGTGAGCTGGCAAATCGTTGCCGAAATGAAGGGCGCAAAAATCAAGGTCATTCCCGTAAAGGACGACGGTGATCTTGACTTGGAAAAGTTGCCGGAACTGCTCACCGAAAAAGTGAAGATGGTTGCCGTTACCCACGTCAGCAATGCAGTGGGTACTGTAAACCCCATTGAAGAAATTATAGCTACCGTCCGCCGCCTCGCGCCCCAGGCAAAGATTTTAATTGACGGCGCACAGAGTGCTAGCCACATCAAGATTGACGTTCAGAAGTTGGACTGCGATTTTCTCGCCTTCAGCGGTCACAAGATTTACGGTCCCACCGGCATCGGCGTACTTTACGGCAAGTACGATGTTCTGGATTCCATGCCTCCTTGGCACGGCGGTGGCGAAATGATCAAGAACGTCACTTTTGAAAAGACCACATATGCTGATGTTCCCGAACGATTCGAAGCAGGAACACCCGCTATCGCAGAAGTTCTCGGTTTAGGCAAGGCTGTAGAATGGTTGCAGGAAATTGGCCTGGACAACATTCGCGAACACGAAGAAAAAATCGTGAAGTACGCCTTGGAACAGTTGGCCACCATCCCGCAGGTAAAGGTTCTCGGCAATCCGAAGAATCGTGGCGCATTGATCAGCGTAACGCTTGATGGCATCGCCGTCAGCGACGCCGCCATGATCCTTGACGAAGAAAACGTCGCTGTGCGCAGTGGCCACCACTGCGCTCAACCTGTCATGGACAGGTTCGGCGTGGACGCCACCCTGCGCCTCTCCTTCGGCGTGTACACTCTCGAACGTGATGTCGATCGCTTCATCGCTGGCATCAAGCGCGTTGTAAGATTGTTCGCATAAAGTTTAACGGCATTAACAAAGGAATCCCCGGCACTTGATGGTGTCGGGGATTCTTTAATTCTATATCACCCTTTCAGGGTTCGCAATGACATGCGCAACGAGCCACGGCGTTCATTAATAAATGAACGAGACATTTGCCGCCCACCTTCGACGGGCAGCCATGATGTTCATCTTAGTAAATGAACATCATCTCTCTATACTTGGGCAGAGGCCACATTTCGTCGGGGACGATCTTTTCCAGAGCATCCACAACCTTACGGGCATCAGCCATAGCCTTCACGATGTCGACACCTTCAGCAAGAGCGGTTTCGATATTTGCGATTGCTGCGGTCAGGTTCTTGTAGCCTTCGCCAAGAGACTTCACGTAGGAATCAACACCCGGGAAGCCCTGATTGAGAGCCATTTCATTAGTCTTGAGTGCTGCGGAATATGCTTCCACAACCTTCGGCATAATGATGTTCTTGGCCATGTCGCGAGCGACTTCACCTTCGATATGAACGCGCTTGTGGTAATCTTCCACGTTGACATCGTAGCGGGATTCCATTTCACGACGGTTCATCACGCCATACTTTTCGAAGAGGGCGATGTTTTCTTCCTTCTTCAAAGCCTTCAGGGCTTCAAGAGAAGTACGGATGTTGGGAAGGCCGCGGCGTTCAGCTTCAGCAATCCATTCGTCGGTATAGCCGTTACCGTTGAAGATAACGCGCTTGTGTTCCTTCACGATCTTCTGCAAGACCTTCTGCAAGCCAGAATGGAAGTTCTTATCGTCCAGCTTTTCCAACTGTTCTGCAATCATGTCGAAAGCTTCAGCAACGATGGTGTTCAGCACCACGTTGGGTTCGGAGCAAGACTGGCTAGAGCCCGGTGCACGGAATTCAAACTTGTTGCCGGTGAAAGCAAAAGTACTGGTACGGTTACGGTCGGTAGCATCACGAGGCAGCGGCGGCAAGCTGTCGGAACCAAGCTTCATGGCACCAGCTTGCTTACTGGACTTGGGAGCGCCTTGTTCCAACTGTTCGATCACGTCCATGAGCTGGTCGCCCAAGTACATGGAGACGATTGCCGGAGGAGCTTCGTTTGCGCCAAGGCGATGATCATTGCCAGCGCCAGCGGTAGTCATGCGGAGCAAATCAGAGTGGGAATCCACTGCATAAATCACAGCGCAAAGTGTGGTGAGGAACACTGCATTTTCATGGGGGTTGGAACCCGGGTTCAACAGGTTGCCATTACCGTAAGAAACACTCCAGTTGTTATGCTTACCAGAACCGTTCACGCCGGCGAAAGGCTTTTCGTGAAGCAGGCAAACAAGACCGTTCTTGTCAGCCACATTGCGAAGAACTTCCATCACTTGCATGTTGTGGTCACAAGCCAGGTTCACTTCTTCGAACATAGGAGCCAATTCAAACTGGGCGGGAGCCACTTCGTTATGGCGGGTCTTGGCGGGAATACCAAGCTTCCACAATTCCATTTCCACTTCGTTCATGAAGTTCAAAATACGGGACGGAATGGAACCGAAGTAATGGTCGTCCATCTGCTGATGCTTTGCAGGAGTTGCACCGAAAAGGGTGCGACCAGCCTGATACAAATCCGGACGCTGCAGGTAGAAGCGCTTATCGATAAGGAAGTATTCCTGTTCAGCGCCGAGAGTAACGGTAGTCTTTTTCTTGCCGGCCTTGAAGCAAGCCATCAAGCGTTCGGTAGACTTGGAAAGAGCCTGCAGGGAGCGCAACAGCGGAGTCTTCTTGTCTAGAGCTTCGCCGGTGTAGCTTGCAAATGCAGTAGGAATGCAAAGAGTCGCACCATTGCCATGACGCTTGATGAAAGCGGGGCTAGTGGGATCCCAGGCAGTATAGCCACGGGCTTCAAAAGTAGAACGGATACCGCCGTTGGGGAAAGAGGATGCGTCCGGTTCACCCACGATCAGGTTCTTGCCGCTAAACACCATGATGGCGTTGCAGCCTTCCGGTTCCAAGAAGGAGTCGTGCTTTTCGGCAGTGGAACCAGTGAGGGGCTGGAACCAGTGGGTAAAATGAGTTGCGCCACGGTCCATGGCCCACTTCTTCATGGCGTGTGCCACTTCGCCAGCGATGCTAGGATCCAGAGGGGCACCCTGTTCGATGGTGGCCAGCAACTTCTTGCAAACATCCTTGGGGAGGTAGACCTTCATGGCGTTGGCGTTAAACACGTCTTCACCGTAGTAGTCCACGTTAACGGGAGCGGCAGGCATTGCCGGGGCGGTAGGGGCCTTGGCAATCTCAGCGATGGTATCCTTTCTATAAGAACTCATAAAATTTTTCCTTGTGTAAGGCACAAATTAGGAAGAAAAAGAGGCTAAGTCAGTAAAAAAAACGGCTTTTTTCGCTGCATTTCTTTACAAAAATGTAAAGAACAATGCTTTTATTACAAAAAAGTAAAACATTTTAAAAATTTTTTGTATATTTAGGACACATTTCTCTCCTAGAACAGGCTGCGTCGGGGTGAGTACTCCTAGACATTTAGCCCCGGCGCAGCAATATTCTTCGTCAATTTCGGCACAAACGCCGTAAAATGACCCAGAGAAAAGCAACGACGAGTATGGATTTTGATGTACTAGAAAACACTACTTTTGCTGAAATTGCCGAGACTTTGCGCTCGGTACGCAAA
The DNA here is from genome assembly GCA_024399015.1 of Fibrobacter sp. GTDB lineage: Bacteria > Fibrobacterota > Fibrobacteria > Fibrobacterales > Fibrobacteraceae > Fibrobacter. The sequence continues at coordinate 255,246 of JAKSIC010000001.1, forward strand.
CGTGAGCACCAACTAGACCAAATCCACAATATTCTCTCCGAAAAATTTCAAGAAGTCAGTTCCGCCCACCAGGAGGAATGCGACAAGATTCGCGACCTGGTAAAGGGTAAGCCCGGCGAACTCATCGGCAACACCAGCGAGATGCGAGCCGTTCGCGATCAGGTCCGTCATATCGCCAATTCCATCGCCTTGGTTTTGGTTCGCGGTAACGCAGGTACCGGCAAGGAATACGTGGCCCGAAGTATCCATCAGCTTTCTGACCGAAGGGAAAAGCCCTTCGTGACGTTAAACTGCAGCACCTTAAGCGACAGCAATAGCAGCGGAAGCGGCGCCTCCGCCAACTCCTTCGAAAGTGAATTGTTCGGCTACGAACGCGGCGCGTTTACAGGCGCCACCAGCCGACGCCTCGGCAAGGCAGAACAAGCCGCCGGAGGAACGCTATTTCTAGATGAGGTGGCAGGCCTCAGCATTAGCGCCCAGGTCAAATTGTTGCAGTTCATCCAAGACGGAAAATTCAACCGCCAGGGCAGTAACATCGTGCAGAACGCAGACGTACGCATCATCGCAAGTTCTGCCCGAAACCTGGAGCAGATGATCCAGCAGGGCCTTTTCCGCGAGGACCTTTACTACCGTCTGAACGTATTCCAGATTCACCTGACAGACTTGTCCCAGCGAAAGACCGATATCTTGTTACTCGCCGACTATTTCATTGCCAAAATGAACCTGAAATACGGCAAGAAAATTTTGCGACTCAGCTCCCCCGCTATTGACATGCTTCTGAGCTACCACTGGCCAGGAAACGTCCGTGAATTGGAAAACTGTATTGAGCACGCCTGCCTCGTAACGACAGACGTCGCCATCAACGCCTACGATTTGCCACCAACATTGCAGACCGACGTGACCTCCGGTACGGCCCTTCTCCCCGAAGGCACCGCCCCCTTGTCCACCCTCATCGACAGCTACGAGCGTGAAATCATTAGCGAAGCATTGCGACGCCGCAAGGGTAACATGAGCGCCGCCGGCCGCGACCTGGATTTAAGCCCCCGCGTTATGCACTACAAAGTCAATCGATTAGGAATCGAAGTGAACAAGAGCTAAATCTGCGACTTTCGCTCGTAATAGAAGTTTTATATAACTTTACACCCTTTTATCATTTATCTAAATTTGGACGCAAAAGTTTTTGTGCCCTGAAAAGCTCTTTGTTTTCGCCGCAGGTTCCCTGCAAGAAAATAAAGGAGAGAACCCGGTGTGAATCCGGGACGGTCCCGCCGCTGTATGGGAGTACGAAACCGGTAAATTTCAAAACCAGTGTGAGGTAGCCAACCCTCATGCGAAGGAGCCGGCAGTAGGACGATCCCCAAGCCAGAAGAACTGCAAAAACATAGGTCGCGTAAATCACGGTCCATCCGCTTTCCGGTACACCGCGAATTGCGCAAAAGTTGAGGAACGATGCGAGAGACATCTAGTCCAACAGCCGCTAATTGTGCGGTTCGTTTTTGCGTTGCCTTGGCGTTTGCTTTTGGGGCAATCGCCAGTGTTCTTGACGCAGCAGAAATTCAGGACCTAGGCGTTTCCGAAATCGTAGAGCCCCCTCCCTCCCCCGCCGATATTGCTCCCAGTTACGAAGAAATCAAACCGGATGCCTGGGAAGGCCGCGGTCTTTCCGCAGCAGAAGTTCTTTCCGCATTGCCGGGCATTCAAAGTTACAAGCAAGGCGGTATGGGCAGTTTCCAGACCGTAAGCATTCGCGGTATCGCAGCACGAAACATCTTGATATGCATTGACGGAGTTCCCGTAAACGACGCAAGCGGCGGAGCAGCCGATTTAGGCGCCATCGATCTAAACAACATCGAAAAAATCGAAGTCTACAAGGATCGCGTACCCGCAAAGTTCGGCGGAGCAGGCTTAGGCGGCGCCATCAACTTCGTTTCCAAATCCGCCATCCGCAAAAGCGGGAACAGCAAGGGAGCCTCGGGCCGTATTCTCGCCACCATCGGTTCCCACAATTCCTTCGAAGGTTCCGCACAGATTTCTGCAAGCCCAAAAGACAGCGTTCAATTCTCTGCAACAATTTCTGCCCGTCATAGTGACAACGATTACGAGTTTTTGAACCGCAACGGCACCGCCTATAACAAAGACGACGACTTCATGGACAAGCGTGAAAACGCCGAGTTCACAGAATATTCCGGAAACCTGCAGTACCGTGTACTTCACAAGGGCGGTTATTTCTCCACCGTTTCCGCAAGCATCACCCACACGGAAGCGGGCAATCCGGGCCATGAAAGCTCCCAGACCAAGGTGGCAGAATTCGTAGGCGACAACGCCCAAGTTTCATACCATTTGGAAACCCCGGTGCTTTTGCAATGCCTGTTGCTAGAAGCGGGCGTGGCAGGCAAATTCGAAAAGAACGTTTCCGGCTCTTACTATCCTCTGGATTACATCGGCTATAGCTACCCCGACTTTATTCATTACGGTCTTGCCGGATACCGTTTGATGCCCGAACTTATTGGCACCTTGATTCTGGATCGTTTCGAAGGCACTGTCCGCGCAGCGGCTAGCGCCGAAACCTGGGGCGCCCGCGGCACCATTCGCGACTTTGGCGCTTCTCGATACACCGCATCCATCGCTGCCAACGGCGAGTTCGCCTTTACGAAATGGCTAAGCCTCTTTGCAGAAGGAAATATCCTTAAGACCAACGACGAAATTGACGGTGGCAAATTCTTGATGCCCACAGGCACTGCAATCATCAGCGACGCCGAAACCCGCGACTTGAGTTACGCCGGAATGGTCCAGGCAGAGTTAGGCAAAAAAGACAGTTGGTTTGGCGGCAACATCAGCGTTGGCCGTTTCTACAGACAGCCTCAGCTCATGGAACTTTACGGAGTCTACCAAGGTGTACTTTCCAACCCCAAGTTGAAAGATGAAACTGCCGTTCGTTTTGAAGTTGGTGGCTTTGTACAAAGCCCTTCCAAAAAAAGCACCTTGCGGGCCACCTACTTTGACACTCGTTTGGAAAATGGAATCTATTGGATTGTCAGCACAAACGCAATGAAGGCTTTCAACGTGGACGCAGCAAATATTCAGGGTGTCGAGTTGGAATTAAACAGCAAACCTGTCAATTTCTTTGAAACCACAATTCGCGGCACCATCCAAGATCCAAGAGACGACAGCAAGGTAAAAATGTACAAGGGCAAACTTCTGCCCGGCGAGCCCGTCCATAGCTACTATGTAGAAGGCAAGTTCTATTTGCCTCTGCACTTCGACTTGACTTTTGATGTCAATTACCGAACTCGAATTTACACGGACCGCTTAAACAGAACAAGGCAACCGCCCGTCGCCAGATACAATGTTGCACTGGGCTACGCTCCCTGGGAATCCACCCGTTTGATTTTTAGCCTCACTAACATTTCAAACGAAACTTATACCAACATTTTCGCACCCAACCCGGCGCCTGGCCGAGAGTACCATTTAACCCTTATACAGAATTTTTAACCAACAACAAAACATCTCCCGTTCAAACCGGGAATGTCAAACCAAAAAAAAGGAAACGACATGAATCGCAAAATCCTATCACTCCTTACCGTTGCAAGTTTCGCCTTGTTCATGAGCGCTTGCGGTGGCGACGATAAAAAGAACGGCGTAGGCCCGGAAGTCACCTGCGAAGATACCGAAAACTGCCTCGATGAAGATGATGACGCAGCCTCCTCTTCCAGCGTCAAATCATCCTCCAGCAGCAAGAAAGACAACAAGTCATCTTCCAGTGTAAAGGAAGACAAGGACAAATCTTCCAGCAGCGCAAAGGAAGATAAGGACGAAGACAAGTCCAGCTCCTCCGAAGCAAAGGACGACGACAAATCTTCTGATAGCAAGGACGAATCTTCCTCCAGTGCAGAAGAAACTGCAGATTCCTCCAGCTCTTCTGAAGAAGCCGTTGATTCTTCCAGTTCCTCCGAAGAGCCGGCAGAAAGCAGCTCCAGCGAAGAAGTGAAGCCCGTCGAATACGCAAACACCACCCCGAACCTGGCTGACCTTGAAGTTTCCGGCGACACACTGTTCGCCGTATTCCAGCGTCAGAACTCCGACTACAGCATTACTCACAATGGTCTGCTTGCCATGTATAAGCTGAGCGACGGCACTCTCCTGGACACCATCCAGCTTGCTACCCAGAATCCTTCCGCAGTGAAGGTTGCTGGCGGCAACGTCTATGTGGCAACCGCAGGTGCTTACGATGCATTCTACAATCTCCCTGCAGACAACAAGCGCGGTATTGAAAAGGTTGATCTGAAAAAGAAGACTTCCAGCCTCTTTATTAGCGCCACCAGGTTAGGCGGCGGCGTTCAAGATTTCGTTGTAGATAAAAAGAATAACAAGGGCTATGCAACAGTCTATTACGGATACGGCTCCGTTGCAGTTGCAGAAATAGACCTAGCAACCGGTACGATCATGACGTTGCCCGATTTTGCAGATGCTTCCGGTTCTCTGGAATTTGATGAATCCACCAGCACCCTATATGTTGGCGATCGCTTCATGGACTGGGAAACCGGCGATATGCATATCGGCGTATTCGCTTACAAGAACGGCACGCTCACCGCAGTATCCGATGCAGAGCCCGACGAAGAAATCCGCATGCCCTACAGCATCAAGGCAATCAACGGCGTTCCCTATGTATTCGTTTCTGACTACTACACCGGAGCACTTTATGTTGATTACGCAGACTCCGAATCCGACGGTACCGACTTCAACCAGGATTCCAAACTGGCAGCTGTAAACGGCGAGCTCTTCCTGATGGAACGTGGCGATGCAGCTACCATCGCAAAGATCAACACCGCAGACGGTTCCGCTACATGGCAGTCCATCGCCTCCGGCAAGAACCCCTACGACATGGTCGCCGCAAGCGCCACCACCGCATGGGTCGCTTACTACGGCACTCCGACCTTGGAACTGATCAGCACCTCCAACGGTTCCTCCGTAAAGCTGATCGACACCAAGGAATTCTGCGCCGTTAAAGTTGACGCAACCGACGAAGATTAATTCAGCAAAAAAATTTGCGGGTTAGGAAAGTCAAAAAGTCCTCCGAGAAATCGGGGGACTTTTTAGCAAGAGTAAATTTCGCGCTTATTGCGTCGTAAGTTTTTCGTAATAATACTGTAATAATTTTTACAAAAATTCACTTGTGACAATGAATAGATTCAAGAAGGGCACCCATTTTTTTGTACATTTGTACCATCTAACAATTAGTCTAACAATACTTGGCGGTTTAAACCCGCTAAAGATCAAATAACTATGAGTCTTAAAATCGTTGTACTTGCTAAGCAAGTTCCTGACACACGAAATGTCGGTCCCGACGCCATGACGGAACAGGGTACCATCAATCGTGCTGCCTTGCCTGCAGTCTTCAATCCTGAAGACCTGAATGCATTGGAACAGGCCCTCCGTCTGAAGGACCAGTTCCCCGGCTCCACCATTTCCGTTGTGACCATGGGTCTTCCCAAGTCTGCAGAAGTCGTTCGCGAATCTCTCTATCGCGGCGCTGACGAAGGCTTCGTCGTTACCGACCGTACCCTCGGCGGTGCAGACACCCTGGCTACCAGCTACACCCTGGCTCAGGCCATCAAGAAGGTTGGCAACTACGACATTATCCTCTGCGGCCGTCAGGCTATCGATGGCGATACCGCACAGGTCGGTCCCCAGATCGCCCAGAAGCTGGGCCTCACCCAGGTGACCTACGCCGAAGAAATTCTTTCTCTCGACGAAAAGGCACGCAAGGTCGTTATCCGCCGTCTTATCGACGGTGGCGTTGAAACCGTGGAAGCACCACTCCCGCTGGTCGTGACCGTTAACGGTTCCGCAGCTCCTTGCCGCCCCCGCAACGCAAAGCGCGTCATGAAGTACAAGAACGCAACCGCAGTTGCCGAACGCGCTCCCGAAGCCGCAGAAAAGTATGCAGCCCTTATCGCAGAAAAGCCCTACCTGAACATTGCTCAGTGGGGTGCTGCCGACATCGAAGCAGATCCTGCCCAGATCGGTAAGGCCGGTTCTCCGACCAACGTGAAGGCTGTGAAGAACATTGTGTTCAAGGCCAAGGAAAGCCGCACCCTCACCGCTAGCGATGAAGATGTGGAAGGCCTGATCAAGGAACTCTTAGAAGGAAAGATTATCGGTTAACCTATGAATAACGTATTTGTATATTGCGAAATTGAAGGGACTACCGTTAAGGACGTTTCCCTCGAACTGCTCTCCAAGGGCCGTAAGCTGGCCGACACCCTGGGTGTCCAGCTGGAATGCATTTGCGCCGCCTCCGGTATCGACGGCATCGAAAAGCAGGTTTTCCCCTACGGTGTCGACAAGGTTCATGTGTTCGACGCTGAAGGCCTGTTCCCCTACACCACCAATCCCCATGCATCTCTCGTGATCAACCTGTTCAAGGAAGAACAGCCCCAGATCTGCCTCATGGGTGCAACCGTGATTGGTCGTGACCTTGGCCCCCGCATTTCTGCCGCCACCCACAGTGGTCTGACTGCAGACTGTACCGAACTCGAAATCGACAGCTTCGAAATGAGCATCGGCGGTGTCAAGAAGTTCTACGAAAATCAGCTTTGCCAGATTCGCCCGGCTTTCGGCGGTAACATCGTTGCTACCATCGTGAACCCGGAACACCGCCCGCAGATGGCTACCGTCCGCGAAGGCGTGATGAAGAAGGAAATCAAGGACGTAAACTACAAGGGCGAAGTCGTAAAGCACGACGTTGCCAAGTACGTTCCCGAAGCTGAATACGTGGTGAAGGTTCTGGAACGCCACGTTGAAGCCGCCAAGAACAACCTGAAGAGCGCACCCATCGTGGTCGCCGGTGGTTACGGCATGGGCTCCAAGGAAAACTTCGACATGCTGTTCGAACTGGCCAAGGAACTCCACGGCGAAGTGGGTGCAAGCCGCGCTGCAATCGACGCAGGCTTCGTTGCCGACCATGACCGTCAGATCGGTCAGACCGGTCTCACCGTTCGCCCCAAGGTTTACATTGCTTGCGGTATTTCCGGCCAGATCCAGCACATCGCTGGCATGCAGGATTCCGGCATTATCATTTCCGTGAACAATGACCCGGATGCTCCGATCAATGCAATTGCAGACTACGTCATCAACGGCAACGTTGAAGAAGTGGTTCCCAAGTTAATCAAGTACTACAAGGCAAACAACAAGTAAGCGCTATGGCAAATTTCTATACAGATCATCCAGAGATTAAGTTCAATCTCGAAAGCAGCCCCTTGATGAACCGCATTGTGGAACTCAGGGAAAATGGCTTTGCTAATGAAGAAAAGTCCGATTACGCTCCGGCCGACTACGCCGACGCAATCGACAACTACAACAAGGTTTGCGAACTGGCTGGCGACATCGTTTCCAACGTGATCGCTCCCAACGCAGAAGCAGTTGATGCAGAAGGTCCTCATTGCGAAAACGGCCGCGTCCGCTACGCAAGCAAGACTTACGAAAACCTGGAAGCAACCGTGAAGGCTGGTCTTTGCGGCGTTACCATGCCCCGTCGTTTCGGTGGCCTGAACTTCCCCGTAACTGCTTACACCGCCATTAACGAAATGATCGCTGCCGGCGACGCAGGTTTCGAAAACATCTGGTCCCTTCAGGACTGTATCGAAACTTTGTACGAATTCGGCGATGAAGATCAGCGTTCCCGTTTCGTGCCCCGCATCTGCGCCGGCGAAACCATGTCCATGGACTTGACCGAACCCGATGCCGGTTCCGACCTGCAGCGCGTGATGCTGAAGGCAACCTACAGCGAAGCAGACAAGTGCTGGTACCTGAACGGCGTGAAGCGCTTCATCACCAACGGCGACTCCGACATTCACCTGGTTCTTGCCCGCTCTGAAGAAGGCACCAAGGATGGCCGCGGTCTTTCCATGTTCATCTACGACAAGCGCGACGGTGGCGTCGATGTTCGTCGTATCGAAAACAAGATGGGTATCCACGGTTCTCCGACCTGCGAACTGGTTTACAAGAACGCTAAGGCAGAACTCTGCGGCCGTCGCAAGTTCGGTCTCATCAAGTACGTGATGGCCCTCATGAACGGCGCACGTCTCGGTATCGCTGCACAGGCAGTGGGTATCAGCCAGGCTTCCTACGACGAAGCTCTCGCCTACGCCAAGGACCGTAAGCAGTTCAACCAGGCTATCATCAACTTCCCCGGCGTCTACGAAATGCTTTCCAACATGAAGGCTCGCCTGGACGCTGGCCGCGCCCTCCTTTACCAGACAGCTCGCTACGTGGACATCTACAAGTCTCTTGAAGATATCGAACGCACCCGCAAGCTTACTGACGAAGAAAAGGCTGAACTGAAGCTGTACAACAAGTTGGCATCTGCCGGCACTCCGCTCACCAAGGGCATGAACGCCGAATACTCCAACATCAACAGCTACGACAGCATCCAGGTTCACGGCGGTTCCGGCTACATGCTGGAATACGCTTGCCAGCGCCTCTACCGCGACGCTCGTATTACCTCCATCTACGAAGGTACTACCCAGCTCCAGGTTGTTGCCGCCCTTCCGCACATCACCACCGGCACCTACACTTCCATGCTCGACGAACTGGAAGCAGCCGCTGTTGCACCGGAATTCGAAAGCCTCAAGGCCCGCGCAAAGGCTATGGACGACAAGTTCAAGGCAGCCATCGACTACGTCAAGGCCGCTGAAAACAACGAGTTCCTGGACCTCTGCAGCCGCCGCCTGTACGAAATGGCCGGTAACTGCGTCATGGCTCAGCTCCTCATCCGCGACGCTTCTGCAAACGCAGAACTGTTCGGCAAGAGCGCCAAGGTTTACCTGAACCTTGCTGAAGCTGAAGTCGCCAAGCACTACAACTTCGTGAAGAGCTTGGATGTGGAAGCGATGGAGAGCTACAGGAAGGCGTAAGCCGCGAAAGCGATTCAAAAACTTAAGGGGCTCTGGATAAGTCCAGAGGCCCTTATTTGTGTTGAGGAAAGATTTCGAAAACAATTTTTACACAATCATGCTGTTGACAGACAAATTATTAAATTATATTTTTCTTACACAACATAAAAACAGGCCGGATTACAAATGAGAAAAGCAATGTTGGCAATCTGCACGCTACTAGCAATTTCATCCTTCGCGATTGCACAGACAAATTCTTCTACATCGACTAGTTCGTCAGGAATGCAAAGCACAGCTAGTTCATCGAGTTTTTCATGTCCATGTCATACAACACAAACATCGGCAGAAAATTCAATTAATCAGCTCCATAAGGAATGCAAAGAAAAGAACGGCGAAGACTCTTTTTCAATGAAGAAAATGTCCGAAAACTGTTTTTGTATCGAAGGCGCTTGCGACATTCATTACAGCAGCGCATCCATAGACACAATCAGTTATAGTTCTAGTTCGTCATCTATTGTCATCAGTTCTTCCAGCGAATATATCTATACGGGAGGAGTCTGCTACATAGACTCCGTATATTACGAGGGCGTCAAAAACGTACCAACGGTACACCGTGGTCTGTATTCCGTTCTACCCTATATGAAAAATGCGGACAATATCAAGGTATCCAAATGTTCATGTAATCAAGACGGTTCCTTTAAATGCAATTATTCAAATTTTGGCGTTCCCATTGGTTACAAACCTATAGATATTCCTCTCTGTGGCTTACGCAATGCATATTGGTGTCCTGGCATTGACGATGGAATGTGCGATTACAGCGGTTCTTCTATCGAAATATACCACTCTGACCAATATTGGAAAACGGATTATACCTGGGGTGTAAAAAATTTCAGCAATAATGGTGTTTTTGAAATAAATGACGGATCGCAACCGCTTTATGTTGTCACGACAGACAATGAAAGATATCTCTTTTTCTGGATGAATCGTCCTCTACCCCAAAATATCAACACTTTCGATCTCGAAGATGCATTTTTGAAGGCAAATCCACGATTCCCTTCTGTTGACAAAATGAACGAATATTGCCGTGGAGAATGGTTCCCGCACGATGAAGACTGTTTTGGCTACGCTAGCGAAGTTGAAATTGCTTTGCAGGATTCAATAGACAATTGTGCTCTTTCTATGGGTATTTCGAAATATGACACGACTCTTTCTGATCGTGGGTGGTGCGTGGTCGGAACATGCGAACCAGGCGAAGATCCCTATTATAGTTCGTCAAGTTACGCAAGTTCCTCATCTTCAGAAGAATCAAGTTCTTCAAGTGAATTTGGTCTATGTCAGTCTCTCCCATTTAGTTACATTCCCAGCGATCCAAAGAACACCTGCTTTGAAAGTAATGGTAAATGCTATAGATGCAATGCCGCGCGTCGTGCAGATGAATGCGACGAAGAGTGGATGTGGATATACCCTTATACTCCAGATAAATATTTCTTCACAGAAATTGATTGCATAAGCGGGGAAAGAAAAGACAACAATAGAATTGGGCAGTGCCCCGGCTTCCCGATGGAGACCACCCCTTATAATCCAGAGCAAGCATGCATTGCACACAATGGGAAATGCTACAGATGTAAATCCGAGAACAGCTATGTCAATTGCTCCTACGACTGGCTTTGGACTGGCGAAAACTTCGGAACACACAATATTGGCTCATGGTACGAAGAAGTAGATTGTTATGATCCGTTTGAGGAGAATAATAACGAGTTTGTTGTTAATGGATGCGTAGATGAAAGTGTTTTGCGAAAGCAAGCCGCAAAGGATTATTACCGACAGTATGAAGATCCTTCTATTGAATATTTTGTTGATTTTACAAAACCTACAAAAAAGTTTGATATTCTTGGACGTCATAGAATTAATAAACAGCCTTCCCATATGGCGCTGTATCAAAAAAATATGGCTAAACCTCAACGAGAAATAGAGACTTCTGCTATTTTGCAGATACCTTCAATAAGTAGTGCAGATTATTGTGATAGAGATTCCTCAGGGAGTTGGAACTGTAACAAAAATAAAAAGGTATTGGAAAAAAGAGTTTGGTCTGTTAATGAATTTGTTGATCCGAGAAGATGTGATGTAAAGAAGGGCAGGGATTATTGGTATTTCAAAGAGAATACTGATCCCGAAACCGGTGAGATTGTCAAAACTTATTTTGGTGGAGTTACATGCGCATGGCCTAATGTGTCAATTAATCATGAGCCTATATCACAAGAAAACGAATTAATATACTCAAATGGAAAAATTGTCGGTGCAAAAGCGACTGTTAAATACAGATTCTATACGCATACAACTTTGGGTGAAAACAATTATATAATCATGAAAGCAGGGGAAGCTTTTTCAGATGGACATGTAGTAACATCAGCTGAAGAAACGTGTTATGAAAAACATGAACAAGGCCATGAAAAATACAACGAATGTGTTTCCTATGAAGAAGTTGAAGAAACAGGAACGTTCGAATGTACAGTGAAGGTTTCTGGAACGATGTCGAAAGAAAAGAGAACTGAAATACTTAATGACGCGGTTACCGCCGACTTGACTGTAAAGCGAGATCTTTTTGAAAAACAACATTGGCAGGATAGACTAAATAAAGCCCAGAAAAAACTTGATAAATCTAGAGATCTATTCCATGCTGATTTCGGTACAGATGGATATGCCGGAAAAAATGATAAGCTACCCAAAAGTTATGTATGTCCGAATTTTTAGTTTTAGCATAGCTCTAATAACATCCTTGGTCTTTTCTCAAGAGGGTATTGCACCAAAGGATGTTTTTGGCGAGTATTGCTTTACGGAGGACGATGACAAAACGGATCATTGGGTTTTGGAGAAGTATAAGTCGAATAAACCATATTTGTTTTCGTATTCCCAATGCTCGTATGATTATCGTCATTCCATACTTCCGGATTATGATTACTTCTTTTTAGGTCCTATATCGATGATTGTGAATTCGGTATTTGAGAAGGCAAAACCGGCAAGGTGTATGCCGAATTACTATTCAGAGAAAATGGTTTATGAATCTTATGAAAAAATTTTATGGTTTTCAAAAAAACAAGAGCTTGAAACGGATAGCCTATTTGGACACTACTTTACCATAAGATGGAATGTCGATTATGATTCAAGTTATGTTCGATTAAACGCATCCGGCTCCGCAAGATTCTACATTTCCGGTTTTTGCACCGAGGACCAGTTAAAAATAATTAGGGGTCGAAAAAAAATTGAACAAAAAAAATCATAAAAATCATGTTTAGAGTTGAGGCATGTAACGAGAAATAAGAAAAAAAAACGATGAGATCCCCCAGCGAAACGCACTCATATAAATTCACGCAAAAATAATCCGCCTAAAAATAAAAAGAGTTCTGCAGTTTTATTACAACTGCGGGATTTTTGTTTTCAAGAACCAGAAAAATCTACCTATTCCCCTTTGCACGGTTATGCGACTTGCAGAGCATTTCGCAGTTGGTGCGGTCGGTGGCACCGCCTTTGCTCCAGGCGGTCACGTGGTCGGCATCCATATCGGCAAGTTTCCAAATTTTAGTCTTAATATCATTCTTGTCGGACATGGCGCAGTAAGGGCAGTTAGAAACGCTTTCCGCCTGCGCCTTGGCAGTCTGCGCTGCATAGACACTTTTCTTTGTTGCTTCGTCAAACACGCGGACATTCAAAAGTTTCTTGTCCTTCTCGCCGCCTAACACGTACTCAAAAATTCCCTTGCGATCTTTCACATAGGGGTCTGCGTAAAGCGACATCACTTTATCTTGAACGGCTTTAGGACTATAGGCGTTCTTATGATAAGTTTCGTACAGCCTCCCCCATTCAAGCCCGCACATTTCGCTTTCTGTCATATCGAATACGCTTGAAGCCCAATCAATGACCGTATTGAAATACGTTTTGAGTTCATCAATATTTGCATCACGACGATGTTTCGCCATATAGGAATCTTTCTTAGGCAACTTATACTTTTTCGCCTCTTCATCAGAAATCATTACTTCACTGACCCAATCAAGAGCAACGCTTAAAATGCCCTGACGGTTTGGTTCGCCACGCACATAGGTTTGCCACATCTGAACGTTGGCATTTCTAGAATTGCTGAACTCCGCCTTTGCAGCGGTTACAAACGGTCCTGAGAAAATGGCATTTGACAATTCCTGTTCATTCAGCGGAACTCCTGTAATATTGATGGTTTTGAACCACTCCTTTATTTCAGTTTCTTCGCCTTTACAAACATAGACTAGCAATTCGTAGTCTTCGATCTGTTTCTGTTTTTCCGCAGGAAGCCCTCCAAAATACTGAGGTATGCCATTTGCATCCGCAACACCAAACTTTTCCTTGACAAATCGTCCGATAGATGTTATCCGCTGCTGACCATCCAGCACCTCAAAATGTTCATCATCTATCTTATTGAAATAGATAAGCCCTAGCGGATACCCCTTGAGCATGGAATCTATGACAGCAACATCGCGTTTTCCATCGGCATAAATATAGTTACGTTGGTATTCCGGCTGAATAGTAAGTTTGCCGGCGAGGCCGAACAAACCTTTTCCTTCAAGTTCGTTATAGATGAAACCTTCGCAGATTTCTTTGACGGAGTATTTTTTGAGTTCTGGTTTCATACAGAACCCTCCTTTGGTTTAATAAGAACACGAGCATAAAGCTGTTGATACTTTTTTTCATTCACAATGTAATAGGTTTCTCCTTCAGGGACTTCAGAAAGTTCAATGGTCGCGCCATCATTCAATTTCGTCACTCGACTTTTCTTTCCATGCTTATCAACTTGTGTCTGTTCTGGATAGACTTTATTTGCACCGCCAAACCAAGTTTTAGTAATTCCCAAAATTTCGAACTGCTCCGGGCAATACTTATCTAAGAAAGAAATCGGCACTCCCATTACATCTTTATAATCACTGGGGATAGCGTCAGTGTAAGGAACTTCTATAGCATCGTAGTTATCGTATTTCTTATAACCCGTACCTTTGACTTCCTTGTGCTTGCTGAATTTGATATTATTTGCTTCGGTCATCAATGACAACGGCTCGTGACGACGACCATGTTCAATGTTGGTGAACCAGCGAACTCCTTTCACTCTTATAAAATGATTTCCTTTTTCATCTATTCGCCATCCAGCAGCCTCTAACGGATACTCTTTGGGAACACCAAATTCTCTATCGCCACTATGAATAGAAGCCCCTAACCAAACATCATTCTTTTTCAGCAATGGAAATATTTCTTTATACGTAATTGCGTTCATATTTCCAATAATGGCAAACTTTTTCCCAGATTCCATAATCCAAGCAACAAATTCTCTAAACAGGCTGAACGGTGGATTGGTGATAATAAAATCTGCTTCGTCCCGCAAGCGCTTGATTTCTTCAGAGCGAAAATCGCCATCGCCATCAAGATATTTCCATTCCAGGTCTTCTATATCTATCCGACCATTTCTATTGGTGTCGTGATCGAGTGTAAAAATTTTGCCCTTGATTTTTGACTTATCCACATCAAACCAAGGGGCTTGCTGTTCGAACAACGTCGGTTGCCAGTCCTTGACCTTATACTTCTTTGATTCTACCGCATAAGAAGTCGAAATCAATTTCTTCAGGCCGAGCTTCTCAAAATTTTGCGCAAAATAGCGGGTGAAATTGCTCCACTCAGGGTCATCACATGGCAACAAGATAGTCTTATTTCGGAATACATTTTCGTCGTATTCCAAGTAGGCATTCATTTCTTTTTCAATATCCGCGTAAATCGTGTAGAACTCGTCGTTCTTCGCCTCTTTCGCTTTACCAAGCGCATCGTTCTTTGCCATCGTGTTGCTCCATGCAGAGAGTGAACGAGTTCACTCCCGTTGGAGCTAAAAACACGACCTTTCAATACAATACAAAGACCCGCAATCCCGAGCAGATACAGTACGCCCAGGACACAATACACCCATGGCATTCATGGGTCAATGCGAGTATTTGTCTTATTCTTGTATTCTTGAAATTGTCGAGATTCCAAACTCAGAACAAGAGCGACACTCAGCGAGTTCACCCTTGCTCTGCAATCTTTACGCTTTTTGGGGAAACAAAAAGGCGTGGAGTTGAATGCACCTATCAGTTTGAGGCTCTCGACTGCCCGAATACAATAAGCGCAAACAACTCACGCCCCAAAAGCTTGCAAGGTTTATACGCAGCAGAATGTTTTCACATTCTGATATGCATGAACCGCAGCAGCGGACGCCAAAGGCGTCAAATGGCCGTCAGCATCTTGGCTAATTGCAAAACAATAAGCCATACAGCAAAACGATGCGGCAAACCGAAGTCTGTCGCAGACGTGAGCGTTCGTCTTATTCCCGTATTCTTGAAACTGTCGAGATTCCAAACTGGGAACAAGAGAAAACCCTATTTTCTTGAAATATAGATTATTCCACTGTCATAACATGACTTTTTGCGGAAAAACGGTATTTTTGTCAACATTTGGGCGGGTGGGCGGGGTAAGCCGGGCGTTGCGGGTGCGGCGTCTGAGCACCCGCTAGAAGGGGTAGCGGAAAACGCCGCCAGGCGGTTGCAGCGAGGGGGAAACTTCCCCCTTCCATACAAAAGAAAGTACGTTCCGGAAACGGAATACGTGGTCAAGGTGCTCGAACGCCATGTGGAAAAGGCCAAGCACAACCTCAAGGGCGCACCCATCGTGGTCGCCGGTGGTTACGGCATGGGCTCCAAGGAAAACTTCGACATGCTGTTCGAACTGGCCAAGGAACTCCACGGCGAAGTGGGTGCAAGCCGCGCTGCAATCGACGCAGGCTTCGTTGCCGACCATGACCGTCAGATCGGTCAGACCGGTCTCACCGTTCGCCCCAAGGTTTACATTGCTTGCGGTATTTCCGGCCAGATCCAGCACATCGCTGGCATGCAGGATTCCGGCATTATCATTTCCGTGAACAATGACCCGGATGCTCCGATCAATGCAATTGCAGACTACGTCATCAACGGCAACGTTGAAGAAGTGGTTCCCAAGTTAATCAAGTACTACAAGGCAAACAACAAGTAAGCGCTATGGCAAATTTCTATACAGATCATCCAGAGATTAAGTTCAATCTCGAAAGCAGCCCCTTGATGAACCGCATTGTGGAACTCAGGGAAAATGGCTTTGCTAATGAAGAAAAGTCCGATTACGCTCCGGCCGACTACGCCGACGCAATCGACAACTACAACAAGGTTTGCGAACTGGCTGGCGACATCGTTTCCAACGTGATCGCTCCCAACGCAGAAGCAGTTGATGCAGAAGGTCCTCATTGCGAAAACGGCCGCGTCCGCTACGCAAGCAAGACTTACGAAAACCTGGAAGCAACCGTGAAGGCTGGTCTTTGCGGCGTTACCATGCCCCGTCGTTTCGGTGGCCTGAACTTCCCCGTAACTGCTTACACCGCCATTAACGAAATGATCGCTGCCGGCGACGCAGGTTTCGAAAACATCTGGTCCCTTCAGGACTGTATCGAAACTTTGTACGAATTCGGCGATGAAGATCAGCGTTCCCGTTTCGTGCCCCGCATCTGCGCCGGCGAAACCATGTCCATGGACTTGACCGAACCCGATGCCGGTTCCGACCTGCAGCGCGTGATGCTGAAGGCAACCTACAGCGAAGCAGACAAGTGCTGGTACCTGAACGGCGTGAAGCGCTTCATCACCAACGGCGACTCCGACATTCACCTGGTTCTTGCCCGCTCTGAAGAAGGCACCAAGGATGGCCGCGGTCTTTCCATGTTCATCTACGACAAGCGCGACGGTGGCGTCGATGTTCGTCGTATCGAAAACAAGATGGGTATCCACGGTTCTCCGACCTGCGAACTGGTTTACAAGAACGCCAAGGCAGAACTCTGCGGCCGTCGCAAGTTCGGTCTCATCAAGTACGTGATGGCCCTCATGAACGGCGCACGTCTCGGTATCGCTGCACAGGCAGTGGGTATCAGCCAGGCTTCCTACGACGAAGCTCTCGCCTACGCCAAGGACCGTAAGCAGTTCAACCAGGCTATCATCAACTTCCCCGGCGTCTACGAAATGCTTTCCAACATGAAGGCTCGCCTGGACGCTGGCCGCGCCCTCCTTTACCAGACAGCTCGCTACGTCGACATCTACAAGTCTCTTGAAGATATCGAACGCACCCGCAAGCTTACTGACGAAGAAAAGGCTGAACTGAAGCTGTACAACAAGTTGGCATCTGCCGGCACTCCGCTCACCAAGGGCATGAATGCCGAATACTCCAACATCAACAGCTACGACAGCATCCAGGTTCACGGCGGTTCCGGCTACATGCTGGAATACGCTTGCCAGCGCCTCTACCGCGACGCTCGTATTACCTCCATCTACGAAGGTACTACCCAGCTCCAGGTTGTTGCCGCCCTTCCGCACATCACCACCGGCACCTACACTTCCATGCTCGACGAACTGGAAGCAGCCGCTGTTGCACCGGAATTCGAAAGCCTCAAGGCCCGCGCAAAGGCTATGGACGACAAGTTCAAGGCAGCCATCGACTACGTCAAGGCCGCTGAAAACAACGAGTTCCTGGACCTCTGCAGCCGCCGCCTGTACGAAATGGCCGGTAACTGCGTCATGGCTCAGCTCCTCATCCGCGACGCTTCTGCAAACGCAGAACTGTTCGGCAAGAGCGCCAAGGTTTACCTGAACCTTGCTGAAGCAGAAGTGATGAAGCACTCCAACTTCATCATGGGCATGACTGCAGAACAGATCGCTGACTATAAGGCTTAATTGATAACTAAGGCGAGTGAAGCGACTAAATTTATTTAGTCATTTCCGAGCCGGTTATCAAAGCAACGAAGTTGCTTATCGCCTGCAGGGACCGCGCAGTTAACGGATGTCATCCCGGCCTTGAGCCGGGATCACGCAAAACTTAAAAGACCTCGGCAGAAATGCCGGGGTCTTTTTACATCTTGATTTTTTAATCAATCGATGGGTATGATTCCTGGTCCGAAATCGTTTCGTCCAAATCTTTTAGTGGAAATTTCAAAAGAGCTTCTTTGTTCACCGCATACAGGGTATCCCCTACCGCAATCATATCATAAGTCGAACCATGGGCAAGGCAAATATTATTGGGGCAAAAGTTACCTTCAACCTCTCGCCAGCCCTTTTCTTCATTTCCATAAGGAGCTCCATAGTCACCCATATAAACATAAGGCCAAGGAGGGTTGCTTCCTGACACAAAGAGATGCTTTCCGTCCGATGCAAGGGAGAATCGATTAGACGGCGTATTTGGATGTGTTAAATGTCCATATGAGGAATCGTTGGTTTCTATGACACTATCTATAGGATTCCAACGGTCAAGAGCCTCGTCATATTCCAGCACATCAGATGAAGATTTTTCACCAATCACATATATTTTTTCCCTATGAACCACAATGTCCAACGCAATGTCACTTGTGTCATAAGCGGGAATCCAAGTTGCCCAATCTGGCTGTGGAATTTTCGCCATCCTTTTCCAGCTGCCGTCATAACGCCACATTCCACGATCTCCGCTAATGGTGTACAGTTTGCCATTTAACTCAACACCCTTATTGAACTGCATCGGATATTCCCTAGTGGAATCATAATCGTAAGTAATGTCGGCCCAACCGGTATCCGTCTGCATTTTGTATGCGATTTTGATAGTTTCATTACGTTTGTCAGTACTGTCCTCGTATCCAGCAAAGCACACAATGGGGCGACCTTGGTAAATGGCGATTCCATAAACATTGTAATACGCAAGCGAATCAAACGGCAACTTATATAATTCATCCCAAATACTGCGGTCAAAATCGTATTTCAGCACCTTGCCGCTAAGCTGGGTTCCTGCATAAAGTCCTGTCGAATCCCCATAAACATAGCGAATCCATTCGGAAGTTTTTAGCGTGTCCCAATGGGTAGAGCCAATTTTCGAAGCAAACACCCTTGGAGTGTAAGTCACGGAGCCAGGGGACGTGTACTGGTTACTCGACCAATGGTTGTCAACCAGAATAATCCTGTCATCAACATGATAAATGGATTCCAAGCCTCCATACATTTTGGAATCATGCAGCACCGGGATAAAATCCCCCTTGCGCCAGCCAAAATCCGGACGATCATCATAATTTTCAGGAACTTGAGAAACAGGAGGTTCGTCGGAGCAAGCAAACAGAATCAAGGCGAAAACGAAAATAAAAAAACATTTCATTGGAGGTTCCATACATATTGAACATTCAGCAAACTTGGTAAACTGTAGCTTTTGCACTCGTTAACAGAAGGGACCTTTCCAAAAATCACATTATCTTCAGAATCAAACAAAGCTATTCCACAAACGGTTTTGTCGAACGAGCTCCAATCTGTCAAATGAAGACCAACATCACTTTCAATAACCGACTCATTCGGATAAAGCAAGTATGTATCGAAATGCATATCAAGTTCCCAAACATTTTCACCAACGTTATGAAGACTCGGTTTAGAAACAGGCGTATACCAATCATCAATAGGAACATACAGCATTTTTTCATTAGGCACACGGAACCAAAGCTTTGCGTGATAATCCTTCATTGCGACAGATCCTGTGTTTTTTACAACAACCTGAGGTTTAAACGCATTGTTTTCCCATGGAGCAGCATCTTTCCATGACAAGACCCCCTTTGGCGAAACAACCACACCATCGTCTACACTCCGGAACATTTCAGGTTCTTGCCCCCATAAAATACGTCCCTTTTTGTCATAAACAACAATTTTTTTATTGTTTAAAGGAATGCCAACATTATAATCGGCAGACCAATCATCAAGATAATCAAAGTCAGCCCAATCGCCATAATGTAAACGAATCTGCCATCCTTCCAAACTCGGAAAAACAGACTTAGCCTTCAATACAGAATCTGTTACATCCAAAACAACGCGCCACTGGTCGCCACCAAGATTTTCAAGAACAGCAGACGTTTTGGGAAAATCAACTTCAACTACAGGATTCCTTGCTGGATCTGCCGTAAAATAATAAGCAACCTTGAAACCTGCAATATCCTCATCAGTTGCATTAGCAACAAGTATTCTAGGTCTTGATGTATTGATTTCATAATCACCCCGAGCTTCGCGATGCACTACGAAAACATTTCTATCTCTTTTCCAGGCAGTTGGCGAAATAGGTGCAGTCTGAGTATTCAAATCGCTTGCATTTGCCACGCCAACAACAACTTTAGGAAGCGAAGCATCTTCTTCAGCTACAATGGAGAATATCGTTTGTGATGACATATTAGGCATAACATAATCTTTAGAGAATGTCTTGCCTGATTGGTTGTCAAAGCAGACCGTAATAATAGAACCGTTTCTCAGAAGACGCGGATTGGTCGCAATATTGGATGACAACACAACATCCTGCAGTAAAATTCCTTCTGCATCAGTGTAATTTACATAAGATCCCACACCCGGTTCATATATAGCTTCCAGATAATTGGCGCCATCAGAAATACGTGATCCCTGTTTACCCACACCTAAATACAACGGAGACAAATCAAAATTTCCTGACAATCCAACAGATCCTTCATCTAAATATATCAATCCCGACTCAGATTCTTCTGCAAGTAATTCATCACAATAAACATGCAACGCACAAGCAATGTCTAATCCCTGTCGGGCAGATGCAGCCATTTCTCCCATTTTCAAATCCAAATGAGCAACTGTTTCCCATGGAGCAAGTGCGTCATGGAATTCAAATTTACGAGGCTCTTTCAATTCAGGTATAGTACTGCTATTTATCCCCAATTCAACGCTTTCATACCTTTGACTCTCGGATTCCACAATCAAGTCGCTATTCGCAAGCCAGTCATCAACCAAACTGTTCAAAACACTCAACAGGTTTTTAACCAAACCAACATCATCAATATCGACTACGCCATGAGCCATATCCTTAAAATCACCCGATTTTGATTCTAGATACGACTCAAGGGATACACACGCAACCTTCGAATCCTCATCATCTAATTCGGGACAGGAAATCTTCAAATTTTCCGCAACAGTTTCTAGTGCTGCAGAAACAACAGCTTTAGTATTCCCCGAATACAAAGGCACAATTTCAAGATTATCTCCATTCGGTTTCTTCGGATAGGACGCGCCTTTCGTCCCATAATTCAAACCTTGCATCAATTTACTTTCACTATAAAGATGCTTTCCAATATTTCTCGTATAGCTAGCTTGTTCACGCGAGTCTTCAAGCGGATCAATATCCATAATATCAACATCAAAACTACCTGAACCAAGGGGATCTACATTCAATGATACCGTATAAGGTCCGAGATAAGGCCCTTTCAGATTCACTTCATAGTCAGACGTTACTATGGCTGCAGTTACACCCCATCCAAGAAGTACATTTACCGCAACCAGTCCCAAATCAGTCAACCAGTCCGTATAATCAAGGCTGACTTTAATATTTGCCAAATTATGGTCTTCGGATTTATTTAGATCATCCACTATTTTTCCCAAACCAAAATAATCTTTTATGGAATTGGATTTGGAGTTTTCCGCTGCAGTAGCAGCACCAAAATGTGGAGTGTCAACAGTAATTAGACGTCCTATGTGATTTGCAGGATTTTCAGGTCCAGAAGAAGCCCCTTCTATCCGAAGACCGTGAAGCATTTCGCGAACAACAAGCCCTCCCTGACTATGAGCCACAATATCAA
The DNA here is from genome assembly GCA_024399015.1 of Fibrobacter sp. Classification (GTDB taxonomy): domain Bacteria; phylum Fibrobacterota; class Fibrobacteria; order Fibrobacterales; family Fibrobacteraceae; genus Fibrobacter. The sequence goes on from JAKSIC010000001.1 coordinate 276,834, forward strand.
CAGTTGCTTCTGGGGTTTCGCGCCAATTAACAGACGATGTATAAAAAAAATCGTCCAGTACTTCTTCTAATTTTTTATACAACTTCCCAGACTGAGAGGTTTGATCATTTACTCCATTCCAATCTAACGGAGCTTCTTCCCACCTTTTATCATCATTTACTTTTCCTGGAGCTTGAAAAAAATACAAGCCAACATTGTTAATGTTATTATCCGTAACATAAATATTCTGATTTCGAACTATAATGTCTGGCGCAGACCCCGATCCATATTTTTTTACCATTCCCTTCTGAAAAACACTATTAGTTCTTAGCAGAGCTTCTTTGTAATTGTTATATTTTTTCTTTAATTCATCAGTACAAACAGCATCCTGCAAGCTCTTGATATAGGGTGTTGGAAACTTATCATCACAAAAAGTCGGCCACATTTCTGAACAAACCACATCTTTTTCACACAGTTCATTAGCATCTACAGTAGACGTAACACCCCAGGATTTATAGTCATCCCCCAAACCATGTACAAACAGAATCGGCTTGGTAAGTTTTTTCCCTGGAACGCCCATATATTTCCATTCAGGATATGCAATCTTCTGCTTATACCATTGCTCCTTCAATTTCTTTTCATCAAATTTTCCATCATAGCCTGAATATGAACGACCGTTATATTCAGAGCATGAATTTTCGAACGCGCCATCGTCTTTTATGCAAGAAACCGCTCTTTCTTTCCAATCGTGCGCCCACGCATCAAACTTCGCTTCAATTTCATCCTTATCCCCTATCATGGGGTCATTTTCTTTATAAGGTTCGCTAAAAAGGTAATACGTTCCTTCATATTTCAACTTATTTTGACATGTCACTTGATATGTAATACGAACAACACTTGCTACGCAAAAATAGTGTCCATTAGTAAAATAATCCCCAAAATCGTCTTTGTGATCATAGTATTTTTTTACCAAATCCGCAACTGATACAACCTCTAAGTCCTCTACTTCCCCACACTTAGCATAGGGCAGGAACGTTTGATCATATGGTTCCACCCATTTATCCACCTCCTCTGTTTGACTTGATGGATAAGGCTTAAATTCCTTAAAGGCCTCGTCATAGTCCTCTTCCGCAAAAGCGGACACAAAAAGTAAAGCAATAGCTAATAATTTTGTTTTCATAACCCACCTTATTTATTGACTGGGAAAATTACAAAAACTTTCTAGCATTGTCATTTTTTTCATTAAATAAGCTCTATTGACTGATTAGCAGAGCGTTGCGGGGCGTCAACTGAGCCCCGCAGAGGGGGTAGCGGAAGACCCGGCCGGGGCTGGGATTGGATTAAGATTCCCGAAGGGAATGATTATGAGAGTGGGGCCGGGGCTGAAGCGACCTTTGGACACTTGGCCTTTAGGCCTTAGTGTACATGGCCACCTTTAGGTGGTGCGGGACTCCTCCCCCACCATTTACGAACTGGTTTACAAGAACGCTAAGGCAGAACTCTGCGGCCGCCGCAAGTTCGGATTTTATAGATCCCGGCGTCTACGAAATGCTTTCCAACATGAAGGCTCGCCTGGACGCTGGCCGCGCCCTCCTTTACCAGACAGCTCGCTACGTCGACATCTACAAGTCTCTTGAAGATATCGAACGCACCCGCAAGCTTACTGACGAAGAAAAGGCTGAACTGAAGCTGTACAACAAGTTGGCATCTGCCGGCACTCCGCTCACCAAGGGCATGAACGCCGAATACTCCAACATCAACAGCTACGACAGCATCCAGGTTCACGGCGGTTCCGGCTACATGCTGGAATACGCTTGCCAGCGCCTCTACCGCGACGCTCGTATTACCTCCATCTACGAAGGTACTACCCAGCTCCAGGTTGTTGCCGCCCTTCCGCACATCACCACCGGCACCTACACTTCCATGCTCGACGAACTGGAAGCAGCCGCTGTTGCACCGGAATTCGAAAGCCTCAAGGCCCGCGCAAAGGCTATGGACGACAAGTTCAAGGCAGCCATCGACTACGTCAAGGCCGCTGAAAACAACGAGTTCCTGGACCTCTGCAGCCGCCGCCTGTACGAAATGGCCGGTAACTGCGTCATGGCTCAGCTCCTCATCCGCGACGCTTCTGCAAACGCAGAACTGTTCGGCAAGAGCGCCAAGGTTTACCTGAACCTTGCTGAAGCAGAAGTGATGAAGCACTCCAACTTCATCATGAACCTGACTGCAGAACAGATCGCTGATTATAAGGCATAGTAGGCGGTAGGAAGTAGACGGTAGACAGTAGACTGTGATTTGTAAATAATCGCGGCTACGCCGCCTACTGAAACGCAAAAATAAAGGCCTCGGATGATGAATCCGAGGTCTTTTGTTATAAACCAGTCTAATACTATAACGCTGTCCTATCGATTTGAATACAGAATAAATGATTCTGGTTTTAAGACAACATTGGGCTTCGCACTTGGAGTTATCCTAACCGAATTCGTTCCATCACGCAGCCCGAATAATTCCATATTATCGAACGAGAAGTAGCCATCTGCATCTATGGAAGCCGTAACATGGGTCATGTTCTGCAAGTGCTTCAATTGGACTGTATTTTCAAAATAGGTTGTGTCATAGCCATTCAGGTGGACCTTAGAAAAGCCAGAACGAGAAACTAGGCCATTCACATGGGTATCCACATTTACAGAATCAACTTTTCCTCCACCAAATGTTCCGCTCAAAGACCAGTTTACAGTCACCGGTTCTTGAGCGGGACCAGTAGACGAGCCTTCGTCGCTGTTGCAAGCCAGCAATCCTAGCAAAGCTATTCCGAAAAGAAATCGTTTCATACAAGCTCCTTTTGTTATTTTATATTAAACAAAGACATTGGAAGATTGCTGCGACGCTTTGCCGAAAGAACATCAACCTTCACATTAGATACCTGAGCATTAGGCATCAGTGTTTTTATTTCCACACTAGAAAGTGTTCCCGGTAGCTGACAGCTATTATCACAATATTTATATTCTGTTTCCGCAGTAGCGACATCACCAAGAACTACAAATAAAAGAATATTTTTCATAACATTCCTTAGCTTATAAATTTAGATCCACGACAATCTCGTCATCTTTATAAAACTTCAACCCATCACCTCGCCATGTCACATCCGAACAAGTGATTTTTTCATCTTTCAAGCTACAGATATTTCCATTCATTTTTACCATACTTCCCCAAAATCCCCCTATATAAAACCTTCTAGAATTTGGAATTGTATCAAATAGATTTTTTAAAATAATACTATTTCCACTTTCATCATCGAGAATTACACAATACACATCTTTTTCCCAAGCTCTTACGTCGTCACACTTCTGAATCCACTTCAAGTCGTCGCCAAAACGTTTGTACGTAAGATTTTTTGCAACGGAGTCCAAAATCGCATATTGACAGGTATCCCCACCACGAGTCAACTTACTGCCCTGCGCATAAATTTTTCCATCAAGCCATGTTCTAAGCTTCCTCACATTAAAGCTAACCGAGCATCCGTCCTTATTTTCCTTGACTTTCACCTTGTACGGCTTTTGGCCTATCTTCCAGAAGGAATACACATTCCCCATATCGTTTGTCAAATGATTTACATTTCCGCCCCATATAACCGAATCGCTCAATTGCCCCAAGCCATAGTTAAAATTCTCCTCCATGCCGTTGTCCAGCGAATCCATAAACACCGGCCCATCTAACTGCACTCGATAATTGTAAACAAAGATAGCCTGATTCCCTTTACCGCTTCCAACTTGGTCGTCATTTTCATCTTTTACCTCATACCAGTTGCGCGCATTATACGTTATCACCAGAGAATCGTCAATAAAGCCGACAATAGATTTTTCGGTTCTATGTTCAGCCCATTCAAAATGGGTTTCCTCATCAAACCAATCCCCACACCCCCACATGCCTACACACGCAAGCATAGCCATTGCAACAGCAATCAATCTAGAAACAACGTTCTTCACAAAAGCCTCCTTTGCCACCTATCCACAGCCATGCACAGCCCAGAATCACGTGACGCCAATCACACACAAATATACTCTATATTTTGTACAAAATCACGTACAGCAGAGGACGATTTCTTCAATCTAGGCGAGCTTGCCAAAAACAGGGGTCACAGACCCCGACGGCACTTGCGACCAGCAAGCCCCCCCCATCCCAACCAAATGTCCGTTTTTGTTTTTACCTAATCTTTTAGATTATGCTCACTCTCCTAATCAAGCCCCTATTTATTACCTTTCCTTCTGTTGCAATCCCTGCATAGCATTTGACGGTTTGTATCGATGGTCGGGCCACCTTCGCACCAGGGCGTTATATGGTCGGCTTCCATTTGCGACAGTTCAAAAATGTTGTCTGCAAATCGGACAAGCACCTTGTTGTCGCTCGTAGGCCTTTATCTTTTGGTTATCCGTAAACGCACGAATGGAAAGGTTGCGTTCGTCATGCGTCAACAGGTACGGATAAATTACCTTCTTGTTGGTCACGTCGTCGTCCTTGATGAGCAGGGCATTGCGGGGCGGCGACTGAGCTCCGCAGAGGGGGTAGCGGAAGACCCGGCCGGGTGGGTTTCGAAACTTTATTCCCGAAGGGAATGATTGTAAGGGCGGGGCCGGGGCTGCAGCGAGGGGGAGACTTTCCCCACCATCATAAGCTCACCAAGGGCATGAACGCCGAATACTCCAACATCAACAGCTACGACAGCATCCAGGTTCACGGCGGTTCCGGCTACATGCTGGAATACGCTTGCCAGCGCCTCTACCGCGACGCTCGTATTACCTCCATCTACGAAGGTACTACCCAGCTCCAGGTTGTTGCCGCCCTTCCGCACATCACCACCGGCACCTACACTTCCATGCTCGACGAACTGGAAGCAGCCGCTGTTGCACCGGAATTCGAAAGCCTCAAGGCCCGCGCAAAGGCTATGGACGACAAGTTCAAGGCAGCCATCGACTACGTCAAGGCCGCTGAAAACAACGAGTTCCTGGACCTCTGCAGCCGCCGCCTGTACGAAATGGCCGGTAACTGCGTCATGGCTCAGCTCCTCATCCGCGACGCTTCTGCAAACGCAGAACTGTTCGGCAAGAGCGCCAAGGTTTACCTGAACCTTGCTGAAGCAGAAGTGATGAAGCACTCCAACTTCATCATGAACCTGACTGCAGAACAGATCGCTGATTATAAGGCTTAATTGATAACTAAGGCGAGTGAAGCGACTAAATTTATTTAGTCATTTCCGAGCCGGTTATCAAAGCAACGAAGTTGCTTATCGCCGGCAGGTTCCGCGCAATTAAAAAGACCTCGACTCGCAAGAGTCGGGGTCTTTTTTTGCAAACTACGGATTACAAATCTACTACAATTATTTATATTTGTAGTAGGTTTATACAATGAAAAAAGAAAAGTTCTTTACAACAAACATGATCTGTGCAGAAAGTCGTGCGGAATATTACGCAACGCTCCAAAAAGTTCAGGAGGGAACTCTTGTGCGAGTGAAAAGAGGCGTATTCGCAAAACCCGACGACCTGGCCAACGTCATGGTCGATATCGAGAAAATAATTCCCGGAGGAATTCTCTGTATGTATTCGGCATGGTCCTACTACGGGCTAACAACTCAAGTTCCTCAGCAATACGACGTCGCTATCAAAAGGGGTCGGAAAGTGACGCTCCCGCAATACCCCTCATTTTCCGTCCACAATCTAACAGATTCCGTCCTTGACACAGGTGTAACATGCGCGATAATTTCTGGGTACGAGGTGAAAATTTTCGACATAGAAAAATCTGTCTGCGACGCCGTCAAGTTTAGGAATAAAATCGGATTGGATGTTTGCACCGAAATCGTAAAGAACTACCTAAAGCGCAAAGACCGCAACATTTCCAAGCTTATGAATTACGCCAAAACACTACGCGTAAGCAAAATTCTGGAAATGTATATAACCATGAGGACATAGTGAATACGAAGAATCTGGGACATTCCATTCGTGAGAAATTGCTCAACATCGCAAAATCGCAAAACACAGATTACCAGGTCATCTTGATTCGGTATTTCCATGAACGTTTCCTATTCAGGCTCTCCCAAAGCAAATATCGTGAACTTTTCTGCTTAAAGGGAGGCGCGTTACTTTACGCATACGAAAAGTTCTTGGCAAGGCCCACCATGGATGTAGATTTTCGCGCAGATAAAATCAATAACGACGTAAACATTATTTGCGAGGCTGTGGCAGAAATTTGCAAAATAGCCTGCCCGGAAGACGGCGTTGTTTTTGACGACAGGAATATAACCAGCGAAATCATCACAGAATTCAAGGATTATCACGGAGTCAGAATTCATCTAAACGCGAAGCTGCAATCGATCAGTCAAAACATCTCTATGGATTTTGGATTCGGCGACGAAATATATCCGTCACCCAATGTGATTAGTTATCCTAATCTTTTGGAAGATATGCCCTGCGCGAAAATCAGCACATACCCCCTTGAATCTGTAATTGCTGAAAAATTCCAATGCATAGTCGACCTTGCTGGTAGAAATACACGAATGAAGGACTATTTTGACATTTACAGGATTTTGAAGAACCATCCCGTAAATGAAAGTTCTCTTTCAGAAGCCATTCGTCGGACCTTTGAAAATCGCGGAACAATTCGCAATCCCGAGAACGAAGTGTTCCAAGAAGATTTCGCAACCAACCCAACATTAAACAAACTATGGACTTCATTTCTCCGAAAAATCAAGTGGAAAGAAGATTTGCCATTTTTCGAAGTTTGGTCGATGATTCGACAGAAGCTAATAGACATTTAGTTAAGGTTTTGTTAGACTCGCTCGTTATATAGAATGCTATAAGGCCAGCGAGATATTGGTGGCGTAAGGGAAGAATGAGAAAAGGCCTCGGCGGGAATGCCGGGGTCTTTTTTTTGAATACCGTATTTTTAGAAAAAAAGATCAACTGCAATGGGAATATCACTTTCCAGAAGTATCATCTCTTATACAGCGAACCGAAGCCGCTTGTGAATTTTCAGTAAACGAATAATTGACATAGTATACGGTAGATGATTGAGATTGATCTTTTGCCGAAAAGCTTATTGTTTGCGTGCCAGTCCGTGTTTGACGATATGTCGTCCAAAAAACAGCACTACTTCCGTGGTAAGAAAACGGACCTCCAGATACAGAACTATAACTATTGAAGGAATATTTAAATCCCGCGGGTTTAACATTAAACCCATATTCGTCAGTTCCATTACCATTTTCATCCCAACCTGTTTTTGACTTCAAAGCAATCCCGCCATTTGTCCATTTTTCATTAGCACCAACATCACCACCTGCTGCCAAAATAAGGGTTGTCCATTCATCTCTTGTCGGAATTTTCCACCCCTCTGGGCAAATTCCACGAACATTAGCAGTATCCTTCCCACTTACAACACATTTGGCTACACCAGTTCCACAACCTTCTGTTGTTTTACTGTATATTCCAGCACTATCAATAGCAGCGGAATAAGTGTATAGGTGACCTAATGTCTTACAACTATCAGCGATGTAGTCATAACAAAAACTTTGAGCCGAACCATAATCATAATCCAGCTTTAGGTTTTCTGCCATCCATGTTTGGTTTCCGATGGTAACTGTTTTATATACCTGGTTATCTCTCAAATCCTTTAATGTATTACTTGATTCATCATAAATACTTCCACCAGATATGTTGACAACCTTTGAAAACACGGTTGATTGAGGAATACAATCGTAATTTTTTGTTTGGTAATAGCAATATGGGGAATCAGAAGAACTACTCTTTGGAGAGGAAGAACTACTCCTTACAGAAGAAGAGCTTTTTGCTCCTTGATAAAAAACACTAGAAGAAGATTGTGAATTAGATAAAACCCAGTTATTATTACGGCAAACGTAAGACTTCCCCTGAGCATCGATCATTGTACTTCCTGCAGAACAATTTTGTTGATTATTTTGCACCGGTACGAGCTGATCATTTTGACAGACGTAATCTACACCATTAAGAGTTGTTTTTGCATTTTCAACGCAAACTGTATTTCCTGATTGCGGAGCAGTAACATTGGAATTTTCATTCCCACTACAAGCGGAAAAGATAGGAAGAATGCTTAATCCTAAAAAGCAAATGTATGTCATTTTCATATCGACTTCCTTTTTTTAAAGAACAACCTTTAACGAAGAGATTTTTTTAACAAATCAAGATGTTTTTGAATTTCTCCAACCTCAGCCACTATTGTTGTGGGAGAGGATTCAGTCTTTGACTCATACGATTCACTGACAAAGTTCACAACAATGCCGACAACAATATTGAGCATAATAAGCGCCGAAATGATGATGAAACTAATTAAATAAATCCATGCATAGGGATGCGCAACCATCAACCCTCGCAATAAGTCGCCCCAGCCTTCAAAAGTTGTTGTAATTACAAGCGTCAACATAGCAGTCCCTATATCCGCAAATGGCTGAATTTCCTCATAAACAACATCCGAATACAAGTTTACTCCAATAACGGAATAGATATACAGAGTCACAAGCATCAGTAACCCCGCATAGCCAAGGCTTGGAATACTCTTGAATATCGCATTCACGATGACTTGCATCGTTTTTACAGAACTCACTAAACGCATCGCTCGAAATTGTTTCAACAAGCGAACTACTCGAAGACTTGAGACACAACCTGTAACAGGAATAAACGATACAGCAACAACCAAGACGTCAAACCAGTTCCATGCAGACAAGAAAAAACGTCCCCGACCAGCAACAATTCTCATGATAATTTCTATAGCAAAGACTCCTAAACACACGGAGTCAATCACATCAAGAATTTTTCCACAAGAATTCATAACGGAAGGAACTGTTTCCAGTCCAAGAACAACGGCATTGGTTGTAATGAAAATCATTACAACCAATTGAAACCACTTGCTTTCAACTACACGACTCATACAGAATCCGGGGAAACAGGAGATTCCTTTGATTCTTTACGCGGACCTGCGGCAGAAATTGCAGCTTCTTGACGAATACGATCCTTCAAGCCAAGGACATCTCTAGTAGACGTCATGGGAATTAAGTCCCCCATTGTTGAAGCCCCTGTTTTAGCAAAAGCTACGCCAAGGAATTTGTACTTATTGTCCTCAATTTTACCACACACCCAAATAATCGGCTGACCAGAATTTTGTCCATTAAAACAAATCTTAGCTCCGACACCACTGGAAAAATCACATAGTTTGATATCCATATCTCCATATTGATCAGCAAGAAGACCCAAAACCATGCTATACACTTCACGTTCTTCATCTTCAACCTTATTAACGTACTTGGCCATTTCAGCCTTGACCTCAGCACGATATCTTTCCTTTTCAGCTTCAATTATATTACGGAGAGCATTATCAAAGAACGGTTTGTATTGTTCAATTTTAGACTGCGTTACCATGCTGCATGTAGGTTCAACCTTTTTAATGATATGCTTAATTTCATCATCACTCAAAGTTTTTCGTTCTTCAATAATTGCTTCAGTAATCAATTTAAGGCGAAGTTTTTCTTCTGCCTCTTGCTTAGCCTTGGCATGTTCACTACGGATAATATCCAAAGATGCGCCAGGTTTTCTGAAGAGATTCAATACGAATTTCTTTTCTTCTTCACTTATGGAATCAAGATCAAAAGTTCTAAAGGGAGCCGATTCCATGACATGATTTTCACCAGCTAAGAAAAGAGCCCATTTCTTACCATTTGTCAAAATACCAACATCGGCAAGTAAATTCTGGACATATGAAGCCAATTCATCAATATGCTTCTTATTTTCAACAGACTCGGTATAAGCCTTGGCTTCAATAACACAGCTATAGTTATTCGTCTTCAGTAAATAATCACAACGTGGCGGAACCCCCTTACTTCCAATTACAGGGAGGTTCACCTGCTTCTTATAACAATCTACACCTGGACCATAATCATAGCCCCACACACTTTGAAGCATTTTGTCAATAATGTAGTTTTCAACGTCTTCTTCATTATTCAGTTCAACCGCACCTGCAATGGTAAGGCTCTTATAACGTTCAATGAGTGCATTAAAATTTTTCATTTTTTACTCCTTCTGAAAATTACTGTGAGATATATTCATTCCAAACTTGTTCACTAGTGATAAGAATTGGAAAGCCTTTCTTTTGAAGATTCATCGCTTTCTCAATCTTTCGTCCTGAAGACTCATGAATCCAATCTCTGCTGACCAAAGTTCCAACTATCACGCAATCCGTTGAATTAGTGACACTATTTTGAGGAATCGCGCCTATCTTTGCAGCCTCAGCCTCAATCTGCTTGCGACTTCCCGAAATGAACTTGCCTGTAAAGCAAACATTTTTGCCTTCCAAGCACTCTGGAATAGGTTCATTGAACAAAGACGTAGCACCGCCAACAGCGTCACCATCTTCCGTGAAATGAGTCCCCACAATATCACTAACAAGATCATTCAGTTCTCTAAGTTCGTTTTCATCAACAATCTGGTCGCTTAAAATCATGTTGATTCTATCATACACAATGTTGAAGGGAAAGACTTTTTGAACAGTTAACGGGACGTTTGACACATATTGTTTGAGTTTGTCAAATTCAGTCTCATTTATCACACCATCGGCTGTTATTCCTTTCAAAAAACCAACAAATTGATTGACCTCTGCATCCTTTTCAAAAACTTTTTCTGAAAATTCAATGCAATCATCTAGGAGATTTTTCAAATCTTCACGTTCATCACTTGAAATTACGCCATCCTCCAACGCAGCCTTTACCGCATCATAAATATCAAGGATGTCTCCTTTCATCTCTTTTTGTTGTTCAAGCCATACTTGAAGAAACAATATTTCAGTATCGTTCAATTGCTGATCTGCAGTTATCCCATTCAAAATACCATAAAGAGTCGCCGCAGCTTTATTCCTGTTACGAACTTTATTAAAACCACCGTTCAGCGGCTGGCCATCGGCATCAAGTTCTATTTTCTTTTCCTTGTCTTCCATAAATCATTTTCCAAATGGTTTTAGAACAAGATTCTTCTGCAGAAAGACTAGAGAACTTTACCCTGCACATATTGCCAAATAAAAAAAAGCGTGGGTGCGTAAGTGCAATCTCACCTGAGGCTCGGCAAAGCCCATCACGAAATAAACACAAACGACCCACGCCCATTTCTGGACGTGAGCGTCTGCTACTCATTCAATCGTGATATGAAATTTTGCCGATTTCAGGTGATGAACAAGAGCAAAGCTCAATATGTCAAAAACGCATTAAATCCTTATAGCGACCTCTTTTTACATTCTTTAATAATATAATTCATTTAAATGACATTAAAGTGCCAATTATTAGAAAGAATGCGACAACACACCTTCATTTGCATTTGGGCGGGTGGGTTGGGAAAGCAGGGCGTTGCGGGGCGGCGACTGAGCCCCGCAGAGGGGGTAGCGGAAGACCCGGCCGGGTGGGTTTCGGAACTTTATTCCCGAAGGGAATGATTATAAGGGCGGGGCCGGGGCTGCAGCGAGGGGGAGACCTCCCCCACCACCTGCGAACTGGTTTACAAGAACGCCAAGGCAGAACTCTGCGGCCGCCGCAAGTTCGGATTTTATAGATCCCGGCGTCTATGAAATGCTTTCCAACATGAAGGCTCGCGTTGATGCTGGCCGCGCCCTCCTTTACCAGACAGCTCGCTACGTCGACATCTACAAGTCTCTTGAAGATATCGAACGCACCCGCAAGCTTACTGACGAAGAAAAGGCTGAACTGAAGCTGTACAACAAGTTGGCATCTGCCGGCACTCCGCTCACCAAGGGCATGAACGCCGAATACTCCAACATCAACAGCTACGACAGCATCCAGGTTCACGGCGGTTCCGGCTACATGCTGGAATACGCTTGCCAGCGCCTCTACCGCGACGCTCGTATTACCTCCATCTACGAAGGTACTACCCAGCTCCAGGTTGTTGCCGCCCTTCCGCACATCACCACCGGCACCTACACTTCCATGCTCGACGAACTGGAAGCAGCCGCTGTTGCACCGGAATTCGAAAGCCTCAAGGCCCGCGCAAAGGCTATGGACGACAAGTTCAAGGCAGCCATCGACTACGTCAAGGCCGCTGAAAACAACGAGTTCCTGGACCTCTGCAGCCGCCGCCTGTACGAAATGGCCGGTAACTGCGTCATGGCTCAGCTCCTCATCCGCGACGCTTCTGCAAACGCAGAACTGTTCGGCAAGAGCGCCAAGGTTTACCTGAACCTTGCTGAAGCAGAAGTGATGAAGCACTCCAACTTCATCATGGGCATGACTGCAGAACAGATCGCTGATTACAAGGCTTAATTAGTTGTTCTAAAATTTAAAAGACCTCGGCAGAAAATGCCGGGGTCTTTTTTATTAGCAAAAATTCCATTCAAAGAAAAAATTCTTCGGAGGAGTTTTCAATATTGAGTTTCGCGACGCAAATCGTAAGCGGCAACGTTTGTCGCAGGTAGCCTACCCCTTTGCCTTAGCAAGGAGAGCTTGAGCAGCGGCGCTGGCGGCGGCCTGTTCGCGCATGCGTTTGCGTGCACGGGAACCGGGACGGTTCTTGCCAATGGTGCGGCGGTTCAGATTATCACCTTCTGTGGCACCGTTCTGGTTCTGCGGGCGATTGCCGTTTTGATTCTGCTGCGGATTCTGCTGACGGTTATCGTTACGGCGGTCGGGACAACGGCCGAACTTTTCTGCACGATTGCCACGACGTTCTTCACGAGACTGCGGGCGGTTTTCTCCGCGGCCTTCTCCCAGCTGCATATTTTCACGAGCCATTTCCGCAGCACGAGCATTGCGCTTGTCAGCCTGATGCTTGCGCCAATCAAACTTTGCGGGCTGTTGGCCTTCGCCGCGATTTTCTTCGCGACGGTCGCCCTTCTGACCACGAGGTAAACGTCCGCGAGCATTGCGCATTTCGCTTTCAGGAGTTTCCTTCTGCGGCGGCGGCAGTTTTTCGAACACGCTAACATCACCTTCGGGAATCTTCACGCGGGTGAGCTTCTCGATTCCGCGCAAGTCAGATTCTTCGTCCGGTGCGCAGAAAGAAATGGCAACGCCTTCCTTGCCAGCGCGAGCCGTACGGCCAATGCGATGCACAAAAGTTTCCGGTTCGTTGGGCAGGTCATAATTGAAGACGTGGGTCACATCATCCACATCAATACCGCGGGCTGCGATATCGGTGGCCACCAGCACACGAATCTTTTCTCCCTTGAAATTGCCCAGCGCTTCCTGGCGGCGATTCTGGCTCTTGTTGCCGTGAATGGCGGCACACTTCACACCAGCCTTTTCCAACACGCGGACAATCTTGTCGGCCCCATGCTTTGTGCGAGTAAAGACCAGCACCTTGGTCATCTCTTCATGTTCTGCCAAGAGTTCCTTCAACAAGGCACCCTTACGGCGCTTATCGATGCGATACAGTTCCTGACGGATGCGTTCAATGGGAGTGCTCTGGGGAGCCACTTCCACGCGAACGGGATCTGCATTCAAGATAGTTGCAGCCAGGTCAGAAATTTCCTTAGGCATGGTGGCGCTGAAGAACAAGTTCTGACGCTTGCCCGGAAGCATGCCCACCACCTTGCGGATATCGTGAATGAAGCCCATATCAAGCATACGGTCCGCTTCGTCCAGCACAAAGAATTCCACGTTCTTCAAGGTCACGGCGTGCTGGCCAATCAAATCCAGCAAACGGCCCGGAGTAGCCACCAGAACATCAACGCCACGAACCAGAACATTCTTCTGCTTCACATCGCTGACGCCGCCGAAAATGCAAGCGGTAGAAATGGCGGTGTACTGGGCGTACATCTTGAAGCATTCTTCCACCTGGATCGCCAATTCGCGGGTGGGCAGCAAAATCAAAGCGCGGCAAGTTTTCGGCTGACGGAACTTTCCGGAATCCAGCAGGCGCTGCAAAATAGGCAACGCAAATGCGGCGGTCTTACCCGTTCCCGTCTGGGCGATACCCAACAAGTCCTTACCTTCCAGCAAGCTGGGGATGGACTGTTCCTGAATGGGAGTAGGCTGTTCATAACCAACAGTGCGGACTGCACGCTGGAGCGGTTGAGCTAACGGAAGTTCTTCAAAAGTCATAAGGCGCAAATTAGAAAATTAAACCACCCATTTAAAGGGTAAAGGAAAAGCCCTCCATTGACTGGAGGGCTTTTTCGCACATGTTCTGCGAGCAATTTGCAGTTACTTGCAATTACTTCTGCAGATTCAAGCTTGCGTTTGCAGCACCATAAAGGCTGATGCTGTAATCCTTGATGATGTACACAGGAATCTTGTTCAAGAGCGGACGAATGTTCGGGTTGTAGTTCTTTTCGAAGTACTGCATGAACAAGTTGTCACGTTCCAACCAGCGAAGGTCCTTCTGCACGGTACCGCCAGCCAAGTAGAAACCACCCAGCGGCAGGAACAAGGTAGCAGCATCGCTAGCGAAGCGAGCAAGCATCTTCACAAAGAGGCGCATCATTTCTGCAGCAACCGGATCGTTATCACTTGCGCGGCTAATGTACTTCGGGCGATCATTGGGTTCAGTTTCTTCGATCTTCTGGAAGTATTCGTTGTTCGGGACGCCGCGGGTTTCCTTCCACCATTCGTACATGTTACGCAGGCCCATGCCAGATACGAGAGGTTCTACGCCGGGAACCATGCCAAGTTTCTGCTGCATGTAATCGTGGAATTCCTGAGAGTCCTTATCGAAGGGAGCGAAAGTAGAGTGGCCGCCTTCGGAGGAAGCGGGAATGTACTTCTGGCCGTCAAATGCCAGGAAGCCAACGCCCATGCCAGTACCCGGGCCAATCACAGCCTTGGTAGCAGCCTGGGGAGCCGGAGAAGAACCGTCGGTGTGGATCAACTTGTGGATCTGTTCCGGATCGTCCACATCCAGAGTGGGGATGCCGTAGCTGATAGCCATGAAGTCGTTGATGACGAGAGTGGGAATACCGGTAGCTGCGGTGAGAGCGTCGCCATCCACGGACCAGGGCAGGTTGGTCATGACGCACTTGTTGTTTGCCACGGGACCAGCAGCGCTGATGCAAATGTGGGAAGGCTTCAGTTCTGCGCGTGCTTCGGCGGCGATCTTCAAAGTTTCGCGAATGGGAGCATCCAGACCATCAATGTCCTTAGAGGGGCAAACCGTTTCAAGAATCAGGGTGAACTTGCCATCCTTGTAGCCTACGAGACCCAGGTTGGTGTTGGTACCACCGATGTCGCCAGCCAAAACAAGACGGTCAAACTTTGCGTCGGGATTTTTCCATTTAATTTCCATAATAAAACTCCAGTTTTTTAGACCATCAAAATATACTAAAGGACCCACGCGGGGGCAGTTCTCACAGGTCAAACACCCCCATATAAGTACTTTTTTTTGACAATTCCCCAGTTTTTCACGATGTAGAAAAAAGAAGACATATCACCGCCGATTTACCCTTAACTTGCGGGCGGTTTAACAAACAGCTAAAAGAGGAGGCCCCATGGCCATTCATTTCGATTTTTCCCCAAAGCCCTTAAATCACGAAGGCTCCATTGCAAGCAAGTACGAATGCGAGCATTTCTATGAGAACTTCGCACTGATTGTGCGCCACGCCGACTTTATCCTCAGTTTTTGCTGGTACAAGGGAGCCCACAGCACCCAGGGAGAATTCGGCTCCATCAAATACAACCTACCCTACGAGTTCCCCGAGACACACGTCCCCGAAGCATTCCAAAGCGTCCCCTGGAACGTATTTTACCTGGTACAGCTGCTGAAGGAGAAGGAAAAATCTAAAAACAACTAGTCAAAAAAATTGACAAATTTCCACAAGCCAAACGATATACCTTAAGATA
Organism: Fibrobacter sp.; assembly: GCA_024399015.1. Lineage (GTDB taxonomy): Bacteria > Fibrobacterota > Fibrobacteria > Fibrobacterales > Fibrobacteraceae > Fibrobacter. The sequence continues at coordinate 292,660 of JAKSIC010000001.1, forward strand.
GGCTCTCTTCTAGCCCTGTCACTAAACTGTCAAAAATTTATCGTATATTACCACTATGCTGCACCTGAAGTTCGCCTTGAATCTTGAAAATTTGGCTGATGAAATGATTGAAGCCATTTCCGCCAGTTGGAAGAACCCCTTTGTAAGTCCCATTGTCGTGTTTCCCGATCCGAAACTGGAGCAATGGTTCAGGCTTCGATGGATTCAGAAAAAAGGTGCACTGGCCGGTCTTAGCACAATGATGATTGACCGTTTCCTTATGGAAATTCTCGTAGGCGACGACACCAGCAAAAAGAAACTTAGCGCAGACATGCTCTGCAACGTAATTCTCGCCTACCTGAAAACAGAAAATGGTGGAATATACAATTACGAAAAATTGGGGGACGAAGTTCGACGTTACCTGATTGTCGAAGACAAGGAAGGCAACGCCAAGCTAGATGAAACCCATCTTTTCGACTTCGCCCAAAAAATTGCCATGCTCTTTTTGGAATACGAAACCAGCCGCCCAAGAGAGTTCGTAAAAAATAGCGACGGAAAATCTGCAGAAGGCATTTTGGACAAATGGAAGCAAGGCAACCTTCAGCCCTTCTTCGCCTCTAGCAGAAACGGAGATGTTGCAGTTCGTGAAAAATGGCAACAAATGTTGTATTCCGCCATTTTCCATCAACACGGCAACGAGCCTTCTCTTTTAACTAAAGTCTTCCAAAAAGAAGCCGAACGCAAAAACGATAGCCAGGTCACATACCTTACTATCCCTTTCCTTTATTACAGTTGCCTTGATGAAAGCGGCAAGGCAAACTTTCACTTGGATAAAATCCAGGACCAGCCCCTATTTATCTTCGGCCTTTCAGGCATGGGCCAGTTCTACCGTGTAATTCTTCAAAAGTTCGCAGAGGAACACGAAGTTTATGCCTACATCCAAAATCCCTGCATGGAATTTTGGGAAGATATCGCCAGCGACAAAATGGTCCGCCAGTGGAAAGCGACAAACGGCGTGTGGAATGACTCCGCAGGCAACAAGTTGGACTCTGTCAAAGAACGAATGGGAGTGAACCTTGGAGCAACAGGTTCTGCAGACGAAGCCACCAATGCAACCGACCCGGATGACATTTCTGAATACAAGAACCTCGCAGAAGAGGAAGCAGAGAATAGCCTTCTTTGCACCTGGGGGCGCTCCGGTCGAGACAACATCAAACTTTGGTGTCAGGCAGCCAACTACGACTTTGATTTTGACGAAAGTAATGGGAATATTGCCGCAGCAAAAGACCTTCCTCAGGACACATTGCTGCACAGGCTACAATACGCAATTACAAATCGTTCCAATAAGATAAACAAAAACGAAGAAGATTCCTGCGAAAACACCGACCGCAGCCTTACCCTTACTGCAGCCCCCACGAAAATTCGTGAGATGGAGTCGCTTCATTCAGAAATTTGCAAGCTGTTGCAGAATGGTGCCAGAGTAAGCGATATTCTGGTGGTTTCTCCGGATCTGGATAGCTATCGTACCGCAATTAAAACAGTCTTTGACCAGACTCCTGATAAGAAGACTGCGGAAACAAATACAGAAGGCTACCTCCATATCCCTTTCTCCATCGTAGACTCTCCTGCACACAGTTCCTTGACAGAAAATGCCTTGAGGGACTTGTTCACCATTTTGGAAAGTAATACCATCGGAAGGCCTCAATTTTTCAGTCTCATGCGCAATCCCGTCGTACAATACACCCGCGGAATCAAGGAGGACGAAGTCAACGATTGGGAAACCTGGATTGAGGAAACCAACGTCTATCGTGACCGCAGTTCTAAAAAACAGGACTGGGCAGATGGAGTCCGTCGCCTGCTTCTATCCAAGATGACAAAGAACCTTGTGAAATTCGGTGACGAAGGTGCGACTCTCAAGCCCTATTCCGACATGGCCACCAGCAACAATACAAGTCTTTGTCACTTTGTGGAAGCCATTAACGATCTTAAGGACTGGATCAAATTCGGTTCTCTTGGGAAATTAGACAACCTTGATTTGCTAAATGACCATATCAATGCATGGCTTGCCATGACCGGCGCACCCGACGGCTTCGCCGGTGAAACCATCATTTTCAAGCGAGTGGTCGAATCTGTGGAAAATCTCCGCTACCAGCTGGACACCGGCATCGACGCCATCTCCTGGAAGATTATTGAACAGAGTTTGATTACCGCGGCTCAGGGTTCTGCATATAGTTGCGGCAACCTCTTCGTGAACGGCATAACTTTCATGAAATTTATCCCCAACCGTATCATTCCCGTAAAGCACCTGTTCTTCATTGGAGGCAACTCAATCAATTTCCCTGGAGCAAAACAGCAGAACACCTTGGACTTACGCAAGTCTAGCCGTCCTTGGCCAGGCGACGATTCACCTATTGCAAAACGCCGTTACGCATTCCTTTGCCAACTCATGAGCGTAAGCGAAGGTTTCCACATCAGCTTTGTGGATCAAGACATCAAAAAGGACGCAGAACTTTACCCCACTTCCGTGGTAAACGACATCCAGAAATTCCTGAACAAGAATGGCATCACATGGAATCGTGATAAGGTTTCCTTGGATGAAACTCGCAGCACCTCCGAACTGTTCACTCCCAAAAGCCTTCGCAACAAGAAAGCCTATGTGGACATGATTCACAATGGCAACGCAAAGGCTCGAGTCAATCGCAAAACCCGTGGCGACGAATCCACGGACATCAAGAACATTACCGTCAAAATTCCGGAACGGGTATCCCTTTTCCAACTTCGCAAATTCCTAGAAGACCCCTTTGAATTTCGCATCAGCCTTATGATGATGGAACAGGATGATGACGACCCCGAAAAGGAACTGTTTGAACCAATCTATTTTGACAAGTTGGAAGAAAGCAATCTTCTCAAGATGATGCTGGCGGCAGAACTTTCCAACAAGGAAGACGAATTGAAAAAGTTCATGAAGGATTCCGAATTCAAGGGAAAGATGCCGGACCAGATTTTCAGCAACAAAATCTGGAATGATTTGAGTGCCAAAAAGAATCTCATCCTAAACCAGATGGGAACGGCCAAAATCCAGGAATTAAAAGACAGTTGGACATACAAGGATCGCCTGCAAGATTTGCAACTTCTTCGCGGAGACGGAACCAAGTGGAATTTATCCGGAACCATGGATTGGTGCAACAACAAGGATTTAGGTGAAGTGACGGAAATCATTTCCGTTACAACTTCTGAACAGTCTGCCCCAAAAATCAAGTTCAGCAAGTACACTAGTCCCTACGTCAAGGCTTTGGCACTACTCGCATTGAAATGCGAAAAACACCCCGAAAAAGCAGATGCCGAACAGACCATCGGAATTTCTATTTACTCTTGCGACCCCATGATGGGCGGTCCCGCCACAACATCCGTGACCATGACGCCCTCTAACGCGAAAGCAATGCTGGAAACGATTTATAGTGAAGCTTTCGGGTGCGAAGCTTCCCAGAAAATGCCTTACAGCAAGGCTGCTCCTGCAGACCTTCTAAACGAAATCGACGAATCTGACGATATATATAGTTACAGAAGCAAACTGCTGGATGGTCCCTGGGCATACTTCGGAAAGAAAGCCCTTTTTGACCCCGCCAAGGATGTGGGATTTGATGGAGACAATTTCCAGGAACAGTGGGCAGCCGCAACTGCAAAAATGAAATCCCTGATGAAAATCAAGGCCTACGAAAAGCCAGCAAAGGCTACCAAGAAGAAGGAGGCCTAAAATGAGCGAAGTATTAAAAAGTTTTGATCTTAAAAATTTTGATCCGAGGCACAGCCACTTTATTGAAGCATCCGCCGGAACAGGCAAAACCTATACCATTCAGCTCATGGTTTCCAAGCTGATTAGCCAGGGAACTCCCCTCAAGAAAATTCTCATCGTGACCTACACCGAAAAGGCCGCAGGAGAATTGAAGGATCGTATCCGCAAGAAAATCAATGAAGTTCTTGAATTCAAAAAGATTAATAAAGATGACGAAAACGAGCAGGAGCTTTCCAAGGACATTCTATCCCTTTTCGCAAAAGCTAACCAGGACGTAGATAACGCAGCCATCTTTACCATTCATTCCTTCTGCCAAAAATCATTGAAGGAATATGCTTATGATGCAGGCCGACCTTTCGATATGGCCATGATTGATGATGCCAACGTCACAACTCTGGTAGAACAGTACATTCGTGACGTTTGGGCTCACGATGAAAAATTCCAACAGCTTCTGAAAAATGAAAAGACAGAATCCTTGGCAAATAAATTGGCAGGAACTCTTGTCGGCGCCATCAACAGCTATAAAGGCAGCAGCAAGACTGGCGAAATCATCCCTTTGGATGGAGTCACGCTTCCTGAAATCAATGGCAACAAAATCAGCCTGGAAGCCCTTGAAAAAATCGCATGCGCAGAAACCTTCGAAGATCTTAAAGTCATCCCTGGTTTTGAGGAAGAGCTAAAATATTTCGAAGACGCCGCTAGTTCTGAAACAAGAGCCGCAGACTTTGTACAGGATATCAAAACCTGGATAAGGAACCAGAAGCCTCTTTTCAACGGAAGATCATTCCAGGAACGCTATTTTAGCGAAGGACTGAAAAGCCACTTTAATGTTCTGAAGGATATCAAGGACTTCTTAGGCAACGTAGACGACATTCTTAGTTTCGCACGTTACGAAGATTTCCTTTGCAAGCAAATCCCCATCCTTTTTGACCATTGGCAGAAGCAAAAGAAGGATGACAAGCGTCAATCCTTTAACGACATGATCCTTTCTGTCCACAAGGCAATTACCGAAAGCAACAACCTTAAGGACAAACTTCGTCAGCAGTTTAATTACGCCATCATTGACGAATTCCAGGACACCAACAAACTGCAATGGGATATTTTCCGTACGGTATTTTTGAACGTTCCCGATCATTCGATCTTTGTCGTTGGCGACCCTAAGCAGTCCATCTACAGTTTCCAGGGCGCAGATGTCAACGTCTATAAAGCTGCCGTTCAGGAAATCAAGTCCGGAACATCCCTAAACAACAACTTCCGTTCTACCACAGGCATCATTGAAGGTTGTAACGAACTGTTCAAAGGATCCTTCTTTACCCCTGCAGAAGGAGTAGAGAAGCTCGTTGACTTTACGCCTTCGGGTTCTCCTGCAAATCAAAGCCAGCAAAAAGTTCCACCAACTGTAAACGGAAAGGAAATTGCCCCCATTTGGTTGAGCAAAAATGAAATTTCCAGCCTGGAATTCGCCCGGACCGTCGTTTCAAAAATTGTAGACTGGTGTTCCTTTGAAAACGGCAAAACTCGCCTGCAAGTATTTGACAAAAAGAATTGCCGCAAATATCGTGATGTTTCCTTCAAGGACTTCGCTGTTCTAGCACGTACCCGTAGCGAAATGGAAGAGATTGAAGATTCTCTTCGATACGCCGGTGTACCTTTCAGCCGTTACAAGGACAGCAACCTTTTCAATAGTCGCGAATGCGCCGAATGGATTGCATTGTTCCGCGCCCTCAACGCACCGGATTTTTCCGCATGGAACCGTAGGCTTTTAAGCGAAGTTCTGATTACGGATTTCTTCAAAACCGTTTTCACGAAAAATGATGCAGATTCTTCTGAAGACCACAGCATGGACGAGCTCCATTATGTGGATAGCAAGACCTTTGACGATCCCAATAATCACGAACGCAAGCTCCTAAATGCATGGCGAGATTTGGCCCTTAAGCACCGCTACGCGGAAATGCTGGAACGCATCTACAGCGACACGCAAATTGAGCAGCGCCTTATGGACATTTCCAAGCTGCAAAATCTTGCAAAGTTGCGTCAAATTGGAAACTATGCTATTGAGTTCCTTTATAGCCACAACTGTTCTCTGGAAGATTTGGTTCGTCATCTTGACGGTCTTGCTGCATTCCGTGAAGACGCCGACGATGAAGATGGAAGCCTGGTGGAAAAAGGTACCGATTATGACGCCGTGCAAATTATGACCATTCATGCCTCCAAGGGTCTGGAATTCCCGGTGGTCATTTCCGTAGCCGGATTCAAGGGCATCAACAACTCCTCCAAGGGTCCTTTCCTATATCATGGCGATGATGGAATTCATCTGGGTCTTGGTCCAAATGCAAAAAATGCCCGCAAGGCAGAAGAACTTGAAGAATGGAAGCGCCTTTTCTACGTTGACTTTACCCGCGCTTCTTCTATCTTGATTTTGCCCCGTTATGAAAACTGGACAAAGAAGGACAAAAAGACTGGCGTTGTCACTGGAGTCAAGGAGGAATTCAAGTTCCTGTACGATTCCCACAATGAGTTTTACGACAATGCCGAAATTGTTGACAATGAAGGCGGTCACAATCTGAGCTATCCATGCTTCACTGTTCTGGAAACAGATAGTGCATGGAGTATCAGCGAAAAGAAGGAACAGGTCAAGAATAACATCTTGTTGCCTCTTAGTGAAAATGACAACCAGCAAGAATCCATCCAAGATGTAGAAATCAAAATTCAGGAACAGAAGATTGCCATGGGATCTCTGCAAAAGCAAGTTCCTCATGCTTGCATTATGCAGTATTCCTATTCCTCTCTTTCGGGAAAGACTGACAACGGCATCAGTAACGAAGACGATTCACCGCTGGACCAGAACGGCGATGACCGCGACGACAATGCAGAAATCGTAAGCAGGAACAAAGTTTCCATCAAGAGCATTGACGTAAACGCCGTGGACAGTTCCATGCCCTACGAGGATAATCAAGATTACCAGAGCCATTATGAAGAAAACGTAAAGAAGTTCCCCCGCGGAAGCAAGCTGGGTAACGCCATCCATCACGTCTTTGAACGTGCAAAGTTCTTCGAAATTGGGCAGTCCTTGCCCACTCTGGAAAGTGCCCTAAACGACGCCAAGAGTCAGAACATCATTGAGGAAGAATTCAAGAACGAATCCCTCCCCATCTGGAATCATAAGGATGCGTGGACTGAAATTGCCATCAGCTACGTTTGGAATACGCTGAACGCAAAACTTCCCGTCATTGAAGGAAACGCAGCCACAGGCGCCACCTTCTCCCTCACGGAAATTCCTCTGACAGATCACAAGGCAGAAATGCAGTTCAACTTGAATGCAAACGAAATCCAAAGTGGCGATGCATCCAACGGTACCAATGAACCTACGGCAAATCTTCACAAGTTCTGCAAGGGTTTCATTGACTTGATGTTCGTACGTGAAGATGCAGAAGGCAACAAGCGCTACAGCATTTTGGACTGGAAGTCTGACGTACTTGAGGAAAACCGCTACACGCCTGCAGCATTAAAGGAACGTGTGGACGCCGATTATTCCATCCAGCGAGTTCTTTACAGCTACTGCCTGATTCAATGGCTAAAGCAGTTCTATGGCGAAGGCTCCCAGGAAAATCTGACAGAAGAAGAAATCTTCCAAAAGCATTTCGGCGGCATCTATTACGCCTTTGTACGCGGAACCTTAGGCGGTAGCGGCAGAGGCATCTACGCCCAGACCTGGAATAGCTACGACGATCTTAAAAACGCCTACGGCGAAATCAAGAAGCTGATGAGCAAGTAGGAGACTATACGATGAACTTTATCGAAAGCGAAAACTTCAACGAATTCTACGACGCATTGAAAGACCTGCGTGGTATCAACTCCATTGACAAGCACCTGCTAAACTTGTTGTTTGAAATTCAGCCAGATATGGATTTGCCGACCCAGAAATTTCTGGCGCTGTGTTTTTCTCTGCTCGGAGATGGCAACACACGTCTGCCTCTTGATGAAAATCTGTTTAATGAGATGTGGATCCGAAAATGGCAAGGTCTTGTCCAGCTGAACATCAGTACGTCAGAAACTGAAGTCAGCGAATCTGATTTTCCGAAAGCAGAAGATTTCGGAAACATCGTTACAGCAGGCGCCACGCAACTTCTGAACATGGACTTTCCTGAAATTACGGAAAACCGATCCTGCAATGAGCCCTTGGATACTGATGAATATTCCAAGCCGTTCATCATTACTACAGGAGAAATTCCCTACCTGTATTTCGCCAAGCATTTCAATGCAAAATGCTACATCGAAAAGGCGGCAGCCCAGCTGTTCAAAAATGGATCCATCCCCAGCGACGAATCCATTCAGGAATGCATCCAAGAAATTTCCAAAATTCGCAAGCCTATTAAGGGAAAACCATTCCTAATCAACAACCAGCAAGCAACCGCCATCCTTCGCGGCCTTACAGAAAACTTGATTATTACAGGTGGCCCAGGCACTGGCAAAACCACCGTTGTGCTGTACATCCTTTGGAAGCTGCTGCAATCTAACAGCGAAATGCTGGACTGGACAATTTACTTGGCGGCTCCCAGCGGCAAGGCCGCAGACCGCATGCGAGAAAGTCTTTCCGATGGACTTTCAGCCATTGAAGATTCCTTCAAGGAAAGTGAAAGCGGCGCACGCATTTTCAAAAAGTTGAAAGACCTTGAAAGCAGCACCATTCATCGCCTACTGAAATTCTCCCGAGAAAAAGGAGACTTCCATTATAATAAAGATGAACAATTCTCCAAAAACTCCATCTTTGTTATTGATGAAGCCAGCATGATCGACATCGAAATGTTTGCAGCCCTTCTGCAGGCAATTCCCGAAGGCGCCCGTATTTTCATTCTGGGTGATCCGTACCAATTGCCGTCCGTAGATTCCGGCGCAGTCCTTGGAGAAATTCTCAAGGCAAAAAACAGTACCCGCAATTTTACCGTAAAGTTGGAAATTTCCAACCGCTTTACAGACGATTCCCTCATCGGACGCCTAGCTCACGAAATCAAGACTGTAGCAGAAACGAAAGACGAACTCAAGTTCAGGCCACACAACTTTCTGTTGCACCCGTCCCTCAGCACCGAAGGCGACACCATGTCATACGCATCGACGTCCAACGTAAAAACAAAGGATCTCGTATCGTATTACCGACTGGAACCGGAAAGCGAAATCAAGACTCCAAAGAAACTTGAAGAAAAGCGTGTGGAAAAAATCGTCAACGATTGGGTTCAGAATTTTAAAAGGCTGTCCGAACTGGCTGAAAAAATACACCCCAATGTAACAACGGGTGAAACGGAAATTCGCGATGAGCTTTGGGAGTTGAGTCTTACCCAGAGAATGCTTTCTGCGGAACGCCGTGGCGCCCGTGGTGTAGAAAACCTGAACAAGAAGGCATGCAGTAAACTCCGCAGCCTTTGGAAAAAATCCCACCAAGAAAATGATTCTCAATCTGCAGGGACACTCACCACCCAAGCAATTCAAGATTCCGGTTATTTCCCGGGTCAGTTCCTGATCATTACCCAAAATCAGGAAATGTACAAGCTGTACAACGGCGACACAGGCATTGTGGTCTTCGACGAACACACTCCCTACTTGATGCTAAAAAAGGCTCCCCCACAAGACAGCAATATTGTCCGAGACAACTATGTGTTCTATCCTCTGGCTGTTTTACCGGAGGACGCCATCGAAAGCGCCTTTGCCATTACCATTCACAAGTCCCAGGGTTCCGAGTATAAGCACGTGACCATGTTTTTGCCCAAGCAAAAGGGCCACCCCCTGCTCACCAATCAAATCCTTTATACCGGAGTCACCCGTGCAAAGGAATCGGTAACAATCATAGCCTCTCCCGAGACTTTCAAGGCTGCCTGCTGTACTGTCACGGAAAGAGAAACCGGCATAGAACTTTAGTTCCTACAGAAAAATGGCGATTTTTCACTAATTTCGCCATTTTTATTCAAAAAAAGGCATTTACGGTATGCCAGACGCTCTTCCCCTGCTGTTGAGAATTGGTGTTGTAAATTCGGCAACGGAAGTTCAACGCCCAAGTTGATTTGTAACGTTTTTTTATCTTTGGGTATGTAAATTATAGATATGCCTGAAGTATTAGAATATTTGGAATATCGTGAGTTCTTGAAGGATTGGTTCGTCGAAACGAAGAAGGACAATCCCTTCACCTCCTACCGCTATCTCGGCCAGAAGACCGGCGTCGACCCGGCCTGGCTTGTCCGCGTGTTCCAGAAGGAAGGCCACCTCAATGAAGGAACCCTTCCGGCATTCATCCGCCTCTGCGGTCTCGATGACCGTCGCGCAGAATACTTCAAGACCTTGTACCGTTTTAACAAGACCAAGGCAAAGCAGACCCTTTCTGAACTGTACTACCGCCTGATGGAGCTCCGCTCCCTGGAAACCCGCATCCTTTCCCAGCCGGAACTTACCTACTTCGGTAGCTGGGCATGTGCAGCTCTCCGCGCCCTCATCGGCATTACCAAGGACACCAGCGACATCAACAAGCTGGCAGCAAACCTGAACCCCGCTATTTCCCAGGACGAAGCCCGCAATGCGCTGGGCATCCTGAAGCAGTTGGGCTTGGTTGTTCCCGATGGCAAGGACGGTTGGAACATTACCGACCAGATTATCAGTACTGGCGGCGAAGTCAAGAGCCAGGCTGTTCGCGACTTCCACAGACGCACTTTGGAACTGGCCCAGGAATCTCTGGACCGCCACAAACCCGAAGAACGAGACATTTCCTCCGTGGTTTTCACCGCAGACGAATCCGATTTGCCGGAAATCCGCCACCGCATCGAGGAATTCCGCCGTGGTCTTCTGCAGTTCGCCCGCAAAAGCGAGCGGGCCGACCGTGTTTACGCTTTGAATTTGTCCATGTTCCCTCTTTCCAACAAGGTTGACGATCCTGATACCGGATCCAACAACTAAAAACGGGGGGAACAATGAATCCAATTCGCAATTTTTTATATCTTTCATGTGTGCTTAAAAGTCCAGCAACATCTGTAAAGTTTGCCACCATGGCCGCCGTATCCATTGGTTTTGGATTGGCATTTACAGCATGTTCTGAAAGTCAGGTGGCTGGCGGCGGTTCCTCCGGTTCCGAAGCAGGTAACGCCATTACCGCACAGATTTGGACTGCCGACGAAAAGCCTGCAGCACTCGCCAAGGTCAAGTTGATCGAAAGCGAAAGCATAGACGTCAAGGACGCCATCGACGCAAAGACCGACAAAGATGGCAAGCTTGTAATCGAAGGCGTTGCCGATGGCAACTACACCTTGGAAGCCTCCCTCGACGGAAATGCGCTCCAGCTCAACGTAAACGTAAAGGACGGCAAGGCCGAACTTGGCACCAATAAACTTGGCAAGACAGCAAAGGTTTCAGGCACTGTTAAAGGCCCCGGCATCGTGAAGGTTCGTGGTTTGGATCATTCCGCAAAAGTTGTAGACGGATCCTTTGACATCGATTCCCTGCCCGCAGGTCCCATTAGCCTGGTATTTGTCCCTGAGAAGGGCGATACATCCAGCACCTACCTGAAGATTGTTGAAGGCGCCAAGGCACAGGCTTCCACCTTCGCCGACGAAAGCGTGTACCTACTCCTGGACGACTTCCAGGACAGCAACTACCAGAACCGCTTCATGCCCGCCCACACCTACGATGGTGGCTGGTGGTATTTAAGCTACGCCGAAAAGAACGTTACCCCTGTAGTCATGTCCACGAACAGTGTAGGCGGAACCACCCCTGCCCTGGATGAGGAAGACGGCAATATTTTTGCACACGCGGCGGTAAAGTTTGGCGACGCCTTCACGAGTTCCTCAGGTGACAAACAGTGGCCATGGGCAAGCATCGGCGTAGAACTTGGCATGAGCAACAAGGAACTGTACTGCAATGACATTTCCTCCGTTGAATCCATTTCCTTCAAGGCCAGAGGTTCCGGCAACATCATCTTTACCATGATTGACGAAACCAAGGAAGAGGGCAAGCGGGAAATCATGGCCTTCGAGTTCAGCCCCCCTAGCGAATGGGATACCTACAATGTTTCCATCAAGGACTTGATTTTCCCTGATTACACATTGAAGTGCGTGAACCAGTTGCTTTGGAAACTTTCTTCCCCCGCAGTTCCCGCAACAGAAGATGAACCGAATCCGACCATTGATCTACAGCTTGACGATATTAAGCTGGTTGGTGGCGACCGTCTTTCTATCTGGAAGCGTTAATGACTGGCGTACGCGCAGTCACATCCAATCAAGAAGACATTTACAAGAACCTTGAACAGGTGGTTCGCAAGTATGCGGCCACCCGTTTTTTGCGTCCTATCGCAGACCATACACGAGAAGCATTTGAAGAAGCGAAACAATTTGTTCTGCAATGTCATTGCGAGAAGCGAAGCGACGAAGCAATCGAAGCGGAATCCCGCCCGCTTGACGTGATTCTGGACTCCGGCTGCGGCGCAGGCGAAAGCACCCTGCATCTGGCAAAACGTTTCCCAGGCATTCCTGTCATCGGTATCGACAAATCCGCCATGCGTTTAAATAAGGCGGGCAATATTCATCAGTTGGAGCAACTCCCTGGAACAACTTCCGAACCTTCCGTTGACCTGGCCGTTCCCCAGAACGCCTTCTGGATCCGCGCCGAGCTTCTGGACTTCTGGCGTCTCGCCTTGGAAGAGGTCCAAGCAGGCCGATGGAATATCGTTCACCACGCAGTTTTTTACCCCAACCCGTGGCCCAAGGAAAGTGAAGCCGGCCGACGTTTTCACTTGCATCCCATTTTTCCGACACTCATGGCACTAAGTGCTGTTACAGAACTTCGTACCAACTGGAAAATCTACGCCCGGGAATTTGCAGCGGCAGCCCGCATCGTGTGCGACAGCGCGGCACAGAACCGTTCCGAGAAATCCGGACACCCCAAACAATCCGCGGTCATTACCTGCGAAACCTTCGACCCCACCATTCCCGAAACGGCATTCGAACGTAAATACAAAGAAGCCCGCCAGCAATTGTGGCGGGTCCTTATCAAGCGATAATTTTGAGAAATCGGCAGCGGCACAGGCCGCGCCCATTTACTTGTTATTGCTACGGTCGTTCAGCCAATTGATAAATGCCTTGGTACCGCGAGTAAACTTCACGTCAATCTGAGCACCTTCGCGAACGATGAATTCAGAAAGACCATACTTTCCGCCATCGGTGCGACCCCAGTCATAGGTGTAGCCCAAACGAGTCCAGGGGAAACCGCCTTCGCTAGCCGTAGCCTTGGCCTTGGTTTCATCAAACCAATTCTTGAACCACTTAGCCTTTTCTGCATCATCACTTTCAAAGTTTTCAGTGAATTCAGCACTCATCATGCTGCTGGCCACATCGGGAATATTTGCCGGACGATACAAATCCTTGACTTCAGCCCAGAATACCGTGAAGTGCGTTGCCGGGAATTCCGGAGATTTGCCCAAAAGCTGTTTCAAGCGCAGATTCCAGTTCTTGACCTTATCAAAGTTTTCGTTATACCACTTCACAAATTCCTTATCGGTATAAGCCCAAAGAACTTCGTCCTTCAAGGTGACCATTTCCCCATCCTTGAATTTTTCGGGTTCATTGTGCCAAGCCACGAGAATCACCTGGGTGTTGTCTCCACTCATAGCGGCATAATCAGCGCCGGGGCCAATGGAAACAAGCGGTTCAATATCGTCACTGGTAAGATTTGCCGCAGCCTTAATTGCAGCTTCATATTTGGCGGCGTTCAAGGAATCCTTGTTTACAAAAGAAACGCTATTCCCCTTGGTGTCAATTACGTCGCAGTAAGGAATATCCTTGTAATTCAGGGCAACTTCGTTCTTTTCAAAGTGGTCTACGAGCAAGTCTTCGTCATGGTTGAACAACTTGTCGTTTTCCAGGAAAGAAATCACAATCTTGCAAAAGCCCTGTTCAGGAATCTTCACAGCCACAGGGAAAGCCTTCTTGCCGTTGTCGGTGGTATCAAGAACCAACTTGGTTTCTTCACCGGCACAAGTATACTCGTAAGAATAGAGTGTTGCAGTACCAGGCTGCATAGGACTTACAAACAAATTATCCTGTTCCTTGCTAAAGCCGGGCTTTACCACAATGGAAGAGTCGCCAAGCTTGATATAGTGCGCAATATTATCTTCGCAGTAGAAAGCTGGCTGGCGGAAAACACCGATAACGCCAGACTTATTCTTGGTAAAGGTTTCGGGATCCTTAGCCATCAAGTTCTGGTGAGCGCAAGCGATCAACGACGCACCAGACACGGCCAAGGCTGCCGATGCGGCGAGAAATTTAAACTTTTTGTTCATCTTGTTCTTCCTTGTAATTCCGACGAAAATATAGAAAGAGGGCTAGGCAGTTCTGTTCAACTTACTCCCAATAAAAGCTGATTCAAAGAAATAATACCCTAAATTTCTGAAGGATTGTCATCCCGGCCGCAAATGCTGTTTTTTTGTTACGAAAATCTTACAAAATCTTGCGATTTGTCTATATCAAAAACAACAACTATTACTTATCAATGGATTTTAAAGGAGACTCTTCCATGAAAAAACGTTATTTAGGCTTTGCCACCATCTCCCTGGTTGCAGCATTCGGCCTTGCCGCCTGCGGATCCGACGACAAGCCCAACTCCCCCAAGGACGAAACCCACTTCAATACCTTGGACGAAGCTCCCGAATGCACTTCCTACAACGAAGGTGACACCATTACCGTAGGCAAGAACAACATCCAGTATCTTTGCGAAGACAATGAATGGGTAAAGCTTAAGGCTCCTTCCAGCAGCAACAGCAATGGCGACGATCCGGCAAGTTCCGGCAGCAAAGATGATAACCAGACCATTTTAACCGAAGGCAGCATGCCTAACGGCCTCGCTATCATTGGTAATCAGGTCTGGGCAGGCAAAAACCTTGACGTCGAAAAGAACTCCGACGGTAAGGAAGTGGGCCGCTGCTACAAGGATAGCGAAGAAAACTGCAAGACCTTCGGTCGCCTCTACACCTGGACTGAAACTTTCCAGATTGACGAAAAATGGGCAAAAGAAGAAGCAGAAGCCAACATCTTTAAGAAGAACCACCAAGGTCTCTGCCCCGAAGGTTACCACATTCCCACCGGTACCGATTGGAAGAATTTGGTCGAATACGTGAACTCCACCAAGGCAGCCCAAAAATTTGCTGATGAACATGACGATTACGCAGCAGACCTAGTCAGCGGCATCCTCCTCCGTTCCACCGTCTATGACGGAAAAGAAAATAAAGTTTGGAATGACGACGGTGTAGACATTCCGGGTATCGACGCATTCGGTTTGATGCTGGTCGGTACTGGTTACGCAGACTCCTACGAAGATTGCCAATATGACGACGAAAAGGAAGAAGAAGTCTGCACCATCAAATGGGATTATAACGATCTCATGGGACAAGCATTCTATTTCGTTTCATCAGGCGACGACGAAACTGCTGTCACTTACGGAACAAAGTCCAACGACTCGTCTATCCGTGACGACTGGGCTCGCAAAACAACAGCACTCCCAGTCCGCTGCATCATGAACATGACCGCAAAGGAATACAAGGAAACCGACGAATATAAGAAAATGGTTGAAGAAGCCAAGAAGTAATTCTCTGTTGAATTGAAACTAAGAAGTCTCCTGCAATCGCAGGAGGCTTTTCTTTATTTCAAACTTGCGAAAAAACTTTGTAGTGCCGCAGAATCCTCGGGAATCCAAAAGCCTTCGTTTTCGGTGAAGCCTGAAGGCAGAATGGAACGTTTCAGCAGAACCTTGAATTTTCCGCCATTCATTTCCCACAATTCCATTTTCGGCGCATTGTCTTTGAACAAAGTAACAATAACGTCATTTTTTGTAGGCGCCCTGTCGCTCATAGCGAAAGTTTCCAAAGAAGAACGCTTCAACAGGCCTGCGAGAGTTTTCATTTGGTTTTCATCCAAAGAGAATTCTTTTTCTGCCTTGGCAGCCATACTGGAATCAAAGAAAACAACCTCCACGCGATTCCAATGGGCAATTCGTTCCGCCAAAGGTTCCCCAATGGCAGTATCTGCGGGCATGATCATTTCAGACAATGCAACCAGAGCATTTTGGGATTCTCCTGCCAACGATTCGGTAAGGGCTGCGTTTTCGGAGACTGCCTTTGCAACGCTATCAAGAGCCGCATTGCGCTCCTCATTCTTTTTGGATTTGCGGGCCGCGCCAAACTTAGGCATGGTCAGAATTTCTCTTTGCTGATTGCCGTTCACCACCGAGCTATCTTCAACAAATCCTTCTTGCACATTTGCTTCCGGGCAAGCAACAAACTGGATTGCCTGACCCTTAAGGAACTTGTTCACCTTGGCCATGTGGCGGGTTTCCCATACGCCTGCAACGCTATCACGGCCAATGCGGCTTGTCATGCGGAAATTACCCAGGAGCACGGTGTCGCGGTAGAATTCCAGTTCCAAGCCTTCCTTGCAGTCGTCCGTGAAAACGTTCTTTTCATTCAAGCGTCCATTGGTCTTAAGCAACTGCACAAAGTTCTGGTACAGTCGACCACTAATAACGCGGTGACGTTCTTTTTTTCCAAGGCCCACCGAAGTGGCGCGAACCATGTTGGCATTGTCCGCAACGGCGTAAAGGGACAAGTTCTGAGAAGGTTGGGTGGATTCCTGGGCGGAGCCTTCTGAACCATTTTTTGCCAGTGTGAAAAAGCAGACCAAAGCGGCTGTGATAATAGCGAGAACAATAAGAATCTTTTTCATGCCCTACAAAATAACAAAAAAACTCGGTTACATTTTTTGAAAGCCGTCAAAGTGGATTTTGCCACAAACCACAAGATGTGTAAAGAATTGGTGTCACACGCAAAAAAAATCTCCTAAAAAACATTTTTTCGTCTCTTTCCAAAATCCAGAGCCCTTCCTAACTTCGCGAATATGAAGAGATATTTGGTCATTTTGGATATAGGCAGTACTTACACGGATCTCCGGGAACGAATCGGAGATTTCTCGGAATGGATTTACGAGCGGGTTCCACAGGAACTGAAGCCGTCCACAGCCATCGTCTCTCACGAGGACTTTCCCCGCTATCTCAGGAATCACGAAATTGCTGGGCTGATCATTACAGGTTCCCACGACATGGTGACGGATCCAGACAAGAGTCACGCGCTTTGCTTCGACGCACTGCAGGACCTTTTGGAATGCAAGCCCTACCTCCCGGTTTTTGGAATTTGCTACGGGCACCAACTGCTGGCACACTTGCTGGGCGGCAAGGCCGCAGAAAAACCCGAGGGGCCGGAAATCGGCCTGAAGATGATTTCGTTTGTTCGTAATGGGGACGAAATCTTTGGCGAGTACAGCGAAAAGAATGCAAATTTCTATTGCGTCCATTACCAGTTCGCAGAGGTTGTTCCCCCTGGTGCAACGGTTTTCGCCGCAAGCGCCCTGGAGGACCATCACGCCTTTAGAATTCGCAACTGCTGGGGAGTACAATTCCATCCGGAATTTCCCATCGAAGCGGACTTGTACTACGAAAAAATCAACACCCCCATAGAAGGGCTGGACGAAAGGCTGGAACTGATCAAGGAAGAATACGAAGACAACTCCATGATCGCCAAATTCAGCCATTTCGCGTACACGCCCTCCGCAGCCAACTAATTTCTTTTTCTACATTTAGCCTCGTATAAAATCTAAACGAGGTCAATTATGACATTTGAAGAAATCTACGCGCTGGTTTGCGAACGCAAGAGAACCATGCCCGAAGGCAAGAGCACTACCGAACTGTTTAAGAAGGGTGCTCACGGTATCGGCAAGAAGCTGGTGGAAGAAGCCGGCGAAAGCTGGATGGCCGCCCGTTACGAAACTCGCGACGACCAGGCTCTGGAACTGTCCCAGGTGCTCTACTATGTTGCCTGCATGATGGCAGAAAAAGGTCTCACCCTCGAAGAAGTGTACGCTAAACTATGATTAAGGTAGCTCTCCCGAATAAGGGCATGCTCTTTGAACCCACCCAGGAACTTTTGAAGGCCTGCGGTTACAAAGCATCCAAGCCCTACAAGACATTGACCCAGATCGACACCAAGAACGGTATCGAATTTTTCTTCCTCCGCCCCAGCGACATCCCGATGTACGTGGGCAAGGGCATCATCGACGCCGGCATTACCGGTATCGACTTCAACGCCGAAGCCAAGAGCCCGGCGGTTAAGGTTCTGGACCTGCCTTTCGGCGCTTCCAAGATGTGCGCTGCAGTTCCTAACGAAAGTCCCATCCAGTCCCTGGACGAACTGAAGAACGCAACTATCGCCACCTCCTTCCCCAACATTGTTGAAGGCTACTACAAGAAGCCCATGAACTTTGTTGTCCTGGAAGGCGCCGTGGAAATCTCCGTTAGCCTCGGTGTTGCCGACGCTATCGTGGACGTGGTGGAAACCGGTACGACTTTGAAGCAGGCTGGCCTCCGTATTATCGGTGAACCCCTGTTCCGTTCCAACGCAGCCCTCTACTGCAACCCCCAGAAGACCGACCTCGAAGAAGTCAACACCCTTATCCGCCGTATCCAGGGTAAGCTTGTTGCCCAGTCCTACATGATGATCGAATATGACTGCCCCGCAGAAGTTCTCGATCAGGCTGTAGCTCTGACTCCGGGTCTGGACGCTCCTACCGTTGCAAAGCTCCACGGCCGCGACTGGTACTCCGTAAAGGCCATGGTGCCCCAGGAAGATGCCAACGCCATCATGGATAAGCTCTGGGACGCAGGCGCACGCAGCATCTTGCTCTTCGGTATCAAGTCCGCTCGAATCTAATCTCGTACTAACCCTACGATGGAATCATTAGCTTACTTAGCAAGACAACCCATCCTTGACCGGGATGGGAAGATTTACGCCTATGAGTTGCTGTTCAGGGACTCCCCGACCAGCGATACGGCGATTATTGCCAGCGACGTCCTAGCAACCGCCCAGGTGCTGGAAAATGTGCTGAACAACATCGGCATCCAGCGCCTCATCGGCAACAACAAGGCTTTCGTCAACTGCAGCCGAAACATGCTGCTAGACAACTTGTTCGGCCTCCTGAATCCCAAGTACTTTGTACTGGAAGTCCTGGAAGACGTGGAAGTGGACGACGCCGTGGTAAAGGCTATCCAACGCTACAAGTCCCTGGGTTTCGAAATCGCATTGGACGACTTCATCTTCAATGACGAATTCATCCAGCGCTTTAAGCCCTTGTTCCCCTACGTCAACTATGTTAAGATGGACGTGGTGGACAATAGTCTGGAAGCCATGACCAAGGCCGCAGGATTCTTCCAAGTTCTCGGCATCAAGCTTCTCGCCGAAAAGGTGGAGGACGAGGCAACCTTCAAGCGTTGCCAGGACGCAGGCTACGATTACTTCCAAGGTTTCTTCTTTGCAAAGCCGGAGCTTGTCACTGGTCGTAAAATCGACGCCACCTCCGCAACTATTTTGCAGTTGATCCTTTTGCTCCGCTCCCGCCCGTCTCTTGAAGACCTGTGTGAAAGCCTCAGCAAGAACACCGACATTGCCACCAACCTGCTTCGTTTCGTGAATTCCAATTCCGACACAAAGCACAGCCAGATTGAAACAGTCAAGGACGCCATCGTCTGGGTGGGCATGCGCAACATTCATGAATGGCTTATGCTCATGCTTTACGCACGTCCCGAAATGGGAATGACTCCCCAGGCATCGCCCCTGTTCCAGAACGTAAGCCAACGCGCCAAGTTCCTGGAAACTCTTGCCCGCGAAATGGATGGGCAGAACGATTCTTTCTGTGCAAAGGCATTCATGGTGGGCCTCCTCAGCCGCATGGACGCGCTTGTACGCGCGCCGCTGGAAACAATCCTTCCCGACGCGCCCACCGACGACGAAATGCAAGAAGCGCTCCTCAACCGCACCGGCCGACTGGGTCAGTTGTTGCAACTTGCAGACGCCGTGGAACTGGACGATTCCCAGGCAATCCACTCTGCAATCATGGACCTCGGTCTTACCGCAACACAACTGAAGTATTGCATCACAGAATCCTACAGCTGGACAAATAACTAATGAACGTTGAACCGCAAAGTTTGGAAGCCCTTATTGGCGAATTTGCAAGCCTTCCCGGCGTAGGCCAAAAGACCGCCCGTCGCTTGGCTTACCACATCTTGTCCCAAAGCAAGAGTGATGTGCAACGCTTTGCGGAAAATCTGATCAACGCATCCACCAAGGTTCATCCTTGCCCGTGCTGCCACGCCTTTACTGAAGACGAAATTTGCAACACTTGCCGCGACCGCAGCGGGGCGAAGTCCATCTGCGTCGTGGAAAAAAGTTCCGACATCATTCCTTTTGAACGCTCTGGAATCTACAAGGGTCTTTACTTTGTTCTTGGTGGAACTATTTCTCCCCTGGACGGCATCGGTCCCGAACACCTCCACTTACCGCAATTGGTAAGTCGTATCAAGGAAGAAGGTATCGAGGAATTGGTTCTGGCCCTTGGTAGTAGCACCGAAGCCGACAGCACCGCCCTTATGATTGACCGTCTGTTGCAAGGTGTTCCTGTAAAGCGTACCCGCCTCGCCCGTGGCATTCCTATGGGCAGCGATTTGGAATTTGTCGACGAAGTAACCATGCTCCGAGCATTCGAAGGAAGAGTAAGCCTATGAGTCCCGAAGTCAAAAAGAACGATCCGCAAAACGCTCCCAAAAAACCGGTGGGCAAGTTAGCACGCCCCCTCAAGGTGACCGCCCAGGCTCCCGTTACTGTCGGTGGCTACAAGATTACTTCTGTAGAATTTGTCAAAAGCGCAGTCAGTCTGAACGGACTTCCCAAGGAACGTTTACCCCAAGTGGCTTTTCTCGGACGCTCCAATGTGGGCAAATCCTCTCTGATGAACGCCCTCATGGGCCGCAAAAACTTCGTAAAAGTCAGTTCCACCCCCGGAAAAACCCACGAACTGAATTTTTTCAAGGTCAACAAGGAATTTTTTCTAGTAGATTTACCAGGTGTAGGGTTTGCCAAAGTCAGCAATTCCAAACGTGACGAAATGTCGGACTTTATCCGCGAATACGTGGAAAAGTGCAAGGATCTGAAAGGTCTCGTCTATCTGGTGGATATCCGCCACGGAGGACACGACATCGATATCGAAACGGTGGAAAGCATCCGTGAAACCGGTTGCCCAGTATTGCTGATTGCAAGCAAACGCGACAAGGTAAATCAATCCGAACTGGCCAAGGGTCTTAAGCTTATCCAGGAGAACTTCGACCTCGAAGAAAAACCTCTCTGCGTAAGTTCCATTAAGAAAACTGGTCTGGATCAGCTGTGGAACGATATTCTTTACGCCATAAGCCGGAAGAATGAAGAAAAAGAAGAACGTTAGAAACTGGCAACGACTGACCGTCTTTGGAAAGATATTCCATAAGTTGGGTCTTTTTCTGCTGCATCGCCCTTCGGGCCAGCAGGTTGCTTTGTTTTGGAACGCCATAAAGAGTCTTTTCTCTTCTAATCGTAATTTCAAGACCGACACAAGAAACATCATCATGCAGACATTCTTTACAGGTGTGGAAATTTTCCCCATCCTGTTCATCGTGGCCACCTTGTTCGGTACCGTGGTGATTATCGAAGTGATTTCACTTATGGGCAAAATGGGTTTGTCCGATGTGGTGGGTAGTCTCATTGTGGTCGTGATTGTCCGAGAGTTGGGTCCCATCCTCACCGCATTCTTGATTGCAGGTCGAAGCGGATCATCCCTTACAACCTACATCGGAAGCATGGTGATCAACTCCGAAGTGGACGCCCTGGCAACTATGGGCGTGGATCCCATCCGTTACCTTGTTATGCCAGGTCTCTTTGGCGGATGTATCGCCATGTTCTTTATGAACATCATCTTTAGCACCAGCGCCATCATTTCCGGATTCCTGCTTACCAAGGGTATCATATTCCTTACCGGAAACATCATCAACATTCAGTTGACCTGGTCCTATCTCAGCACAGAAATTCTCAATGCACTTACGCTGACCGACTTTGTCTTTATTGTTCTTAAGCCCCTCATCTTCGGTGCCATCATTACGACAAACGCTTGCTACCAAGCCTTGAATATTCCCCGCGATGTGCGCCAGGTTCCCAAGGCAACTTCCCGTTCCGTTATTAAGTCCTTCCTCTATGTTGTGTGTGCCGACGTGGTTCTTTCCATTTTCTATTTCGTTGACTACATCAATAACCTCAACACGCTTATCTAATGCAAGACGAAGCTTTAAGACTTGAAAACGTGAGCCTTGCCTATAACGACCTTACAGGCAACATGTTCTCCCAGCCTCGCGCTGTGAGCTTTTTCAAGCATCGCGAGGATGACGAACAGAAAGAACTTATACGCAACGTCAACTTGACTGTAACTCGAGGCGAAACCCTTTGCATCGGTGGTGGTTCCGGCCAGGGTAAAAGCGCCTTGCTCAGAATCATTGCAGGCCTTGTCCGCCCCACCCGAGGAAACATTTATTACTTCGGTGAATATATTCCTCCCGAACGGTTGACAGCTTTGGAAGTTGCAAAACGTCAGGTGGGTCTTGTGTTCCAGAACGGCGCCCTCATTTCAAACCTGAAGGTCCGGGACAATATTGCATTGCCTCTGCGTTACCATAAAATGGGTTCCCCCGAGGAAATCGACGAAAAAGTCAAAATGGCCATGGATTTGATGCGAGTCCGTGAAGAGGCGGACATGTTCCCCCACCAGCTTTCCGTGGGTATGCAGAAGCGTGTAGCAATCGCCCGTTCCTGGGCAATGGACCCGAAGTTGCTTTTGATGGACGAACCTACTGCAGGTTTGGACAACTATAACCGTCGTAACCTGCTGCCGCTGATCGATAATATGCGTCAACTGTTTAAAACGACCATCATCATTGTGACCCATGATCTTTTGATGACCAAGGAATTGAACTGCAACATTAGTTTCTTGCATAAGAAAACTTTGACAGAACCCCATTCCTTTGATTACTGGCTGAATTCCGACAGCGATATTTCCCGAGCCTTGTTCCGAGATTTCACCAACACCGGAAGCAGCCCCACCCACTTTATTAACCCTAAGTTGTAATCGACTATGTTCCTGCCTTTACCAGACGATTTTCACGCCCACCTCCGTCAGGGCGACTTGATGCCCGGCTATGTACGCGACCTCGTTTCCCAATTCGGCCGCGCCATCATCATGCCGAACACCGTTCCTGCAATGACCAGCGCAGCCGCCATTGCTGACTACAAGAAGCAGATTTTAGACGCAGCAGCACCGGTTCGTCCCGACTTTGAACCGCTTATGACCTTCAAACTGAATCCCAACTATACTGAACAGGATTTGAAGGATATGATGGCAGTCGGTGTCGTGGCGGGCAAGTACTACCCCGCAGGCGTTACCACCAATAGTGCCGATGGCATTAGCGATTTCGAAGCCGTGTTCCCTGTGGTTGCCATGATGGAAAAGCTTGGCCTCGTGCTTTGCGTCCATGGTGAAGAACCGGGCGAATTCTGCTTGGATCGTGAACCCGCCTTTATCAAGCGTGTAGAAATTCTCGCCGAAAAATTCCCGAAGCTGAAGATTGTGTTTGAACATCTTTCCTGCGCAAAGGCTGTGGAAGCAGTAAAGCGTTTGCCCGCTAACGTAGCAGCAACCTTTACCGTTCATCACTTGATGATGACTCTGGATGACGTCATCGGAGACGCCCTCAGGCCTCATCATTTCTGCAAGCCGCTGCCGAAGAGGCCTGAAGACCGCGCCGCCATCCGCGAAGCCGCCTTCAGCGGCAATCCCAAGTTCTTCCTCGGCACGGACTCTGCCCCGCACCAGCAGGGCAAAAAGGAATGCCCTTGCGGGGCAGCGGGCGTCTACAGCGCACCGGTAGCCATCCCCCTTCTCGTGCAGGAATTCGACCGCGCAGGCGCCCTGGACAAACTTCCCAACTTCATTGCAGGTTTCGGTGCAGACTTCTACGGTCTCCCCCGCACCACAAAGCAGATTGAAGTCGTGAAGGAAAGCTGGACCGTTCCCGCAGTCGTCAACGGTGTAGTCCCCCTCGCCGCCGGCCAGGAACTCAGCTGGAAAATTATTTAGACGCAAGGGGAACCCATTTCCCATCTCATAACTCATAATTCATAAATCGTAATTAAAAAGGCCCTTCGGGGTCTTTTTTTTATAGATTACCTTTAAGAGAACAAGAAAATGTCATTCATCAGAGCAATCCTTTACTACTTCATCACAGCTACCGCCATGGTGATAGCTGGTGTCCCCTACGTACTTATCCGTGGCGGGCTTATGGGCCAATCTCAGGAAAGCACCAAGATTTGCGTGAAGTTCTTCCAAATCATGTTCAAAATCTTCGGAATCAAGTTGAACATTGTTGGCAAAGAAAACATTCCCGAGACAAACGACTACGTTATTGTGGCCAACCACCAAAGCTTCCTGGACATTAACGTCATCTGGCCAGGCATTACCAGTGCCTCTTTTATCGCCAAGGGCGAACTTTGGCATATTCCCGTTTTCGGTTGGGTCCTTAACCACATCGGTTGCATCCCTGTAAACCACAAAGATCCTCGCAAAAATGCAGGCATGGGAAAACTGGTTAGCGACCGTCTTTCCAAGGGTTATACCATTGCTGTTTTCCCCGAAGGTCACCGCAGTGCCGACGGACGCATGCTTAAATTCCAAAATGGAATATTTCGCATGGCGAAAGAACAACATTTCAAGATTTTACCAATTACATTAATAGGTACCGGAGATCGTCTTTCGAAGACGAGGTTTTCGTTGACCCCCGGTGACGTCACTATCGTGGTTCATCCGCTTCAGAAGCCGGAAGATTATGCCGACAAGCCCATGAACGACTTTAGAGACGAAATGCACGATTTGATAGAATCCGCATTGCCTTACAAGAAGCAAGAACAAGATGCTTGCAAGCAAGCGGAAGCCGCGGCTGACAGCGCCGCAAATAAGGAGGCCTAAAATGGCACAGCAGTTACCTACGGTTGAACAGATTGTCGCCGTACTTCGTGAAGAATCTATGGTGGGAAGCCGTCTTCGCGCTTCCCTCGGTCTCCCCAAAAAACAAAAAATGGCTTTTAAGCAGCTCCTGGCCGAACTTGTGGAACAGGGCGTTCTCAAGCGCACCAACCATAAGGAATACCAGATTGGCGATGGCGAACCGTTGGAAGAAAAACGTGAAAAGCGTCTCAAGAAGGTTGCCGAGCAAGGTGGTGAAGACAATCGTCGCCCGGGCGCCCGTAGCCGCCGCCAGACCGAAGACAAGAGCACCCGCGTACGTCGTGGCGTTCTCCATCAGGTCGGCGAAGAAGACTGGGTAGTTACCGAGTTGGAAACCGAAAAGGAATTCGAGATGTGCCACCGCCGTCAGGCTCCTGGCAAGGAAGGGGAAGTCATCAGCTTCACCCTGTATCCGCACCCGCGTCTCAAGCACAGCTACTTGGCTAAGGTGGATCATTCCGCTGATCTCATCTCCATGACCTGGAAGGAAATCACCCAGAAGTTTATGGAAGAAGCAAACCTTCCCAAGGGCTTCAGCAAGGAAATCCAGGAATACGTTAAGAGCATCAAGGCTCCCACCGCAAAAGATTTCAAGGGCCGTGTTGACTACCGCAAGACAAACATCCTCTGCATCGACCCGGAAGGCGCCATGGACCATGACGACGCTATTTCCATCGAGCCTACAGAAAACGGCTACAAGCTGGGCGTCCATATCGCCGACGTGAGCTACTACGTTCCCGAAGGAAGCGCTTTGGATGAAGAAGCTTTGGAACGCAGCTACACCCAGTACCTGCCCTGGACCGCAGTGCCCATGATTCCGGATGAACTTTCCAGCGACATCTGCTCTCTGCACGAAGATGTGGACCGTTGCGCCCACACCTGTATGATCGAGTTGGACAAGAACGCCAACGTTCTCAGCTGGGATTTCCATCGCAGTATCGTCCGCATTACCCGTTCCCTCACCTACCAGCAGGCAAAAAAGCTGTGGGAAGAAGGCGACGAGGAAATGAAGGTTCTCGCCGAAGTCACCGCAAAGCTTAAGGCAAACCGTACCAAGGATGGTCTCCTGGAATTCAAGAGCACCGAAATGGGCTGCCACTTCAACGAAGCTGGCGAACCTACCGACATTTATCCGCGCACCACAGACATCTCCAACTCCTGGGTTGAAGAATGTATGTTGATCGCAAACAACTGCTGCGCCAAGGAACTGAAGAAGCGCGGTCTCCAGGGTATCTACCGTATCCACGAAGCTCCGGATACCAAGGACATCATGGAACTGTACTACATGTACCCCAACCTGTTCCAGGGTTCTCCGGTGATGCTCCGCGAACTGGGCAAGCCCCGCAGTGGCGATACCAACTTGAATCCTACCGCATTCAAGCTGTACGAACATTTGGTGAAGAAGGCTGGCGACGACGAAACTCTCACCAACCGTATTCTCCGTAGTATGCAGAAGGCCCACTACGACAGCAACAGCTTCGGTCACTTCGCCTTGAATTGGCAGGACTACTCTCACTTTACCTCTCCGATTCGTCGTTACGCTGACTTGTGGTGCCATCGTGAATTGGCTCGCAAGGGTAAGGAGATTTCCGCCGAACGCAAGGAAAGCGTCATCGATGTTTGCGACTTGATTTCCGCCAACGAAATCAAGAACATGAAGGTGGAACGCCAGGCTATCAAGGTCTGCTCCACATGGCTTTTGAAGGATCGCATTGGCGATGCTTTCGAAGCAAACATTACAGGCATCGAGGAATGGGGTATCTACGTTTCTATCGCAGATCCTATTGCAGAAGGTCTGTGCCGCTTCCGCGATATCGCAGGCGACGACTTCTACGTGTATAACGCAGACCAGGGTCTTGCATTCGGCAAGCGCAGCGGTCGCACCTTCCGCCGTGGTGACAAGGTCATGGTAACGCTTCTTCGCGTTGACCCGCTTCGCGGCCAGGTGGACTTCTCCATCACCGAAAAGCTTTCTCCGGAACCGAAGAAGAGCCGCCGCACCCGTCGCGATGTAGATGAGGATGCACGTAACTTCAACGAACGCATGGACCGCGCCGAAGCCGCAGAGGCTATGGGCTACCTGAGCCAGCCCGAAGACGATCGAGATTTCGACGACGATTACGCACCGGCTTACGCATCCGTAGGCTCACGTGGGCGCGGGCGCAAGGGACGTCGCGACTCTGACGAGCCTTCCTTCGAACGTACCGGTCGCGACGCCCGCGGCGGACGCGGAAGTTCTCGTGGTGGACGCGGTTCCCGTGACGACGATTCCCGCGGTGGAAACAGAGGCGGCAAAAAGTCTACAGGCGCCAAGGCCTTCGGTGAAAAACTGGCAAAAGGCCGTGGTGGACGCGGACGCAGCGGTCGACGTTAATTATATTGGAGACTAGATGGCCTCTAGATCAAAAGTTATACTTTACGCTTCCTACCAGCTCGGGGATACCCTCCCCGGGTATGTCCGCTTTGCACTCAAGCATTTGGCTGAAACCGATTTCACAGTCATCCTGTTGACGAACAAGCGAGAACTTTCCGAAGAAACCATGAAGTTCCTTAAGGAAAACGAAATCTCGCTTTACCTCACAGAAAACCACGGTTTTGACTTTGGCATGTGGCGCAGGTTCCTTAAGGATCTTGCAAACGGACGCGGCAGTTTCGCAGGTCTGGAAAGCATTGAGCGTTTACTTTTGGTTAACGACTCCATCGTCTATTTCCAAAATAATTTTGCAGACTTCATCAAGCGAGCAGAGGCAAGTACAGCCGACGTTATTTCTCTAACCCAGAATAACGAAGTTCGTCCGCACCTTCAGAGTTTCTTCATGTATATCAAGCAAGAAGCACTCGGTGCCTTCTACACCCACTTGCTGGAAACGCCAGAACAAAGCACCTTCTACGATGTAGTGCGCCGTCTTGAAATCGGCCTCGCCGACATTTTTGACGAAGCCGAAGTTCGCATGGCAGCACTTTATCACACCGACACTCAGGTGACTTTCGCCTACCAGGAACTCATCGCCCAGGGCGCAGGTTTTGTGAAACGCAAACTCTTGCAAAAGCGCTTCAACTTCAAGGAAAAGATTCACTTTATCCGCAAAGGTGCCTACAACGCCCTGAACGCAGATTACATCGCCATGGCAAAGAATGCCGGTCTCGCTCCCGACTTCAAGGAAGAATGGCTCCCGCAGCACATCGACAACATCGTCAAGCAAACTGCCGATAAGCTCTGGGAAAAGCCCTTTGAAAAACTGGGTTGGCCCATTCTCAAAAACGTCATCAAGGCCAAGTACAAGATCCTCGGCAAAAAGCTGGAAGGCGACGAGTATAAGTAAAAAAGACTCCCTTCGGGGAGCCTTTTTTACAATTATAAAGTATGAATTACGAATTACGAGATTTTCAAAAAATTGAGGGTTTCTCCATCAAGCATTTTTAAAATGCGTATTGGGCATTAACAACTATTGTAGATGGCGTCTCAGAAGGCCAGAAGAACATACTGGTCAACTTCACATTAAAACCAATATGTTCATTGATATCATAATTCACACCCAAAGCCCAAGAGACCATCTGGGGGTCGCCATACGAGTGTACAATATTAAAAGCAAATCCCACGATGCCGTGCAAATTCTTTCCACCAACAAAGAAATCAACAGGAACACGAATATAGCCCATATCATAAGCCAAGCTAGCCTGCATATAGTTACGTCCAGTATATCCCAAATGAACACGCGCACCAAGACCAAGCCCGATAAAGCCGCCTTCCAAGTAAAATCGAACCGCTCCTTGAGGAATAGCCGTTCTTGTTTCTGATACAACTTTTTCTCTGTTGTACGTTTCCGATTCATCGACCGTAGATTCCGAGTTGGAAGATGGCAGGGCAACTCCATCGCCTACGTATTCAACATTGCCGTATCCATTACCAGTCTCTTCACCAGCAAAAACGGCAACTGCGCAGAAGGCTAGAACCAACAACAATTTTTTCATTTCATTCTCCTATTAACTTCCCAAATACTTTGTAGCGCAAATAATAAAAAATCCCTCGATATTACTCGAGGGATCTTTAAATTTCGACGACCGTTTTTCGTTTTGTCCCTACGGACAAATTACTTCACAATCTGTGCGTCCTGGACTTTCTTGCCCTTCACAGTCTTGGGGGCAGAGCCGTTGTCCATGTTGCGGTGAAGAATCTTGTACTGAACAATTGTCCAAACGTTAGAGATTGTCCAGTAGAGAACGAGACCAGACGGCATCACCGCGCTGAAGAGGAACATCATTGCAGGCATCATCCACATCATCATCTTCTGCTGAGCAGGATCCATACCAGCGTTGCCCTGCATGGTCACCTTAGTCTGGAAGACCATGGTCACCAGCATAATGATCGGAAGCAAGGTAATACCATTAGGCATGAGGAACGGAATCTTGATTGCTTCGATAATGACGTCGCTCTTGCTCAGGTCGGTAATCCAGAGGAATGCCGGCATGCCGCGGAGTTCCACAGCGCGGCCAAGCACGAAGAACAAGCCCATGAACACAGGCATCTGGAAGAGCATGGGGAGGCAGCCACCGGTGCAGCTAGCCATGGGATTCACGCCTTCCTTCTGGTAGAGTTCCATGATAGCGGCCTGTTTCTTCTGCGGATCGCTACGGTACTTCACGTTGATTTCATCCAGCTGCGGCTTGAGCTTGCTCATAGCGGCAGTGGACTTCAGCTGCTTCACAGTAAACGGAGTAGTGATACCGCGAACGAGAACAGTAATCAAGATGATTGCAACACCATAGTTAGGAATCATGGAGTAGAAGAGATTCAAGAGCTTGAGGAGCACCTTGCAGATCCACACGAACCAGACTCTGGAACCCGGGAACCAAGAGGATCCAGTAGCAATGATCTTTTCGTAGCCAACGTCGTATTCTTCGATTTCGTCCCACTGCAGCGGGAGAACCATAAAGTTATAAGCCAAGGAATCAGCACGGAGTTCATCCTTCACCGTCAAGCGGTAGGTGCCCGGATCAGATTCGCTATCCATGACCTTGAACTTCTTTGCTTCAACCACGGCACGGGTAGGAGCGTCGAACTGAACAGTCATTGCAACATACTTGCGGCGGAGACCTGTCCAAAGGAGCTTGCCATCATTAAGAGTCCAGGAATCGCCCACAGTTTCACGTTCCACATAGTCAGTGTTGTTGTAGACGACTTCGCTGAAGAAGTAACCAGCGGCGTTCACGGTAGAACCCTTGGGGAGTTCTTCAGTTTCCTTCATGCCGCCTTTCCAGACCAGTTCGTAGTCATTGACGCGGAAACCCACAAACTTGTTCACCTGGCGAACAGCAGCACCATTCTTGGTAAAGCCGAAGCTACGGATAACCTTGTTACCATTAACGTCGGCAAAGACGAATTCCACGGTAGCTTCATTATCAACAACAATCTTTTCTGGAGCGGAACCAGCATCAAACAAGACTTCGCTCAAATCAACGGGGCCAAGCTTCAGGTCCAGGGCACCGAGAGTGGTATCCTGAATGAGTTCCGGGAACTTGCCTGCGGAATCAGCCAAAGCCTTCACAATAACGCTCTGAATCTTTGCACCCTTGTTGGTAAGGGTCATAATGAACTTGTCGGTTTCGACAGTCACTGTACGCTGTTCAATCTTTGCGGGAGCGGCCTCTGCAGCATCCTTTGCGGAGGAATCTGCGGCAACTTCAGCAGAAGCTGTTTCAGCAGGAGCGCCACCCAGAACTGGAGCGGCCTTCAATTCAGTATTGCCAGTCACCGGAAGAACCAAGGAGTTTGCAGTACCGGACTTTTCTGCCTGCAATGCAGCTACGGAATCTGCAGCGGCCTTCTTGGCAATCTGTGCAGCTCTAGCAGCTTCGTTGTTGGCAGAACTGGAAGCAAACCACCAGATCATGATGACGACGATAAGAATAGTGCCGATGACGGTATCTTTCTTCATATCTTTTCCTTTTTAGGCGGTACAGGATCGTACCCACCTTTGCAAAATGGATTGCACCTTAGAATTCTAAAAACCGCAAGATAGAAACCTTTGAAGACTCCGTGGACGCGGATAGCTTCAATTGCATACTGAGAGCAGGTCGGTTGGAAGCGGCATACCCCACGAAAGAAATAGGGATGGACAATTTGGTATAGTCGAATAGGAGCGATTAACACGCTCCTCATGATCTGACTAACCTTGTCCAGCGCCTTCACTTTGAACCTCTTGCGCAGGAGCCCATTCCATTTTCTTGAAAATTTTTTCCGCAGTGTCGCGGAAACGTTCCGAGGTGACCTCGTCGGCCTTATCATTAACAATGATCATGGCCCAGACGGGCTTCTGAATATTTGGCACCATATTATAAAACAGGGGTCGCAGCAGTCTGCGGCACCTGTTACGGTATACGGCGTTGCCGTTTTTCTTTTTCGCTAAAAAGCAGAAACGACAAAAACCGTCCGGACTGTCAATCCACCTCATCGAAAACGATGAACCGCGGACGTACTTTCCCTGGACGGCTACTTGCCGGTAAGCGGGCTGGTTGGGCAGCCTATAAGAACGTAGACTGGCCACGAGCCAATTCCCAAATTACTTCTTGTAGATGGTGTCGCTAACGGTCAAGCGCTTGCGGCCCTTGGCACGACGACGGCTCAAAACAGCACGACCCCAACGGTCTTCCATACGGGTGCGGAAACCATGCTTGTTAGCGCGCTTACGATTGTGAGGCTGGAATGTTCTTTTCATTGTAGTAACCTTTATTAAAAGTCAAAAATTTTTCGGTTTGCAAAGTTAGTAATTATTCGAGATAAATCAAGGGGTAGTTTCCGCCTAAAAGCAACTTTTAACGCCACCACAAGGCATTCCCCAGCACCCTTTCAATTTATCAACAATCTATTAACATATTTAATTTTCCACCATGCTGCGGAGCTGATTTTTACCCTGGGACTTGGCAACTCTCATCAACTCCTCGACCTTGGCGAGCATCTGTCGGTAGTCTCGGAAAGACCTGTTTCCGCAAAATGCGAAACCTCCGCTAACTGTCACCTGGATGTGGGGGAAATCCTCCCAGCGAGTCTGGATGACGCTTTTACGGATTTTGTCAGCCTTGGCATAGGCCTCCACCTCAGAAGAGGCTTCGATGACATATACAAAGGTATCGCCATCATAGCGGCCCACGCATTCGTTGCTGGAAAGATCAGCACTGCTATCCAGCAAATGAGCTACGGACATGATCACCTGGTCACCGAAGGCATGTCCGAAAGTTTCGTTCACGCGCTTCAGGTTGTCGATGTTCAACATCAGCAGATAGAAATCGTTTCTACGATGCCACACCACGTTCGCAAGGAATGAACTCATGTGGCGACGGTTGTAAACTTCAGTCAGGGAATCCCTGGAAGAAAGGTAGTCCATACGAGCCAGGAGTTTCGCATTCTTGGCACGTTCATGGGCGTAAGCGGACACCGTCAAAGTGGAGATGGAGAATACGGCGAATCCAGAGAACAAAAGCGAGACCACCATATCCAGGTAGGAATCATCTCTACCTAATTCCGAAAGGACCCATTCCGGGTGAACCCAGGAAAGCCCCACCGCAGTAAGCTGCAGGACCATGGTCACCACGAAAGCAATTACCTTGTATGCAGATTTTTCCGTGTAGGCAATAAGCATAAGGGACGCCACAAAATACAAGGGCAAGCCGCCGGTAAAACCGCCACAGAAAAGGAACAGCAAGGGCAGGATGCAGCCGCCCAGGACAAGGCACATCACCAAATAGCACTGGGAATAAAAAGAAGACTTGTAAGCAAAAACGGCCACAATAATGCAGACCAAAGCACATCCCACGCTGCCGATGGAAGCGGCGGAGTTCATGTTTTCGTAAATGGTGAAAATGGCAGAAAGAATGGCGACAATAATCACCACAGCCAACGTAGACCAAAAGAGCTTTCGCTCCAAGGTGTTCTGCTTCTGCCAAAATTCCTTCAACGCTTTCATGCCAATCCCTTTTTTACAAAGATAATATAGTTTGCCAATTATTACTTTAGGCAAAATCTTATCTTATTTTTTTAATACCAAATATGTTCAAATACATCCTTTTATGAGCCTACTTTATGGCCTCCCCCAGCCACCTTTTCGTCTTTCTTTAACTATATTGTTGAAAAACACCTGAATGGTTAATATTTAATCGGTAGGCAAAAATGGAACTTACTCCGCTGGACATCCGTAATCAAAATTTCCACAAGAAGAACTTTGGCGGTGTAGACCCCGAAGAAGTCAAGGCTTTTTTGGAAACCGCCGCCAACGCTTTTGAACAAATGTCCAGAGAACGCACCGATCTCACCGAACGTCTCAAGGTGGCCGAAGAACGCGTCAATTACTACCGTCAAATTGAAAAGACCATCCAGGACGCCGTGGTCACCATGCAGCGCACCGTCGACGACGTCAAGGCTACCGCCGAAAAGGAAGCCGAAATCATCGTTGCCGAAGCAAAGGCCCGTGCAGTCCGCGAAGTGGAAAACACCAAGCAGGTTGCCGAAAACCTTCGCGCCGAAATCGAACAGCTCAAGCAACTTCGCGCAAATTACTTTATCCGTTGCCGTGCCCTGATCCGTGGTCAGGAAGATTTGCTCGCCGCCATGGAAAACGACCAGAAGGAACTGGAAGCCTTGGAACAGCAGCCCAAGCGTCAGAACCCGCCCATGGGAAAAGTCCTCGCCTAATCAAGGCCCGGCCCCACGAGACGTCCCCGCATGAGAATAAACATCAAGGTACACGCCCGCAGCAAACGCGAATCCGTCACGCCCCAGCCCGACGGAAGTTTCAAGGTCGAAGTCAAGGCTCCACCTGTAGAAGGCGCAGCCAACGAAGCCATTTGCGAATTGTTGGCAGAACATTTTAAAGTTCACAAGCGCGATGTCCGAGTGGTTCTCGGCAGCACCAACAATAAAAAAGTCGTAGAAATTGACGGGATCTAAACGATCCCGTTTTTTATTGGTCGAATTTCCCGTATTCACAGCCCACATTAAGGGCTTCAATCTCATCAATGAGTCTGTCGTTCTTGTAGAGCTTCACGGTTCCCTTTCCATTGCCACCGTTCCACAGGCGGTTATGACGTTTTTCGCCCTTCGGTGATTCATAATTCACCAACAGCATGTCCTTCTTCTCGCAAGTGATGTCCGTAACCATTTTCGTACACCATGTACGTTGTTCCACGTGCCAAACAATCTGGTCTTCGGTTTCCTTGCAATCAAAGAAAGTTCTTGTATTTGTCCAAAACTTTGAGAAGTTGAATTCGTAACATTTCCCTTCGTAGTAGAACGCAGAAAGCAATTTCCTATCTAGGACCAAAGGGCCAACCTTGGGGCGACCTCCCCCAATATCGAACACACTATTTTCCAGTTTCCTTCCAGTAATTTTGCTGGTCAGATTATTGGACGAAAGCCAAACCCAAGGTGATGTAAAATCCTTGCCCCAGTTTTTATCTGCATAGCCATAACATGTTTCCGGAGTCACTAAATATTTTTCACCGTTGTATTCAATTTCTCCAGAGTAGAAAGATTTCATTCCTTCAGCATGCCAAAACATTTCAAACAGCTGTAAGGTCCTGAAAATCTTTGACGCACCGTAACCAACATTAAATGGAATCTGCTTATCAATTTTCAAATTCCACTTGATGGTGCCATCATTGCACATATACTCAGGATGATTTTTAAAGTCTTCTTCAGATACTCTGACGCAACCGTAGGATTCCGTTTCCGAGAGATAGCAATCACCAGCCTTTACTGAGAAAGGAGCGGACTTTTCTATGCAAACCTTATTCCAGCCAAAAAAACGATGAAGTTGTCGAGCATCCTCGCCCCAGGTTCCCACTTTAACCATCAAGTAGGAAGGTTTCTTACCAGCCCTCTTGTTTTCTTCCAACTGACCGAACACAGGTTCATCACCACCCAGTTCCGGATTACAAATAAAGAATTCTAAAAAGAATGGTTTTTCTTCACCAGTTCTTGCACTGATTGCAGTAAATGAGTGCCACCACCAGTCATAACCGCAACGGGCTTGACCACGTACTAGCATATACTCATTTCTTGAAATATCCTTTTTACAGAACACAAACACCCCCTGCAAAAATTATATGTCTAATCTTTTTAGATAATTTACGATTTTTTCGTAATGAGCGTGGTCATAAAAGAGGCTAGCGCAAGAGATACTCCCGCAAGTACGGTACCGTTCCAACCCCACAAAGTCCAGAAGGATCCCGCAAGGAATGTACCCAAGGAACCACCCACAAAGTAAGTGGTCATAAAAATGGTATTCATTCGGCTGGTCGCTTCAGGGTACAAGCGCATTACGGAGCTCTGGTTCCCAAGCTGGATAAATTGCATTCCAATATCGATGGCGATAATGCCCGCAATTATTGCAACATAGCTGGAACCGCCAAAATAAAACATCGCCCATGCAGAAATCATAAGGGCAACACCACCATTACTAAAGCGTTCCACGCCATAACGGGCAATGTATTTTCCAATGCGAGAAGCAGTCAAGGCACCAGCGATTCCGCAAAGACCAAGGAGTCCCACAGTCTTACTGTCTTGATAAAACGGAGCCTGCTTCATACGGAATGCTAGACAAGCCCACAACGCAAGAAAAGAACCGAAGGCAAAACCGGAACGAATGCTGTAGACGCGCGCCTTGGGAAACTTCACGAAAAGTTCGCCAATGGATTTCAGCATACTGAAGAACGTTCCTCGGTAGGTTACCGGCACATTCGGCAGCGCCTTGTACACAACCATTGTAGAAACAAGCATCATCGCAGCGGCAATCAAGAACATGGCTCGCCAGCCCAGCCATTCGCCCACAAGGCCGCTGCATACGCGCGACGCAAGAATTCCCGTAAGCAATCCGCTCAGCACCATTCCTGTTTTCAGTTCCTTTTCTTCAGGCTTTGAAAACAGGGAAACCATCGGCATAAAAATTTGCGGTGTCACGGAGCAAACACCTGTAACAAAAGAACCTACCAAAAGCAAATGTACATTGGGAGCTGCATAAATTGCCATCAAGCCGAAAATCAGCAAAGAAAAATTCACCAGCACAATACGGCGACGGTTAATCATATCGCCCAAAGGCACAATAAACAAAAGCCCCAGAGCGTAACCAACTTGAGTCAGCACCGGCATCAAGTTCACATAAAATTCCGACACCGCCATATCCTGCCGAATCATATTCAGCAAAGGCTGGCAATAGTAAATGTTCGCCACCGAGACGCCCGCCATCACAGCAAGCATCAACGTTAATGAACGAGGCATTCCAGAATTAGGCTTCAGCTCGACCAATTTTCTTCGCCACAAAATTGACACAAAATTCAATTACCCAGGAACAGGCAAAAGAACTTCCCAACACAACAAGATAAACCAAAGGAGAATACTTCAGAGCATAGGAGAACGGCTGGAAGTAATAGAAGCAGAAGAAGCTATGGATTAACCAAATTCCCATGGACTGCTTTCCAATGACCACTAGAATTTTTTTCACAATGTTCATCTTGCAAATCACAAGAGCTACGGCAAGTACATAAACAAAACCGTAAATAGTATCATACTGGTCAAGTCCCCAGGCATTCGACTGATACCAACCCACGCGTAAAATCGGGACCATAACAAGAAGTGCAAAGCCTAAGAAAATTCGTGCAAAAGTTCTACCCCTGAATTTATTCAAGATTCTTTCGTAGATATCATACTTTGCGGCCCAGGCGCCAATCATGAACATAGGAAGCAGGATTAGAACGATAGACAATTTCTGCCAAGCCAAGGAAATACGAAGATAAATGAGTGGATCACAGGAACCAATAAAGTACAGGAATACTCGTTCAACGAACAAGCCCCCCAAAAGAATCAGTACAATATCGCTATAGAGCGAACTACGCTTACGATTAAAGAAAGCCATGACAATAGGCGTCAACAAAACAAGGATTGCATAACTTGTCAGGTACCACCATTCAGGATTGAAGGAGGTATCGATAAGAAGAAAATTTTTAACCCAGTCTGCAGGATTCTTCGTAATCACAGACTTACCAAGAATCAACCCCATGGGAACGAATACCAAAAAGATGGGCCAGAACTTGAAATAAAGTTTCTTTAATCGGCGAGCGAAAAAGGACAAGTAAGTTTGAGTATGATCTCCAGAACGTTCTTGCGCCAGCTGCCTAGAAAAGCTTCTATAAATTCCAAAGCCCGCGAGAACCGTAAACATGGGAACACAGATTTTACCGAACAAGGAAACATACCATTCAACAGATGTTCCTCCTGGCAGAGAAAGCAATGGTTGATAAGACACACCAACCAATCGATTGGGGAAAGCAAACACATGATGCATCAGCATCATCATAATTGCAAAACCCTTAATCGCCGTAGAATCTTCCCTGCGAATTTCGTAAAACCACTTTCTCATCAAAAACCTAAACTTGTTCAAATTCAATAATCGCAATCAAATATAAAAATCCCCGAGGGTTTAGCCTTCGGGGACTTTTAATTTTAAGATTTGCGACGAAATCGCCGCGCAGTAGAAGGCGAGCGACTACTTAACAACGATATTCACCAGCTTACCCGGCACGGCAATAACCTTAACCACAGTCTTGCCAGCAGTAAACTCCTTCACGCGGTCATTTTCCATGGCCAGTTTTTCCAAAGCAGCCTTGTCCATGTCCTTGGCGACATTTGCCTTGGCGCGGAGCTTGCCGTTCACCTGGAACACGACTTCGACGGTGTTTTCCACAGCCTTGCTTGCGTCGGCTTCAGGCCATGCCACATTTGTGAGGGAGCCTTCGTGACCCAGGATGCTCCACATTTCTTCGGCGATGTGGGGTGCAAAGGGCTGCAGGAGCTTTACGAAGGTTTCGCAAGGTTCGCGGTAGCGCTTGTCCATCTTCATCATTTCGTTGTTGAAGATCATCAGCTGGCTGATAGCGGTATTGAAGCTCATGTTTTCAATGTCGCTTGTAACCTTGATGATGGACTGGTGCATAATCTTCTGGATTTCTTCCGGAGCGGCTTCGTCAACGAAGACGGGAGCTGCATCGTCGTCACCCACCACAGAACGCCATGCGCGGCCCAGGAAGCGGTTCATGCCTTCGATGCCCTTGGTCTGCCAAGGCTTCACGGCATCCAGAGGACCCATGAACATTTCGTACAAACGAAGGCTGTCTGCACCGTAGTCGCGAACCACGTCGTCCGGGTTCACAACGTTCTTCAGGGACTTACTCATCTTGGCAACGATCTGCTTCAGTTCGATGTCGGTACCCTTCTTGAAGAACTTGCCGTTCTTTTCTTCCACTTCGTCGGTGGGAACCTTGGAGCCGGCTGCGTCTTCGTATGCGAAGGCAAGAATCATACCCTGGTTAAAGAGCTTCTGGAAGGGTTCGTCGGTAGAGACGAGGCCCAGGTCGAAGAGGACCTTGTGCCAGAAACGGCTGTACAGCAAGTGGAGCACAGCGTGTTCTGCACCGCCCACATAAAGGTCAACGGGCATCCAGTACTTTTCAAGTTCCTTGGCCAGGAATGCGTCGCCGTTGCAGGCGTCGATATAGCGGAGGTAGTACCAGCAGGAACCAGCCCACTGCGGCATGGTGTTGGTTTCGCGAACGCCCTTGCGGCCGTTCTTATCTACAACGTTGAGCCATTCGGTTGCGTTGGCCAGCGGAGACTGACCGCCGTCACCCGGCTTGTAGTCCTGCAGGTCCGGCAGCTGCACAGGGAGTTCTGCATCGTCGACGGTAGAGATTTCGCCATCTTCCCAGTGGATGATGGGGAACGGTTCGCCCCAGTAACGCTGACGGCTGAAGAGCCAGTCACGGAGCTTGTAGTTCACGGTAGCCTTACCGATCTTGTTGGCTTCCAGCCATTCGATCACCTTAGCCTTGCCAGCTTCCTTGTTGAGGCCGTTGAGGCAGAGGGTGTCGTTCTGGCTGTTGATGTAGGTGCCGTCGGCAGCCCAGCATGCTTCGCCAGCGAGAACCTGGGGCTTCACGTCTTCCGGGCAAGAGGCGTCCGGTTCCATGATGCAAATAACAGGCAGGTTGAACTTCTTTGCAAATTCGAAGTCGCGGGTATCGTGGGCGGGCACGGCCATGATAGCGCCGGTGCCGTATCCAGTCAAAACGTAGTCAGCCACCCAAACCGGAATCTTGGTGCCGGTCAGCGGGTTGATGGCGTAGGAGCCAGAGAATACGCCGGTCTTTTCCTTGGCCAGTTCGGTACGGTCCAGATCGCTCTTGAGGGCGGCAGCATGAACGTAGGCTTCCACAGCTTCCTTCTGTTCCGGAGTAGTGAGGGTCGGAACCAGCTTGTGTTCAGGAGCCACCACCATGTAGGTTGCGCCAAACAGGGTATCGCAACGGGTGGTATAAACGCGGAGCTTGTTTTCGGTGGGCTTGCCGTTTGCATCAGCGATTGCGAAATCCACTTCTGCACCCTGGCTCTTACCGATCCAGTTCTTCTGCATGTCCTTCACGCCCTGGGGCCAATCCAGCTTGTCCAGGCCCTTCAAAAGACGGTCGCCATAATGGGGGATACGCATGAGCCACTGCTTCAGGTTACGGCGTTCCACTTCCTTGGTGCCGCACTTTTCGTGAGAACCGTCGTTCAGAACTTCTTCGTTTGCGCAAACGATCTTGCAGTGCTTGCACCACCAGACCTGAGCGTCGGCGTAGTAAGCGAGACGCTTGGAATCCTTGAACTTGCGAACTTCTGCTGCACCCTGAGCCTGAACATCGGCGGGGATGGGCAGTTCTTCGATGGGGCGGCCCTTCTGCTGGACCTCATCGAACCAGGTGCCGTAAAGGCGCTTGAAGATCCACTGGGTCCACTTGTAGTACTTCGGGTCGGTGGTGTTCACTTCCTTTTCCCAGTCATAGCTCAGGCCGAGGCGCTGGATCTGACGGCGGAAATTGTCGCAGTTCTTCTTGGTGGTGATTGCCGGATGGGTACCGGTCTGAATTGCATACTGTTCAGCGGGGAGACCGAAGGCATCCCAACCCATGGGGTGCAAGACGTTGAAACCCTTGGAACGCTTGTAGCGGCAAATGATATCCGTTGCGGTGTAACCTTCGGGGTGACCAACGTGGAGGCCTGCGCCACTGGGATACGGGAACATGTCCAGACAGTAGAACTTGGGCTTAGACTTGTCAGTGCCAGTCTTGAAGGTCTGATGTTCAGCCCAGTAAGCCTGCCACTTGGTTTCAATTTCTTGCGGATTGTACTTTGCCATTTTGTTATTCCTTACGAAAGCGGGGCGAGCCCCACCCACATTTAAAATTTTACGGTGGAAAAGATAGAAAAAGAAACGGCCCCGCATTGCGGAACCGTTCAATCTACAGGATTTCTTAAGCCATTCCTACTCGTCGGCGTTTGTTTCGTCCTCTTCCTTCAAATCATTGATGGTCTTTTTTCGCCATTTTTCATTATCGCAAATAAAATCAACACCGTAGCCATACTTTGGATTACCGATCCAAACCTGAGTTTCAGCACCATCCTTTGCGGCGGCACATGATTCTTCAGGACCCATGGAGTCGCGCTTTTCCCAAACACCTGAAACACATTCATAATAGTCGTAACCATCACTAGATGCATAGTTAACATTCTTCGCAAACATTCCGTTTGTCGAGTCATTGCAAACGCCTCTTGTATCGGCGAAAATTTGTTTTTGTGCTTCGGCAAAATCCTGAACTTGGTCGCTGTCTCCAGACTGGGTTACAGTCGTCTCACTATCATTTGAGCAAGCAGCAAGACCAAGAGAAAGCCCAGCAACAACGGTAATGGTGCGAGCAATGTTCTTCAATTGAAAATCTTTACGCATATATCCTCCAAACCTTTAAGAGTTCTAAACTTGACTCTAACCAAGAATATACACAATTCACATTGCCCCAATAACCACAAAAAACTTACATTTTTACATCCGAATCGTTATCGGTCTCGTTCTTGGTGCTAGCCTTGGCATGATTTTCCCGAAGCTAACCGCTATCAGTCTTTTCGGCACAATTTTCGTAGGCGCCCTCAAGGCCATCGCTCCGATCCTGGTTTTTGTTCTTGTCAGTAGCGCCATCGCAAACGCCAAGGGCGGTGTAGGCTGTCGCCGTCGGTTTCATTCTCGGTGTGGTACAGGACTCCTGCGAAACCGCACTGAATTCCAGCGGTGATGTATTCTTTGCAGCCACTGCAGAATACCGCGACCTCAAGAAATCTGCAAAATAATCCTTCGTGGTGAATTATTATTCACCATGATTTGCGTTTTCACGTTTGTTTTGTTATAATTCTAGTATGCACTTCGGTAAGTTCAATTTCGTTGCAGCAATCGTGCTCACCATGTCCCTTGGCGCTTTCGCCCAAGGATATTTTCCTGGTTCCGGTGAAGAAGAAGACCCGAACGCATCCAGCTGCGTGGGCGACGGTTGCGGCCTAACCTTCCCTAACCAGGAATCCGCATCCAATGTTGAGGACGAAACTTCCGCTACAGTAATCGACAGTACCGCAGCAACCGATAGCACTGTTGTCAGCGACAGCACCAAGGCAACCGCAAGCGCAGAAGAATATGAAGACGCCGATGAAGAAGATGACGGCCGTCCTTACTACATCAACGAATCCGCGTCCGAATACGCGGCCCGCAAGGAGGGTTTCTCCAAGTCTCTGACCTTCGGTGTTCGCGCTGGCGGTGGCTTAAATTTCACATTCGGCAAGAAAGCTTCCGGATGGAATATGGATTTCGAAGGCAACGCAGGCATTGCAGGTCGCCTTCCCCTTTACAGAAAAACTTTAGGCGTTCAGGCAGAATTGAACTTCACCTACCGCCATTATAACTACGCAAACGACGTCAGCTACGGCCACAACGAAGCTGAAATCAAGGAAATCATCGTTGATATTCCTATGATGCTTCAGTACTTCTTTGATGAAGACGGTCTTTTCATCAACTTCGGTCTAAATCTTGGTCTAAAAATGGGCGGTGAATCCACATTCCGCCAGACCATCGATACCGAAGACCAGTACGCCAAGGATAAAAGAAGCAATACCCTCCCGACCTCCGGTGTTGAAATCGGCGGTATTGTCGATATTGGCTACCCCATCACCCGTTGGATGATCGTAGACTTGCGTATTGTACAGAATTTCACCAACATGTTGGACATGGATTATATCGCAGAATCCACTGTTATGGGGTCTAAGCTCTACACATTGCATACAACATTGGGACTTTTCTTCCCATTTTAACGTCTAGTTAAGTAAAAAAAAATTTCAACTCTATTTTTTCCCGTTGAATTTATTTTTAGGGGCGTATACCCCCCGTTTTGGATTGTTATTATTGGATTATGAATTTTAAGAAGATTTCGTTAATCGCTTCTATGGCTATGGCTTTGTCTATGCCAGCCTTTGCCCAGGAAGATTCTGCTGACGACGAATGGGTTTCCGCACCACAAGCCGGAGAATCCGAAAACGCAGCATTTGACAGCACAGCCACTTACGACGGCACA
Source organism: Fibrobacter sp. (assembly GCA_024399015.1). GTDB lineage: Bacteria > Fibrobacterota > Fibrobacteria > Fibrobacterales > Fibrobacteraceae > Fibrobacter. Next base: position 334,882 of record JAKSIC010000001.1, read on the forward strand.
TCCGACGCTGAATTTGCCGACGACGAAGAATACGCCAGTGCCTATGCCCGCTACAAGGCCCAAACCACCAAAAAGACCGAAATTGAACGTCAACGTACCGAAGGTTTCGCTCGCCCCGTGATGCTGGGCGTCCGCGCCCAGGGTGGCATCAACACCTTCTTCGGCGAAAACTCTGACGGTTGGGAAATCGGATTTCAGGGTGGTGCAGGCATTTTGCTGAAGATGAACCTCGGCATCAAGAATTTAAGCCTGGTTCCGGAACTCACCTTCAACTATCGCCGTTACACTTACGAAAAAGACATGAGCGATGGTCTTTATACCAACGAAGCCGTCATCAACGTAATCGTTTTCGAAATCCCGATTATCATCCGATACACTTTCGAAGACTATGATTTCTTTGTTGGCCTCGGTTTGAATCTCGGCCTTAAATTGAACGGAACCTCAACCTTTACAAGTAGCGGTGGTACCCGCGAAAACACCGTGGCAACCTCCGGTATGGAAGTGGGCGGCGCACTTGATCTAGGTTATATGATGACTAGAAACGTTCACCTCAACCTTCGCGTAGTTCAATGCTTCACCAGTTTGCTGAACAAGACCTTGGTTGATGAACCAACTTTCTATGAATCTTCGTTGAACACCTTCCAGACAACAATCGGCATTAGCTACTTGTTCTAAGTTCAAAAAGAAATTAAAAAAGGCTCGGATTTTCCCCGAGTCTTTTTTCGTTTTGTCGCGACGGCCTTGCGGCCAACAAGTTGACCACACTCAGAAAACCTAGCGGCCGATACTTGCCGCGTTCAATTTCTTACGGAGCTTCTGAATTTCGCGTTCAATCAGGCGCTTTTCCACAGCGAAGAATTCTTCGTTTTTCTGGATAGCATTCTTATAGATAACATCAGCCAAATCCGGTTCGCCAGCCATAAGAGCCACAAGCACGCAGTTGCGAAGGAACAGCTGATCCATTTCACCCATTTCATAACGGTCGTAGAAATCAGCTACAGCAAGAGCGCCCTTGGCATAATCCTTTGCGCGAGCCGCTTCAAGAATGTTGAATTCATCAGCGAAGCTCTGAGGCATGGCACCTGCGGCAACCAAGTCACGAATCTTCACGTAGACTTCATTGGTATCGCGAGCTTCCATAGGAACAGTGCGGATCCATTCTACATATTCTTCACGGAACTTCTGGTAGTCCGCAGAGATTTCAAGGGACTCGATTTTTGCACTATCAAGATTCTTCAGGTCTTCGGCATAGGCCAGCAGGGCGCGCTTTCTATATCCGTCTTCGCCATTTTCCATCATAGCCTTGGCGCGGGCCGGGCGGCGCAAGGCGTAATCTTCCGGGCTCAGGTATTCCTGCCAGCAAACTTCGCAGGAATCGAACATCTGAACAATGTGAGCTTCGGAGTGAACAAAGCGGGCTTCTTCAGCGCGGTTATCCACCATAGGAACAAAGATACTGTTAGGTTCTACGCCTTCAAGCAAGGAGGCAACCATCTTGTTGGTGAAGAGGAAGTTTCTTTCACCGAAGAATTCCGGATTGCGATGAATGCGGTCAAATTCCTTGATTAAGACAGAGTCGGTGCTGAAGCGGCCGATGCCCTTCTGGTAAACCGGTTCGTCACTAGCAATCATGATGATGTCCGGTTCATCGGTGGACTTGTACAAGCTCACATAGGGGAAAGTCATGTCCAAAGCCTTCAAGATATTCAGGAACATCAAGTCGTTGAATTCGTAGGTTTGAATCCACTGAACCCAAAGTCCGCCCGGCTTCATGTAGCGGCGCATCTTGGCGTAGAATTCATGTGCGAACAAACCTGCCACGCCGCTAACCCAGGGATTGGAGGGCACGCTGATAATCATGTCGTACTGACGACGATTGGTGTGGAAGAATGTAGTAGCGTCATCGATAAAGATGTGGATGCGGGGATCATCGTAACCACGGGCGTTATACGGATAGAATCCCTTGGCCAAATCCATCATGGCTTCTTCAATTTCAACGCAGTCGAAATCCTTCAGCAGCGGGTCTGCCAAAAGATAATGGGCGCCCATACCGCTACCATAGCCCACCATGGCAGCATCGTAAGGTTCCGTCTTCACAGCCATGGGCATGAATGCAGTTGCTGCCTGGGTCAGTTCATCGCTGGAAATAGGCTGGGTACGATCCTTGCTCAAACTGGCGTCAGCCTTACCGTTGGTCTTTACATAGTAGTGAACCTTGGATTCGTGGAAGCTGATGGTTGCTGTCTTACCGTCAATGACGCGGATCTTTTCATCGGGATGCATATTCTTGTAGGAACGGAACACGCCGGAAGTTACCAGATGCGGATCGAAGTTCACAAAGAAGGCGGGCAGCACCATGGCGGCGGCCACCACATAGAACATCACATTGTGACGCCACTTCTTGCGGTACACAGCCAGTAGGATAAAGCCAATGGCGAAATCAAGAACAGCAGCAAGGACCAAGGCTCCCTTCAGCTGGAGGAGCGGCAACAGCAAAAGGCCGCCGCCAGCAGAACCGAGGATAGAACCCAAAGTATTCCAGCCATAAACCTTTCCGATAGGAGCTTCGCTCTTGAAAGCACGAGTCAAAATCAAGGTAATCAAAGGCAAGGTCATACCAGCGAAGAAACTGGTGGGAACCATCCAAAGCAAGGACAAGGCGTACTTGAACAAACTCCAGCAAACGTAACCGTCAGCCGTGGGATTGAAAATCTGGTTGGCCTCGTTCATCATGGCCCAGAAGGGCTCGTGGAAGTACAAGGTGCAAAGTGCAAAGAAGGCCATGAAAATCTGGGCCAGGGAAAGCACCACCAAGCTATCCTTCTTCAGGAGCTTACCGCTGACAGCACTACCGATGGCAAGGCCCAAGATAAATGCAGAAAGCATCTGGTCGAAGCTGTGGCTAGAAGAACCCATCAGCAGGGAAAGCAAGCGGGTCCAGACAATTTCATAAACGAAGGAAGTCAAACCGGTGATAGCCGCAATCCAAAGCCACATGTTCTTGTGAGGCATGGGCAGGTTGTGTTCCGCAGCGTAGTCTTCGTTCTTGTCTTCAACTTCACCCTCTTCATCTTCCTGATAAACCGGCGAAGTCGTCATGCCGATAAAGCTAAACACCGCAGCCAGCAAGAAGTTGATGGAAGCAGCCACAATCAAGGTAGCGTGGTTACCGATGTTAGGAATCAGCAAATAGCTGGTGGCAAGAATACCGATAGCGGAGCCCAGGCTGTTGGTAAAGTAGAGCATGGGGAGAGAAACTTCTGCACCGCTCTTGCGCATAAGACCAGCAGCAATGAACGGGAAGGTCATACCCACCGCAATCGCAATAGGCAACGTAGAACCCGTAGCAAGGACCACCTTGGCGATTTCAGCGCCTCGGGAGCTAAGCCCTGCGGTAAATTCAGAATCAAAGAAGAACCCTGTCAGCGCGTTATACAGCGGGTGGTACGCCACGCCGCCAATGCCGATGCCCAATTCCACCAAGCCGTATCCCAACAGCGGGCGCTTCGTCTTTGTGACAAGCTTACCGGCAACAAAGCTACCGATGGCAAGGCCGCCCATGTAAATGCAGAGGGTAAGCACCTGGCCATAGCTGGAATGACCTAGGAAGAGTTTAAGGTAGCGAGCCCAGGAGCCTTCGTAAATCAGGCCTGCAAAACCGGACAACGCAAAGAGAAAATAAATGAGAATATTCATGGCGTAAATTTATACAAATACACCATGAATGAAATGAAAATAAAAATTTAGAGAGTCTATCCTTTACGGATTATAGTGGTCAAAGGATTCCATCATGTCTATCACATACTTATCCGGATTATCCATCGGATTAACAGTGTAGGCTGTGACGACATAGAAATTACCCTTTTCCGTCAATTTAACCGCGGAACACTCACGGAAATCATCTTTACCCTCAAGGCAAATCAGCCCATACCCGTTTTCCTTATTGAAGGAAGAAGAAAGTACGGAACCTCCTTTCAAGGGTTCATAATTCTCAAAAGAATTCTCGGCGTCCCACTGCATAAAGTACATAACTACAGCAGAATCCGAAGCCATTGGAGGGGGCGTGAAGGAGCTATCGCGTTCAACCAGGGATCTTGTTGCTCCTCGAGCCGTCAAATTCAAACTAGGACTTTCTACTTCGCCCAAAACAAACTGAACTCTGAATACGCCATGTTCAATAGAATAAGTTGCTACCCTATAAGCCCACTGTTCATTTGGCATAAACGGCAAAGTAAACTCCACCGGTTCCGGATGAGGAACCTGCAAATACGTGCCTCGCTTTGTCCACTTGTACTGGCCAATGCGAATAGCATCCTTGGAGGCACAACCTTCCAAAAGAATCAATGCAAAAAGGCCTATTACTAAAGCAAAATGTTTTTTCATATCTAACCCCTTTTTCTTTGTCTACTTCTTCTCAGAGGGCTTCACGATGGAAGCCATTTTCTGGGTAAAGCGCTGAGCAAGAGAAGCATTTTCATCGTCCTTGGTGCCAGCCTTTTCTGCAGCGGCAGCCTTGGCTGCAGCGATTGCTTCGGGCTTCCAAGGAGTCAAGCCAACAACGTTATCAACGGGCAGAGAGAACGCAATGCCCTGGCCCATGGTATCAAGGCCAGCCTTCTGGTACAAGGAATGAAGAACAGCATCCTTGATTTTAGAATCCACCAGAATCATCACGATTTCCTTTTCCGGCTGGATTGCAATATGGAAGAAGGATTCCGCTTCCTTGTTTGCGGTACCGCGGGCATTCAGAATCGTACCGCCACGGGCGCCAGCTTCCTTGGCAGCGTCCATCACCATTTCGGAGAAGCCGTTATTCACAATGCAAAAGATGACTTCGTGATTATATGCGCTCATTTTTCCTGTCTCCGAACCGCGTCGCGGTTATCGCTTAAAAAATTAAAGATGGACTTGCCGATAATGCTTGCCATCGGAATCGTGTAGGCGATACCTCTGCCGCCAGGAATAGTATTGAACTTTTCCTCAAGGCTTTCAAGGGCAGCAGGCAAGTGGTCTTCGCCAATAATGCTAATAATCAAGGCCCTGTCGGAATCCAGAAGGCCCATAGCCGTAGCGATTTCCTTGGGGGCGGTGCCCTTTCCGTAAACTACCGTCTGCATATTCACGCCAAAAGACTGAATATGGTCCATGAAAAAATCGGCCTTGGCACGACTGACCACAGTCATCATGATTTTCAACTTGTTCATGGAAACGGCAGAATGACCATCGGTAACAGCGCGGCCGCGTCTTCTTACGGGATTGAATCTTCCAATATCAGCCATGCCTTACCTACACAAAGTCAATAATCTGTTCATCATCCGCATCCTGGATGCGACGCATCATCATACGATTACGGAGGGTTCTGGAAAGAATCGCCTTAAAGCCAAGAACCTGAATCGTAATCAACGGAGTCATGGCCACCATGGCCACAATGCCAAATGCAAAATTCAAAATGGCATCGCCACCGCCGTGAACAGAAGCGCAGGCGCCAATAGCCAAAGGCAGAATAAAACTGGAAGTCAAAGGACCGCTGGCCACGCCACCAGAGTCAAAGGCAATGGCCGTATAAAGTTTCGGCACAAAGAAGGACAAACCCAGAGAAATAAAATATCCAGGAATCAAATAGTAGATCAAGGGGAAACCATAAATCAGGCGAAGCATGGAAAGGCCAATGGAAATACCCACACCAACACTCAAAGCAATCAGCATGGAACGCTTGGTCACCAAGCCACCGGTGATTTCTTCGACCTGCTTATTCAAAACATGAACCGCAGGTTCTGCAAGCACCACCACCATACCAATCACAAAACCGGAAATCACCAAGGCCTTGGAACTTTGTGCCAACTGCTGACCCAGTTCAAAACCAATAGGCATAAAGCCCACAGCCACAGCCGTAAGGAAAATCACCAAGCCAACAAAAGTGTAGATAATGCCAAAGCCAATCTGCATCAACTTGGTCTTGGTCAGTTTCAACACAAAGAACTGCAATGCCGTAAAGAAGGCTACAATCAGGCCCAGGGCAACAATCACTTCCTTAGCCACCCTAAGAACAGTCGGCAAAAAATTCCTACCCAGGTTCGCATCAATGGAGTAGGCGCTTTCAGAAAGTTCGTAAGTCAAGTCGCCCTTGGCAAAAAGCAACAAGCCCATCAAGGCAAGAATAGGGCCCACAGAGCAAAGGGCAATCAAGCCGAAACTGTTTTCATTAGCATTGCGGCCGCCAATGGCACCGGCCACACCCACGCCCAACGCCATAATAAAAGGCACCGTAATGGGGCCCGTGGTAACGCCACCGCTGTCAAAAGCCAAGGGAACGAAAGTAGACTTGCCCATAGAAATCATCAGCATGCCCAACATGAAAAGCACCATGTAGAAGAAGATGATGATAGAAGACAAATCCTTCTTAAATACAATCTTGATAATGGACAACAGCAGGAAAATTCCCACGCCAACGCCCACAACGCCAATCAATAGTTTCGGGTGTACTGCATTAGAAACCTGTTCTGCAAGCACCGACAAATCCGGTTCCGCAATGGTAATAAGCACGCCCATCACAAAGCACACAGAAACCAACAAAAGCAAACGGCGGGACTTTGCCAAACCGGAACCCACATGTTCTCCCATAGGAGTCATGGCCAGGTCAGCACCCAAGTTAAAAAGGCCAATGCCAATCACCAGGAAAACGGCGCAAATGGCAAAAACAATCATCTGCTTAACGCTCAGGGTCACCAAAGGCGTATGGGCCACCAGAAGAACGATCAGCGTTATAGGCAACACCGATGCAAAGGATTCTTTCAGTTTAGCTAGCAGGGGACTCAACATTTTAGACGCAATATAGCTTTATTGCAACTCCTTACGGAAGGTCTAAAGTGTTTCAACCACTTTCAATACTTCTTCTACGGCCTCCTGGGTAAATCCATCCAGAAGTTCAGAGACTATGGTGGCAAAGGCACGCATGTCTCCGTCGGCAAATTCCTTGGAACCGTCAAATCGCTTTGCCCAAAGATCGGAATCCCCGTTAGGCTTACGCATTCCCATCTGTACCGTCAAATGTGCGAACTTTCCCTCGGGCTTAATCACTTCCTCCAAGGCAACCACATGAATAGAAAATTCAAAGTCCGGCTTTGCAGTCAAAGCACTTTCCACATGCTGGAAAATACCAGACTGTTCGAAGCGCTGAGCCACAGACTGTTCAATCAAATGTTCCGGACGTGTAGCCCAAGAAGAATTATTATAGAACATAAAGTCATAGGGCGATTCCCTATAGACAATGTTATTTCTACGGTAAGCCGGATCGATTGTTGCGGTTTTTACAAACAACCTGTAGGCGAAAGGTTTTTCCACAACAGCCTTTCCTTCGGGAAGAACCACGGTATAGTAGCGCATGGCCTGGGGGGCTCCACCAAAGCAACCGTTCAATACGAAAGCTGCAAAGGCACCACACAAAATCATCATCAACTTTTTCATCTTAAAACCTCACCTTACTTCTTTTCGCTACGAATCAAACTGGACGGCGAATTCTTAATCTTTTCACTGAACTCATTGAGGTTAGCCAGAATCTCGTTCAACTGAGAAAGGCTATTGTTAAAGGAGTTCTGATTCTTGTAAAGGAACAAGTCAACACCCTTGGACATTTCCTCAATAGAATGAATGGTCTTTACCAAATCGTCATTCATCTGCTTTGTATCCAAGGCAGCAAGTTTCTTCTGCAGATCAATCATGGTCTTCTGGATTTCCGCAGCAAGGTGAGCCTGCTCCATTTCATCGGAAGCAGTCTTCAAGGACTTGGTAATCTTCTCCAGATTCTTAACCGGTTCTTCCAAGGACTTCACAAAGGAACTTCCATTGGAAATCATACGATTGCTGTTCTGGACAAAGGCGTCCCCATGTTCAATCATAGTGCGGCCACTCTTAGAAGCGCTTTCCAAGTTTTCCAAGGTGCGGCTAATTTTTTCCGCATTATCCGCAGAAAGAACAGTATTCAAATTATTCACCAAGACTTCCACCTTACCGAAAAGAACTTCAGCCTGGCCTGTAATTTCATTAATGCGGTTGACACCCACCTTCACTTCGGATCCAGCAGGCAAATTGGGTTCGCTAATGTCACCTCCGGACAGAATCAAATAGCGGCTACCTGTCAAGGAAATCCTGCTGGTCATCTGCACTGAAGTACCGGCCTTAATAGGTGTTTCGGGGCTCACTTCAAACCAAACCTTCACCTTGTTCATGTCGGAAGAATCAATTTGAGCAGACTTCACGCGGCCCACATCAATACCACTCAACATCACGCGGGCATCCACAGAAAGCCCCTGCACTGACTCATCAAAAACTGAGTAGTACATCACCTTCTGCTCTTTCAACTTACCTCCAATGAGGTAACCCAAGAAGCCTAAAATTCCCATAATGCAAAGCAACAGGAACAGGCCTAGTCTAATTCGTTCTGTACGTGTCGTTTCCATATCTTTCTGTCATCCCGGGCACCGACCCGGGATCTCTTTTTTTTAGTCCACAAATTCAAAGTTCAAACAATTCACATTTCCAAATTCATCAGGGCACTTTCTATCGAAGAAAGTCCGAATCTCCGGAATATTACTTTCCAGCCCCTGTTGCAACGTTCCATCCAAAAGAACCTCTCCTTGTTTCAGGAAAACGAATTTATCACAGATGGTCTTGATACTATCCAATTCATGGGTCACAATGACCACAGAAATTTTCAAGTCGTCACGAAGGGTCAAAAGCAATTCGTCCAAGGATCTTGCCGTAATCGGGTCCAAGCCTGCAGAGGGTTCATCACAGAAAAGCAATTCCGGATCCAGAGCCAAGGCACGGGCCAAGGCAGCGCGTTTCTTCATGCCGCCGGAAAGTTCCGAAGGATACTTGTTAAAGGCATGCATCATGTGAACCTTCTCCAAACGGTCCGCAATGATTTCATCCATAATTTTCTTGGGCAGGTACGGCTTGTGTCGCTTCAAGGGCAAAGCCACATTCTCTGCAACCGTAAGGCTAGTCAGCAAGGCGCCACCCTGGAAAAGAACACCCGTTCTCTTTCGCACGTCATCAGGAATAGGCGTCGTCGCCGGATAAGACGTGCCAAAAAAGGAGATATTTCCTCCTAGAGGTTTTTCCAACTGCAGAATATTATTCAGCAAGGTGGATTTACCGCAACCGGATCCACCAAGGATTACGCGAATTTCACTGGGAGCCACTTCGAAGCTCACATCCTTCAAGATTACCCTGCCACCATAACCGGCCTTCAGATGTTCCACTTTAAGTAAAGGAGTCATACATACCTCTAGTAGAATACGAAGGAGAAAAGGGCATCCGCAAGAATAATTCCTGCGATGGAATAAACAACGCAAACCGTGGTGGCCTTACCTACAGCATCGGCGCCACCGCGGGCCTTAAAACCTTGATGGCAAGCAATCAAAGTAACAATCCAGCCAAAGACCATGGACTTCACCACGCTCTTGAACAAAAGCAGCAAAGGCAGGTTCTCTCGAAGGCCCACCCAATAATTAGTAGGGGAAACCTCACAGAACCAGAACGCCACCAAGAAACCGGCAAAGCACCCGATCATGGACGCTACAAAGGAGAGAAGGGGTACCGCAATGGTCATAGCCTTAAAGCGGGGCACAATCAGGTACTGGATAGGATGAATGCCCATGGTACGCAAGGCCTTGATTTCTTCAGCCACGTTCATGCTGGCGATTTCAGCAGTAATGGAACTGCCCGAACGGCCAGCCAAAATAATAGCGGTAAGCATGGGGCCAAGTTCTGCAAACATCAAAAAGCCTACGCCTACGGAAAGGTATTCTCCGGCGCCAAAAGTGTTCAGCTGGGAAGCGCTCTGCAGCGACAACGTAAAGCCGATCAAGAACACCAGCAAAAACACAATGCCCGACGCCTCGCTACCCAGGCGCAGCAGTTGTTGCCCCACGCCGCCGAAAGGCAAGCGCTTCTTATCAAAGCGCCCCAAAAAAGTCCAGTAAAGGCTTTCGCTTAAAAGAAAGAGTAAGGTCTTGAGGGTGTCCAGCAGCCGGAACCCCGCATCCCCCAGGCGCTCCAGCGGGCCCATGGAAGCCCCCGCCTCAGCCTTCGGGATGTCAATTTTTCGAATTTGAGCGATTTCCGCCTTCATTTCGGGGCTGAAATGGGCCAAGCGCACATGGCGCCCGAATTTTTCCGCCGCCCCAGCCACCGCCGCAAAAAAGGCCCTGCTTTCGGAGCTAAAATCCGCAAAAACGGTTCCATCCAGCTCCAAATCAGAATTTTTCAGGATATGTAAGCACCGGGACAACCAAAAACGGTAATCCTTGGGGCTAAAACGCTCCGGCAAAGCAATTGTTGCCATTATCTCCACACCCCCATATTAGCAATTTTAAGCATATTTAACCACTTTTTTTCTTTTTAAGGCTATCTACATCACATTTTTCACTTTTTTTGCAACCTTTTATATATTCAGTGCATCCAAGAGGTATATGATGGTCGAAAAGGTTATAATTCAAAAGCTTAAGGAAGGCAGCCGCGAGGCTCTGGGTATGCTTTGGCAGTCCCATAGCAAGCAGGTCTTGAACCTTGCCTTCAGAATGATGAAGAATCGTGACCAGGCCGAAGACCTCCTGATGGATGTTTTCGTGCAAGTTCCCAAGGCTATTCAAAGCTTCCGAGGCGATTCCGCCCTAGGAACATGGCTTTACAAGCTCACGGTAAACGCCTGCCTCATGAAACTGCGCGCCCAAAAGCGACATCACGAACTTGAAGAACTGAATCTTGAGAATATCGTGGAAAATGCACTCGGAAAGCAGGAAAGTGCAGAAATTCTCAAGGATTACGACCCGGAATTGCTTCAGATGGGGCTAAATGCACTGCCCGCCGAAACAAGAAGCATGCTCTGGCTCAAGGATGCCGAAGACATGGACGTCAAGGATCTGGCAGACATCTACGAAATGCCCGTAGGAACCATTAAAGCCCGCCTTAGCCGCGGCAGAAACTTTGTGAAGAATTTTTTAAAGGAGAGGAAAATGTATGCGTAACATCAATTTTTCTACCGACATCTCCGAAAACGATGATCTCGACAAGTTGGATTTCTCCAAGCTTGAAGAACTTACCCCTCGTGCAGATTCCTGGGATAAGGTTTGCGCCCGTCTCGATGCAGAACAGGCTGCACCCAAGAAGTCGAACATCATTTCTTTCCGTGCAATTTACAGCGCTATCCCGTTGGCAGCAAGCTTTGCTCTTGTGGGTCTCAGCGCATGGCTCGCAGCCTTCAATACTATCGATGACCAGACTATTTCCATGAGCACCATGGAATCCAGCGATACTGTCGCATGGTTCAACAGCCTGGGCGAAGACGATAGCGAAGACTTCGACCTTATGGAAAATTCAACTGCCATCAACTACTTGATGAAGGAGTAAACTATGAAGGGATCCGTAAAACTTTTCATCGCAAGCATGTTCGTGTTTGCTTGCGCCCTGGGCTTCTTTGCCGGTGCGCTCTGCTTCAACAACAAAGCACCTGCGCCCTGCGAAAAAGGCATGATGATGCCGCCCCCTCCCCCGGGATTTGAAGGCAAGGGTCCCCATGGTCCGCAGGGCCCTGGCTTCAAGCACGGTCACGGCCCCCGCCCGGAAATGAGCGAACGTCACCAAGGTGGCCGCGGCCCGAAGGTCGCTCCCGAGTTCCTGGATTCCCTCCTGCAGGTGACCCCGGAACAGAAGGCGCAGATCGAAAAGCAGCGTGCAACTTCCGACTCCACCACAAAGGCAATCCGCAAGCAGCGTCAGGAAGCCGAAAAGCAGCTCCGCGAAGCTATGGAAGCCGGCAGCGCCGACCAGATTAACGCAGCAAAAGCAAGCGTTCTCGCATCCCAGAGCGCCATGCTGGACCAGCGCGTCAACAGCTACAACGCATTGGCAGGAATCCTCTCCAAGGAACAGATGGAAAAGTTCCGCGCCTTCCATAACGAAAACATGAAGAACGTTCACGAGGGCCCCCACGGCCCCAAAGGCCACGGCCCGAAACACGGTCCCAAGCCCGGTCACGAAGGTTTCCCGCCTCCCCCGCCGCAGCACAAGTAATTCCTGAGAAAAACTTAAACGAAGAAGTCCCCGGTTAATCACCGGGGACTTTTTAACTAAGAGAGAAAATCTAGACTGCGGGGACTAAACACTCTAAATGTCCCTGGCAGTGTAGATGGGAAAATGATTAAACGAGATTAGCAATCAAAAGCAGAGCACTGCCGCTGATAACGAGCAAACCACTGAGGATAGCTTCAACCTTCGGGCCGTACTGCTTTGTAATGGTACGATTCTGAGCTTGAAAACGCTGTTCCATAATTAACCTTCCTTTTCACCAAACAATGATAGGTTTCCCATCCCTATGTCTATAAATTACCTAATCACGTGAGCGGAAACACAGTCCTGTGGACAGGTTTTATGGACAGTTTATCAACGGTTAGTAGTACTTGGAATATTACCCAATGCCATATTACGACCGGGTTTATTCCATGTAAGAATATCATAAGAAGCATATTTTCTATATTTTACGCTGTATTTAACACCCGCTTAGCGGAAAGGATAAACAATGTCTAAACTGACTGATTCTCAGGAATGGAAGGCTCTTGAAGCCCACTCCGAAGTAGCCAAGACCTGGCACATGAAGGAACTCTTCGCCAAGGACCCCAGCCGTGCTGCAAAGTTCAGCGCTGAAGCCTGCGGCCTCTTCCTGGACTACTCCAAGAACATCATCACCGACGAAACCATGGCAAAGCTCCAGGACCTCCTGAAGTCCGCCAACTTCGAAGACATCCGCGCTAAGTACTTCGGCGGCGAAAAGATCAACACCACCGAAAAGCGTGCTGTTCTCCACACCGCTCTCCGCTACAAGGGTAACGAAGCTATCTGCGTCGACGGCAAGGACGTGATGCCGGAAGTCCGTGCAGTTCTCAAGCACATGGAAGAATTCACCAAGCTGGTCCGTACCGGCAAGTGGAAGGGTCACACCGGCAAGTCCATCAAGTATGTCGTGAACATCGGTATCGGTGGTTCCGACCTTGGCCCCGTGATGGTTACCGAAGCCCTCAAGCCCTATGCTGAAAAGCCGGCTGCAGGCGAAACTTCTCCGGAAGTCTTCTTCGTTTCCAACATCGATGGCACCCACATGGCAGAAACCCTGAAGAAGGTCAACCTGGAAGAAACCCTCTTCATCGTCGCTTCCAAGACTTTCACCACCCTCGAAACCATGACCAACGCACAGACCGCTAAGGAAGCCGTGCTCAAGGCCTTCAATGGTGACGAAAAGTCCATCGCAAAGCACTTCGTTGCTCTTTCCACCAACACCGAAGCCGTTTCCGCTTTCGGTATCGACCCGGCTAACATGTTCGAATTCTGGAACTGGGTTGGCGGCCGCTACTCTCTGTGGTCTGCAATCGGCCTCTCCATCGCTCTGCGTATCGGCTTCGACAACTACATGAAGCTCCACCAGGGTGCTTACGAAATGGATCAGCACTTCAAGACTGCTCCGGTGGAAAAGAACCTCCCCGCTATCCTCGCCCTCATCGGCGTGTGGTACAACAACTTCTTCGGAGCATCCAGCTATGCAATGCTTCCGTATGACCAGTACCTCCATCGCCTGGCTGCCTACTTCCAGCAGGCTGACATGGAATCCAACGGTAAGTTCGTTGACCGCGACTGCAAGCGCGTGAACTACCAGACTGGCCCGATCCTCTGGGGCGAACCGGGTACCAACGGCCAGCATGCCTTCTACCAGCTGATCCACCAGGGCACCAAGATGATTCCTTGCGACTTCATCGCCCCGGCAAACAGCCACAACCCTGTTGGCGATCATCACCAGAAGCTGCTCTCCAACTTCTTCGCTCAGCCGGAAGCTCTCATGAACGGTAAGACCCTCGACCAGGCTGCAGAAGAACTCCGCAAGGCTGGCAAGTCTGAAGAAGAAGTGGCATTCCTCGCTCCGCACAAGGTGTTCGAAGGCAACAAGCCGACCAACTCCATCATGATGGACTACGTTTCTCCGGAACGTCTCGGTGCTCTCATCGCCATGTACGAACACAAGATCTTCACCCAGGGCGTTATCTGGAACATCAACAGCTACGACCAGTGGGGTGTTGAACTGGGCAAGCAGCTCGCCATGAAGATCCTCCCGGAACTGAAGGAAAACACCGAACTCAAGCACGATTCCTCTACCAACCAGCTCATCAACTGGTTCAAGAGCCATCAAAACTAAGCGAAGCTTAGTTTTGTAGTGGTTAGTGGTTGGTGGTTAGTAAACAGGATTGCGGGTAAGAACTGCGCCTGATACTGTCGCTAGCAAACAACCCGTCCGGTTTATGCCGGGCGGGTGTTCTATTTAAATCAAGTTTTGCTTCGCAGGCACTTATGGCTGGTACTTTTCGCGTTTGTCGCGAAGGGACTGAATTTCCGCCTGGACTCGCAATGCAGACTCTTGAGCTTCAGCATAGATTTTATCTGAAGACCAATTCTTTGTCCTCTCACAATGAGCCTCACGGATTTTATGAATATCCTCTACAGTAAAGTCTTTCGAGATATCTACTTTTTCCATAAACGATACTCCTAGTCTTCCTGATGTTCAATAAGGACCGTGGGCTGCACGATTGCCAACATAGATAAATCCTGATGCAGGTAGCTGATTACAGAAGTATCAGGATAGACCTTCAATTTTTTCTGGTTGTCATTAGACATAGCATCTCCTCTTAAAAGAAAAAAACACTTGATTTTCTCAAGTGTTCAGGAGACGATTTCTAACGCTCGGGATGTAATATAGAAAGCACCCTATTTTTGTAAAGGGTGCTTAGGTAAAAGGTTTGTAATTTATGACTTTGCCTTTACAGCATCGCAGCTTCTACTTCAGCAGAATCTTGAGGAGGGATTCTGCTGTTTCATTTTCGACAAAACGGATTGCGGTGACCGGCCTGTATTCGAAGGACATGTACTTCGTAAGCTGCAGGGCTGCGAACTTGTGGTCTTGAGAATAGCAGTAAGAAAGATCGTACATTCCATTTTCCGCAGGCAATAGATGGTCCATCTTTGAAGTCAATTGGCAAATTGTATCGTCGGGCAATTCCAGAAGTTCCTTGATTTTATCTCCATTATCTGGATCCAGTTCCAGGTCGCCACCATCAATTTTTGACTTTGTCGGATTAAAGAAAAGCGTTTCCTTAAGGCCAAAGAAGGACTTCTTGACAGAAACATTAGACTGGTTAAGAAGGGAGGTATCCATCTCCCTGTTATTTGTAAGACTCATTTTTCTTTCTCTTGTTTATAAAATTTGTGAAAGCCGCGCGCACGCCAAAACAAGCGCAAGTTCTTTGCGCGGCATAATTGCAATCTTTATGGGAGAAAGAAGGATTAACAGAGCATTCGCTCTAGAGTATAGACGTAGTATTCCTTCGGGTGTTCAAACGTAAGTGCAGTCGGAAATTCCGACCGCAAAACGGCACGTCCCAAAGCACCTCGAGCGCCTTTAAAATCGTGCCAGCCAGAAATTCCACGATAGGCGTTACGGCCACCGAATCCATCAAGGGAAACAACCCGCAGAATCCGGGTGGAAATATTCTGTGCAGGAGCGCGAGATTCCACATACGCCGTTACAGGAAGAGCATCGCCATAACGCAACAAATGGTCGCCCTGCAATTCCTGTGCTTGACGGGAATCAACGAAACTTGCGTAGGCGCCAATATTAATTCCGGCAAGTAACGCGAACACCGCACTTACCAAAATCATCGCAGCATTTTGCTTAAGCCACTTCATAACGAAACCACAATATAAAAAAAATATTAGTATGACGTCTTAATTTTAGGAGCGGCTCCCCAAAAAAGCCGCTCCCATTCTAGGTTACTTTACAAAAGCCTTGTACAGGACTTCCGCTTCGTCACCTTCTGCTGTTTCATTCTCGACAAAACGGATTGCGGTGACCGGCCTGTATTCGAAGGACATGTACTTCGTAAGCTGCAGGGCTGCGAACTTGTGGTCTTGAGAATAGCAGTAAGAAAGATCGTACATTCCATTTTCCGCAGGCAATAGATGGTCCATCTCTTTGTCATTTGTTAGGCTCATTTTCTTTCTCTTGTTTATGGAAATTTTTATGCGCGAAAGTGCGATCTCTTGAACAAGATGTAAAAAAGCATTAGGTCATGACAAGGCTGATTGTTCAAAACAAAAACCTCGCCCAGCACTAGCTGAACGAGGGTCTTTTTCTTAAGGAGAGGATGAATAAAGTCTTAATTATCACCGTTGCGCATTTCAGTTTGTTCACGATCGATTGTGTAGGTCAGGTATTCGCGGAAATCACGATCAATGGTTACGCCTTCGAAATCTTCAATATCATCTTTCAACACGAACACGCCGGTTTCATTGAGCCATGCATTAATGTCGTAGTTTTCAAGAATGACACTAGTATTTCCTGCAGCCTTAGCCACCTTTTCGATTTTTTCTTTAGCTACCCAGCCCTTGCAGTCTGCAGCCTTTACTAAAGCGTCAGCTTCGACTTCCTTAAGAAGAGTAAGTTCGTCGGCAAAGTGTGCAGTGCAAATAACCTTGTCTCCACCACGCTGTGCCAGGATATCCAGATCTCCGAGTTTGGACTTAACCATCTGAGAAGCAAAAGACATCGAGACCATTGTAGCGAGAACCAGAACCGTTGTCAGTTTAAGCGTTTTCATGGTAAGCCTCCTTGTTGGTGAACCTTCATCGGCCCGCATTTTTAAAGTACAAAAGGGCTTTTTCGCAGACCACAAAATGTTAAAAATTTTTGACAAAACTCATTCCAAGGTGGAATACGCAAGCTGTGGTCGCCCTAGACGGAATTTTGTACAGAGGTCGATAATTCGAGGGAATCCTGCAACGGCATAAGGGCACATTGGTAAACAACAAATGTGATGATTTTTTCGCAGACTACGTTGTGGCAAAGTATATTTTGAACATGAAAAATTTGAAGTTCGGAATTCTTGGTTGCGGCTACATTGCCGGTAAAATGGCGGAAGCCGTTAAGGTTTTAGAAAACAAGGGCATGGGCGTAGAACTGTACGCCGCGGCCGCAAGGGACCTGGGCAAGGCAGAAGCTTTCGCCGGGCAGTATGGAGCACGGGTGGCTTATGGCAGCTACCAGGATTTGGCAGCCGATTCCAAGGTGGATTTAATCTACATCGCAACGCCTCACTCCCATCACTACAAACACGCAAAACTCTGCATCAACGCAGGCCGAAATGTTTTAGTCGAAAAAGCTTTCTGCGCCAACGTAAAGCAATCTACTGAAGTCATTGCCTTGGCACATGATAAGGGTGTATTCTTGTGCGAAGCCATGTGGACCAGATTCCTGCCTGCAGTGGATGTTGTTCGCAGCTGGATTAAGGCTGGCCGCATCGGCGAAGTGCAAAGTGTGGAAGCAGATTTTTCGCAGCCGCTGACCCATGTGGAACGCTTGATGAATCCGGCTTTGGCTGGAGGCGCCTTGCTGGACTTGGGAATTTACAGCTTGACATTTGCGGACTTGTTTTTGAATGAAGAAGGCTGCCGCGGCAACAACTCTAGTTGTGACTGCGCCGGGGTCGTTGGCAGGGATTGCGAAAACTATGGCGCACCCATTGCAAACCTTGACGCTCGCTGTATCAAGACGGATACCGGCGTGGATGCCACTGACTGGATCAACATTACTTACAAGAACGGCAAGAAGGCTTACCTCAAGACATCCCTTTGCAATCCTTGGCACAACGAAGGCATCATCTACGGAACTGCAGGTTACATTCGAGTTGTCAACTTGAACGACATGGAAGAATTGCAGGTATACGATAAGACAGGCACACTCGTAGATAGTGTGAAGCCAGAAAGAATTTGCAACTGCTACGAATACGAAGTACTGGCCTGCAAGAAGGCTATGGAAGCAGGTGCCAAGGAATGCGCCCAGATGACCCATTACAAGACCATGGAAATGATGGAACTGATGGACAATCTCCGCGACCGCTTTGGCGTAAGCTACCCCTTTGAAATCGCACCCGGTGTCACTTGGGACCGTAGCGGAAACAAGTCCATTCTCCAGGTGTTCGATATCGAGAAGGGCAAGATTACTACCCTGAAGAAATTCGACTGCGTTATTGAAGCTCCCAACTGGAGCGCCGACGGAACCTACCTGACTTATAACAGCAACGGACGAATCTTCAAGTTGGACCTGGTTCGTGATGACCGCGGGGAACTTACCGCAGGCGAAATCACCGAAGTTCCAAGTTACTACGTGGACAACTGCAACAACGACCACGTTCTCGACCCCGATGGAAGCGGTTTGTACGTAAGCCACCACACCAAGGAAGATGGCCAGTCCCGCATCTACAAGATTTTCTTTGACGGGCGCGAACCTGTGCTGGTGACGCCGCTGGCCCCTAGCTACCTCCACGGAATCACTCCCGATGGCAAGATGCTTGCCTACTGCGCAGAACGCAACGGGGAATACGACATCTACGCCATTCCCACGGCCGGCGGCAACGAAGTTCAACTTACAACTGCACGCGGGTTGAATGACGGTCCTGAATACGATTGCAAAGGCGAATACATTTGGTTCAATTCCGTACGCACCGGCCGTATGCAGGCCTGGCGCATGAAGGCCGACGGCTCGGAACAAACCCAGATGACCGATGACAAACATTGGAACACCTGGTTCCCCCACATTTCTCCGGACTTGAAGAAGGTCGTCATGGTGGCCTACACTGAAGTGGATGTGAAGCCTGGTGAGCACGTTCCCAACAAGAATGTGGAACTCCGCTTGATGACCGCCGACGAAAATAGCGCCACAGGCTTTGGCCCCGCAAAGACAATCCTGAAATTGTTCGGCGGACAAGGCACTGTCAACGTGAATTCCTGGGCTCCCGACAGCAAGCGATTCGCCTTCGTCATTTACGAGAAATAATTTTTTGTATTATTGTCTGCAATGGCAGACATCGTTGAACAAATCAAGAAATTGTCCCCTTTGATGGATGAGGCTTCTGAAATTTTTCAGGAGTTGGCCACCTTCTTTGGGGACGGTTCCAAGATCGAAGTCAACCAGGGCGACTTGGCAAAGTTCCTCGGTCGCAAACGTCTCTACCGCGTTATCCGCTTGAAGGGCGAATCCTATAAGGATTGTGTTTACCAGCTAGTAGACGACCATCCGGAATCTATGGAAGCCTTGGGCATGCTCCGCTACTATAAGGCTCCCGCAGGTCGCATCCAATGGGAAGAAATCGAAAAGGCGGAAATCGCCATGGGTAAGGAACTGACCACAAACGCCTATGGTTGGATGCCCGACGCCTGGACACTCTTCGAGGGCGGAGAACAGCACGAACTTGTAGCAATCCTCGCCTTTGATTTCGGCGACTAAAATAAAAAGCGGCTTTTCAGCCGCCTTTTTTACTGAACAAATTCAAACAAGGTTACGCCCGGAAGTTTTCCGCGACGGCTTTCCAAATATTCGCCAAAGGGCTGTTCAATCACCTGCTTTCTCAAGGAAGAAGCGTGACGCAACACCGGCAATTCACCATTGTTCAAAACAACAAAGCCAGTGTGGGTAGCATCAATCTTTTCGGACTTTCCGATAAAGGCTACACCAATCACCATCATAGGCCCAGAATAAGGTTTACTAGCAAATTCCAAAGCCTTGTCGAACGGCAAGTAACGAATGTCAGAAGGCACATCCTTTGCCTGACCATTCACCGTATAAGTCAAACCCTTAGCCTTGAAGAAATCGACCTTCGGCATGGTACGCTGAATGGTGGTATCGCCAGCCATGGGAATAATCTTCGCATACTTGGAATCAGAAACCCAGTCAACCACCATGTAGTGCTTTCGATTCAGGTAGCTGATCTTTCCTGCCTTGTAACGAATTCGCTGCAGTTCCCAGAAAAGAGAATCTTCGTGAGTTGCGCGAGCCAAAGCCAAGGCGTGTTCCACAAAAGTCACACAGTCCACAGAATCCAAATAAACCAACGGCTTGGATTCCACATTACCAAGATAACCTTCACCCATGGGGCCTAAACGGTAGGGCTTACCCTTAAGAGCTTTGGTGAAGTAATCCAAGCGTGCGTAAAGGCCACGAACATTCTGGCCATCTACCCAAAGCTTTTTCATTTCAAGCAAGGAGGCATAATTGTCATTGGTCTGCATCACCAAACGTGACCAAAGAGTATCCAAGACATCCTTGCAAGTTGCATCAGGATTCTTACCCGTCTCGTTCAAGTACATGGCCACAGAAAGGGTGTCGCCGTTCATGGTGAAGATGTAACCTACAAGAGCATGAGCTTCGCCAATGAAACCAGTCTTGAAACGGGTCAGCCAGGGATAAGGCAAATCCAGCTGACGCTTACCGCCCGTGCCAAGGCCGGGACCAGCAAAGCTATTGATGTAGTAACTACCCTTAGGATGACGAGCCATCTTTGCCAAAAGCTTTGTTTCAACGGAAGGCATCAGCTTGTTCTTGGGAGAAAGTCCGCAACCATCCCAGACTTCAAAATCATCGGGGTTCAAGCCCATTTCATTAAGGAACTTTCGCTCCATGGCCTTGCCGCCTTCAACACTGCCTTCGCCAGCCATTTGTGCGCCAAGATTACGGAACAACGCCTCGGCATGGAAGTTCTGGCTACGTTGATTGATTTCATCGAGAATGCTGAGGAACGGAGCCGCGGAAAATTCGTACTTGGCAATTTCAATTCCAGAGGGAACACCCTTTGTGGGAATATAGGTGACTCCACGTTCCTTGAGAGCGTACATGAATGCTGCATTAAAGAATCCCACAGGGTTTCTAATGGGGAGCACCAGCTGAGCAGAATCTACCTTAACACCAATAGTTCCACCAAGAGTGATTTCAGACTTTACCGGATCCAAAGCCCAGGTCCATTTTTTCTTTCTACCCGGAACAGTGGTCATCTCATTTTTCAAGGTCACATAACCAATGTCAGGAATAACCTCGGCAATGGCAAGCTTACCTTCTTTTTCCGCAGGTTTGAACCGAACCACAACACAGTTGTCATTGAAGTTCAACGGAGCAATTTCCGCACCATACCAGGCATCATAAAAGTTCTTGCGCCAGTGTTCAGCTTTCCACGGACCAGTATAATAGCTGGAATCCAAATCAACAGTGCCGCGAATAGTATCTACACCCAAGGCACGGATGGAATCAACCATGGCATACAGCATGTAGAACGGATCGGCATAGTAACGGCCAGAGAAATTCGGGTCTCCTTCGCCACGGATATTTACGGAACCATGGAAAGTTCCCTTCTGTACGCTACCGTTCAAGGACACATAGGTCTTGGGTTCATAATCCAGGGGCAGGAAATGAATGGCCGTAGCCGTGGTCAAAGTCTTGAGGGTACTTGCCGGAGTAAACTTTTCGTCGCCACGAATGTTGGTCAATTCCTTACCCGTCTTTACAGATCGGATAGAAAGACCATAGCGGGATCCCGGAACCAGGGAATCCACGTAGACCTGGAACGAGTCTATATCAATGGCCGCAAAAGCAGTCATTGCAATCAAGCAAACTAAGCTCAGAATTCTTTTCATCGGCGTTTCTTGGCCTGTACTACTTGGCGATACGCTGGAAGTCTTCAAAATACTTGGGATAGGTCTTGTTCACGCAAGCCGGATCAAGAATCTTGATGGGTACACCACCCAAGGCAACCAAGCTGAAACACATGGCCATACGATGGTCATTGTAGGTTTCGATGGATGCAGACTGGAGTTCTGCAGGCGGAGTCACCGTGATGCTATCCATATCAGAAGAAACTTCAGCACCAACCTTGCGGAGTTCTGCAACGATAGCAGCGATACGGTCCGTTTCCTTCACACGCCAACTTGCAATGCCGCTAATCTTGGAAGTACCATCAGCAAACAAGGCCAGAACAGCCACCGTCATTGCAGCATCGGGAATATCATTCAAGTTCAAGTCAATCGCTTTCAACTTACCGGCAGGACCTTCGCATTCAACCCAGTCCGGGCCCATGGTAATCTTGGCACCCATCTTTTCAAGAACGTTGGAGAACTTCACGTCACCCTGGCAGCAGTTGCTACCCACACCAAGAACGCGAACCTTGCCATGAGCGATGGCGGCTGCAGCCAGCGGATAGCTGGCAGAACTTGCATCGCCCTCCACCATGTAGTCACCCGGGCTCTGATAAACGCCCTTAGGCACATAGAAATCGGTGAGACCTTCGTGACGGACTTCAATACCGAATTCCTTCATCACATTCAAGGTCAGCAAAATATACGGGGCAGAAATCAGTTCACCCTCAACGTGAATATGCAATTCAGTTTCAGCGTAGGGAGCGCAAATCAGAAGCGCCGTCAGGTACTGGCTGGAAATGTTTCCGCGGACACTGACTTCGCCACCCTTAAGGCCATGAGCCTTAATGCAAACCGGCGGATAGCCTTCAGTTTCCTTATAGGTAATATCCGCGCCCAAAGTATGGAGAGCGTCCACCAAGTCACGGATGGGGCGTTCCTTCATACGTTCTTCGCCACTGAGATTAAATTCACCTTCACCAAGAGTCAATGCAGCACAAAGAGAGCGCATTGCGGTGCCGGCGTTGCCCAAATAAAGGTCGGCAACATTCTTGCCTTCTTCGTTCTTGGGAGCATTGAGGCAAGCGCCATTTCCCACAACCACCGCTTCGGTGAAATCTTCAGACATCTGAATATCGACGCCAAGTTTCTTGAGGGCTTCGCCCATATAGCGGGTATCGTCACTACGCAACAAGTTATGAAGCTTGGTAGTGCCCTTTGCCAAAGCGGAAATCAAAAATACACGGTTGGTAATGCTCTTGGAGCCCGGAACACGGACTTCGCCATTATAGGAACTAAGAGCGGGAAGTTGAATAAAACTGGGACGAAAAAAAGGTTCTGCCATACCACAAATTTATAAATTATAACCAGATTGTTTTAAGAAGGCTTGTTCAAATAAGGTCTATAACGCAACGAGGCATCAATGTTTCTGAAAAAAATTTTCGGTTCCCAAAAGAAGGCTGCAAAAGTTGAAACTTCGGCCAAATCTGTTAAAGCACAAGAACCCGAGACTTTGTCTGTTTCCGAAGAAATGATTGCCGCAGCAGCCAAGGATCCCGTTAATCCTTCTGACGATCTTGATGAAATTACTGAGCTGAAATTTACCGTACGTTTTTCAGATTGCGATGAGCACAGCCGCTTAAGACTTTCCCGACTTTTTCAATTTACAGAGGAAGCCGCCCTGGCGGACGCACAGCGTAAAGGTTACGGCTTATGGAACATGCTGAATGCCGGCTACGGATGCGTGGTGACCCGAATGAAGTTGCGCTGGATTCACACTCCCGTGCTTGGCGAAGAATTGTACATCAGCACCTGGGCAAAGGAGAACTATAAGGACAAAGTAATCTACAAGGATTACATGGTCAAAGATGGCCGAGGAAACATTCTAGTAGAAGGAACCTCCTCCTGGCTGCTGGTAGATATGAAGACCATGAAGGCTGTTCCGCCATCCACCAGCCCCTTCCCCGTTCCTATTGAAGAAGGTCACGAAGCTCTGCCCGAAAAACTGGACATTCTCCCCATGGGTTTATTCCCGAAGGTTGTAAACCAGGTACAAGGCCGCAATACAGACTTGGACATCAATCATCATGTGAACCATTGCCGTTATGTGGATTGGGTCCTAGACGCTCTGGACCGCTCCGAAATCAGGAACCGAGGCATCCGTTCCATACAAATGAACTACATCTACCAGGTCCCCCTGGGCGAAAAGGTAGACGTGGTCCGTTTCAAGGATTCCAAGCACCACGCCGTTTTGTTCGGTATGAACGCAGAAGACATGAAGGGAAATCCCCTCAAGGCACGCTGCCATTTTCAGGCACGCATCGGTTTTAACGACTAGGGTACGACGCCCACACCAGGAATCACTTGAAATTCCACTGAACCATTTAAGTCCGTGCGATAGACCGCAGCGGTGTCGCCTAACACATATTTCAGTTTTTGAAGCACACTCTTCGTGGGGTGCCCGTACCCGTTATTTGCCCCCACACTAACAACAGCAAAACGAGGCGCCACCTGGGACAAGAACTTCAGAGAACTGCTTCCCGAAGAACCGTGGTGAGGAACCTGCAAAAGGTCTGCACCTAACGAAGGAGAAATTTCCAGAAGTCGACGTTCACTGATGGAATCCAGATCTCCTGTGAGAAGAATAGAGCCAAAACTTTCAGCACCGCCTCGGCCACTAGTCGTCAGGCGCACATCCAAAACCACACTGGCCTCGTTTCCGCCCAAGGGTATAAATTCCGGAGGCCACATAGCCTGAAATTGAAAGCCAGTAGAATCCCTTCCACACAGGGAAAATGAATCGCCACGAACAACGGTATCCACAGAAATATTCAAACGATGAGCTAGTCGAAAAAGACTATCACGAATAAAACCACCCGTGGTGTCTAGGCCCACATATAACCGTTTAACAACCGGCCCCCGAGACGACGGCAACACAGATGCAGAAGTCACGCCCAACTCAAACAGACCGCCCACATGATCCCTATGGTAGTGGCTAGCCATCACCCACTGTAGCGTGTCTACACCTCGCGCCTGCAAACTATCCATCACCCCCACTGAGTCAGGTCCGGCATCATACATGGCGAACTTTCCGTCGTATTCAAAAAGGACCGCCAGCCCCTGCCCCACATCCAAGAAGGTCACCTTAGCAAAGTTCTCCTCAGCAAGCTCGTTGGACACATACATGCAGCCCACCAAGAATGCGCAAGCAAGCACCAAGGCCACGCCCCATTTTTTTAACCTACACCCTAGACGTACCACCTTTTTTACCATAAAACCTCCAAAGTTTCAGCGTTCATACCATATACACGCAAGAAACTCGCCGACAAGCCCCCTTTCTCAGGCATTTTTTCGGCTTTTTTACTATCTTTTAGTGAAATCGGGCAATGGCTCGAAGCGCAACGAGGAAATTATGCAATTACCTAAGTACAAAAAGAAGAAGCGTATCAAGTTGAAAGTCTGTCAGGAACCGGGCTGCGGCCGTGAATTCTGGGGACACCCGATCGCCAAGTACTGCGAATTGCACCGCGACATCAAGCAGCGCCAGAAGCAGAAGAAGGATGTGGAAAATATCGAATCCAAGAACATCATCTTCCGCCACAACTACACCGAGTCCATGGACCTCACCTTCAAGTGCTGTCTCGAAGGTTGCAACGAAATGTTCACCATCAAGGTGTTCCCGAAGCAGTACATCTATCCCCGTTTCTGCGAAGAACACCGCAACGACTTCAAGCGCGCCAACTTCCTGCGTATCGTTTCTAAGCTGAAAAACGACTAATTCGCGCAATTAACGCCGAAAAATCGATTTTTTATCAAAAATTAAATCGCCACCCTTGAAAATCGGGGTGGCTTTTTTATATTTGGCACACATTCATGGTGGATGTAGCTCAATTGGTTAGAGTCCCAGATTGTGATTCTGGATGTTGTCGGTTCGAGTCCGGTCATCCACCCGAATAAAAAGAAGACCTCGCGAAAGCGGGGTCTTTTTTGCATATGATTAACCTCGCAGAAATGCGAGGTTTTCTTTTTTCCATCAGCAGCGATTCAAAACTTTGGACAAACAAAAATCCCGCAGATTTCTCCACGGGATCGTTCTCTTTTAAAATTTAATCCTTAACACAGCGAACACTCTTGCTACCATCACCATAAGTACTGATACCATTATTTCGATCAACTTCTGCAAACCAGGAGCTGTAGAGCATAACACATCCACAACAAGAGGTGCAATTTTCGAGATCGATTCTAAAGGTCAGCCAAAAACTCACTGATTCTCCACCATAGGAATTATCATCTTCTACATATTTAAGACGATCTAAACGTTGTAAGTTATAAACGCTTTTGTTCACAGCATTCCATTCTTTCACACTGGGAATATGCCAACCTTCGGGGCAAATGCCATGATAGGTTACCGACGAATCCCGCATAGAAACCTCACTCTCAACTACGGCGGCTTCCCATGTGAACAACGAGTCTCCACCGTATTTCAAATCTTCCGCCATCCACTCCACTTTCTTTTTTGAATCGGTTTCCAGAACAACAGTCTTATATTCCCTACCATCACGTTCATCCTTAAATGATCCGAACTCTACATCCACAAAATTCGTTGAACCATATCGTTCCAGACCCGGATACTTTTTCCAAACATTCGACTTGCAAATGTATGTGTGCGTACTGCATTCATCCACATCATCCATCTCGCACAACTTTGCCAGCTTTGTCTCATTTTCCTTTTGGCATGACCCATAAATGGGCTGCTCACTGGAAATAAAACGTTCAATGTAGGGTTCATAATCTGGCAGGCTAGGAGGTTCGCATTTTTCAAGTACCGCAGCAGAACTATAGCTTGGTTTTTCCTTCCGACTTTCGACGTACAAACCCAGGGCTACCGACCGTCTCCAGGCGCCGTCCCAAGCCCCGTTCTTCGCGATGTTTCGGGCAATAGAATTCAATTTATCCATAGCCACATTGTCATTACCGATAAGAATTTCGGTCAAAACAGATGCCGCCATCAATTTAGCATCACCCGCCCTTTCACCATAGATGCTCATTTCATAAAAATGCAATGAGTCTTCTTCAAAATTAAGCGTCCGCAAGACTTCCGATTCCGCCTGAGCCACGGCTTCTTCAATAGACGCTCCTTGAGAAACAAGGTAGCGCTCTCTTTCATAAGCCAAATGCCCCAAAACATTTAAATTCAAGGAATCCGGATGATCTAAATCTATCAAGGTCTTCAGACTTGAATCTGAGTTATAAATATCGTAACCACTAGCAGAAATCAAAGCATAGCGACCACGCAACGCAACATCATTAAACACATAATTGCCATAATATTTTTCACCTACAGGGATAGCTACTCGACCCGGATGATAAGTATAAACGACGCCCGTTTTTTTCATTCGTTCGTCCAGTTCATACAAATTGACAACAGCCTTTGAGCAAAAATTTTTCATCTTTAGAAGGCGGCCGGAAATATTCAAGGTACGTTCAGGACCCTCTATTTCCAGTTCATCCGGCTCATAAATACGATCTTCGGATATCCACTCTTCGCTGTTAGAAGATTCCGAGCCGAAAACACCCTCACCGGAACAAGCGAAATAAGACGTTGCCACAAATACCAGAGACAAGCCCCAAAAACTTTTGGCAATAATGTTCATGATTCCTCCTAATCTCAAAATTAATGGTCCTTCACACAGCGAACTGCAGCAAGAGATGTTAAATCTGCATCAAAGACCTTCGGAGGCAAATCGCTTGCATAATCATATCGGACCATTCCTTGCTTATACGAATTTTGATAGCCCACCATGGCAGCTTTTGTGCCAGACAAATCATTTACCCAAAGCTGAAAGCAACTTTTCGTTTCATGGTAAGCATAGTATTCCCTAGCAAGACAAATTCGTCCAAGCTTATCCATATTTTCCGCAAATCTGCCAATATCACCATCGGATGAAACTCCATTCCATTCTTCTACACTGGGAATGTGCCAACCTTCCGGACATGCACCCTGAGCAGAGCGGTGGCCGTCAGCAGCCTCACCCCAAACATACATGGGCGTATGATTATAGGTATCAACCTCGCCCTCTTCATAACCGTAGGACAAATTTTCCGCCATCCAAGTTTCTTTGGTCCCGTCGGAATTTTCCAACTCTACCGTTTTGTATTTGCGGCCATCGCGTCTATCGGTCATTTCACCATACGCAATATTACTTTCAGAAGAAGCATCGGCAAGGTGCAGGAATCCTTCATACTTCACCCATATAGAATCCTTACAAATGAAGGGGCGCATAGAATCATCACATTCCCACTGCTTCTCGTATTCCGGAATCATTGAGCTTATGTGGATTGTTCTAATGGTATCCACCATGGTGCACACTACATCCATCTTAATAGAATTTTCTTCTGAGCAATTTCCGTAAAACGGCACCGATCTAGCAAACTTGTCCAAATACTTTTCGTAAGGCGGTACCTTTCCGCCCTTATAGCTTTCAAAAAAGGTGCGGCTAGCAGAACCGTAATTTGACGCAGATACCAATGCAGCAAGGTAAGTTTTTAAAGAGTCATTATTCCAGACGCCATCTTCCCCAATGTCAAAAGAAAAATCCGCCATACGGTCAACCACATCAAACATTCCACTCACATCAGATTGCAGAAGGAACAGCACAGACACTGCCAGCAGCTTCGCATCAGCATCAGTTTCGCCAAAAATGTCCATCTGGTCAAACTGCGTTGAATCGATTCCGAAAGCAAGGGCATTCAACACTTCCGATTCAGCCTGTTTTTTGGCGTCACCGATAGACAATCCATTTCGAACCAAATGCTTTTCTCGTTCAAAAGCAAGATGACCAAGCAAATTAATATTGGTAGAATTACGATTTTCCAAATCAACCAAACTATTCAAAGTAATACGATCGGCAGATTCAAAATTCGTCAGTTCGCTTATAAAGCGACCATCAACTTGCATCCAAGCATAACGACCCGTGAAAGGAATTTTCTCCAGATGGTACTCGCCCATATTATTGTCTATCGCGGTGTAATAATAGACACCTGTCTGATTCAGGGATTCATCCATTTCGTACAAAGAAACTTTAGATCCTTTGACGAAAGGCCCCTTCTGGGAGAACCCTGAAATATTACGTTCATTTTTACCGGAAGAGCCCAAGTCCGATTCAGAACATGCCGAAAGGACAATTCCCATCAAGCCAAGCAATAGGCAAAGCTTACTATTCAAATTATTCTTCAACATAATCCACCTCGTCACTTTCCCAAAAATCATTTGTATCGCAACGGAAACTTTTCACCATCCAGTAGCCATTTTTACAAGCCAAAACTTCAGCGTACCCAAAGTCCATAGAATCCTGGTTAGTTTCGCAACTGAAAATCTTATGAGATTCACTAGCACGTCCAAGCTCATACATCACCCCGTCTTTTTCCGCATCACAGTCACCAAGGCCATAAGCATAACCAACAAACGAGCTGATGTATTTTTCGTATTCCTTTTCTTCTCGATCTACAACGGAATCCTTCATACTAACATGAACATGATTTCCCAAGAACGATACTGCAGAATACGCCAACACATCAATCATCGGGCCACTCATTTTACCGTATTCTGCAAATTCACTAGCTATATCATCCAGAAGCATCTGCATTGATGTGCTTTCGTCAAAGCTAACCTCATTACCTTTTTCATCATAGAAGTGACACCCGCCTCTACAATACTGAAACTCCGGATGATATTCGGTTAGCCACGCATGTTGAGCCAAGTTACCCAAAAGGGAAATATTTACGTTATCCACAATAACGCTTAGCGCCAACAGTCCATTATCTCCATTAGAACCGCTAAAGATATTCAGCTCTTCAGGATTGACAAGCAATTCACCAAAACCAAATGCGTTGGCGATTTCTCTGTCGGCTTGTTTTTTCGCCGTTTCAAAATCAAGCCCCTTCTTAGCCAAAGCAAGAATTCGTCCATAGGTGAAATGAGTCAAAATATTGATGTTCACTTCATCCCGCTTTTCCACATTGGAAATCGCATTAAGTTTTACACGGGGAAAATCATCGTTTTCATCCACATCGTGTTTATAATAACCTTCTGCACTCAGCAACGCATAAGGGCTTCTCAAGGATACACCATCAATGCGGAATTCGCCATCGTTGTTGCGGACCGTTCCAACAAAAATCCTATCAGTGGAAACAAGATTAGGACCATCGGTTTCTTCCAGAACAACAGTTGATCCTGTTCGCATGGGGCCTTTCTGAGAAACACCCGCGATGGTCTTATTTGTCACCGCATAGATGCCGGCATCCGTACTGGTTCCTCCAGCAGATTCTCTTTCCGAGCAACCACTGAATTGCATGGCAGCCAAAAGCAAGGCGACCCCCATCGCCACGCTCTTGGACTGCGTATTCCTCCAACCTCTAAACATCATTTTTTTGTCCTCCACGAACCCGTTCTGTCAACGGGAAAAATTGCAAATTCAAACGATAAACCTGTTCTGTTTCGCCGTCACTCTGCACAATGTCTACTACCTGACGACGAAATTCTTCCAAGGCCTTGACGATACGTTCATATCCATTCTGGGTAATACCAACGGTAATGCCCGACATGTCTCGTTCCGAAAGAGGCAATTGCAAGGCATCCAGGGCCAGCTCCCCCATTTGACGCTGCAGATCTCGTGCAGCCACGGGAACAGCATCCACATTTCCCATAGAGATGGACTTGTCAGTTTGATGGAAGCTGCCGTTCTCATCCTTCTGCAAAAGGCCCGCTTTCTGCAAGAAATTCAAAGTCTCAGAAACTTCGAAAGCAGAGATGTAAGACTTGCAGGCCCGAGACATTTCCAGAGGCCTTGCGCCAGGCATAGCGGGAGCCAATTCTCGTAGAACCGAATTCTTCCAGGACTTGTAATAGTCAAATTCCTCTTCCCCAAGAACGCGCACTTTGTTGGCCTTGGCCATAGCGCACATATCTTCAAACAGAGCTTTCTTTGTGGCATCATCCTTAGCCAGGGAATAATTCACCATAGCGGTAAAGTAATCTGACCCAAACCCAATCAATCCCATCGCCTGGGCCACAGGAGCTGCGGCCACGCGACTCAAGTTCTTTTTCCCTTCGCAAACATACTTCAGGTATACGGCCGAAGAGAATCCGGCCTGTTTGGCAAACTCTCGCCAGGTAAAGGCGGAAGTGCGCTTTTTTTCATCGTAAAAGTCCTGAATGAACTTGCGATAGTCTGTATATTCAATTATCGGCTTCATGTGTATAAATATACCTAAGGCAATATTTAGACACAAGACTTTTTAGGACACAAAATTTAGTATTTTTTAATAAATTCAGCATTTTTATACAAAAATTTCAAAAACTTGTATTTCTAGAACACATAAAAATATTCCTGGAATACAAAAAACCCCGGTTCATCACCGAGGTTCTCTTTAATTTCGCGAGCGCGACTTTGCGGCAAGCGCCGCAGCATCTTAACTCAAGCGGCTAATCATGTAACCTGCGCAAACTGCAGTACCGATCACGCCAGCCACGTTCGGGCCCATAGCGTGCATCAGCAAGAAGTTCTGCGGGTCGTACTTAGCACCTTCAACCTGAGAAACACGTGCTGCCATCGGCACAGCAGAAACGCCAGCGGAGCCAATGAGCGGGTTCACCGGATTCTTCGGAGAGCACTTGTTCATGATCTTTGCAAGGAAGAGGCCTGCAGCGGTAGAGAAGCCGAATGCAACCACGCCCATAGCGATGATCATGAGGGTCTGCGGACGGAGGAAGATGTCAGCAGACATGGTGAGGCCCACGGAAGTACCGAGGAAGATAGTCACAATGTTCATGAGTTCGTTCTGACCGGTCTTAACGAGACGATCAACAACGCCAGATTCCTTGAAGATGTTACCGAGCATGAGCATGATGATCAATGCAGATGCATCGGGCACGACGAGGATACAAACAACCATGACCATGACTGCGAATGCGATACGTTCAGCCTTGGAAACCTTGCGGAGAGACTTCATGCGGATCTTACGTTCTGCATCGTTAGTCATGAGGCGCATGATAGGCGGCTGAATGAGCGGCACGAGAGCCATGTAGGTGTAAGCAGCAACGGCGATGGGGCCGA
Source organism: Fibrobacter sp. (assembly GCA_024399015.1). Classification (GTDB taxonomy): domain Bacteria; phylum Fibrobacterota; class Fibrobacteria; order Fibrobacterales; family Fibrobacteraceae; genus Fibrobacter. The sequence continues at coordinate 366,552 of JAKSIC010000001.1, forward strand.
TGAGATGCTTAGCCAGCTTGTTTGCAGTAAAGATGGAAGTCGGACCATCTGCACCACCGATGATACCGATGGAAGCAGCTTCGCCAAGAGTAAAGCCACCGAAAGCAACGGCGCAGAACATGGTAGCGAAGACACCGAACTGAGCACCACCACCGAGCAACAGAGTGCGGGGGTTAGCAATCAGCGGTCCGAAGTCAGTCATGGCACCCACGCCCAAGAAGATAATGGGCGGGAAGAGTTCCAGGTGGATACCCTGGCTGATGTAGTAATAGAGGCCTTCGGTCGGGACAAACATGCCCTCGATGCTCCAGCCACCATCGTAGAATCCCTTGGTGGGGATGTTCACCGCAAGAGCGCCCAATGCGATTGGCAAGAGCAGCAGCGGTTCGAACTTTTTCACGATTGCCAAGTACATCAGGACGAAGCTGACCAGCCACATCACCAGCATAGACGGGGTGATGTAAGCAAAGCCAGTGTCGCCAGCGAACTGGGCAACGGAGCTAAGAATTGAACTCATTTATCTGTACCTCAGAGGCTAAATTAAGCGATGGTGAGGAGAGTCTGGCCGTCAACGACGGTATCGGTTTCCTTAACGGAAACAGAGTTAACAGTACCTGCGCAGGGAGCGACAACCGGGTTTTCCATCTTGAGAGCTTCGATGATTGCGACTTCCTGGTTTGCTTCAACCTTGTCGCCAACCTTGACCTTCAGCTTGAACACGGAACCAGCCAGCGGGCTCTTAACTTCGGTGCCACCAGCGACAGCAGGTGCAGCAGCGGGAGCAGGAGCAGCAACCGGTGCAGCAACCGGAGCCGGAGCAGCAGCCGGAGCAACTGCAACATTGGAATCAAGAACTTCAACTTCTACATCGTAGCTCTTGCCTTCGAAACTGATACGTACGGTCTTCTTCATTTTTCTTTTTCCTGGCTTAATAGCCTGTTGAATTTTTAAAAGTTGTTCCTGATCCTTAGACGATGGTCCAAGCAGGAGAGTTAACATTCTTGTATGCGGTGACGCGGCAGGGCTGACCGAGAACCTGAGTTGCAGCTGCGGTCATGATCACTACCAGTTCGTCGTTGGTGAGGCCCGGATGTTCTTCCAGAGCGGCAATAGCAGCGATAGACAGGAATGCCTGGAGCTGCTTGTTGGTCATGCCCGGATGAACGCTCTTAGCATTGGGATCCCAGTCGCAGTGGGCGGGGCCAATGGTACGGGGAGCAGCGGCAGCAGGTGCTGCAGCCGGAGCAGCGGCAGGAGCAGCCTTGACTGCGGGTGCCGGAGCCTTGTCCACATTGAGGCCAAGCTTTGCCATGACGAAGTTCATCAGGTAGCAAAGCAAGCAAAGGCCGATAATCACAGCCATCACTACGATAAGGCCAGTTGCCTGGAATTCAGCAAGCTTGCCGATAGTGAAGACTTCCTTTTCGCCCTGGCAGGTGCCTTCTACGACATTGCCATTGCAGTATTCCTTGCCCAAGGTTGCCTTGGCGATGGGGAGCACCTTTGCAGATGCATCGTCCTGAGCCTTGAGGGCATTACGGGCAGTCACGGACTGATCGTAAGTCTTGTAAAGAACCTGGTATCCACCGCCGTGGGCTTCGACAATTTCGAAGACAGCGGAATCGCCACCAGGAGTAAGGTCAAGCTGAGCCTGAACCTTTGCAGCATCAGTAGGAGACATCAAGCCGATCTGCTCGTCAAAACGTCCCTTAGCCTTTGCCGGGGTAGCCACTACAGCTTCTTCAGCAGCGGGAGCTACCTGGGATTCTGCAGTATTCTGTTGCGTTTCATTCATATTGGATTTTATCCATTCTTTTAGGTGAACATTTTGATAAAAATCAACGATGGAAATGTAGTATATAGACGAGAGGCGAAAGACGAGAGACGAGAGATTTGTAGGGAAAACAAGGTGTTTTTTGCAAAAGGAAAGGTCCCGCGAGAATCTCGGGGACCCAACATTTACAAACTATGAAAAACTAGAGTTTCATAGTTCCAGAATCAAGGCCACGGACAGGCACATAACGAACCTTGCCTGCAGTATTGTAAATCACCGCAACGCCGGCCAGGAAGTTCAGCCAATTGCGAGTTCCCTGGACGTCAAAGTAACGCAAATCGACCTTTTTCTGGGATGCATAAACAGTCAAGGGAAGAACCATCATATCGTGAGAGATATAGAAGCTTACCTTATTTAGCTTATACTGATTTGCCAAAATGTAATTGGTGATAAACTCCTGGCTACGAAGTTCCAGGTCATAGAAATTACCCGCAGGCGTTCCTCTATAAGCCCAGCTAGTTAGGTTTTCAATACCAGGTTCTCCTGCCTTAACATACCAGTTGCCATCAAGGCCATCAAGAACCACAGCATTAGCACTTTGACCTACGCCAGAAGCAATGCTTTCGCAAGTTTCCAAGGTACGGGTATATCCGGAATAGGCAAAGGACATATAGCCCGCGCTCTTGAATTTTTCACCCACACTCTTCGCCTGAGCCTTGCCATTATCGGTCAAGTGACCCTTGGAACCAGTCTCGTTGGTACGTTCCGCATGACGAAGGACGAATACAACAGATTCATCTGCAGCCAAGCTCTTATAGACGTCCGCAACATCAGTGAAGTCCATAATATCGTCGCTCGTTGCCGCACGCCACAGCTTCTTCGAAGCCTCGTAGATGTAGCTCTTGTCCTTGTTGATTACACCCGGACGAATTGCCCCGTCGTACTTGGAAGTGTCTGCGCCAAGACCCACGGTGTCCTTTTCAATGTCCGTCGCCGTACGCCATCTGCCGAGGCTTGCATCACAGGTAAAACGAACTGTAGGAGCGCCTTCACAGGTATAATTGCAAGCAAAGAAGGAACTCTGGCTATGGCTAACATGCGTAACCATGCCGTCATTCTGGGCATTGCAAGCCGGGAACTTCAACTCGGTAGTCCAAAAACCACGGAGGTACTTTTCAAAATCAGGAACATCGCCTTGTTTCAAAACTTCCAAATTTTTTCGGATAGTCTGATAAGCATTGCTCGTATCCAGAACCATGAGCCAATCGGCAAGTTTTGCTCGAGAATCCCAGTCGCTCCAGCCACCGTTACCGCGAAGGCCGCCCACTTCCTGAATCGAAGTTGCGAAGTTCAGCATTTCCTTACCAGAGCCAAAACGCTGCATCATTACAGAAACCGCAATGAGGGCTGCACTGAACTCATCGTCACCAAACAAGCTAATATCATCGGCAATCTTGTGCTTTGTCTGCGCTACGGACTGACCACCACCAAAGCCGCCGAAGCCACCTTGCTGTTGTTGCATAAAGGAGGCGTCATTAAATCCGTTAATCTTAATGCCGAAAGCATAAAGGACATCCTTGAGCGCCTGTTCCTTTGCATAACGGATAGGCTGGTTGTTTCCGGTATTTTCAATAATCTTTAAAGTACGGGGAGCTTCCAGATGAGTCAGAATATTTACGTTAACGGAATCTCTTTCCGTAAGGTCCGTCACCGCAACCAGCTTAACCTGTTCTGAAGAAAGACCGCCAGTCAATTCGTTCTTGAAAAAACCGTCGACTTCAACACGAACATAGGGAGAAACTAAATTCAAAGCATCAAAACTATAGCTACCATCAGAAGACGTAATGCAAGTCTTGCGGATTCGCGGAGAATCTGCCAAACGCAGCATACTGTCAAGTTCCACGATTGAAACGGATGTTCCATGGAGGAACGGTCCCTTTTCAGCAATACCCGCTACATTGACACCTTCTCGGCGATAAGTCATGACGCCAGCAATGGAATCATAGCCAAAGCTACCAGGACCCTCCTCAAGGAGGGCTTCTTCCTCGGCACCTAAAATCAATGCGCCATCTTTACAAGAAACGCCCAAAAGGTCGCCTGCATCCTTATTCCATTCGCCACCAACACAGAAATACAAAATCTTTTCCGCAGCAACCATGAAGGATTCACCTTCGTTTGCCGCAGTACATTTCGGCAACTGCTTTACATCAGAAACCGCAGTAGTATCTTCAACTACAGGTTCATCAGTAATCACAACCTCGGGAGCGCTAGAAGAGCTTCCCGTGTTAGATTGGGGATTCCCATTTCCGTTGCCATTGCCATTTTCAAAGTTTTCTTCGAACTCAGGCACAAAATGTTTGTGATCATCACAAGCAGTCAACAGGGCTACTGCAGACAACGCAACAAAAGCCCACTTAAATGGAGAGGAGTATTTATGCAAATCTTTCTTTCCAAACATCATAATTGGAGAATATAAAAAGCCTTTACAGGCTTTCCAACGAAAAAATTGATTACAACGCCCAGATTAATGAATTTTGAGGCAATCTAGGGGATTTTTTACACTATTTGGTACGAAAGAGCCCTATTTCCGGCTAAAGCATGCTTCCCGTTTCCAGGAATTTCTGATGCATTTCGAAGGCACGGTTAATTGCCAGAGGCATGTGAACGCCCTTGGCGTGCTTCAGGCTGTATTCCAAGAAATCGCTCAGCGGTTCCTTGAAATTGGGGTGAGCGCAGTTCTTGATAATCAGTCGGGCACGATCTTCTGCAGCGAGGCCACGAAGGTCTGCAAGGCCCTGCTCCGTCACGAAAATCATGGTATCATGATCCGGATGATCCACGTGGCTTACGTAAGGAACCACGGAGCTAATAGTACCGTTCTTTGCCACGGAAGGAGTCATAAAGAATCCCAGCAGGCAGTTGCGAGCAAAGTCTGCAGAACCGCCAATACCATTCATCATGGCGGAACCCGTCACAAGAGAACTGTTCACGTTGCCAAAGATATCCACTTCCAAAGCGGTATTCATGGAGATAACACCGATACGTTTGATAACATCGGGACTGTTACTCACTTCCTGTTGGCGAATAATCAGATGTTTTTTCCATTCTTCAGCGTTGGCGACAAATTCCTTCTGGGTACTTTCAGACAAAGTAAGCGCAGTGCCTGAAGCAATACCAAGCTTACCATTCTTCAACAACGGAAGAACCGCTTCCTGGATAACTTCGGTATAAAGGTCAATCTGACGAAGGCGACTGTCTGCGGCCATGGCGGAGAGAACAGCGTTTGCAACTTTACCCACGCCACTCTGGTAGGCAAGTCCCTTCAGGAGGCGACCCCGTTTTTCCTCGTAACGTACGAAGTCCAAAATGCGGTCGCCGATATTGCGGGAAATCTCATCAGGTTCAACAAAAGGCGTCACTTCATCAAAGCGGGACTGTTCCACAATGGCGACGACCCTGTTCGGGTTTACGCGGGCGAATGCATCGCCAACACGGTCTCTCGCCGCATCAATAGGCAAAGCCTTTGCATGGGGAGGAAGTTCCGGAAGTGCCACGTCGTGAATGCCGACGCAGGCTTCCCCAAAACGGGTGTTCAATTCCAGAATGATCTTTTCTGCGGATTCCAGGAAGGTAACGGAATTGCCGCCGGATGTAGAAAGGCACACGCGGCCATCGGGCAAAATCTGGGTCACTTCCACAATGGCAACCGTGGGACGGGGCAACGCACCCGTACGAATCCAGTAACCCATCTTACCCAGGTGAGCGTCAATGTACTTGATGGAACCGGAGTTGATAGCCTTGCGGAGAGCGGGATTGGACTGGTAAGGCATACGGAAGCTGACTGCGTCTGCTCGGGCAAGTGCTCCATCGCAGGAATCACCGGTAGAAGCTCCGGAGAAAAGCGTCACCTGAAAAGGCTTTCCCTCAGCATGAAGTCGCTCGGCACGGGCAGCAAGTGCAGTAGGCACCACCTTCGGGTATCCGGCCAGCGTAAACCCGGAAACGCCAAGAACATCACCATCGTTAATAAGGAGAGCCGCTTCTTCTGCGGTGCACTTTTTGTCTTCAATCCAATTCATGATACGACAAAATAAATATTTTTCGCACATGCTTCACTTCATTAAGTACAACATCATCGGCATCATGAACACCCTAATCACCCTTTTGGTGGTCTGGGTACTTCATCAGCTGCTGGACTGGAATTTGGAACTGTCCAATTTCCTCGGTTTCGTGGCCGGAGGTTGTAATAGTTACCTCTGCAACCGCACTTGGAATTTCAAAAGCCATAACGACAAGAAATCCGAAATCATTCGATTCCTGGTGGTGTTCGTCTGCGCCTATGGAGTGAACCTCGCCGTATTGGAAGGCTGCGTCTACGCCCTCGCCCACTTCAGCTGGCTTGCTGGTTTCAACGAGTTCGTATCAAAATTTATGAAGCCCAGCTATTTCGCCAACATCGTTGCAAATGTGGTCTACGTTCTTGTAAGTTTCACTATGTACAAGAAATGGGTTTTTAAATCCAAATAAAATTTCGGCTTTATATACAACAAAAACGCCCGCCAGATGGCGGACGTTTTCATTTTTAATTCCTTTGAATCTCGCGAGAATTAGTCGAAGAACGGAACCAGTTCCACGCGGCGGTTCTTAGCGCGACCCTGCTTGCTCTTGTTGTCGGCAATGGGCTTTTCGGGACCATAACCCACAGCGCGGACGCGTTCTGCAGCAATGCCCTTGCTAATGAAGTAGTTCACAACAGTTTCTGCACGATCCTGAGAGAGCTTCTTGTTGGTTTCCGCAGAACCAGTGTTATCGGTGTGACCCTGAACTTCAAGCTTTGCATCCGGAATCTTGTTCATCAAGCGAACAATGTCATCCAAAGTTGCATAGCTGGGCTTGGTGAGCTTAGCGGAGTTGGTCTGGAAGGCAATACCCTTCTTCAACTGATCCGGGTCTTCCTTCTTGTTGACCGGGCAACCCTTCTTGTCGATCTTCACACCAGCCACAGTGTTCGGGCACTTGTCTTCGTAGTCAGGCACGCCGTCGCGGTCGGTATCAAGGAAGCAACCAGTGGAATCAACCGGAGCATCCTTCGGAGTATTCGGGCACTTGTCGTAGCCATCAGGTACGCCATCCTTGTCTTCGTCAAGAGCGCAACCAGTGGAGTCAACTGCGAGACCAGAAACGGTGTTCGGGCACTTGTCCTGAGCATCAGGTACGCCGTCCTTATCGAAGTCGAGAGCGCAACCGGTTTCATCAACAGCAGTACCTTCAGCAGTGTTCGGGCACTTGTCAAGACCATCAGGTACGCCATCCTTATCGCCATCGAGAGCGCAACCAGTAGAGTCAACCTTCACACCCTGCTTGGTGTTCGGGCACTTGTCCTGGGCATTGGGAACGCCGTCAGCATCAAAGTCGTCATCGCAGCCATGTTCATCAACCTTGGCACCTTCACGAGTGTTAGCGCAAAGATCAATACCATCAGCAACACCATCCTTGTCAGAGTCAACCGGGCAACCCACAGAGTCAACCACAGCACCGTTCGGAGTGTCAGCGCACTTATCCTGAGAATCAGCAATGCCGTCCTTGTCAGCGTCAGCAACGCAACCAGTAGAGTCGACTACTGCACCCTGCAGAGAGTTCGGGCACTTGTCGAGGCCGTCAGGTACGCCGTCCTTATCAAAGTCAGCAACGCAACCATCCTGGTCAACAGGAACGCCAGCCGGAGTGTTGTCGCACTTATCAATACCATCGTAAACGCCATCCTTATCGGAATCCATCGGGCAACCGGTGGTATCAATGATAGCGCCCTTCGGAGTGTTAGCGCACTTATCGAGGCCATCGAACAAGCCATCCTTGTCGGAGTCGATCGGGCAACCGGTAGAGTCGACAACTGCGCCTTCCGGAGAATGATCGCACTTATCCAGTTCGTCCTTCACGCCGTCCTTGTCGGTATCCTTGTCAAGCTTGCCACCAAAGCGCCAAGTAAGAGTAGCAGTACCAGCATAGTTCGGAGTCGGAACATAACCGTAGCGAACATCCTTGTTCTTAGAGTCCTGATAATGGATTTGATACTTATCAGCTGTTTCCATTTCCTTCTTGTAATCGAAGGTGAAATTCTTCAGAGCGCGAACGGCAACATCCAAACCTGCAGAGAATTCAAGATTCCACGGCAAGTGGAAACGGAGACCCGGGGTCAAGCGCATAGGGTCTTCCATAATGTTGCGTTCGTAGTAATCACCTTCTATACGGAATTCACCGGAATATTCCACAAATGCTTCCAGCCAATCGGTTGCAACGAAGTTCAAACCAGTACCATAGGTCAAGGTGCTGGAACCTTCGTCAGCATAGACAATACCGACATTGGTATTCCAGATCAAGGGAACACCCTTGTTGGTGAAATTCAAGGTGAACACCAAAGTGGCGCCGATGTTCAAGTCTGCAGAGGTATACGGGTTTGTAAGACCACCATTATCACTCAGGAACCAAGCATGACGGGGACGCATACCCACAGAGACGTCACCAGTGGGGAGATACAAGTCAATCACTGTAGCCAAGGCGAAGACAGTACTTTCGTCACCTACAGGGTTGATTTTCATCCACAGGTTCACGTCACCACGGGAAGCCTTCATCATATCCATAGGATCCATACCCTTGGTATTGGTATGGTCATAGTACAGCGGCAAGGACATACCAATGTCCAAGAAGTCGCTCAAACCGATTGCACCATTCAGGTTGCCAGCGATAGAACCAGCCCATTCGCTAATAACGCCCTTTTCACCATCACGGGTAACAACACCACCACGAGAAAGTGCCCAAGAGTCCAAAGCGATATCGCCGCCGGTACCGACTTCAATACCCCACTGACCCAACGTGTAAGCGTTGTGCTGGTGAATACCAGAGGTTCCACCCATCAAGCCGGACTGAGCAAAAGCCATTCCGCCTGCGAGTAATGATAATGCAACGAATTTTTTCATCGTCTCTCCTATGAAAATGGCAATCCGCATGCTAGAACAAAGAACCAAACCCACACGGACCACTTTTATTAAATTTCGCTGCAAATTTAGCATTTTATGAAACCGTGTCAAAGAGCATATTTTTTTGATACAACATAAAAAAGCCGTTAATTAACAACAAATTCACAATTTTTTGAAAAAATCTCGCAACTTTTTGCCTATCATAGGCATCCAATAGTCCGAATATGCAAGAAAAAGACCCCATCCTTTCCATACAAAGTCTTAAAAGAGACTTCAAAATGGGCGACGAAACCGTCCATGCCTTAAAGGGTGTAAGCTTCGATATCCATCGAGGCGAATTCGTAACTATCATGGGTACTAGCGGATCCGGCAAGTCCACGATGCTGAATATACTGGGTTGCATGGACAAACCGACCAGTGGACACTATATATTAGATGGGGAACACACAGAAACCCTTTCCCGGGACGCTCTTGCCCGTATCAGAAACAAGAAAATCGGTTTCGTTTTCCAAAGCTACAATCTTTTGAGCAGAACCACCGCATTGGAAAACGTGGAACTGCCCTTATTGTATAATTCAAAAGTTTCTGCCACGGAACGTCGCAAGCGCGCCATAGCGGCCCTGGAAATGGTTGGACTTTCTGACCGAATGAACCATTTGCCAAACCAGATGTCCGGCGGTCAGCAGCAACGTGTGGCCATTGCCCGCGCCCTGGTCAATGATCCCGTCATTATTCTTGCAGACGAAGCCACAGGTAATTTGGACACCCGTACCAGTTACGAAATCATGATGATATTCCAGGAATTGCACAGGCAAGGGAAAACCATCGCATTCGTGACTCACGAACCCGATATCGCAACCTTCAGCCAGCGGACAGTCACCCTACGCGACGGCTTACTGAAAAAGGATGCAATCAACGAAAACATTCAAGATGCTCGCGCGGCATACGAAGCTTTGCCTCCGCCGGAAACCTTTGATGAGGAGGGAAATTAATGAGCCCGTTAACTCTTATCAAAATGGCTTTGAAGGCTCTGTTGCGCAACCGCATGCGCACAGTTCTTTCCGTTCTCGGCATCGTCATCGGCGTGGCTGCAGTTATTACCATGGTCGCCATCGGTGAAGGCTCCAAGCAGTCGATTAAAGATCAAATGACATCCATGGGCACCAACGCCATCATCATCATGCCCAATCGTGATCGCCGTGGCGGCGTGCAGATGGACGCCAGCAATTCTGCAGCCCATTTGGAAGAAGCCGACCTCAAGGCTCTCAAGGCCGAAGCCCAATACATTGACGCCATCTCTCCCATGATTTCCGCCAACGGGCAAGCAATTGTCGGCAACAACAACTCCCCCACCCAATTGAGCGGCGTTTCTAGCGACTATCTGACAATCCGCAATTACGCCATCGAAGACGGAGTGATGTTTGACGACGAAGCAGACCGTATGGCTAAAGTCTGTGTCATCGGCCAATCCGTGGTAAAGAACCTTTTCCCCGACACGGACCCCATCGGCAAAACTATCCGTTACAAGAATATCCCTCTTAAAGTTATTGGAACTTTGAAGGCCAAGGGTTCCGGCGATTTTGGGCAAGATAACGACGACGTTATTTTCGCACCCTACCAGACAGTAATGCGCCGTTTCAATGCAACCAACGAAATTAGAACCATCTATGCGAATGCCATTGGCGAAGGCTACGCCGAAAAAGCATCCGACGAAGTCATGACAATCCTAAAGGAACGCCGCGGTTGGAACAAACCCAACGACCCTTTCCGAATTTTCGCACAAGAAGAAATGATCGCCACAATGACATCCACTTCCGACATGCTGTCTCTTGTCCTTACTGCAATTGCAGCAATCAGTCTTCTGGTTGGTGGCATCGGCATCATGAACATCATGTACGTTTCCGTTACAGAACGTACCAAGGAAATTGGTTTGCGAATGGCCATCGGCGCCCGCGGCCGCGATATCCTTCTGCAGTTCCTTTTCGAATCTGTCATGATTAGTCTACTAGGCGGCTTTATTGGTATTGCCCTTGGTTTTGGTGCTGCGCAAGCCGTGAAATCCATTTTGAACTGGCCGACAATCGTTTCTATCTCTAGCGTTATTATAAGTTTTGCGGTCTGCTTTGTTACTGGCGTGTTTTTCGGCTGGTATCCGGCACGAAAGGCAAGCAGGCTTGATCCTATTGAAGCCCTGAGATTTGAATAAATCTCCCATTAGCAAAAAATCGCCGGCATTTTCTTACATTTTGCTTGCATAATTTGGATGTGATTTTATATTTCCTCTTATATAGCGAGGAGATTACGGCAAGTATGAAGAAAAAGCTTTTTACAACAGCCTCAACCATTGCAGCACTTTCTGCCACTGCAGCTTTTGCAGCCACCACACCTTATGACCTGATTCGCCCCACATGGCCCCTGACCTGGGACGACAAGGCCATGGACAAGTTTGACACTACCGTTACCAAAAAGCTCGGGGTCCTCGATATCCCTAGGACCCCTGACAGTTTCAAAGCCGGCGCCTTGATGCCCGATACCTTGGACCAGGCCTATCTTGACGCCATCAATACCAAGATTTCCCCTATCCGCGTAAACCAGGCAGGTTACCTGAAGAAGGATACTGAACGCCAGTTCTACTTTGTAGGTTCCGCCGAGGAATTCGAAGTGGTTGACGAAATGGGCAAATCCCTGAGCCCCAAGGTCACGGGAACCTTTAAGAACAGCGAAGAAGAAACTTCTTCCGACTGGACCATTATTGCGGGCACAAATACCGCTTCAATTGATCAAAAACGCTATCAGGTAGATTTCACCGGAACTTCCGGAAAAATTCTTATCGGAAACATTCCCCAGTCCGTTCCTGCCGAAAAGCGTCTACGCATCAAGGTGGGCGACGAGATTTCCAGCACCTTCATTGTAAGCGATGACGTCTACACCATGGTGAAGGACGCCTCCCTGAAATTCTTCGGCATCCAACGTAGCGGCAATTCCCAATCCTGGTTCCACGGTCCCAGCCACACCAAGGATGGATCTGGCAAAGTTGTTTTAGGAGAAAAAGAAGTCAGCGACATTTCATTCAAAACAGGAGACTTGCAGGGAGGCTGGTACGACTGCGGCGACCATTTGAAGGAATCACAGACCCAGGCATTTGCCTTTATGACTTTGGCCGTAATGTCCGCCACCAATCCCGCAAAGGATGTGGACCATTACGCCTACAACCAGAGCGAATTTGTAAAGACAGACGATGTGCCCGACGTTCTTCGCGAAGCAGCCCATGGAGCAGCATTCTTTGTCAATTCCTATCGTGCCGCCAAGGGTGTAATTGACAACATGGTTGTTTCTGTAGGTAGATTCGGCTCCGATCATGGCTGGTGGGGCCGCCCAGAAGCTCAGGATGCCTTGACCGTCACTGGTCGCGGAGGCTCTGCAGAGCGAGACCTGCGCCTTGGTGAGATCGGTTCGAATATTGGTGGCGAAATTGCCGCAGGCCTTGCCATCGTGGGAAAGCTGTACGCCAAGTATGATAAGGATTTTGCAGACAGCTGCCTTACCGTTGCCGAAAAAATGTATGGTTTTGCAAAAGCCTTGGCACAGGGCAAGGACACCTACGACAATGGCAAGAAGTTCGTGTACAACAAGGAAGCTGCCGGCTGGAGTACACCTGCTTATAACGGAAATAACGAATATTTCGATGACATGGCCCTGGCTTCTGTAGCACTTCTTTACGCTACCGGCAAGAAGGAATATCTGAACGACGCCTTGTTCAATGAAGAAATCAATAAAGGCGATTATGAAGGCGCCGGGTACTTTGAGGGCGGCTGGTTTGCTGATGAAAAGGGCGCTTTTTTAAAAAACAGCAAAAACACTTCTTGGTCAAATAGCTACACGTATGCCTTGTACGCTCTATATAAGCTAATTCTTGCAGATAGCAAAACAGCGCAATCCTACGGTCTTACCGAAGAACAGCGTCTGGCCGCTATCGAAGACTGCGTTGCAGACATGGTAGCAAACCTTGGAGACGTAAGTGGTAGTGGAATAGGCTCCATTACACTTCCCCAAAGTGATATTGGCTGGAAAAGCAATACCGTCAACTATGACCCTACCTGGTACTCCATGCAGACCGACCAGGCCTGGATTTACAACCGCTGGCAAGCAGGCAACATCTTTGAAGTTCTGGCCTACGCCGACGTGGCTGCAGACATTGAAAAACAGGGCTTGAAACTACCAACTTTAAACAGTTCCGGTTTGAATTCCAAGGAAATGTTCCAGTTAAGCATCAACCAATTGAACTACATGCTGGGCGTAAATCCCTGGGATATTTCCTTTGTCTATGGCGTGGGTGACAAGAACGACAACCATCCTCACCATAGGGCATCCAATCCCGAAGGCAAGAACACTCCTGCTTGGAATTACAAGTATGTACGTCCTGTCGGAGGACTGTTTGGCGGCGTAACCCCCGACAGCAAGAATTCCATGGTTCCCTATAACATGAGTTGGGAGGATTATCACATTTCCGAAACTTGTCTTGACGCCTCCGCAGTCCTTACGTCAGCCCTCACCATCGTAAGCAATGGCGGAAACGACTACTACGAAAAGAAGTGCGACAACTGCAAAACTACCGACGCAACACCGTTTAGCGTGGATATGATTCAGGCAGAATTATATCACTACGTTTGGGGTGGTATGGACGTATATAATGTGGGCTTCATCAACCATACCTTGGAACAACTGGATAGTGTGGTGGCGTACATCTATTTCGAGGCTCCCGAAGAGGAAGTTTCCAGTTGCAACATCATGTTTGATTTGAATATTTGTCAGGCTTTTGACCAAGCCGGGTTCAACAAACCGTGTCCCAATGACAAGGCCATAATAAATGCCATTCGCGGCAACAAGTCCTTGCAAAAGGTCGAGGACTCCTACGATTCAAAGACAAAGAACTACACCTGGGCCCTTCCCATCGTGCTTGATTCTGTAGTGGCTGGAGGTCGTGTACGACTGGACATCTCTACAAGCTCAGGCGAAAACTCGGGTGAAGGATGCGAAACTTTACTTGAGCCAGCCAAGTATGATGTTTCTAAGAGCTGGAGTTTCGGTATTCACAAAGCAGACAAGAATATGCCGGCCTACGCAGGCGCCCCCACCTGGCCTAAGGACCAGGGAGATATCCAGGAAGCCCCCGCTAATCCCTATATCGTTATCCGCAGCAAGGGCAAGCTGATTTGGGGTTACGGTCCTGTAAACGAAACTGCAGATCGCGTCATCGAAACGCCAATCGATAGCTCCGAAGCAATCAAGGTTGCCGCCCCTGCAGCAAGCGCCAAGATGTTCGTTACCGGCCAAAGTCTTTTTGTCCATGCTAATGCTCAAGGCGTAAAGTCCCTCAAGATCTTCGACCTGCTGGGCAACCAGCTGATGAGCAGGTCTTTCGAAGGCACTCATGGCGAAGTCCGCTTCGAGGAACTTCCCAAGCGCGGAACCCTTATTGCAAAGCTGGTTTCTGGCAACAAGGTTCTTGCCTCCAAGGCTTTCAAGGTGAAGTAAGCACCTCGATACTTTAAAAACATCAAAATGCCGGCGATAAAACGTCGGCATTTTTCATTTCCTGTAAAGCATTCACTTCTTCGGAAACGGATAAAGTCAAAACATCTTTTTATAGTTTTCGCCTTCTATTTTTTCTTGTATATTTAGGGCATGGATTTACTTGAATTTTTAAAAGACATGCCGGTCATCGGCATCCTCCGCGACATCCCGCGCGGTTCTGAAGAACTTTGTGCAAAGACTGCTGCCAGCTGCGGTCTCAAGGCTATCGAAGTCACCATGAATACCGATAGCGCTGCAGAAATCATCACCGCTCTTAAAGACGCCTGCAAGCCCTATGGCATCACTGTCGGTGCAGGCACAGTCCGTCACGACAAAGATCTGGAAAAAGCATTGCTCGCTGGTGCTAGTTTCATTGTAACGCCCAACACCCGCAGCAACATCATCCGCACGGCAGCAGCAGAAAAAGTACCAATCATTCCTGGTGCACTGACCCCGACCGAAGTACAGAAGGCTTACGACTTGGGTGCTACTGCCGTGAAGATTTTCCCGGTGGATTGCGTAGGCGGCCCGAAATATATCAAGGCGCTCCGCGGCCCCTTCCGCGACATCCCGCTTCTTGCCTGTAGCGGCGTCAGCGCAGAAAATGCCGGCGACTACCTGAAGGCTGGAGCCAACCTCCTTGCCTTTGGCGGAAGCATCTTTAGTGCAAAGCTTATGGCCGAAGGCAACTGGGACGAAATCGGCAAGCGTCTCACCGCCCTGCTGGACGCCGTCCGTAAAGCTATATAAAGACGTGAGGGTCTCCCCTTCCAAGTGAACTCCTGAAAAAAATTAAAGCAGGCCAAACGGTCTGCTTTTTTCAATAAAATCTAGGGGGAAGGGTTCAGCCCATCATCGCTTCATTACCTAACTCTATTGGGGTTGAGGGGAATGCCCCTCTATCGGAAATGTGCATCGCACATTTTCGTAGGGGTTCCAAGGGGGATCTTGTCCCCCTTGCATCTCATCGACCAGCTTTCATCTTCTTCTTGCACTCGTACATGGACACGTCTGCACTATGCATCATGTCGTCCATTTCCTTGTAGTCTTCAGAAGAATGCGCTACACCGTAAGCGAAGGAAACCTTCTTGTCCACAATGGTGATTTCCGAGATTGCCTTCTGCATACGATCCACACAAATGAATGCACCCTGCTTGTCAGTTTCCGGACAAATCACCATGAACTCATCACCGCCCATTCGGAACAGCAAATCAGATTCACGAAGGATGCCCTTGGCTGCGCTAACCACAGAACGCAACAGCAAGTCTCCAGCCTGATGTCCGTAAACGTCATTGATCACCTTCAACCCATTCAAGTCAAAATAGATCAAGGCAAACTGGGTTCCGTAACGCTTGCTGCGAGCAAACCATTCGCGCAAGGAATACACACCATGACGACGATTGAAACAACCAGTCATATCGTCGGTCAAGGAAATTTCGCGAAGGTAGCGCAAGGAACGAGAAAGGCGAATATGCACATTCACGCGAGCAAGCAAAATGTCGGAAAGAGCATTCTTGCTAACAAAGTCAGAGGCGCCAGAGCGGAAGCCCTTGGAAATACTGTCTGTATCTTCGCGGCTAGTCAGGAAAATCACCGGAAGATCATCCAACGCATAAGTCTGACGAATGCGCAGGCAGACTTCATAACCATTCAGACTGGGCATATTGATATCCAAGATGACCAAGTCCACACGATTGTCTTTCAGGAATTCCAGAGCGTCTTCGCCGCAGTGGCATGCAGTTACATTGTAACCCACTTGAGTCAACAACTCGCGGGTCTTTTCAAGAACTTCTGCGCTATCATCAACAATAAGAATCTTTTCTTCTACCATAACCTAACCTAAGCCTTTTTTAATTTGGCGAATCAATAATAGAAATTAAAGAAACTCAAGCAAAGGGACTTCTTGCACAAGGCCCTTCTTTTGTGCGTATTCAAAGAATAGTTTCAATGATTCCTTTCGTTCATCAGTAAAACGATAGTCCAAGGCCGTGTAATAATCGTCAATTACGGAACGAGGCAATTTCACCGGATACTTTGCAAGCCACTTGTCCAAGGCCTGCTTGGGATTAGCCTTGAAGTTTTCGACACTTCGCTTGGTTGCTTCCATGTAGTTCACAAGAGTTTTTTCCAAACCTGGCTGCAATGCAGACTTGGAAATAATCCAGGCACCAAAAACAAAAGGCAACCTTTGCCAGTCCAGCCACAAGGAACCCAAGTCGTAATTGAAATTGAAACGGCGGCGTTCATTTTCTTCAAGAGCCTGATCCCCAATCAAAAGACAAGCATCATCGGAATCTTGATAGGCACCATTCAAATATTCCGGGCGAAGACCGTAGCGTTCTTCCAAAAGAATTCGCAACAACGTTACCGAAGTCATGCTTTGTGCTGTCATACGAATTTTGCAACCATCCAGTTCCTCAATAGGACGTTTTGCAAACAACTTAACAGAACGGACTTCAAAAGAGCAGGACGTACAAATTTCAGGAGACAGGACAAAAGCACCGGGCTTTTGAGCAAAGGTAATGGACGATGCTGGAGACAAATGAATAGAACCTTCCTTTAGTCCCGCGCAGTGTACACTGGGAGGACCATCCAGAAACTCCACATCCGGATATTCCGATTCACGACCTAAAAAGTCATGAAAAAACGGCGCACAGACCAAAAAAGGGATTCGACCAACTCGTAAAGTCATGTAAAAAAGTTAACTTTTATCCCACGCCAATTTGTGGCTTCAAGATAATTAACTGATGAATAACTGATAATGGCTAAGGAATAATGGCTGTATTTCACGTGAAAAAGACTTCGCTGGGCGACGATCAGACAAGCCTGGTGTTCAAAGGCAAGATTATTGAAGGTCCCATCAGCAAGGGCATGACTATCGAAATTCCTGTGACTCAAGAAGCTGTCGTCAAAATGAAGATTTACGACGTTGTCCAGTTCGATAAGCAGAAAGACGAAGACAAGAAGGTCGGCTTGGTGGTCGACTTCTACAATCTTCCGGACGATATGGAAGTCATTATGGACTTGAACATCGCCGACGAAGACCTGAACATCGTCAACGAATAACTTTCAAACAAAAATGCGATCAATTCCGATCGCATAAGTATGAGGATGACACAATGAAAAAAGAAAGGCTGCGTGGAGTGAATTTGGGTGGCTGGTTCAGTCAGGTCGACTGCATTCAGGAAAAAGATCCTGTAGGTTTTCCGGGTCTTGTCCCTCACATTAAGTCGTTCCTCGACGTAAGCGATTTCAAGCGCATCCGCGAGGCGGGGTTCAACCACGTTCGCCTGCCGGTGGACTACTTTAACGTCTTCGATGGCGCCGAACTGAAGCCCAACGAAGAAGTTTTCGGTCTTCTAGACAAGGCCCTGAAGGAAATTCAGGCAGCCGACCTGGATGTCATTCTGGACCTCCATAAGTGCCCGGGCCACGACTTCCACCTGGGATGTTCCGAGGAACAGGCTTTCTTCACCAGCGCCGAAGCACGCAAGGACACCAACAAGGTCTGGGCCTACATGGCCGAACGCTATAGCGGTGAATCCCGTGTGATGATGGAACTGTTGAACGAACCCTCCTGCAGCGACTCCAAGATTTGGGACAAAGTAAAGGACGAAATTTTCTGGACTATCCGTAAGCACGCTCCCAAGAACACCATCGTGGTGGACAGCAACAAGTGGAATAGCGCTCGCGAATTCGAGTTCCTCACTCCGCTGGACGACGACAACACCATCTACAGTTTCCATACCTACACTCCGGTGACATTCACTCACCAGGGCGCCGCATGGATCAACGACCCGTTCTTCAAGATCACCCGCCCCTGGCCCGGTGACTACGCCGCACCTCAGGAAGGCGCTACCACACGTCTCGACGTTGAATTCGGCAAGTGGGACAAGGCCCGTCTCCAGGCAAGCATCCAGAACGCTCTGGATTTCCGCGCCAAGTACGACCTGCCCGTTGCATGTAACGAATTCGGCGTGTACGTTCAGGTGCCCCGTCAGTACCAGATGGCCTGGATGCGCGACTTCATGGATATTCTCCGTGAAGCTGACGTAGGCTACAGCTACTGGAACTACAAGAACCTGGACTTCGGTCTGGTTTCCAAGGGCGAATCCCTGCACAACAGCCTTGCACAGTACAACAACGCTGACCGCCTGGACAGCGAGCTGATGGATCTGCTGGCCAAAGGCTAATGTTTAAAAATGAAGGCTCGCATTTGCGGGCCTTTATTTTTTGAATTTCAAATTCATCAACCACTTCATCATAGGACTTCAAAATGGAAAAATTCGAAGCCGTAAAAAATTTTGTCATCGAGAACAACTTGATCTACAAGGTTATCGCTATCGCGGTAGTTTTGGTTGTATTCAAAATCGCCAAGATGATCATCCACAGAATGCTGAACCACGCCGAGTCAAAGGGCTTGGATTCCTCAGCAAGGCCTCTTGTTGAATCTCTCGCACGCTATGCGGTCGCAATCGTCGCCCTGCTGATCATCTTGAACATCCTTGGCGTAAATACTGCAAGCCTCGTTGCAATGGTCGGCGCCGCCAGCTTGGCCGTCGGTATCGCATTGAAGGACATGCTGACCAACATCGCCTCTGGTTTGCTGCTTCTCTTCTTGCGCCCCTTCAAGGCTGGTGACTACATTGAATGCGGAAGCATCAAGGGCAAGATCACCGGCATCGGCCTCTTCAACACAATCTTCGAAACCCTGGACGGTCTCTACGTTTCCGCTCCTAACGGAAGCCTCTGGGGAGCACCCATTACCAACTTCAGCAGAAACGAAAAGCGCCGTATCGACCTGGTCGTTGGCATCGGCTACGATTCCAATACCGACAAGGCCATGGAAATCATTCGCAACCTCATCGCAAGCGAACCCAAGTTCCTCAAGGAAGGCTCCGACGTATTTGTTTCTGAACTGGCAGACAGCTCCGTCAACATCAACATGCGCGTGTGGGTGAACAACGCCGATTTCTTCCCTCTCAAGGCTAAGTACACTGCTCTTATCAAGGAAGAATTCGACAAGGCCGGCATCGAAATTCCGTTCCCCCAGCGTGTAGTTCACATGGTAAGCTCCAAGTAGTTTTTACAGATAAAAAAAATCAAAAAGGTCGCGCGTTGGTGCGGCCTTTTTCTTTTTAATTGAAATGCAAACTTGCGACGTAAATTCTGCAGCGCGTAGTCTTAAATCTCTACAAGTACACCGACCTGCAAAAAGACGTAGCCCTTGCCGAAGTTATCTAGGAACTGGTAACCTGCAGTAGCCAGCAACGAGGAATTGTCACCGCACTTGATATCGGCACCACCTGCGGCACGCCAGAACATCTGGTGATGTTTCCCAATGAGGTAGCCCCAGTCCGCAAGCATCACTGGCATCACATGAGTTCCCACCGGCAGGCGCATCCAGAAACTTGCAGAAACAGGAACAAGACTTTCGTTATTGATTTCCTGGTAACCGCTTCCCACACCCACAAAGAACATCTGGTCGATGGGATACCACCAGTGTCCAAAAACGTTCAAGTTGAACTTAGTAATTTCACTAACATGATTTACCACCCCGCCTTGTAAATCCATGGTGAAGGGGCGGGCGCAAGCAGCGGACGCTCCAACAAAACAAAAGATCAGCAAAGCCTTGAGGAGGTTTCTCATATCACCACCGTGAACCTTATGCATCGTCATCACTACGAGCTTCACGGGCCCAGCCACCGCTCTTTTCGCGGGTGAAGGCCAGGAAGAATCCCTTGAGCATAGCGAAATTCATAGACAAGAAATAATATCCACTAGGCACAATCTTGAACAAGGCTACCAGAAGAGCCAAGGTGAATGCACCAAAAGAAAGCTGGTAAATCAGGCCTCTGGTCAAGAGCAAGGCATTTGCAACATAGAGCAAAATCAAGATATGCGGTGAGAACCAGCGAAGGATCTTGTGGGAAAAAAACAAGTAGGCGGTCAGGGGGCGGAACGGATTCAATAGCGGCAAGTATGAATGCAAGAAATTAAAGTTTGCACGGCCGATACGCACCTTGCGACGGAATTCACCGCTGGATTCCTTGGATGTCTGTTCTGTACCAATGGCGCTGGAAACGAACGTGCAGAAATAACCTTTCTGCAGAACCTTCGTTGCAATGAAGAAGTCGTCCATGACGCTCTTCTTTACCGGAAGTTCCGTATAGAGTTCTCGACGAATTGCGTACAAGGCGCCATTACCGCCAATAAGCCTATCTAGAATTCCCTCGAACTTCTTGATTTCGGATTCCAAATCCCAGTAGGAACTTTCACCACGTCCAAGAACGCTGCCGCTCTTATCGGACAAAATCAAATGACCACAGGCACAACCAATCTTCTTGTCCTGAAAAGGCTGCACCAACTTGCGGACCACATTGGGGAAGAACATGGTATTCGCATCGCAAAGCACCAGGATATCATTTTTCGCGATACCGTTCAATCGATTCAGCATGGCGGCCTTACCTGCATTCTTGGGAGCCTTCACCAAGGTGATTCCCTGGTCTGCATAACGGGCCACGATTTCAGCAGTACGGTCGGCAGAGCCATCATCACCAATCAACACCTCAAGTTTATCCTTGGGATAGTCAATTTCCAGAATATTCTGAATCTTGCGTTCAATGACAGCTTCTTCGTTGTACGCAGAAATCAGGATGGACACGGTCGGAAGTTCGCCATTGGAGTCAGCGACCTTTTTCTTGCGCTTGAAAATTTCAC
The DNA here is from genome assembly GCA_024399015.1 of Fibrobacter sp. Lineage (GTDB taxonomy): Bacteria > Fibrobacterota > Fibrobacteria > Fibrobacterales > Fibrobacteraceae > Fibrobacter. Next base: position 387,594 of record JAKSIC010000001.1, read on the forward strand.
TGACAAACGGAAGCGTCACCGGGAACAGCAAATAGCAATGCAACGTCAAAACGAGCATCACCCAGAAAACAATCTGAACTACAAAAAGGAATTCTTCACTCATCGCGCAATCCACTCCTTCTCTTTTTCTAGAAATTCATAAAGTAAATATTGCATTTCCTGCGGGGTCATGGACTGAGTCACAGTCAAAATAGACATTCCCTTAGGCGCCAGCAACTCAAATGCAGGCAAGGCTTCCAATTCCCACACATCAAAATAACAGCGCTGGACCGTATTTTTCTTGCCATCGCATACAATGGAGTCTTGGGATTCGGCATCAAGCTTTACCGGATAAAAACGGTTGTTCAAAAGAGAAGCCACCGTCGGGTCGGTATAGACGCTTTGATCCATCACACGGCAAGGTACACACCAATCCGCATACATATCCACAAAAATGAGCTTAGGTCCTTCCTTGGCCTTTGCCAGGGCGTCCTCATACTTCATCCAATGAACCATGTGTTGAGGCATGGTTTTTCTTTTCTTTGCCATTTCCCCGATATTTTCAACAGCAAACAACTGTACAACAAGCAAAAGGCACAAGGCGACAACACTCTTTCGCATTAGTCATCTCCCCTGCCGGTATTTGCCGCATGCGGTACGCTAGGCGCAACAGTTTTTTTCGCGTTGTTGAGTTCAGCAATCAACGAATCAATGCGAACTGTTACGGCCTTCTGAAACGGGACCCACATTTTTTCATCTTCCAAAATTTCATCTGTCTTGGAGATAAACTTTTCAATGGTGTACCCATGTTCTTTCAGAACCTTCTGATGAGACATTCGGGCAATAGGTGATGTAGCACCATACGTCGCATCAATAACACGAAGTTCGACAAACGTATCTACGTAATTTTGATCTACGGACACTTCTCCAGAACAGCCGATCATTACAGCTACAACGAAAGAAAGGGCAAACATTTGCCCTCCCCTTATTTTTCTTGCAATGTTCGGCAATGCACTCATCGCACGCTTTCCAAATTACGCTTTTTCGTCCAAGGCGTTTTCAAAGAGGCCTTCCACGTATTCAGCCTTGCTAAACGGAACCAGCTGATCGATGCGTTCACCCATGCCAATCCAACGAATAGGAATCTGGAGGGAGCTTGCAATGGAAAGGACCGCGCCACCACGGGCTGTACCATCCAGCTTCGTCACCACGAGACCGGTCAGCGGGAAACTCTGGTTGAAGATCTTAGTCTGGTTGATGGTATTCTGTCCGGTGTTGCCATCAATGACAAGCCACATATCCTGAGGCATTTCCGGAGAAACCTTCTTGATAACGCGGACAATCTTCTTCAATTCTTCCATCAGGTAGTCCTTATTATGCAGACGACCTGCGGTATCAATCAGCACCACATCGCAACCGCGAGCCACGGCGGCGCTGCAGGCATCAAAGGCAACGGCAGCGGGATCAGAGCCTTCCTGATGCTTCACGAATTCGGCACCGGAACGTTCAGCCCAAGTTTCCAGCTGGTCGATGGCAGCCGCACGGAATGTATCGCAGGCCGCAATCATTACCTTCTTGCCTTCGCCGATGAGACGGGCGGCAAGCTTACCGATGGTTGTGGTCTTTCCGGCACCATTCACGCCGATTACGAGAATCACATGGGGCTTACCCTTCAGTTCAAACGGAGGAGGATCCTTCAGCAAGCGTTCTGCTTCGGAACGCATGATATCCAGCACCTGTTCTGTGGTAAGGGACTTACCCAGGGCGCTTTCGCGGAGAGCATCCGTCAAAAGGAAGGCGGCTTCTACACCCACATCAGCCTTGATCAGGTGTTCTTCCAATTCCTCAAGAGTTTCATCAGTGATCTTGCCGGCACCGACAATACCCTTCAATTCGCCCATGAGGGCGTCGCGGGTCTTGGCCAAACCACTTTTAATTGCAGAAAAAAGTCCCATTATATATCTCGCAAATCAAGGCGGCAATAGCCGCCGTTCAATTAAAGCTTGCTTTCAACCACGTCGATAAGGCCGTAGGCCTTGGCCTGTTCAGCGGACATAAAGTTGTCGCGTTCCGTATCCCGGTCAATTTCTTCCATAGTATGACCAGAAGTTTCGGCGAGAATCTTACCCGTAATGTTACGAATACGCAGCATTTCCTCGGCCTGGATCTGGATATCGCTGGCGGGAGCCACGATTTCGCCATGAATCAGGGGCTGGTGAATCATGATGCGGGCATTGGGCCATGCGTAGCGCTTGCCCTTGGCACCAGAAGTCAAGAGAACTGCACCCATGGAGGCGGCCTGGCCACAGCAAACAGTAACCACGTCACTCTTGATGGCATTCATGCAGTCATAAATAGCGAGACCGCTGGAAATTACGCCACCCGGGCTGTTGATGTAAAGAGTAATATCGTCATGGTTCAAGGAATCCAGGTACAAAAGCTGCTTGACAATACGTTCGGCACTTTCGTCGTCCACACCACCCCAGAGGAAAATACGGCGGTTGCTGGCCAGGTATTCTTCGGCCTTTTTCAGCATGTCCGGAGTCTGAGCTTCTTTCTTTTCGTTACAATCTGCCATGATAGCATCCTTTTTTTGTTCAAGAGTAATTTAGAAATGTTTTCCTATGATATATATCGAGAAACATTTGGTAAATGTCAAAAAAAAGGCAAATTGCACAACAATTGAGAGCGTTTTCAGGCACAAAGCAAAAAAGCCCGCCGAAGCAAGCTTATTTCTATTAGGTACTTTGGTAAAAGGTTTGTAATTTCAACAAGCGAACTAAAATTCATTACTTGAATACAGACGTCATCAAAAGCGAATCACTTCGTCCATACTGGTCTGTATATTTCAAAGTCCAATGAACAGTTGTGTCAACGTTCACAGGTTTAAAGTTCTCACTAATTAAGCGATAGCCATAGTTTTTTAAACGGGGCGGATAGTACTTGAGTTCATAAACATCTTCATTCGACGGAGGTGCTATATAAACTTCCCCAGGCTTTCGAACAGAACAAACCTCTACGCTATCCACCGAATCCGGTACCATTGAATGTTCAAGGCAATCCGCAATATTTTTACCTTCGCAAGCACTTCTTGCGGAATCTAAATTTGCAGTCCAGTAAAATCCTTTAAATTCCGGACTGTATTCAATAAGTTCGGGAGCAAACGGATTATTTCCCACTACCTCAAGTTGATAGTTGCTAAAAATAGAGTCTAGAATCACTCCGCATCGACCCATAGGAATCTCGGCAAATATTTTTTTCGCCCAAAGCGTATCAAATGCAGGAACATCTGCTGCAACCGTGGTCGCGTCATAAGACTTTTTCGAATAGTTAATCTTAATTGTATCGCCACGATATTTCGTCGTATCAAAACGCACCTCGTATCCTTCACAGGAATAAAAGCCTTTTTCCATTACGCAAGCGTCTACGGTATCCGCCGGATATTTTGAAATATTAATGGTATCCAAGATTCCCCATGTGTTTTTCTGAATAAAGCTGTAAACCGTAATCGTAGATCGATTATCTACCCCTGATTCCGAAGGAGACTCAGAGCAGGCCACAAGTGTCCAAGCAAGAAGTAAAAGAATAAGGAGACTCATACCTACTAAATATAAGACATTCTGTCGTGACTCTACTCTCTATTTTCTATCTTATGCTCCATGAACGAGACGAAGTACCTGGTAGGCCTTGTTGGCCCTGAAGTTCTGGAAGCCGCAGAAAAAGACCCATTCCACCCTGTCCGCCTGGATTTGGAATCCTGTGGGGCCCTGGAAATCCGCTACGACTTTTTCGATACAGCCCTTTGGCCGAAGCTTTCCGAACGAGTCCGCAAGATTGCACCCCAGCAGCTGCAAATCGGCACCATCCGTCTGAAACACGATGGCGGAACCTTCGACGACGCCCGCGCCGTGGAACGCCCCGCCCTGTGGGATGCCATCTTGGACGCCAAGGAAGTCCCGGAATGGCTGGACCTGGAACGGGACTACCTCTGCAATTTCGAACAACTTAACGATAAGGCCCGTAGCCGTGGCGTGGGGATCATCGTTTCCGAACACAACTTCGTCCGAGTCCCAGGCGAACAGGAACTGGAGGCCTTCGCCAAGGACGTGAAGCGATTCAAGGCCCACGGTCTAAAGATCGCCGCCATGAGCAACGACCAGGACGATTGCAGCAGACTCTACAAGTTCATCAAGAAGCAAGCCAAGTACTTCGAAATGTTCGCCGCCTTCGGTATGGGTGAAACCGGCAAGGTCAGCCGAATTTGGTCCCTCAAGGAAGGCGCCAACCTGACTTACGGAGCCATTGGAAAGGTGGCCGCCCCCGGTCAAATCGATGTCTGCACCTCAAAAAAGGCCCTGGATCAGCTGGATTATATCAATTCGGAATTTGAATTATTGGCGTTTTTGAGCAAATTTTAAGGGTTTTTATTATTTTCATAATACAAATGCACTAGCCCCCTCGTAAAAGCGGGGATTATTTGCTAAATATCCTTTACAAAGAATTTCATAAGGAAAATTAAATCTATGCGTCTTTCCGAAAGGTTTGTAGACAATTGCATCTTGATCAACTCCTCTAGCACGACCAAGGAAGCAATCCTGAACGAACTGGTAGACACCCTCTGCAGTGCCTACAAGCTGGATCATCGCGCCGAAATTTTTGACGCCGTATGGAATCGTGAACAGAGCCGCTCCACCGGTATCGGTTGCGGTCTGGCCGTCCCCCACGCCAAGATTGACTACGTCGACCGTATGTGCATGGTGGCAGCAACCATCGAAAACGGCCTGGATTTCGCCTCCTTCGATGGAGAACCGGTTTACCTGATCATCCTCATCGTTAGCCCGGGCAACACCGTTGGACCGCACCTCAAGGCCCTGTCCTCCGTCAGCCGTCTCCTGGCCGATGGCGGTGTCCGCAAGGATTTGATCGCATCCAAGACCCCGGCCGACTTCCTCACCATCCTCAGAGCTGCTGAAGACAAGTATTTGTAAGGCGAGTGAAGCGGCCAAGCGAGCTTGGCCATTTCCGAGCCGAAAAATACGCACCCGCCAGGGTGCCAGTATCTGTAAGGAGAACCTTTAGGCCCGTCTCTTGACAAGTTACCCAAAGGTTTATATATTTGGTCTCACCTCGGACGGTTAGCTCAGTTGGTTTAGAGCGCTGCTTTCACACGGCAGAGGTCATTGGTTCAAATCCAATACCGTCCACTTGAAAAGGTCTCCAGAAATGGAGGCCTTTTTTTATATTTTGCAACCAAACTAAAACCTCAGGCATCAAAAAAGCATGATTAATCAGAAATCAATCGTTTTTGGACTTCTAGTCAGCACCTCCGCACTCTTTGCCGGGGGCACCTGGACTCTGGAAGACTGCCTGAAGCAGGCAAAGGCCAAAAGCCTTTCCATGGAAATTGCAAGCCTCCGCGAACAGGCTGCCGATATTTCCATCCAGCAGACCAAGGCAAACCGCTATCCGTCTGTTAACGCAAGCATCAACAACACACTTTCCGACAATCCGTTCAACGATGGAGCCAAGGACCACTACAGTCTGAGCTTCGGTCTGAACGGTTCCTGGACCATTTGGGATGGTGGCGTTAACTCTTTGAGCACCGAAGCCAGCGAATTGAATAAGCAGGCAGTTCAGCAATCCACCAAGCAGGCAGAACGAAACGTTCAGGAGAACGTCCTTAACGCCTATATGAACCTGCTTGCCGCCCAGGAAAAGCTGATTACCGCCAACGCCTCCGTGGAACTTTCCCAGGCAGAATTTGAAAACTACACCAAGCTTTTCGAAGCAGGTTCCATCACCAAGAAGGACTTGACCCAATCTCAGTCCAGCGTAATGCAAAAGCAGGTGGCCAAGCTTAGCGCGGAACTCAGTGTGAACTCCGCCAAAACCACCCTTCGCCAATTAATGGAATTGCCTGCCAACGAAGAAATTGAAATTACCGACCCCGATGCAGACTTGACCTCCCCCGATTCCCTGGAAGCCATTCCTCCCTACGACCAACTGCTTGCCGACATCCGCAAGGTTAATCCGGGTCTGAAGTCCGATAGCATCGCCATCCAGGTCGCCCAGAAGAACACAAAGGTTGCCAGCAAGAACAGCGCCATCACCGTGTCCCTGGGAGCAAACGCAGGTTCCGGCATCCGCGCATGGCATACCGAAGGTACTGCAACCAACACAGGTTCCATAAGCACCGGCATCACCACCGATACCGACCAGAAAAATGAAAACCGTTTTGTAAGACAGCTCAAGAGCAGCTATCAGCATTCCATTTCTCTCGGCATCAACATCCCGTTGGTAGACCGAGGCGCCACCACCAACAAGGTTCTCCAGGCTCAAATCAACGAAGCCGAATCACAGATGGCCTTGATAGAAACATCAAAGTCCCTGGAAAACAACGTGGAAAAACTTTACCTGAATGCCGTAAGTGCCGATATGCAGTGGAAGGCTGCTGCGCTTCAAGTTGAAGCAGAAACCGAGGCTATGGCAGTTGCTGAAGAACAACGTAACGCAGGCGCCTTGACCTACACGGATTATCTCTCCCAGAAGAACAGCCTGGAGAACGCAAAGGTCACCTTGACCAACGCCAAGTACACAAGCCTCCTGGCACGAAAGCTTATCGACCTGTACTTGGGCAAGATGGATTAACTAAAAGGTTTTGAACAAACAAAAAAAAGGTCCGCTTTCAAAGCGGCCCTTTTTGTTTAATGCGACTAGGCGTTCTTGCGTCTTAGGAAACAGACAGTCTAGAACGGCCACCTTCCTTGGACTTGTAAAGTCGCTTATCGGCAAACTCGTAAAGTTCATTGAAGGAGTTAAGTTCATTATTCGCGATGACGGCACCCATGGAGAGGCTGGTCGCATTGGGATTCATGGTGAGCACCATATTGACTTTGTCGAATATCTGCTGCGCACGCTGATACATGAATTCGTCGGAGCATTCCTTCGAGAAGAAGAGGGCGGCGGCAAACTCATCACCGCCCATACGGCCGGCAATATCATCACGACGTAGCGTTGAGTTCAAAGTCTGCCCCACAAGCGCCAGGAATTCATCACCGGCAACGTGACCGTAGGTATCGTTGTATTCCTTGAAATGGTCCACATCGATCATCAGGAGCATGACCTTAGTCTTACCTTCAAGCAGCTTGAACTCCGTATCGTTCTTGAAAGCCGGGCGGGTAAGCACGCCCGTTAGGGAATCCCTACGGAACGCATTTTCAATTTCACTTTCGCGGCGCTTAGCCTTATTACGTTCCACGTCAGCCATGACTCGCAGGCTATACGTTGTAGACGCGTCTGTCACGACAATTTCAGAACGACCGGCACGGGCTGCCGAGTCATAGAACTGGCGACCAATGCAGAACACATAGATAATGGTTCCGTCCTTACGGACAAGACGATGTTCAAAGAACGCCTGGGGACGCTTTGCAGTTTCTTCCATCACAAGACCCATGTATTCCGTACGGTCTTCTTCAGGAATCAACTGCATGTGGTTCATGTGATCGTTCATTACTTCATCTTCAGAATAACCCGTCAGTTTTTCAAAGGCCTTGTCTACACTTACAATGTTGAACTGTTCGTCTACAACGTAGCGACAGAAATTCAAGTTATGGACAGTGTGCGTTCTAGAAGGCTCGATACCTTGGTTCAATTCGTCACGAATCAAAGACTGCGCTTCCGCAGAAACCTTCTTGGTGGATTCAGCCTTCTTCGGGAGAGTCTCCAGCAGTTGAATAAACTCGGAGACAATGCCCGGATCGAACTGGGAGCCCGCACAGCGCTTCAGCTCATTGACAGCCACATCCTGGGGCAGCGCAGGGCGATAGGCACGATCATTGACCATGGCATCGTAAGCATCCACCACGGCGATAACGCGAGAAAGCAAGGGGATGGATTCACGACTCAAGCCATCTGGATAGCCGGCACCATCCCAACGTTCGTGATGATGCAAAATCATTTCTGCGATGCCGCAAAGTTCGGTAGAACTATTGGCAATTTGGTAACCCTTGGTGGCGTGTGAACGAAGCACGTCCCATTCCTCGGAAGTAAGCTTGCCCGGCTTATTCAAAATTTCCAGAGGAACGCCAATTTTGCCGATATCATGGAGCAAGCAAAGCAGGGAGAGGTCACTTTGCTGAACATCGCTGAGGCCAATGCGTTTTCCAAGGGCTGCACCCATAGCCTGGGTTCGACGGACGTGTTCCTCGGTATCCGGGTCGCATTCCTGCAGTGCCTGCACCAAGGAATTCAAAATCACGGAATGGCTGGAGCCCTTGTCCAAAAGTTTCTTCTGCTTCAGGCCCTTGATAGCCTCGGCAATGCCATCTGCAGTATCCATCTTTTCAGGCACATAACTTGAGGAAAACTGGATGGACAAGTCAAATTCCGCTTTGACCTTTTCTATGCGTTCAATGGCTTCCTTTTCATCATCAGCCATCTGAATAACAATCAGGTTCGCATCCTGGCCACGGACAAAGTAGGAATCCTTCGGATAATACTTCCTGAGCAAGTCTGACAGCGCCTTGAGCTTCTGGTCACCATAATGACGTCCCTTCGTAGAATTCAAAAAAGAAAGCCCCATGATATCACACGCAGTGACAACAAGAGATTCCGTTTTTCTGCCCTTGGTTTCGTTCATGAAATAGCAGAAGTCATCCCAGTTATGGAAACCAGTCAGCGGGTCTGTTGCAAGAGTTGCATTGGAGAAAGTAAACAAACGACCAAGAACCCGCTTTCGCTTATTCTTCAAGGTTCTATACTCGCAACGTAAGGGTTTATTTTCGCCATTGACGTCAACGTAACATTGCAACACACAAGATTCCACCTTGGGGTCGATCTCGATGTTACACAACTTCTTGAAATCTTCGATCTTCATCAATTCAGTCATTTTGACATCAGGCCACTGGCGGTCGGCCATGTCATTATGCAAAATCAACTGGCCTACATAATCAAACAACACCAAGCCCTGGTCGATGTTCTCGAACACGCTCATCTTGAACAATTTCATCATACCCTTGGTGGAATACTGGAAACAAGCCCAATAGAAAACATACGCGCCAAGGCTATAGCCAAGAATGGAGTAGTCCAGGAAGTTGTAAACAGAAAGACCCGGCAAGAATAGGAATACGCCATTGATTGCAACGATAGCGACAACGCCAAACACGGCATACAAATACTGCCTCTTGTATTCCAGAGGAACCCTGACCAGCTTATAAATCAGGAAATAAACACAGGTCGCCACCATAGCATAGCAGAACGCCAAATGTGCATAGAACCAGAAATGCATATCATAGCTGAACTTGGCAAACTCCGTATCGCGAGGCACAAAGCTAATGGCCACATCCCAGAACGGATTGATGACAAAGAATACAATATCAAGGGCAATGAAGGCGTGAGCAAGTTTAAAGTGGCCCGCACCAACCATGGATTGTTTCAACTTACAAAAGTCACAAACAAATATCACAAGACTGATCAGCATGATGTCTATGCACACAAAGTAGATGCTGGACATGCAGGAGAACACGAAATAGTTGTCGCTGAGGCAGCTGACTAGATAGCTCAGGTCCACCAGGGCGCAGCCGACGCAGGTGGAACCCAAGGCACGACCCTGGACGCCACCCTTTTTAAAGGACATAGATGCTAAAATGACATCGATGGCGGCAATCACCAAAGATGCAATTATATACTCAACCAAGAAAAGAGACAAAGGGGCCTCCAAAACAAAATCACACACTCAATTGTAAGAGAAATATAAACTTTTTTAGGGTGGGAAGTAGCCCTGGGCTATTTTATATGTGATTTAGGCGACTTTATGGAAAAATAGACAACCACACAAATAACCACCGACAGGAAAGAACCGGTCAAGGTGGCGATACCCATGGGGAAAAGGGTATCCGGATACCAAACGGAGGCAAAATAGGCCCCCGGCACACGCAAAGTGACAATGGAAATGGCGTTGTGGACGAAGGATATGATGGATCGTCCGCAGGCGCAGAAGTATCCGCTGAAGCAGAAATGAATGCCGGCCACCATGCAATCAAAGACGTAGGCGTGAAGGTACTGGGTGCCGAAAACGATAACCTTGGGGTCTTCCGTGAACAGGGCCAGCACCGGTTCGGAAATGAACTGGAAGAGTATTCCACAGAAAAGGCCGAAGCCGGCGGCAATACCCATACCGCAGTAGAGGGTTTTGCGGGCGCGGTCGAAGCTTCCGGCGCCGATGTTCTGTGCGCTGACGGCGGAAACTGTCGAGAGCATGGCGGACGGGACGAGGAAAAGGAAGCAGATGATCTTTTCCACCACACCGACGGCGGCCGCAATTTCCAGGCCACGGGAGTTTGCGATTAAGGTAATGAACAGGAAGGAAACCTGGATGAAGCCGTCCTGGGCGGCGACCGGAATGCCAATTTTTGCAATGGCGGCCAGGAGGGCTTTGTGAGGTTTGAAGTCCTTGCGGGAAAGAGTAACCCCGAAATTCACGCGGCGGGAGTACTTGATCGCCCAAAGGGACAGGCCCACGCTGAAGGTCTGTGCCACCACCGTTGCAACAGCGGCACCCGAGGCGCCCATCTGCAGCCCCCCGATGAAGAGGTAATCCAACGCAATATTCAAGACGCAGGCTACCGTAATAAAGTACATAGGGCTCTTGGTATCGCCTAACCCGCGGAAAGCTGCGGCAATTACGTTGTATGCAGTAATGAAAGGAATCCCAAGGAAACAGATAATCAAGTAGTTTACGGTACCTTCAACGGCCTCGGTGGGCGTCGAAAGCAAGGAAACAATCTGGGGGCAGAATGCAAGCAGCACCGCCATCAGCAAAACAGCCAAAACGCAGAACACAAGAGTAGTGTTTCCAAGAATTCTGGAAATGCTGCGGTTGCGTTTGGCGCCCACCGCCTGGCTGATCAAAACCGTGGAGCCCATAGTAAGGCCCACCAGGATCACCGTCACAAAATGCATCACCTGGCTGCCAACAGCAACGGCGGTAATGCCAGCAGCATCCGTAAACTGGCCTACGATAAAAAGGTCTGCCATGCCGTAAAGAGTCTGAAGGAAATTGGAAATCAAGAACGGGATGGAAAAGATCCCGATGTTCTTGAGAATACTTCCTTCATATAAGTTGCGCGGCATACCATAAATTTAGAATAAAACAACGGGCTTTGGATATTTTCAAACAATCGCATAATTAAACGCGGCTTGTTTCGCAGGTGAAACACCTCGTGTTTCTGAATGAACACCCCCGACATCAGGACAATCATAATTTTATAAAAACCCCTAAAAATTCATCATTTTTACCATTTTTCAACGTCATTTCGAAAAGTTGGCACGGGGTTTGCAATAGGTAGGGCGTAAAGCAAAAAACAATGGGCAACGGCGAATGCCAAGCCCGCAACTCAAACAAGAGGTAAAATATTATGATTAACGCAAACGTCATCCCCACCGCATTCTACAGCCTTCAGAACATCATCGACAGCCTGAACAGCGTAAGCAACGCTGCAACAGAAAAGGCCGACAACGCTGAATGCGTTAAGCGCGAATACACCTACTGCCCCAAGGCCGACTACTATGAAATCGAAAACGGTTTCATGTTGGAAGTGGAACTTCCGGGCGTCAAGAAAGAAGCCCTCGATGTGCAAGTGGAAAAGAACATCCTTACCGTCAAGGCTTCCCGCGAACGTAAGGATAACAAGGTCAACTACGAACGTAGCTTCCGCCTTGCCGAAGACATCGACTTGGAAAACATCCAGGTTGCCTTGGAAAATGGCATCCTCGCCTTCACCTTGACCAAGAAACAGCAGGCAGGTGCCCGTAAGTTGAATATCGCATAGTCCCCCAACAAAGGTTAGCGCAACCTTAAAAGCGCAGATTTACTCCTTTCATCGTACTCCTTAAATACATCAGAGGTTCCGTAGGCGACTACGGAGCCTCTTCTTGTTTTTACATCCAAAAATTGAAAAATGCATATACTGCGTCCGTTTGTAAACGGGTGTTTACCAACAGTTTCGTTCTTACACAGGTTTACACACTTTGAGCAAAACGAAACGCCAAAAATAGTGGAAAAACATAGCCTCAAGGTTATTTTTTCGCTGGAGTTTTGGAAAAATAAAGGAGTAAAAATGAAAAAGCAATTTGGCATTGCTGGTGCAGCATTGCTGGCCTCTGCTATGTTTGTCGCCTGCGGCGATGATTCTGGCAACAACAACCCCATCATTCCTGGCGATATTTCCTCTTCTTCTGGAATCTTGGATCCCTATTCCAGCGCAAACGTTCTGGCTCCGGTTTCCAGTTCCGACGCCTTGATTCCTGGTTCTAGCGCAGTCGCTCCCATCCCCGGTTCCAGCGCAACTCTCGAATCCAGCTCTAGTGCAGCAATTCCTGTCAGTTCCAGCGCAAAGGCTCCGAAGAGTTCTTCCAGTGCAAAGGCTCCTGTCAGTTCCAGCAGCGAAATTGCAGCTCCCTCTAGTTCCAGCGTGGCAGTTCTTGAACCGGGTGAAAAGACCTACAAGTTCGGTTACGCTCTAAAGAACAAGCCCCGTCCCAGCGCAGGTTGCGGCAAGAATTCTACCTTGGTGAAGACCAAGAGCGTTGAAAATGGCGATCGCTTTACCATGAACGTAGCCGGCTTGGATCGTGAATATTTCATCACGTTACCCAAGAATTACGACAACAAAAAGCCATACAAGTTGCTCTTCGCCATGCACTGCATGGGTTCCAACGCAGAAGACTTCGTCCACCACTACGCAGATCAGGACCATCCGTCTCCCTACTATGGCCAGCAGAAGTTGGACACCGAAGGCAATTACATCTTCGTTTCTCCTCGCGGCGATACACAGGAACCCGGAGCCATGTGGCAAGCCCCTTGGCGTGGAGGTGATGACAAGGACCACCTGTTCTTCGATCAGTTGCTGACCACCATGGAAGACAACTACTGCATTGACACCTCCCGCGTGTTCGTCACCGGCTTTAGCTTCGGTTCCATGTACAGCTACTCCCTGGCAGAAGAATTCCAGGAAAGGATCCGCGCCGTTGTAACCTACGCTGTAGCAGATTACAACATTTACGAGCCCCACAGCAGCGGCAAGGAAAAGCAGTTGCCCATCGCCTGGATGAACGTTCACGGAAAGAACGACGGCACCTGTCCCTACAAAAACGCTATTGAAAGCGCATTGCCCAGAGTCCTTAAGAAGAACGGCAAGGCTTCTGATGGCGACAGCAAGTTCACAGATGCTAGTTCCGAAAAGCCCCAGGAAGTAGGTGGTTCCGGTCACCTCTGCTATGACTTCAAGCAGGTCGACGAACGTTTCCCTGTGAAGTGGTGCAGCTGGAATGGCCCTCATCAGTGGACTGCTTTCGATAACGGCAACTGGCAGAACACCTGGGTTCCTGACGAAGTTCACAAGTTCTTCGAACAGTTCTAGATTTTCTCTCTAGCACACCTTAATCCCTGCGGTTTGCGTCAACGCGCAATATACCTCGCAGGGATTTTTATTTTTTCCGCTTGTTAACCAAATCGTTAACAAACAACCGTCAAAACAAAGAAATTTCGCAATTCTTAGTTAACCAAAACGTTAACAAGCGCTGAAAACAACATTGCGGGCATTCATTTCGTCAAACTTCTTCGTTATACAGCGATCCCCGGAAATTCTAACATTCCCACTTTACCCTTTATTTCACTAGGTTCGACCTCCTTTCTGAAATATTCAACGAATTGCTTAATTCGATTGCGATCCAAAGAATATTTCTTATGAGTCCAACTTGTGATAGAATGTACAAGGCCTGCCTGTTCCATGATTCTCAAATGCTTGGACAGGGTCCTTAACTTCACATCTTCATCATAGATATCGAGTTCCTGCTGAATTTCGTAGGTATACATATCTCGTTTATTCAGCAAGTTCACAATGCAAAAGCGAGTTAAATCACCCAATACCTTGCATAAATCAACAACTTCTAAAAAGTTCATTTCGTTACTCAAATCAACCATACATGCCTCGCTTTTTTAGATATTAATACAATGGTTGTTACTTGCATAAGCATAAAAAAATCGACTGCCAAAATATGACAGTCGTCTTTTTTCAAATATTTTTCGCTGATTAAATAAGTTTTTCCACCTTGGAGCAGAGAGCTTCGGCTTCTTCTGCGGTGGGGGCTTCTGCAATCACGCGGATCACAGGTTCGGTATTGCTTGCTCGGACATGGACCCAGGACTTTTCAGAACCAAGCCAGAGGCCGTCGCGTTCATCCATGGTCCAGCCAGCAAATTCGGCCTTGACCTTGGGGAGAATTTCAGCAACGCTCTTGTTGCCAAGTTCAAACTTCTTCTTGGGCATGGCGTAGGACGGATTTTCTGCAACAAACTTTTCCGGACCACCATCGTGATGTGCCATCCAGCTGAGAACGAGGGCTGCAGCCACCAGGGAGTCGCGACCGTAATGAAGAGCCGGCAGAATCACGCCGCCGTTACCTTCACCACCGATAACGCAACCATTTTCAATCATCTGGAGGCTAACGTTGATTTCGCCCACCTTGGCACGGCTGAATTCGCAACCGTACTTGGCTGCAACATCTTCGTTCATGCGACTTGTAGACAAGTTAACGCAAACGGAACCCTTCTTCTGGGAAAGGACTTCTTCGGTTGCAATGGCGAGGGTGTATTCTTCACCGATGCTCTGGCCAAGACCATCCACCAGGGCGCAGCGGTCTGCATCCGGGTCTACGGCAAAGCCAACAGCGCAGCCGTTAGCCTTTACAGCAGTACGGAGGTCAGTGAGGTTTTCAGGAATGGGTTCTGCGCCACGGGGGAATGTGCCGTTGGGTTCGCAATGAATGCGGACCACTTCACAACCCAGCTGTTCCAAAAGGCGGGGTACAATGTAGGAGCCAGCACCATTCACGGCATCCACGGCAACCTTGAACTTCTTGGCACGAATTGCTTCCACATCTACAAAGGGAATCTTCAAAGTGCCATCGATATGAACGCCATCGGCATCGGGAGTCACTTCGTACTTACCCATGGTGCGGTAGTCAGGATAGTCGAACTGATTTGCGTCAGCCAACTCAAAAAGTTTCTTCACGTCATCGGGACCCAGGAAAAGGCCCTTGTTGTTCAAGAACTTCAGAGCGTTCCATTCCAGGGGATTATGGCTAGCGGTAATGATGATACCTGCATCAGCCTTCATTTCAGTGGTAAGGATTTCCACAGAAGGAGTAGTGCTGAGACCAACGTCAACCACATCCACACCAGCCAAGCGGCAAACACCAGAAACAAACTGCACGATGGCATCGCCAGTGGGGCGGCTATCGCGACCAATTACGATTCGCTTGGCCTTGGTAATTTCAATAAATGCACGAACGTGGCTCTGCAAAACTTGCGGGGTGAGAGTATCGCCAACAATACCGCGGATACCCGAAATAGAACGCATCAATTTAGACATACGTAATCCTTTTTGTTTTTACAGATACAAAATAACAAACTCTCGCAAAAAGAACGCCCCCGTTTTGTCGGGGGTGATATTAAACAATACGTTTCTTTTTATTCCAGGTACACGACCTCGCCCATTTGCGGCATCAGCACCGGCTTGCCGGATTCCTGGGCCGCGCGCTTCGCATTTTCAAGGGGCTCGCGATAATCATGTTTTGAAAGAGCGAAACGGGAATGATGAACAGTCAAGTAACGTTTTGCATTCAGCTCCACCATTTCCTTTCCAAGGTATTCAGGCATCGTGTGCACAAATTCCCAGTCCTTGTTGTACTGACCATTTTCCATAATGGCTAGGTCAATGTCCGTGAACTTTTCTCCTATCATGGCAAAGTGCTTTCCATAGCCAGAGTCACCACCAATCCAAACAGTACGTTTTGGTGTTTTCAGAGCATAGGAACACCAAAGAGTTTTGTTTTGATGCAAATCGCGTCCGGAAAAATGGCGGGCTGGTGTTGCCGTTACTTCAAAGTTCTCAACTCCAAGACTAGACTTATCCCACCAATCCAATTCAATCAGTTTTTCCTTAGGATAGCCCCAGTATTCAAAATGTTCGCCCACACCCAGGCCAAGAATCACCTTGCCCACATGCGGCTCCAATTCCACAACGGCTTCGTAATCCAGATGATCCCAATGATCATGGCTTATGACCAAATAGTCAATATCCGGAAAATCCTTAGGCTTATAGACATCCGTTCCCTTGAACATCTTATTTACGAAACTTACCGGAGAACCTGCATAAAGAATGGGATCCACTAAAAAGGTTTTTCCGGACAAATTCATCAAATAGCTGGAATGTCCAAACCACACAAGCCAATCTTTATCCTTAGGAAGAGACTTCAAGTCCGTACGGAGAACCTGCAAAGGTTCATCAGGAGCCAATTGAACATTGGAACCGTCACCAAACAGAAATTCCTTCCATACCTGGAGTTTGCTTTTTTCGTAGACGATATTGACAGTGGAATCCAAACTCTTAAACTGTTTTCCATCGTAGTTAGGAGACTGCTTGATTCGTTCCAAACGTTCGCCTTGAGGTAAGCGGCCAAAACATTTCTGACTTAAGAAAAGAACTCCTGCATTACCAAGTGCAAAAATAATCGAGAAAATAATCGCTGTAACCATAATTCACTCACTATTGTTTCCAAGAAAATACAAAAAAAGAATTCCTAGACTATAATTATCCACATTTTTTTATCTTTGTGAAAGAAAATAAAGTAGGCTAATTATGATTATTGATGAAATTTTGAGCAAGGCAAAGACCGTCGCAATTTTCGGTCATGTTCGTCCGGATGGCGACTGCGTTGGATCCACCCTCGGCATTTATAATTACATAAGAGACAACTATCCCGAAATTGACGCTACTGTTTTTGTTGAAAAATTTCCCGACAGTTACAAACTAATCAACGGTGCTGAAAAAGTCTGCCATGAATATGACGGACGCGAAGTTGATCTAGCATTTTTGATGGACACCCCCACCTTTGAACGTGTGGGAGCAAATGGTGCAGAATGTTTCAAGAATGCAAAGTTCACTTGCAACATCGACCATCACATCAGCAACCCACTGAACCTTTGCAACGTGAACATTGTTGAACCCGAAGCAAGTTCTGCCAGCGAAGTTTTGTTCTATCAGCTCGACAAGGAAAAGGTCAGCAAGAACACCGCCAACAGTTTGTATCTGGGTATCGTCCACGACACTGGCGCATTCAAGTTTAGCTGCACCAGCAAGCGCACCATGAACGCCGTAGGCGACTTGATTGACAAGGGCGTTGACTTTGCACGCATCATCAACGACACCTACTACACCCGAACCTACAAGCAGACCCTGGCTACCGGCTACGTAATGCAAAAATGCAAACTGGCATTGGATGGTAAAGTCGTTCATGCTTTTATGACTGAAGCAGAAATGCAGCAGTTCAACATCACTGCTCCAGAACTGAGCAATGTTATCGACACCATCCGCGAAGTGGGCGGAACCGAGGTGACCATTTTCCTGTATCCGGTAAACGGCAAATACAAGATTAGCATGCGCTCCAACTATGTAGTCGATGTCAATGCAATTGCAAGAGAATTTGGTGGCGGCGGTCATGTGCGTGCCGCAGGTGGAGATACCGAACTTGCTCCGGAAGCGGCCATCGAAAAAATCGTCGAGCTGGTCAACAAGCAAATCTAAATCCGGCTAAATTGCGGAAAATTGCAGAAAACACCCGAATTTCGGGTGTTTTTCTTGTAAAAACGTGCGAAAACGCAAACTTTTCGCCCTTGTGAAACTTTTTGCAGCCCAAAACGCAATTGTAATGTTATTTTCTACATCAATGAGAATATTGCCAAAAGATATTGATGCACAAGACTTTTACCAGTCCAAGTTCGAATTCTATAGACGCTTTTCTTTTTGGGCTGTCATTTTTGCAGCCGTAGGAACACTTTCCTATTTCGTTTCCGATTGCCAGTTGTTCGGTGGACGCTTCGCCTGGGAAACCCTCCCTGCAAGACTTACCCCTCTTATTCCCATGACAGCCTTTATTCTTCTGAGCAAGAAGACAAAGAATTATAAAATCATGGGGTACGCCACCTACTTTGTAATCCATTGTTGTATATGGTGTACCATGTGGTCTGTTTACTACCTCCCGGACAAGACTCATTTCTCGGAAGGAAGTATCGTGCTGCAGCTGGCATTCTTCGCGGTAAACTTTGCATTCCCGTGGACAATGGCTGTTCCCATGCATACTTTGCAGATCGTCACTATTCTGCTGACACATCCGCTCATCCATTACCCCAACATTGATCTCCTGCTTTCTTTGAACATTCCTTGCTGGGCAGCCATCTGCCTTGCCCACTTCGTAATGCAGAATCTCTACGTCAAGCACTATCAAACTACGAAAAAGCTCCAGTACATTTCCATGTTTGACGCACTCACCGGCGCTCACAGCAGAAACATCACCAAGGATCTTCTCAAGCCGGACTCTACCGAGTTCAAGGAAAAGTACCGTCAGCCTCTGTGCGTTGCCATGTTCGACATCGATCTGTTCAAACAGGTGAACGACCAGTACGGCCATGCCAAGGGTGATATCGTCCTCAAGGATTTTGCCAACATCGTTCTGGAATCAAAGACAGATACAGACGTGTTCATTCGCTGGGGCGGTGAAGAATTTATTCTCCTCATGCCCAATACGGAACTGGGCGCTGCAGTGGCTACTGTAGAATCTATTCGAAGAAAGGTGCAGCGCTTTGACCAGGGCGTATGCCCCATAACAGTTTCCGCCGGTGTTGCAAAGTATGATGGAAAGGATTACAAGCTTGTTATTGACAGCGCAGACAAGGCTCTGTACACCGCCAAGAACAACGGTAGAAACCAGGTGGTAGCCTACCAGAAATAGGCTCTAACAATTTTATTCGTTAATCGCGAAGTTCCAAAATTTCCGCTTCAATAGTCTGGTCCGAGGGATAGAAACCTTGGGCCTTTTCCAATAGGCGGAGAGCTTCTTCGTTACGCTTCTGGGAGCGGGCTTCGAAAGCCAGGTTCTTGAAACCGTAAACAGCTTCCTGGCTTCCAGACTTGGCGGCCATTTCGTAGGCATTTTCAGAACGTTCCCAGAAATGGGCGTCGTAGGCAAGGTTTCCCAGGAAGATGGCGGCGTCGGCAAAATCCGGCTTGATGGAAAGGATGTTGGTCAGCAGGTCCATGGCCACAAAGTTCTTGCCGTCTTCCACAAGGACGTCAGCAAGCTTGTACATGGTAGCTACGTCATCGGAGCGTACGCTAAGGGCCTCACGGTACGCGCCTGCACTCTGGTCGTAGTCCTTTTGCAATCGGTAGACGTCACCAAGATAGACGAGGAAGTCGACTTCCTCGGGATGGTTGGCATAGCCTTCGCGAATCACCGCTACGGCCCGGTCAAAATCGTCCATGGCGATGTTTGCTTCCGAAAGCTGGTACACCACGCTGATATCGGACTTGTCCAGCTGATAAGCTTTTTCAATGGCTCGAAGGGCGCCCACCTTGTCGCCGGTGCGGGTGTAGGCTTCGCCCAGGAAGAGCCATGCGGAAACATTGTCCGGTTCCAGCTTGAGGGCGCGGTGGTAGGCGGCGACACATTCCGGATATTGCTTGAGGCGGTAGTAGACGCTTGCCATGTTGAAGAGGGCGGGCGCAAACTTTCCGCTGGAGAAATCTACGGCCTTGCGATAGCTGGCCGCGGCCTCCGCATACTTTTCCATTTGATAGTAGCTATTGGCAATATTGAAACTTACGGCAACAGGATCTGCCCCGCGTTCAAGGGCCTTGCGGTAGAGAATCACCGCCTGCTTGAATTTTCCATCACGATAAAGATTGTTGGCGCGGTCCACAATGTCTGCGGCCTGCTGGGCTGCGAACGCCGGGACAATCGCAAAAAAAGCCAGGACCAGAGCAACAAGGAATCGCTCTCCTTTAAACTTTACGCTTTCCCAAAACCTAGTCATGGAACTTCACCTCGAACGGTTGTTCCATACCGCAGAAGGGCACCGCCTTGCCGTCTTTTTCTGCAGGTTCAAAAGTCATCCTGGCTAAGGCATCCTTACCCGCCTGGGCAAGGCCTGTTCCCGCAGGAGTTTCCTCGATAATGCGAATATCATAGGCGCGGCCGCTGGCATCCACGCAGAAACTCAAGCGAAGCATTGCATCAATTTCACGGTCACGGATCTGGGCAGGCACCTGGAAGTTGGGCATGCTGCGGCCACTCGGCTTTTTATCCACTTCACCATTTTCTGTACTGAAGTTTCCACCACGGAATTCAGCCACAAGTTCTTCGTTGATGGCGGCGCCACCGGTACCGCCAACGGTGCCCAGATTCATCGCCATGCGGGGGCCCGCCTTAGGCGAACGGGAATTGGATTTTTGACGATTGGGCTTGCGGGAAGGCTTTTTCTTTTCAACCTTCTTTTCCACTTCATCCACCTTCTTCACGGCCACTTCGGTCTTGACGAACTTCTTTTCATGGAACACCTTGCCTGTAAGAAAAAGGTTTGCCATAGTCACGGAGAACACCAGCAGAAGACTGCTGCAAACCGCCACGGTAAGCACCGTGAACCGCTTGAAGATTTTCAAGATACCCTTTATAATCGCCTTAATCAAATCCATCATCAATTAACAACTACTCCGCCTGGGCCGCGATAGAAACTTTCTTGACGCCGGACATGTTGCAAGCATCGATCACCTGGACAAGCACGCCTGTTTCTGCACCCTTGTCGGCAATGACAACCGCCTCCCGATCCGGAGTCTTCGCCAAGGTCTGCTTGAGAATATCCTGAAGGCTGGCCAAGTCCACCTGGCGTTCGTTAATGTGAATCGTCCCTTCACGGGTGATGGCAATCAGGATGTTTTCCTTTTCCAGCTGGCTTGCGCTCTGGGCCTGGGGCTTTGTCACATCCACGCCGGTTTCGCGGGTAAAGCTGGAGGTCACCACAAAGAAGATCAGCAAGATGAACACGATGTCCATCAGCGGGCCCATGTCGATGCCCATATCCTTCTGTTTACGTTGCGGTAAGTTAAAATTCATTTTTTCCTCTAGTTCATCGGCGGGCGATTGGAGATATAGTTTTCTATAACCGTTGCGCCCAGCTGCAATTGCTGAGACAAAATATCAATACGTTCATCAAGACGCTGTTTCAAAAGCGTCAGCGGAAAGGCCACCAAAAGTCCACTCTGGGTAGAAATCAGGGCTTCGGAAATACCATCAGCCATCAGAACCGGATTCTGGTTTCCATACAAGGTAATCACATCAAAGGTGGATACCATGCCGGTCACCGTTCCCAAAAGCCCCAGAAGAGGGGCGGCCGCAGCCATCATGGAAACAATGTGGTTTCCCTGCTGCATGTAGCGCAAAGTCTTGATCATGCGCACCTGCATATAGTCTTCATATTCCGCAGGTGTTTCCACAGCCACCTTCAAAGCCAAGTGCAATTCGCGGGCGAGAATACCGCCACGTTTCTTGAGGCGGCCACGGGCAGTTCTGGCGCGACCGCTGGTGCTATTTTCCAGATCCTTGCGAAGGCGTTCCACCACCTTGCCGGAATCCTTGCGGAAATAGTCCCTGCCGATGCGGAACCAGGCACTGTACAGGAAATAGAAACCGATAACACCGCACAGAAGGATAGGCAGCATCACCACACCGCCGGCCTCGTAGGTGTTCTGCAACGATTCTATGAATACGTACAGGTTATTGTCCATCATATTTTATCGGTCTATTTCTGTTCCGTTTGTGATTTAGCTCTTGGGGAAAATCTTGTTCAAAAGGGCGGTACTCTGAACGTAAAGTTCACTGGTGACCTTTTCAATCTTTTCACTCAAGAGGCCATGGAGAATCATCACAGGAATTGCAATGATCAAACCAGTTTCCGTAGTGACCAGGGCTTCGGAAATACCGCCGGCAAGAACGCGGGCATCGTTGGTACCCACTTCCGTAATCACCGTGAACAAGGTGATAATACCCGTCACCGTACCAAGCAAACCAAGAAGCGGAGCGATGGAACCCATGGCGGCGAGCAAGCCCATGCGACGTTCCAATTTCGGCTGTTCTCTGAGCAAAGCTTCTTGCAAAGATTTTTCCGCAGAGTCGCGGCCGTCCTTGGCCTTGTTCAGCACAGCAAAGAGAACCATGGAAAGGCCGGTATCTCGCTTGAGGCAAAGATTTGCGGCTTCTTCAAATTTTCCGTCGGCGACAAACTTGTCAATCTTCTTCAGGAAACGGCGGCCGACGCGTCCGCGGAACATCAATACAAGGAAACGTTCCAAAGCCAGCAGCAGCGCGAGCAGGGCGCACAGCATCAACGGATACATCACGATGCCGCCTTTCTTGAAGAAAGCCTGCAGTTCCTGCTGCCAGGTGAGTTCCTCTACGTCGGAAATAGAATTCTTTACGGCCTTGTTCTGCAGAACGTCCAGCGGGATCGTCACAGAAGATGCGGTAGGAGCTTCGCTCACTGCCTTGCTGATAGAAGCAGACATGTCCTGAGGCAAAGTGGTGGTCCATTCAAAAATCTTGCCCTGTAGTGCACCAGAACGAATCAAAGCCTGAACTTCTCCATTATCTGTAGCCACTTCACCAAGAAAAACTGTGCCCAAGCGCAAGCGATTCACGTTCACATCAGGGCGGGTTCCCACCTGGGAAATCTCCTTGCCTGCAGACTGGGTATAAGTCAGCTGATGACGCAGCAGCAAGTCTTCAAGATAAGTGCGCGCCACGGCAACCGTGTTGGGATTCTTCTTGTCGGACTCATCCTGGGCCTTCTTCAGGGAAAGAAGACGGTTATTCATTCCCACAGGATAGTCGCCGGTAATTTCGCCCAGGGACTTTTCCAGGGAAAGCTTCACCTGGGTATGCAAAGCATCATAGCCGGATTCGTCGGACTTGGCCTTTTCTTCTGCATCATTGGTCACGTCCTTACTAGCCATTACTTCTTCGTTAATGCGGCCGAGGTCTGTGGAAAGCTTGGAGTAGCGACCATCAAGTTCGCGGGTTTCCACCTGATGTTCTTCGGTCAACTTGGTTTCGTTATAACGCTTGCGCCAATGTTCCGCTTCCAGCTTTTCGAGGGAATCGGCCTTCTGCAAACGCATACGGGTAAGGGCGTCCACTTCGCGCTGCAAGTTCTTGAATTCCTCGCGTCGCAGGGAATCCTTAATCTGGGCCTGTTTTTCGGCTTCGTCCTTCTTGTTGTCGGACCAGGGCCACGCAAAGGCGCAAGGAGCCACAAGCGTGATGACAAGGAACATAAAGGCAACGACGCTTCGATTGCCACGGCTCTGCGAGCCTCGCAATGACTTTTCAATAAACTTCTTCATTATTCATTCCCTCCCGTCACAGAAAGGCTTACTGGCAGCGATACCATCTGAGGTGGCTTCTTGGCCTGCTTCACATCCAAGGCAAAACGAACCGCTTCGCGTTCTGCCAAAGTCAATTCTTCATTCCATTCATAAACGACCTTGGTTTCGGCCTTGCCATCTGCGGAACCGCCATCCAGCTTGCGGACAAGGGCTCCGTAAACCGTTCCGTTTTCATCGCTGTAAACCATCCACTGGTTTCCAATACGCAGAATCTGGGCGTTAATCAGTTCACCATTCTTACGGGTCAGCGGAGAATTGATAATAGCCACTTCGTCACCGAAGCGGGTCTCTTCGGCAATCAGGGATTTCAAGCGGGAGAAAGCTTCTTCTTCGGAAGCATTGCCGCTCTCAATATCGCGGGTCAGGGACTTTGCGCGATCCAGGCGGGTTTCACGGTCCCAGGGCAAGGTCTGCTCAATCTGCTTTTCGAACTGCTTGCAGATAAGGGTCAGCATGGTGCTCAAGGCCTTGCGCTTGGCCTTCACATTGTCGCTACGGTTCTTGGCGCGGGCCTGCTTGTTGCGTTCATCCTGCAGCTGGGCGGCCACATTGCGGATCTTTTCGTTCAAGGAATCGATTTCTGCGGAACGGCGGCTTTTGTCGGCCTTGTAACGGTTCACCAAAGTCTTGTAGCGGTTGTCATCCGCTCTCAACATGGAATCCGTTGCAGAAATCTGCTTGGAAAGTTTCTGAATGTCGGAATTCAACTTTTCCTTTTCCAACTTCAAATCCTTAATATCGGATTCTACATCGGCAAAGGCAAAAGTCGATAACAGTAGAACCATCAAAGTACAAAATATGGTTTTCTTCTTAATCATATTCTTGTTCCTTCCTTAAAGTCTTGCGCATTGTTTGTCATCAGAATGTTCTTCACACCAACCTTCAACAACACGCTCTAAAATACTCGAATTCATCTTTTCAATAACGTAACGGCTAACCAAGCCCGTCCCGCACTGGGGATGTTCTTCCATATCCCAGTCACGGTCGGAGCACCATTGCCACAAATATTTCTTGCAGTAATTCTTCTCGGGAGCCACCTGGCAATCTTCGTAGATCTTATCACAATTTGCAAGGGAATTGTTCTTGAAATTGTTGGCAACACAATAGCGTTTCAGTCCATCGGCGTAAGCCTCGTCCTTCTTTTTCTGTGCCAAGGTATCTGGCAAGAAAAGGGACCACTTGTTGGTATCCAGGGACATGGCAAGTTTTACGGCCATGGGATAGCACATGCCCATTTCCTGATTCACCTCATACTTGTAGCCGCACCCTTCAACGCATTGAACGGTATCAATGCATACGCTTTCACCTAAAAGGCGGCAGACCTTGGAACTTACACTGTCCGGGTCGTAGGAGGTATTAGCACAGTTGACCTTCTGTATATGGTCAAAGGGAACATAGTCCTCCGCAGTCACCTCCATCAGCAGGGAGTCCTTGTACATACCGCTAAATACGCCCATTCCGTTTTCAACATTGGACTTGGGTTTTATTCGGGGATCGTCAAGAGCCTGGAGAACCGTATTCCTGTAATCGGAATAGGCCTGGTCTGTTGCATAGAAGCGAATTACCATTTCGCCAATAGGAGTGGTCATCCCGGTAAATTCGAAGGTATCCAAGGTACTTGAGCCGTTAAGGGACATACGAGTAGTAAAGCCCAGACTCGTCGTGTTATATGCGGGAGAAATCAAGGAAAGCCCCGTGTACCCCATGGAATCGGGTTGCAGCAGAGAACCCATCATGGCATTGATGGTATTGTTCATGGATTCGCCCCCGTTTACGTTGTCGTAAACCATGGTAACCAAAAGGCCTCTCACGCTTTCGTCGTAATCCAGGGGAACTTTGTAGGGGTTGACGTCAAAAGGAAATCCCAAATGCTCGAAAGAGTGGTACTTGTAGTCATTTTCAACAAAGGCGCCGTTACCCATCATGGCAGGCGGCACCACCCCCTTGGCTTTCAACTTAGTGGGAATGGTTGCAACGGCCTTGAATTCACTTTTCACCGTATGACCGGCGCTATCCCACTTGAAGAATGCTTTCAGCGTGTAGCTTTCACCAGGAATTCCGGTGCTTGAAACATAGGTGTGGAAACAGTTAGGCTTACTATACCGATCCACGGGTCCCATATCCACTTCAGTCTTTCCATCGCTGAACTTTCCAGAAATGATCACGTTGGCGCTATCGTAGAAAGCGAAGTTTTCCGCAGAACTTTCGTCTAACTTATACACCTTGGAGAAGCAAACGTAGGGAGATTCTTCTGCCACGATATAGCCGTAAGTATAAATGCCCTGGTAAACAGCAGTTTCTTCCGGATAGTAGCTCCACGGTCCCTGGAAATCACAGGCAGAGAAAATAATGGACAGCAGGAAATAGACAGTAGGAAGTAGAATGCGAGCCAACGCATTCCCGCCCCGGGAAACCCTATGCCTCAAAGTGCCGCATGCGCGACCTTGTACCTCATACCTACTAGAAACGATATTCATAATTCAGCATAATGGGCAAAAAGGGAAACTGACTCATAGTCTTATACTCTGGCGGGTTCTTCGAAGTATCGTAGTAGGAATAGAACATGTTCTCGTGATCAGTCAAGTTGATGATGGTCCAGCTGAAATTCCACTTGTCCTCGCGTCCCACGTCGATGGCTTTCACGTCAATGCGGAAATAGGGCGTCTGGCGGCCGGCATTGCGAGAGCCCGGTACTACAGTCACCGATTCCGCGTACTTCTTTTCCACAAAGTTACTTTCATAGAAGTAGCCAAGATATTCACTAATAGGCATACCTGCAGAGTACTTCAATACCACAGAGGATCTGAAATAAAAATCCTTGTCCTTCTTTTTCTTGTACTGCCAAATGCCGTCTTCGCCCTTCCAGTTGATGCCCATGTCGGCCTTGAGGGCGTATGGTTGGTGCCAGCTGGGGAAATAGGCTTTGGAACCATCGTTGCTCTTCAGAACACTAAGGCTTTGGCTCCAGTTGACGCCACCAAAAACGGCTCCTTTTTCACGACGAAGGGAAAGTTCATAGCCCAATGAGTAGCCTTCCGCCGTTCCAAAATAATCGGCCAGCAGGAAATCTGCAGCAGAAGTTTCAGCCGTAGAATCCTGGCTCATGACGTATGTGTTCAAATTATTCTGGGTCTTGAAATAGGCGCCTGCAATAAAATCGTACTGGTCCTTAATCTGAGCCTGCTTGTATTCCACCGCAAAGAGGTTGGAGCTGGCAGGCTTCAAGTGTGTGCCCTTGGACGTCGTCACCGACGGATAATAGAATTCATTCAAGGATTCCCCGTCGCTGAACATGATGGAGTTCATGTACTGCAGATAATGGCCGCCATAAAATTCAAGAGTTTTCTTCTCATCAATGTTCCACACCAGGGAGAATCGCGGTTCAAAGCCAAAGTCGTTGGAAAGGGTCTGGTAATTCAGGCGAAGCCCGTAAGTCAATAGCCAATCGTCATTGAGGCGCCAGGCATCCTGTCCATAAAGCACATGATGGAAGGGTTTCTGGTAATCAGACACCTTGATGGTAGAAATGTATTCATAGAACTTGTCCCAGTCATATTCAAGCTCGTAGCCCGCCGTAATGGTGTGACCAGGAATTCCCCGGAAATTCAACCACTGCTTTGCCGACCAGGTGTAAAGATCCTGCCCCAGGTTAATGAGGTCCGTCAGTTCCATGGTCTGATAGAAACGGCTGAAGGCGAGAGTGGCGTTGTAATCCCAGTTGTCATTGATGCGGTGGAAGAAATTGATAGGTACGGCAATGTTTCCCCAATCCACATACAAGGGGTCAAACGACAATTCATCGTGACCCACATAGAACCCGATTTTCAGGCGGGTATCCTTGGAGAAGTCGTAAACAAAGCCACCCTGTAAGTCCGTAAACTCGTAATCGATAGACAAGTCTAGAATGCCAAGGGTGCGGCAAAGGTCCAGCATATAACCGATGTAAGTTGTACGGCCGGCAATCACCCAGCGGGCGTTTCCCTTATGGCCTTCGGTATGGAGCTGGGTGGCAAAGGTACTGACCTTGATACTGGACTTGCTGAACCATTCTTCAACGGTATCCTGACCACCGGCACGGCCATCCATCTTGAGCACAGAACTGAGGCGGTTGCCGTACTGGGCCGGGAACCCGCTCTTGTAGAACTGAACATCATCAATGGTTTCCACCAGGAAGGTGCTGAACAATCCGAAGAAGTGGGTGGGAGAATAAACCACGGCGTTATCGTACAGGAACAGATTCTGGTCTGCGGCGCCTCCACGAACATAGATCTTGGTACTGAAATCGGAGCTAGCAACAACACCGGGCAACTGCTGGATACTGCGGATCACGTCGGCTTCACCAAGGCCCGGCATACGCTTGATGCTCTTGGTACTTACAACAGATTCACCGGCGGTGCGCTTGGGGCGACGGCGCAACTGCACCACCACCTTCTTCATTTCCGTCACCTTGCCATTGTTTCCTGCGGCAAGAAGCGCATCCACATCCACATCATCGTCATTGCGAGAACTCGAAGAGTTCGAAGCAACCGAAGCAGGCTCTGCTGCAGTACCAGAGCTATCATTGCGAGCCACCTGTTTGTCATCCCGGGCCTGCCCCGGGATCTCCCCTTCACTGCCAGCCGAATCAACAGCACTGGAATCCGTCAAGCCGGCATCCCCCAGCACATGGCTGAAGGTTGAATCGCTACCCGTGTAAACCAGCTCGTAGCATTTTTCCTTGGCAGCACCCGCCGTATCTGAATTTGTCACGCAGACATTCCACAAGGTATCATCGGGAAGGACAACAGAAAAAGGCGAACCAACCACCGTCTCAACCGCTTCGCCCGATTCAAGAATTTCTACGTAAAGTTTTTCGCCTGCAGCGAAAGCGGTATCCTGCACAACACCGTTAAAGAGAATACCCTTTGGACCCGCTTGAGCCAGCGAGTCACTTGTTGCATTTTGCGCAGCCGTCCAAACCGGGAGCAAAAGCAGCATAAAAAGGCTTGTCAGTAGTCTTTTCAAATTCTCTCTATTCCTATGCTCCAAATGTAGAAAATAACACCCATCCAACACAGCAGTAAAACACCTTGGCAACTAGGAAATGTCACCTAAAATTCAAAAAATCTGTCAAACTAGCGTCGACAGATTTCCATAGTTTGTAATAAAAACTTTATTTACAATTTTTTAGAAATGTCCAAAAGTGAAACCGGCAAATACCCCGGGCCAAGCTCTCACTTTTCGATCCTTCACTTCGAAGTTTCCATGCCATTCACCACGAGGTTCCAACTGGATTTCGCTAGTGTAACCTTCGGTCACCACATTCATGGAAAAACCACTGGTCATACCGAATCCCTTGACGAATTCATAAGTTCCGTAAAGACGCAAGCGGTGATGGAATGAAGTTTCACCCTTCACATAATCCAAGGAATTTCTCTTGAAATGTTTATCCACAATTTCAAAAGTATTCAGGAACGTGTAATCCAAACTGAAGTGAGTTCCGTAGCGTCCAAACTGAGTACCCAAACCTAAGCCAGACAGGAAACGATCTTCGTATTCAAATTTCTTTTTCCGATCCAAAAGACGACCAAATTCAAAACTGGTATAAAAGGCTGCAGTACCCAACTTCAGGTCTATAGATGTGTTACCCATTTCATCGACACCCATGGTGGTAGACCACACGCCGTTGCCCACAATGTTGATCAAACCGATAGGAGTCTTTTCACAGTGGCCACAGACATTGAACACGCCAATCTGACGACCCTTCATCTTTCCACCTATGTTCAACGCACCAACTTGAACCTTGTCCGTATTGCCGCCAATATTCAAGCCACCAACAACCACATCGGCCTGCTTGGAAAAATTCAGCACACCGACCTGAACTTTGGCTTCTTCAGCTACATTTATCTCAGAAAGTTGGACAGTCGCTTTCTTAGCCACGTTGAATCCGGAAGAAACCTGGACGCCATCCAAATCCCTGGCTACGTTTCCGATGCCTGTCACCTGAACACCGGCAAAATCCTTGTGAGCCACGTTAGCGATCAAGCTCACCTGAGTACCAATCATGTTTTCCTTTGCATTTGCCACAAAGAAACCGATTTGCACACCCTTACGAGGATTCAAATCGCGATCCACTGCATTGAAAGTCACACGGGTTCTGCCGTAACGATCCAGAGAATCCATAGAAGAACCTTCGGTGAAAATTTCACCATTTGCCTCCACTTCTTCGCTACCGCGGGAAACAGTCTTTTCTGCAGCCACCATCTTAAAGTTGTTGCCACTTACTTTTTCACGACGACCATCCACCAAGGCAATGGAAGTTTCCTTAAATTCTGCAGGACGTTCCAAGCGAATCACATACTTGCCAGCAGGAAGGCCAAGGCTCATGGTATGTCCAGCCTTCTTGTTCAGTTCAGCCACCAGTTCGCCGTTGGCATCGCGAATGAACAAGCGTCCATCCACATTTTCATCCAAATCCAGGCCCGCATTGGTGCTGCGCAAATCCGTCATGACCACATCACCAGTGCCTGCCAGATTCATATCGCGGCTAGGATGCTGAGCGCCGCCCATGGTAGCTTCCGTCTTCTGCAAAGTCTCGTTAAAGGCAAACTGGTAGGCTTCAGACAGAGTCACTTTTCCGTCACCACTGGCATCGCCAGCGCCCCGGAGGCCGCTGACCAGAGAATGTGTGAAGAAGCTTCCGCGAAGCTTATCGCTTTCCTGGCTGGATTCGTCTTGAGTGCTGCTGGTAATGAAAGCATAGCCACGCATATCGCTGCTCTGGTCTACCATGAAAGCAGGCACCGCCACACCGCCCTTGGAGCGAGTAATAGCGCCGGAACCGCAGGCATCGATCACAGCAATTTTCACGTCGGCGCCCAATTCGTCTACACGCTTACGCAGTACAGTCCAGGGGTACACCTCGTTACCCAGGCGCAGGCCCTTTTCATCGGCGTGACCGCTGTAGTAAACCAGCACTTCATCACGACCGCTCTGGCCCTTCTTCAGATTAATGATCTTATCGAGATTGTCAAAATGATTTTCCAGGTAGCTAACGCTAGGTTCCTGCACCAGGAAAATGTTATTGCGGGGAACCCCACCCATTTCCTTAAGCACTGCGGCGAAAGCCTTGGCATCGCTTTCAGCATAACGAAGCATGGGGCGACCCTTACCACCATTGTTAGCGCTAATGGCAATGACATAACGGTCAATGGATTTTTTCACATCAGGCGCCGCATTACCCGCAGAACCTGTAGCAGCATGAGCGTTGGTCACCATGGCAAAGAGCATGACAAAAGCCAGAATAGAAAGGCAAACCATGCTAGTCCACGGGCTAGATTCCATGACGTGATCAAAAACCTTACTCAAAGTCTTATTCATTTTCTCCTCCCCTAATTCTTGGCCTGCTTACGAACGGTAAAAGAAATTACCTGAACGTTCGGCTGCTTTAAAGACTTATCAAATTCCTTTTCATCCACACTGAATTCTTCCTTAGAAGTAAGCAGGAAGAACTTTTCGAAGTGAGGAGCATTATCCAAACGGTAGGCGAAAGGCAAAGTATTCATCTTGCCCGGTTCCAAGGCAATTGCCTGTGCGCCCTGGCCCACATGAACCGTGACCACACCGTTACCATCCATACTGATCAGCATACCAAAGCACTTTTCAGGAACCGCATAACGAAGCTGTAGTTCGTCACCTTCGCTGGCTGTGCCCATTTCTTCAAGCTGCACCACGCCCTCGTCGGACTTCTTCCAGACTTCCATGCGGGATTGCAAGCCCTTAATGCGAGTTCCATAATCGGCGTCGCTAACCATGGCCACATCTGCGCCAGCAGCCTGCTGGCTTGCATCCATCTGCACCAATTCGCTGCGGCCACTGATGACTACCGCGGAGAAAATTCCCAAGGCAATCACCAAGGCTGCAGCCACCTTCAAGAAAAAAAGGTTGGAGGGGCGGCGGTTTTCCACCACATCCACAAGACCCAACTTCTCTGCCAGATCATCAAAAGGATGATCCGACAAAATGGATTCATTCTGTTCACGGAGCGCAGCGACGCGGGCAGCGAAAATTTCGTCAGAAGCTTCGCGATCACGAAGTTCCTTCATTTTATTTTCGGGCAAAGCACCAATCAGGTACCGCTCCATCTCGAAGTCCGATACAGGACCATTCTTTCTGGAATTCATTACTTTACCTCCAAGTTCTTGACTTTCTCCTGCAAAGTGCGGAGACGTTTACGGACGCCGCTAACGGAAAGCCCAACGGCTTCGGCGGTCTCTTCTAAAGTCATGTTGTCGACATAATGCAACACAGCCATGGTGCGGGTAGATTCAGGTTCCTTGGCGAAAATCTTAACGAGAACGTTGGCGGACTCGTAGGCATCGAACTCGTCGTCCGCTACAGCGATCTGCAAGAGCATTTCGCCGCAGTCCACATTCAGGCCCCTACGTTTCTTGTCACGGATGCGGTTCAGGCAAAGCCTGGTGGCCGTATTCCACAGAAGGCTGGATGGATTCGACAAGTCCAGAGTATTACGATGAGCGTAAATTCTCAGGAAAACATTCTGCATCATATCGCTAGCTTCGGCCTCATCCTTCAGGAGAGCAAGACAACGACGCATCACCATAGGTGCGAAGGTCTCGTAAACCTTTGAAAAAGCCATTCTGTCTGCAATATCTTGCCTATTCATACCTGTAAAACACCACAGGGAAGTAAAAGTGTTACCACAAATGTAGTTTTTTTGATTTTTATATTTGAACCCGTGAAAATAGGCGTCAAGACATCCTCCGGATCCATGGCCATTTGGCACATTCTTGCCATTTGTACTATCATGTTCTGGGGCACAAGCTTTGTGAGCACCAAGGTGCTGATCAACCACGGATTCTCCGCGGTACAGATTTTCACCATCCGGTTTGCAGCCACCTACCTCATGCTTTTTCTGGCAGGGCTTCGCCACATCCGATTCCGCTCCAACTCCCTGAAGGACGAATTGTTCTTTTTATTGGGCGGTGTCACCGGCTGCACCATTTATTTCTGGGCGGAAAATACGGCACTGACCATATCCCAGAGCAGCAACGTTTCTCTCATCGTTTGCACAAACCCGCTGTTGATCATGCTGGTGGGCATCTTCATCTTCAAGCGCGAGAAGCTTTTACCACGGCAGATTGCAGGATCCCTCATCACCTTTATGGGAATGATCCTGGTGGTGCTTAACGGAAAATTCATCTTGAAGCTTTCTCCCGTGGGTGACATGCTGGCCTTCTGCGCCGCCATAGCCTGGACGGTCTACGCCTACAGTACCGAAAAAGTCCGCAGCAAGTATTCCACACTTTTCGCCATCCGAAAAATTTTCTTCTACGGATTTTTGACATCCCTTCCCATTTTCGCATTGGACTACTTCGGCCTTGGAACCGAAGGCCATTTTGCAGCACACCCCATTCCGTGGAATGCCTTCAAGGAACCAGTGGTCATAGGCAATTTCCTGTGCCTCTGCATTTTCTGCAACCTCTTTGGCTACCTGATTTGGAATAAAGTAATGGAAAAGTTGGGAACGGTTCTTGCCTCCAACTACATTTTTGCACTGCCCCTCATTACCATCATTACGGCAGCCATCACTATCGGCGAACACATTTCCGCAGTGGCAATCATAGGGGCTGCAGCCATCGTTACCGGCATGATTATGGCGGAATACAAGAAACATTAAAGCTGCAGATTTCAGGCACGACTCTGCGAGAAGGGATTTCAGTACCCTTCTCTTTTTTTATTTTTTTCAATCAAATTAGGAGGATTTATGAGGAAGTTTCTTCTCGCACTGTCTGCATTGCTCCCTGTGGCACCTTTTGCGGCCAACGCCACCATGGTTGGTGACGGCACCCAGGAAAGCCCATGGCAAATCGAAGATTACGAAGACCTAAAGGCCATCGGTAAAGGGCCCTATCTTTATAAAAATCATTACGTGCTGACAAAGGACATTGACGCCTCGGCCTCCGAACACGAAATGTGCAACGAAGACGGATGTAACGGTTTCATTTCTATTGGTAAATCAAAAGACGCCGAAGACAGTACAGTATTCCACGGAAGCTTTGATGGTCAAAACCACACCATCAGCAATATGACCATTTGGCTTCCTTGCGAAAGTGCCGTAGGATTTATTTCCAAACTTGCAGGCTCTCTTTCCAACATAAAATTTGACAAGATCAATATTACCGGCCGAGTTTCCGACTCCTATCACGTGGGTCTTGTTGGAAGAGCTTGGGGCCCAATCACTAATGTCCATGTGACCAACGGCTTTGTTCAAGGTGAAAAAAATATCGGCGGCATCGTCGGCAATATGGAAGCTCCGTACGGTTACAAGTCCAAAGGTCTTTTAGAGGACGTATCCTTCCAAGGTACAGTGAAGGGCGTTTTTTATGTAGGCGGCATCGTTGGCTATGCCGAGAATACAATTACACATGCCGACGCCAACGTAAACATTCTTGTTTATAGCGTTTCAAGGTACGACTCAGAACACATCGGAGGCATCGCAGGTTATTCAAAAGCTACTATCGGATACAGCAGTGCTAAAGGCAGAATTTCTCCCGACGCAGCCGAATCTAGCGATGCAAGAAGCATTGGCGGCCTTGTAGGAACAAATCGCGGATATGTATTTGCAAGCTACGCGCAAATGAACATTACCGGACCTTCTCAAAACCCCACATCAAAATATGCGGCAGAGGGGTTCAATTATTATATAGGCGGACTTGTCGGTGACAATCAAGGTCCCATTTCCTCCTCTTATTTTGCAGGAAACGTTGTTGGAGAAAGTTGTGTAGGCGGTATCGCTGGAAGAAATAAAAGCCGCATTCAACATTCTTATTCTATTGGAACCGTCATAGGAACCGACGGCGTTGCAGGTGTTGCAGCTTGTAGCAATGACGATGCAACCATCAGCCACACCTATACAGCAACCATCATCAATGGCGAAGAAGACGTAAACAACATTACAAACAACACCAAGAGCACCGTAGAACATTCCTATTGGAATACCGACTATTCCAGCATTGAAGGCAACAACATTGGTAAGGGTCTTTCTTCTACAGAAATGAAATCCTTTGCAAATTTCGATACTTGGAAAGACCAACACGACTCCGATTTTGTCTATTGCGAAGGCGAAAGCTCCCCTAACTACTACGAATCATACTACCAATGCGACAGTCTCGACTATTATTATGCTGAACCTGAAGAAGGCTATACTTGTTCACTTATTCACTTTTGCCGTCAGTTCAAATATATATGGGATATTGATGAAGGCAAGACATTCCCTTATATCCGCTTATTACCCCAAACAACGGTTCTGCCCATCGCCAAGCCCACTGCAGCACCCGCATGGCAACCGACTCCTATTATCGCTACCCTGGAAAATACAGGCGCAACACTGGTTGGAAAATGGACAGACTGGTCTCAGCTGAATACGGCAGGAGACTCCATTTACTACAACTACCAGGTTGGAGTTCTCAACGGCAAGGATACCATTTGGGGAACCACCAGTTATATGGCCGTTCCTAACAAAATTGAAATCAGCAGTTTGAACGACCTGAAAAAAATCGGCAACGAAACCAGCCATCCGTTAATGGCAACCTACGAACTTATGGCCGATATCGATGGTAACAACACCACGTTTAAGCCCATTAGCGACAGTGTTACCGCATTTACAGGAAAGTTTAACGGCAACAATCACACCATCAGCAATCTCATCATCAATGAGCCCATTAGAGATTTCACAGGTCTATTCGGTTATCTTTATAACGCCACTATTGAAAATCTTATTCTGAAAAATATCCAGGCAAACGGCTCCTGGTGCGTAGGCGCCTTGGCTGGTGAAGTAGATAACTCCATTGTACGTCGAGTCGTTTCCTACAACGGCAACGTCACTGGAACTGAATTTGTTGGTGGTTTGGTTGGTGCTTCAAAGAACGCAAAATTCGACATGATTGGCGCAACCGGTTATGTCACGGGTAAAACAACCGTGGGAGGCGTGTTTGGAGCCTTCGCATCCATAGCCAACAATGTTTACTCCGTCAGCATGGTTAAGGGTATTGAAACCGTAGGCGGTATCTCTGGCCACGGTCAAGAATTTGATGTGGAAAGTTCTTTCAACAAGGTTTATTCAGCAAGTATCATCAAGGCAAGATACTCCGACGAATTCGTCAATAACGGGAGCCTCATGGGATCAGCCGATGTTTATGATGGTTACTTCGACAACACTCTTTACACTCAATCAGGCGGTAGCAAAGCAGGTCATTCTACAGAAGAATTGCAGCAGCAAGCAACGTTCAAAAACTTCGACTTTGATTCAGTATGGACTATCCAGGAAGGAAAAACCTACCCCTACTTCCAGGGAATGGACCCCGTTCTTCCAGGAACTCTTATCAATGACAGTACCGCATTCGCTCTTGCCGGAAACGGAACTGCAGACAATCCATACCTCATCGAAAACTACGACGACTTGAAATATATCGGCACCCATGAATACGCCACCAATCTCTATTACAAGCTTACAGACAACATTAACGCACGTAATTCACAAAAGGAAAACTGCGACGCAAATGGTGAAAACTGCAAGGGATTTACACCCATCAAGGAATTCAGCGGTGTATTGCTCGGTAACAGCAAAACAATTTACAACTTGACCATCAACCATCCGGAAGAAGATTCCGTTGGTTTGTTCAAGTCCTTAACGGCAACAGCAAAGATTTCCGCACTCCGTTTGGATACACTGAAGATTATCGGCAAGAACTACGTCGGTGGCCTCGCCGGTGCTGATGAAGGTGCAAGCATTGATAGCCTTGACGTAAGAGGCTCCATCTCCGCCCAGAACTACGCAGGCTCTGCAATCGGCGAAAAAGTTAGCGGTACCATCACTATCGCTAATACAACCGGTTCCATTACAGCCAAGAATTTTGCAGGCGGTATCGTAGGGAACTTGAAAAATTCTGAAATCAAGAATTCTTCCTCCACCACATCTGTTGTGGGCGAAAGCAATTTGGGTGGCCTAGTTGGTAACGCTATCAACGCCAAAATCACTTACACATTGGCCGCAGGAAATGTGGAAGGAACAACAAATATTGGCGGCCTCGCAGGAAACGGCAGCAACACCATTTGGACAAATTCCTACTGCGACAGTACCACATGGCACATGCACCAAACCGCGGGCGGTGAAATGAGAAACTCTGCCCAAATGGTAAATTCCTCGACTTTCGAAAACTGGGATTTCGATAAGGCATGGTATGCATGGGATGGGTTAAGCTATCCAAGACCTACCTGGAGTAAAATCAAAATAAATGTCTTTGGCGACGAAGTTACATTGATGAATGGCTCCGGAACTGACGCCGATCCGTTCCTTATCACTAATCAAGATGATCTTCTTTCTATCGGTGCAAGCATCTACACCATGAATTCCGTCTACAAACTGACAAGCGATATTAATTTATCTAACGGTTATAGCTACAATTCTATTGGTCGGAGAAAAAACATTATCTGGGGCAGCCCTGAACTATTCGGACCTAATACAGGAGAAACAACTGTATTTTCAGGAAAACTCCACGGAGCAGGACATTCCGTTTCTGGTTTCCGTTGCAGTGACAATTTCAGTTTAGTTGATACCCTTTCGGCAACTGGTGTTATTGACAGCTTGAACATTACAGATTTCCTTTGCTACAGCGACGACGCTATAAGCTCCTTTGTTGGC
Organism: Fibrobacter sp.; assembly: GCA_024399015.1. GTDB lineage: Bacteria > Fibrobacterota > Fibrobacteria > Fibrobacterales > Fibrobacteraceae > Fibrobacter. The sequence continues at coordinate 424,611 of JAKSIC010000001.1, forward strand.
ATCAATAAAGGCACCATCAATAATGTCAATGTATCTGCAGAAATTCATGCTTTATACGCAGCAGGTATCACCGGTAAAAATTACGGGCACATCTCCAACAGCTCCTTCTCTGGTTCCGTTTCCAGTGATTCCATCGCAGGCGGCATCACTACAGAAAACTGGGGATTTATTGAAAACAGTTCTGTTGACGCAGAAGTAAACGCTGATTACTATGCCGGCGGTCTCGTCGCAATCGATCACAAGGGTACTTCAAATTCCAAATTTAGTGGTACAGTGGCTAGCGGAAAATATGGTGGCGGCGCATTTGCCATCGTTGACAAGGCCACCATCAACAACGTTTCTGCAAATGCTTCCGTGTTCTGCAGAGGAAATAATTCTAATGATTTAACTCTTGGCGGTTTCGTCGGCGAAAACAATGGTTACATCTTCAATTCCTATGCTGATGTAAAAATCAATGACGGAAGCGGATTCGCCAGCGTCAATAACGGAACAATCAGCAGCTGCCGCTCCTCCGTGGACATGGAAATCCGTTATACCCCACAACCTCTCGGCGGTTTCGTTGGTACCAATCTTGAAAAGGGCGTCATCACCGATGTCTATGCAACAGGTTCTTCCCTGGCACGAGCATACAATGTTGCAGAAACGAAAACTTTTGACGCATTGGTCGCTAAACAGCAAGGATCCATCAAGAACGCATACAGCACCTGGTACACAACCCGTAACCAAGGCGAAAACATCTGCAGTAACGTTCAATGGGAAAAGGCAGGCGAAAACGTCTACTACAGTTCCAGCGAATGCGCCTTGTCTAGCGACAACATGAATCTGAAAGCTTTGACAGGCGACCAAATGATTCACGCCGCAAGCTTCAACGGATTTGACTTCCAGAAAATCTGGACAATCGAAGAGGGCGTTTCCTACCCAACCCTCCGATTCAATGCAGATACTACAGTTGTAAAGGAAGAACCGCAGGATACAACCATCACGATTCCCGAAGACCCCAAGGATACAACCGATAAGAAGGATTCCACACAGACTCCCGACGATTCCAAGAAAGAAGAATCCATTGGTAGCTCTCGTGCAACCGCAAACACCGGGCTCAAGGCTATTTTGAACGGCAGCTTTGCAGAGTTCCAATTCACCGTTCCTAGAAGAGGTGAAGTCAAGTTCTCCCTGCTGAACATGCAGGGCAACGTCGTGTACTCCGCAAACATGGGCGTCACGGCCGCAGGATCCCACATCAAGACCCTTGGACTCTCAGGCATCACTAACGGCCGTTATATCGGAATCTTGCAGTTGAACGGACAACCGGTCGATCGCACTATCCTCACAAAGAAATAGCGAAATTCTTCATGAATTTTAATATCCGCAAATACAAGGCAAAGGATCACGAAGAGTTCTTCCAGATGATGAAGGAGTTCTTCGCAAGTCCTGCCGTTTTGCACAACGTGCCCGAAAGCCATTTCGAGAAAACCTTGCAGGAACTGGAAAACGGCAGTCCATATTTTGACGTGTACATTTTTGAAGTCAGCGAAGGTTCAACTTGCGACGATTCTTGCGAACACATCGCAGGCTACGGCGCCGTCACCAAGACATACTCCAACGAGGCCGGCGGTTTATGTTTCTGGTTCGATGAAATCTATATACGCGAAGAATTCCGCGGGCAGGGTCTCGGCAGCGCCTTCATCAAACAGGTCATAGAAAACCATCCCGAAGTCAAGAGGTTCCGCCTGGAGACGGAACCGGAAAACGAAAAAGCCGCACGACTCTATAAAAAACTAGGCTTTGAAGAACTGGGGTACAACCAATTCACCCTGGATCGGTAGAATCTCGCACCAACTTGTACTCTAAAAACATTCAATTTTTGCATAAAATTAAAGAATTTCAATATTTTTAAACTTTTTTAATATTTTTGTACTCCAACTATTGCCTTTTTGGAAATTTTAGTTTATATTCATTTCCATGAAGCAAGTGACAGAGTACAAAGATTATCGCCTGTTCATTCAGGAGTACTACGAGGACCGAAAGCAGAAATCCGCATTTACCTGGCGCGATTTTGCAGCTCAAGCCGGATTTTCCTCTCCCGTGTACCTGAAAGATGTAAGCACAGGCAAAAAGAACCTGAGCGCAGCAGCCGCTGAACGCGTCGCCAGCGCCACAGGCCTTACCGACCACGATGCCGACTATTTCTGCGCACTAGTCGCTTTCGCAGGCGCAAAGACCGACGACGACAAGAAAAAGGCATTTGACAACATGCAAAATATTGCAAACGCCCTCAAGGTTAAAATCCTTGGCGCCGACGAATTCGCCTACTTCGACTCCTGGAAAAATCCGGTGCTCCGCGAAGTGGCCCCTGCAATGCCCGGCGCAAAGCCTTTGGAAATCGCCCACGCTTGCAAACCGAAAATTACCGCAGCCGAAGTGACTGAGACTCTCCAGTTCCTCACCAAGGCAGGCTTGTTGCAGAAAGATGAAAACGGGAACTACCGCCAGACCGACAAGATTCTGAGTTCCGGTAAAGGTGAAATGGTTCCGCTAGCCATTCGCAACATGCACCGTCAAATGGGAACGTTCGCCCTGGAATCTCTCGAGAACGATCCCATCAACGAACGAAAGTTTACAGGTCTCACCTTGGGCGTGTCCGAAAGCGCCTACGGCGAAATCCTTGAAGAACTGGACCAATGCCGCAAGCGCATCGCAGCTATCGCATCAAGGCCCCAGGAAGTAGAAAAAGTTTTCCGCGTGAATATGCAAGTGTTTGCGCTAACAAAGAATTTAAACGAACGCGGTTCCAACCGCTGAGGAGAGCACCATGAAAAGCATCAACTTCAAAACAATAACCACACTTTCCGCCATAGCCATGGCAGGTGTTTTCTCCGCTTGCAGCGACAACGGCCCAACTCAAGGAGCTGGCGTCAGCATTGACGAAGACGGCATTATCGCCGACAACAACATCTCCTCCGACAGCCAGGAACCTTCCAGCAGCGAATCCGGACCACTCGGCAGCAGCGATTCCCAATTGCCGAGCATCAGCAGCTCCAGCATGTACACCCAGGATAACCCGCCGGTTTCCAGTTCTTCCGTAATAATGTTTTCCAGTTCTTCAAGTTTTGTATTTTCCAGCTCTTCACAGGCCCCAGTACTTTGCAAGGCTGCTAACGCATGGGGAGGCTGCGGCATGGGCATTGATGGAGACTACGTCTGGGAAGGTTACGACGAAGTTTACATGGTGGAAACCGGCCTGGACAACGGCAGCGAAACCGGCGGTACCTGGTTTGAATTTAACGACAACGGAAATGGGGGCGGATCTACCATCAAGTGGCCTGTAGACAAAGGAAACAGCTATGACGAGGAATCCTTCGATCCGGTTATTGACTTTTGCGACGGCATATGCGGAGAGATTTCCTTTGACAAGGGAAGCCTGGATTTCTCGCCATTCGCAGGCATCGCCTTCTCCATCGCAGGCAAGAAGAAAGACGGCACCCTTGAACCCGCCGACATTTCCAACTGGGAAAACATCTGCATCATGTACGAATCCCAAGTTGCATTTACTATGGAGCTGGGCGTAACAGATTCTCTAATGATCAACGTACTAAAATATGACCGTCCAAAAGTCGCTTTACCACGCAACGGCGGAAACAAGTGCTTCAACTTCAGCGACTTCAAGCAGACTGGTTATGGCGAAAAAATGGCAATCGGTGAAGTGCTGAAGCAAGTGACCAGTATCGAGTTCATGTTCTCGCAACCCACATCCTCTACAAAAACGGCAACCTTCAACATTCGGGCTATAGCAATCGGCCTAAAAGAGTAAAACCTAAACGCCATTAAAAGCAACAACTCCCGCGATTGTACGTCGCGGGAGTTTTTTGGGATCCTATCGGGTGCGCTGCACCTCCAGGATGACGTTTCGTGCCTAGACCTGTGCCAGAGCCTGTTCCAGGTCGGCGATGATATCTTCGATGTTTTCGATACCGACGCTGAAGCGGATCAGGTCAGGAGCAACGCCTGCTTCGATGAGCTGTTCGTCGGAAAGCTGACGGTGGGTATGGCTTGCGGGGTGCAGCACGCAGCTGCGGGCGTCGGCCACATGGGTCACGATGCAGATCATCTTGAGGGCATCCATGAACTGGATGGACTTATCGCGACCACCCTTGATACCAAAGGTGAGCACGCCGCACGGGAGGCCGCCCTTGAACTGCTTCTGGGCCAGAGCGTAGGAAGCGTTGTCTTCGAGACCTGCGTAGTCCACCCATGCAACCTTCGGATGGTTCTTCAGCCACTTGGCAGCGGCGAGAGCGTTTTCACAATGACGGGGCATGCGGAGGAACAAGGTTTCAAGACCAACGTTCAGGAGGAATGCATTCTGCGGAGACTGGATGGAACCCAGGTCGCGCATGAGCTGCACGGTAGCCTTGGTGATGTAGCAGAGCTTGCCGAAGGCTTCGGTGTAGCGAAGGCCGTGGTAAGACGGATCCGGTTCGGTAAGGCCCGGGAACTTGTCGTGATGAGCTTCCCAGTCGAAGTTACCGCTATCGACCACTGCGCCACCCACAGCCATAGCGTGACCGTCCATGTACTTGGTGGTAGAATGGGTCACGATGTCTACGCCGAATTCAAAAGGACGGCAGAGGATCGGAGTGGGGAAAGTGTTGTCCACGATCATGGGAACGCCATGCTTGTGAGCCAAATCTGCAAAGCGCTTCAGGTCAAGAATCTTGCCTGCGGGGTTTGCAACGGTTTCGCCGAAGACGCACTTGGTGTTGGGGCGGAAAGCCTTCTCGATTTCTTCGTCGGAAGCATCCTGGTCGATGAAGGTGCATTCGATGCCCAGCTTCTTCATGGTAACGCTGAAGAGGTTGCTGGTACCGCCGTAAATTGCGGAAGTAGAAATGAAGTGGTCGCCAGCTTCGCAGATGTTGAACACGGCGTAGAAGTTTGCAGCTTGACCGGAGGAAGTGAGCATGGCACCTACGCCACCTTCCAGCTGGGCGATCTTGGAAGCCACAGCGTCGTTGGTGGGGTTCTGGAGACGGGTGTAGAAGTAGCCGGATTCCTTCAGGTCGAACAGGTCTGCCATCTGGGCGGAAGTGTCGTACTTAAAGGTAGTGCTCTGGTAAATGGGGAGCACGCGGGGTTCACCCTTCTTCGGGGTCCAGCCAGCCTGCACGCAAAGAGTTTCAAGATTTGCCATAATTTATTCCTTTCTGTGTTATATGGGCTTAAATATAGATACACCCTATTACTTTTCCCATAATCAACCCTGTACAAAATGAAAAAGGCGGAGAAATTCCGCCGTTGCTATAACTAAAGCCCTATAATGAGCAATAGGTAAAACTTATAACTAGAACCAATTTAGCGCTTGCGACGGTCCATGCTAATGTTTTCTGCGTAGTAGTCCCTCTTTTCTTCGTACATGCGACGGTCGATTTCGTTGATGAAAGCATCCACACGCATTTCAGAGAAATCCAGCTTACAGGAACCCATAGCCGCAGACAGCACATAAACCGCACCGGATACTTCATTGAACTTTCGCAAAGCGGTTCTAGCACGATTCATAACATCCTCAATAACAGCATCGTCCTGGCTATTGACGAAAATGATGAACTCGTCACCGGCATAGCGGATCACAAGTCCCAATTCGCCCACCACCTTCTTCAATATGGAAGCGGCGTTGATCAAGGCTTCATCACCCACAGCATGGCCAAATTCATCATTGATGCGTTTAAAGTCATTCAGGTCCAGCATGATGCCAGAAACCAGATTCTTCTTACGACGGGAATATTTTTTCAGGAGGTAATCAAGATAGGCACGGTTGTACAGGCCGGTCAGGGAATCCCTGAAAATCCGTTCGTTCTGCAAGCTGGCAAGAACGCCTGCCACAGCTACAGCCAGGCTAACATAGGAAACCGACACACCGTAGAACAAAGTCTGTGCGACGCCGCCTGCAAAAACAGGCAAGATATACACCCATATCGGGAAGAACTTGAGGGAACCACCACGGTACTTGCTGTGAAGATAGGACACCAAAGAATCCATCATGAACAGGTAGTCTACCGCAACATAGTAGAAGAACAAGCTTTTACGATGGTACACATTATTGGCATCCACTTCAAACACGATGGGAACAAAGAAGTTCACAACCATCAAGGCCGCACCCACAATAACAAACGCCTTAAGCGTCCACAAATGACGCTTGGAAATGGAGCCATTCAGATGGACTTCTACAAAATGCACCCAGAATTCCGCAGCCATCATAAGAGCGATATACAACCAGGCGTTTCCAAAAGTAACAAGGAACCTATTCAATGCACCCGGGTGGCCATCGAGGGAGTAGGATACCGGATCGATCAGGCAATTGGTAAAGGCGAGGACCATCATGACCATAAGGCAACGGTTTTCCTCGCTGCGTTCACGCAAGCGCCACACATTGGTCGCCATCAAGATAATCAACAGGAACGCGCCGATAACATTCGCCACGTACACAGACGCCAGGTTAAAAGTACTGATCATTAAAAACCCACTTAACAACCCCAAAACACCGGCACCAATTATAACAAATCTATTTCGGTAAAGCGGTCTGCCACCGTTCCATCGGGCAAAATTACCTTGCTTTCAAAGTCGGATTTTGCGCGAACCCAAATGGTACCCTTGGGGTGATCCGGAGTTTCGTACTCACTGCGGTAAATCACCAGGGGCTTCACATCCTCGCAATCCAGGGCGTTGGCCTCCACCACCGTGTAGACCATGGTTTCCTTTTTGTAATGACGATAGCGGTGACCGGTAATAGCCTTGGACATGGAGCTCCTCCCTAGCCGTTTTCAAGCCAGGCAAAATCCTTCGGGTGATCTACGAACTTTTCAGGGTTCAGCTTATGCTTGGCAAAAAATTCCTGGCGGGTCATCCACACGAAGTCATCCACTTCGCCCGGCTGGGGCACCAACGCGCCCGCCTCCTCATCGGACAAACTAATTCGATAAACGTCGTAATATTCGTTGTCCAGATACTCGCCGCCGTTCAGCACGCTTTCGTGGGTAGACTCGAAAAGATATTCCAGTTCATCGGCGTTCTTCACCACGCCAAGCTCTTCCCGAAGTTCGCGAACTGCAGCATTACGGCTGTCATCACCTGCAGAAATATGGCCAGCGCAACTAGTGTCCAAAAGTCCAGGATTATTTTCCTTGACCTTCGCACGTAACTGGAAAAGGATTCTGTCATCTTTATCAAAGGCCCAGATATGCACGGTGCGGTGCCAGAGTCCCTTGGAGTGAACCTCGGTTCTTCCACGGGCATAACCAGCAGAAGTTCCATCCGGATTCAAGACATCAATTTGTTCTTCCACGGTATCCTCTTAAAGTGATTCGTTCAACGCACTCATTAAATGATTATAATCGCGAATAAAATCTTCGTGATGCATCTGCACATAATCATAATGGCCATCCTTGCAGGCAAATTCCATAGCCTTCGCGCGGCTAGCCATGTCGACGGCACCGATGGTCAGGGCAGCACTTTTCAGCGATCTGATTTCAATGCGATAAAGTTCAAAGTCTTCGTTATCCATAGCGGCATCAAGAGTTTCCTCACGATTCAGCTTACGGAAATCAGAAAGCAAGTTGCGGTACAAGTCTTCGTCGTTCTGACAGAAATTCAAGCCCACATTGACATCCACAAAACCCGAGGCAGAAAGCTTCAGCAAATCCGACGGAATCTTGGACTCCTGAATCAAAGCGAGCAAGGTCTTTGCATCGAACTCCTGAGAGGTTGCCCCCGGAACATCCGCGGAAGTATTTTTGGATGCCATTTTCGTTTTCACAGCAGATTCCGCGTAACCCAGGGACTCTATAAGATTTGTGGGAATGAACCTGTTGAACAACGCAAAAAGTGATTCTTCACGCACCGGCTTCAGCAGGCAATCCGCAAAACCTATTTTCTGACATTCAGAAGCGGATATATTTTCATCTTCCGCGGCCATTAGGACCACGGGAGTATTCCTGTTGAAGTTTCCCGCGAGAGTCTTCAGAATATCCAAAGTCTCTTCCGCATTCATGACAGGCATACCCTTGTCCAGGAAAATCAGATGGTACTGCGTTCTCTTGATTTTCTCAAGGGCGTCCATGCCATTGCTGGACTCGTCAATGGTGATTCCGGTATCCTTAAGGAAGCCCTTCATCACACGCAAGTTCGTAGGCAATTCGTCGGCCACGAGAATGCGGACCTTAGGCGCATGGAACCTGCTCATTTCCGTTTTGACGGAACTTGCGTATGTCTTCTGCCGGCTCCAAAAATCACCCATCAGGACTTCTTTTTTCACCAACGTGGGAATTGTGATTTTAAAAGACGTACCGCGTCCAAAGTCGCTATCAACCTGGATGGTTCCCCCCTGTAAATCTACAAGGCGCTTAACCAAGTTAAGACCAAGGTCGGTGCGCTCAATGTCACGCAACTGTTCAATTCTTTCCGAGATATCAAACAGATGTTCCATGGCTTCCCTGGGAATACCGTCACCAGAGTCCTTCACAATAATGACAAGGTCGATCATGTCACGGGAGCCATCGGCGATGCGGTCAAAGGTCACTTCAAGGGTAACGAACCCTTTCTTGGTAAAACGGACGGCAAAGAAAAGCAGGCTATTTATAATCTGACGAACGCGCTTTTCGTCACCATACAATTCTACCGGCAAGCTGGAATCGATCTTGAAATTGAATTCAAGATTCTTTTCCTGGATACGCGTAGCATACATATTGTAGCATTCATTCAATGTCAGGAACAAGTCGTAGTTGACCGGAGCGTAAACCATTTCACCGGATTCAATTTTCGAAAAGTCCTTCACATCGTTCACCAGCGACAAAAGGTTTCGGCCCGCATCCTGAATATTAATCGCAAACTCCTTCATTTCAGGAGTTTCGCATTCCTTGAGAAGCATCGCGTTCATGCCAAGGATTTCATTGATGAGCACACGGAACTCATTGCTCATACTGGAGGACAATCGATAGTTCGTCCTCCCTATGGCCTGACCTTCAACAGGAACTTTATCTTTCTTACCAACGTTAATGCTCATATTCAGATAAACCCTTCCTGATCTTTTCGATACTTTCTACATAGGCTGCAACAAAGGAATCATGCAAACCTTCGACCTCGTCAAACCTTGATTCCTTGCAGGCGACCTCAATATTTCGTGAGCGCAAGGAAAGGTTTTCTGCACCAATAGCAGAGGCCACTCCACTTACAGAGTGAATCAAGGCCAGATAGTCGCTCCAGTTCTTCGCAAGGAATGCTCGTTGGAATGCGGGAGACTTATCCTCGCGAACAAACTCCTCAAGAACTTCGCAATAGCAGCGAATATCACGTGAAAAATATTCCAAGCCAACGCTTACATTCAAAACGTTTTCAAAGACCACCAATTTTTCTTCCGGGGTCAAGACTGAGTGGAACTCCAGTTCCTCATTGTCGTCAACAAATGTTTCTGTTGATTTTTTCGTAGACTTCTTCTTGACTTTAGCCTGGGGGAATTCCAGCAAGTCATCTCGAGTCAACACCAAGTCCTTGGGCAAATACCAGGCAAGCATCCTCTTCAGGTCCTGTTCCTGGTAGGGCTTTGAAATAAAGTCCGTCAAACCAAGCTTCAAGTAGGAATCGCTAAAGTCAATGGTTTTCGCCGTACCCATGATGACCGGAGTCTCCTTATTGGGAGAATCCTGGATTTTCTTCATTCGTTCAAACGTCTTGATGCCATCCATTACCGGCAGGGAATAATCCAGAAGAATCAAGTCGTAGCGTCTGATGGCCACTAGCTCCAGGCATTGTGTCGCATTGACCGCAGTATCGATCTGGATCTTGGTGTCCTTCAGCAAACCGCAAACCACCTTCAGGTTGATGTCAACATCATCCACCACCAGGATTCTTGCAGAAGGAGCAAACAACGTATCGTAAGCCTTCGATTCTGTAAATTCAGACTCGTTGTACCTTGTGAGGAAATCGCCCATAGGCTCCACATTCAGGACAACCTGCGGGATTGTAATCATGACGGTGGTACTTTCGCCATATCTGCTCTTGATTACCAGATCGCCACCACAGGCCGCAATCAGCAACCTCGCAAGGCATAGCTCAGCACTGGTACCATCCCAGCCACGGTCCTCGGAATCGTAGTCAACGCTGACCGATTCACCAGTATCACGAATTGAAATTTTCAGGACAACCGTATCCTCTGAGGAATTCTTGGACTTGGCCAAGGAATCAAAACCAACGGAAATCAAAATGCCGCCGGCATCAGTGCGCTTGACTGCGTCAGTCAATAGGTTGTTAATCGCCTGACGAATCCTCTTAAGGTCGCCCCACAGGCTCGACGGGAGGTCAGGATCACATTCCACAGAAACCTGCAGGTTCTTCATCGTGGCCTTGGGAAGCACGTTCTTATAGCACTCGGAAAACAGAACAAACACATCGTATGCTTCCGATTCCTGCACAGAGTTTCCCCTTTCAAAATCAGAGAAGTCCCTGGCATCGCTAATCAAGGAATTCAATTCCTTCACGGCCGAGCCCACGCTGTCAACGAACTTTCTCGTACTCGCATCGCGGATGCTCTTCGCAAGCACCGCATTCATGCCGAGAATTCCGTTGATGGAAGCCAGCATCTCATGATTCATCTTACGCTGGATGATTTTTTTCGTCCTCATGATTCTTGCAACTTTACGATGACGGAAAAATCCAAAGATTGCAACTAGAATCATGACAACAAACAGCAGCAGAATGATCATAATGTTGCGAGCCATGATCCAACGGAGATCTTCCGTGGCGGTGGCTTTGTCTACGATGGACACGAGCAGCCAATTTCGTTGAAGAGGAGCCACAAAGGCAAAGGATTCCTTGCCGGCGTGAATAATTTCCACCATACCGGACCTTGTGCGGGTCACCTTACGAGCAAGGCTTTCCTTTTCAGTACCCCAGAACGCATCAGACAGATAGTTCTGGCCGATTTCAATTTCATCATGATGGTCAATTACCGTTCCGTTCACGTCCAGGATTACCCAATGGCAATCCTGGTTCTTTACCAACTTGGAGAATTTTCTCAGATTCTTAAAAGGAATGTTCAGTGCCGCAACGCTACGCTTACTGTCAAAAGCCCTGCTTATGGAAACAGCATGAACACCATTTGCAATATCGTTATAGGCAACAAACTGGGCGCTATCATCCCTTGCCTGGATGGCGCTCTTGTACCAAGGGCGTTCCTGGACATTATAACCCTCAGGAGGAACCCAATGACCTCCATCAATATAATGGCCATTGATATAACCATAGACACCCGAAAATTCAGACTCCGTCGCAATACGGAAACGAGAAGTTTCCTCACGGAACAATGAATCTACGTCGGCAATAGAAGCACCATCCTTAATAAGATGCTCCGTTACACGGATAACAACTTGCAAGCGGCCCTTACCATCGTCCAAGACATTGTTAATAATCTCGGCGTCTTTTTCGACAGCCCTTATTCCCGCACGAATGCTTTCTTCACTAGCTAGGCTAGAATAGGAATAAAAGGAGAAAATGGATACGGCAACAAGACTTACAAAAAAGAAAAAGATGACAATAACATACTGAAGCCAGATATGTCCCCCTTTCATCTTTCGTTCAAAAGCCATAAGTACGTAACCTTTATTATATCCGAAACCTATTGTGATAAATATAAGATATTACAAAAAAGATTTCTATTTTCGGAATATGAAATTCATGGAAGAAGAAATTCAAAGTCTTTTAAAGCAGGCAGAAACCGAAGGTGTATTCGGCAGAGCCGTGGCAGGCTTTATTTTGCCCGATGGAAGCCAACAGGTTGTCACCTTGAACACCGCGCAAGATACCGTATTCGACATTGCGTCGCTGACAAAGGTTTGTCCCACATCGACCCTCGCCCTCAGTTACATTCTCGAGGGAAAACTCTCCGTGGATGCGAAGGTCGTCGATTTCATCCCGGAGTTGCAAACAAACTATCGTGAGGATGTCCGAGTTTTTCACCTGCTGACCCACAGCCTGGATTACCGCGTTCCCATGAAGACCTTGAGGGAGCTTCCGCCCGAGGGAATTCTTGACGCGCTTTACAGGTACCAGTTTGCGGCAGCGCCTGGGGCCCAGTTCAATTACGGAAACCCTGCCAGCGTGCTGCTGGGCATGATCCTGTGTCGCCTTACGGGAAAGTCCCTGCAGGAACAGGGGGCGGAACGTTTCTTTAGGCCGCTGAAGATGACCCGCTCCGGATGGGATCCGCTGACGCGCCCCGAAAACCCCATCCCGAAGGAACAGATATCTCCTACGGAAATCTGCAGTTTTCGTGGCAGGGAGATCCAAGGTGAAATTCACGACGAAAGCGCCTGGGTACTGCGTAAACTTTTCCCCGTGGGAAGCGCAGGCATGTTCAGCTGCGTCCCCGACTTGCTGAACTTTGTACAGATGATGCTGAATGACGGCGTGGACGTGCATAGCAACGTTCAAAACAGCGGCGCCCCAAACGGAATCGCCCGCATCGCTCCCGCAGGCATCCTCAAGCTGGCAAGCACCAACGCATTTACCAATCCCGCCTACGGCAACTGCCCCGCTGGCGCAGCCGGTGACTGTACCGCCCTGGGCTGGGAACTTAACGCAGCCAAGTTCATGGGAACCAAGGTCTCCCCCCGTACTTTCGGCAAAACAGGCTTCACTGGTGCAAGCATCGTGGCCGATCCCGACAAGGGCGCCGCCGTGGTACTCCTCAGCAACTTCACGTACCCGCACCGCGAACCCAACGCCGACCGCATCCACGCCTTCCGTGCCAAGCTGGCCGACACCTTCTTCCCTATGATATAATATGCAAGGGAGACTTAGTCCCCCTTGCGTCTATAAACCAAAAAAAGACCTCGGATTTGATCCGAGGTCTTTTTCGCTGCACACTCCTGGCAGCTCCACCCTAAATTTTACTTCTTGGAACGAGCCATCAATTCTCGGCGCTGTTCTTCAGCCAGCAAGCGGGCCATTTCCAGACGGCTGTCTTCGCGTTCCTTGCGCTTGGTTTCTTCCTTGCAGTTCACGCACTTGGTTGCAGTGGGCACTGCCATCAGGCGGGGCTTGGGAATAAGTTCGCCACAAACTTTACAAATACCGAAGGTACCCTTCTTGATGCGCTTGAGAGCTTCTTCAAGATAGACAAGGTACTTGCCTTCGCGGGCAGCAAGTTCAAAGTTGGTTTCCAGAGCATTGTAGTCAGTAGCAAGGTCGGCGCTATTGGATTCGCCACCATCGCCAGCCTGCATCTGGCTCTTGAAAGTTTCAGCCTTGTCGGATTCCGTCTGGGCCGTCACCAGCTCACGACGTTTTTCAATAAGCATATCTTCAAAAAACTTGAGGTCAGCGTCGCTCATTTTTACAGGTTTCTTTTCAGCCATGGTAATGCTCCTTGGTTGTGAGTGGCTCTATCATCTACTAATAGAGTGAAACTAATCTTTTTTTTACAAAAGGGTAAATTATTTTCTAAAAAAATCAAAATCGATGTTGACTCGAATGCCCTGCTTCTTGACATCGGCCACCAAGTTGCTGGCATCAAGGATTATTTTATCCACTTCCTTGAGGAACTTGCTGTCGTCGGCAAGGATCAAGGCTGCCGTATTATCTTGTTTGGAAAGGTCATCAAACAAGTTCTTACTCTGGTTCTTTATACCATCCAACTGTTTCAAAAGGACTTCTGCACGGGAAATCAACTTCTGGGCATCATCAACCCTAAGTTTTCCCTGGTCCACAGCTTCATTCAACATAGGTTTCACCTTATCCAAGGCTCCACCCAACTGATCAAACAACTGGTTAGCTTCGCCAATCCAGGACTTGATATCAGCCTTGCCCACCTTAATCAGGCGATCACCCTTATTGATGATTCGCTTGATGCGCTTTCCGGTGGAACCGACTGTTACAGAATCTGCAAAAGCATACAAAGTATCAAGAACTTCGTCCAAATCGTCCAAAGCAGCAAGAAGACTCTTTACCACGCCGGAAGTACCTTCGTCGTAATGACCCTTCAAGGTATCACCGTCATTGACCATGATCGGACTATCGCCGGTCAGAACGCACATTTCGCGTTCGCCCATCAAGCCGGAGTTGATCAGGCGGAATTCAGAGTTCACCGGGATCCTGGTATCTGCCAAAACTCGGGCAGTCACGTAGACGGCGTCTTCAGTCAATTCCACCTTGGTGATTTCGCCCTTGGAAATACCGCGGACCTCCACACGGTTGCCCGGAGAAAGGGTACCGATGGCATCGTAGGCCACCACAAAGGAATATCTGCTGTGGTAGGGGCTAGCCGGATGAAGAGTGTACCAGGCCAAAATGCAGGACACCGCGATAATGGTAAACACTATCGAGGGAATCACGTTTTCTTTGACAAGCCTGACGAATCTATTCATAGTAGGACCAGTTCTGTGGATCGAAATCTAGTAAATCATCCACGAATTCGCCCTTGGCCTTGGCCTTAATCTTCTGCATAAGGGCTTCGTTGAAGTCCTCGGCCACATTCTGGCCGTTCATTTTCATCAAGGTATTCATGGCGATGACTTCAGAAATCACCGTCAGGTTCTTACCCGGGGCCACAGGAATCACCACCTTGGGAATCTTGATGCCCATGACGATTTCTTCCTGTTCGTTGAGACCCGTACGGTCGTAACCGCCATCCTGGCGCCACTGCTGCAGTTCCACGATGGTTTCAATCTTCTTCTGCTTGCGGATTGCGTGGATACCGAACATGGAGCGGATATCCAGAATGCCAACACCGCGAATTTCCATATGATGCTTAATCAGCGGGTCCGGGCGGCCGATAATGGACTTACCCACATTACTGATATGGACCACGTCGTCAGCCACCATACGGTGGCCACTTTCCACAAGGTCAAGCACACATTCGGACTTACCCACATTGCTGTCGCCTACGAACAGCATACCGATGCCGTACACGTCCACAAGGCTTCCGTGGATAATGGCGTGGGGCGCGAAGAACTCTTCGAGAATTCGCTGGGCCAGCTTGATAAATTCATATGTATGAAGCGTTGTGGAGAACAGAGGGATGCCCTTCTTCTCGCACATATCGCGAAGTTCCCTGTGAGGCTGCTGGGCGTGGGTTACCACCCACATGGGGGCCTTGAACACAGACAAGTTCTCAAAGACCTTGGCACGGCCCTGGGAGCCGATAGATTCCAGGTAGTTCCATTCGGTGTGACCGATAACCTGAATCTGCTGGGAGCTATAAACCGATGTGTATCCGGCCATGGCGAGACCAGGACGATGAATACCACTTTCGGCAATGGGAGTATCTAAACATTCTTCTGCAGAATGGTTTGCCATCTGCAGGTCTTTTCCGTAACGACAAAAAAAGTCCCGCACAAGGAAGCGTTCCCTGTGCAGGATCTTAATATCTTTCAATCTTGATTCAGCCATATTCCAAAATTATACAATTTTTGGAGAGACCGAATTAAACAACATCAGATACGGGCTGTGCTCGATGATCATTCTGCTTGTCGTTTGCCTTCTTGAGCTGGATTTTTACGCGATCAAGAGCAACATCAACAGCCTTGCCCATGTTTTCTTCATCGGCGGAAGCGACAACCTGGGAACCGGTAATGTTCACGGTGATTTCGCAGTGACGCTGATGTTCTACTTCATGGTCCAAAACGACGGAGGCGCTGGTAATGTTCGGATAGAACTTGGCGAGTTTGTCCATTTCTTCCTGGATACGATCCTGAAGACCAGCAGATGCATTAAAATGACGAGCAGAAAACTGAATATCCATTGTTAAACCTCCGTAGAAAAAAAGTGAATATCGGCGAGACATTTCGTTGTCTCACGTTTAGAGTATATACATCTTTTTTCCAGGAAAAAACACCCTTGGCTGTTTTTTTGGTAAAAACCATATTCCAAGTTGGAACAAAAATTTTCAAAAAATTAAAAAACGTTTTTTATGCGGGAGGGGCCCCTTGAGGAGCGGGTTTACTCGTCCCCATTCGGGGACCGGCCACACTAAGGAATAAATTCCTAAGTGTGTTTCCGCCCCTCAAACACGAGAAAAAGTCCGTGTTAGCGGACTTTTGTGAGTGGGGATTCCAAAGGTAAATGAACACTTAGGGCTTTAGCCCTTAGTGAGAATTATCCCCATAGGGGACAAGTCTTTGTAAGTGCTAAAGCACTAACAAATGCTTCATCCACTATGTGGACGTGTGATAACCCCTTTGCATCTCATAAACGCTGAGGTAAACAGAGCTTCGATTGCCACGCCCTACGGGCTCGCAATGACAGAAAGAAACTTTATTTAATTTGCTTGCGCTGGCTTGCGGTGAGGATGTGAAGGGAGTTCTCGCGATACTTTGCAACGGTACGGCGGGCAACCTTCATCCCCATTTCTGCAAGTTTGTCTGAAATAGCCTGATCGGAAAGAGGTTTCTTCTTGTCCTCTTCGTCGATCATCTTCTTCATGGCGTCGAGAATTTGTGCGGAACCCACCTCCTCCGCGTCGGGAGAGGCGCCCTGCTTCACGCCGGAAGTAAAGAAGCGCTTAAGCTCGTAGACTCCGTAGGGAGTGTCCACGTACTTGCCGTTGGTCACGCGGTTCACGGTGCTCACGTCGCGCTTTACGTCGTCTGCAATGTCCTGCAGGATCATGGGCTTGAGGAAAGCCGGACCCTGGGTGAAGAATTCCTTTTGACGCTTAAGGATTGCGCGCATCACCAACTCCATGGTGGAGTAGCGGTTGTCCAAGGACTTCATAAATTCCACAGCCTTGTTCAGATGGGTCTTCACGAAATCACGTGCATCCTTGGAAGCACTCTTATCATCAAGAATAGACTTGTAGGTCTGATTAATGCGGAGGCGCTTCTGGGTGGAGGAACGGGTCACTTCCACATCAAACTTGCCACGCTTTTCCACAATCTTCATGTCGGCGGCAATGGTCTGCACGCGGGCGTTGGAAAGCTGGAATCCCGGGTGCGGATTCAGCTTCGCAAAGCTGGCCACAGCCTTCTGCACATCTTCGGTGGAGGCACCAAGAGTCTTGCCGATTTTTGCATAACGCAAGGCGAGCAAGTCCTCATAGCAGTTTTCAAGAATCTTGATTCCCAGTTCGGGGAACTTGGGGATTGCGTAAGCCTGAATCAAGAAACATTCACGCTGATCGCGGGCACCGATACCGCGGGGATTGAAGCCCTGCAGCACATGGACTGCTTCGCGCACAGGCACGCTGGTTTCCTCAAGAGGAATCTCGCGGCGAAGCATCTTCTCGATTTCGTTGACGTACTCGTCAGAAGATTCGCTGACGGGGGCGTGTTCTGCATCGCCACTCAGCAAGAAACCTTCTTCGCTGACAGAGTCAATCAGGTACTCCACCAAGGCGCGGAAACGCTTTTCAGTGCAGCCGCATTCCTTAAGCTGGCCAAACAATTCGCGGGTACCGGACCAGAGCATCAGCTGATCACGCAACTGTTCCTGCAGGCTCTTTCCGTTATCCTTAATGGGGCGATCCCATTCCTCGTCGGCATCCTTCGAAGCGGCATTCAAATCCTTGAAGGGCGCGTCTTCATCAGAAGAACCATCACCGAGGTAACGTTCATAATTCAGGTCGCCTGCATTAGGATCGTCAAGCATACCGCGGTCCATCATGGCGCTATCGTCCAAGGAACCGTTATCAAAGCTATTGTCTGGATCGTAGTCAGAGCCTGCGTCATCCACAAGTTCTGCACCCGACTCCGGAAGTTCATCATCACGAACTTCGCGTTCTTCTTCGGGAACGCTATCATCCAATTCCAGAAGAGGATTGCTTTCCACCTCTTCCTTGATGGCGGTTTCAATTTCCAGAGATGTCTTTTGAAGAATATTGATAGACTGCAGAAGCTGCGGCGACAGCGTCTGCTCCAATCGTTGGCCCTGGGCCAAGTTCATTCCTAAATCCAAAGCCATCTAATACCTAATCCAATCTAAAGCTATCACCAAGATAAATTCTACGAGCCTCAGGATCGTTTGCCAAATATTCTGAGGAACCTTCGGTCAAAACCTGGCTCTTGTACATAATGTAGGCGCGGTCCGTAATGGACAAAGTCTCGCGCACGTTGTGGTCCGTAATCAGCACACCCATGCCCTTGTCCTTGAGGCCCGAGATAATGGACTGGATGTCGGCCACGGCAATGGGGTCGATACCTGCGAAAGGTTCGTCCAGAAGCAGGAAGGACGGATCGCTGGCCAAGGCGCGAGCAATTTCCAGGCGGCGGCGTTCACCACCGGAACAGCTCATGGACTTGGTCTTACGAATATGGGTAATCTTGAATTCTTCCAGAAGTTCTTCCAGGCGCTTCTTGCGCTGGGCACGCTTCATGTCCTGGGTTTCAAGAATAGCCATGATGTTGTCTTCAACGCTGAGCTTGCGGAAGATGGAAGCTTCCTGCGGGAGATAGCCAACACCCAGGCGGGCACGCTTGTACATAGGCTTGTCCGTCATCTCAATATCATCCAAGAAGATGTGGCCGGATTCCGGGCGAACCATTCCCACGATCATGTAGAAAGACGTTGTCTTGCCGGCACCGTTGGGGCCCAGCAATCCAACAATCTCACCCTGGGAAACGCGGATGGAAACATCGCTCACCACTTGGCGACCGCCGTACACCTTACGGAGCTTTTCTGTACGAATAGTGCTGACTAGGTTTTTCAATGTTTTTCCTCCACAGGGGACTCGTTCTTGTATTCGCGACGACGTCCTCTTCTAATGACCGGAACTTCGTCCTTCTTAATATCGCTTTTTTCTTTCGGTTGTGTCAAAGAATCTTTTTGTGCCGCAGCCTTATTGCGGTTTTCCTTTTCCATATCCACATATCGGCCACTTGCAGCGGAGCTTCTGCCCAGCAAACGGAGGGATTTCACCGCATTTTTCTGGGCATCGAAAGTAATATGGATGGTATCACCGGTGGCTTCGTTCTTTCCAGAAACGGAACGATCGTTCTTGACATAAAAATAAGTGCTCTGAGCCTTACCCGATACAACGGCGTGATCCATCTTGCCTCTCTTGAAGAACATGTCAAGACGGTCCCCATCCATCAAGTTGCGGTAATCCTTCAGGTCAGTTTCGTAGAAAGTTCCGTGAGCATTCAAGTTCACATACAGATGCTCGATCTTGTTGTTTTCAAACTGGGCAAACAGTGTATCACCAGTAGCTTCCGTGACGCGGCCCGGGGTACGTCCCTTGGCCTCTTCCTGCTGAACACCATGAGCATTGCGAATCACCAATGCGGACTTCAAGGAATTTCCTGTAGAATCCAAAACCAAGAAAATGGAATCACCTGTCAGATGGTAATTCTTCAAGTCGCAGGTGGGATGCCCCTTCATGGAAACCCAGTTGTTCTTTCGATCAAAGTAACCCGTATCGCAAGTGACCACCATGTCCTTCTGAGTCATCTTCACATGGTCAAAAGCTTCGGCAAAATCATCTTTCTTATTGTAGTTCATCTTGTCGGCAAAAATGGTCACATCCTTCTGCGTCAAGGTCACATGGTCGTAGGCCTCGGCAAGATCAGTTTCCCTGTTGTACTTCATGTGGTCCGCAGAAATTGTGACATCCTGCTGCATGATCACCACCTTGTCGTGAGCCTGGGCAATACCATCCTTCTTATTATAGATGATGTGTTCAGCCACCACAGAAAGGGTGTCCTCGGTTCCGTCCTTCTTCTTTTCAAACTGCCACAGGTGCGGTTCCTTGGGCATGTCCAGAATTTCATCTTCGCGGTTGTAGACAAGATGTTCGCCTTTCAGCAAATAGGTGTGGGCGGAGTCGCCAGCATTTACCTTACCTGTAGCAATAGCGATGTTTTCCTTTTTCTGGTAAATACCCTTGTCGGCGTTCACGTAACCGTTGGGATGCGTAAACTTGAAACCGCCATCGCATTGAACCACTTCGTTGTCCTTGTTCCACACGGCGCGCTGGGTGCGGAACTGAACGCTATCGTGAACAAAGTGTACGCGACCATGCAGAATCAAGGTACCGCGTTTGCGGGCAACGGCGAGGCTGTCCGCATGTTTCATGATCAGCGGAGACGTCTGGGAAAATGCGATTGCCGGAAGCAACAGCACCAGCAGGAAAATCAGGGAACGACGCATTAGCGGTTCCCCCTTGCAGGTCCATGCGGACGCGGAGCCGGTTTTGCAGGAGCAGTCTGGCCCGGTGCAGGTTTCATCGGAACACCAGGAGAACCCTTGATGGGAGCATTGGTGCGAGCATGAGGATGAGCGGCATCGTTTGCATTGTCCCTGCTTTCGATGGCGTCTGCTTCCTTCTTGTCTTCATCCTTCAGGCGCTTTGCTGCGTCCTGGAAAATACCGGTGACGTTGGCAAGAATACGCCAGTTGTCCATGTGGGCGTCGCTGACAAATCCCTTGCCTTGCAGCACGTCGCCATCTTCGCTGACCACACGCACGTAGCTTTCGGTACGGACAAGGTTGTCCTTCTTGTTCCAGAGCAAGGAGTCGGAGCGGACCGAGGCTCCCTTTGGCGTCAAAGCATACACATGACCGTAGGCGTAAACATAGGAGAAGCTCATATCCAGACGACCGGAGTCGGCACGCAAAAATGCTGTTCGCTCTCCCACGGAATCATAAATATCCACCAGCACAGGGCGCACAAAAACAAGGTCCTTGTTTCCCCAACGTTCCAGGTAAGCCGTCTTCAATTTCCAGGCAAGCACACCCTTGTCGTAACTATCCATGAGGGTGGTATCGGTGAAAAGCATGTCCGGGCGTTCCACCTGGATCCAGGGCTTTTCTTCCTCGATTTCTTCGCAGCCCGAAAACACCAGTAGCGAGACCGCCACCAGAGCCATCAAATAGGTCTGCAAAGGATTAATTTTCAAAGGAAGTTCTCGCAAAATTCGTGCCACAACTACAATGTACAAATAAAAAAGCCCCCTAAAGGGGGCCTTTTGCAGCAAAAAGCGGCTAAAAAGCGAAATTACGGTTCAAGTTTGCGGATCTGGCCGGCCTGCTTGTCACAGACATTCTTGAGGTTGTTGATTTCGGCTTCCTTCTTGGCAACTTCACCCTTAAGCTCTTCGCACTGGGAGGCGTAGGTCTGTTCGGACTCGATGCGGGCATTGAGTTCCTTGCGGAGACTGTCCACGGAACTGCGGAGGTTTTCTACGGCTTCTTCAGCTTCCTTGACGGCAGGATTTGCTTCGCCTTCGGCAGATTCAACGCCACAGGAGCAAACCTTGAACTTCTTAATGGCAACGATAGCGGCTGCAGCACCAAGAGCAACACCAGCGATAAAATTAAGACTCTTCATTTGAAATCTCCTTTTTTAATTTCGACCGGTTATAATATCCGTTTTTTGCTGTCGAAAGTCAAGACAAATTATAAAAAACATCGCAATGGGGAGATAAAATCGGAAAAAGTTCCTTTTTTACGGGAATAAAAGGCAAAATCAGGGCGTTTTTCCCGTAAAACACCAGGTTGTCCCTAAAAATCCGCCCTATTTCAGCACAAAAATTGACAGAATCGGTGAATCCTTGGGGGATTCATATAAAAATCAGTGCATTTCCAAGCAAAAAGCGCCATTTTCAAGAAAATCCCATTACTTTGTTCATGAAATTACGGGAAAACCGGCCTTTTCGGCACCATTTTTCCCGTAAATCAAGCCATTTTTACAAAATTATCCCTCAAAAAGAGAAAAAGGGGGGCTCCGCCCCATGCAACTTATAAAGAAAAAACCCCGAGCATCGCTGCTCGGGGCTTTTCAGCGGGAAGAGCGAGATTCGAACTCGCGATAGGATTTAGTCCTATACGTCCTTAGCAGGGACGCGCCTTCGGCCAGCTCGGCCATCTTCCCATCTTGGGGACACAGATTTTAGAAAAAAAGCAGTGGTTTTTCAAGGGGAGCGTCCCATAATTCATTAAAAACACCCCAAAACCCCCATTTTTTTTACATGCCAAATCCCTAAAAATCAAAAATTCTACATTTAAAATGGTATGAAGCGTCTACTTTCCAAACTTTTCAAGATTGTGGCAGCATTCGCCCTCGTCGGCATTATTTGCTGCATCCCGGTGTACATTCTGGTGTTCAAGGTTCTTCCCGAAAAGGATCCCGACAACCAGTTCAATCGCAAGACCATTCTCCAGGTTCTCTCTGGCGAAACACGCGTCTACTATAATGATGGCGAAGAACTGCTCGGCGCATTCTTCGATGCGAACCACCGCGTGTACGTGCCCTATGGCGACATCCCCAAGAACATCGTGAACGCCTTGATCGCCGCCGAAGACGCCGGCTACTGGCACCACAACGGTTTCAGCGTGTATGGTTTCACCCGCGCCATGGTTTCCAACATCAAGGCGGGCCACATGCGTCAGGGCGGTTCCACTCTGACCCAGCAGACCGTGAAGAACATCTTCGGACGCGAAGAACGCTCCATCAAGGAAAAGGGCAAGGAACTCATCAACTCCCTGCGCATGGAAAAGCACTTCAGCAAGGAAGACATTCTTGAATTCTATCTGAACCAGTTCCACGTTTCCGGTACCGGCAAGGGCGTGGCCATTGCAGCACAGTATTTCTTCAATAAGGAACTGAAGGACCTGACCCTCGCCGAATGCGCATTCATCGCAGGCTCCGTGAAAGGACCCTTCAACTACGACCCGTTCATTCAGCGCAGCACCGAACGTCGCGAACGCGCCATCGCCCGCGGCCAGGAACGTTTGAGATACGTACTTGGTCGAATGGTGGAAGAAGAATATATCTCCAAGGACGAAATGGATGAAGCACTTTCCGAACCGTTGGCATTCAACCACGGAAACTTCCGCTTCACCATGAGCACCATCCTGGAACGCATCGAAGAAAAGTTGGACAACGACTACTTCACTGCTGAATTCGAAAAGGAAGGCATCGAAGACTGGCGCAAGGCTCAGCTCTCCATTACTACCACCCTGGATGCAAAATCCCAGAACGCAGCAAAGCGCGCTTTGCAGACAAACATCAGTAATCTGCAGATGCAGCTGGGCGGTTTCGTTTTGCCCAAGTCCCAGTTTGCAAGCAAGGCACAGAGCGCTCGCAAGGGCGACTACCTCTACGGCGCCGTGGACAGCGTCTATCTGGATACCTTGGGACGCCTCAAGGCACTCACCCTCAGCTTCGGACAGTTGAAGGGCATGGTCTCCGAGGAAGCCGTGAAGGACTTCGCCAAGAAAGCAAGTTCCGATCCCAAGAAGCCTATCGATGTAAGCAAGCTTTTGGGTAGCCAGCTGAAGAAAGGCGCCATCCTTTTGGTGAGCGTCTCCAGCGAGGAACTGGTGAACGGTTTCGCTCCCTGCCAGATTGAAACGGAACCTGTTTTGCAGGGCGGCTTGTTCGCCATCCAGAACGGCAACGTCCTTGCAACCCAGGGCGGTTTCCACAACACCGGTTTTGACCGTAGCTTCAAGGCATTGCGTCAGCTGGGTTCCAGCTGGAAGCCGCTGCTTTACGCCCTGGCACTTCAGCATCATTGGAACTACCTTGACCCGCTGGAGAACAACTTCAACGTATTCCAGTTCGTGAACCAGTTCTACTTCCCTCGCCCGGACCACAAGAACAAGGGTGACGTGGTGAGCATCGCCTGGGCAACCACCCGTTCCGAAAACATTGCAAGTATCTGGCTCCTTGAACATTTGCTGGACAAGCTGAACAGCGACGAGTTCGCCGAAGTGGCCGCACAGAACGGCTACGCACGCCAGGCCGACGAAGAATACAAGGCCTACTTCGCAAGACTCCGCGACAAGTTCGGCCTGACCTTGAAGGATGAAACCAAGAAGGAAATCGAATTCACCAAGGCCAAGGAAGCTTTGGTTGAAATCTTGAAGAACGAAGGCCGCGAAGGCGCCGCCCGCGCCTTGCTGAACATGCGCTACGGCACCTACAACGACGTCGCTGTAAAGCAGGCCAAGAAGGATGCGCAGACAATCCAGTTCATCAAGCACAACTACAAGAACTACTCTGACATTTTGCGCCTTCGCGAAGCTAGCGAACTTGATCCGGACTTGGCCGCAACATTGCCGCCCACCGAAAGCTTCAAGCTTTTCGAAGACTTCACCTTGGCAGACCTGAAGCGTTTGAGCCACATGATCGAACCGGTGGACGCCTCTACCGACTACCTGGACGCAGACCACATCCGCTACTGGCCCGACTTCAAGCGTTCCCTCTCCATGGCGGAATACGCACGCTTCGCCAAGGAAATCGGTATCCACCAGAAGTTGCAGAAAGTGTTCAGTATGCCTCTCGGCGTAAACGAAATTACCTTGGCTGAAATCTCCACCGCCTACCAAACACTGCTTACCGGAAAGGTGTTCAAGTGCAAGGATGGCGACTGGACCGATCCCTGCTTCATCAAGGAAATCAGAAACCGCGACGGCAAGGTGATCTTCAAGAACAAGGTCGAAGAAAAGGTTGTATTGGACGACACCGTTACCACCCAGATGGCCGTGATGCTCCACTCCGTATTCACCAACGGTACCGCTCGCAGCCAGTTCAGCAACATGACCGTTTCCTCCCCGGATAAGGGAACCAAGCTCCGCTACCCCACCTTGGGTAAGACCGGTACCACCAACGATTACCGCAACGTGGCATTCCTCGGTGCATTGCCGACTTACGTAAGTGAAAAGAACGGACTTGCATTGGATTCCGTGGTGGCCATCGGTAGCTACGTGGGCTTCGATGACAACAAGCCTTTGAAATCCGGACGCACCCGTATCGCAGGCGCCAGCGGTGGCCTTCCCCAGTGGGCTGCCTTTGCCAAGGAAGAAATTGAAATCCTCGGCACTCCCAACAAGCTGGACTTCCTGGACATTTCCATGATTGCGGCCGGCGAAGTTCCCCTGAATTTCCGTAACGAACGTGGCCAGCTTATCGTTGACCCCATGACGGGTCTTGCACTCGCCGGCGCAGACGCTTCTCAAGGACGCCCGCTGCCCTGGCTGGATGTGCCCGGCTTTACTCCGCCCCAAGTTCAGGAACGCGCTGCAGAATCTGCTGCAGAAAGCGGTATCATGATCAGCTTGCCCATGCCTAGCAGCGAACCTGTTGCACAGCCTGCAACCGCCGAAGGTACTGCACAGGCCGCAACTTCTGAAGCCGCACCGACTACAACCGCAGAAGCACAGGCACAGCCCGCTGACGCATCTCAGCCTGCAACTCCGGCTGTCGCACAACCTGCAACTCCTGCTGTCGCTCAGCCTGCTGCTCAACCAGCCGCAGCACCCTCTGCAGAAACCGCAGCACCGGCAACAACTCCTGCCGCAACTGCAGCACCTGCAAGCAACACTCCGAAGGCAATGCCTAAGGACGACGACTGGGATCTGCCTTCTGAATTCAACAGCCAGAACGCATTTGTTCCTATCGAAGCCGATATGGAATAAGCTCGACCGACCACGCGCAAGCAAGAAAAGGATTTTAAGAAATGAACAAGAAGTTTGTTAAGATTTTGACTGCCGCTTCCGCAGCAACTATGTTGGGCGCTTGCGCCGTGCAGCAGCCCTGTCCGGTTGTAGAAACCGCACCTGCCGTCCCCGCAACAACTGAAGCCCAGGCACAAGCAACAGCGCCCGCAACAAACGCTAGCAACACTGCAAGTGGTCCGGTAGCACAGACCGAAGCCATCGTGGCACAAGCTACCGTTGCACAGTCATCTTCTTCTCAAGCATCTGTTCAGAGCAGTTCTTCTGAAATCATTGCAAGCTCTTCCGACAATGCAAGCGCAAAAACAACTATTTCGGCAGCAAGTTCCTCCAGCGCAGCACAGCCGGCAGTTCAGCAAACCGTTCCACAACAGAAAAGCCAGCAGCCTGAGGAACAGCCCAGCCTGATCGCAGACCCTGTAGATCCCTACACAGCCATTCCAAGTATCGTAGACGAGGTGTTTGATTTCGCAAATACCTTGTTCCAAGCCAACGCCGTAGATGAAGCCGTAGCCTACTTGCAGAAGTTCCGCATCATGAAGCCTTTGTGGAACGAATGGCAGATTCGCGCCGACTCCCTGCTGAATGTTTTCGGCATGACCAACGCCGAACGCGCCAAGCAGTACGAGCCCATGGTCCTTGAAATCAGGAACATGAACCGCGTGAACGCAGCCTACAGCCTTGTGGCCGCCGCTGCCGATAGCCTCATCGCTCTGGCCCCGGGCGATTCCCTCACCAATTTTGCTAATGAACAAAAGCAAATCGCCTTCAAGAATACTCTTGCAAAGGGACTCAAGGAAAAGACACAGATTCTTGAACTGGCCGAGGCAAAGGCCCGCTTTGAAGAAGCCTTGAAGCAGGCAACCGAATTCCAGATGCGCTACCGCGACTTCGAAAACGAACTTCAGATCGAAAAGATGATTGCCTACATCCAGAGACTTCAGAATTCCATCAATTCCGAAGACCAGAAGTACTGGGAAAAGAACGACCCGGAAAAGGCTCTCGCCGAAGTAGACGGTCTCATTGAAAAGAAGTCCTACGAAAAAGCCAAGGTTCTTGTAGAACGTTTGAAGGCAAGCAAACTCCGTCAGCAGGCTGCAGAAAAGTACCAGAAGTTGGCCGACGCAGTTTGCACCGACAAGCGCAAGACCGCATCTCAGCTGTACTCTCAGGCCACCAAGCAGAAGAAACCCGAAAAGAAGAAGGAACTTCTGTTGAAGGCTATTGGCGCCCTGAACAACTGCAGCGACGAATATCCGGAATACGAAAAGATCAAGACCGTTACCGACAACATCATCTTCTTGAAGAAGGAACTGGATCGCTAATGCCGCGACGCAACCTCACAATGCGACGCGACCTTTCACTCGCGGAGGTTCTCTAGATGGACGCCGCCACACTTGGAAGCTGGTGGGAGTACGGCCAGTACCCTGCATTCTTTCTGCTAGGCGCCATCGTCAGCCTCATCAACAGCATCGCTGGAGGCGGCAGCACCTTGAGCCTTCCCATCATGATCTTTTTGGGGATGCCGCCGACAGTGGCTAACGGCACCAACCGAATCGGCCTGATTATCGGAAACCTCAGTAGCGTCCATAACCTGGCGAAGCACGGCTACCTGAACGTCAAACTCTTCAAGCAACTGTTCTGGCCTTCGATTGTGGGCACATTCATCGGTCTTGGATTCCTGATGAATACCAACGACAAAGTCTTCCAGGCAATCATCGCAGTCGCCATCTGCCTCGTGGTCATTATGGGGCGCTTGCGCAAAGACATTCTTGGAAAGCCGCCTGCCAACCCGCCTGAAAAATTGACTCTGGGCGGCGCCATCGGATTCGCGCTGGTTTCTGTCTACGGATGCATTGTTCAGGTTGGCGTGGGCTTTGTGCAGATCTTCAGCCTTACGCGTTACACAGGCCTAGACCCCATTCACGTAAACGCCCTCAAGAACTGCCTCACCACCGTGTTCCTGGTGATCAGCACCATCGCTCTCGGAATTGCGGGAAAGATTATCTGGCCCATCGCTATCGTGATGTCCGCCGGCGCTTGGTGCGGCGGCTACTTCGGCAGCGCCCTCCAGCGAAAGAAGGGCAACAAGTTCATCGAGAACTTTATCAGCGTGTGCAGTATCGCTATGGCGATCTACCTGATTGTGGACCTGATTGCCCACTAGCCTTTTTCTTGCGAGGCTTTTTCAAGGTTTCGTCCAAACCGGCAAGCAATTTTTCCAGAAGTTCAGCCGCGGCACCCCCGGCAAGCAGTTCCTTTTGCGGGCGGCTCAATTTCTTTATACGAGCCTCCAGGCGCAAGGCCTGTCCCTTAGTCTCCAGCTCAAAAAAGCGGAGCACACATTCCGGCGGAAAAGCCTTGGTAAACCGCGCCCCCTTGCCCGACACGTGCTGCTTAAAACGGGCCTCCACATCCACGGCGTAACCCGTGTAGATGCGGTTCCCGGCACAACGTAACATGTAGACAAAATGAGGCACGAGGTTCGAGGCTCCAGGCGCGAGGTACAAAAAAAGCGGGCCGAGGCCCGCAATTCTTTTTAGTGGTGAGCTTCCTCAGGTTCGTCCTTCGAAGGCTTGGAGACCAAGCTCATGTAGATGGTACCGAGGATTGCTGCGCTAAAGCTTCCCAGCAAAATGCCAAGCTTTGCGGAGTCCTGACGGTCACCCACGTCGAAGGCCAGGCTAGCCACGAACAGAGCCATGGTAAAGCCGATACCGGCCAGCATGCCACCGCCCCAGAGGATCTTCCAGCTGTAGCTGGGCTTCTTGGAAATGCCGAGCTTCACGGAGAGCAAGCTGAAGAGGAAAATACCGATAGGCTTACCGAAGACAAGAGCGAGAGCCACAGCACCCATTACCGGAACTTCCACACCGCCAAGCTTGATTTCCACACCTGCGTTGGAAAGAGCGAAAAGGGGCATAATGAAGAAGTTGATCCAGGGGGTCAAGGGCTTGAAGAGGCGTTCCTGCATGGAAATACTTTCGCTGGAAGCCTTGGTGAGCATAGAGAATACACGGTACTTTTCGTGTTCATCCTTGGATTCGCCGGAGAGAACATGGTCTGCACCGGCCACAAAGTTACGGATCTTGCCGCTGGTAACCACCGGCTTGGCAGGCACAGAAAGACCCAGGAGCACGCCGGCGATAGTCGGGTGTACACCAGACTTCACGAAGAATGCCCAGACAGCCACACCGATGATACCGTGGAGGAACAGGTTGCGGACGCCGATATGGAACAGCACGTTGATCAGCACCAGAAGGCCGATACCTGCGCCCAGGGCTGCAAAGTTCAGGCCGTCGCCGCTGGGGTAGCCGATGGCAATCACGAGGATGGCGCCAATATCGTCGGCAATGGCGAGGGTAAGGATCATGACGCGGAGGGCGTGGGGCACCTTCTTGCCAAGGATAGCCATACAGCCCACAACGAAAGCAATATCAGTAGCAGTGGGGATACCCCAACCGCGGGCGGCGTCGGTACCGGTAAGGCCGTTCACAGCCAAGTAGATCAAAGCCGGGAAAAGCATACCGCCGGCAGCCGCAATAATGGGCAAACTGGCTGCCTTGGGGTCACGCAGTTCGCCGTAGGTCATTTCGCCCTTCACTTCAAGACCAATATTGAAGAAGAAGATGGTCATGAGGGCGTCATTAATGAGCCAGTGCAAGTCGCCTGCGCCAACCCAGCCCGCAATGGACAACGAGAAGGGCAAGTGCCAAACATGGTGGTATGACTCCGGGGAAAGGTTGGCCCAAAGGAGGGCGGCAATGGTCATAATGATAAGAACGATACCACCGGTGGTTTCCACCTGCATGAGACGTTCGATAGGGGTAAGGATCTTGCGGACCGGGGTTTCCGGGAACAGATCTTCGACGCGATCGCTGCTAGTTACCTTTGCGGACATATTTACCTATGGTTAATAGTGTTTATCAGCCTTTCATATTACAAAATAATCTATTTCCAGAAAAAAGTTGAGACTATTGCGCAAAGATTAGGCTAAATGCAAGGTGGTTAAAGCAATTTTTTCTAACTATTCCCCTATGGACTATACCAAAATCAAGCAGTATCCCACCCAACTTTCCAACGTTTTCAAGCGCTTTCCCCTGCCCATGGGTTTTGGAATCTTTTCGGCGCTCTACTCCATGTTCCTCGCCAGGACCATCGACATCCAAGGCTTCGTCCATGACCATCCCAAGTTCTTCATCTGGGTCATCACCTTCTCCGCCCTCTCCATATTCCTTACCACGACCTGCAAACTAATGCAAGAGGCCAAGGACATCTCCCCCAAGACCGGCTGGATCATTACCGGCGTCTCCGAGGCCGTACTGCTGGCACTAACCGCAGGCTATATCGCCAACGGCGACCTGGACAACCTGCATTTTATCGCCCAGTCAGTGGTTTGGAGCGCCATTGTGGTGCTGAGCCCCCTCATCGTGCCCTTCTTCAAAGACAAAGACGACTTTCCCCTGTGGAACTTCATCGGGAAATCGACCAAATCCTTCCTGACTTCCACGATCATCACCCTGCTGTTCTACGGAGCAATGGCAGCCCTTGCCGCTTGCGCCAGCATTCTGCTACTTCCCTTTCATGAGTTGTTCTTCTTCGACATGGGCGCCATCAGCATCTGCATCGTGTTCCCCATCCTGTACTTCGCAAGCCTCCCCAACCTGAATGAGCCCAACGAGAACAGCGAGGTCAGCAGGTACTTCAGCAACACCATCCACTTCCTGTTCATACCGGTGCTGATAGTGTACATATTCTTCGTGTACGCTTACGCTATTCAAGTCCGTGACCTTGAAACCCTTGGATTCATGGCCCTTGCCGCAGTCATCAGCACCATCCTCATCTGCGGCATTCTGTATCCCGGCCATTTCAAGGACAACTTCGACAAGGCATTCCTGAAATCGGTCCCCTGGGTCACCATCCCCCTGACATTCATTTCCGCGTGGGGCATTAGCGATATCTTTACCGACGCCGGCCCCAACGCACACTGTGTCACGTTCTACATCATTACAGCCCTCATTTGGCTCCTCGCCTCACTGATTATCCTGCTGGTGGACCGAATAAAAAAGAAGATCTGGTGGACCCTGGCAAGCCTTGTCATTACCGCCGTGATTTTCACCTTCTCCCCCCTCAACGCCTTTAAACTGAGCCAATACACCTACCTTCACTACAACTCCCACAAAAATGTTCAGTGGGTGCAAGATTCCATTGCTAGGGCTCAGAGCCTCGAAGAAGAGGCCTTGATAACAAATAGCATCAAGTACTTTGAATTTGGCAAGTCATATGTCAATACCGTTGCCGTGCCCCCCAACCGCAGCACCATGGCAATGCTTGACACCTACCTGAACTACGAACAGGTTGCATTGCAGGGCGACACTATTTTCTTCAAGGAACTCCCCGACGGAAACGGCGACACCTTGCACATCACCTTCGGCATTCCCCTGAGCCTACTGAAAGGCGAAGACGAAGAAAAGGAAACGCCCAAGTTCATTACGTTGGACAACGGCTTCCAAACGCTGGTCCTCACCCACGCATACTTCAAGATCTGCGAACTCGACAGCATCAGGAGCCGCGGAAGCCTCAAGGGCTACTGGTTCTTTAAGTAATTACATATATATACTTATATACTTGAACGTCTCCCCGGCACAGCCCGGGGATTTTTTTGACCCGAAGGCAAAATTTTTTTGACAAAGTGGCGAAATTTCACGATATATATATCGCCTCTTTTATAGTAAAAGGTAACTAGCCATCAGTCCACAACTAGTTCACACGAAAATTTTTTGTGACACGTTTTGGCACAGAATCGGTATTGCGTTTTACTATATTTGTAGTGTAGGGTAATGATGCCCTGCACAATCCACTAAATCCCCGGGATTATTTGGAGTCCCGGCAGTAAGGCCCTTGAGCCCGCTGGCTGTTGCAAAGCATGCGCAAGCATGTTGGAGGTTAACGCGTAGAAGAGCGCGTGTTTCGTAGTCTTGTCGACGCACTGACAAGACGACGGGGCGTCTCGTCCCCAAACCACCCTGGTCCCACCCCACACGGAGGCCACCGAGTCGGTTCGACAGGAGAGACAAATAGACTGGGAAACCCGGCGACGGGCAACCAGGTTTTTGAGTGCGTCCGTTTCTCGCCGCGCAGGGCGACCCAGCCGCAAGGCATCACATTACCGCAAGGCACAACTCGCCGTGAGGCGACAACAACAAGAGAGAAACTCTATGACTTACATGTTGAATCTTAAGTTCGAGCAGATGAACAAGCACTTCGAGGGCGCTTTCGTGAACGGAGTCAAAAAGACAGGCCGCCGAGACGTCGCCGACATCCTTTTCGGCATCTACAGGGATGAAATCGAAAAGATGTACAACTTCTGCCCCCTGGGAAAGACTCCCACCAGACTGAGCTATCAGTGGAACAAGAACCACCGTCCCTTCTGTCTCGAACTCACGGACATCCACGAGGCCTTCTACCAGGCCTTCTTCACCTACGATCCCAGCGAAGCCTCCCCCAAGGCCAAGCTCCCCTTCCTCGCCTATTTCCGTGGCAAGATGGGCTACTACGGCCTGGACTCCCTTGACAAGGAAAAGGAAGAAAAGGAGCTTTTCGTGACCTTCAGCGACCTGGAGAAGGACTCCGGCAGCGAGGACAAGCGCCGCGCCGAGGAAATCGCCGACAGCCGCGTGGACTACTCCCGCGTCTTCAACAGCGAACTGGAGGAAAAGAAGCTGAACGCCCTGAGAGATGTCATCAACGACATCGACGAAAAGGCCAAGAAGAACCTGAAGTCCGCCAACTCCAAGAAGGCCCGCGACGCCATGAGAGGCCACAACTATATCGACAAGTACAAGGAAGTTGTCAACGAACCCGGTGGCGACAAGCACACCATGGAAAAGGTGGGCGAACGCCTGGGAGGCGTAAAACGCACCAACGCCTACAACTACGAAAAGAGCCTCCGCACGTTCGCAACCCGCGAAGACGAGGAAAACTTCTACGACGCCCTCGGCCTCACCGAATAAGATAAGCCCTCACCGAATAACGTTCCCGGCCAAAGCCATGGATACGAAAATGCCCCGGAAGTTCACAAGGAACCCGGGGCGTTTTTTATATACCGAACAGAATCTACTCGCCAACCACGTACAGGCGGGCGAGATCCCTGACAGCCTCCACACTGCTATCCATGTAGTCCGCAGGCGAAAGCTTCACCTTTTCTTGCACAACGTTTCCAATGTTCACCCTTATGGCCTTGGAACCATTTTGCGCCACATTGCTGCTATCGCCCATGAAAAGTTCCACCAAATCCGCCACGGCGCCCAGGAACTTGATGACGAAATTAAAGAAGTCCACGGCCCTGCCCAGAATCTCCGTCTGGGAAATTTGCTTGCTCTTGGCGCCGATTGTTCCCATATGGAAATTCCCGATCTGGATTGTCGCATCACCAAAACGCCCATCGGCAATCCACTTGCTAACGAGATTTTCGCAGGCGGCAATCCCGGCGCGCACATGTTCCACGAAAAGCCAGGGAGCCAATTCTGTTCGCGGCAGGCGGAACAACGCCCCCGCGTAACGGGACTCCAAGCCGCCAAAAGTTCCGAGAATAATGTATAGCCCGCCATGCACAGGTAAATTAAATCGCTTAAGCCCCTCCGCCAAAACGCGGCGTGCGTCGGCGGAGTCGGCAAACTCCACGCCAAGCTTGATAAGCCTTACCAGCTCCGAGGAACATTCCGCGGCAAGCTCGCTCTTGATCACGTCAACACGATCCTCCAGGCTCTGGGGCGCAGGCGCAATGAAGGCCTCCAGCTTGCTGACATATATGCCATCCACATCCTTTATGTAAGCCTTGAGGGCCCGAATATTTTTTCCCGCTACGTCGGCCTTGCCGCTGGAATTGATCCAGAAATACTTGGCAAGACTCGCCGGGCTAATGTCGCGTACAGCCTTGCATAAGCGCACCTTTGTGGAAAAGCCTACCACAATCTTGCGGTAGTCGCCGTACCGTTGGGTATGACCCTCGAACACTTTTATAATCCTGCCGGAACCGGGCACAATCTTCACCGTAATATCCAAGTCGTTCACATTAGACACAACCTGGAAATCGGCGTTGTTGAAGAACAAGAAATCCAGCAGCATTCCGTCGGAATCGCCTTCGCTGTAACCCGGAATATCGCGGCCCCTATTGGGTAAAATAAACTCCACGAAGTTCTTGTCGCAAACAACCTCGTTGCCATCCAGGAACCGTAACAAAGTCTCGCGATCCTGCGCAACCTCCTGCCTACGCCACGTCTCGAAATCCAGGGAAAAAGGCACAAGATGACACAAGACCTTCGGCCCACCAACAGCCCTGCGGAACAGCGAGGCGGAGCAAAGCACCGATTCCGCCACGCAAAGCATAGCTGGACGAGGATTCCTTCGCATTGAACTTGACATAAATCACCTCTTGCATAAGTATCAATTACCTATCCAAGGATTTTACCATGATTGTCAAAAAATTTTTTACCGACCTCCTTTTGAGCAATCCGAGCGATGCATTCATTTTCGCTATCCACGTAGTGCTGGGGATTGTCAAGAATCGCCTTGATGAACTTTTCTTTGAAATGTTCGTCTATATCCGCCAAGCCATTGTCTAAAAAAAACTGCAATACAAGGCTAAAGGGGGCCCCCATACGGTCGCGTTCATATTTGTAAGTCTCATACCAATTCTCCGAAGTAGTCCTTACGTTAGCACTCAAGATATGATTCGATTCACCCATAGGCACAAAGCAAGATAAGGCCTCGCTTGATTCGCTGATAAAAAAATTATTCTCTAGACCATAGTAATCCTCGATAATCTTGTATCCCTCCTTAAGATAAAGTGCAAAATGAAAAAAATTGTTGAAAACAAAGTCCAAAGGATTAGCAGTCTTGAACCTCATTTTCAACTGTTCAAGGTACTGTTCGTCAATGGATTCGGCAGATACCAAGTACCTTGCAATTTGGTGCAGCCTCTTCATTGCATCGGACTGGGCAAACTCGGGAATTTCCAGAAACGAAATTGGATCGAACCGAACCCATTCAAGAACATTGTCGATAAGAGACTTACCGCTGGAATTCAATCGCCTTTGGAAAGGGAGAAATACGTGATAAAACTCGGCCACCGTGTCAATCGTTGCAAGGCAATCTTTTACACTGTAGCTTGGATTGATTGATTTATCACAACCCCTATAATCGCAAGCAAAGGAGTACACCCCCAAACGAGCGCCGCCTAGCAAGCGATTATGGCAAATTTTCACAATGGCAGGAATAGATTCAGCCTCTTTCAAGTCGGAAACATCCTTTACCGCAACGCCCATGTCCATAAGCAAGATAAGGTACTCGCGTAGGGGCAACTCTTCCACTTCGTTCAAAAACAAGCTTTTCCTCCACATATCAATAGACATTTTCAAGAAAAAAGCCCTGTTCAGACAGAACAGGACTTTGAAGTACATTACTTCAGTATTTCTTTAGCAACGGCTGTTGCTACGGCGACCAGAATGCTTTCAAACATCTGACTCTCCTTTTGGATGTGCAGGAAATCCCTGCGGGTGGATGTGTTGTTAGTGCTCCCCTAAGTTCTAGTTCTACCACGGAAATGGAAAATGGCGAGGGAACGGAAAAGGCCAACGTTCCGAATCGTCATCACTCGGAAATGGGATGCGAGGGAAAGGGCTATTGGTTGGGTCCGGGAAAATGAATGCCATATTTTTCTTCCTTATTTTGATTGTAATGGTTAGGACATCTTAAGACCGTAAGAAATCTTGCCGTTCAACCAGGATTCACTAGGAACTGCGAAGCCTGAGTTGATAACGTCGTAATACGCTTGGCCCAAGGTCAAAATCGTCTTGCTGCGATAGACACCGTCAACATCCTTGGCAACCACGAGAGACGCAGAGACGCAAGCTCCCTGGTCATAGCCCTGGAACGAAATGGGCAGCAATAGGGATACTTCAAATCTGCGACGATTCCAGAAGTAGAGCGGTTCAACTTCACCTGTTTCTACCTTGTTGCGCAATTCCTTGAGTGAGGAGCCAAGCATCATTGCGAACTTCATTTCGCTCATGCCAGAGCAGATATCACCAAGACGATCCTTACGTTCCACAAGATGGCGTAAGTTCGGGACTTCAAATACAAACTGATCTCTATACATTCTGTTTTTTCCTTTTTTAGCCTGATCAAGTATTTTGCGTCAGGCAAGTTTTTTCTTGTTGTTGGCAAATTTAGAAGTCACTCCAAAAACACCAAAGGGGCCATGCCCCTTGATTTTTATTGAACCATTTGAAGTTTTTTCCAAAAAAAATGCTAATGAATGGCTTTTTTATTGAAAAAACGCCACTTTTATGATATTTTAGTGAAAGAGGTTTTTATGAAAAAATTGTCTAGCAATTCAACGGCAAGCAATGACTCGGATAATAGTGTCAAATGCCTGGAGCAC
Source organism: Fibrobacter sp. (assembly GCA_024399015.1). Lineage (GTDB taxonomy): Bacteria > Fibrobacterota > Fibrobacteria > Fibrobacterales > Fibrobacteraceae > Fibrobacter. The sequence continues at coordinate 460,492 of JAKSIC010000001.1, forward strand.
TTAAATAAGTTTTTAGAGGCAGCGGATGATATACTATCCATTAACAAACGAATCTCACCCCATTTTTTTGATGAGCTAAATGATAGTTTGTTGAAAATTTGTAATCCACACCCTTTTTCAGCGCCAATTAAAAACCTTAAATCTGCGAGCGAAAATTTGGCTCAATATAACAAGCACATCGAAGAATTGCTTTACATATGCAACGAACAGTTTGTGAAAATAACAGATAGACTAAAAAAAGAAGAAAAAGACAATAACGCATGTTCTCCCAAAAAAATTGCCTCTGCTAAAAATCTAGAAAAGGCACGAGCAGCGAAATTAAAAATGGCAAAACAGGAATAGCATGAAAAAGAATAGCCCAAAACCATTCGTAGGTAAATCCTACAAAAGTCAAAATCGTGCTAAGCTGCTTATCGTTGACTGGTGCCGAGAAAGGAAAAGCCAAAAGTCGCTCTGCGACCTGGAAAAAATTCTTTCTGAATTAAAAGCAGGCTTGGCACTAGAAGACATTGCGCACCATAGTTTTCTCAACTGCTTGATGGACTCAAGCTTTGCAAAAAAGGTAAATAGCGACAAAACCCAGGACATTAATGCATTATGCGAAAAATACCTTAACGACGACATTATTTATGAATCAAGGAAAAACTTTGAAACTGTCGTAACAAAACTTGCACCAAATGCAATTCTCTTTGTAGGTAATTCTCTTACAGATGTTATTAATAATGCAATGAGAGGACTTGTTAACCCTGAAAACAATTGGACAAGATTTTTACAAAAGCAAAATATTCAACTTTTTGATTACAATTCTGTTGCTGACTTAAAAGATCTACGTAACTTCATCAATTTTCAAACAAGTTGTAACGTACGATTGATTCTTGATAACCTTATGGCAACGGTCCATCAACTAGAACATTATTATTTAGAAAATATTTCATCTCCATTATTTTACGACATCAACGGAAGTGAAGAGTATACTCCATGTTTTCGTTATAGGGGAACAGATCTATTCGACGATAAAGTCTGCCATCCAAATAACTACATCGAATACGTAGTATGGGCTGGCCAAAAAATGAATGACACGATTCTAGAAATGGAAGAACATTACAATAAGTTTTTAATGTATTATCACTCAATTGAGTCTTTAAAAACAAATCTAATTGTTTTCAAGAAAAACCCCAAAAAAAACGAAGCCGCAAGAAACGCATCCCACGCAGCCAGCATCAAAGGGAAAATAAAAAAATACATAAAGGAATTAAACTTTATTTTAAGTGATAAAACAAAGAACTGTTATAAAAGCTGTTTTTTCCTTGTCATTAAAGAGATTTTAACTTATTTGAAAGAGAAAAAATTTGAAACGGCACTTACTCTAAGTGATTACAAATCCTATTCGAAATTTAACGAGTTGATTATTGGTCACAAAGTCAAAGATCAACAACAAATTGTAACTTTTTTAAGTCTTTGTCGCGAGAGTTATTATCAAAACAAAAACAATCCACAAGACTTTGAAATCATAATAAATGCTCTAGAAATATTCGTCAGTCTTCCTATGAAAATAAAAAAGAAAGATAATGAAGACTAGAAGAAATGGCCTCCTAGACTTGCTATTTTTGACAACACTCAAGTTACTTTATTTCTAGCTCTTTTGGATGAGCCGGCTTTTTTTCTCCATCTAAAGTCAGCGTTACTCGATAAACTCCACTTTGTTCATGTTGACCAATTTTAAAGCTTAGAGTATGGGTAAACTTAGAATTATTTTTGGCTATGTTCTTTCAAATAGTAGACCTAATATAACTATCTAAAAATCACACCCTATTATAGTCTGAGATTTACCTACCTAAAAACTGTATCTTAGATACTTGATCTAACCTAATTTTTGTTGGGTTAGGCAATTTTTTAGTATTTTTTCAGTAAATTCAACATAAAAAAAGGCCATACTACATCCAATCTGCCAGCCGCAATCTCCTAATAAGTTTCACCGCAAAATGAAGCGCCAGGAGCGACACCGCCGTGATGAACAGGATTGAATAATCGCTGTAAATGGAAAAATGGCGCGGATAGCGCCCCAGGAACGGCACGCCGAAACGATAAAGCCAGCAGCACACAAAAGTGCCGGCGTATACAAGCGATACCCCCAAAAGATTCTGGCCCCTCTTCAGGTATACGCGGAAAGCCGCCACCAAGAACGCAGCCGAGAAACCGAACACGAGAGAAGTCGCGATCCCATGGCCAGCCATCCTTTCTGTAGTGAACCAGAACATGCGATAGAGCACATGCACGCCATAGAAGCCATAGCACATCATGGCGTAAAACAAAAGGAAGTACACCGGCACTGTCTTGAAATACTTGAGCATAGATTCTCCTTTATGAACCTATACTTTATCGGTTCAGCAAAGGGTTTTTGTCAAATTATTTTTCAAGAGACGCCTTAGAGATTATACGTAAAAAAAATCCCCACCGTGGTCCGCTCTTACCTTCGCCCTTTATTCGTTTTTTTCACAAGCTTGTCAAAGTCAGATTCAATCTTTTGCGTCTTGTTGAAAACGTCATACTCAGCGAAGGCCTTGCGTTCCGCCTGCTCGTGAGAAATTTTTCCTTTGCCATCAAGAACTTGGTACTTACGGAACTCCAAGAATTCATTCACGGCACCGGCAAACTGTTGCATAGTAAACGGGATTTCTCTTTCGATCAGGTCTTCCACATAGTCAAAGAAGCCGCTCACAAGACGCTCCAACCTTCTGATTTCCTTTTCGTTCAGGTAGTTCTTGGCAACAACGACATCACTTTTCAGCACACGACCGTCAGGTGAGTTTTTCCATGTCTGAAGTCCCATATGTTCCTTGGTTGCATCAGCGTTTGCGGCGACAATTTCTGCAGCGGTCCGCCCAGTAATTGCAAAGTGGAACTTATTCTGTACAGTCGCATAGAATTCCTGAGTAACCTCGGAATCCTTATTGTAGTCAAAACTGCACTAGAAAAGGACAACACCAAGCAGGCCCAGGAAATCCGTCAGTTAAAAACTGAACTGCAGCAGGCCTACGAAAAGTTGCACATGGAAAAAATCGCAAGAGAATGCGCCGAGTACAACCTGGAACAGGCTAGGGCCCAGGCAGGCAACCAGCTGAACCTGAACGCACCTACCGACCAGGAAATGTACCCGGGCGAATACATGGGCTACATCATTTGTGCACTCAAGGTCATGCTCAAGGGCACAAACAAGTCCGCCAACTCCACCCGAATCAGATCCGCAGACGTTCTCAAGGCCATTCTCGAAGCCAACCCGCAGGCAGATGATTCCTACAACGAACTTACCGGCAAGCTCAAGGACCTTCGCCAGTTTGCAAACCAACAAGCTTTGGCTACACCCAAGGGCAAGAACGAAACCTCGTACCTGCTCCACGCCCTGTTCCCCTCCGAGAACAAGGTATAGAGTTCAACGGCATCGAAGACCTGTCACTCACCGATCATGTATTGCCGGGCGAAAACGCTGATGGCCTTGATATCGCTGTCCACGTAGTCCGCCGGCGAGAGCATGATCTTGTCGAGGACGATGTTTCCGATGTTCGCCTCCAAGGCATTGGAACCGTTCATCGCCACGTTACGGATTCCGCCCATGAGCAGTTCCACGAAGTTCACCGCGGCCTCCAGGAACTTGGCGACCCCATTAAGGTGTTTCACGATGCTATTCAGGATCTGGGCGTGGGGCGCCGCCATCGACGTAGGCGCCACAACCGTTATCTGGAACTCGCCAAACTTGATCACGGCATCGCTCACCTTGCCCGCGGCAATCCACTTGTTTATATGGGTGGCGCAAGTCGCAAGACCCTGTCGCACAAGTTCCACAAACAGCCAAGGATTCTTATCCGCTCGCGGCAACCGGATCGATACGTGGGAACAACGGGAATGGGGGCCACTGCCGAACATACAGTTAATGTGGGCAACCCGGCCATACTCCAGAATCTGGTAATTTTCCAGGCCCTCCGCCAGAACCTTGCGATCCTCGGCGGCGGCGAACTCCACTCCGAACTTGACCAGCGGCACAAAGTCCAGGGAGCATTCGGCGGCAAGCTCGCTCTTGAAAATCGCGACTCGGTCATCGAATGTCTGGGGAGCCGGCGCAATGAAGGCGCCCTGCCTACTGACATACACGCCATCCATATCGGCGACAAAGGCCTTGATGGCGCGCAGGCTTTTTTCGACATTGAACCTTTCATTCACGCGCTTGACCCAGTAAAACTTGGCAAGCTCCGCCTTGCCAATGTCCCGCACAGACTTAAGCAGGCGCACCTTGGAGGTAAAAGCGATCACGAACTTCTGGTATTTTCCGAACCGCTTGGTGCAACCCTTGAAAGTCCTTACCAGTCGGGCAGAGTCCGGCTCCATCTGCACCAGGATCTCCTGGTCGTACATACTAGGCACAATCTGGAAATGGGGATTCCGGAAGAACAGGTAATCCAGCAGCTTTTCCTCGGAATCGCAGGAGAAGCCCTCCAGGGCGACGAGGGACTCGTCCGGGACAATGAACTCCACGTAGTTGTTTTCGCAGGTGATTTCCTCCCCGTTCAGAAAACGCCACAAGGTCTTCCGTTCCAATTCCGTACTACCCGCACACCATTCCCTGCAATCCAGGGAAAAGTGGACAAGGCGGCAGATGACCATCGGCCCGCTGGGAAACCGGCGGAACAACCGTTCCCTGCAAACCACGGTCTCGGCCACGTTTAAAAAAGTTGGCTTAGGAGTTTTCTGCATTGTACTTTTCGAGTTCCTTCAGCAGGCGGTTGTACTGATCCATGGCGCAGGCGAGATTTTCCTGGCAGCAGTTCATTTCCTGCATGCATCTTTCCATATCGAAATGAAGGTGTTCAATGCGGCGCTTCAGCTCGTTGACGCGGCACTCCATATTCTTCACGTTGCATTGCAATCGAATCTTCTCGATTTCCTTTTGTTCCTGTCCGATATTCTTCATGATTCTACCTCTAACATTTACTCCTATCTATCCGGATTTTTCCCGCATTTGTCAGGAATTTCTCTTTTCGATACCACATACACCACAAGGTGCAGCACCAATAGCGACAGCGAGATGATGAGCAGCGTGGAATAGTCGCTACCCCAGCGCAAACGGCTAGGAACGTGTTCGATAAAACGCCAACTGATCGCCACGGAACAACCATAGATAAGGGAATCTGCAAACAGCGAGCCTACAAACCCGTCATCCACAAAGCAGAAGAACCTATATGCGATCCTTACGGAATAGTATCCAAAACATGCCATGGCCATGATGTATGCGGAAAACAACGGTGCCGCACTAAACTTCTTGAGCATAAAAACCTCCATAGCGCTCTATCGGAAGGTTTTTCGCGGCTTGTCAAAAATTTCACGCTTTTTTTGACAATCTTTTCGTAACAGGCAGATAGGAGTGTCATGAACATCTCCTTTCACCTGAATACAAGCGCCACGGTCTTCAAGGATATCTGGGGCTACAAAAGCGACACACCCTACCCGGGATTCCGCGTGGATTCCCTCAGGACAAACTGCAGCCTTCTACCGCAGCCGCCCTTGAAATCAGAATACACGGAACAGGACAACATCATCTGCGACCTGGTCAACGGCAGGCCAGCCACCATATCTGTAGATGTAAACACAAGCGGTTGCGCCAATGTGCAGCTCCTTAGCACCCCGGGCGCCCTCACCCTGGGATTCATGGGTATGGAACTCCCCATTACATCGGAGCTGCTGGATTTCGAACCCGCCGGCAGGAGCTATCCCTGGGCACGAGTGAATTTCAATACCAGGAAAGGTACCGCCACCTGCAAGGTCCAAATACAGCTGGACGCCGCGGAACACGCCCCGCCCAATGGCAAGCCGCTCCTGTTCAATCCGAACCATCAGCCCTACGGCAGGATCCCTACAACCGAACTGCTGGGCATCATCAAGCACCTGGTAAACAATCCCGGCAAGTACTATATATCACGGAACCTGGGCTTCTATGTGGAGGCCCCCAAGGACATCGACGACCTGACGAAAATCTACGGATGGGAACGCACCGCGACAAGCCCCGCCCCGGAGCAGGTGCTGATGGACCCATGCATTTACGCCGACTGCGACGACGAAACCACACGCAAGTTCGCCCGCGCCCTCATCAGCGGCAACATGGAGATGTACATGAGAGGGTAGCTAACCTTCGCTTACAATTTCCTACACGTTCACGAACTTCTTGAGCTTTGCGTCCATGATGAGGCCAGCATCGGCCATGCACTTCTGGGCGAACATGTCGGCTTCCTCTTCCTTTTGCGGATTCTTGTTGCCGTGGTACATGTTCTTGATGAAGATGTCCTTTTTGCCGTGGAGGATAATGTGCGAAAGCTCGTGGAAGAACGTGAACCAGAATGCCCTGCGGTCCTTGAAACGGTCATGGAGCTGGATAACGGGAATATGGCGGTACCAGCGGGACATACCGTGGATTGGCGCACTCTTGAAATTCTGCACATAGAGAATCTTGATACCAAGCGTCAGGCCGAACTCGTGAAGGGCCTGCATGCCCTCGTCGATTTCGCCGGGTTCGCCCATGGTGGACTGGTCACCGTACTTTTTTGCAAGCTCGATGAACTGGGGCAGGGCCTTCTTGATGGCGGAACGCAGCTTCTTCTCGTCCTGTTTTTCCATGGGGATCGCCTCGGCAAGGATCTCGCCACGGCGAAGCCAAACAGATGCGGCATAAGGGTCCTGGGCCTCCGCAAGCGAAATGCGGAACGCAGTCTTCAAGGTAGCGTTGAAATAGTAGTTTTCCCAGGCCTTGGGCGAAGACACCCTGAAGAACCGGAGAATCGGCGAAACGTTATCTTCCTTGTTATTGAGATCCTCGATCCAGTTACGGGGATTGAGTTCCGGGAGCGGGAAATCTGAACGCCACAGGGGAGCATCATTTACTGTTTCTTTTATTCGCTGACGTATAAGTTCTTCTTCATAACCACGCTGCGCATTCATCCAAAAGGCAACAGATATTCCCGTTACATATTCCAGATTGAAGGCCATTTCAGTAGTAACGGCACACTTTCCCTTCAAAAGTTCATTTACCGTCTTGGGCGTATACCCGATACGATTGGCAAACTCAACCACATCCATTCCCATTTCCTCAAGCTTTTCCTCAAGGAATTCTCCGGGAGGGGTTACACCCCAAAACACTAGTTTTTCTTCTTCAGCCATATAAACCTCCTAATGATAATCCACAATTTCAAGAACCGTCGCCTCGGTCACATCGGACCAAACAACAGTCTCGTTCGGCTCAGCACCTTTCGAAATCAATCGATAAGGCTGATCCAGGCTACAGCACAACGTTTCAAACCATCATCGTAGAACAAAACTTTCATATAACCCCAAACGTTTGTAATTTTCCATAATATAGCAAAGACTTTTATGGAACGCAAGAGGTTCGTAATTTTTCCCATCCGCGGCAGTTGTTTCCAAAATGGAAATAACTGAATTTTCCTGAAGTTCACCTTCGTCAAAGATGTTTTTCAAATGCTTTGAAATTGCCGGAACATTAACGTTGAACAGTTCCCCCATGGCCTTTTGCGTAAGCCAAATAGTTTCATCCTTCACCAAGGCACTCACTTTGACATCGTCGCTTCCCCTATGTCGGGAGGACCTCGTTATGGATCTATTGAACTATTTACGCAGAGAATACATTTATTGACAAAGGTTTTGTCAAGCGTTCTTTCTATTGGACTACATTTTGCAAACAACTGTTGACAACCCCACCCCTTGCACAGGTAAAAAGTTTTGTGTATCTTTTATGGCGAATGAGTAATCCCCATGCGTGGGGCAAGTAAAACTCTCTGCTTGACGTTCGCGGCACAGAATCAATCTGCACAAGGCCGCAGGGTACCTGGGTAAGCGCTATCTGGACGATCAACGTAGGGCACCAAAGGCACAAAGTCAGGGAGAAATTATGGCAACCTCTAGCATTTCGCACAATTTCGTGTTTGACGCCGAAAGCACTCAGCGGTTCGCTGACCAGCTCGAAGCCGCCGAACGCGACGCCCAGAAACCCATTCCCCAAATCGCAAGATTTGTGACGGACCCCAAGGAAATCCTTGAACTGACTGCCAAGTTATTGGCAGATGCAAAATAATTATTCAGTTACAAGTCTAAATTCCTATTTCAACAATAAAAACGGTGTTGATGAAGATCAATTGAAGGAAATTCTAAATTCCTTCAGTTCTCCTGTCAATCCAGATGTTGAACACTTTCTACAAAAGAATTCGATTCTTTTTACGAAAAAGAAACAGTCTATCTCGTATATTGTGAGCACGGGCGGGCATCTTGTCGGCTATTTCGCTCTTGCCGTAAAGCCAGTCACATTCCGTAGCGAAGTTCTTAGCAAAACCGCCCAAAAGGTGGTTGAACGTGTCAGCAAGTACAACGCAAATACAAAGGAGTATAGCGCCAGCGGGTATCTCATTGCTCAGTTGGGAAAGAACTTTCGTATTGCGAAGGAACTGCAGATTTCCGGTTCTCACTTGTTGAACATTGCGATAAACTCGATTCAGCAAGCCCAGAACCTTGTGGGCGGCACCATCGTATTTCTGGAATGTGAAAACCATCCGAAATTAAGGCAATTGGAAAAATCCCCACCGTGGTCCGCTCTTATCGCTAAGATCGCGTGGTGGGTACTATAGCGAATTAGCACTCCTCATTCATCAAGTCCACAGCCATCCTTGAATGATAGGATCGAACTCCATCAACATGTTCCAATAAAAAGTCATTTACCGGATGTCCCATCGGATCTAAAATAAAATCTATTCCTTCCTGACGAGCGAGTTTTGCAGCGGGAGTAAAATCGCTGTCTCCAGAAACAAGTACGATTTGATCCGCTTGATGCTTATAAGCTAAAGAGGCTATGTCTAAGCCTATTTTCATATCAACGCCTTTTTGCAACATTGACAGTGAGAAATCCGATTCCGTCAAATTCGAAAGTCCCTTCGAACCATTCAACAGTTTTTTGACAACGTCGGGTTTCAAGTTGTAGACAGCTTCATCCGCAGCAAGAAAACCTAATCGCAAAGCAAGTTTTCTCTTCGTTTTTAAAGTCTCTAAGAACTCTCTCATCCACAAATATGTAGGATGCTTCTTAAAATTCACCGACGTTCTTTTTAAAGGATGAAATACATTTTTATCCACTGGCGGACAGTCATAGTAGAAAATTCTATACAAGGAACAAGGCCGACATAATGAGTAGCCATTTTTCTGTAGAATCCACCATCAACAAGAATTGCCGTCCGCATATTTCCTCAAAAAAAAAGATCCATAACATCGTCGCTTCCCCTATGTCGGGAGGACCTCGTTATGGATCTATTAAACTATTTACGTAGTAAGAATATATTTATTGACAAAGGTTTTGTCAAGCGTTCTTTCTATTGGACCACATTTTGCAAACAACTGTTGACAAATACCCCAATCGCGCATAATGGACGCCTGCAAGTGAAAAAAAGAGGATGACCCTCAAAATGTCACCCATAATGAACCTCAAAATGAACCCCAAAATGAGCCTCAAAATCCTCGGTTACAAATGGAAAGGCCCCTCTAAAACAGGTCACTGGGAAAGATAAACTCTCACCACTGGAGAGAGAAAAATTTAGGATCTTGCCGATTTTTCAAAGATTTCTTTTTGCATTTCTATTTCGCGGGCAAGGACTTCTTTAGACGGCATGTAAGTCAAATACTTGGCTGCATACATTCTTTTATTCGTCGCCAATGTGGAGAATTTCGCCACATCCCCGTTCGTTTCGGAACAAAGAATAACGCCAATGGTAGGGTTGTCACCTTCGGAACGCTTGTGGGTGTCATAAAGTTTCAAGTACATATCCATCTGCCCAACATCTTCGTAACAAATTTTGCGGGTCTTGAGATCTACAAGCACAAAGCATTTGAGCATGTAGTTATAAAACACCAGATCTATATAATAGTCGTCTTCTTCTGTATGAATATGCTGCTGGCGACTTACCAGCGCGTAGCCCTTGCCCATTTCCATGAGGAATTTTTGCAGATGGTTCAAGATGGCATTCTCAAGTGTTGTCTCTGTAAATGCAGCATCTTGATTCAAACCAAGAAATTCCACGATCATGGGATTCTTGATGAACTGGGATTTTTCGCTCTGGTAATCGGCGGTCAGGGTTTCCATCTCCTTGACGACTGCAGATCTTTTGCCCTCTGGAGTCTGCACCAGGCGATAATAATACTGCGAGGCAATATTACGTTTCAACGTGCGATAATCCCACTGCTCGGCGGCAGCCTCCTGCATATACCACAGGCGGGCCTTTTCATCGGCGACACGGATCAGGCATTCGTAATGACTCCAGGACAATTGGATAGGCAAAGCCTGCCCAATTTCATCGTTTTTCAAAAGGGCAGGCAATGCCTGCCCTTTTTCAGACAGCGAATTAACGAACGAAACTGGCAGAGCATGGGACATTCGAGCATTCTTAAAAATCAAATAGAATTTTCGGAAACCTTTCAACGAGGGAACAGAAAACCCCTTCCCGAATTTCTCGGTCAGCGACTCCGACGCCAACTGGATAACACGCTTTCCGTAACCCGCGCGGGCCTTTCCCTGCTGCTCCTGCTCCACAATGCGCCAGCCGATAAGCCAGTTGCACGCCACCTGCATAAGGTTCGCCGCACGGAAACTCATGTCGCGAGCAGTGGAAACGATGGTTCCTAAATCATTGACGAACAACTTGTCGTCAGACTTTTTCAAAGCCGAGTTCTCTCTGGGCATAGTATCTCCTTTGGATAAAAAAAAACACCTGTTTTTCACAGATGTCATAGAGATACTTTTCGTACGTCAGGCAGAATGTTAGCTATTTATAAAACGCTGGCAAGGGTCATTTTGTAATTTATACGTAAAATATCAAGACCCACCGTGGTCCGCTCTTATCGCTAAGATCGCGTGGTGAGTACGATTGCCGGGAATCTACTCTCCATCAAAAAAACTAAGGTCTTAATGCGTTAAATGTTTAACTTCTTTAAAAGACTTGATTTCGTCAGCCAGAACCTTCTGCAGTTCTTCCTTGGGCAACAACAACAGGTAATCGGCAACCCCAATAGGCTTACCAACACCATCGAGCGAAAGTTCAACTTCAACATTATCTTTTGTTGCACAGAGAATAATACCGACTGAACGATTTTCACCTTCCCCACGTTCCAAACGGTCAAGCAATGAAAGATAATAGTTCATCTTGCCTACATATTCCGGCTTAAATTCACCCACTTTCAAATCAATTGCCACCAAACATTTCAGTTGCCTATGGAAGAAAAGCATATCTACCCTGCTTGCCTTCCCATTGAATTCCAGTTCATGCTGGTTTCCAATAAAGGCAAAACCCTTTCCAAGTTCCAAAAGGAACTGCCTAACCTTTTCAACAAGTTTTCGTTCCAGTTCCAACTCCATTACCGGCTCTGTAATTCCAAGGAAGCCCAGGTTATAAGTGCTACGGAACGCTTCGTTCGCAAACGCCGCCTGACCTTCGGGCAATGTGGCCTTGAAGTTGTTTTGTGGGCGATTAAGAGCGGCATGTTCATACATCTGCATTTTCACGGCATTCGTCAGCAAATCACGCGTCCATCCCTTGGCAACGCACTCCGAGGAGTAAAAAAGGATTTGGTTGTCGTCATCTGTAATCCGCATCAATTGCAAAATATGTCCCCATGGCAAAAGTGCAACAGCCTGTTGCACTTTTGAATTGCTTTTAGAAAAACGTTCGTAAAATTTTTTCATATTCCAAAGGTTTCTCGGGGCCACCCCCATATCCGGGAAATGTCCCTTTAAATCTACAGAAAGGCGACGAACAACAGAATTTCCATGTTTACTATCGAGTTTGCGTTCATGCAGCACTTTCCCGATTTCCCAATAAGCGGCATTTTCGCCAATATTTAGTTGACGAGCAACGTTTACACGAGCCCGTTTAATTACTGCAACAGCCTGTGTAAGCTTCCCCGTAATTAGGACTGTTCATAACTAGACAAAAGGCGATTCAGCCTGCGTCAAAATGCTACCTTTGGTAGCGAAGGAACAGCCATGAAAAAACTGACTCACTCCGAATCGGAAATCATCAAAAGCGTTAACGAACTTGAAGCAGGCGTCTCTGCCGATGAAATCTGCAGAAGGCTAAGCATTTCCAGGGCCACTCTTTATCAGTGGAAAAGAAAGTACGGAGGCCTTGAAATCAGCCAGTTAAAGAGACTCAAGGAACTAGAAGAAGAAAACGCCAAACTCAAGAAAATGTACGCAAATCTGGCACTGGACAACGAAATTCTCCGCGAGGTCATCGAAAAAAAACTCTGACGCCCGAGGCCCGCAAGGAAATTGCCGGCGAGATGTCAGATGAATACGACATCAGCATTACTCGGGCGTGCAAATTGATGGGTATCCACAAGTCGTTCTTCTACTACGAATCAAAGAAAGACGATTCGGAAGTTGAGGCTGTAATTCGTCAAAAGGCTGAGATTACCAACGAAGGCTTCTGGAAGATTTTTCGCTTGATCCGCAAGGATGGCTACCCGTGGAATCATAAGAAGGTCTATCGCGTCTACGAAGCGATTCATTTCAACAAGCGCAAGCCTCTGCGCAAGCGCCTGCCTGCCAGGGTCAAGAATCCGCTAGTGACGCCAACCCACGAAAACGTAACGTGGTCCATGGATTTCGTGACGGACGTCTTGCAAAGCAACCGTAAGTTTCGTGTGTTCAATGTCATCGATGACAGCGACCGTGTCGCCGTGGCACAAAAGGTCGCCCATTCCATTCCAGCATCCCGTCTGATTCGCTTTATGGAAGAAATCATTTGGGAGAACGGAAAACCGAACAACATTCGCTGCGACAACGGGCCGGAATTTATCTCGCATGAATTCCAAAGCTGGTGCAAGGGAAACGACATCAACATCCTGTATACTCAACCCGGATGTCCGACGCAGAATAGCTACATAGAACGGTTTAACGGATCATACCGAAGGGCAATTCTTGATGCATACATTTTCAGGACTTTAGACGAGGTCAGGGAACTCACTGAGAAATGGATGGACTACTACAACAACGAAAGACCGCACAATTCACTAAACAATCTTGCCCCAATGGAATATCGGTTGGCAAGAACTGGGTGATTTTGTATACTTTAAACCAGTCCTAAAAATGGGTAGCTGACACCTGTTGCAGAATTTCACCATATTCAGATTCTACCTGCAAAACAATCTTTTTTGTCATAATATTCTCCGTACGTTTAAACCACCATTTTCCCCTCGCCGGGAAAATGGTCGATAGCATTCTTTTTGATTATAAAGATGTTCCAGCAACATTGTTGGCGAGGGTCTTCCTCGGCGTTACCTGGCGCAATTTCGCCTTGCGGCGATCTCACGCGCTCGAGCAGGTCGTGTTCCTGCCAGCTATCCAACAACATCAACCAGATGGTTAATGAACCTTGCCGCGAATGCACGTACGGACTTTTGCAAGTCTATGTCGACTGTCGCAAGGAGTGATGAATTATGGGATAAATATAATTAAAGATTTTGACAGTAAAGTGTCAAAAAACTCTCGACAGTGTTGAGAGAAAAATCCCCGCCGTGGTCCGCTCTTATCGCTAAGATTGCGTGGTGGGTACGATTGCCGGGAAGTTTCAGATTTTTCCGGTTTTCTTGGCGTAGTCTACTGCGGCGGAGTTCAGCTCGTTTAGGGACATTCCGTCAAAATGTTCGCGTTGCCATTTCGTGTAGTCAAAACGTTCACGCAACACAGTCGCAATGAATTGTTCAGCATCGACAACTCCCAAGTGTTCGCGCAAGCAGCGCATGCCCTTGTCCAAAAGTTCCGCAGAAGTCATAGTGAATCCCTCAACTCATATTCCAGGACAAATCGTATAGGATCAATAATCCTAATGTCATCCGACTTGTACTTTAGCAACCGATAATCAGTGGTTATAAAATAATCACTTTTTGCAAAAATCGCACACGCAACGTGAAGACTATCCTTCTCTTTTACGCCAGTCTCCATTATTTGTTCCGCATATTCCTGAATTTGCTTGGCATGATCCGCCCCAACAAATGTTTCCGCCAATGTGAGAAAGCTGGATATTGAGGTTCTTCTGTTTGCGAACGGATTACAGCTGTTTTCATAGTCAAGAATATACGATGAAACCATATCCAAGCACCCGTCTCGAATTTGTCCTTGAACAAAAAGTTTCGCCTGTGTTTCCAAAGACACCGTCAAGTTGGACTGATCGTCATACGGCCTATTATAACAACAATTATCCAAATAAACCTTAAGTTTTCGCCTGCTCACGAATACCCCAATCAATACACGAAGATAGCCCCTAAAAAAAGGAGCGAATTAACGTTTCGAGAGATTTTGGGAGTTGTTCCTAGGGGCATGCTGGCGGTTGTATCCCCTCACTCCAGCTGATTCCTTAAGAGTTTCTGACCTCCCCGTTGTGCGACGCCCGCTTTACAGGTCAACAGCAGATTCCCAGTCCGCTGCCAGCAACTCTGACGGGAGGTTTAATTCTTTTCGTTACAAATATATGTGTACGAAAGCTTTCTGTCAAGGTCCGCAATCAGGGACCACTCATTTTGCAAACAACTGTTGACAAGCCCTTCAAAATGTCAGAATATGGCATGCGAAATTAGGTAGATTATGGGGAATACAAAAAAGGCAAGGACCTGTACGGAATCCCCGGACGTGTATCCTACTTCATCGTACCCATCGGGACCCGCGAAAAGGCAAGCTTCACCGAGTACGACGACAAGAAAGTCTGCGAAAGGGACGCTGCACAAATGGGAAAACAGGGAAATGCACACAAGAAAAAGGCAATGCCGAAAGATGACGAAAGCGACGACGCAAGCGGCTTCGTAGAAACCCTGGTCGGTCTGGTGAACGAAATGAAAACAGAACAGGGCTGGCGCCAAAGCGACGGAACCCTGCTCTGGGAAAAGCTTAGCGAAGGCGGCTACTACTGCTACGACAAAAACGGCATGAATGCCGTTAAGCGAGTCAAGGAAGCGAAATGGTGTAAGTAAAAAAGACCCACCGTGGTCCGCTCTTATTGCTAAGATCGCGTGGTGGGTACGATTGCCGGGAAGTTTCAGATTTTTGTTCAGTATTGACAAGTTGTGTCCTTGAACAAAAAGCTTCGCCTGTGTTTCCTTAGTCCATTACACAGCGAACAGAACCTGCCACCAAATTGGCTTTATAGAAGTCAATTTCGCTATAAATGGTGGCGAACAGGTAGTCCTGACCAATGATTTCGACATTGTCATCATCCCATTCCAAAACTTCGGAGCTGGTCATGAAGACTGCACCACCAAGAAAACCATAGCCATCGCTAATACTGCCTGCCGGGAGAGCGGTGAACCCTAGAGCATCCGTTCCGTTTTCATCCCAGCCCTGCGTGGACCTCAGTGCTGTTGCACCTGCGGGGCCTGCAGCAGCAAGAAGGGCTTCAAATTCTTCTTTCGACGGAACATGCCAACCGGCAGGGCACGGCTTTTCACCTCCATAATAGAGAGCTCCGCCAATGAGGCAGTTAACATCGATGTCGGACATGCATTCGCGGCGCCCATCAACTCCAGCGTATCGCAAATTCTCGGCCATCCATGTTTTGCCACCGATGACCACGGTTCTATAGACGTTGCCGTCGCGAGGGTCGGTCAACGAACCATACTTAATGGCAGGATTACCGATGTTCTGGAAGATATAGACCTTGCCCTCCCCATAATGGTTGGCATTGGTCCATTTGCCACCATCGCACACATAGGTATTCCCAAGGACCGAGGCAACACTGCCAGCACCTATTGCACCGTTACAGGTACCCGCATTGAAGGAAGCGCAACGAATTGCGTAATGGTCCTTAGCTGTGGCACCATCCAAAACAGCCAGGCTATTCTGGTCGTAGTATGCCGCCACATAGTTTGCATCACCAGCCCAGAAACGGCCTTCATACTCGATGGCGCTGCAGTTGTCATAGCTGGTGCAATATCCCGTCGGGTCCAAAGAAAGACCCTTGGAGTTGGTGGGATTGATGGCATCGTTCCAATAGGTCCAACCTGTGGTTGATTTCAGGACCTGGCCCATATAGTTCGAAGTCAGATAATTCCACATACCTGCATCTATCACAGTAAAGTTCTCGGGGCAAATATTGGGAAGGTTCGCTGCCGCGCGGGAGTACAGACGGCCATACTTCTTGCAATTTGCCTCGTCAGCGCCATAGCACTTACTGTCAACAGAATCCGTATTGGCAATAGCGTAGTTCAGATTCTGCGCAAACCAGGTAACACCATCGAAGGTTACAGTAGAATAAGTCTTTCCGTCGCGAGAGTCCTTTACAGAGCCTTTCTTGACAACGCCAGCAGAATTTACAATACCAGCCTGATTTTCCACCTTCCATTCGCCCATGGAGCAGATGTAGCCCTTATTCTCTGTTTCAAGCCATACCACCGCGCCCTCGTTCACTGCTGAACAAACGCCCAATTCTTCCTTGGGAACAGCCTCCGTCGAAGAACCTCCACAAGCAACAAAAGCCGTAGAAGCAAAAGACATGCAAACTAAAATTCTTTTCTTCATGATCATACACCTTTTTCACCAAATCTATATCTTTTTGATTTTTCCGATTTTCTTGTCCAAATATTCTGGTGCTATTATAAGTGACATATAATAAGCCTAGAACATGGAATCTAACTGTTTTTTGGATTCTAGCCACATATCCAGCAGGGTCAAAAGATCCTTGTTATTCGACCATCCGCCAGGAATGCCATCCGTATCTGGTAAGCGAACCTCGAAGCTGTCAAAGAACAATCCGGCAGAGGCGTTAGCATGGCTGTACTGTTTCGAAGACTCCTTCAATTTCATTTTGGCCTTCCGTATGCTTTCCTCGGTAATCGGGCCATCAAAGATCGTATCACGTCTGATGTCTGTATAGCCCCATTCCTTTTTTACATCATCATCGGTCCACAAATACAGATGCCCCTCTGCTTTCACAATTTTAACTTGATCTACGTTAACGTAACCGCCGTCAAATTCATACCAGCAGGAAGAGCTCTTTTTGCAGCCGATAAATACAAGAGAGCAGGCTAAAAGCAGGAACAATGCCAATTTTTTCATGTTTTCTCCTTTCAATTTTTACACAATATACGTCTCTTTTCGAACAAACGATAAGAGGCATACAAAAAACAACTAGTCCAAAAAAGAATAACAAAAAGGGAAGCAACGGCATGACCGCGATTCGAGTAACTCTTTTTAATACCAAGTATTATAACCTGTAAGTGAGATCAAAACATTCATTGAAGGCAATCATGCCAAAACCGCACAATGAAAACGTGATTCTTTATTATACTTTATTCATGCTCTCAACAATCGAATACTACAATCAAAACGCGAACAGCTTTTCTAAAAGCACAGTTTCCGTAGATTTTTCGGAAACTCAGCAGCGTTTCCTGAAGTATTTACCTCCCAAAGCCAAGATCCTTGATTTTGGTTGCGGCGCAGGTCGCGACACAAAATCCTTCTTGGAAAAAGGATTCTTTGTTGACGCAATTGACGGTTCTGAAGAACTCTGCAAAATAGCCAGCGCTTATACCGGCATTCACGTAAAGCACATGTTCTTTCAAGATTTGAATTCCATTGAAGAATATGACGGAATTTGGGCATGCGCATCCCTACTTCATTTGCCCTGGGATAAAATAAGTTCTGTTCTAAAGAAAATGTCACGCGCACTGAAAACAGATGGAACAATCTACGCATCCTTCAAATACGGATCATTCACCGGAGAAAGAAATGGAAGGTTCTTTACAGACCTTAATGAAAATCAATTTGAAGAACTCTTGGTTTGCATCCCCGAACTGAAACAGAAAGAATCCTGGGTTTCGTCAGATGTTAGACCCGGAAAGGAAAATGAGAAATGGTTGAATGTAATCCTTTCCAAATAAGACAATTTGAAGCCGATCGCGCTTACTATAATCAGCTGGACATAGAGAACTTCTCTCTAATGCTGAAAGACCCAACCTTTTGCTATAAGTTCTATTGGCTAGAAGCAATCGTCATGCTGATTGACGAAAATGTGGAACAAACCTCATTCGACGCTGTCATTAACGAAATGATTGCTAACGCCTGGTACACCGTTCTGGAATACCACATACATCTAAGTGGCATGAGATTGGGTCGCATTGACGACAGCCTTGAAAAAGCAGTTCTTTTATTAAGCCAACTCAGTCAGTTGCCATCTAACGCATCAAAAGAAGAAATTAGAAACGCAATTAAAACTCACGATGAAGCTTTAAAGAAATTTAAGGAACAGCTGACAAAAATGGTTCCTTATCGCGCTCTGGCTGGATTTTTCAAAACACATGGTAAAGAAGTAAACTGGAACAGTACGACAAGCATCATCAAGCTGATGGATGAAGTTAACGAATCAAACTTGTTACCATACATTTTTGATTCAGGGAGTAGTCTTAGCAAAAAGATTTTCTTCAGCCCTATTTGGATTCGATTCATTCAAGAGAATTCCGTTTCTATCCTTGGCTGGATCCAGTACGAAAAGAGCAAGTGGTTGCAAACCAATAATCCTGAAGTTCCCAGCATTGTCAATAAATTGACTCCACTTAATGAAAAAGCACGAAAGCTCGATAAAGTCAGGACACTTTGGAATCACATTTTAAAATCAAGACCTATTCTTGATATTTACTCCCATCAGGAAATTCAGCTAAACAATTATGATATGGACCATTTTGTTCCTTGGTCCTTTGTGATGAATGATGAACTGTGGAATCTCACTCCCATGGATCCATCCCTGAATTCATCAAAGAACAATCGCCTTCCTAAATGGGAATTTTTCAAAGACTTCGCACAGAATCAGTTCATTCTATACCAAACCATTCATGAAGAATCCGCCGCATGGAATCTCTTTGAGAAATGTTTCCGAGATAATCTGCACTCCATCTGGGCGGGGCAGGAATTATTCCGTCCAGGCAATTCCAAGGAAGACTTCATGAACATTCTGAGCAAGAATATGCAGCCCCTTTATGACTCCGCCAGAAGGCAGGGATATGAAGTGTGGGGGTATTGATAATACTATTCTTCACGTCTCTTTAATTCTAGCTATGTTCTCGATCATACAAAATACTACCTTTTGCAATACGCCTTCATCTCTTTAAAACGCATTACCGGTAAACAATTTCACTCCTGTCTTTAATTTTAAAGCATTTCTGAGGTAAATATGGCTCTTCCAAATTATTCCGAATTCGAAAAAGCAAGCAAAACAGCATATTGGGACGGAACCTTAGAGTCAGACACTAAATATAGGCCTCATTTTATATCCAATAAAGCCGGCAACACCATGCAGGTGTTTTTGGACCGTTCATTTTCTGAATGCAATAGATTCATCATCAGTGTAGCATTTATCACACGAAGCGGTCTAGCCCCATTTATGCAAACACTCCTGGAATTGGAGGCTCGTGGAGTTGAAGGACAAATCATCACAACGGACTATCTATCCTTTACGGAACCAGAAGCATTAAAAATACTTTTGAGTTTTAAAAAAATAAGACTTAAAATGTTTCGTTGTAACGGTGACACAAAAGGTTTCCACACAAAAGGGTATTTATTCTATAAAGACGACAACGTCGTCAGCATTTCCATTGGCAGTTCAAATCTAACTCAAAATGCGATTTCAACAAATAAAGAATGGAATACAAGTTTTTGCTCCTTAGAAAACGGACAAATCTACAAACATATCATCGACGACTTTAATGAATTATGGAATTGCGATAATTCTGTAGAGATAACAGAAAAGACTTTAAATGACTACACCATTTATTATCACGAAAATAAACGTCTTGAGTCCGAAAAAAATAGAATTCTACGTAACTCTAAGATTATCTCTATTGATCAGATAAAACTACAGCCAAACTCCATGCAAGCTGCTTTTATCAAAAAACTTAATGAAATGCGAAGTCATAATGCCAAACGAGCACTTCTAATATCTGCCACCGGTACAGGAAAAACATATGCTGCAGCCTTTGCACTTCGCGACATGAATCCCCAAAGAGCATTATTCCTCGTGCATAGGGAAATTATTTTAAAACAAGCCATGGAAACTTTCAAAAATGTTTTTGGAACAACAAAAACATTCGGACTCTATGTCGGAAGTACTAATGATTCTAATCGTGATTTTGTTTTTGCAACCAGACAAACAATGACAAAACACTATCTAGAATTTGAAAAAAAAGACTTTGATGTCATAGTAATTGACGAAGCGCATCATTCAGGAGCTAATAGCTACCAAACAATTCTCGACTACTTCACCCCAAATTTCTGGCTAGGCATGACAGCAACGCCTGATAGAACAGATGGGTTCGACGTTTACAGAACGTTCGATTACAATATTGCTCATGAAATTCGTCTGCAAGAGGCAATGAAGCTTAACCTACTTTGCCCCTTCCATTACTATGGAATTACAGACATCTATGTAGACGGGGAACAGAAAGAAAAACAGGATTTTAATCGTTTAACTTGCGACGCAAGGGTAAACAATATTATAAAAAAAGCAAAATTCTTCGGTCACAGCGGCAAACGTTTAAAGGGGTTGATATTCTGCAGTAGTGCAGAAGAAGCAGATAAGCTTTCCGATCTATTCAATCAAAAAGAGTTCTATGGAAGAAACTACCATACAGTGGCCATCCATAGTAAAATGAAAGCAAATGATAAAGAAAAAGCAAAAGAAGAAGCCATTGAAAAGCTTGAGTCTGACGATTTTGATAACGGTTTGGACTACATCTTTACAGTAGATATGTTCAACGAAGGTGTCGATATTCCTCAGGTGAACCAAGTCATAATGCTTAGACGAACCCAATCTCCTATCGTTTTCATCCAGCAGTTGGGCCGAGGTCTTCGCAAAGCTGACGACAAGGAATATGTGATGGTCCTAGATTTCATAGGAAACTATGATAACAACTACATGATTCCGGTGGCTCTTTCTGGTGACAGAACATACAACAAGGACAACATAAGACGTTTCGTACGTGAGGGACATAAGTTTATTGAAGGAGCATCATCTATCCACTTCGATGAAGTTGCTAAGGAAAAAATTTTTAAGTCCATCGATGAAATTTCAAACATTTCAAAAATCATCAAAGCAAGCTACACGACCCTAAAAACACGCCTCGGAAGAATTCCAACACTATTTGATTTCCAAGAAAATGGTGAAGTTGATCCACTGTTAATTTTATCGAAACATGACAATTATTATGACTTTCTTCAGAAAATGGAGGAAAATCCGTTTGGCCAGAAAATTTTAACAAAACAAGATAAAAACATTCTTTCTTATCTGTCTAAAGTACTCGCCAAGGGACTTATCATAGACGCATCTAACGTATTAAATGACGTAATGAATAATGGATTTGCCATAAACGGAAATCACTTAACAAAAAATACTTTAGAGATTTTACATGGAAGTTTTCTAAGAAGAGATGACGAAAATAACCGTTTCAATGATATCGATTTAATTAACATTAACGGGGGCAAAATCGTTGCTAGCGAATCCTTTCAAAGCGCACTAAACAATGATATTTTTCCATCTCTACTTCAAGATGTAATAAATCTTAGCATCAACAGGTTTGAGTCCATCTATCAAAAGAATAAATCCTTCGTTCTATACGAAAAATATTCTCGTCAGGATGTAAGTCTTATTCTTGACTCAGATAGAGATATGGCATCCATAATGTATGGAAAATGGAGATACAATAATCATGTTTGTATATTCGTCACATACAACAAAGAAAAACTATCAGAAAAGAAAAAATTGGCGAACGGAAAGCCTGATTACGGCGATGAATTCATCGACTCCCAAACATTCATGTGGGATACAAAAATTGGACAAGATGAAAATAGTGAGTACATGCGCAGTGTAGAAACAGCATTGCACAAGCATCTCTTTGTAAAAAAAGACGATGGAGAAGGAACTGACTTTTATTACATGGGCCAATTTGATATAGTAAACAAACAACATGCAACAAAAAAACACACAACACAAAAACATGGCGAAAGAATTTACGACATAGCAAAGGTAACCTTCAAAATGAAACACCCTGTAAAACAGGACTTACTCCAATATTTCGAAGCGGAAAAAGGTAAAAAAAATGAAGACAATTGAAGTTGTTGCAGGCGTTATTAAAGACGGTAATAAGATTTTCGCAACCCAGCGCGGTTACGGTGATTTCAAGGGCGGTTGGGAATTCCCCGGCGGCAAAATGGAACCCGGTGAAACTCCGCAGCAAGCTCTCGCCCGCGAACTGAAGGAAGAACTGACCGTAGACGTTTCTGTAGAAGATTTCATCTGCACTGTGGAATACGACTACCCCAACTTCCACCTAACCATGCATTGCTTCTACTGCACCGTAATCGGCGGCGAATTAAAGTTGCTGGAACACGAAGCAGCCAAATGGTTAGAAAAAGAAAATATCCGCTCAGTAGACTGGCTACCTGCGGATATTGCAGTTGTAGAAACTCTGGAAAAAACGTAAAGCGTCATTTGAACCAGAAAGGTCGTTTTTTTTAAACACACCAATTATACGTGATCTACTTCAAAGCTTTCAGTGCAGCCGCCCCCAAAGGGCCATTTAGGAAACCTTCAATTGCAGCAATGATTTGATTCTCGTACCGCAGGGCACTCATACACTTCAAACTAAAACGAGCAATCAGCAAAAACGGTTTAGAGGGCTTACTATCCGCCGTTATTAACGTTTCTGAATTCCAGCTTCTAAGAAACTTATCTGCAAGCAACGAATTTGTGCAGAAATTCTTCAGAATCTTAGACCTAGAATCAGCAGGAAAGCCCACACGCGGATCAGCGGAGAGTCTTTGAAACTCAAGTCCAATGAAGCATTCATTCCCTTTTTTCAAGAACCTCTATTCGACAGCGATTCTTGTTATTAGGGATTTTTCCAAAAGCCGTGTTAACCCGATCAATCGCAGCCAGCTATAATGCCTTATTAGGAATTACATGAATATAGTCGCTATTTATCGGAGTGTAGTTTTCCACAGCATTTTTTGTTATCAAACGGAAGAAAGCTACACTTAAGCGACAGAATTCTTTCGGTCAAACGACCGATTTTTCAACATCGCTTGTAATGACATTTTACACCATTTTATACTATAGTTAAACCATCAATCATTAAGAAGGCTACTTCTTACAGGACCAAAGGCTTCATCAAATATCTGTTTACGGATCTTGAACATTTCGTCATAGTGATCAATCGAAGAGTATTTTTCGAAGTCTTCCTCAGGAATAAATTCATACTGGACAACCATGTTTCGTAGCCATTTATCCCTAATTTCGTTTAGAGGCTTATTAGATTTTGAGATATTCTCACCCTTCGGTAACAATCCTAAATTATATAAGCTATCCTGTAACACTTCAGCATTCTTTTTGCCTCTAGCAAGATCAAGGGCATTTTTAAACTTATATTGAGGAATCACATGATCCACCTCAAACCCATATTCACTTATAGTAGGCATGATCATTTTCATACAATACATATGATAAAGGATAGGTTTCATACCGTCAATCCAAATCTTTGAGGAACCAACTTCCAAATCACTATATATCTTATCCAGCAAGTTTTTCCACAAGTCAGATGAAATCGGCTTAAAGATTTCATCATGATTCTTTTCAAAATCAGAAATGTTTTGTGCAATTGCAGAATCACTTGATCCTCGCCACATTCTCTGTACGTACTCATATATAAGCTTATCCCATAACGCAAATGCGTTCTTTCGGAATGGTTTTACATCCTTTAATGATTTTGAATAAGGACGTCCAACTTTCTCCCATTCACGATACATTATCAAAATAAAATTCAAGGCAACCGCATCACTCGTAAGTTCCATAATAGAAGTTTTCCAATGCATCAAATGCTTAAAATACGAATGACCTTGAATCAATTCAAGTACTTTATTCAAATGTTCAACTTCAATTTCGCCACCATTATCCCAATTGATGTTTTTTGACGTTGCTAAAGACTCAACATTTTCCCTTTTAATTCCACCGGAGTAAATTCCAGACAAAGTCTTAAAGCCCAATGTGAGTCTTTTTTCAAACTCAGCTTTCTTTTCATCAACCTTCCAAGACAAGTCTTTAAAAACAACATTCGTTCCCAAACGGGGAAGTAACGTTGCAGGAACGTCCCAACGGGCTACATCGGATACATCAATGCCCATCGCCTTATACAATTCTTTGACAGACTTCTGCAATTCGTCACTGGGATTCTTAACCTTAATATTCCAGGTCTTTTTAGCAGACAAGATTTCAACCGCGGTGAGCTTAACTCCTTCCGAATTAATAATGTTGAAGATCTTCTGTGTATCGGAAGAGTCAATATCCCAAACGAGAATGATTCCAATTTCAGTAGAATCAAAAAGTAAGTCTATTCGTTTGAGAATATTTATCATCATCAGCATTTTCGTCCAAGCAGACTTTAAATGCTTTTCTAGAGCCGATTTCTCTTTTTCAGCCAATTTCATTCTTGCAGCGAAATAATTCAAGAACGAGACCGAATCACTGTAATCAACTTGCTGGAAGTCGCAATCCTTACAATAGTCTGCAATAAACAACTTGAGAGCATATCCTGACAACAAACTGTCGCCTTTCTTGTTTGTCCTTTTACGGTCTATATATGGCAGATCTTCACAAAATTTACGCAAATCAAACGTACGAGTATAGTTTGTATTTCCGTTTCTTACATCATGAAAAGACTTAATAACAAAAAGAAGAAAATCTAATCCTTGAATATGAGCAAATGGTTCAACATCTTTTTGTTCATCAGCGTCCAAAGACTCTACAGAAGCTTCTTCCTCCGTGGATTCCAAGATAACATCACCGCCATTCTCATCTTCGTCATCGTCTTCAACATCACTTTCAAAATACTCGCGCATCTTGGCTTCAAATTTTGATTCAATGTCTTCATCTTTATCAGAATTCTTTAAGCCAAGAAATTTTACAGCCCATGAATAGATGTGATCGGGATCCTGATACATCTGTAAAAGAGCGTTACGACGTTGGCGGCCATCCAATATTTCCTTTGTAACAGAAGGCTTGTTATCATCCTTATATTCAATGCAAACTCCGATTGGATAGTTTTTAAACAAACTTATGCACAACTTAAAATTCTTGCATTCATCCCAAGTCTGCTTTCTTTGAAAGCGAGGCATCTTGATTCGTTCAGTAACAAATGCAGTAGCGGACTGCGGAGTAATTTTATAAGCCATCGTAGCTCCTTCAAAAAGATCTATTCATTAATATAACACAAAAAAAATAAATTTATTTGTTCTTTTTACTAAATTTCTCTAATCAAACATTCACTAGAGGACATTGCCGAGGGCTATACCGATTATGTAATCTGGAACCGGTTCCGGCCAGAGAGCCTCGATATCGACGGGGACTTGCCCATGGAATGCCTGGATGGCGGGATACTAATAATAAAGGAATAACACCACCATTGAAGCAATCTTACTTATGTAAAGCTAAACCATCAGCTCCTTGATCATCTGGAACTGCTCCATGTACTCCTTGCTTCGGGCAGTCACACCTTCAGAGGATAACGGCCAATTTTCCATGGCATCTTCAACATCGTGGCGATTCAGGTTCCTGAAATTCGAGGAATAGTTCCTCAACATGGCGCAGGTCAGGTACGTAATATCGTGGCCTCTGCAATAGTTAATCAAAGTCTCCTTATCTGCAGACTTGAGCGTATCCTGTATTTTGTGAGCTTCATCCACGACAAATTCATAACTGTAGTTAGACTTGATCAAGGACTCCATCTTTCTTTCAAACTTCGACCAGTCAACAACAAAACGGCCTTTCTTGATCTTTGCGAGATTTTCCTGGAAAAGGAATGCAGGGTTGACCTCGTGCCTTCCATATTCCTTCTCATCCACAATGGTATCATTAGGGTCCAAGTTGCAGCAAAACTCACTCTTGCCGCATTTCGCCTGCCAAATTCTATTGGCAACACGGTAGCTACCCATCCAGGCTGCAAAAGTAAGGATCTCTTCACGGATCGTAGCAACGTCTTCAGATTTTACGCCATACTTGCTTTTCAGGGTATAGTCGAATATGGGCGACATAAACAAGAAACATTCCAGATCGTTGTAGCCACCCGTTCGTCCCTGCAAGCACATCTGGTAATACAGGGCCTTTTCGGCATCCTGCTGCAAGGTCGCCCCCAAAATTTCGTCATAGTCACGATCGATGCAAAAATAGCAGTTGATGCCATTGGTCGGAAAACGATTGTTGATGTAGTCATTTCTGACTTCAATGACATTTTCCTTGCCATTCAGGCCGCTCCAACTGTACCTAGAGCCAATAACCTTCTTGAAAAAATCAGCATCAGAAGATCCTTCAACAAATACGGTATCCATGTAGGTCATGTGACCTACACCGATCTTTGCCTGGTTGTTATAGTAGCCGGCAACGTATTTTGCATCAAGTTCAGCCACTAGGCACCCATCCCCTGCTTGTACAGGTCAATCACCTGGCTCCAACGATTTCCAATGAAAATGGGGGAATGGCTGGCAAATACGAATCGCTTATTGAACTTGACACGACATTCGTAGAAGAAGTCCGCCAAGATTTCTTGCCAAGCCGGATGCAAGGAAATTTCCGGTTCATCGGAAATGACTAGCATAGGCTTATTATCATAAACACCATCAAAAAGCAAAAATCCAATCAAGATGGCAACCTGCGTTTCACCAGAAGAAAGATCCTTGTAGTTCAGAATCTTTCCATCGTTTTCTGTAATAAACTCAATAGTGTCTTTTTTTACACGGACCTTCTTGAAGAAAAGCATCTTGTTTAATGTTGACTCAAAAAGTTCCATTCGATCTAGATACTTTGAAAACGGACTATAACTATCTAAAAAATACCTTGCCTTCTTGTACACGTTAATTAATGCCTTAGAATCCATAGATTGATCCAAAGACAACGCTTTGATTAATGAATCCGTAGACGCAGGGAGATCTTTATTGAAAAAGTCAATTTTCTCTAGCCTGGATTCTAATTGTTTTGCCTGATCCAGGCAAGATTTCGTTTTTGCGAAGATATCGTCATCCTCATTAAAATCGAGAATAGTGTCGTTTGTTTCTGTGGCTTGTAACATAGCAAACGAGAATTCACTACTTATTATTTCCTGAAGATTGGCAATATCCAAGGATTTGTATCGTATGGACTTTTCCATTCGAGACACATCAAATAAGCCATTATACACAATATCCATTTCATCCTTGGTGCGAACACTTCTAGAATCAATGTATCGGTTAGAAGCTACATACGTTTTTACACTAACAAACAACTCGCGAAAACGTTTATACCAAGAGAATCGTTTAGACAAATATGAACGAAGTTTATACGACGAACTATATTCACTAAGAATTTTTATTTTTTCAAACAAATCCTTTGTAGCCCGCACTTTCTTGATTAACTTTTTTTCTTCATCAGGCGAACGGCTCACTACATAAGCAAGATTATCCACAATTTCACTAATATCCGCATCCGTCACAGAATGGTTTTCTCCTTCAAAGGAAAAGACCAATCCATCACTCCGGGAAATTTCAATTTCGTAGTTTTGATCAAAGTACGAATTATACACCTTGAAATTCATCTTTGAAAATTCAAAAAGTCTAAAGAAAAAGAAGTCGCCCGAAAATAGAGCATTGATAGAGTTAAGAATCGTCGACTTGCCAAAACTGTTGGGCGCCGCAATAATGGAGAAGCCATCATTACGTTCAAAATCCAGTTCGTAGTTCAGGTGACCAAACAGTCCCCTTACGGACATATGTAGAATATCGTTCATATAAATACCCAACAGTATGGAATTTTCCATAATATAATCCTTTTCTACTAACCCTTCGTACGGTCGAACCACCAATTCAACCATTTCGCACACAATATAAGGTCAGCAGCCTCCACACCCAACCTTTTTCTGTTTCCATCCTCATTTTGCAAACAGTTGTTTGCAAAATAAAAAAGAAACCTTGCCAAAACATGGCAAGGCCTCTATTATATCGGATTATTTTTTGAGATTGTCAGAAAATAAAAGATCTTTTTTCCCACACAGTTCCCTTGCCACTCCTCTAAACGATCTCTAGATTGCAGCGCATGTTAGATCATGCAATGCTTTATTTTATACCTGAAAAAGGAGATCCTCCCCCTACGGGGACCAGCCACACTAAGGAACAAGTTCCTAAGTGTGTTGCAGCCGGCTCGGGGGCCGGGATGACATGTAGCGGGGAATTCCTCAAGATTCAGCCGGGCACGGGCGACAACCTCTCTCCCGAAGACATTGCCCAGGGGTATACCGATTACGTGATTTGGAACAGGCTCGCGCCGGAGAGTCTGGATATCGACGGGGACCTGCCCATGGAATGTATCGACAGCGGGATGATTTTGCTGAAGGAAGATTCTTTCGATGTCCTGGGAACGGTGATGCGCTACGCCTACGGGGAGAACGCCTCAGGCGCCATACCGCTTCTATGGTGAGGATGCGCCGCCATTTGCAAAAAAGGACCCACAAGGGTCCTTTCGTTCTATTTCTGCATTTCAGCGAGCTTCGCCTTGAGTTCGGCAATCTCGCGGTCCTTTTCGGCAATTTTTGCATCTTTCGCCTTACTTGCCGACTCCATCCTGCGAACCTTGCGTTCAAGGGCGCGGTATTCGTCTCCGGCGCTCACAAAGCCAAGCCTTTGTCCAATACTCTGGAATGCCATTTTCAGAACCTCCAATGCCTCTGGGCTAATGTACTCCCTCAAATATAACTCAATCTTGCCGACAAGGCAAGCGCTTTCGCTGCTAGGCAACGTCCGCAACTTTTTCTCCATTTCAGGCAGCAGTGACTCGTACTTTACCATATCGAAGGCGTACTTCATGGTAATGGCACCGATGACTGCCTCGGCGTTGCCGTGGGCAAGGCAAATTTCATCGTCAATTTCCGCCAGGTTCACGAAGGCGAACTCGAAATGCGGAATGCGTCCGTTGTACATGGCATGGATGTTCTTGTACTGTGCGAGAGGGTCCCAAGGGTCGGTTCCGTTATAGATAACGATGGCCTTGGTCGGAAGCCATCCATATTCAGCATTGCTCTTGTCAACCATCACGTTGATGGCGTACTTGCCTATCTGCGACATAATCCCGTTACTGGGCGAAGACTTGTGCTCCAGCAGCAGACCAAAGCGCATTTCACTACCGTCAAGAGCCTTCACCTTGAAGGCAAGATCCGCCTCGCCCCGCTCGCCAACTTCGTCGAAGGCCTCGGGGATTTCCTCCAATGTGTCCAGGTCCACCTCTGCAAGGATATCGGCAAGATTCTGGTTTGTCTTTGACGCAATCTCAAAAAGTGCCTTCGTGTTCACGGGTTTCGAGTAGACGTATTTCAGGAATCCGTCATGTTTTCGTTTGTTCATGTATTGTTCTTTTATTCCGGCGACGCGGCCGGCTCGCAGGCAGAACGTTTCTACCTGCTTATATACACGCAGCAAACTTCCCTTTTGCACAAGAAATCTTTGTAAAAATTACTTTTCCCCATTTCAGCACAGGGAACCTGTCATTCATTTCTGACATGGCATTTTTATTTGCGGGAAAACGAATTTATTCTGCATTGCGTTAGGGCGTGAAGCCGCGAAGCGGGGCGGACTCGCGCG
Source organism: Fibrobacter sp. (assembly GCA_024399015.1). Lineage (GTDB taxonomy): Bacteria > Fibrobacterota > Fibrobacteria > Fibrobacterales > Fibrobacteraceae > Fibrobacter. The sequence goes on from JAKSIC010000001.1 coordinate 490,211, forward strand.
GCACTTGCGCCACATCCCAGGCGCCATACCGCTTCTATGGTGAGGATGCGGTGCAGAAGCCTGAATCACAATTCCAGATATCCAATACCATTGACTCTACTTCCAGGCCTTCTTCGTCATAAAAAGGCTTACAGCCCCTGTCAATATAAAATGGAATTGCATCTGGCAACGGATGGAGGGTCAAAAGCCTCACTCCCGCAAAAGAATGCTCTCGAATATTTTGCAACAGTAATTTAAAAGCCCTTTTACCAATGCCATTCCTTTGAAGGCCGAACCTCACACCAAAAGCAGAGAGCATAACGGCAGGAAACGCCTCGTTATATCCCGAATTCTGCAAAGTGTCCGGAGTGCTTTCGTATGTGTCAAAGGTTATGCTTGAATTCGCCAAGCTAGCCAGGGCAAGGATATCATCTTCCCTTCCCTTTTCTACAAACTTGTAAGTTTTGAAGAAATGATCCTCTTTTTCGTATGGGACGACCTTGCAAAAAAATGAATCTAGAGAAACAGGATCATCATCCTGTGTAGGGTCTAGAGGAGGGAAACTGAAACTTCCTTTTTGTGAGATGCGCAAAAAATCTTCCCCTTCGCAGGGAAGCATCACGATAGATTCTATATCCATGAATTTATTTGGACGCAGGCTTTGCAGAACGGTTCACGTCTTCCTGGGTCTTTTTGCCTTCAGAAAGATATTTTAGGAACTCGTCTACCTGAGACCGACGGATTACCACAGGTTTCATGTTGAGAGCCATTGCCTTTTCCTTTCGCTAAATGTCCATATATTAACTCTAGGACGAAACTAAACAGGTCTACGCCCGGCAACACACTCAACGGTGGTACAGACAAATATACCTAAATTCCGCAACATAGTCAACTCTAGACAATATTGCCCATGGAATGCGCCGACTTTTGCAAAAAAGGACCCGCAGGGGTCCTTTCGTTCTATTTCTGCATTTCAGCGAAATTCAAAGATTTAAGCCGATCTCCACGCACTAATCTTCTGTTCACAGATCTGCCTTGGCAATCTCGGATTTTCGTCCATCAAGGCTTCTAGATTATCAGCATTTCCTTCCGGATAGTCATGACATCAGTGCGAAGCAGGCTCGCCGCTTTGGACATGGTAATCAGTTCGTTTTCAAGAGCCTTATATACCAGGGACTCAAAACGATGTGAGGTTTCTGCAGGAGAATCGGATCTTTCAACGAACGACTTGTATTCTGGACTTTGGTTTTTCCTTATGCAATAGCCCCTATGAAGCGCTGCAGATACAATTCCACATTCCTTGGCCTTGTACATAATGGCATCGCAGGAAATACCGAATCGCATCTGAATCGGTCGAAGTTCCTTAACGGAGACCTTCTTCCTGCAATTGCCAAGGATACGCCTAAGTTCAGTTTCAGGAAGCAGCATTTCGTTTGCAAACAGGTTACAAAGGGATTCCTGCTCCTTGTCAGAAATATGGTCTTCAAAACTCAGCAGCAAATGGCCAAGTTCGTGCAACGCGGTAAAACGCTTTCGTTCGTACAAAAAGTTTTTTCCAAGGACAATCACCGGGATAACATCGTTGACCTTGGTACTTACGCCATCGAATCCGTCGGGAGCATCAATCTCCACAACTTTTACGCCGTGTTCTTCAAGCATTTCTATCACATTGACAATGCCGTCCTTGCCCAGGCACCAACGTTCACGAAGCTTGACTGCGGCGGCCTTGACCTGTTCTGCAGAGGCGACAGGAACGGAGGCAAAATCAACGTCGATGTTTACGTCATTGCAGATTTCTTCGATATTGACATAGCGCTCCACGAAATCCGCAATGTTCATTTTCACGCTTTCAATTTGCTTGGCCCCTAGGTTCTGCTTTTTTCTAAAGCGCATGGATTCCAGTTTGAAAGTGAACGGGCGGAAAAAATAATCGGGAGTTTGATCCAACGCGTCTGCCAAGGAAATCAGAACTTCGCTGTCAGGGTCCATTTTCCCAGATTCGTACTTGGAAATTGCCATTTTGGAGACCTTCGGTTCCATTCTTTCACAAAGGTCGTCCATGGAGAACCCCTTCATAAGGCGGGCGCTCTTCAATCGCAAAGCAAAAGTGGAAACTTCGGACATATTCGCAAACTCCATTGTTGTTTACAAATATACAATATATTATACAAAATGTAAACAATGAAGTTTTTACTTTTTGTGAGATGCGGACTTTACAAATCCTATTCACTAAAATCGAACGGTATTGTCACCGTGGTGTTTCCGCTTTTAACCTTATTTACGCACTTGTTAGGGTTGCGTTTTGCACCTTGCAAAAAGTCATTCAGTTCATAGTAAACCGGCTCTGCCGCCATCGACAGGGTCACCAAGCCAAATAACGCAAGAATACAGTACTTCATACCTATTAAAATAGTTTTGAATTTTGACACTTTAGTGTCAAAAAAAAGGACCCCGTGGGTCCCTTGTGTCGCGGAGATTGTCCGCAAAAGTTACTTGGCAGCCTTAAGGCGTTCTATTTCCGCCCGGAGAGCAGCCAATTCAGCAGCCTGCTTGTCCAATTCAGCAGCCTGCACGGCGATGGTATTCTCGAGGCGTTCGCGTTCCATCCTGGCGTTGTACTGGATGCTGGCGATAGTGCATTCGCGTTCCTCTTTGGTAATCATGTCAGACTCCTTCTCGGTTTTCCTGATGCGGTCCAGCGCCTCGGCAACGGCGTCGTTCTTGATCTTAATTTCCGCCTTGCTTGTGAAAGCGTGCTTCAGAACATAGCTCCACTGGTCTTCAACAGATTCCAGTTCATCGGCCTGCTTCTTGAAGTTCGGCAGCTGAAGGAAAATATACTTTAAGCGATTGCTGATTGGCAACGGTTTTCCGTTTTTCAAGTCATTTTCGCTGTAGAGCATCCAACTGTCCCAAGGTTCTATCGAACCGGTGGGTACCGCGAAGTTGCAGACCCAGATGCTCACGGTGTCGGGCAGTTCGTAGGCTCGCTGGCGGCGCTCCTCCTTTTCCTTGCTGGTGAGCTCGGGCGGAGTGCGGGTCGCAACCATCTTCTTGTCGTCATCGGCACGGGTCGCATCCAGTTCGGCCTTGGCCTTGAGCATAAGGGCCGAACCGTAGGTCAGCACACGGTCCTCGAAAAAGTTGTGCTGCAAATTCTGCACTTCCACATCGATATTCCTGCCGTCGTTTGTCTGGGCACGGATATCAAAACACCAGGTCTTCTTCTCGGCACCCTCAGCGTCGGAGGTCTGGTACGAGATGCGCTTGGTCTTGAAGCTGAGCTTCGTGATTTCGCGCTCCTTGTCGAGGCGCATAACACCATTCAGAAAGTTTGTCAACGAGTTCGTGCTGGCCAGCAGCTTCTTGAAGCCGCTATCGCTCAAGGGGTTCTCGTATACTCCTCCGGCAACGGCATTGCCATCGGTGGGGGCTTCGATGTCTACGCTTGTGAGATCAAAATCTGCGTTTACAACGTCAAGATCTGTATTCGCCACTTTAATGTCGGCATTCGTGTTTTTCTTGTTCACGTGTAACTTTTTCCGGGTGTTGCGCACACCTTTGCGGAAAGGCGAAATCGCCTCCGTCTCTATACACGCTTTTTTGCCGCAGTTCAATCCGGAAATTTTGAAAAACGATTGTAAAAATTTTCAATTGTACGTTTTTGCGGTAGGGATGGAGGGGGCCAAGGCCCCAAGATTCCACCTCTAGTCCTTCTTCGTCATAGCTTCACTTGTTCAATAGTTTCAGGCTCAATAGTATTTGCAAATCTACATTGTGAGATCCGCCCCAGCCAAATTTGCCTTCGAGCCTGTTGAGACGATAAGAAGGAACGATATTGATTTGATTGTCGCGCTTTTCCTTTGTACTTTCAGAAGGCACATCTCTTTTTATAAAGGACATCGAAAGTTTATGAATGCAGTTGAATTTCATGATGTTACCTCACTCTATTCATTTATCGGGAATTTCATGAAATTTGTCAGAAAAAAACATCTGGGGAGATAATTTTTGAAAACAGGGCTTTGTGTTTTTTCAATTGTCATCTTCTGACATCGGGCTCCTACTATATTTAATAAGATAAAAATTGAAGGCTATCTTCGTAAGGGGCATTATATGTTCAGCAAGGTAAACGGGCAGTTTGGCAATACTGAACATTGTTACGCCATTGCAGGCCTTTCGCCTGCTGAAGCAGAGACTCTCTCCACGCGATTTGGCCAGCAGTCTTCCATCAATTGCAAATTAGACCCGGAACTCATGCAGAATGCAATCAACTTGATCGATGCAAAGTATAAATGCATGGACCAGGCCAAGCAAGCGCATTTCAACAAAAGCCTAACCGAAGGCATGACCGGAAGGGGCCGCTACCAGGAAAGAATCATGGCGGGGCTATAATTAAGACAGAAGGGATGCTTTCAAAAGGCACTCGCACCATCATGCGCAAAAGATTTCGTTTGGCAAAATTTCGTTGCCGTATTTTGCGCATAGGATTGCCCGTAGGTAAAAAGCCGATGGTACTTAATACACATAGAATCATCCACCATAAAAAAGTTGTCGCAGGATAATGCACGTAAAATATACCGTAGGTAAAATTCTGTCGCTACATTTTGCACGTAAGATACACCGCAGGTAAAATTCTGTCGCTACATTTTGCACGTAAGATACACCGCAGGTAAAATTCTGTCGCTACATTTTGCACGTAAGATACACCGTAGATGAAAATCGGTTGCCGTATATTGCACGTAAAAAGCCCCATAGGAAAAAATTTCCCTAGAAAAATGCGCAAATGTTACGCCATGCGCCAAAGACGGACGCTATATAATGCGCGTAGAATTGCCCGCTGACATAAGGCGGGCGATATATATTGCGTGCATTATGGACCAACTGCAAAAATAGGCGGTACAGATTACGCGCAGAATCATCCATGGGTAAAAAATTGTCGCAGGATAATGCGCACAAGATAGCCCAGGCACCAAAAGATGCCCCATGATTTTGCACACAAAATTCACCGCCGAAAAATTACCGAGCATTTTCTTACGCGCATGATGGCCCACCCTAAAACAAATGAATGACAACAAAAATACAGTGTCATACAATGGTCAAAACGTGACACAAATGTGACAAAACTAGCATAAACTTTTACACAATCGTGACGTTCTGTGACCATCCGTGACATTCAAACTTCGTAGTTTAAGAGCAAGGCCGACGCGGAGCACCCAAGCGGTGAACACGAAGGCCGAAACATCAAACAACTCTCAAAACGAGGTTACAAATATGAAAAACATGACTATTATCAACTTCCCCTCTCTCCGCAACGACGAGTTCCTTGGCCTTCACACCGAAGGCGTAAAATACGCCAAGGCGGTTACCGACACGGAAATCCAGCAGGCCGCTACCGACTACGAAACAGCGGTGCAGAACCTGGGCGACTTCCTGAAAGCCAGCATCACCGAAACAGCGGCGAGCCTGGCGAAGAACCTGGACGAGGAACGCAACAAGATCTATGTGGCATGCCGCAACGTGGCCAAGGCTGCAGCCCGCATCCCCGACGCAAGCGCTGCCGAAACAGGAGCCTTGATCTGCAAGATTTTCAGCGAAAGCCCCTCCCCCCTCAATAACAACCAGGTGCAATCCACAGGTATCATCCTGAACATCATCCAGGGCATCAAGGATATCGAAGCCGAAAAGCTGGAGGCCTGCGGATTCAAGGAATGGCTCGAAAGGCTGGAAAGCGTAAACAACAAGTTCGTCGAGGCCGACATGGCCAGGTTCTCGGAAAGCGGTTCCAGAGAACTGGAACACTGCAAGAAGCTGCGTGCCGCCTGTGTCGAGGCGTACAATGTCATGGTCGGCGCCGCAACATTCAAGGCTGCAGCCGGAAGCGAATCCTGCAAGGTATTCCTCGAAAGCATGGACGCGGCCGTTGTCGCCAAGAAGCAGCAGGTGAAAATCCGCCGAGAACGAAAGAACAACGAACAGGGAGAAAACGGAAAACCGGCGAACAATGCGACCGACAACGCGGCGGTCAATACCGAGAACGCGGCGGACAACGCTGCCCCCACCACGGACAATGCTTCCACGGTGGGTGTAGAAAATGCAGCATGATCTACACTATACACATAAGGAAATAGGAGAAAATAAAAGTCCCGGCATCGCAATGATGTCGGGATGTTTTTTATGCCAGAAAGCCTTCTGGGGAGATAATTTTTGAAAATAGGGCTTTTTTACGGGAAAAACCATTTTTTTAGATACCCATTTCCCGTAATTTATTAGGCTATTTGTAATAAATTGGTGGTTTGGGCTCATTTTTCCATCGCAGCCTGGCCTAAAAGTGGGCCAAGACAATGAAAATGACTATGAAAATGGGCTGACCGGGGCTGTTTTCCCTTTTCAATGAGGTTTTTGGCATAGTTTGTCTGTAAAATTACGGGAAAAACTAGCCAAATCGAAGCCTTCTTCCCATAATTTTGGCACTTTTCCCAAAAAGATCTCCCGACGCGTTCCAAACCAGCGATTTTCTGGGCGCGTTTTCTAGGCAAGCGACTTGCCGATTTCGTTGGCCTGCTTTTCCAGGAACTCGTCGATGGAAGTGGCCACCACGTCGGAACCGAAGTAGTTGATGTTGCGCTTGGCAAGTTCGTTGCAGGAGATAATCTGTGCCTGCTTGATCTTCAGAGCCTTGGGCAGGTGGGCAAAGAATTCCGTGTAGAACGGGTGTTCCACATTGATGTAGATGGTGCACACATTGTTGACCGTTTCGGCATAGTGCATTTCACCGCTCTTTCCGCCCTTGTATTCGCAGAATCCGCCCAGCCACTTGTTCTTGCGTTCGCGGGTGGGGTTCGGGTTTGCCTGGGGGCCACGGTGTTCGTGCTCCTTCCTGGGCTCGTTGGACTTGTTGTTTTCGCCATGGCGGTTTGCAGAGAGCAGCAGGTTGCTGTTCTGCTTGACGGTGGCGTCGTCGTAGGCCTTGGTGGTTTCGGGATCGTCCGGCTTGCCCATTTCCATTTCCTTGGTGCCGCGGTGGGCAACAAGCTTAATGGTAGGGCCAAGTTCATTCACCAGCTTGTCGCGAAGTTCCTGGTCCACCAATTCCTTGTCGCGGTCGCTGAGCATCTTGGTGAAGCTGGAACCGAACAGGTAGTCGCAAGTGCCATCCACAAAGATTTCGGCACGGAAGCCGTTCAAACGGTTATGCTTGTGTTCCTCGAGGCCAAGCCATACGCCCTGACCCACAAGGCGGTGCTGGCGGTAGATATAAAGGCCCTGGGTACGCTGGTTACGGGCGCGGGCACCGTTGCGGTTTTCGGTAAGGTCGTCGGGAATCCAGTAGCACTTATACTTGATGGTGTGACCGTCCACATCGATTACGCCATCGTTCAGGAGTTCGCATTCGCCCATGCTGTTGGGCATGGGGTCCACAGGCACAACTTCGGCACCATCCACCTTGATGGTCACATTCTTGGAGAAGATGTACTTGTTAAAGATAAGGCCAAGGTCCGCCTTGATGCGGCCACAGAAATTGTCGTGGTTCTTGTTGACCAGCTTGTCCAACTTGGAAATGCGCACAAGGGTTCCGCTGACGGTCTGCTGGCCATCCACGGTGTTGCCGGCGAACATGGAAAGGTCCACATAGTCCGGCAAGTTTGCGATATCGAATTCCTGGAAATCCACCTGGATTTCGCTGCCGGTTTCGATGGCGTCGGTCAGGTCAATCGATGCATAGGAAACGGTATCGGAGTCGGCACGCTTGGTGAACACTTCGAACATGCGGCCAATGCTGAAAGATGCGGTCTTGAGGCCGGCACCATACATACCGAGGCTGCGGACGCCGCTCTTGCCAGTCTGGGAGCCAAGGCACATGGCTTCTTCAAGGACATCGGGGGTCATGCCCACACCGTTATCGTAAATAGAAATGGTCTCGATTTCCGCCTTGCAGCCGGAAGGCGCCTGGAGAACCACGTTCACCATAGAGCTACCCACATCGGGTTCGATGGAGTTGTCGATGATGTCTGCGATGGCGGTGTTGTTGGTGTAGCCGCAGTTGCGGAGGCCGAGAACGACAAAGTTGTCTTTTACCTGGATATTCTTCTTCATATAATAACGCGTCGCTACTTGATAAACATTGGGCTATCCAAAAGGCGTTACGACGTCTTGATGGTTCCTTTCGAAGAGCTGTAATGCCTATCAGCTTCTGCAAAGGATTTGTCAGAAAAATTTTCAACTTTTTTTCGCGGCCTTCACTTTTCGCGACCTTCATTTTTTCGCCGACTCCATTTTTCAGGGCCTTCACTTTTCGCGACCTTCATTTTTCAGGGCCTTCACTTATATAAATGAAACCTACAGTTAAATATCTCTGACAATTTCGCCTCTACTATATGATATAGTAGTCGAGGTATATTATGAGAGTATTCAGTATCAAGGCGACCATCCAGGTCGATTCCCTGGAAGAGGTGGATCAGATGGGCTGGCCCATTATCAATTGCAAAGTCACCCCCTTCAGCAACTGCTTCGATTTCTGGGCAAGCAGCGCAAGCGACAAGGAGCGGGAACAGTTCCACCAGTTCCTGGACGGCGAAGCCATTGTCTGCGAACACAACTCCATCGACGTGCTGGTACCGCGCGCCACCTACGACCCACAGGGCATCTCCATGGACGAGTTGCTACAGAAACGCCCCCAGTTCTTTTTCGACGCAAGGCTTGCCGACTACAAGGTGGACGTAAGCAACCTCCCCGGCACAGTCAAGGTGAAGAAGGTCACCTTAAATTACCCTAGGGACAAGGTCCCTTTCAAAAAGTACACCATTTCCTTTAGCACCTGCCTGCAATTCAATCCCAAGATTCCGGACCTTGCCCCGGAGGAAATCGAAAGGCACTTCCATTTCAACAGAGGGCCGGACGACTACAGCGTATCGCGCCTGCAGGCCCTCAAGGCGTATGTGCAGGCCCCGGACAAATACGCCGTCAGCGAAAGGTCGGGATTCATGGCCCCGAAGCCCCGCTCCTGCAAAGATATGGAAAGGTTCTTTGAAAGCGACATTGAGCAGAGTTTCTCCCCCGACATGTATTCCATCTGCCGCATGGCGGCAGACTTCGCCGAAAGCGCCGAGGACCGTGAGATTTTTTCCGGCCTCAGAAGCATGAGCTTCACCGCCGGCACGCCCAACAAGGTCCAATACCGCGCCGAAATCGGAAACAGCCTGCAGGACGACCACTACGAAATTACCGTACTCATTCCCAACACCGACTCGGTCTACGAGCACCTTGTATATGATATACGAAAGGGTACCGCCGCCTGCGAAGAATACCTAAGAGAATGGGAGGCGCTGGGTTTTATCGAGGAGCTTTCCCTGGAGCAGGGCCTGTTCAGCGTTTCGGTCAAGAAACGGAGCGCCGAACTTGACGAGCCCTACAAGGACTGGTTTCTGCAGACATCGCCTGCGGAACTTGCAAGGCAGGTGGTTTTCTACCTGCGAAGTGTATTCCGCTTCGCAAACGCCGTGGCAAACTTCATCGACACCCTCATAACACGAAGCGACTACGGCTGCAGCGAGGATGACTTGCGGATTGGCCTGGCCAGGCGAATCGTTGAACTGGTGAAGATCTCTCCCGCCGACTACGCGGACTATTATATGGCACCCGTACGGACCCTGGCCCACTATTACATTGCATAAAAAAAAGTTACCTCCAGAAAAGCCCCAAGTGAAGGGGCTTTTATGTATATTTTGCCCTATGCTGAATTTCAAGAAGTTTATCTGTACTTTGTCTGTCGCCGCGGCCATGTTCACAAGCCTTGTCGCAGTCACGACCGCACACGCCGAAGAATACACCTATTACCACACCCCGGCCGAGGCCAAGGCCTATGTGGACAACTTCCTGAAAACCTCCCCCAAGGATGCGTTCGTGCCCATGTGCGCCGAGAAGGGCGCCGAATACGTGGGTGCCGCACAGGCCAAGAAAACCTGCGGCTGCGCCTACGACCGCCTGCTGGATGATATCCCCCGCTTCACCGAAATGGTAAGGCTCATCGAGGACCTGGACAACCCCGAATGGCTGGGCTACGAGTTCTTTATCGAATGCGCCCCGGAACAGTTCAACGCCGAAATGGAAAAAGCCCTGACCAAGGCCTGTATCGAAAAGGGCTTGCCCCAGAAGGTATGCCCCTGCATCGCGAAGTCCGTGGTAAGGGATTACTCCCCCAGGGACTTCCTGGAAATCGCCGTGTATGACCGCGCGGGCCTTACGGGCATGCTGGCCGCATACTCCGCAAGATGCATGATCTTTAACTAGGCTGCAAACCTGTTTCGGCTTTTACGCAGACTACTTCTCGATTTTCACGACACGCCCTGTAATGGGCATATAGATCAAACGGTCCAGTACCGATTCGCCATGGGCGGCAAGCACCTGCTCGTAGCAATCGAACTGGCCTTTATATTTTCCCAGGTAATGTTCTGCATTTGAATCCAGGCAAGTCTTGTCGGAACCGATGAACAGGTTCTTGAAATCTACCAGGATAGATCCGTTTGCAGTTTGCCATACAAAGTCCATGCTACCCTTTACAATCTGGCCATTATGCAGATGATGGAAGGGCAGTTCGTGATAAACCTTCACAGAAACACCAAAGTTTTCGGTGAGGTACTTCGTAAAGCGATTCCAGGAACCGACGATTCGATCGGGCGCACTATCCAGGGGCAGGTATTTTTCTACTCCATGGGACAAGATCATATTCTTTGCAAAGGAAACCTTGTCTGCTTGCAAATCAAGGGATGCAAAAATATTATGGATGCAAGTTCCGACCACATTCATGTCTTCGGGAGCGAGATTTCCCCATTCCACAGGAATGCGGTCTTCTGCTGCGGCAGCATCCAAGGCAACGCTCACATTGCCCACAACGGTTCCGTAAGTGGAACTCGGCAGAACATCGCGATTCTCGTAAGAGGCTCCGCTATTCTTGGCGAGCTTGGGCAGAAATTCCGGCTTACGTGCGAAATGGTAGCCCTCCGCATCTTCCGCAGACGCACTGAAGAAGGACATTTCCTTAATTACAGAATCTGCGTTTTGGACACCCACAGAAGTCAAGCGACTAAAGGCTCCTTCTTCACCGCATTTTTCAAGGCACAAGCGGTCTGCAGCGCGGGTGATTGCCACATACATGATTCGAAGATCTTCGCTAGCCTGGGCGTTGACATAGGAATCGTATTCCGGGTCCGCCATGATATTCCTGCTGACAGAATCCGCAACGGAGGCGGTGTATGCTTCAAAGGGCTGAGGCATCACACGGATATAGGCGGAGTCGCTCATGTTGGCCACGGAGAATCCCGGTTCCTTGCGAAGCTGAACACCCATATAGTTCCTCTTCATAATGATAGTATCATTACAAGAGCCATCCAGGGAGACCAGGGCAACAGTCTTCCACTGAAGTCCTTTCGATTTGTGGATCGTATAGAAATTAACCCCGTGGACATCTCCACCAATTGTCAGATTGGAATCGGCAATCCATTCAATAAACCCATAAATGGTTGCTGGTATAGACATACTCAGGCACTTGCTTTCATAGGCAACGCCCGCATCAATAATGGTATGGAAAACGATGCCGGAGTCACCTTCCATATGGGCGGTCACCTTGCAAAGGTCCAACTCCACAACGAGGGTTTCCACAACGGCACGCACCGACTGGTGTTCCAGAGACTTGGCTATGGAATCCAACGCCTTGAGCAAGGGAATGTCAGACAGATAGTTCTTCCAGGGTTCTCCAGCAGCACGGTTACGATTGTAGTCATCCACAATCAACTTTTCATCAATCAACTTACCTGCATTATAGCCGGAGGCGGACAAGTAGGCGACCGTTGCTCGAGCCAAGGCATCGCTGGGATTTGCCACCACAGAAAGCAAGGACTTCAACAGGGCCCACTGCTGGCTTCCGGAAACATTGCCGATACCCCAGTTGACAGGAACGCCATAAGACGCAAGTATGTTGGCAATGCCATCCAGGTCATCGTTGTTTCTGGCAAGAACGGCAATGTCGCTCAAATGCTCGGGATCAGCTTCGACTTCACGAATCAACTGGGAAGCAATCTGGCCATAGCGAACCTGTTTGTTGCCACCAGTGCCCCAACATTCAAGGCTGACCGCGCCTTCGATATCCGGGCGGTAGGGTTTAAGGCAAACTTGGTTGGCGCTTATGCCCTCTGCAGCAAAGGGTTGCTCAAAAAGCTTGTTGGAAAATTCAACCAGGCTCTTAACAGAACGATAGCTTGTATCCAGGGGCTTGAGGTCCTTGATATCGCTGACAACGGATTTCACCAGTTCCGTATCCGCTCCGCGGAACCCGTAAATAGCTTGTTTGTTGTCGCCCACCCAAATGCATTTCTTCACGATCTCGGAAAGGCGTGTAAAGATCGCCACCTGCATCGGGGAACTGTCCTGGAACTCATCCACAAAGAGGTAGTCGTACTCTGCACGAATATCATCTACCACTTCGTCTATTTTCAGCAAGTCCACCATCAACTTTTCCATATCGTTGAAGTCGACCAGGTGCTTTTGACGCTTGTACTCCGCAAATTCATTCTGCCAGCGGCTCAAAATGTCGAAAAGTGCATTCACATAGGCAACAAACAATTCCTGGACTTCCCTGCTCTGCCATTCATCGGCAAGCGAATTGCCAAAGGCGATAATGTCCGGGGTCGTAAAAGTCTTGGGTAGCTTTACAACCACTTCCTTCATCTTGGCATATTCTTTCAGTCTCAGGGATTTACCCGAAGACAGCATCTTGATTGCAGCCTGGAGAGTATCAACACGATCCTTACCCGTCTTGGTCGAAGACTTGGGAAGAATTGTATCCAAAGTCATATTCAAGTTCTTTAACAGATAATCACGGTCCGAATTTAAGGAGCAGTTACCCGTAAAGATTTTCTTTATGGCCTCAATGGACTTTGCACGGCTCTTGGTAAAGTCTGTAATGCCGTAGTTGGTTGCATGACCTATGGCCTGCTTAAGGGGAGACTTCCAGAATTCGTAATCGTAGCTCTTGAATTTATTCTTCAGTTCAAAAAAACGGGTAAACTCCCTAAACAAAGCCTTTTCTGCATCTGTTGCTATGGAGGCCAAGGATTGTGTTACATAAAAGTCCTTGTTCTCTTCGGACATTACCTGAAAATCAGGACTTACGCCCAGGTGATACCAGAACTTGTGAATAAAGGATTCAGCAACGCTATGCACCGTACCGATTCGGGCGGAATCAAGGCGGGCGGCAGCATCGAACATTCCCTTTTCATAAAGAACCGCCTTGGCCTTTTCCTTGAACTCGGCGGCAGCAACCTTTGTGAATGTGGTAAGAATAACCTTTTCAGGTTCCAAGGAACCGTTGGCAATCAGATTAGCCAATTCATGGGTCAAGGTATGGGTTTTTCCACTACCTGCGCTTGCGCTATAATACGTCACATTATCAAGCATCTTCTTCCTCACTCACTTCTGCAGGCTTTCTGCCCTTCAACAAATCCCATTCCTTGCTGTAACCGTTCCCCACCTTTGCACCATGATCATATTTCAATGGCAAAAGATTCTTATTCGCTGTATTCACACCATAGTTGAAATCATCTGCAGCAAAGCCATCAGCAATTTCCAACTTTCCACGACTAATCTGTTCGCGACGGTACTGGTAGGAATTGTTAATCTGCTCAATCAAGGCGGCACCATCACCAACCTTAAGGAAATCGGCGGAGGGTATAAGCATATATCCCATTTCGGCAACATCCTTTCCTTCAATGCTTTCTACCAGCTTCTGATAGATAGCCAACTGGGCAAATCGATTTTCGGCAATCAGCGACTTGTATTTATCGCCTCCGGACGTGTACCACTTAAAGTCCCAGATGCGGAACTTGCCATCCTTATCGACCAGCAGCATATCCAGGAAAGACGTGACATCAACATTGTCTGCAAGTCCGATATCGCCTGTATATTCCTTTTCGCAAGCAACAACGGTAAGACCATCCGCAGCGATTTTCGCCTTCAGTTTTTCAACAAAGTCATAGACTTCATTCTTATAGAAATGAAGATCCATCTTATTTTCATCCGAAAGCAGGATGGCTCCGTAGGCCATAACCTGCTCCTCAAAAACCTCATCGAAATCCGTACGCTTATTTTCACCAAGCATTTGTTCCACGATTCCGTGAGCAACGACCCCCTTTACAGTATGCGCCCCAGACAAGCCGGCAAGTCCCTTAGGTTTAATATGGGCCAGACTGGAAAATACGTAGTCAAAGGGATTGTTAATCAACACGTCCAGAGCGGAGAAACTTTGGTGGGATGGCCACTTCAAAAGTTCCTGGTGCTTGATCTTGATTTCGGAAGCATTCGCCTCAATGCGGTTATCCACCTTGCGCAAGCTTGCCAGCTCACAGGTCTTGACTTCCGGGGTTTCCGTGACAGCGGCAAGATTCGACACCTTCTTTTCCAAACTGATCATGGCGGCACGCTTTTCCGTAGCCGTAACACCGATGCGGTTCACGGTTACCAAGGACAGGCGCTTCTTTGTGTGGCTCAAGTACTGGGCTTGCAGAACCTGGTTGTACGCCATTTCCTCACGACGGTTCCACAGGCGCAATTCTGCGGAAAAGGCATTTCGCTCCACCTCGGTTAAAAAGTCGTAGGTAAGGTGACTTGGTTCTTCACCATAGAAATCGCAATAAATGGTTTCATCGGCAATGCCTACGATATTTGCCGGGGTATGTACCACGGTACGGCTGCCAACTTGGGCATCATACTGCGGATAGTCCATGGAAGCAACCAAAATGGAAAGCCAAGTCTGAACCTGGTCCAGTGAAATTTCCTCTCCTTGATGTTCTTTCAGCAGGCCGGCAATCACATCCGCCTGGTTTGCTACCGCGAAAAGTTGCTGAGACAGAAGTTCGTCGTCAACCACATTTGCAAACTGACGGCACCAATTCACAAACTTGTCTACGAATTCACTCAGGTCAACATGGTCTGCTACCGGCAGGAACGTCTTGACCAGTTTCTCGTTCTTGTTCTTGTCCTCGTCAATAAAATTCTGGATTACGGATTCGCATTCCGGATTGAAGAATCCGTTCCTGGCAGTCACCTCATTACACAATTCCTGACGGAACTTTCGAGGAAGCGGATTTACGCCTGTATTAAGCCATTCCACCAAGTTCTTGAGGTTCTGTGTTTCAGAGAACAAGCCAACGCCAATAGTCAACAACTGCAACGTCTGCGGAACGGTTTGCCTTACCGTAGAACCAGCAGTGGGCTTGCCCTGAAAGTGTAGCCAGTTATCCAAAAGTTTGTTGTCGCCATTGACCCACACATCATACTTATCCGCAGGGAGGGTCGACAGATAGGCAAGCGCCTGTTCAATAGTCTCGAAGTTCAAGATATTGAAGCTCTTGTCATCCGGGGAAAGTTCAAGATTTCCGGATTCATCCTTGGGGCCGGAGATTTCGCCATTGACAAGCAGGTCGGTAACGTACTTGAGATTGCTTTTTGCTTTCTGCTTCGCGGGAGCAAGCAGGCTAACCTTTACGCCTCGGCCTTCGAGGGCCTTAAGCAGGTCCTGAACCGCGGGGCGCATCAGCTCCACTTTGCAAGGAATTTCAATTTCCAGATTTTCCGGCAGGGCACATCCCTTTTCGACAGCATCGGTAATGGACTTCAGCAGTTCAAATGTCGAGGGCATGTCAAAGTTCCGCTCAATATCGGCAAGAACCTCGAAACGTTTCGTGGGAGCCGGCGTTTCAGCAGTCCAGCCCGCCATACGCATTTCATCGCGCCAAGTCAGGCACTTTCGCGCAGTATTGAGACCATCGATACCAAAAGATTTTGCAAGAACGCAATCACCGTGATTTTTGATGTATTCACGAAGCAGGTGATAGTAGCGAACCAGGCGCTCTGCAGGGGCCGCCACCTTCACGTTCACGCCGCTATACATCTGCAGCAGATCCAAAAGGCCTGCCAAGTTCTTGACATCGTAATTGAAAAGGCAATCTCCTTCCTTAAGGTTCAGAAAGGAAAATCCAGAAATATCAGGAATAAAAACTATCTTCATACATCATGCAATGTTAACAAAAGAAAATGCACACTAGATAAATTGTCGCCTGGCAGGCCACAATTTTCACGTCCGGAAAAAATATATTGTCCAGCATAACAAAAAATCGTACTTATTCTGCGTTTTTGCTGACAAAGTCGGTGCAAAGGTACGATAAAGTCATCGAAAACTATCTCTTTCAACGGGGAAACTATGCGCGAGACCAGGCAAGATTTCTACGATAACGGCAACTTGAGATCCAGCATCCAGTACGAAGGCGAGCTGATGGACGGCGTCGCCGAATACTACTATTACAATGGCCGTATCAAGTGCAGAATACCCTACGAAAAAGGAAACGTTGTTGACTGCAACGTGCCCGTTCTCGACGAGGACGGGGCAGTTTTCCGTACCGATATCTGGCGCAACGGCAAGTGCAGGGTATACAACATTGCGGGTTCCCTCATTGGGGAATTCTCGCTTTTCAACGGCAATAGCCAGGGCGATGAGCGTTGGTACAACAACGACGGCACCTTGCGCGAAACCTGCACCTGCGTGAACGGCAAGTACGAGGGCTTGCGCAAATTCTACTACGGCAACGGCCAGGTCCGCCAGCAGGAATGCTTCTTCAACGACATGAGGCAAGGCGAAACCGTCTCCTTTTACGAGAACGGCAAGATCCATTCCACCACGCCGTACGTAAACGACAAGGCCGAGGGCGTCGCAAAACTTTACAACGAAAATGGAACGCTGTGCGCAGAACGCAGGTTCGCAAACGACAAGCTGAACGGTCCAGCAACCTACTTCTATGAAGACGGCTCAATTCGTCTGCGGGCTAACTACAAGGACAACTTGATGCACGGCGAATATTGCGCCTACTGGGAAAATGGATTTGTACGTTATAAAATGCAATACAACGAAGGCCTCGTGGTCGACGGTGACGTAGAATGCCTTGACAAAGACGGAAACGTAAGGAACGTCGAGCACTGGGAAGGCGGCCACTTGATTATCCGATTTGAAAGCGGGGCCATTCGCAAGGACCTGCCCTACTTCAACGGAAGTCTTCAAGGCAACGCCAAGGTATTCTTCGAAAACGGGGAACTCGAAAGCACCGCATTCTTTCAGAACGGTGATATCGAAGGTACGGAACTTGCCTACTTCGAAAACGGGGCGCTGGAATCTATCACACCATACGTTCATGGATACAAGAACGGCATCGGCAAGAAATTCTACAGGAACGGGATGTTGCGCTGCGAAACGACCTACAACAACGGGCTCGCAAACGGTACCGAAAAAATGTGGAGTAATGAAGGCCAACTGATCTGGCAGAACTTCTATGTAGACGGAAGCGAATGCGGCTGCAAGTACTACCGCTATTACGATAGCGGCAAGTTGTTCAGCGAAATCGAGATGACTGGCGGACTCCCCAACGGAACCGAAAAGGCTTACTATGAAAACGGCGCCTTGACAAGCAAAATGCAGTACAAGGACGGCATGGTCATCGACGGTGAATATAAGCTGTACGACGACTCCGGAAAGGCTAAGTTCAATATCGTTTGGAAGAACAACGTTGGCCGCGCCCACTTTGAGGACGGCTCCCTTCGTTTCGAAACATTCAACTACAGGGATGTACCCAATGGACATTACCAGGAAAACAACGAGGACGGCGAAGTCCTTCAAGATATTTTCATGTTCAACGGAGTGCCCTGCGACAGTTTCCAGGAATTCCTGGACAACACCTTTGACACCTTGGCAGAAGACTGCGAAGCGTTCTTTAGCAGCGCCGTGAATGAATCCGAAGAAGACCGAATTGTAGTCGGTTCAGAAGGAGACCGCGCGGGGCTCTGGCGTGAAAGATTCAATGACTTCTTCAGGAACTGCTACGAGAAAATCATGGAGAATGAGGGGCGCGACAGCAATGCGGCCACCGACTGGTGCGAGCAAGCCGACGCCTACGACAACTACGAAGAACTGAAGGACTTCCCCCACGACAGCCGCGAGCTTACCAACGTGCAGTTCATCCAGAAGGTTGTCCGCGAATTCATTCTGCGATTGCGCCTGCCCAACGACGGCCTGACGGAGCTGAACATCGCCGAGGAGTTGCAGTACCTAGTAAGCGTGAAACAGTAAATGCGGAATTCGCCAAGAAGCAAAAAGTCCCCGGACATTCATCCGGGGACTTTTTTTATCTAGATTCCTCGAGCCTCGAGCCTAAATTAGTACTGCTGAGGCGGCCAACGGGGGTTCTTGGAGGACATGTCGATCTTGTAGAAGTCGCGTTCGAAACGACCGTCGTCCATGCCGTACATCTGCATCACGTGGCGAGCAATCCACTTACCGAGCTTGAGGACGGTGAGCTTCTTACGGAGACGACCCTGGCAGTCACGGTTCATGATATCCGGCAGGGTGGAGGTGGTAAGAATTTCGTCGATTGCGGGGCTGTTCAGCTTTTCACGAGCTTCTGCACTGGTGTGGAAGTGGGTGACGCCGAAGCACACGCGGTTGGGGTTGCCCTTCTTGATGTGTTCGCAGCACTGAACGATGGTGGTACCGGTACGGACCATGTCGTCGAACACGATCACGTCCTTGCCTTCGATTTCGTCGATGCTGATGTCGGAAAGTTCCGGGTTGAAGGTCATGGAGATTTCACGTTCGCCGGTACGGACCTTGTCCATCACCACGCGCTTGCATTCCGGGAGCTGGAGAGCATCGTAGACAGCGTTCATGAAGGGGCGTGCGCCCTTGTCCGGGGAGACGATCACCAGGTTGTTGCCATCCTTACCGCACTGCACGAAGTTGCTGTTCTTGATGTAGTGAGCGTAAACGTCAGTCGGAATCAGGTTGTGGAAGTGACCTTCGAAAATGTCGTTGAAGAGGTTCTGGACCTTGATGGAGTGGTTGTGGCAGGTGACCACAGCGTCCACGCCGGACTTCTTCAGGAGTTCAGCATAGAGCATGCTGGAGAAAGCCTGGCCGTCGAACTTCTTGAGGTCTGCATCCGGGCGATCCTTTTCAAGTTCGCCAACGCGGTGGGGGCCGCGGTCCTGTGCAGAGTAGAACAAGTCCGGTTCCACGAGAACGACCTGTTCGGCACCGTTGTCCTTTGCGGCGCGGGCGAGGATCATGTTGCGCATGGCGTAGTCGTTACGGCTGCGTTCGTGGTTGGAAACGGAGCAGATAAGGACAATCTTGCCTTCGAGACGGCGACCGATATGTTCGATGTCATCGGCATCCAGCATGTAGCGGGGGCAGAATTCGGAGTTGGCGAAGGTCTTGAGGGAGACCACGTCGGAAATATCTTCACGAAGACCAATGTACTGGGCCATGTCGATGGCGAACGGATCATCGGTGAAGTTACCGGTCACGATAAAACGATCTGACATAAGATTGCCTTTTTTAAAGGTTTTTAGTGGTTTGTGCGTAAAAATATAGTTAGATAAGGGGCAATTTTCAATGTTTTTTGATTCTCACATTCCCTGTTGCAGGGTTGTAGAACACCTCTCAACGTTTATTATCACCCTTCCTAAATCCTTAAGTCCTTTTCTGTCAAAGGGGTATAAATTATAGTGGCAAAAAAGGGGTTTCACCCCAAAGGTTGTTGGGATTTATGAAAAAATTTATCGTTTTGGGCCTTTCTCTGCTTGCTACCGCAAGTATGGCAGAAAAATACGACTGGGGCAACGTCCGTTTCGACGGCGGTGGTTTTGTTAGCGCCGTCCTCCCCCATCCAGCAGAAAAGAATCTTTTGTACGCACGTACCGACGTGGGCGGCATTTACCGCTGGGACGCAGGTCACGGCATTTGGCTCCCCCTCATGGACCAGTTCAGCGAATTGGACAAGGGCCTTTACGGCACCGAATCCTTTGCCCTGGACCCCACCGACCCCAAGCGCATCTATGTGCTGGCAGGTACCGGCTATTTTAGCTGGGGACGTACCGCTGTGCTCCGCTCCGAAGACTATGGCAGCACCTGGGACACCACCTACGTGGGCTTCAAGGACGGCACCGGTATTTTGGCACACGGTAACGGCATGGGCCGCCAGACCGGCGAAAAGCTGGCTGTGGACCCCAACATGCCGAACATCATCCTTTGCGGCAGCCGTAACGCAGGTATCTATAGAAGTACCGACTACGGCAAGACCTGGGAAAGTTTCTACAAGGTAGCCATCTCCAGCGCCACCCAGAGCGCCTTGAATGGCGTGAACGGCGTGGCATTCGTCATGTTCGACGAATCCCAGGGCAAGTTGGCCGACGGCAGCACCGCCACTATTTATATCGGCATTTCCGACACCAAGGACAACCTGCAGGTTTCCAAGGACGGCGGCAAGACCTGGAAGGTTATCGAAGGTGGCCCCGCCAAGTACATGCCCCACCGCGCAAAGATCGTGGACGGCGAAATGTTCATTACCTACGCCGATGGCCCGGGCCCCCACACCATCAACAGCGGCGCTGTGATGAAGCTGGATCTCAAGACCAACACCTGGACCGACATTACGCCCTACGATGACGAAGAAGACGATCAGGGCAACATGCAGCACAAGAAGAACGAAAGTTCCTACGGCGGCATCGCCATCGACCCCAAGGACAAGAACCATATCGTGGTTTCCACTTTGGGTAAGTACACCGGCCGTCACGTGACCAAGGATGAACGCGACAACTACGGCGACCGCATTTACGTAACAACCGACGGCGGCAAGAACTGGGTTCACGGCCAGCACTACAACGATATTCCCAACATCGACGCCAACGGCACCGACTGGATTCCGGGTAACGCAATCCACTGGGCAGGCTCTTTGGAATTCGACCCCTTCGATAACAAGAAGGTTTGGGTCACCAGCGGTAACGGCATTTTCACTACCGACGACATCACCGCCAAGGTTCCCGTATGGAAGTTCGAATCCAAGGGTATCGAAGAAACCGTTCCTCTGGATATCGTAAGCATTCCGGGCGGCCCGCTGGTCACTGCTATTGGAGACTACGACGGCGGCGTCTACAAGGATATTAACGCTCCGGTCAAGCGCCACTTCCCCATTGTGGGCTCCACCGAAAGCATGGGCTACGCTCCCTTGACAGGTACACTGGTCCGCACTGGCGTGACAACGGAATACCTGCAGTACGAAAGCAAGAACCACAATATGATGTACCGCTCCGACGACATGGGCGAAACATGGACCGACCTGGAAGTTGACGGCATCATCAAGGGTTCCAAGGGTATCGTGGCACTCTCCGCAGATGGCAAGGTCATCATGCACAAGCCGGAAAACGGATCTTCCTACTACCGCTCCGCAGATAACGGCAAGACATGGACTGCAGTGACCCTTAGCGCAGGCAGCGGCCGCATGACTCCGGACCCGGTAAATCCTGATGTATTCTACCTGGCCGGCGACAATGGCGAGTTCTACGTTTCCAGCGACGCAGGCAAAACATTCAAACAGGCATCCAACCTCAAGACCAACGAAAACTGGTCTGGTGCAGGCAACCCCATCCGCACGGTTCCCGGCAAGGAAGGTCACGTTTGGGTAGCCCGCGACCAGGAACAGATTTGGCAAGCCGACGGTTACTCTCATAACGGTCTCAGCTACACCGAAGACGGCGGCAAGACCTGGACTGATTGCAACATCGTGGGTACCGCAGTTGCAGTAGGTATCGGAAAGGCCAAGGAAGGCGCCGACTACGAAACCATCTACATCTGGGGCGGCACCAAGGATTCCATCGGCGAAAAGCAGTGGGGCGGCACGGAATACAAGTATTCCCCCGTTGGCATCTACCGCAGTACCGACAAGTGCAAGACCTTCGAACGCATCAACGATGACATGCACCAGTTCGGCGGTCCGGGTAACGGCAAGTTCGTTGTAGGCGACATGAATACCTACGGCGTCGTGTACATGAGTACCGTAGGCCGCGGCACCATCGTGGGTGCTCCGGAAGGTACCGTGGTGCAGGGCGTCAAGACCGTACGCCTCCCCAATAGAATTTCCGCAAGCATGCAGCTGGCAGGCCGCAACCTCTTCGTGGCCGCTCCTGCAGACTCCCGCGTGATGCTGATGGACACCAAAGGACGCGTCAAGCAGATGCACGCTGTTAACGGCAGCGCCACCATCTCCCTGGAAAGCCTGAACGCAGGCACCTACTTCGCCAAGGTAATCTCCAACCACGGCGCAGTGCTCATGGTCCGCAAGGTAAGCCTGAAGTAAAAGTTTCGCGGACAGGCTCCGCTCAGTACAAGACCGCGCGGGTCTTAAACCGCGCATGAATCTCTCCAACAACCAAAACGAAATCCGTAGGAAGCAATTCCTACGGATTTTTTTATAATTTTGAATTTATGGTTAGGATTTCAAAGATTATTTCAATTCTTTTGTGCGCCGCTGTTTTGCTGGGTACCACCGGGTGCTCCACCTGCAGTACGGGAATGCACCCCATCACAGATGGCATGGCATGCGGAGCAAGCATAGGCGTAGCCCCGGGAGTAGTCATGTTCCTAGGGTTTGCCGCCATTTCAGAAGATGATGACGAAGGCTATTATGACAAGTCTGAACGAGAGCGAAAAATCGAGGACGGCCTTTTTCTCGGTTCCCTTGCCGCTATGGCTGGCGGAGCTCTGATCGGCGGAGCCATAGGCGCTATCGTAGGAACCATCGATTGGCTCACCACAGGTCCAGATCCCAGACCAAAATACGACGAGAACTACGACCCTAACAAGCACCCTTAAAAATTTGAAAACAGATTGCACGAAAAAAGCCGACGAGTAAATCGCCGGCCTTTTTAATGTCATGGGCACTTGCTTGTCATTGCGAGCCCGAAGGGCGAAGCAATCGAAGCACTTGCCTCGTTCAGTTCTTTAATTAGAACTCGATAATGCGATCGTTCTGGAGCATCTGTTCAAAGGATTGTCTTTCTCGGACAACCTTCATTTCGCCGTTGGTGTACATCACTTCGGCAGCGTAGCGACGGCTGTTGTAGTTGCTGGACATTGCTGCACCATAAGCGCCAGCGTCGTGGAGAACCAGGAGGTCGCCCACCTTAGCCTTCGGGAGCTTACGGGTCACAACGAAGCCGCCTTCTTCCTGAGTGAACACGTCACCGGATTCGCAGAGCGGGCCGCCAACAACGGCGTCCACAGTTTCGTTCAGTTCGCGGCCATCGCGGGCGATGACAGAGATCTGATGGTAGGAGCCGTAGAAGCTGGGGCGAACCAGGTCGGTAAAGCCAGCGTCCACGATGTAGAACAGATTGTCGCCCTGCTTCTTGACAGCGCGGATTTCAGCCATGAGGTAGCCGCTTTCTGCAACCAGGTAGCGACCCGGTTCCACTTCCAGATGAACGTCGTGACCGATGCTCTGCTGGATCTTCTTGCGGGCGCCATCCCAAATGCCATAGTAGGCAGCCATGTCGATATGCGGGCCCTTGTTTTCTTCGTGGTATTCGATGGGAAGACCACCACCTGCGCTGATGGTGCGGAGGTGAGAGCCGAGACGACGGCTAGCGTCGCACATAGCGTCGGCAACAGATGCCAAATGTTCAAAGTCAGAACCGGAACCGATATGCATGTGAAGACCAGTGATCCACATGCCGTTTTCTTGGGCAAGCTTCACGCAGTCCTTGATCTGTTCGTGCCAGATACCGTGCTTGGAAAGATCGCCACCAGTGTTGGTCTTGCGGGAGTGACCGTGACCAAAGCCCGGGTTCACGCGGATGGTCAGTTCGGACTTCACGCCTGCATCGGCAAGCTGCTGGATCATGTCCGGAGAACCAACGTTCACAGCGATGTTGTGCTGCTTCACCAGTTCCAGAGCATCCTTGTCGAAGATGTCGGCAGTGTAAACAATTTCGGGAACCTTACCCTTTTCGCAGCCGCCCTTGTAGCCAGCCTTGAGAGCGCGGACAATTTCACCGGCGCTCACAGCATCCACGACGCAGCCCTGCTTACGCACGAGAGAAATCACGGAGAGGTTCGGGCAAGCCTTCTGGGCAAAACGAACGTTATCAAAAACCTTCACTTCCTTGCAACGCTGTTCAATGGTTGCGCGGTCGTAAATCCAAAGCGGGGTGCCGAACTGGGCGGCAGCCTTCACAAACTGTTCTTCGGGGATGTTAGTATTCTTCATTTTAATTCCCTTTTGGGGCGAAACAAACTACGCTCGCCCTATTCAAATTAACGGGAAAAATTTAAAAACTTTTTGGCTGTTGCCGGCTTGCGCCAGCCGGGCCCTCGCGCTATAAACGCCTTCGGCGTTTTTCGTTCAACCGGGTTTACGGAACATCATCCCCGCAAAAGCGGGGTCCTTACAAAAAACGTAAACCCGTTCGAATGGCTACGCCACTTCGGTCCCTAACAGGAAAGCAAGCCTAATTCTTGACGCAACGAACGGAGTGCAGGCTTCCCTTGCTATGCATGTACATTTCAACGTTGTCATAGGCGTAGTCAAAATGTGCGTAGTAGGAATCGGTTGCATTTTCCTCTTCGGAAGACCAGAGTCGTGCCACAACGCCTTCTTCCAGGAAGGCATCTTCTTCGGGATCGTACCAGCCGGAGGGTTCAGCGCCAAACTTGAGAGCATCGGTTCCTTCGCCTTCGTCGATCCAACCAGAGGTTGACTTCAGCACAATGCCAGCATCGTTGCCTGCTTTCTCGGCGGCTTCAAAGAGATCTTCGAATTCCTGCTGACTGGGCAGGTGCCAGCCATTGGGGCAGGCAGCCATGGCATCGTCCCAGTTATACAGGCGGCCATACTTTTCGCAGTTTTCAGACTTGTCGTCATAGCACTTGCTGGCCGCAGTCTTGTAATTCATATTTTCCGCCATCCAGACCATCTTTCCAATCTTCACGGTCTTATATTTCTGGCCATCTCTGGAGTCGGTCATGGAACCGGATTCTGAGGAACCACTGGAAGCACCAGGTTCATCTCCTGCCGAGGAACCCGAATCGCTGCCGCAGGCGCTCAATGCAAAAGCCATTGCAGAAACCAAAACAGCGACACCCATTCTTGCAAAAATCTTCTTCATAAAAACTCCTTTTTTGCAGTCACTATTCTACAATTTTTTTTCAAAGATGGCAACAAAAGTGTCAAGCAACCTACTTAAAATTTGCCGTCACCTTCAGGCCACTTTCAGGATCGATGATGCGGGTCACATCGGCAACGCCATCGCTCCAACCCACGAATGTTCCTCCGGCCTTCGGAACTGCGGTAAGCGTCACAGGAGTTCCTTTGAAGAACTTGATTTTCAGTGAAGTCTCGTCCAAAGGCAAGTAATGAACTTGCACGACGCCATTTCCGGAACTCGCAATAGTTACGTCGACCATTTCTCCCAAGGCAAAATGCTCCTGCATTTCCTTGCGGACCACATCCTGGCGAGTCGTGGCGAAGGTCTTGATTCGGCCATCGTGTTCTGTCATGGTGGCCACATTTTTGCCCCAGCGCTTCTGATCCCGTTCCACTTCGGCGGCGATATCGCCCTTCAGTTTTTCCATACGGGCAAGCACACGCTCTGCACTAAAGTTCATGCAAAGGTTGGTTGCAATTTGATTGATGAAAGCTGCCTTGAAGTTTGCGTTAGTGAGCAAACGACGCAAGTGCTGAGTGAATTCAGGATTGTTGGGCCAGCCGGA
Organism: Fibrobacter sp.; assembly: GCA_024399015.1. Taxonomy (GTDB): domain Bacteria; phylum Fibrobacterota; class Fibrobacteria; order Fibrobacterales; family Fibrobacteraceae; genus Fibrobacter. The sequence continues at coordinate 515,829 of JAKSIC010000001.1, forward strand.
ATTTTCTGCAGTTACGAACTCGAAAATATTTCCCGTCAACTTACTCTGGGTATTATCGAAGGCCATATCCGTATCGAACATGAACCACTTCCAGGCAGTCTTCGGATTCTTAGCTCGCCACATTTTGCGGTTGTTTCCGGGCCAGTCACGATTGTTGGCAAATGTTTCCGCAGCGTAGTAGTTGATGAGATTATTCAAATCAAACATTTCATTCACCTTGGCCAAGTTTTCATCGGTCATGGTATTGCTGAGCAAGAAGTTGGTCATCGAAACAAATTCTACCGGGGAGCCGTCCACATATTCACCGGAGCTGTTCACCAAATCAATTTCATCGCCATCCAAGTTGTACTTGGCCAGGTAATAGTTCTTGTTGGAAGATTCACGAATGTTGTGGATACCGTAGTATTCGCCATTGTAGAAAACGATGGAGGCACGGCCGTGCTGGTAATCAACGCCCAGCCCCTCCGTAATGGAAGAGGCCAGCATGTCGCGGATGTAATCGAAGTGATAATTGTTTCCGTTGTTGCGCAGCTTGAAACTCTTGAACTTTTTCAATTCAGGGAATTCCGGGAACAACGCATAATCCAGCTTGTTCTTTCCGTACTTTTCACGGAAAGTGATTTCCACAGATTTCTTCGGCCAGGTTCGTGTGGCGTTACCGCTAATGGCAAGGCCCGCATTCTCGCTAAAGCCAGGCGTCTTCTGCCCAGCTTCCAGCAATTCAATGTTCACAGGGATTTCCTTGTCGCTCCAGAAATTTTCATTCTTGAACAAACCGGAATCAGCATGGAACATCTGCAACGGATCGCCCGTAATGAATACAGAAGCTACCGTAGGCTGATCTTCAAAAATGTAAGTGCGGTTGATAACATTTCCAGGAACGGCGCCCTCTTCAAAACTAGCGCAGCGTAAAACTGTTGTGGTATCCACAGTCAAATCGGAAACCATCAGCGGGCTTTTTGATGTGGGAACAGTACCACCCTTTTCGCAACGGATTTGGCTATCACTTCCAAAGGCAATGGAGAAAGGCTTCAAATAAAAACCGGAATTGGGGAATTCCGTCTTCACGTTCTGGGAAGCCGCATTTTCCACAGTTCCTGCTGTAGCACCATTGGGCGATGCAACAGCGAAGCCCCACTTGCCGTTAACCGCGGCGGACGTACCTGCGGACACACCGGCAGCCACAGCCTCGCGGGACCAGGTTTTTCCAATAACCGCCGCCGGATACATCACGGAATCCACCAATTGCATTTCCCCATTGAACAAGTAGAGGGAACCGCCTTCCTTCTTGGACTTGAAATTGGCGTGAGGTTCGTTGCCGCGGCTGTAAGCGATGTAACTGAAGACCTTGATATCCTTTGCCACGGAATCATAGTAATCAAAGTCCAAGCGTAAGCCAGTAATTTCTGCCAAGTTGGGATAGTCAGAATTGAGGGGAGGCCTAATGGAATAAACCGTATTGGAATCGCCAGTTCCCTCCAGAATCTTGGTCCAGCTTTTGACTTCGCGAAAACCCTTCTGCAAGAATCTGAAGTTGAGAGATTCCCCCTTGGGAATGTAGGCCTTCAGCTGGAACTGATTTGCCTTGGAAAGATCAACAGGAACCTTGCCCTCGTCCGTAGAGCCCACGCTCAAAGCCAACTGGAAATAACTCAGGTCGCCCTTCACGGGAATCATCTGGGCGCCGGCCATGTTCTTTCCGTTTTCTACAAAGCAGAAATCGGACTTTCCCGGCAGAGGCTTCATTTCGCTCTTGCCTTGGCCCGGTTTGGTGACCGCATCGTATTCCACTTCGCAAAAAGAAGTCAAAAGGTTGACCGTATCGTGAGGAGCCACATAGTCCGGCAAGTTTCTACCAGACAAATAAACAATCATGTGGGACTTGGGTTTGACCACCACATCGCCAAATTGGAATTTCGTTGGGGTAGCCGCAGAGTTGGTCAAGTAATAACCCTTGAGGTTCACCGCCGTGTCTGCAGGGTTATAAATTTCCACCCAGCCGGCGTCACCGCCTTCTTCATCCTTGTACACCAAGTTCACAGGGTCCACTTCGGTAAAAATCACCGGTGGATTCTTCAGTACCACAATGGCGTTTGTATCAGCCATGGAATCCGCAGAGGAACTGGAAACACCAGATACATTCGAGCCGCTGGACAGCATGCCGTTGGTTTCCCCGGAGGAACTCAAAATATCTTCGGAACTGGAAGACAAGTCATCCGGCGTTGCCGAGGATCCGTTATCGCCACCGCAAGCCGAAAGGCCCAACGCCAGCGCGCCTAAAACACCAAAACAAAAGAACTTCATATTCTCACATCCTTATAATCTTAAAGATAAATTAAAAAAGGACGCTAGGATTTCTCCCGGCGCCCCTGCTCCCCTTTTAATTATATGACCTGTGCGGAAACAATTTACCGTCCGCATTTTTATCGACAATTTTAGCGACGGCGGCCACGCTTCTTTACGTCAGCTTCAATGTCGTCCTTCCAGGAAGCATCCTCAATATTCATACGGATATTTCTAATGACCGTGTTCTGAGCGGCACAGCACTTAATAATTCCTGCGTCATCGTTCACGAAGTTGGCGGCACGATCTTCAGCGATACCAAAACCACGGGCTGTTTCCACGGCGTCAATGTTTGCTCCCAGGAAAATGAATTCCCAGCCGTACTTGGACTTTTGACGTTCCACCATTTCCTTCACCTTCTTGGCGGTATAAATGTGGCTGGCATTTTCGTAGCCGTCGGTGGTAATCACGAAGATGGTCTTTTCAGGGCGATCTTCGTCGCGGGCGTACTTGTGCACATTTCCGATGTGGTGGATTGCCAGGCCCACAGCATCCAGCAAGGCGGTGCAGCCACGGGCATAGTATTCCTTGTCGGTCATGGCAGGCACATTGGCAATGGGAATACGGTCATGGAGAACTTCCATTTCGTTGTCAAAGAGGACGGTGGAAACAATGGCTTCGCCAGGTTCCTGCTTCTGCTTTTCGATAGTGGAGTTGAAACCGCCGATAGTATCCTTTTCCAAACCAGCCATGGAACCACTGCGGTCCATAATGAAAACCATTTCTGTCAAACCCTGCTTCATATTTCACCTCTTTTTGTTCGGGTCGGCGGGATTGCCGTTCCCTCTTAACAAAAACAAAGATACCCTATCGCAAGGCCCGCGAGGTCGCCTGACAAGCGACAAAAAAACGCCGGTTTCCCGGCGCTATTGTTAACCTAACTGAGGTTGATTGTTATCTGATAATGCAATGTTTATTCGCATGAGGTCGTAAACTTTCCGTTCAATGAACGCTTCAACAATCACATCAGTCAGGTTAATGTTTGGAGTAAATGAATAACCTGCGTACGAAAGTAAATCAGTCGTTTCAACAACATTTAGCTTCATACCTACGGCAAGGGCCAAAACTGTTTCGCGCCTTATTGTCTTGATTCTATCATTAAGGATTTTTGAAAAGTGCTTACGATCCATAAATATCGCATTGTAAACGGCAGCAGAGTCAAGACCTTTCTGATTAATGTAATAAATCAAGCGCTGACTAAAAGGCTGAATATCAAAATCTTTAATTTTTCTACCAAGATCCTCTTCTAACTTGCCCTTAAAGGATGCGAAAACCGGCTTTGGCGTTTCCTTTTTCTTGCTCTTTTCTAACGGCACAACCCCGCGAGGAGACATGCAAACTGAAATTTTGTCAATCGCAGCCTGTTCGCAAAGCGGATTCTCATCACGAATTTTTCCATTGAATTTTCCGCGCCGAGGCAGCGAGCTTTTGCCACGCCACTGCCAGCGTTCCTCCTCCGAGGAATTCATTTCGCTGTACATCTCCAGGCGTTCTTCGGTAACTTTGCCAACGTAATGTTCGTCAATGTAGGCCTGCACAAAGTCCGTCAAGTCGGAGGTCAAGCCAAAGGATTCCTCATCGTACACGACAAGAATCACGTCCAGCTTATGCTCGCTGGTAAATTCCTTGGCAATTTCGGTAACAATATCCAGCGCTTGATCCTTGGGGAACTTGAAGGCTCCCGTAGAAATCAGCGGGAAGGCAATGGACTTTGCCCTCAGAGAAACAGCCTTTGAAAGGCATTCGCGATAGCAGCTGCGCAAGGCCTCGGGCTCGCCGGACTTGCCATCCACCCACATGGGGCCCACCGTATGGATGACATACTTGGCCGGAAGCTTGAATGCCGGGGTAACCTCGGCATGGCCCACCTCGATCTTGCCGATCTTTTGGCGGGCGGCAAGCATATCATCAAAACCGGCAGCCTCGTAAATAGCGGCGTCGGTACGGTAACCTGCGCAAATGGGTTCAGTATTGGCCGAATTTACAAGGACATCGGCCTTGACCTTAGTAATATCGTTTCGTATAATCTTGAATGCCATGCCTTTAATATAGATCAAAAGCAGTGACAAAAGCTGACAAATATTAATTTATTTGATTTTCATCAAACGAAAAAGGCTCCTCCGAGGAGGGGCCTTTCTAAATGCATGTCACGGGTCGCCGCAGCACAGGGCCGCGAATTACCGGGTGCAACGATTACTTGACTTCAACAACCTTGTTGTCGCCTTCGTCCCAGTACTGGTCATCGCAAATGAACTTGTACTGATAGGTGCCGGCAACGAGGGAAAGCTTTGCAGACCAGAGGCCAGTCTTCTTGTCCTTCTTGCAGACAACAGCGGTAGCCTGGTTCCATTCGTTGAAGGAACCTGCAACGGTCACCTTGGAAGCCAGCTCGTAAGCGGTCGGAGTGGTGAGAACAACTGCAATCTTCTTGGCAGCCTTAGGAGCTGCGGCCTTCTTTGCAGCGGGCTTCTTTTCTGCAGCCGGCTTGACAGCCTTAACTGCGGCTGCCTTAGGAGCAGCAGCCTTCTTGGCGGGAGCAGCCTTAGCGACAACCTTCTTTTCAGCCTTTGCTGCAGCCTTCGGGGCTTCCTTCTTTGCAGCCGGCTTAGCAGCCTTAGCAGCAACCTTCTTTTCTGCAGCGGGCTTAGCGGCCTTTGCTGCGGGCTTAGCAGCGGCCTTCTTAGCAGCCGGCTTTGCAACTACAGTCTTAGTACCTTTGGACATATTTTTCTCCTTAACTTTGATTTGGCGCCAAAGATAGTAAATAAAAGTTTATCTGTCTAGATTGGAAAAAAGTGGCAAAATTTCTAACTTGCGCATCATGAAACAGATCATCGCACCCAGCGTCTTGAACGCAAACTTCCTCGAACTTGGTAACGGCCTCAAGGCCATCGAAAACGGCGGCGCAGGCCTCGTTCACTTGGACATCATGGACGGACACTTTGTTCCGAACATCAGCTTTGGCCCGGGCATTTCCGCCTGCGTCAAGAAGGGCACAAGCCTTCCGCTGGATTGCCACTTGATGATCGCCAATCCCGAAAACTACGTAGGTGAATTTGCAAAGGCTGGCGCTCACCTCATTAGCGTCCACGCCGAAACCACCAACCATCTGGACCGTTTGCTGCACCAGATTGCAGAACTGGGTGTAAAGCCCGCCGTTGCCATCAACCCGGCAACCCCGCTTTCAAACATCAAGCATGTGCTGGACATCGTTGACATGGTTCTGGTGATGTCTGTGAATCCGGGTTTCGGCGGCCAGAGCCTCATTCCCTACTGCCTGGACAAAATTCGCGAACTTCGTCAGATGAAGCCGGAACTGGATATCCAGATCGATGGCGGCGTCAAGCTGGACAACATCCTCGCTTGCAAGGAAGCTGGCGCAAACGTATTCGTAGTCGGTTCCGCCATCTTCGGCAAACCCAATCCCGAAGAAGTCTGCCGCGAGTTCGTGAAGCTCGTGAACGGCTAATTTTTTGTATCGTCCGCGTCATCCTGAGGGAACGCAGTGACCGATGGATCCAAAAAGCATTAAACCCCGACACTCCGTGCCGGGGCTTTTTTGTATTAAATCCATCACCTCGGCCATACTGATTTAGAGTAAACTCAATCAGTGCGGCTCTCGGCTTGGGGCTTTTTACATTAAAGCAAACGCAAACCTTACTTCACTGCCTTTCCATTCACGTGGAAAATTTTATCGCCATATCGTTCGCCGCCACGGATCTTTACCTGGTGATCTTCACGGAAGACCATAGGCTGGTTTCGCACTGTGCGACGATCATATGGCTTGAAAATAGCGTCAATCACATCGCCCGGATCAGCTGTCAAGCGCACCGCCACAATGGACTTTGCAGGCACTTCGAGAGCCACCGTACCAGCACCGTCAACAGCCGCAGAAACTGTTGCAGTCCCCATCTTCAATGCATTGCTTTCGTGAGAAACAAAAGTCTCGCCGCTGATTCCAGCCAATGTCAAAGTTTCTGCAGAAGCACCCACATTCTTCAAGCCCTTCACATTCAAGGTCACGCTTTGTGCATCCTTTTCTGCGCGGTTCACAAGAATCACCGTCATGGAATCCCTGGCGTTGCTTACAGAGGAATAGGCGGAAAGCAAGGAATCGTTGCTGGATTCAGACTGCACTCGGAATTCCCCGTTATAGCGACTAAAGAGGTGCAGCACTTCGTACATGCCCTCGCCCCATGTCCAAGGCGTGAAAATTTCCACACCATTATCCATAAAGGTTCCTAGCCAGGAGGCGTACGTAAGCGCAGTGGTCATGGGATCTTTCTCGTCAATAATGGAAGTTTCGGTAAGGCCCAAGGTAATGCCGTGACCTTTACCGAAGTACTGATCCAGCCAACCATTCACACGTTCGAAAATATATTCCTTGGTCTGGTTGTTATCCCACTTGCCGCTGACCAACTTAATACCATTAGCACCAGAATAATTGTAGGTGGTATCAAAGAAAACACGATGCCAGTTTACACGTTCTGCGTAAGTCTTTTCCGAGGGATACCAGTGCATATCAAACACGTCGAGCATGCGTACGCCAGACTTTTTCTGTTCTTCGGCAAGGCGCTTGATAAAGTATTCAAGCCAGCAGTAATTGCGGTCTTCGCCCTTGCCCAGACCGGACTTTCCTTCGGACGCACCCGTAGTACACCACTGCCATTCGTTTGCAACCACAGGACCAGTCAACTTGATTTCGGGCCATACGGCACGGGCCTTCTTGGCCACATCAACATAACGTTCCACCAAGAAATCCGGATCCATATCCAAAGGCAAGTCGCCGTGGGTGCCGTTCCAGATTTCCATTTCATTGTCCATGCTCCAATACTGAAGTCTGGACATATCGTACTTCAATTCTTTTGCCCAGTGGTCAATAATTCCCACAGTGGAATCAGCAGGCCAAGGTTCGCAATATAAACTGTAATCGCCGGCCTTGATGAGAGTTTCGCCATCGTCGGCAACTTCGCCACCGCCAGCCAAGTCAAGGGTTGCCTTGGCCCAGGTATCGTTATGAGCCTTGTAGAAAGTCCAATCTGCAAAGTTGTATTCGTTGGTGGCGGCCGCATAACCCGTCAACTGGAAAGCGTACATGGCATCTGCTTGAGGCATGTTGTCCAGAATCTTCTTGGCGGTAATGTCCCAGTCCACGGCATTCACGTTGTTGTACCAGTCCGGATGAACGGTCAACTTTTTTCGCCAGTTGTAGCGGGTAGAATTGTTGCCGTAGTTTGCACGGATAAAACGAATGCCGGCTTCGTTCATCGTCTTGATGGAAGTCTTGTCCTCATCGCTGAGGCGGGCGCTATCGGCGCTGACCTTGTCAATGTTTCGGCCATAGAGGTAAGGGGAAATTTTCTTGACGCCGGCAGATGCATCCACCGTTACAGAAATTCCCGCCTGGGCAGAAGTTCCGAGGAACGCCACCAGAGAAAGCGCAGGAACCAAACTTCCCGCAAACCCAAACAACTTTTTCATAACACCACCTTTTTTTGTCGGCGCCACCCGACTTTTATTTCACGGCTTTTCCATTCGCACGGAACAGCTTATCGCCAGACCCGTCGCGTTTTTTGCCAAGTGCGTTTGAACGACTGCGACCATCGCGGACCTGGATTTTCTGGTCAGCACGTTCTACGCGGGTTCCACGAATTCCGTTACCACGCAAAACCGGAGCTGTCCCAATGGAGTTGGGATTTTCTTTTGTGGACAAGAAAATTTCACCCAATTTCAATTCATTGTCACAATCGTAGGGGCCAAAGTTTCCAAAGTACACATCGTCCACAATCAATTTTACATCGTAGGAATAACCCTTCCGCTTAGGAAGACTTGCCTCAATCTCAATTTCATTGGTTCCATCAAAAGTCACGGTAGTATCGCCATTAGCCACCTTGATGGTTCGGCTATAAACATCCCTAAAATCAATATTTTTCAAAACGACCGTATCACGCCATTCAACGGAAAGTGTATCCAACATGCAGCAAGCATTTATCGCATCTTCAGTCAACCCTTCTGCTTGGCATTCATTGGTAACGAAAATAAGTTTCGCCGTCTTTTTCTGAGTCAAGTTACCAAAGCCCACATTTTGAATTTTAAGCTTGGCCTTTAACTTTTCATTTGCGCAGACCGTATCCGGCAACCAGGATTCTCGCAGCACAAATCGATAACCCAGATGGTCTTCGATGTACTTGAAACCAGTCAGCGTATCAATCTTGGAGCCGTCGTATTCGTAGTCCTTGCCTGCAAAGTGGGCGGCCTTCCAGCGAGCAATGACTTTATCGTTCCAATGAAGATTCAGGTAGCTGGTGTGGGTGCGGAAACCTTCGTAGGCCAGGAACTCCGGCGTATTGATGACTTGGTAACCGCTGGCCGTCGCCACAGCCTCGCCACCATAAGGCGTGTTGATGCTGTACTTTTCCAGCCAGGCAACGCCTTCCTCGCGGCAGATGGAAGTCTTGCAATCCGCACCCCAGGTGCCGTAATCGTATTGCGTTCCCAGGTAGCCATCGTTGAACATTCCCACGCGGTACATGGTATCGCCCTTGGCTTCCGCAATCTTCTTAAAGACATCGCCATCAATATGGAAGTCTACGCCCCAGTTTTCAAAGCCAAGAACTGCGGCAGAGTAATTTCCCGTGCGGGTGAGAATCTTAAGTTCCGGAGGAGTCAGGCGCAGCATCTTGTTCACGGCCTCCGCAACTCGCGGGTAGGTAATCGCCGTATCGGAATGCATTTCACCGAAGGCACCATGCATGCCCATTTCAAGAGCAACGATAATGTCTACATTCTTCGTCAGGAGCGGAGCCAGCTGTTCAATGTGGCGCAGCACCCACTCGTGTTCCGCGGTAGTGTTGGAGTGCCCATCAAACCACGGGTCATAACAGAATCGCACAATGACTTTGCTACCGTTCTTGCGGATGTTATCGAAGGTGGTCTGCAAAACGTTCAGAGCATCTTCCGTCAAATCCTGGGACTTGCCCCATGTGGTATCGCGCCGGCCCCCGGTAGTATCAATCTTCAGCCAGGCGCGGCTGCTGAATTCCGCAAGATCTGCACGAAGGTGAACCAGTTTACCATAAGGCTTTTCAATAGGCTTGGAACCTTCCACCTTAATATGGAGGGCCTGGGAATAATAAAAACCACGGTCGTAATTAGGCAATGTCTGCAAATGGTCCGTGTAGTCCAAATCCTGCAGCACTAAACCGCCGACCTTATCTCCCGCGACAGGCTGTGCTGCGATAGCGGAACCTGCCAAAGCACACTGCGCAACGACCACCCCACAAACCATCTTGAAAAACTTTTTCAAACTCATAATAAACCCCAAGGATATTCTAAAGATACACCCTGAGGCAGTTTTACGCAAATCGGGTACACCCGAAAAAAGCCATTTTGCAAGGAAATGAGCCCACAAATTTCACATTTTTCAAAAAATAGGGTACTAAACAAGTAAAACACATAAAATAGTACCCAAAAAATTAATTTGTAATAAACAAAGTCATTCAAACATTTTGCTTTTAGGGTACTAAACAAATAATAAAACGGATTTAATACCCTTCCCAACGCACAGCAAGCTTAATTAAGCGCCATAAAAGTTTAGTTTGTATAAAAAATGGGATACCAAACCAAGTTTTCGCTCAATTTAGTACCCCATTTGTCGTTTTTTAAGTCCATTCAAGCATTCAAGCTATCGTCAAATTCCCTTTTTCGTGAAGATGGTATTGCCGAACAGATTTCCGTTCTGCAGCACACGCATAATGTACATGCCATTCTTCATGTCACCAATGCCAATGCTGAAAGTTGCGCTGCCGGAATTCAATGTTTGAGCCTTCACCAGGCGGCCATCCATGGAGAAAATCTTCACAGCCACATTGTTCTGCAACGGAGAGCTTGCTTCGATTTGCAGCACGTCGGAATTTGCTCGGGCACGGAGCTGCGGCACAGTGCTTGCGACATTTCTGCGGCTAGCAACAATTGCTGCAGTCGTATCTTCTACGACAGGTTCCGGCTTCGGCTTGTTACGCAACAGGCGTACTCCGAAGATACCACCCACCATGCCGGTGCCTGCCTGGAACTTTACGGTAATCACCTTCTTGCCCTTCACCATTTCATCGGGAATGGGATACTTCACATTAACGAATTCATCCTTCTTCCACTTGTTGGAAATATTTTCGCTGGCAAGCTTTTCGCCGTCGATCATGATGTCAAAGGCGCGGTTGCAACCTTCGTTACCCCAGTAACGCACCATCAGGTCCAAAGAATCTTCGCTGTTGGTTTCCAGCTCGTAGCTAATGAATCCGCCGCTGCCGCCGGAGCACTGGCCCGCATCGCGGTAGAATTCACCCTGATGATTTCCGGTAGAAGAATTTTCCTTCTGCATGCGGTGATCCGCTTCGGGCTGCTGTTCACCCGGCGACACCTTGTCCACAGTCTTCTCGTCAAGAGCCAACGCCTCGGCCTGTTCCTTCTTCAGCTTTTCAAGAATTGCAGGATCCGTCAGCACCATCCAATACATCATGTATCGAGCGTCGTGTACTTCGTAGAACGGCTCAAGCAGCAGGTTTGCATCCTTCTGGGCGGCAAACAAGTAAGGAGCCTTAAAGTGGAGCGGTTCGCCCTTCACCGGAGTCACCTTGGAAGGAATGTCCTTCTTTTCGCTGGCCAGCATGGGGGCGGCATCCAGAGACTGAAGAGGGCCACCTGCAATATGGCTCCAGCGACCATCGTCAGCCACAAGGCCGCTGAGGCTTTCGGTACCGGTCTTTGCACTCAGCACAATGGGACCGTGAAGCAAAGCCACATAGTTATCCATGCCGCGCAAGTCCTCGGTATGAGTGTACATGGGGTAAACAACTTCCACCACGTCGCCGCCCTTGACTGTGCCTGCAGAAACATAGCTGGACACATCGGACTTCGACACAACGGTATCGCCGTTTACAATCACCTTGAATTCGTCGGCCTTCACCCAGTAGGGGTGACGCAGCATCATCTTGAAACTGCCCGCACCGCTAACAGTAAATTTCGACACCTCCCCCTTGGGGAACGCTGTTTCCTGCTTGATCTTAACGCCCTTTTCCTTCCAGTCCAATTCGGTGGCGGCGTAAAGGTTCACGTACAGAGCGTCGTTTTCCTTGGTGTAAATGAACTGGGCGTACTTACCCGGGTTTTCCATGCCGGAACCCACACAGCACCACATGCCCGCATTCACCTTGGAATACACGCGGTAATGACGGGGACGAGCCGGAGTAAAGTAGCAGTAGCCGCCGTGCTTCGGGTGGATTGTAGACAAAATATGGTTGAACAAGGCACGTTCATAGAAATCCGCATACTTGGCGCTGGGAGTCATGTGGAACAAGCGTTCCGTCAGCTTCAGCATGTTGTATGTATTGCAGGATTCAGGTCCTTCACGTTCCTCGATGTACTTGTTGTACTTGTCGTAATCCGGGAAGTGTTCCGAAATGCTGTTGCCACCGATGGCAATACTACGCTTGTTCACCACGATGTCCCAGAAGGTTTCGGCGCCGGCCTTGTAAGTCTTGTCGCCACTCAGTTCCGCCACGCGAGCAAAGCCCACAACTTTCGGCACCTGGGTATTGGCATGCCTATTGGAAAGCACGTCGTTGTTGGAAGCCATGGAATTCAGCAGCCACTTGTGGGACCACTTCTTTGCCGCATCCAGGTACTTGGAATTCTTGGTGATTTCATAAGCGTCGGCGTACACTTCGTTCATGCCGCCGTATTCCGTACCCATCATGGATTCCATCTTGGAATCGTTAAGGCCGTTGGTAATGGTAATGCCCCAGTCGCAAAGGGCAAGGAACATGGTCTTGGCCTTGGAAATTCCGCCGTACATCCAGGCGTCACGCAGGCCAGCGTAAGTCTTGTGAATATTGTACCAGGGAACCCAATAGCCGTTCTGTGCGCCGGCATCACCGTTCTTGAACTTAAGCCACATGGACTTTCCATTGGGCACGCCGCTGATGTAGCCCACAAAATTCGCGTCCTTGGAATTCTGCTTCTGGATGATTTCCAGCTCGTCCACCACATATTCCATGCGGGCCTTGATCTGGGCGTCACCCGTTGCAGCATAATGCATGGCCAAGGCACTCAGGTAGTGGCCCAGCACGTGGCCGTCGAGGCCTGCCCAGTTGCTGAACTTGGTTGCCTTGGGGCGCATGCCCGCCTCTTCGTAGAAAGGCGCAATCAACCTGTCAGTATCATAAGCCAGCAAAGTTTCGCCATTCAAGTCCTGGCGATCCTTCAAGGCGCCATCCAGGAGAGTCACCTCCGAAAGGGAGAACATTTCCGGGTAAAGGAGGTTCTGGGCAAAACCGGCAGAAGCTGCCAGCCCCAGGGAAAGAGCCAAAATACGGGCGGACGACCGCAAAGACACTCCAAACATTCTGAATCCTTTTGTTGTACAGGCGAAACACCCAATCCGCCCGTGAGTTCGGATATAAAATTACCTCCCTGACTGCGCCGCTTCCATAGCCCCAAAACAAACACTTTTGAGATTTTCGCAATGGGTTAGACCCCTTTTTATGTCAAACGGGGTACCATTCCCATAAATATTTCGATTTTAGTACCCCGATTATTACTTTGTACAAGCCAATTTTCGTTTTTACGTCTAAATGGAGGGTACCAGACAATAAATTAAGCATGCTTTAGTCCCCCCATTCATTGGTTCGCACTTCAAATTTTCGTTACTTTGTATAAAAAAAAGGGTACTAAACAGAACAAAAAGCTCTTTTAGTACCCCAAAACCGAATTTTTTCCAAAAAAAACACACAAAAAAAGACCCCGCTTTCGCGAGGTCTTTTTCACACTTAGCCGGCGTTGTAATACTTTTCGAGTTCTTCCTTGCAAGACAAGAAGACTGTGGCCAGCTGCTTGTCGAAATGCGTTCCTGAGTCCTTTTCGATTATTTCGTAGGCTCTTTCGTAAGAGAACGCATCCTTGTAGCATCTCTTTGAAACCAGGGCGTCAAACACATCTGCAAGGGCCATGATTCTTGCCTCGATGGGAATTTCCTCACCCTTCAATCCTTTGGGGTATCCGGTTCCGTTGACTTTCTCGTGATGATAGTGGGCAACGTTTTCAGCCACACGGACAAAGTCCGGTTCCTCGACACCAGACAGTATCTCGCTTACCATGCGGTACCCGATTTCCGAGTGTCCCTTCATCTTGTTGTACTCTTCATCCGTAAACCTGCCCTGCTTCCGCAGCACAGCATCGTCCACACCAATCTTTCCCAGGTCATGCATAGGTGCGCTTCGTATAACCAGCTGCAAGAATTCAGAATCCAGACCAAGGCCTGCATCAATCAGTTTTCGCGCAAAGATTCTTACGACATCGCTTGTCCTTTTGATGTGCCCGCCAGTGCTTAGGTCTCTCGATTCCACCATCTGGGCCATTCCAAGGATCGTCTTTTCCTGGATGCTCTTTATGCGCCTTGTCTTTTTATCAACTTCTTCGGACAGCTCGTCGTTGTATCGTTCCTGAAGCGCCAAGGTCTTGTAGTGCTCCGTATTGTCGCGAAGTTCTACTGTATATCCCTTAAGCTTTCCGAATGAATTTGTTAGTACATGAATTTTGCCGTCGTAGTACCGGTCGTTCAACAAAAACGATTCTATTGAAATATGTATGTGTTCCCTGGCCGAACTACCTTTATACAGTTCTTCTATACTTTCAATCTTGTCGATAATGCACTGCAATTCCTGGCTGCTATTTTCGATAATCTGGCCAAACCTATACTTCGACAGTTCCGGGAATATTTTTTCCATGTAGCCATTACAGCCTTTATAGGCCTTGTTCTTATCGAATGTCAAAAATCCAACATTGCCAAGCTGCTCGTCTACAATGTTCTTGTTTTCGTAGACCGTAAAAATATTGGAGTCATAGATCGGGAACAAGGCACCGAACATAAGCACGTCGAAGGCAAGCGGAATAATGGTATGTTCCAAGCCAAGTACTTTTTCCATGACATACACATCCGTGGCAATGGCCATCAGCACCAACATGGTTATGGTGTTTTTGACATCTACGGACTTCTTCTTGACAAGGGCGTAGATCACGACAGCGAAGGCCAAAAACAGATACAAGTACATGGAGCCGATTGCCAGCATATGAAGCGGCCCATAAACTTTATCCAGTACCACCATCCCATTGTCCAGGTGCATTCCTACACTTTTATAAAACAGCTCGTTTCTTCCGATTGTACATACAAAGCCATAGATACAGCATTGGCCTAATACAAGAACGACTTTCACGAACCTGGATAAATCCAGGTGGCAAATTTCCAGGACTAAAAAGAAGAAGAATACCGGCAGAAAAACACCACCGACGTATCCAATGATTTGAGAGTAAAGGGCCTCCTCGAGGGTCCTTGAAATCGACAAGAAATAATACCCGAAGCTTGAAATAATTACAATGACCAAGTTCAAATATTGGGAGACGCTTTTTCTAACGTCAAACAACTTTAGCCATACCAACATACCCATCGAAACCAGAAGGCATGTCAAATACAAATATTCCATAACCAAGGCCTGCCACTTTTTAATAGAAAGTTTTCCGTGGCACTAAACTTAAAAAAAAGAGATCCTCCCCAAAAGAGGATAAGAATTGTATGGCAACAAGTTGCCAACAATTCTATACGGCTCGGTGGCCGGGATGACATTTTAAAGGGGCAGGGATAACAAAACCGGAATTACTTAGCCGGGGTGTTGGCAACGCCCAAGTAAATTGCCTGCAGGGCGCCAGCCACATAAGCCAAGGGAGAGTTCCAGTTGATGGCCACTTCGTTGGTTGCGTAGCTGCAGCGGTTGTCGATGTAGGCCAGGGCCGGCTTGTCGGCAGCTGCGTAGTTTTCGCACTTCCAAGCTTCCTTGCCGTCCAGGTTAATGTCCTGCTTGCCAAGGTGAGGGCCGCCCACCAGCATGCCGGGCACCGGATCGTCCACCCAGTCGCCTTCGCTGGGGCGATGGTGCGGGTTACGTGCGGCGCGGTAGCCAAAGCCAGTGACGTAGGAGATTTCCATGGGGTTCTTGCCCAAAAGATAGTCGAGCACCTGCTGGGCGCCATCCACATAGCTCTTGTCGCCGGTGAGGTAATAGGCGTGGAGCAGCACCATGGCGTTGTTTGCCATTGCACTGTTGGAGCCCCAGTTCCAGCTCCAGGGGAAAGCCGGGAGATGGTAGCCGCTGGTATCGCCCACGGCGCGGAGGTTGTTAGCTTCGTCCATCACCACCTTCTTTGCAGCCTTGTTCAGGTCTGCACCGTAGGTTGCACCATCCAGGGCCACACGGAAGGCGGCAAGCATATTCACGTTGCCCCACCAGGCGCCATCGGGAGTGAACTTGTTTGCCTTCAGGTCGGCGAGATAGCCGTTTGCAGCCTTGTCCTTCTGGCCGGCCACAACCTTGGCACGGTAAAGTTCGGTTGCGGCCCAGCGGAATTCATCCTTGCCGTTTTCGTCGCCGGGAGCGTAGCTACCGGTCTGAACGTCCTCGGGCTGCTTGTAGAATGCCTTGGGGTACTTCTTAGCCCAGGCGTAGGCCTTTTCGGCTGCCTTCAGCATCTGGTCTGCATAGGCTGCGTCAAACTTCTTGTACACAACGCTTGCCTGGGCCATGACTGCGGCAAAGTCCAGAGATGCGGTCACGTTCTTGATAATGGCGTAGCGGGGTGCGCCATCGAATTCCGGCATCACGGAACCGCCGAACATCAAGGTGGTCACCTTGTGGTAGACACCGCCATCTGCATCCTGCATGGTGAGCATCCAGTCAAGGTTGTACTTCACCTCTTCAAGAATCAGCGGCATGTTCTTGTATTCACGAGGAATGTTCCAGGTGAGGGTGTCCATGTAGGCGGGGAAATTTTCGTAAAGCTGCAGCAAGGTGAACACGGTAATACCGGAGTTCACAATGTACTTGCCGTAGTCGCCAGCATCGTACCAACCCTTGGAGGAGTTGATGATGACATTCTGGCCAGCCTTGGGATGCTTCTTGCCCACGGACTTTTCGTAGCCTGCAGCGGTACGAGCGTCGGTACCGTAAACGATAACCTTGTCATCGGGGTGGCCTGCGGCGCGGACCCACTTGTCGCCGTACTGGGCTTCAATGGGCATGCTGGCGCGCTGGTAGTAGAACCACTTGATAGCGCCCTTGGTGACTTCTTCGTAAACGCGGTCGCCAATCACAATGGGATTGCCCAGGTAGCCGTCGCGATAGAAGCGGTAGGTACCCGGAGTCTTCACAGCGGAAAAATCATAGGTCTGGACTTCTTCGCCACTGAAATCCCAGTCATAAACCATGGGGGCTTCCATGGTCAAGACGGTCTTGCCGTTCAAATCACGAATTTCGGCCGGGTTGGCGTCGCTACCGGGAATCACGGCAAGTTTCTCGGAATTAGGGGCAAAGCCAAGCTGGTTGATCAGGAGGGGGCCGGCCACAGAGTTTGCGGCGAGCATCAGGGGGGCGGCGGCGAAAGCCACCTTAGCAAAACCAAAATTTCTTTTCTTCATGACTTGAATATACCTATAAATTAAACAAATGGGGGCAGCCATCCCCCATTTTTGCGTTTTCAAAAGAAAACACCCTCCTTTCGGGAGGGCGTTCCATTCAAAATTGTCCAGAACTAATCCTTTTGGGCGTTTCTTACGCAGCGGATATAGAAAGCATCCAAGAACATATAATCATCGTAGGTAAATTGCGTATTATAACCATGTTCAAAAATCACGGCATTAGAGTATTTCATAGAGTTTTCGCTTAACCAAAAACCAGATTCCTCCCCCTCGTAACCATAATACACCGTGGAGTCTGTATAATTTGTTCTAGAGTATTTGAAACCTCCAAGTACCATGGAGAACCCTGTAGAGTTCGTTAATCCAGTAGCCACCTGAGTTATCACATCATCAGCCTTATGGGCATGCAGCGTCCGATAATCCTCATAACTGGGCAATCGCCATCCATCGGGGCAAATTCCCTGGTATTTTTTGCCATACTCCGTAGAAAAGTGAGCCGAAGTATCCGCAGGGATATCCATTGCGGCGCTCCAGGAGTACAGCATTCCATACTCATCGCACTTTTCCTTTACATCTTTAAAGCAGAAAACCTGCCCCTTGAGGTTCTCGCTGGCAGAACTGTCGGCATACCTCAAGTTCTCCGCCGTCCATTCCAAGGAATCAATAACAACCGTCTTGTACACATTTCCGTCGCGGCTATCTTTCAGGGTACCATAGGCAACGTCCTTGTTAAAGTAGCCGCTTTCATAGTCATCTACCCTAGCCAGTCGCCACGCCTCGTCCTTACAGACAATCTGTTTTTTTGAAATATCGTACAACTCACCGTCATTTAAGGAACCACAGGACGGAACGTCAAGGTACTTTTCGTACATCTTGCTCAGGTACTTTTCAAAGTAACCCACGTTCTCTACATTGCCAAACTTCTGCAGGTTTCTTCTAATAGAAGGAATCAAATCAGGAACATCGTAGAGAAAACTCATCAATACACGCTTAATGGCGGATTCTGCGTCAGAGTCTTTCCACTTCCGATTTGCATAATCTATGTTCAGGTTATTGTAATAACGATACTTTTCTTTCTCAAAACGCGTTACAAGGGCGTATACTGCAAGGGACATCAAGTCACCTTCGCCATCGCCAAACATGGTATAGCTGGAAAAGTCATCCAGCACACTCGGGAGCCCCAGCAATTCAAGAACAAGGCCATTGGCCTTCTTCTCGGCTTCCGCAAAAGATAAACCCGTCTTGAGATAGCTCCAGACGACATTCCGGGCAAGATCAGTCAGGTAATTCAAATGAGCGTGCTTCTTGATTCTCAAATCCACCACAGCGGAAGGGCCGTCAGAAGCAATGACTTCACCATAACGGGCGTCATAGCTATGGTCTTCGTCGTTAAAGCCGTAACCCCTCACAATAAAGGATCCGTCCTTCTGGACCTTTACCTCATCACCGCATTGGCTACTGTTATAATAACTGCCGATTTCGTACGAAGGTGCAGACCTTACACAAAGTTTTACACCCGTTCGCTTCAACGTATCCGAGGGCAGAAAATCTGCATAGCCCTCAAAAAAAACTTCATCGTCATAGCTAGAGTAGCCGTCGTCAATACTGCATCCAAACAAAACAGCAAGAGCCAGGGCGGCAACAAAGCCTATCAAGAATTTCTTCATAAATTCCTCCTACGCACAAAATATACAAAACCCAATAACAGGCAAACGCAGGATACAGAAAACCCCGGCGCCAATTTCTTGGTACCGGGGACTTTCGCTTTGGAGATCCCGGCTCAGGGGCCGGGATGACAACCAAGAGAATTCGTCAGCAGACTTAGAAAAATTTCCTGTCTACTTTTTAGAACGACGGCTGTTCTTGATCCATTCAGTCTTGTGGACTTCCGGAATATCGTCGAGCAGCTTCAGGGTGTGCGGTTCGTTGGTGTTATCCAACACTTCAGCCGGAGTACCCTGGTTAACGATCTTACCATCGTGCATAATG
Source organism: Fibrobacter sp. (assembly GCA_024399015.1). Classification (GTDB taxonomy): domain Bacteria; phylum Fibrobacterota; class Fibrobacteria; order Fibrobacterales; family Fibrobacteraceae; genus Fibrobacter. The sequence continues at coordinate 534,679 of JAKSIC010000001.1, forward strand.
AAGATACGGTCGGAAACGTAGTTAGCGAGACCGATATCGTGGGTAACGAACACCACGGTCATCTTCAGTTCGTCTTTCAACTTACGGAGGTAATCGAGGATGTTTGCACGAACGCAAGCGTCCACCATGGAGGTAGCTTCGTCAGCGATCAAAACCTTCGGACGGAGTGCGAAGATACGAGCGAGAAGCATACGCTGCATCTGACCACCGGAAAGTTCGAACGGATACTTGCCTTCGATATCAGACGGCTTAACGTTCACAGCCATGAGGCCTTCGTCAACGCGGCGACGGACTTCTTCCTTGGAGGGCTTATCCTTCAGGATGTTCAGAGCGTCTTCAAGCTGAGAGCGGATGGTGAAGAACTGGTTGAAGCAGCCGAACGGATCCTGGAACACGGACTGGACTTCGTTCCAGTGGTCCTTCAGGTTCTTGATGGGCTTGTCGCGATAGAGGAACTGACCGCGGGTCGGTTCGTAAAGACCGAGCATGATCTTTGCGAGAACAGACTTACCGCAACCGGAACCACCCACGATGGAGATGAATTCTTCGTCGTAAATGTCGAAGGAGACATCCTTCACAGCGGTCTTCAGATTCTTGCCGGCACCAAAGTCCTTGCTGATGCGCTTAGCGGAAAAAACAACGGGCTTATTAGACAGCATAATCGCACCTCACTTGACGGCCGCCAACAATGCGGATTTCCTGAGTGTTCTTCTTGCAATCCGGGCATGCCTTCTTGCAGCGGTCTGCAAAGCGGCAACCCACGATTTTGTTCTTGAGGCTAGGAGGAGCACCTTCGATAGCTTCCGGATGGCGAGTACGCTGAGAAGCTTCGGTAGAGAGCATAGCGCCCATGAGAGCCTGGGTGTACGGATGACGAGGATCCTTAACCACCTGTTCTGCAGTACCCATTTCAACGATTTCGCCGGCGTACATGATGGCGATATTGTCAGCCACATGATAGAGCAGCGGAAGTTCGTGGGTAATGAAGATCATGGTGCTGAAGATCTTCTTGTCGAGAAGGTCGAAGATCATGGAGATCACTTCCTTCTGGGTAGAAACGTCCAGAGCGGAAGTGGGTTCGTCAGCGATCACCATCTGCGGGTTGAGCAAGGTGGAGATACCGATCACGGAACGCTGGCGTTCGCCTGCGGTCAGCTGGATCGGATAGGAGTTCAGCACGCGCTGAGTGTCCATGCCGAACAAGTCGAAACGTTCGCAGAGACGCTTGTAGATTTCATCCTTGTCCAGCTTCTTGCCGGGCTGCTGGTGAGCAGCGATAACGTCGGCAGCGATATCCTTGATCTTACGAACCGGGTTCAGAGCGTTGAATGCGCCCTGAGGAATCATGGAGACCTTCTGAGCCAAAACGTTGGCACGGACGTCTTCGATGGAGCGGTTCATGAGGGATTCCATCTTGTCACCGGACTTAACGCGGACATCGCCGTGTTCCGGGTACAGAGGAGGAATGCACATACCCATAAGGCCAGACACGAGAGTGGACTTACCGCAACCAGATTCACCTGCGATACCGAGGATTTCGCCCTGCTTCATGGAGAAGGACACGTCGGTAACAGCGTGAGTCTTGTCGCCAAAACGACCCAAGTAATAGAGGCCGAGGTTTTCTACTTCAAATACATTTTCAGACATTTTTTACCTCTTACTTGCGGAGACGCGGGTTGAAGACGCCTTCCATAGAAGTATTGATCAGGTAAAGTGCGAACACCGTCAAGGTAACGACGAGAGTTGCCGGCAAGAATGCGATCCAGATGGAGTCAGCAAGAGCGCCGTTATCCTTAGCCTGGTTCAGGATGATACCCAGAGAAGTGGTATCGACCGGGCCAAGACCGATCATAGAGATGGAAGCTTCGGAAAGAATACCAGAACCGACCTGCATGATGAACACCATGAACACGTAGGAGAGCAAGTACGGGAGCACATGCTTGATAACGATGGTCAGGGTGCTTGCACCGTTGATACGTGCAAGGGAGATGTGGTCGCGGCTACGGAGAGAGGAAGCCTGTGCACGAACTGCACGAGCAGACCAGCTCCAAGCGGTAAGACCAATCACCACGCCGATGAGGGTCAGGGAACGGCCATCCTTAAAGGCAGAGCTGATGAGCACGAGAATCACGAACTGCGGGATAACGATGAACAGGTTGGTGAACATGTTCAGGACTTCGTCGATCCAGCCGCCGCGGAAACCGCCGAACAAGCCGATAAGAACACCGAGAGTAGTAGCGATGATACCGGCAAGGAAACCCACATAGAGGGAGTTGCCAAGGCCTTCGATCAACAGGGAAACGTAGTCACGGCCGAGGTGGTCGGTACCGAGCAAGTGAGCGGAGCTAGAACCAGCATAGGGACCAGCGAGAATGTCACGAGCATGGGTGTCTACGTTGTAGAAGATGGGTCCAAAGACGGCGATCAACAAGGTGAGCACGAAGATGGACAAACCGACGACGAACATCGGGGACTTGAGAAGGTTTCTAAAGAGCTTTCCCATGATTACTTACCTCCCATCTGGAGACCAGCCTTAACGCGCGGGTCGAAGATTGCGATCAACACGTCAACGGCGAAGTTAGCAATAAGCACGCAGGTAGAGATCATCAAGGTACAACCCTGGATGGTTGCGTAGTCCTGCTTGTTAATGGCGTCGAGCATAGCCATGCCGAGGCCCGGGTAAGAGAAGATCATTTCGGTAATGAGAGCACCACCCACCATTGCACCGAGAGACTGGGCAAGACCGGTGAGCTGCGGGAGCATAGCATTACGGAACACGTAGGAAATAATCTTGCCTTCCTTAAGACCCAGCCACTTAGCATACTTCATGTAGTCGGTACCAAGTTCATAGATGGACATGGAACGCATACCGGTTGCCTGACCAGAGAGAAGAATCGGGAAGCAAGAGAAGAACGGAAGAACGTAGTAGTAGCCGACGCTCTTGAGGCAGGTCCAGGAGAAGGAGAATTCCTGAATATCCGGGCTCATGTTACCCACAGCCGGGAACCAGCCGAGAGTGATGGAGAAGAGTGCCACGAGGAGCATACCGAACACGAAGTACGGAACACCGTTCAAGAACATGGCGCAGGGGAAGAACACCTTGTCGAAGATGCCGCGCTTGTAAGCAGCGAAGGCACCGAGGAGGTTACCGATGATCCAGCCAAGGAGAATGGTCGGAGCCTGGATGAGGAGGGTCCAGGGAAGAGCATTCTTGATGATGGTGGTAACTTCAGTGTTGTTGGTATAGGACTTACCAAGGTCACCCTTGAAAACGTTGCCAATGTAAGCAAAGAACTGAGACACAGCAGAAGCACGCTTCGGTTCCGGGTTCATGACGACTTCGTCGACCATGACGGTATCGATCTGTTCGTGTTCAGACTGGACAGATTCCATAACAGCAACCTGTTCGACCTGAGCGACCTTCTTCTTGGTCTTCTTGTCCTTGATCATGACCGGCTTGCCCTTAGCGTCGAGCACCGGCTTTTCTTCGAACACCGGCTGACCTTCAGCGTCAACCTTCTGACGTTCGACCATGACCGGGTTGCCTTCAGCGTCCACGTCCTTGACCATGTACTTGGTGGTAATGGGAGCGCCGTTTTCGTCGAGCTTTGCAACCTTCTTGGTAACCATCTGGCCGTTTTCGTCGACCATCGGTTCGTAAATTGCGTTACCCTGATCATCCTTGGCAGCCATGCCGAAGGAGATGAGGAGTTCAGCCTTCTTCTGCTGAGCTTCAGTCGGAGAGAGACCCTTACCGGCCTGACCCATAATGATATCGACCGGATCGCTACCGCCGATACGGGGCAGCGCAAAGTTCAATGCCACTGCAAAAATGAAGGTCAGGACATACCAGAACCCCTTCTGCAGGACATAGCGTAGCATAGGATATTGTTTAAGCATTTGTATTCCTTTTACCTTTATTTAGCAAGCTTCAAGTTCCAGAGAATCTTGGTGCCGGATGCTACCCAAGGAAGCTGGGCAGGAGCATACGGATTTTCAGCGGTAGGCCAGTTGGTCCATACGCGGTCGCTGAATTCGTAGAACTGTTCCGGGAGGTATACCAGCGGAATGGACGGCTGATCTTCCATGAAGATCTTGTTCAGTTCGCGGTAAGCCTTTGCGATTTCAGTGGAGTCAGTCATCAGAGGAATTGCAGACAACAGTTTGTCGACTTCCGGACGGTATTCAGGAGAACCCGGCTTGTTGTAGCGGCCGATGTTCACGCCAGCCCAGCCACCAAGCGGCTGCCAGTCACGAGAAGACATAATTTCGTTGAAGCGGCTCCACGGGAGAGACGGGGTAACGTCAGCAACCGGCTTGTGCATCACGAGGTCGAAGTTGCCGAGACCCATAGCAGGCCAGTAAGCACCACCATCTACGAAACCTTCGCGAATGTCGATACCAGCCTTACGCATACCGTCGACAGCGATGGTGACCATAGCTTCCCAGTCGGTCCAACCAGCAGGGGAAGTAATGGAGAGAGTGGGGAGCTTTTCGCCCTTGGCGTTTTCCATGTGGTCCAGAGAACCATCGGAGTTGAACACAGACTTGTAGCCAGCTTCGGTAAGCATCTGCTTAACGGTAGCGAGACGTTCTGCGTCGTCGTTGATGGAAAGGTTTGCACCGTACTTCGGGAGGTCTTCGTCAACAATGTACTTGCCTTCGAGGTCAGTCGGCATGATGAGGCCAGCCTTGAGGGTAGAGGTGTAGTTGGAGACTGCGAACTGACGGAGAGCGTTGTAGTCGATTGCGGTAGCAAGAGCGCGACGGAAACGCTTGTCGTTCAAAGGTTCCTTAGTGGTGTTGATGACGAGCATCGGCATTGCACCCGGACGGAAGTAAGGCGGTTCGTTCCACCAGGTGTGGACGCCTGCGCCGGCCTTGCGGTTAATACGGGGAATGAAGCTCTGAGAAGCGTCCAAGTTACCTTCGCGCATTGCGATGGTGTTATGTTCGTTGTTCTTGTAAATCGGGTGAACGATGTACTTCGGAGCAGGGAGCTGACCATTGTGGAGAGCAGCGTTGCCCCAGTAGTCGTCACGACGTTCGAGAACGATCTTGGTTTCGTTGGTAGAGCGGAGACCATACGGGCCGGAAACGACCGGATTCTGGTCCATAGCCATCTTCTTGACTTCGTCCAGACCCTTTTCCTTGATCATGGGTTCGAAGACGTGAGACGGAGCAATACGTGTTGCCTGGAGCAAGTCACGAACGGTAAGCGGGTTGTTACGAGCCTGCTTGTTAACCATGAAGGAAAGACGTTCGGTAACCTGACCTTCCGGTCCGTTCTTCAAGGTGTCGACGTGGATTGCGGAAATCTGTTCTGCAGTGTTCAAAGAACCGCGGAGGAACATGAAGGTAACGTCGGTAGAGGTAACCGGCTTGCCATCGCTCCACTTTGCAGCGGGGTTCAAGTCCACAACGATGCTGTCGTTGTTGGAGAGTTCTTCAACCAAGTGGCCCAAAAGGTCTTCGATCTGACCGTTGAGGGAGTTATAGGTGATGAGCGGTTCGTACATCAAGTTGAAGCGGCCACCTACCGGCCAAGATGCAGCCCAGCTTTCAGCCAAGGGGTTGAAAGAACCCGGAGCAGAAGTCTGCTGACCAGACAAGTAGAGCGTTTCCTGACGGGGCAAAGCGCCGCCCGCAAGGCTACCATCCGAAGCGTCGCCGCAACCGGAAAGGAGAGCGCCTGCAGCAGAAAGCGCAACGGCCGTTCTGGCAATCGATTTCAATCCAATCATTTGTGTCCTCGTTTATAAGCTTAAAATCAAGCTTCTGTGAAAAAAAATTCTCTCGTAATATAGTTTTTAAAAAACAAAATGTTTTTTTATTTGGGAAAATATCGTTTACAGAGCCGTACAACGGCAAAACGCCATTTTAAGCAGTTTACAAAAGTTTACATACAGCGGGTTATCATAACATTCTACTAACAGTTTGTTACCAACCATCAGTTTTGATGATGAATGGAAACCAATTTTAAACCCGGCCCGTTCTCTATTAGTTTGTATGTAACACGACGGATAAAAAAAGAAAGCCCCGACCTAAGTCGGAGCTCTCTTCAATTTCTAACAGAGTTAAAAATTACTTAGCGCACTTCTTGCAAGCGGCCTTCTTAGCAGCCGGCTTTGCAGCCTTAGCAGCCTTACGCGGATCACCAGCGTAGACAGCAGCCTTGCCAAGTTCTTCTTCGATGCGGAGAAGACGGTTGTACTTGCAGACGCGGTCGGTACGAGAGAGAGAACCGGTCTTGATCTGGCCAGCAGCGGTACCAACAGCGAGGTCAGCAATGAAGGTGTCTTCGGTTTCGCCGGAACGGTGAGAAACGATCGGAGCATAGCCTTCGTTCTGAGCGCGCTTGATAGCAGCGAGGGTTTCAGAAACGGAACCAACCTGGTTCACCTTGATGAGGATAGCGTTAGCGATGCCAGCCTTGATGCCTTCGTCGAAGATGGTCGGGTTGGTAACGAACAGGTCGTCACCCACGAGGTTGAGCTTGGAACCGAGCTTGTCGGTCATCACCTTCCAACCTGCCCAGTCAGCTTCATCCAGACCGTCTTCGATGGAGAAGATGGAATACTTGTCGATGAGCTTTTCATAGAGCTTCACCATGTCAGCAGACTTGAGGGTCTTCTTGGTGGACTTCTTGAAGGTGTAGGTTTCCGGCTTGCCAGCCTTGGTGTTCTTGTCGCAGAATTCGGAAGAAGCAACGTCAAGAGCGATCTTGATGTCGGTGCCGAACTTGTAACCAGCATTGGTGGTTGCAGTCTTGAGAGCGTCGAGAGCCTTTTCGAGGGTCATAACGCCAGTGATTTCGTAACCGAACTTGTTCTTAGCCGGCTTGATGCTTACGCCAGGAGCGAAGCCACCTTCGTCACCAACGGTGGTGTCGAAGCCACCCTTCTTAAGGACAGCCTTAAGAGCGTGGAAGATTTCGGTCACCATCTGGAGACCCTTGGAGAAAGTCTTAGCGCCAACCGGAGCGATCATGAATTCCTGGAAGTCGATCGGAGCGGAAGAGTGAGCACCGCCGTTGATGACGTTGCACATCGGGCACGGGAGAGTGAGCTGCTTGGTGCCGTGCATCTTAGCGATGTACTGGTAGAGCGGCATCTTAGCGTCGTTAGCAGCAGCAACGCAAACAGCCATGGAAACGCCGAGGATAGCGTTTGCACCGAGCTTGTTCTTGAGCATGCGGTTGCCGTCGAGAGCGATCATAGCGTCATCGATTTCGACCTGCTTGGAAGGATCCATGCCGACGAGCTTCTTAGCAATCTTGGTGTTGACGTTCTTAACAGCGGTGAGGGTGCCCTTACCGAGGTAGGTCTTCTTGTCGCCGTCGCGGAGTTCGCAAGCTTCGCGTTCACCGGTGGAAGCACCACTCGGGACAGCTGCGTGACCGGTCACGCCGTTTTCAAGAGTAACATCAACTTCGAGAGAAGGATTGCCGCGAGAGTCGAGGATCTGGCGAGCAACAACGGATTTGATTTTAGAAGCCATTATTTGACCTTTGGTTAGAGTGAAAAAATTTCAACTGGGTATAATATAAAAAAAGTGATTAGTGGTTAGTGGTTAGTAGTTAGTAAAATGTTGGGAAAATGGGGGTGAAAATAACACAGAAAATTTTTAGATCCAGCAGGTGATTTCCGACTTGTCAAACAACCAGGCGTCACCCACCTTCTTGTAGTATAGTCGATCGCAACCCATATTGAATATTTCAATGGACGCTTCACCAGCGGACAAATCCATGTACACATCCAGAATCTCGACGCCGCCAACAGTACAGCAAAAATACTCAGCATGACCACCTACAGGGATAGGAAGGGCTTTCATTCGCGCTTCATAGTCTTCAGGTAATTCCCAGTAACGCGTCGGATTATATTTTAAGAACAAATTAATAGCAATGATATCTTCCTCGGACATAATCAATCGTTTGCTATTACCCCCATCAATACAGAGATGTGGAATTGCCTTATACACACATGCCCCATGGCGCTGATCTTCACTGGAACAAGGAATCGTCCTATAGCGCACATTCTGGTGTTCCACGAAATATCTTACAGATGATGAATCCAGTCCATAAAAGGCAACAAATAGCTCGCGCAGTTCCTTCTGTTCCTCAGTTTCAGTAACCGCGCCATTACAAATGGAATCAGAACGCGAATGAATACGGTCAAAGAAAAGTTCCTGCAAAGTGCGAACGGAATCATTCAATGCAGCAAGCTCGTAATCTCCAGTTTCTTGCCTTAAATACACATCGTAAGACTGCAACAACTTGATGTATGCGGAATCCGTTTTCAGCCGTTCCTGAACGACAGCCGCCCTCTGGTTGTAGCGATCATCTTCTGCCTTTCGCAAGGCTTCCCGCTGCTCCATTTCCCTTACACCGGAAGGAGTGCAGCCAACAAGCATCAAGGTTGCCAAAAGAGAAATCCAGACAGACAACCCAATACGCAAAGGGGAAAAGTGCATTTTCAAGCTCCAAGCGCTAGTGTCTGGAAACGTGGATCATGACACCGATGGTGTAGTAGTCCTCAGGTGCGATTCCGTCGGAATACCTGGCCGGGAAATCCCAGGAGCCCACCAGCGAAATGCCGGTATCCCAATGTTCCGAGATAATCCAGTTCTTGCCGATTTCCACCTGGAGTCCAAGTCCCAAATCGCTAAGCGTCGGGCGGTGGTTCACGTATTCGGAATCATCAGTTGTCGTCTCAATCAGGGAGAACCCGAAGGAGGCGCCAAAGTGGAAACCGCCCATGCCGGAAAGGGAATTCGTACCGCCCCATGGAGAGAGGGAGAAGCCTGCAGCCGCAGCAAAGCGGAAAGCGCTGGACTGCTTCAGCTCGTACTCGGAGTGGCCGAGGCATTTTTCAGCGTCCTTCTCGGTGCAGTTCTCGGCAATGATGTAGTCGTCGCCGTCGTGGGTACCGAAGCCCCAGCCCAACCTGAAGTCGGAGAACAAGGCGCCATATTCCCAGGAGTAGCCAACCTTCATGTCGAAGGCCGGGCCCACGCCGCTGAAATGCTGACGGTCGCCATCCACCTTGAATGTATTGGCATCACCCTTACTAAAGGTCTTGTTCACATCGTCCTTTGCGACGTAGTACTCCTTGTCTACGACTTCCAGATCCGAGTACATGAGACCCATGGAACCGTCGACGTAGAAGCCGGCGAAAGCTGTGGCCGCAAAGGCTGTAATGGCAATAGCAGCTGTTTTGAAAAAGTTCATATTCAACCTCCTTTTGTTTTACCCACACGGGAAAAGTACAAAAAATGGCGCGGGAGCAAAAAAGAAAAGGCTACGCTTGATAGCGTAGCCTTTCCTTCTAGGAAAATTACTTTCGCAAGAATTAGAAACGGAAGTGAGCGAAAGCCTTGTTAGCTTCAGCCATCTTGTGGGTATCGTTCTTCTTACGAACAGCGTTACCTTCACCGTTCTTAGCTGCAACGAGTTCTGCAGAGAGACGCTGAGCCATGTTCGGTTCGGTGCGCTTGCGAGCTGCGTCGAGCAACCAGCGGAGTGCGAGAGCCTTAGCGCGGTCCGGTGCAACTTCCATCGGAACCTGGTAGTTTGCACCACCGATACGACGGGACTTGACTTCGAGACGCGGCTTGATGTTGTCCAAGCACATTTCGAACTTTTCGAGAGCGGTTTCGGGACCTTCGATCTTCTTGTCGAGAGTTTCGAGAGTGGTGTAGACGATCTGTTCAGCGATGGTCTTCTTACCCTGCTTGAGAACGACACCGACGAGTTCGGTAACGAGGGTGGACTTGTAACGCGGATCCGGGAGGATAGAGCGATGGAGAGCCTTTCTTCTTCTAGACATGTTTTACCTTCCTTTCCTTATTACTTCTTTGCCGGAGCGGCACCCTTCTTCTTGACGCCGTACTTGGAGCGACCGTTCTGACGACCGTTAACAGCCTGGGTATCCAGGGTGCCACGGATGATGTGGTAACGAACACCCGGAACGTCCTTCACACGACCACCGCGGATGAGCACGATGGAGTGTTCCTGGAGGTTGTGGCCTTCACCCGGGATGTAAGCGGTAACTTCCATCTTGTTGGAAAGGCGCACACGAGCGATCTTACGAAGAGCGGAGTTCGGCTTCTTCGGGGTGCTGGTATAAACACGGGTGCAAACGCCGCGCTTCTGCGGGCAGGACTTCAAGGCCACGGAAGCGGTCTTGTTGCTGATCTGTTCACGTCCGTTACGGACGAGCTGTTGAATAGTAGGCACTTTATTAATCTCCTAGATTTTGGAGTGCAAATATAGTTCTTATTTCCAATTATTTCAAGTACTTAGGGTTAATTCTCGGAATCTTCTTCGTCAGAAGCACCGATTTCGTTGTCCATCATCTGGATTCCGGTATCGATTTCATCTTCGAATTCGACCTGAGTACTGTAAGGACGTGTCTCAGCTTCCAATGCTGCATCGGCATCGACCACCTGGACGTTCCTCAGATGGCGGGCACCGGTACCACACGGAATAAGACGACCCATAATCACGTTTTCCTTAAGGCCCATGAGCGGGTCCACGCTACCTTCGATGGAAGCGCGGGTAAGGATCTTAGTGGTTTCCTGGAAGGAACAGGCAGAGATGAAGCTGTCTGTTGCCAAGGAAGCCTTCGTGATACCAAGGAGCATCGGCGTGAAGGTCGCCGGAGTCTTGCCAACAGCTTCCAACTGGTCGTTGATGGCGCGGAGACGAGCCTTGGAAATTTCTTCGCCCGGAAGCAGTTCAGAATCACCAGAATCCTTGATCTTCACCTTACGCATCATCTGACGAACGATACATTCGATGTGCTTATCTGCGATAGCCACACCCTGCAGGCGGTAAACTGCCTGGATTTCGTTCACCAAGTGACGCTGGACTTCTTCAGGTCCGAGAACATCGAGGATATCATGAGGATCTACGCTGCCTTCGCTGATCTTGTGACCAGCACGGACACGGTCACCTTCGTTGACCGCCAAGTGGACGCCGCGGGGAACCAGCACTTTCTCTTCCTGGTCGTCCATCTTGATAATAACAACTTGATTGTTGCGAACTTCTTCACCGTAGCTCACCAAGCCGTCGATCGGAGCGATGAATGCCTTGCCCTTCGGAACGCGAGCTTCGAAGAGTTCAGCAACGCGGGGAAGACCACCGGTAATATCGCGGGTCTTACCTGCTGCACGCGGCAACTTAGCGACGGTCTGACCGACGCTGACAACGTCGCCGGACTTCACAGTGAGGATAGCGCCGTCCGGGAGCATGTAGTTACCAATCTTGGTATTGCTTGCGTCCACGATGACAACTGCCGGGTGGAGGTCCTTCTTACCGTGCTGCTTATCGCTAATCACGGTCCAGGTTTCAACGCCGGTGACTTCATCGGTTTCGGAACGGTAGGTACGGTTTTCGACCATGTCCGCAAACACGACCTTACCAGCAACGTTACTGATAATCGGGCTGTTATACGGATCCCATTCGAACATCACGTCGCCCTTGTTAACGGAAGCGCCGTTAGTTACGGAGAGGATTGCACCATAAGGAATCTGGTAACGACCCTTGTTGATGCCGGTCTTGTCAAAGATCACGAGTTCTGCCATACGGCTGGTAACGATCTTCTGGCCTTCATGTTCGACAGTTTCAACGTCGGTCAATTCGACGCGGCCATCGACGAGAGCCTTCTTGTTGTTTTCAACAGCAAGACGAGAGGAAGCACCACCGATATGGAAGGTACGGAGGGTAAGCTGAGTACCCGGTTCACCGATGGACTGTGCAGCGAGCACACCCACGGCTTCGCCCAGGTCAACCGGACGACCAGATGCCAGCATACGGCCATAGCACTTGGAGCAGACACCGGTACGGGAATCGCAAGTGAGCACGGAACGCATCTTGATGTGTTCGAGACCAGTTGCGGTAATCTTCGGGAGGACGCGTTCGGTAACGAGTTCGCCAGCCTTCACGATCACTTCGCCAGTGACCGGGTGCTTGATGTCATCCACCGGTGCGCGACCGAGGAGACGTTCTTCAAGAGCGATGATGGTGTCATCACCGTCCTTGAATGCGGAAACTTCAATACCGTTGGTGGTACCGCAGTCTTCTTCGGTAACCACGAGGTCCTGACCTACGTCGACGAGACGGCGGGTAAGGTAACCAGCGTCAGCGGTCTTCATAGCGGTATCAGCCAAACCCTTACGAGCACCGTGAGAAGAAATGAAGTATTCCATTACGTTCAAACCTTCACGGAAGCAGGACTTAATCGGGTTTTCAATAACTTCACGACCATCGAGGGACTTAGTCGGCTTCTGCATCAAACCACGCATACCAGACAGCTGCTTAATCTGTTCACGGCTACCACGAGCGCCGGAATCAGCCATCATGTAAACGGGGTTGAAGCCGTCACGGTCACCGGAGAGAAGATCCCACTGCTTAGCAGCGACTTCTGCGGTGGTCTTAGACCAAACGTCAACAACCTGGTTGTAACGTTCGCCATCGGTAATCACACCGTCTTCGTACAGGCCGCGGATGCGGGACACAGCTTCTGCAGCCTTGTCGAGCATTTCCTGCTTTTCCTTCGGGATCACCATTTCGGCGATAGCCACAGAGGAACCAGCGCGGGTAGCCCACTTGTAACCATTGGCCTTCAGGTCATCCAGGTAGTCAACCGTGATGCGGTTGCCGGTACGACGATAGAGGTCGTCAATGGACTTAGCGATAACCTTCTTACCGAAGGTTTCGTTGGCGTAGCCGAGCTGCGGCGGAACGAATTCGTTGAAGATGATTCGACCGACAGTGGTCTTGATAATGTTTTCTTCCTTAAGGGTAAGGAACTTGATCTTGTCGCCAGCCTTGACGTTCACATCCCAGTTGCCGTTATCGTCGGCAGATTCACGGGTCATGACGCAATCCTTTTCCACAGCGCCGATGTAGATCTTGCGACCTGCAGGGAGCTTGAGGTAAACGTAGGCGTTCAGATCAACGACACCGTTTTCGTAAGCACGGACTGCTTCGGCGGCGTCAAAGAAGTGCATGCCTTCGCCCTTGCGACCCGGACGGGGCTTGGTCAAGTAGTAAAGACCGAGCACGATGTCCTGGCCCGGCACAGCAATCGGCTGACCGGATGCCGGGTGAAGAATGTTGTTGGAAGACAGCATGAGGACGCGGCATTCCAACTGAGTTTCGAAGGAAAGCGGAAGGTGGCAAGCCATCTGGTCACCGTCGAAGTCTGCGTTAAATGCAGTACAGACGAGGGGGTGGAGGCGGATTGCATTACCTTCGATGAGCTTCGGGTAGAAGGCCTGGATACCGAGGCGGTGAAGCGTCGGAGCACGGTTCAACATAACCGGATGGTCTTCAATAATTTCTTCGAGGATGTCCCAAACTTCAGGACGTTCTGCATCAACGTACTTCTTAGCGGACTTGAGGGTATATACGATACCTTCTTCTTCCAAACGCTGGATGATGAACGGCTTGTAAAGTTCCAAGGCCATACGCTTCGGGAGACCGCACTGGTGCATGCGAAGTTCCGGACCGACGACGATCACAGAACGACCAGAGTAGTCAACGCGCTTACCGAGGAGGTTCATACGGAAGCGACCCTGCTTACCCTTCAAGAGTTCAGCGAGGCTCTTCATCGGACGTGCAGAACCAGTACGTGCGGTACGACGGCCGCTATCGAACAGCTGGTCCACTGCTTCCTGCAGCATACGCTTTTCGTTGCAGAGAATGACATTGGGGGCACGGATGTCGATGAGCTTCTTCAAGCGGTTGTTACGGTTGATGACGCGACGATAGAGTTCGTTCAAGTCGGAAGTAGCGAAACGGCCACCTTCCAGCGGAACGAGCGGGCGCAGATCAGGCGGAATCACCGGAAGAACGTCGAGGATCATCCAAGACGGCTGGTTAGCCAGCAAGCGGGATTCGGACGGATACTTTGCGCGGAATTCGTCGTATGCGTCAGCGACAATGAACTTGTCGTGAGAAGCTTCGTAGGAAACCTTGAATTCAGCAACGGCTTCTGCGAGACCACGGAGCCACGGCTGCTGAGCATCCTGCTTCATAGCCTTTTCCGGGTTTTCGTAGTAGTTACGGAAGCTGTCGCGCTGAGACTTCAGGAAAGCGTCAACGATCTTCAAGCGCTTCAGGGCGTCTTCCTGCTTGGTGCGGGACTTGGACTGAGCCTGAATGCGGAGATCTGCAGAAAGTGCAACGAGGTCAACGCGGTCGAGGAGCTGCTTAATAGCAGATGCACCCATCTTGGCATCGAACTTACGGCCTTCAGCGGAGAGGTCCTGATACTGGGCTTCGTCGATGAGGGTGTTGGGAGCGAGGTCAGTGGTACCCGGGTCGATCACTACGTACTTTTCGTAGTAGATGATGTTGTCCAGGTCCTTGGTGCTCAAGTTGAGGAGGGCGCCAATGACGCACGGCTGGTTACGAACGAACCAGGTGTGGGTCAGAGGAATGGCCAATTCGATATGGCCCATGTACTTACGACGGACGTTGGAGTGAGTCACTTCAACACCGCAACGGTCACAAACGACACCCTTGTAACGGATACGCTTGAACTTACCGCAGTTACATTCCCAGTTCTTCACAGGTCCGAAGATCTTTTCGCAGAAAAGACCATCCTTTTCGGGCTTGAAAGAACGATAGTTAATGGTTTCCGGCTTGGTCACTTCGCCGTGAGACCAGCTACGGATCATTTCCGGAGCTGCAAGGTGAATGGAAATATCACCAGAATTTTCACGTTCAATTTCTTCGACCATATTACTTGTCTCCATTGGTCTGGATGTTCAGACCCAAAGAACGAACTTCGCGGATCATAACGTTAAAGGATTCAGGTACACCCGGCTTCGGAGTGTTCTGACCATGAACGATGGCGTCATAGACCTTGGAACGGCCCTGGACATCGTCAGACTTGACGGTGAGGAGTTCCTGCAAGGTGTATGCAGCACCGTAAGCTTCCATAGCCCACACTTCCATTTCACCGAAGCGCTGACCACCGAACTGGCTCTTACCGCCGAGAGGCTGCTGAGTAACCAGAGCGTAGGAACCGATAGAACGAGCATGAATCTTGTCGTCTACCAAGTGGCCCAGCTTGAGGTAGTACATGTAACCGATGGTAACCGGGTTCAGGAATGCTTCACCGGTCTTGCCGTCGTAAAGCTTTGCCTTACCAATGATCTTGCCATTGTCCGGATCCATTTCGTAGTTAACGATCGGGTTCTTTTCGTAAGCCTTCTTAAGTTCTTCACAGATGTCTTCGAACTTTGCACCGTCGAACACAGGAGTGGTAACCTTGAAGCCGAGGGTCTTGGCAGCCCAGCCCAAGTGGACTTCGAGCACCTGACCGATGTTCATACGAGAAGGCACGCCCAGCGGGTTCAGAAGGATCTGAAGCGGACGACCGTCTTCGGTGAACGGCATGTCTTCGACCGGAACGATCTTGGAAACGACACCCTTGTTACCATGGCGACCTGCCATCTTGTCACCGATGGAGAGGCAACGCTTCTTGGCGATGTAGACCTTGACGGACTTGAGAACGCCCGGCTTAAGTTCATCGCCCTTAGTCACCTTGTCAATTTCCTTTTCCATGGTGCGGGTAAGGGTATCGAGGTTATCACGTGCAACGAGCACGAGGGTGAGGACACGTTCCTGGAGTTCGTCGTCGCCGACAACGAAGGTAGAAGCCGGAGAAACCTTGGTCACGTCGATCATGGCGAGGTTCTGTTCGGTATAGGTAGTGCCTTCGCGAATCAGGAGTTCGTGAGTTTCGTTGTCCATCACCTTGCCGGCAGCCTTGCCGCCGAGGAGTTCGAACAAGTGTTCAGAGCAGGAATCCTTGATCTTGTCGATCTGGGTCTGGAAGTTAGCGCGAATTTCTGCGATAGTTTCCTGATCCTTTTCCTTGCTGTTCTTGTCAGACTTTTCCTTCTTGCTGAAGACGCGGGTTTCGAGCACGATGCCCTTCATTCCCGGAGGAGCCTTCAGAGAAGAGTCACGGACATCGCCGGCCTTTTCACCGAAGATTGCACGGAGCAAACGTTCTTCAGGAGAAAGTTCGGTTTCGCCCTTCGGAGTAACCTTGCCGACGAGGATGTCGTCAGCGGTAACTTCGGCACCAACGCGGATCACACCGTTTTCGTCCAAGTTGCGGAGAGCGTCTTCGCCAACGTTGGGGATTTCGCGGGTCAGTTCTTCCGGACCACGCTTGGTGTCGCGAACTTCCAATTCGTATTCTTCGATATGGATGGAAGTGAAGGTGTCCTTGATAGCCAATTCTTCGGAGATGATAACTGCGTCTTCGTAGTTATAACCATTCCACGGCAAGAAGCCGATGAGAATGTTCTTACCGAGAGCCAGTTCACCGTGGTCGGTGGAAACGCCGTCAGCCAGCACGTCGCCAGCCTTGACGAAGTCACCAACGTTAACGATGGGCTTCTGGTTGATGCAGGAATCCTGGTTGGAACGTTCGAACTTGCGGAGAACGTATTCGTCGATAGGATCCTTGCCGAGGAATTCATAGTCTTCGCCGAGACCGGTGAGCGGAACGAAGTTGCCGTCGACCATGTCGCCGCGTTCAACGACAACGTTACGAGCGTCAACGAACTTCACGCGACCGTCGTGCTTTGCACGGACAACGGTACCGGAGTCGAGAGCGGCACGACGTTCCAGACCAGTGCCAACCACCGGAGCTTCTGCGCGGAGCAGAGGCACAGCCTGGCGCTGCATGTTGGAACCCATCAATGCACGGTTAGCATCGTCGTGTTCAAGGAACGGGATAAGACCAGCTGCAACGGAAACGATCTGCATCGGAGCAACGTCCATGAGGTCGATACGTTCAGTTTCCATGTCATCCAGTTCGAAGGAATCCTGACGCATGAGGTGAGTGTATTCACTCTTGTCACGAACGATTACGAGACCGTCCATGTCGCCCTTGAAGCGATTGTCGTCAGTGAGTTCGGTGGAAGCCGGAGCGACGCGGAAGGAGTCTTCTTCGTCAGCGGTGAGGAAGGTGATGTAGTCGGAAACGATCTGTTCGACACAGTTGCCGACCTGTTCGTAGTCAGCCTTGCCGTTGAAGTTTTCAACGGTGAAGCCGTTACGGTAGTAG
This sequence comes from Fibrobacter sp., assembly GCA_024399015.1. Lineage (GTDB taxonomy): Bacteria > Fibrobacterota > Fibrobacteria > Fibrobacterales > Fibrobacteraceae > Fibrobacter. The sequence goes on from JAKSIC010000001.1 coordinate 551,778, forward strand.
GTCACCTGACCATCAGCATCCTTGAATGCAAATACTTTGTTCACAAAGCCATCGAACAAGTCACGCTGGGTGTTGTCCAAAGTCATGCGGACCTGGTCCATCTGCTTCTTGGAAAGTTCGAGTTCCAGGAAGAGGTGCGGGTCATGTACGAAAGCCTTGAAGATACCGAAATGCCACTTGGATTCCGGAACCTTTACAGTGTTGCCCTTTGCGTCCTTGAAGTCAATGAGGCCCACGATACGGTACGGGGTTTCAATGAAGCCGAAGTGGTTAACAACAGCGAAGGATGCGAGAGAGTTGATAAGACCGATGTTCGGGCCTTCCGGAGTTTCGATCGGGCAGAGACGGCCGTAGTGAGTGTAGTGCACGTCACGGACTTCGAAGCCTGCGCGTTCGCGGGAAAGACCACCAGGACCGAGAGCGGAGAGACGACGCTTGTGAGTAAGTTCAGAAAGCGGGTTCATCTGGTCCATGAACTGGGACAGCTGGCTGGAGCCGAAGAATGCCTGGACGACAGTGGACACCATGCGGGTGTTGACCAGTTCACGAGGAGTGGTCTGTTCGTCTTCACCGTGGAGGTTCAGGTTTTCACGGATGACGCGAGACATACGGCTGAGGCCAACGGAAATCTGGTTAGCGAGGAGTTCGCCAACGGAACGGGTACGACGGTTGCCCAAGTGGTCGATATCATCGAGAGCGTAACCTTCGGTGCCGTTGTAGAGGCCGACCATGTATTCGATGATGGCAAGGAAGTCTGCCTTGCTCATGGTCATGGTGTTGAGGGACGGAATCTTGAATTCCGGACCAAGTTCTGCGAGGACTTCGCGGATTTCGGCCTTGTTGTAAATCTTGGTGTTCAAGCGGTAACGACCGACTTCACCAAGGTCATACTTGTGCGGATCGGAAATGAACTGGCTGTCGAAGTAGATTTCGGCAGTGCGCATATCCGGAGCTTCGTCCTGCTGCTGATGAGTGACGGAGTAGATAGCCTTGAGAGCATCTTCACGAGACTTGGTCTTGTCTGCAGCGAGGGTGTAGTGGATGAGGAGGTTGTCTTCTTCCTTGGAGAGGAGAACGATAGATTCTACGCTGCTCTCGCGGAGGCGGTCCAACTTCTTTTCGTCGATAACAGTGTTGGCTTCGAGGATAACTTCGCCAGTGCTGGTGTCGATGATGTCTTCAAAAATGATACGGTCGATGAGAACGCAAACGCCGTTTTCATCGTACTGTTCGGACATTTCTGCAACATTGACAGTTTCGGTCTTCTTGTAGAAGAGCTTGAGAATGTCCTGAGTGGTTTCGAAACCGATGCAACGAAGCATGGCAGATGCAGCCAACTTCTTCTTGCGGTCGATGATGAGGTAAAGGATGTCACCTTCGGTGTTGAATTCAACCCAAGCACCACGGTGCGGGATGATACGGCTCTTGTAGTCGTCACGACCGGTAACCTGCATTTCCTTGTCGAAGCTGACACCGTAGGAACGATGCAACTGGGAAACGACAACGCGTTCAGCGCCATTGACGATGAACGTACCATTTTCAGTCATGATCGGGAGTTCGCAAACGAGAACGTCATTCTTGACTTCTTCCTTCAGTTTGCGGTCTTCGCCGTCTTCTTCAAAAATTTGCAAAGACAGAGTGGCGAACATTTCCATGGAATAAGTAAGTCCACGTTCGCGGCACTCGGGGATGCTGTATTTCGGGATGCCGAAATAGTAACCTTCGTAGTTAAGGGAGTAGAGACCCTTGACGTCAGTAATCGGGAAAATGTCCTGGAACACGCGTTCCAAGCCAACCTTGAGACGTTTTTCTTGCGGAATATCCTTCTGGAGGAATTGCTCGTACGAAGCCTTCTGGACTTCAATCAGGTACGGGAGTTCCAACTGGAATTTGTTGGAGGAGTATGACTTTCTCTCCGTGGTCATTTGAAATACCTCATCCGGTAAATAGCTGAATGTTGGCACCAAAGGTAGAAAAATATTAGGAATGACTATCTTCTTGACCTTGTTGCCATGGGCTTTTTTCGGTAGAAAAAGCAAAAAATCTTTATACACCAAAAGCCCACACACTAGGTGCAGGCGTTTGGCGTATTAAAGATTCAGTGAAGTGAAAGCATTACTTCAGAGCGACCTTTGCTCCGAGATCTTCCAATTCCTTCTTGAGCTTTTCAGCGTCAGCCTTCGGCATAGCTTCCTTAACGACGCTGTTGGCCTTTTCGACGAGGTCCTTAGCTTCCTTAAGGCCGAGACCGGTGATAGCGCGGACAGCCTTGAGGACGTCCATCTTCTTAGCACCGCATTCAACGAGGATGACGTCGAATTCAGACTTAGCTTCTTCAGCAGGAGCAGCAGCAGCAGCCATAACTACAGCGCCACCAGCAGCAGCTTCGATGCCGTGGGTTTCTTTAAGGTAGTCAGCCAAAGCCTTGGCTTCGAGAAGGGTAAGACCAACGATTTGATCGCCCAATGCCTTGATATCAGTTGCCATGATGTGTTTCTCCGATTATTCCGTTTAAAATTTTTGGTTTGTGGTTTGTTGTTAAGCTTCCGGTGCAGCTTCAGGTGCTGCTTCGGAACCCGAATTTTCTTCCAGCTTTTCCTGGAGAGTCTTGATCTGACCTGCGATAGTGGAACCAGGTCCGAGAGCGATAGCAACGATCTGAGCGATCATGCCCTTACGATCCGGGATCTTAGAGAGGTTCACGACTTCGGAGCCCGGCATAGCCTTGCCATCAAGGAATACGCTCTTGGCGACCAAGAAATCGGGGTTTGCTTTGTGGAATGCTTCAATTTCGCGAGCCGGCAGAAGAGGATCTTCTTCGAAGCCAACCATCACGGATGTTGCACCGTTCAGGAGGTCATCGAGACCTTCAACCTTGAGAGCAGCAAGTACGCGCTTGAGAAGAGTATTCTTCACAGCCTTGTACTTAACACCCTTAGATGCCAAAGACTTGCGGAGGGCATTGTCCTTTTCAACGGTCATGCCTTGATAGTTGAGCAGGTAGACAGCAGTAGCACCCTGGAAGGATTCTACGAGAGCGTCCACAGTCTGTTGTTTTTTAACTACAGCTTTCATGGTTTCTCCTAGCGTGTCAGTGCCAAATCAAGTTTGATGCCCGGAGCCATAGTTGCGGACAACGTAAGGCTCTTAATATAGGTGCCCTTAGAAGATTGGGGCTTAGCCTTCACGACAGAGTCGATAACAGACTTGGCATTTTCAACCAGCTGATCGAGAGTGAAGGAGAGCTTGCCAACAGGAGCATGGACGTTAGCGCCCTTGTCAACGCGGTACTGAATCTTACCGGCCTTGAGTTCCTTGACGGTCTGAGCCACGTTAATGGTCACAGTACCAGCCTTGGGGGACGGCATCATACCACGAGGACCGAGAACCTTAGCAACCTTGCTGATCACCGGCATCATGTCGGGAGTAGCAACGACTGCGTCAAAGTCCAGCCAGCCTTCCTGAATCTTCTGAACCAAGTCAGCACCACCAGCGTAGTCAGCGCCTGCAGCCTTGGCAACTTCAAGGTTATTGTCCTTGCAGAATACCAAAACGCGAACCTGACGACCGGTACCATGCGGCAGCACAACAGTGCCACGAACCACTTGGTCGGAATGTTTTGGGTCCACACCGAGATTGAAGTGGATTTCGACAGTCTGGTCGAACTTCAATTCGGACTTTTTAAGGATTTCGATAGCTTCACCGAGACCATAAGCCTTGTTACGATCGATGGCTTCAGCAATCTTCTTGTATTTTTTTCCTCTGAACATGAAATTTTCCTGTCAGATACGTAACGGTGAATTACCTGCCTCAGTCAACCACTTCAACACCCATGGAGCGGGCAGTGCCTGCAACCATGCGCATAGCGGCTTCGAGGTCGATTGTGTTTAGATCCGGCATCTTCTTTTGGGCGATTTCCTGGATCTGGGCCTTGGTGATCTTACCAACTTTCTTACGGTTGGGTTCGCCAGAGCCACTTTCAATGCCGACAGCCTTCTTGATGAGGGCCGGAACCGGCGAAACCTTCGTAATGAAGGTAAAGCTCTTATCAGCATAGACAGTGATAACCACGGGAATAACCATTCCCTTGGAATCTTGAGTCTTAGCGTTGAACTGCTTGCAGAACTCCATGATGTTCACGCCCTTCTGACCAAGGGCCGGACCTACCGGAGGAGCCGGATTAGCTGCACCACCGGGAATCTGGAGCTTAATATAACCTGTGATTTTCTTTGCCACTGTATTATCTCCGTGTCAAAAACCGTATCTTTTAAGCGTTGTCGGACTCAACCTGGCTAAAGGTAAGTTCAACAGGCGTAGAACGACCGAATACGGTAACCATGACTTTAACCTTGGCATCCATAATTTCGTCTACGACGCCCACAAAGTCCTTGAAGGGACCTTCCTTGATGCGGACATTTTCGCCAATTGTGTACGGATTTTGGATCTCGTCACCTGTAGAGTTATCAGGATCAACTCCAAGAAGACGATCGACCTCGCTCTTTGTTAAAGGAATGGCCACGCGCTTAGTCGGGGTCATTCCCAAGAAATGGGTGACGCCATTAATGTTCATCACCAAATGCTGGGTGAGCTCGTCCAGCACCATTTCGAGGAAAACGTATGTGGGCATCATGTTCTGGGTAGATACGCGACGACGACCGCGAACTGTAGAAGCCACTTCGCGAGTCGGTACGATAATCTGACCGAACTTTTCTTGAACGCCTTCGCGTTCAATCATCTGCTCGATACGTTTCTTAATGTTATTTTCTTGACCGGAAAAGGTGTGAATGGCATACCAACGCATCATAATTAACCTCTTCCCATAATCTTGTCAACTACCCAAGAGAGACCTATGTCAAGACCAGCAATATAGCAACCCATAATGACACTGAAAAGAATCACTACGAGTGTAGAACCCTTGAGTTCTTCCCAAGTAGGCCAAGTAACTTGTTTCAATTCTTGGATACATTCCTTGACATATTGCTGAATCTTACGCATAATGACTCCGGGAAGTGAGCAGGTCGGGAGGGACTCGAACCCCCAACCAACGGTTTTGGAGACCGTGACTCTACCAATTGAGCTACCGACCTATTCGGACTTCCTTACTTGGTTTCCTTGTGAGTAGTATGCTTGCGGCAGAACGGGCAGTACTTCTTGTATTCTACGCGAGAAGGATGAAGACGCTTGTTCTTGTCGCAGTCATAATTGCGCTGATTGCATTCGGTGCATTCGAGCGTGATGAGTTCTCTTGGCATTTTACTATCCGATTACTTGATGATTTCGGTTACGGAGCCAGCACCAACGGTACGGCCACCTTCGCGGATAGCAAAGCGGAGCTGCTTTTCCATTGCGATCGGGGCAATGAGAGTGGTGTGGATGGTCACGGTGTCACCCGGGGTCACCATTTCGACACCTTCCGGAAGCTGGATGGTACCAGTAACGTCGGTGGTGCGGAAGTAGAACTGCGGACGATAGCCGTTCATGAACGGAGTATGGCGGCCACCTTCGTCCTTAGTAAGAACGTAGATTTCAGCCTTGAATTCGGTGTGCGGAGTAACGGACTTCGGAGCAGCCAAAACCTGGCCACGAGAGATGTCCTTCTTTTCTGCACCGCGGAGGAGGAGACCAACGTTGTCACCTGCCTGAGCGTCGTCGAGGAGCTTGCGGAACATTTCAACACCGGTAACCACGTATTCGGTGGTTTCGCCGAGACCAACACGTTCGACCTTGTCGTTCAGATGAACAACGCCGCGTTCGATACGACCGGTAGCAACAGTGCCACGACCGGTGATGGTGAACACGTCTTCGATCGGCATGAGGAACGGCTTGTCGGTTTCACGAGCCGGCAGCGGGATGTATTCGTCGCATGCGCCCATGAGTTCCATGATCTTGTCCTGGTATTCTGCGTCGCCTTCGAGAGCCTTGAGAGCAGAACCGCGGATGATCGGGGTGTTGTCGCCGTCAAATTCGTACTTGGAGAGAAGATCGCGAACTTCCATTTCGACGAGGTCGAGAAGTTCAACGTCATCAACCATGTCAACCTTGTTCATGAAAACAACGATCTTGGGCACGCCAACCTGGTGGGCGAGCAAGATGTGTTCACGAGTCTGGGGCATGGGACCGTCAGTTGCAGCAACGACGAGGATTGCGCCGTCCATCTGAGCAGCACCAGTAACCATGTTCTTGACGTAGTCAGCATGGCCCGGGCAGTCAACGTGTGCATAGTGACGTGCAGCAGAGGTGTATTCAACGTGGGAAGTGTTAATCGTGATACCACGAGCCTTTTCTTCCGGTGCGTTGTCAATTTCGTCGAAGCGCTTTGCAGCTGCGAGACCCTTAGCAGCGAGGGTGGTGCAGATTGCAGCGGTCAAAGTGGTTTTACCGTGGTCAACGTGACCGATGGTGCCGATGTTGCAGTGCGGCTTGCTTCTGTCAAAATGTTCTTTTGCCATGATTCTATCTCCATTTAGTGAGAGCCCAGATCGGGAGTCGGACCCGAGACCTCTTCCTTACCAAGGAAGTGCTCTACCACTGAGCTACCTGGGCATATTCCTCATAACGAGCTCTCATGTCGTTATGAGGTTAGTGGGTAGGAGTGGTTTCGAACCACTGTAGGCGTGAGCCAACGGATTTACAGTCCGTCCCCTTTAACCACTCGGGCACCTACCCATTATGTCAAGCCAAAGATAGGAATCGAACCTACGACCGGCTGATTACAAATCAGCTGCTCTACCAGCTGAGCTACTTTGGCAAGTAACCCTAACATTCCGTGTTGAACATTAGAGTGTGCCAAATTTAATAAGAAATACGATGACTTGTCAACGAAAATCGCGTATTTTTCTAAAAAAAATCAAATTTTTTCAAAATATATGTACACACAATAGGTTAAACAGTGTTGATAGATTGTGAATAGACAAAAATAGGGCTTTTTCGCCCCTCCCCCATCGAATTTTTCTTTGTGTAGCAACAAGATACGCACTATATTAAAAGTGAAATTTTGGTTAGCATGGCCAACGCCTTCAAGGACGGAAAGAAAATCTAGGCTGCATTTACGACAAATGAAAAAAGTCCAACCCCGATTTGCGAGGTTGGACTTCTTGAATTTTTTGAAAGCTTAATCCTTCAGGCAACGGACGGAAAGCTGGCTAGTCACCGTGAGGAGAGTCAAACCTGCATCGTCATCGGAAGCCTGTATAAACAAGCGGAACGCATACTTAGTATCGCCCGTCAACCTATCGGAAGTCCAGAAGGCGGCACTACCTCCCACATCCCTCATCGATTCTTCCATAAAGTACTTGAATCCTCCCGCAAGGGCGGAGAAGCCATAGGTGTCTTTTCCGTTATAGTCGTTTACCCAACTAGAAGTAGCCTTCAATCGCTTTCCAGCAATGTCTGCACCACCAACGGTTTCAATCAACTTTTCGACTTCACCATAAGAAGGCAAATGCCACCCGTTGAGGTTGCACTCCACAATGACGGATCAGAGTTATGGTTGGAGTAGTACCCGCTTGAGGATCTGGTATAGGTGTATATGGCAGAGAAACCGTAGGGGTTTTTGGTTCCAGTCCTAGGACTATACAGAAGTCGGTAAGCAGCCTTGTTGGAAATATCCGATCTTCCGCTCACGAGACTCATAAGATTCAAGAAGTCAACATAAGTGGGCAAATGCCAGCCATCAGGACAGGCAGACAAAGCTGCATTCTTTCTTCACCCTCATACCTGAGATTTTCAGTCATCCATTCCTGGGGACCAATCTTTACGGTTTTGTAACTTTCCCCGTCGCGTTCGTCTTCAAGAGTGTCATATTCGCAGTTGTCCTCGGTATCGTCACGACAAGGTTCTGCCATGACGATTTTAATTTCACTGGAAGAACTTTCTGCCGTAGAGGAACTGGATTCATCCTCATCGGAAGCGGACGGATTAGTAATCCAGCCCCATTTATCCAATTCTTCATCATGGTAGCAGACAAGCTCCACATTGGAATCGTAGTTATAGGACAGCTTGCCTTCCACGCTAGAGTTACATTTGCAGCTCAATGCATCGGACAAAGTGTAGATGCTACAAACGTAATTCGTGCTAGAACTGGACTTCTTATCGGATTCAGATCTGGAAACATTATTTTCGCGAGAAGAAGAACTGACTTTCCCACTGGAGGAAGACTGAATTTCCTCAGAAGAGGAATCGTCCTCCGGACCTTGCACTGGTGACTCATGCCCATCATCGCCGCATGCAGCAAGCATTGCAAAAACCGGGATCGAGAGCCATAATTTAATTGAATTCATTGAACCCATCTTCTTTTCAATTGTCGCACAATCTAGAAAATTTGCAAGTCGATGAGTAACTTTATTGGACAGTTCAAAATAAAAAGTGTATATTTGTGCAGTAAAGGTTTGTCGCATGATTGCGACCGAGCCGAAGGATTTTTATGGAAGTTTGCAACTACGAATACACGGCACGAATCGAAGTGCGCTACGCCGAAACCGACCAGATGGGCATTGTCCATCATTCTGTTTATGCCGTATGGTTTGAACAGGCCCGCACCGAGTTTTTCCGCACTGCCGGCGCAAGCTACGCCGACATGGAAGCCGAGGGTTTCGCCTGCCCCGTCTTGGAACTGGGCGTGCAGTACAAGGCCCCCACCCATTACGGTGAATTCGTGGATATCAAGACCACCCTGGTCAAGGAAGACAAGCTCCGTTACCGCTTCAAGTACGAGCTTTCTGTAGATGGCAAACTTTGCACCGTGGGCACTACCTTGCACTGCTTTACCAAGGGCGGGCGCCCCACCAGGGAACTACCTGCAAAGATCGCCGTGTTCTTCCCCACCGAAGCTTCAAATTGTCGCAACCTCTCGTAATTCGTAACTCATAATTCGTAATTGTCATGGACCAGCCCTTAGCAGAACGTTTACGCCCGCAAAACCTGGATGAGTTTCTTGGACAGAACAAGATTCTCGGTTCCCAAAGTCTTTTGCGCAAGAGCCTCGAGAACGACACCGTCCCCAGCATGATTTTCTGGGGTCCTCCGGGCTGCGGAAAGACTAGTCTCGCCCACGTGATCAAGCAGAATACCCGCAAGGCATTTGTGGCATTGTCCGCAGTTTCCAGCGGAGTGAAGGAAGTGAAGGAAGTTCTGGCTGACGCTCGCAAGATGAAGGCCATGTTCCAGGACACCATACTCTTCATCGACGAAATTCACCGCTTTAACAAGGGCCAGCAGGATGCATTGCTGGGCGCCGTGGAAGACGGCACCGTTACCCTCATTGGCGCCACTACGGAAAACCCAGGGTTTGAAGTGAACGGGGCTTTGCTCAGCCGCTGCCAATTGATTCTCTTTGCGCCCCTTTCCAAGGAAGACTTGCGCACTCTGATTTTCAGCGCCCTGAAGGACCATCCCCGCGGTCTAAAGCTCTCCGACGTGGAAGTGGAGGAAGCCGTGGTGGACAAACTGATTGCCCAGTCCGAAGGCGATGCCCGATTCCTTTTGAATCAGCTGGAATGGATCGGCGGAAATCTTGGCGGCAGAAAGGTTATCGACGAGAAGCTGCTGGAAGAATTCCAGTACAAGAAACCCCTGCGTTACGACAAGAGCGGCGAAGAACATTACAACCTGATTTCTGCACTACACAAGTCCATCCGCGGAAGCGACCCCGACGCCGCCGTGTACTGGCTGCACCGTATGCTTCAAGGTGGCGAAGACCCCCGCTACCTATTGCGTCGCATGATCCGCATGAGCATGGAAGACGTTGGCCTTGCAGATCCCAACGCACTATTGCTGGCCACAAGCGCCCGAGAGGCTTACGACTTCCTGGGAAATCCCGAAGGCCTTATCGCCTTGGACCAGCTTGCAGTCTACCTGGCGCTCGCCCCCAAGAGCAACAGCCTTGAAGTTGCCGGCATGATGGCTGACGATGTCATCCGCCAGACCGGAACACTTCCCGTGCCCCGTGCCTTCCGCAACTCCGTCACCCGCGTAGGTAAGCAGCTTGGCTACGGCAACGGCTATCAGTATGATCACGACTCCCCCGGCGGCTACTCCGCCCAGGAACATCTGCCCAAGCAGCTGGAAGGCATGCGCTTCTACCAGCCCAAGCAAATCGGCAAGGAAAAACTTTTCGCCGAACGCCTGGAACAGCTGAAGGCCATCCGCGATGAAAAGCTGGGCCGAAAAGCAGAAACTACAGAAGAAAAGAAAGACTCATCGCTTTAAAATTCAGCAACTACGCCAAGCCCTCCTGGAAATACGATCCTGTCGCGGTCAAGAGACCCCTTGTTTATGTCGAAATTCGTATAGTAACTGCCGTTCCCGGCAAAAAATTGAAATCCCAGTTCAAAGTACGCACCAAAGTGCTTGGCAAACATGTGCTGATATCCAAATCCAAAAACAAGACGCCAATAATTGATCTCTTTGGATGATTCTTCCAAATACGAATCCTTGCTATTCACATTGTGGATGATAAAACCTTCAAACTCGCCATGAATCCACTCGGATGAATGAAAAGCATACGGACCAGTAAGCCCCATAAAACGATAGGCAATACCGATCCCTCCCATAAAGTCATAATCAGAGTCATACCCCATTAAATGAACGTTGCTAGAAAGATGTTCATCCTTCATTGTATACTCAACGCTTGTCATTCCATGGTATGGACCAAAACCCAAGCTTACGCCGAATTGTGCATAACACATCCCAGCAAGCATGCACAGTAGTGCTTGAAACTTTTTCATGTTTTCCTCCTTTTTCACCAACGCTTCACTGGAGGGACAATGTCACATAAGGCAGGTGAACCCCCAGGTTTAAAAAAAATAGCTGATGCTACGCAAATTCCAAGACGAACTAAATAATTTGATTGTTGTTGCGTGTTCGTTAAAGAAATGGAACTATCGAGAACAAAATCCTTTATAGCGACATTGAAACTAAAATCCACAACAATAGAATCCTGTTTATCAACATATTTTTTTAACGAATCTATTACTAATTGTGCTTGGCAATATCCCTGCAACAGAAGCAACAAAGAAAAAAACAGTATCATTCGAAAACTTATCATAGATAAACGGCTTCCATCAAAAATTAGCGATAAGAAAGTGGGTACTTTGAAAGAATTGCATCACGAATATTTTGGGGCAAATTTTTGCTTGTTTTCGCTCTGAATTCTAAATCCTTATGCCTTACATAATGCATTCCGACAACACCATAATCAGTAGCCCTTCTAAAATTGAGGTCCTTCTCGTTTCCCGTAAGCTGCGTATTCGCCTGAGGATTAAAACCCGTCAAATCTTCGTTCGGATTAGGAACACTTCCTGTTGGAATTGAGAACTCCATAAAAGGCGTTATCTTACATCTAACCGTAATATCTTCCGTATCACAGCATGTATCTAAATCCGTATCATGAGTGGTTTTTGCACATGAGAAATTTCCGTATCCATCAAAACCACAACCACTAAAACAGTAGGATCTTATTCCATTTCGATCAGGATCAAACGCAGCCCAGCGCCACACCTTTCCTTCAATTGGGCCTCTCCAAACAAGCTGACGCTTTTTGAAATACGTCTCGGAGCCTGCGGTTGAAATGACTTTGTAATCTGATATGAAAGATTCCGCAATCATTCGATACGGATAAATCTCCACCGTTATCTTTGAATCATATGTAGCGGTTTCAACAACTTCCTTTTTTAAGGCTTTGAGCTGCTTAAGATAGGGATCTTCTTCTGCGGAATCATCACAACCATCACAGGACAAACCTATATAGTCACATTTTTCAAACAATATTCTATCTGACAAAAGCGTATCGCCATTTACAAGCACAATAAATCCATAGTCCTCATTCATGGCAAGCCAAGATGTGGGACACACATAATCAAGAGGACGTTCAATAGAATGACTATAATCGGCATCCTCTGCAATACGTTTTGCGTACGAAGCTTCTAACTTTAAGAATTCATCAAGAGAATCTAGTACCAACCCTTTTTTATCAACATCTTTTTTTAAGGTTGCTTCTTGAAAAAATCGAATTCTATTCCCTTTTTCGTCAAATTCAAAATATGGAAGTATTGAATCCCCCAAGTTTTCCTTATAGAAATGTTCAGAAAAGGAATTGTTTAGTGAGCCATCTCGAGCTTCATCACCTCCAAGATTTGAATTGTCACAAGCCCACAGTAAAATCGCAATAAGACAAGGTAATTTCTTCATCGTATCCTCCCTTATACTGAAAAATAATAAATCTAACACAAAATGAGGTAGAGGAACTCTCATTGTATAAAAAGTAACGGGAATAAAATTTCTAGGTCCTTCATCCCTACGGATTCAGAACAACACACCGACTAGAACTGTTCCAAGATCTTGATGCGTTCAGGGGTATCCGGGTGAGTACAGAAGATAACGTTCACCTTGGCCACCAAGCCCTTCAACAGGCCGTTATCGTCTTCCTCGTCGGGGTGGATGATGTACAGCTGGGCCACGTCATTACGCTTGACGCTTGAAAGGCCCGGATCCTCGGAAACTTTGCGCAGGGCGCTTGCCAATGCCAGCGGGTCACCACAAAGTTCAGCGGCACCGGCATCGGCCACGTATTCGCGCTTACGGGAAATTGCCAAACGGTTGACGTAGCTAAAGAAGTAGGCCACCGTAGAAATCACAAGACCAACCAAAGCCACAACCATAACGATAAGGATGGCGCCACCTTCGTTCTTGCCACGGCTGCGGCGAGGACGGCTGCGGAGCATACCCTTAATCAGCTGCCAGAACATGGACTGCACCAGGGAAATAAGGCCCACGAACACAATGCACACCACCATGAGGCGGGTATCGCGATTCTTGATGTGGGTCAGCTCATGGCCCACAACGGCAGCAAGCTCGTTGTCATCCAGTTTTTCAATAATGCCTGTGGTCAGCGTGATGGTAAAGGACTTGACGTTAATGCCGCTGGCGAAAGCGTTCATGCCCGGATCGTCAACAATGTTGATCTGGGGCATTTCAATACCGCCGGCAATGCAGAGGTTTTCTACGATATTGTAGACGCGGACATTCTCTTTACGTTCCAGGGGCTTTGCGTGAGTCACATGGCGCAAAAGGGAAACGTTGCAGGAGTACGCGAAGAAGAACCAGATGGCCACAATGGCAATGGTTGCAGGCAGAGCCTTCAAGAAACAGTACCACACAATGGGCCAATGGGCGCCGTAGCCTTTGCCGGTCAGCATCGCCGTATCGCGGCAAACTTCCTTGAAGGAGGTACCCACCGTTGCAAGGTAAGAGTCGCCAAAGACATCGCAGAACACACCGAAGTAGTCCAGCACAAAAATGAACAACCAGACCATGGCGAGAATGATAATCGGGTATAAACACAACAGGATTACAGTATTCCTGTTGTTACGCCAGATCTGGGTCTGCATTCCAACGTATTTCATGATACAGTTGTTAGTGGCTAGTGGTTAGTAGACAGGGATTCGGGAACGTTCTGCCCCCGACACCCCTAATCACAGCTTACTTTTTAGAACTTGACTTCGGGAGCCTTGTTCAGGGATTCGCGGCTTTCAGTAGCTTCGTACATGGCAGCGCGCTTGAAGTTGAACATACCGGCAATAATGTTGTTGGGGAAAACTTCGCAAGCGTTGTTGAATTCCTTGGTTGCGGAGTTGAAGAAGCGGCGAGCTGCAGCCAGCTTGTTTTCGATGTCGGAAAGTTCAGTCTGGAGCTGGAGGAAGTTGGTGTTGGCCTTCAGTTCCGGATAAGCTTCCAAGGAAACGCGGAGACCGGCAAGAGCACTGGACATAGCCTTGTCAGCAGCAACCTTTTCATCTACGGTCTGGGCACCCATACCGGCAGCGCGGGCAGCGGTCACCTTTTCAAGAACTTCCTTTTCGTGGGTGGCGTAGCCCTTCACAGTGGAAACCAGCTGCGGCACCAAGTCAAAGCGCTGCTTCAACTGGACGTCGATATTTGCGAATGCATTTTCGCGGTTGTTGCGAAGCTTCACCAACTTGTTGTAGGTGGTGATCAGCAAGAGGACGATGATGACGGCGACGGCAATGATAATTCCAGCGACCATAAGATTCTCCTTTTAATTGTTCTTACTTTGTAAATGTACAATAAAAAAACAAAAAAAATGACAGATTCCTCAAGACTTTACCCCAATTCATCCCGCAGGAATTTTTCCAACGTATCCTTTTGGGGTAAGGCCAGCATGTAGGTGGAAACAAACAGTTTGTTATCCATTCCCGCCAGGGCGTACTCCACCATCTTCTTGCCCTTCTTCGTGCAGAGAAGAATACCCACAGGCGGATTATCCCCCTCGTTCATTTCGTTTTCCTTATAGTAGGAGACATAGGCATTCAACTGTCCCAAATCTCCGTGGTTAAAGGAATCGTCCTTCAGTTCCACAATTACAGTGCAATGCAAAATCCTGTTATAGAAGACCAGATCCACAAAGTAATATTCATCGTCAATGACGATTCGCTTTTGGCGTGCCTCAAAACAGAACCCCTTCCCCATTTCCAGCAGAAATTCCTGCAGATGGTCCATAATGGCACCCTCCAAATCGCTTTCGTTGAAAGGCCTTGCGGGCAAGTTCAGAAACTCAAAGGTAAAGGGTTCCTTAATACCATAACTCAAGGGTGTTTCGCTTACAGTCTGCAGAAGCAACTTTTTAGGATTTTGGCTGATACCCGCCCTAAAGAACAAGTTTGTCGCAATTTGTCTACGAAGTTCCTTGACACTCCAGCAACACTTGATACATTCCGTTTCGTAGAAAAAGCGTGCAAAGGAATCCTCGACCGTCATAATTTCACGAATGTGCGAGAAGGAAAGGTTTTCAATGATTCGATTCGCGGGAGTTTCGAATTCGTGCGACGGCGTCGCACTTTTTCCAGCAAGATAATCCTTAATTTTGGGATATTTTAAATAGAAAGCTCTAGAAATTTTAAACAGAGTCTCGTTCATCCCTCTTGTATTCAGCCGAGCTTCAATATTTTTCAGTAATTTTTCGCCGTACTTCGCACGATCAAGCCCCTTCTGCTCGTATTCAACGATATAATACCCTATTAGATAGTTGCGGATGGTGGCAAGTTTGTTTACCGCCTTCACAGAAGCGGAATAGGCATTCTTGTGAATCTGCTCCAGGGAACTGGCCAGACCTTCGAAAGTCTGGGGGTTGGAATTTTGCCAATCGTTAGGCAACTTGAAATCTTGAATTTGACTGGACATAGTATCTCCTTTGGAAAGAAAAAAGACATCTGTTTTTTACAGATGCCTTGGAGATACTTTTTCGAACCTCGGGCAGAATTATAGCTTATACATAAATACTGGCAAGGGTCAAATTGTAATTTGTTTGTAAAACATCTATGCTAGTCCAAAACGACCACATTGTGTTAAACAGGATCGTTCACAGGCTTGCTGTAGTCACGCTCGCCGAAGAGGGCTGTGCCTACGCGGATCATGGTGGAGCCTTCTTCAATGGCAACTTCCAGGTCGCCGGTCATGCCCATGGAAAGCTGGTCGAAGTTTGCGAATACGCCGCCCTTTGCCAAGTACTTCTGCTGGAGATTGCGGAGGAAGGCAAAGCATTCGCGGGAGTCTTCTGCGACACCGGTGTTCTTGCCGATGGTCATGAGGCCGCGGAATTTTAAGTGCGGGAAATTGCGGCCTTCCAATGCCGCCAAAAATTCATCCGCGCGGGCGATATCTAACCCGCTCTTGGTTTCTTCTTCACCGGCATTCACCTGGAAGAGGATTTCCAAGGTCTTGCCGCTGGCCGCAACCTTTTCGCCGGGCAGTGCTGCGCAAACCTTTTCAAGCTTTTCGACCGCTTCCATACTTGCAATGGAATGGATGCAGTCTGCAACGATGGCAGCCTTCTTCAACTTGTTGCTCTGCACAGGTCCTATGACATGGCATTGCACGGTCGAACCATCGAGAGCCACGCGACGTTCGCTGAACTTGGATTCCGCTTCCTGCACGCGATTCTCGCCGAAGACCTTTGCGCCCAAGGCAATTGCATTTTCTACAGCTTCCGCCGGGTGAAACTTGCTCACCCAAACTAACAGCACAGATTCACGGGAACGGCCCGCCTGAGCGCAAGCGGCAGAGATTCTCGTTTCCAATTTAGCCAGCTGGCCACGCATTTCTTCAAGAGTAAATTCCATGACCGAAATATAACTTTTTATATATTGCACTCAAGAAAGGCACAAATAAACTTTGAAGAAAATATTGCTGGTCATATTCGCGATTCTATTCCTATGCGGGGGTGTACTCCCCGCAGTGGAAGATTATATGGACGAAGTCGCAAACAGCAAAGTGGTCCTCACCTTTTTTGGCAAGAAGGATTCCCCCGAGAAGTTGAAGAAGTTCATCGGCTCGGTAAATCAGAAATTAAGCGCAGCCGACGTGGAACGCTTTTCAGGCTACATCCTGACTTACTCAAAACAGTACGACGTGGATTACAAATTGGTGGCCGCCGTCATCGCACAAGAAAGCAAGTTCAAGGTCAACGCCAAAAGTCGCGTGGGGGCATTGGGACTTATGCAGGTCATGCCCACCACAGGTAAAAATGTGGCACAGAAACTGAAACTTTCTCATCACAATCTATTGGACCCGAAGGACAATATCCAGATTGGCGTAAAGTTCATCTCCATGCTTCACAAGGAATATAAGGGCGACATCAACTTGATGCTGGCCCACTACAACGGCGGATACAGGCAGGCAGAGCTATACAAAACCTTCAGGTATTTTGAACTCTTGCGCCTACTCACCATGCATTACGAAACCTTTGACTACGTAAAAAAAGTCAAGGCCAATTACCGAAAGATCAGCCGGGAATTTTAAAAAAAGAAACCCGCGGATTTTGTTCCGCGGGCCTTTATTTACTTATTTCTTCTTAGTAGCCTTCGCAGCTTTAGAACCGGGCTTCACAAAAAGAATCTTGATGATTTCATCGATGTGCTTGTGGGTGTAAATCTTCAGGCCCTTCTTTGCAGGAGCGGGAAGTTCGTTCACATCCTTCTGGTTCTGGGCCGGCAAACGCAGGGTCTTTACCCCAGCCTGGAGCGCCGCCAGAGCCTTTTCGTTCAGGCCACCGATAGCGAGGCAAGCACCAGTGAGGCTTACTTCACCAGTGAACGCAACATCGGGCGGAATGGGCTGCTTGGTGAATGCAGAGAGCAAGCACAAAGTGAGGGCGATACCTGCAGAGGGGCCATCCTTAGGAACAGCGCCTTCGGGCACGTGAATGTGGATGTCGGTCTTGGCAAACTTCTCAGCATCAATGCCGAATTCTTCGAAACGTTCACGCACAAGGCTCAAAGCAATCTGGGCAGATTCCTTCATCACGTCGCCCAGCTTACCGGTGAGCAAAAGGTTGCCCTTGCCCGCCATAAGAGAACATTCGATGGGCAGGATTTCGCCACCCACGCTGGTCCATGCAAGGCCTGTGACAACGCCCGGGCGACCCGGTTCCGGCAACTGGCTTTCCAGGAATCGCGGAGCACCCAGGTATTCCTGCAAGGTCTTTTCGTTCAGTTCCTTCTGGAACTTCTTGCCCATCACCATGTCCTTGGCGCGGTGACGCACAACGTTTTCCAGCATACGTTCCAGTTCACGGACGCCAGCTTCGCGGGTCCAGTCGCGGATCACCTTGCGGACCATTTCGTCGGGGAACACGATGTCCTCACCCAGCTTCACGCCGGTACGTTCGCAAATGCGGGGCACCAGGTAGTTGGATGCAATCTTTTCCTTTTCGTGAGGATAGTAACCCGGCAGGCGCACGATTTCCAAACGGTCGTGCAAAGCTTCGGGAATCTGGTTCTCGTTGTTTGCAGTAGCGATGAACAGCACGCGGGAAAGATCCAGGCCCACTTCCATGAAGTGATCGGTAAAGTCGTGATTCTGTTCCGGGTCCAAGACTTCCAGCATAGCGCTGGCGGGATCGCCGCGGAAGTCGCTAGCCATCTTGTCAATTTCATCCAGAAGAATAATGGGGTTCATGCACTTGGCGCGCTTGAGGGCATGAATGAAACGGCCCGGCATGGCGCCAATGTAAGTGCGGCGATGACCACGGATTTCAGCTTCGTCACGGACACCACCCAAAGTGATGCGGACGAAATTACGCTGCATTGCCTTGGCGATGGATTCCACCAAGGTAGTCTTACCGACGCCCGGAGGACCCACCAGGCAGAGGATCGGTGCGCGGCGTTCCGTGCCCGTAAGCTTCAGGACGGCAACGTATTCCATGATGCGGTCCTTCACCTTGTCCAAGCCGAAATGCTTGGAGTCCAGTTCGGACTTCACCTTCTTCATGTTCAAAACGGTATCGGTATATTCACCGTAGGGCAGCGTGAGGAACCAATCCAGGTAATTGCGGCTCACGGCGTATTCCGGCGACGTGGGCTGCATCATGCGCATGCGGGAAATTTCTTCTTCAAGCTTTTCCTGGATGGCCGGGGCGAACTTCTTCTCCTTGATTTTCTTCAGGAGCTGATCCGGTTCGGACTGGCCGTTTTCGCCATCAAGTTCATCCTGCAGCTGGCGGATCTGTTCGGAAATAAACCATTCCTTCTGCTGCTGGGCCATCTTCTGGCGAACATTCTGCTGAACCTTCACCATCACGTTGTCGTTGCTTGCGGCCACCTGCATGATTTCCAGGAGACGGTCCGCCAAGGCTTCGATGTTGCCGATTTCCAAAAGGCGCTGACGTTCATCCAGAGAAACCTGGAGGAAGGGAATCATGCCATAGAATGCATTGAGGTGACTGTCCATGGTGAACAAGGCGTCCACCATGCCTTCGGCAATATTCCTGTGCATGGAATATTCCCTGAACTGGTTCAGCACAGCTTCGAACTTTTCGCTCCTGTCCTTCAGGGTAATTGCCGGGACCTTGGGAGAAACGGTGACCTTGAAGAAGCCTTCGTTGGAGACGATGGAACGGAGATCCACCACCACATCGCCTTCCAGCACAACCTTCACGCAACCATTGGGGAACGGAGTCACATTGCTGATGCGAGCCAGCACACCCACGGAATACAAGTCCAGCATGGGGTTCTCGATGGTTTCCTGCTCAATGTTCTTCTGGGCGGCAAGAATAATCTCGCTGTCGTGGGATTCGGCGTATTCCAAAGCCTTAAGGGAAATGTCTCTACCAACAAGAATGCGGCGAGTTGTCAAAGGGAAAACAATGGCGTCCCTCAGCGGGAGCAACGGAAAGCTTTTCGAAAAGTCAATAGCCAAAATTTTTCTCCAATATTTTTACGACCCAAAAATACAAAAAAGGATGACGCCTTACCTAGGCTAATCATCCCTTTGGCGCTTGCAAAGTCCGCTTCAGCACTGGGCCGATTTGCGGACACACAAACTAGGAAGATTTCTTACGAGATTTCTTGGGAGTCTCGGAAGAAGGATTCAACGCCTTCTTGACCATGTCGGCAGTGAGAAGCAACTTCTTGTTTTCAGTGCCGGGCATTTCAAACATGTAGCGCTGCAGAGCCTTTTCCATGACGGAACGGAGGCCGCGGGCACCAGTTTTGCGGACCATGGTTTCGCGGACGATTTCCTTGAGGGCAGCATCCTCGAATTCCAACTCGATACCGTCCATTGCGAACAAACTCTTGTACTGCTTCACCAGGGCGTTCTTGGGTTTGGTCAAGATGTTGAGCAATGCGGATTCGTCAAGTTCTTCGAGAGCCACAGCCACAGGCAAACGGCCGACGATTTCGGGAATCAAACCGAACTGGATCAAGTCATCAGGTTCGATGACCTTGAAGAGTTCGCTGAGGGAGTTTTCTTCAGCGCTACGAATTTCGGCACCAAAACCCATGCCACCCTTGTTGATGCGACGGGAAATGATCTTGTCCAAAGTTTCGAAGGCGCCACCGCAAATGAACAGGATGTTACGGGTGTTCACCTGAACCAGGGGCTGTTCCGGATGCTTACGGCCACCCTTGGGGGGCACAGCGGCAACGGTACCTTCCAAAAGCTTCAGCAAGCCCTGCTGAACGCCTTCGCCGCTCACGTCGCGGGTGATGGAAGGATTGGCGGTCTTACGGGCGATCTTATCGATTTCATCGATGAAGATAATGCCGCGTTCGGCCTTGGCCACATCATAGTCGGCAGCCTGCAGGAGGCGCACAATGATGCTGTCCACGTCTTCACCAACGTAGCCTGCTTCCGTAAGGACGGTAGCATCGGCAATGGAGAACGGAACATCCAGGAAGCGGGCCATGGTCTGGGCCAGCAAAGTCTTACCGGATCCGGTAGGGCCCACCAACAGCAAGTTGGACTTTTCCACTTCCACGTCATTCTTGTCGGTATGAGTTTGTTTGTAACGCAGACGCTTGTAGTGATTGTAGACGGCAACAGAAAGAGCCATCTTAGCCTGATCCTGGCCGATTACGAATTCGTCCAGGTGGGCCTTGATTTCAGAAGGGCACGGAAGAGGCTTGGAAGCAACTTCAGCAGCTGCTGCAGCCTGTTGTGAACGGGAACGGTCTTCTTCGATGATGCGGTGGCACATGGACACACAATCACTACAGATGTGGACCCCAGCACCAGTAATCATCTTTTCGACTTGCTCAGCCGGTTTACCGCAGAAACTGCAAGTAACCGTCGGGTGGTTCTTCCCGTTACGATACATTAGATACCCTCTTTACGCGGCACGAAGATTTCGTCAATGACGCCAAATGCCTTGGCTTCTTCAGGACTCATGTAAAAATCACGGTCGGTCTTTTCGCGGACTTCTTCGATTGCCTTGCCAGTATGCTTGGCGACGATTTCTGCCAGGGTGTCCTTAGTGCGGACAATTTCCTTTGCAGTAATCTGGATGTCGGTAGACTGACCGGTAGCGGCGCCAGACGGCTGGTGCAGCATGATGCGGGAATGCGGGAGAGCGTAACGCTTGCCCTTGGTTCCTGCAGCGAGCAGCACGGCAGCCATCGATGCACAACTACCAATGCAGATTGTAGCGATGTTCGGACGAACATGCTGCATGGTATCATAAATGGCCAAACCTGCCGACACGTATCCACCGGGGCTGTTGATGTACAGCGTAATATCCTTTTCCGGGTTCTCATATTCAAGGAAAATCAACTGGGCCATAACATTGTTGGCCACTTCATCGTTAATGGGAGTGCCCAAGAAGATGATGCGTTCCTTAAGGAGACGGGAGTAGATATCGTAGGCGCGTTCACCGCGTCCGGTGGTCTCAATGACGGTAGGGATGATCATTATGAGTTTACCTCTTACTTTGTTTCTTCGGCAGCAGGACGGATACCGACGATGAAGTCTGCAGCCATCTGGATGCGGAGTTCGTCGCGGAGACCGTTAATGCGGCCAGACTGACGGAAGTGGGCCTTCAGAGATTCGAAGTCCACGTGATATACGTTTGCCAAGTCCTGGAGGCGTGCGTCAACTGCAGCCTGGTTGGGCTTGATCTTTTCTGCGGTAGCAACGAAGTCGAGAATGCGATGCTTCTTGATTTCCTTGATTGCTTCCGGAGCGAGAGCCTTGATCTGTTCTTCAGTCGGTTCGACCATGTCCTTTTCACTCTGGGCGTTGCGGTTCATGGACCAACGGATGAGGTCGTACACGCGAGCCTGCGGAACTTCGAACGGGTTAGCTTCGATGATCTTATCGATTGCTTCGTTGACAGCCTTGTTCTTGACAAGGTTTTCCTTCTGGTTTGCGAGGCTGTCAGAAAGGTTCTGCTTCAATTCTTCAACGGACTTGACACCAACCTGTTCCAGGAAGGCATCGTCCATGGTGGGCGGAACAATAGCGCGGACATCGGTGATTTCGACCTTGAACTGAGCGGTCTTACCACGATAGCGTTCTTCCTTGTGGTCTTCCGGATACTGGAAGTTGATTTCCTTGGTTTCGCCAGCCTTAGCGTCGACGAGGCCTGCATCGAATCCCGGAGAAGCGGATTCGCCGAGGAGAGAACGGAATTCCTTGTTTTCCGGAAGTTCCTGCTTTTCGCCGTCGATGATGACTTCGATGTAGTTACCCACAACAACGTCGCCCTTTGCAGCGGCGCGGTCAACGTGTTCGTCCTTGCTCCACATCTGCATGAGACGGTTGTATTCGTCTTCAACTTCAGCTTCGGTGATTGCTGCATCAGGAACGGTAACGCCAGTGTCAGCGTAGCCCTTGATGTCGATAACCGGGTCCATTTCGACTTCCACCTTAAGTGCGATGTCAGAAGCCTTGTCGTCCTTGAAATCAACAACCTTCATGGGGCCGACCGGAATGATGTTAGCCTTCTTGAGTTCTTCGGTAACGATCTTGTTGACGATTTCGTCCACAGCTTCGTGACGAATGGATTCGCCGAACTGCTTCAGGATCATAGCCTTGGGAACCTGGCCCTGACGGAAACCCTTAAGGGTGACCTGCTTCTTGTACTGAGAGAGCTTCTTTTCGAAAGGAGCGGTCAAATCAGCCTGCGGAATGGTGATTTCGAGAGTGCGCACGGTTGCGCTAGTTTCTTTGATTTCAACGGTCATTATGGACTCCGAGGATCGATTTATAATCGAATGTTAGATGTTAAATACATGCGAGGGGTGGGAGTCGAACCCACACACCGAGGTACCAGATCCTAAGTCTGGCGCGTCTGCCAATTCCGCCACTCTCGCGATTTTGCGACCAAAACTAGCAAATTTCTCGAAGCCAAATTAACCATCACACCTATTTTATCGGTTCTTGATGATTTTTTGTCAAAGAAATTTCTAATTACGTGAAAGAACCTTAAGATCTTCCTTTGTAATGTACTTGGAAACCAGTATATATCCTATTTCCAGGGCAATCGTGGCACCAATCAGCCAAAGAGGAAGAGCCCCTTCCATAAAGAACCAGAACACAGCCGGCAAAAGGGCCACATGGATACCAGCCACCTTGAAAATGTGGCGGCGCATTTCAGCAGGAACGCTGAGGAAGAGGAAAACAAAAATGCCCACTTCTGAAAGGATCTTTGCCACGGCGGCACCGGAAACCTGGTAAGCCGGGACTAAAAGCAAGTTGGAAGCCACGTTCACAATGCCAGCCACAATGGCGAGCATCAGGTACTTTTTACGGGACTGGGAAATAAGCCATTCGCTCCAAGGTACGGAATAGAAGGAAAGTACCAGCCAACAGGCAAAAAGAATGATAACCTTGGGAGGATCGAAATCCATTTCCACCGGGACGATGACAGAGAAGAACTTTTCCGAGAAGCACATGGTGCCAAAAAGGAATGCAGCGCTCAGGAGCCCAAGCACCTTGTGGGAACAGAACACCAGTTCGCTTCGGGCCTCGATTTCGTTCGCTTCCTTCAGGCGGGCCAGCTGACGCCTCAAGGGAATACTCAGGCTACTTCCCAGCACAAAGATGAACATGGCGTAACGGAAGCAGTAATCGTAAATGCCCACGGCGGCGTTGCCCACAAAATACTTCAGAACGAATATGTCGAAGTTCTGGTGGAGCAGAAGCAGGGATGACGAGATGAATAGAATCAGGGAACCCTTGTAGCAATCCATAGCGCTGCGAAGTTCTTTTCGGCTGGGCAGCCCAAAGCTGAACTCCTTCTTAGGGCCGATCACCCACAAGGCCAATGTGGCAAGAATTTCAGTACCCACGTCAAGAGCCACGAAGTGCTCGATAGAAGGCATGCTTGCCGCAAGCAGCACAATCAAGATTCCGATTTGTCGAACCGTCTGCACCAATGGTGAATAGGCCGTGTAACCTTTTCGGGAAAGGAACCAGTCAAAATTGAAAGGTCTCAAGAAGAGCTGCAACAAATAGGCTTTAAGAATAAAGCTACTGGATATGTCAAAGATGCAGGTTGCGCCGGCGGCGAGGCCGAACATCAAAAGAATCAAAAAGCCGCGAACATAGGAAAGAGAGATATAGAACTTGCGATCCAGCTCCTTATCGTCGGGGCGGTCAATCAGCGCTAGGGAGGACAGGCCAAAATCCAGAACAAAATTCAGGTATGTCAGCAAGGTCAGCGCAAAGGCAATTTCACCCCAGGAGGAGGCGCCGTAGCGTACCAGCGCAATACTGGTAATAGCGAAGCGGATCAGCTTGCTTACACCTTGGGCCACACCATTCATGCCCGCATTCAACAAGAGGGAATTCATTCGCATAATTCGCCTCTACTTTTTCTGAAGCCTTTCCTGAATCTTTGTCTTAACCCAGATCAAGAACTTTTTTGTAATGGCGTAGGCCTTTTTCAAAACAGGAATGACGGTACTACGAACAAATTCACGTATCGTCCAGAAATACCAACGAACATAGAACAGCGGCTTAGGAGACTCGCCCTTTGCATTGGGGCAGACTCCTTCCAGGAATTTCTGCAGGCGGGTAGCGTTCATTTCCCAGCGGAATTTCGCATCTACAAACTGGAACATCTTTTCGCCATCGCGATGCAATGACTCTGCCGTGGAAAAAGCCAAGTAGCCACGGATCAATTCGTAGGAATTAAAAACGAAAGGCGTTACTTCGGGATGAGCGCAAACATTCAAAGCCAAAGCAGGCTTGTGAGCGAACCCAGCCTCGGCCAAAGGCAAGTTGAACATCTCGCACCTGGAGAAACTCACCAGCACATCGCTGTCGGCATAAATCTTCGCCATTTCCACCGGGTCACGAATAATACCCAAGCCACGGATTCCTGCATCCGCAAGTTTCTTGCTGGTCACTTCGTCGCCGCCGCCGACAATGGTAATATCCACCTTGTCGCCCAAATCCTTTTTCAGGCGGCAAAGATCATCAAGGCCCTTGCCTTCCCATTCCACCTCACGGTATCTGGAAACTGCAAGAACGCGGATGGGACCTTCCTTCGCATTGGCTGCGCCACTAGTTCCCATTACGTTTCTCACCTTGGCAAAATGATCAGCACCATTGTACAGCACAAAAGCCTTGGGCCAGCGGATATAATCCACAGCGTACTGGCTGATGGTCACCACATAGTTGAACGCAGGATAAATTCGATTGATGCGTTCCTCGATCATCTTCCTGTGCTGTTCCTGTTCTGCGGGAATCGTCAACTCCACAGGAATGTAGCCGTGTTCATAGGCCACAGTGATCGCATCAAGATGCCAATCGGCAATCAGGGAGAAGAACTGTTCCGTACAGGCGATGACCACATCGTATACGCCACGCTGAATGCATTCGCGCAGGCCCTTGAAATGGGTCGGGACACGAACGGAACGCACTCCTTTCGACACCAGGCTCTTATCCAGGAAACAGGCATAAAGATCCACCTGGTGCCCCGCGGACACCAGAAGAGGCATCTGCGCTGCCACGACTCGGGTCACGCCATATTCGCCCACAAAGAACGTGCTGAGAAAAGCAATTCTCATTTGCCCACCTCTTCCGTATTACGCATCGAATACAAAATCGCCATGTACCAGGAACCCCACGCAAGAGACGAAGGGAACAACGGGAACACGTCAAACATGCCGAGGAACAAAGTCACCACAGCGCCGCTCAAAAGAGCAAGACCAAAACCGCTCTTGGTGCGCTTGATATAGCGCAGCAGGAAATAAATTCCGTAAAGGAAGAAAGAACCCAGCACGGCAAATCCCACAAAGCCCTGTTCCGAAAGAACCAGCAGGAACACGTTATGGGCATGTCCCAGTCGCGGGGTAATTTCCACAAGAGGAATCATGGAGTAGGTATCCAGCAGCAACTTGTTTCTGTACAGGAAGTTGCCAGGTCCCACACCCCAAACCGGGTCCGTACGAATAATATCGAGGGCGGTAGCCCAGGCACCAAGGCGGCCCAGGGAGCTCATGTCAAGCTTACCGCTGATAAGGGTGGACAAGCCCTGCTTCAGGAACAAGTCGTTAGGCAACAACTGCCACACCACATAGGCAAGGCAGCAGAATGCCAGCGACGACACGACAAAATAAACAAGGAACTTCACCACCTGCTTCTCGTACTGCAGGAAAAGCTTGCTCACAATCAGGAGCACGCCGCAAAGCCCCATGCCAAGGAGCCCCATTCGGGTACCGCTAAGCAGGATGGTAATCAACACCAACAGGGATCCCACAATCAAGGTGACATTCTTGTACTTTTGCACCAGGTAGCCATTGATAAGCCAAATGGTCCAGGCCACCACAAGCATCACCGCATAGTTGGTGGAACTCAGCGCCGGGCCTTCGATTCGAACATCCCCGCGAACAATCCTCTCGATAAAGCCCCAGATAATCATAAACGCCAGGTGAGCGTTCAATATCGTCTGCACTTTCTTGGAGTCCCATTTTATCATGGAGCAGGCAAGGAAGAACAGGAAGCAAATGGAGTTGATGTAGAAAAAGATGTACTCAATGGAGAAGGGTCTTGCCAGAAGCACGAAACCCATGTGACCAAGAATCACCGCACTAGCGGCCAATATGGGAGCATCAAGCCGGTTCTCCCGCTGGTCCAGCATGTACAGCAAAAAAAGCACAACAGCAACAGGGATAAAGTTCAGCGTGATGGCCATGCCATCCATCTGGAACCAGTGCAGGGAAATCATCATCAACAAGACGCTGGGCAGCACCTTCTTCATGACGAAAGCAAAGAACAGGGAAAAAATCAAAAGACATAGCGTCATCAGCCCCGTGTAATTGGAGTCGTTGGAGGACATGTAAATAAATGCCACCACCAACGGAACAACAACAAGCAATGTCTTTGCTAGCTTCATTTACGTAAAGCGGTCTTCAGCTGGGCCAGTCTTTCTCTGATCGGTTCGGAGTTCGGGATTTCGCCGGAGCTCAGACCGTGGAAAATGATAAACAGAAGAGTGAAGGAGAAGGACACAGCGAAACCGGCGATGGCCCACTTTGCCCTCTTGGGACGTTCCTTCCAGTCCGGGAGGTAAGCGTCCTGGATAATCTGGATAACCGGCTGCGTCTTGAGCATCATAGCTTCGGTTTCCATAGTTTCAATAGAAGCTGCTTCCAGCATGGTGGTGTAAAGCTTCAGGTCGGCTTCTCTCTGCTGTTCATAAAGGAGCTTGGAAACTGCCCAGCCGGAATTGATATACATGGACTTGTTGGAAGGCTTGTAACCTTCACTGTAGCTGCCGCGGAGTTCCTTGAACTTCTGTTCCAGCAGCTGACGCTTCTTGCGCATTTCGTGAGCATCGGCGTTGTCGCGGCCTTCCATACGTTCAGAAAGCTTGTAGTTGTTGATCTGGGTTTCGTAACCACCAAGAGCGGACAAGGTAAGTTCCATCTGGCTCTTGAGATCAATAAGATTGTTTTCTCTGTAGAAGTTAACCAGTTCCTCGCCAATGTTCTTGACGGAGTCGGTCAGTTCCTTCTGGGACTTCCTCAGGTATTCCAAGGTATACTGGAGATTTTCCTTCTGGAGGCTCAAGTACTTTTCATTGGACTGTGCCACCATGAACCTAACGATGGACTGAGCCATTTCCTTGTGCTTGGATTCCATGGCGCAGGAAATCACACCAGCCTGGTCTTCGTCAATCTTGATGTCCTTGTAGAACTTCTTCAACAGGAGTTCGTCGGCATCCTTCTTGTAAATGGTATCAAGCTGGTACTTGTGAATCGTATTCAAGGCGACTTCACGTCCGGAAAGAATTTCCAGGTACAAGTCAGAAGGCTTCATGGACTTCTGGGAAGACAGGAAGGAGGAAAGTCCCGATGCGCCAGAAGACAAGGACTTATACGCAGAAGAAAGTGCGCTCATAGGAGAGCTGTCGCTGGAAGCATCGATCTTCAAGCGAATTTCCGTCTTGAACACAGGAGCGCTGATCCACGCAAGGCAGAAGCAGATTCCCGCTACAATGAACGGAATGATAAAGAACTTCTTCTTCTTAAGACAGTAACAGAATACGTCAAAGTACGACATAGATTTACTTACTAAACTGGTTGCTAATAATGATCACCGTGGAAAGCACGCTCAACAGCGAAGCCAGGAACAAGGTAACATCCTTCACCGATTCGTAAATAGAACGGGGAATTTCAATGTAGTCGCCAGGCTGGATTTCATCGTGGTATGGATCGATGCTGAAGCTATTTCCATCACGGATGACAGAGACTCGCTTCCAGGAACCTGTAATAATGGTAACACCGGATGCACCGATATAGTCGATAGCATGGAAGTCAGGATTATAGAGGGCACGACCAACAGCAGCCACAGCGCCACCCACGTACACCAGCGGATCCTTGTTCCACAATTCAATCTTGGTCTTCGGTTCAAACACAATGTCGCGAGCCTTGGAAATCTCGTAGGTTTCAACCTTTCCATCGGGAGTAGTGACCTTGGCCCATCTGTTGTCGCCAACAGCCATGGTCTTCAAGTTGTCCAAGTATTCGCCGAAAGTTCTGCCCTTCACGTGAGAGACTGTTTCCGCGCCGCGCAAGGTGGTGATGGAAATTGTTTGATCAGACGTTGCGTAGGGTACAAAGACCACATCGTTGTTTTCAAGAAGCACGTTGATGCTATCGACACCGTCTCTTTCGTACAAGGTGAAGTCGATATTCAAAGTATCCTTGCCACGAATAAGCTTCATGTTCTTCTTGTCTGCAAGAGGCTGGAAGCCGGCCACGTAGCCAATCATCGTGCTCAAGCGGGTCTGTGCATCAATGGAGCGGAAACCCGGAGAAATAACTGCACCAAGGACAGAAGCGTGAATCTTCTTCATCTTCACAATCTGCACCTGCACGAAGCGTTCCTCGTACTTTGTAAGCAGAAGCTTCATGATGGCAGCCTTGGCCTGGGAAAGGGTCAAGGAGTCGACATTCACAATGCCGCAGCCAGCGACAGAAACATTACCTTCGGGAGAAACCTGAACAACGTCCATTCCCTTGGGCAAAAGGATTTCAAAATAGTCGCCAGGTCCTACAACGTAATTGGAATCGATGGCGCCTTCAATATTGATAGGTTCCTGGACTGTAGACGTGCGCTGGAACTTTGCATCCTGTCCCTGGAACTGAGGGATGCTTGCAGAAAAAGATGCGTCAGCGGCAAAAACAGCGGAAACAAAAAGCGTGAAAATCAAAAACAAAATTCGATGCATACTAGGAAATATACAAAATCAAGTTCATTCAAATTGTGTTGCCCATCAAAGAGATACGTAAAAATTAAAACAAAAAAGCATGACCGTACAACACAAAATGCCCGACTGCGCAAAACAAAAAAGCCCGGCCTTTCGACCGAGCTTTTTAAAGCTTTCGCCTTGAGGTGCGCTATCGCTAGCGCCCGTCAGATTAGTTCTTGCTTTCGCCTTCGACCATGTCGACAGCTTCCGGCTTTGCAGCGTCAGCGGTCTTCTTGGTCTTCACAACGATTTCGTCTTCGACGAGACCGATGAGAGCCATTTCGGCAGCGTCACCAGCGCGGTTCGGGCCGAGCTTCAGGATACGGGTATAACCACCGTTACGGGAAGCATAGCGCGGGCCGATAGTGTTGAACAAATCCTGGAGAACCTTCGGGTCCATCACGAAGCGTGCAGCTTCACGACGTGCAGAAAGGTCACCCTTCTTTGCATAGGTAATCATGCGATCCACGTAGCCGCGGACGAGCTTGGCCTTGTGGAGAGTGGTGCGCACATAACGGTTGCCCTGTTCGGCTTCCATGCCCTTACCGATGATGGAAGTGGCAAGAGCGCGGAGGATGGCACGCTTGTGCTGGGCGTTAACGCCGAGTTTCTTGTTTTTTACACCGTGTCTCATTTTTAATCCTTCAAGTAGTCATCGACGTCCATGCCAAAGCTGAGGCCCATGGAGGTCAATACTTCGTTAAGTTCAACCAAGGACTTACGACCGAAGTTCTTGTATTTGAGCATATCGTTTTCCTTGTTGCGCACAAGTTCGCCAACGGTATGGATGTTTGCCATACGGAGGCAGTTGCTGGAGCGAACGGAAAGTTCCAGATCGTCCACGCGGGTGCGCAGGAGCTGAGCAATACGCTGACGTTCTTCATCCATTTCAAGTTCTTCAGGAGATTCGAGGTCGCCTTCGAAGTTGATGAAGATTTCCAGGTGGTCCATAAGGAGCTTTGCAGCGTATGCAAGAGCATCTTCAGGATCGATGGAACCGTCAGTAGTAATCTCGAGTTCCAGACGGTTGTAGTCCGTCTTCTGGCCAACGCGGGTATCGCTGATGTGCATAGCGACTTTCTGCACCGGGTTGAAGTTTGCGTCCATAGCAATTACTCCAATCGGAGCGTCCTTGTCCTTCAATTCGTCAGCAGTGACATAGCCACGGCCGCTGGAGATCTTAACTTCCAAAGACAAAGATGCGTTTCCGTTCAGAGTTGCGATATGAACGTCCGGTGTCAAAATTGCGACATTCGGATTTTCCATGAAGTCCTTAGCAGTGACTTCGCCGTCGCCAGACATATCCAGGCGGAGGGTTTCGTCATGGTCGGACAGGAGCTTTACGCGGATGCTCTTAAGATTCAGGATAATGTCGGTGACATCTTCCTTGACACCCGGAACAGTAGAAAATTCCTTGTCAACGCCTTCAATTTTCACGGAGACAATAGCTGCGCCCTGCAGAGAGGAGAGGAGCGAGCGACGGAGTGCGTTACCGAGGGTGATACCCCAGCCACGTTCCAAGGCTTCTACGACAAACTTTGCGTAGCGGCCATCTTCGCCGGTCTCAACTTTCTGGAAGCTGCGCGGCATCTGAAGTGATTTCCACATCATTGGCGATACCTCTTTTAATTAGACTCTTCTCTTCTTTTTAGGACGGCAACCATTGTGCGGAACGCCCGTCACGTCTCGAATAGAGAGAACTTCGAGGCCCGCATTCTTGATAGCACGGACAGCGGATTCACGACCACCACCTGCGCCCTTGACGCGGACATCCACCTTGCGCATACCGAGGTCGAATGCCTTGTGAGCAGCGACTTCTGCAGCGAGCTGTGCAGCAAACGGAGTGCTCTTACGAGAGCCCTTGAAACCAGAGTTACCCGGAGAGCCCCAAGCTACAACGTTACCGCGAGCATCGGTGATAGAAACGATTGTGTTATTGAAGGAAGCGAAAACGCAGGCAATGCCCTGAACGTCAATACGCTTCTTGCCCTTCTTGACCTTGACTTCTTCAGCAGCCGGAGCTTCGACAGCGGCAGCAGTTTCATTAATTACTTCTTCAGCCACGATAAGACTCCTTACTTCTTCTTGTTAGCCACAGTTTTCTTCGGGCCCTTACGAGTACGGGCATTGGTGCGGGAACGCTGACCGCGGACCGGGAGGCCCTTGCGGTGACGCAAACCACGATAGCAGCCAATATCCTGCAAACGCTTAATGTTCAAGGTAACTTCTGCGCGAAGCTGACCTTCCACAGAGTATTCATCTTCGAGGAGATGACGGATCTTACCCTGTTCTTCTTCAGTCAGGTCGTCACACTTCTTATTCTTGTCGATGCCCAACTGAGCACAGACCTTATTAGCGGTGAACAGACCGACACCATAGATAGCCGTCAGACCGTATTCAACAGTCTTGTTTCTCGGCAAATCGACACCAGCGATACGTGCCATACGATCTCCTTATCCCTGCTTCTGCTTGTGACGGGGGTTCTTCGAACAGATGATGCGCAATACACCCTTGCGACGGATGATCTTGCAGTTTTCACATCTGGGTTTGATGGAGGCTTTGATTTTCATAGGTTTGACCTTCTTTGAAAATACCTATTACTTGTAACGGTAAGTGATTCTTCCACGGTTGAGGTCGTAGGGAGAAATTTCTACCAACACTTTGTCGTCGGGCAAAATTCGAATGAAATGCCGACGCATTTTTCCTGAAACATGAGCGAGAATTTCGTGACCATTTCCGAGCTGGACACGGAAGAAAGCGTTGGGGAGAGCTTCCAACACAACACCTTCTACTTGAATGCCTTCTTCTTTAGCCACTAGGACGCCATCCTGCCGCGAATGCGGCCACGTTTCAAGAAACCTTCATAATTCTTGGTATGCAATTGAGCTTCGAGCTGACGAAGTGTATCAAGAGCAACACCAACCACGATCAGGACCGAGGTGCCCCCAATATAGAAACTCATATTGAGTGCGTCTTTCAAATACCAGGGACCAACGCTAATAAAAGCGAGATAAAGGGCACCCGGGAAAGAAATTCTGGTCAAAACGTGGTCAATATATTCTGCCGTCTGCTTACCTGGGCGGACTCCCGGGATAAAAGCTCCAGATCTCTTCAGGTTTTCAGCAATATCATTCGGGTTGTACTGAATTGCTGTGTAGAAGAACGTGAAGAAAATGATCAAGAGAGCATCTATCACACTATAGGTCACATGGCCGGGGATAAATGCAGCAGCAAAAGCCTGCATAGCGGACACGTTCGGGAACCAAGATGCAATCATGGCCGGAATGAACATGATACAGCTGGCGAAAATTACAGGGATCACGTTAGCAGTATTCACCTTGAAGGGCAAATAGCTAGACTGACCACCTACAACCTTACTACCGACGGTTCTACGAGGACTTTGGAGCGGAATGCGACGGTTCGCCTGCTCAACGAAAACGATAAAGCCGACAATCAGGACCACCACTGCCAGTATGAATACTTCAATGGCGAGCGGCTGAATGCCTTCTCTAAACATTTCAGTTTCGGCAAGGACGGCCCTTGGGAGACCGCCGACGATACCGGCGAAAATGATAAGAGAAATACCGTTACCCACACCGTGCGAAGTAATCTGTTCGCCAAGGTACATCACGAAGACCGTACCAGCGGTGAAGGTCAGGGTAGCCAAAAGGCGGAAACCTATGTTACCAGCGCCAGTAGCGAAGTCGTCGACGAGGACGGAAACGTTAGCACCGGTAGCAGTGGTTACCTTTAATGTGGAAAGCCAAACGGAAATACCCCATCCCTGCAGGAGGCAAAGAACCACTGTAAAGTAACGGGTATATTGGTTCAACTTAGCGCGTCCTTCCTGGCCTTCCTTCTGCAAAGTCTGGATGGCAGGAATAACGGAACCCATCAACTGGATGATAATGCTTGCGCTAATATAGGGCATAATACCCAAGGCAAACACGGTAGCCTTAGCAAAGGCACCACCAGTGAAAGAGTCGTACAAGCCGAACAAATTATTCGAGTTACGGAAGAATTCAGCAAGAACTGCGGAATTCACACCGGGGATGGTGATGTGAGCGCCAATACGATAAACGATCAAAAGACCAAGCGTAAAAAGCAACTTCTTACGCAGGTCTTCAATCTTGAAGGCATTGACAAACGCATCAATAGCTTTCTTCAGAGATTCCATTAGATGATCTCGACTTTGCCGCCAGCAGCTTCGATCAGGTTCTTGGCCTTTTCGCTGATAGCGTTAACCTTGACATTGATTGCCTTATCGACGGTACCGAATGCGAGAACCTTGATGGGTTCCTTAACATTGCGAACCATACCGAGGTCGAACATGACCTTAGCGTCGAATTCGGTTGCGCTTGCAGAAGCGAGCTTCTTCAAGTTAACGATCTGGTATTCGAGACCAGCGTGCTTGAAGCCGCGCTTCGGAATGCGGCGGTGAATCGGCATCTGGCCGCCTTCGAAAGCGACACGACCGGCCTTAGCACTCTTACGAGCGCCAGCACCCTTCTGACCACGGCCAGCAGTGGTGCCCCAACCGGAACCCGGACCACGACCGATACGCTTGCGCTTAACGACCTTAGCCTTGCCAGGATTGAGTGTATTGAGTTCCATCTTAGATCTCCTCGACCTTGACCATGTCAGCCACGGCATTGATCATGCCCTGGATGGAGGGGGTCAGATTGTGTTCAACAGATTGTCCGATCTTGCGGAGGCCGAGTGCAGCAACGTTTGCACGGTGCATCGGGAGACGACGGACAGTACCCTTGATCAAAGTAATACGAACTTTCTTCATTGTATTACCCCTTAGGCGTTAGCACCGCGCAGTGCAGCGCAGTCCTGTTTGTTCTTCTGAGCCAAGAGACCTTCGACGCAAGCGCGTACGACAGTGCTCGGGTTGGAAGAACCGTGAATCTTAGTGAGGATGTTGCGCACACCAGCGAGTTCGAGAACTGCACGTGCAGCAGCACCAGCGATAACACCGGTACCCGGAGCAGCCGGCATCAAAAGGATGCGAGTTGCACCGCTCTTGACTTCGATGTCGTGCGGGATGGTGCCGTCCAGGAGCTGGACTTCAACGATGTTGCGCTGAGCGGCTTCGGTACCCTTACGGATAGCTTCGGAAACTTCCTTAGCCTTACCGAGACCAACACCGATCTTACCGTTCTTGTTGCCTACGACAACGAGAGCGGAGAAAGACATACGACGACCGCCCTTAACGGTCTTGGCGCAACGGTTGATGTGTACAACCTTGTCTTCAAATTCAGAAACTTGAGCTTCGCGTTCCAAAGTGTACCTCGTATTAGAACTTCAAGCCGCCTTCACGAGCACCTTCTGCAAGGGCCTGAACGCGACCATGATAGATGTAACCGCCGCGGTCGAAGACCACGGATTCAATGCCCTTGGACTTTGCGACTTCAGCAATCAAGAGACCGAGCTGCTTGCTCTGTTCGGACTTGGTCATTTCGCCATACTTAGCCTGGAATTCCTTGGAAGTAGTGGTGAGCTGAACAAGAGACTTGTTGTTGACGTCGTCGATGATCTGGGCAACCATGTGAGACAGAGAACGGCGAACAGCCAAACGAGGGCTTTCTGCAGTTCCGACAACAGACTTGCGTACGCGTTCATGGCGTGCGATTCTGGACTGGATTCTTTTTTTAGCAATTGCAGTCATAATTTACCCTTATTTACCTGTCTTCTTACCCTGCTTGCGACGGACAATTTCGCCTTCGTACTTAATGCCCTTGCCCTTATACGGTTCAGGACGACGGTACTTGCGAATTTCTGCTGCAGCCTGGCCAACCTTCTGCTTATCGATGCCGGAGATGGAGATCTTCAGCGGATCAACAGCCTTCAGTTCAACGCCTTCCGGTGCCTTGTAGATAACCGGATGAGAGAAACCGAGAACGAGGTTGAGGTCCTTGCCCTTCTGTTCAACACGGTAGCCAACGCCAACGATTTCGAGAGTCTTCTGGAAACCCTTGGTCACGCCTTCGACCATGTTAGCAACGAGAGCACGGGTGGTGCCATGAATTGCGCGGGAGAACTTCTGGTCATCCGGGCGAGTGAAGGAGAGCTTGTCGCCATCGAGATTGATCTTGATCAATTCGTGAACGTCGACTTCGAGCTTGCCCTTCGGGCCTTCGACCTTAATGTTCTGACCATTGACGGCGACTTTTACGCCAGCCGGGATGTTGATAATAGCTTTACCGATACGGGACATCTTTACCAAACCTTTGCGATGACTTCGCCGCCCACATTTTCCTTGCGAGCTTCGTGGTCAGTCATGACGCCTTTAGAGGTGGAGATGATAGCATAACCGAGGCCATTGCGAACACGCGGGAGCTTAGCTGCGTCAACATAGTGACGAAGACCCGGCGTAGAAACGCGCTGAATGCCCTGGATAGCGGATTCGCCATTGGTGTAGCGGAGGAGGACCTTGAGCATGCCCTGCTTACCGTCTTCAACTACGACGAACTTCTTAATGAAACCTTTTTCCTGCAACACGCGAGCGATTTCACGCTTCAGGTTGCTGGCAGGAATGTCCACCACGGGGAGCTTTGCCGTAGAGGCATTGCGGATACGGGTGAGCATATCGGCGATAGGATCTGTCATTGCCATGAGTATACTCTCCTTACCAAGACGACTTAGTGATACCGGGGATTTCGCCGGCGAGTGCCATTTCGCGGAAGCAAATACGGCAAAGGCCAAAGCGGCGCATAAAGGCGTGCGGCCTACCGCAACGCTTGCAACGGTTGTACCCACGAACGGTATACTTCGGAGTACGCTTGCATTTTTCAATCATTCTTGTGCTTGCCATGGTATTACCTTACTTGCGGAAGGGGAGTCCAAGTTCTTCGAGCAGTGCACGGCCTTCTTCGTCAGTCTTTGCAGAGGTAACGAAGGAGATGTCCATACCGAAAGTACGAGAAATCTTGTCGATGTCGATTTCGACGAAGATGGTCTGTTCCTTAATGCCCAGGGTGAAGTTACCCATGCCATCAAAGCCACGACGTGCGAGACCACGGAAGTCACGGACACGCGGGAGGTTGATGTTGATAAAGCGATAGAGGAAGTCCCACATGTTGTCACCATGGAGAGTTACCTTAGCACCGATACCGATACCTTCACGGAGGTGGAAGTTAGCGATAGCCTTCTTAGCGTTGGTAACTACAGCCTTCTGACCAGTGATAGCGGTCAGGGTATCAGCAGCTTCGTCGAGAATCTTGCGGTTCTGAGCAGCTGCGCCAACACCCATGTTGACGACGATCTTCTGGAGACGGGGAATTTCCATCACGTTCTTGTATGCAAACTTCTGCTGCAAGGCCGGGACGACTTTTTCGAGATAGAATTGCTTCATCTGGTTCATAGTTATACCGCCTTACCGGTTTTGACACTCACGCGGACAGCCTTCTTACCGGCTTCACGAACGATGCGAGTGCGAACAGGAGTGTTGCCTTCGAGGAGCATCACGTTGGAAATGTCGATCGGCAATTCCTTTTCGATGATGCCACCAGTCTGGTTGGTCTGGCTCGGCTTTTCGTGACGCTTGCAAACGTTAACGCCGCTAACGGTCACCTTGCCGCCCTTGACACTGATCACGGTGCCGGTCTTGCCCTTGTTGGCACCGGAAATCACCTTGACGTTATCATTTTTCTTAATGTTAGCCATTAGAGAACCTCAGGTGCGAGGGAGATGATCTTCATGTACTTCTTGTCGCGGAGCTCACGAGCCACCGGTCCAAAAATACGGGTTCCACGCGGTTCACCTTCCTTATTGATGAGAACCACTGCATTGTCGGAGAAACGGATAAGTGTTCCATCCGGACGTGCGATTTCCTTACGGGTGCGGACGACTACTGCGTCTGCCACGGAACCCTTCTTCACCTTGCTCTGGGGGATAGCGTCCTTAACGGCTACCTTGATGACATCACCGATGCTAGCATAGCGACGGTTTGTGCCACCCAAAACACGGATGCAGGCGACTTCCTTGGCACCACTGTTATCGGCCACGACGAGTCTGGTTTCTTCTTGAATCATATTCGCCTTACTCCAAAAAGATTATTTCTTCTTTTCCACAATGCGAACCAAGCGCCAGCGCTTAGTTGCAGAGAGGGGACGAGTTTCCATGATTTCTACCAAGTCACCTTCCTGGGCTTCATTATTTTCGTCATGAGCCTTGAGCTTCTTAGTAGTAGTCATGATTTTGTTGTACATCGGGTGACGCTTGCGGTTTTCAACCACAACCGTGATGGTCTTATCCATCTTGTCAGAGGAGACAACGCCCTGCTTAACCTTACGAAGGTTTCTATCCATTTCCTGCTCCTGCCTGGCTTAAGCCTTGGCCTTTTCGGTGAGGATGGTCTTGACTCGAGCGATATCCTTGCGGGTAAGCTGAATCAAAGAGGGTTTTTCCAAGTTACCGAGCTTAGCAGCCATGCGGTAATTGAACAGATCGAGATTCAACTGGGCCAGCTTTTCTTTGAGCTGGTCAACACCCAGTTCCTTTAATTCACGTGCCTTCATTAGATCTCCGATTCTTCGATGATTTTGCACTTGAGGGGGAGCTTCTGAGCTGCCACGTGGAGAGCTTCCAGTGCCAGTTCGCGTTCGACGCCACCCATTTCGAAAATGATGCGGCCCGGGAGGATCACGGCTGCCCAGAATTCGACAGCGCCCTTACCCTTACCCATACGAGCTTCTGCAGGATGGCGAGTAATCGGCTTATCGGGGAAGACGCGGATCCAAACGCGGCCACCGCGCTTGATCTTACGAGTCATGGCGATACGAGCAGCTTCAATCTGACGAGCAGTGAGCCAGCACTTTTCGAGAGCCTGAATGCCGAATTCGCCGAAGGCGATGGAGTTGCCGCGAGAGGCGACGCCCTTCATGCGGCCTTTCATCTGCTTACGATGTAATGTTCTTTTAGGACTCAGCATATATTACTTCTCTCTCTTGTTATCGGACATGACGTCCTTACCAATCTTTTCACCGTGCATGATCCACACCTTGATACCGATAGCACCGTAAACGGTCTTAGCGATAGAGGTTGCGTAATCAATGTCGGCACGAAGAGTGTGCAGAGGCACGCGGCCTTCAGCATACTTTTCAACGCGGGCAATTTCGGCACCACCGAGACGACCGCCGCACTGCACCTTGATACCTTCCACACCCATACGCATAGCGGACTGGATGGCGCGCTTCATAGCACGACGGAAGGAAATGCGCTTTTCGAGCTGGCGAGCGATGTTTTCAGCAACGAGCTTAGCATCGGCTTCGGGACGCTTGATTTCCTGGACGTTAATATAGATTTCTTTTCCGGTGAGGAACTGGAGTTCGCCCTTAAGCTTCTCCAATTCTTCGCCCTTTCGACCGATAACGATACCCGGGCGAGCGGTAAAGAGGTTAACATTCACCTTCTTGACGGTACGTTCGATGCCAACCTTGGAAAGGGAAGCATGTTCGAAGCGCTTCATCAAGTAGCGACGGAGCACGATGTCTTCATAAAGAAGATCGGCAAACTTGTCTTCGGCATACCACTTGGATTCCCAGCCGCGGATAACGCCAAGACGAAGACCATTCGGATGAGTTTTCTGACCCATTGTAATTACTCCTTGTTGGCCACAACGACTGTGATGTGAGAGAGCGGCTTTTCGATACGGAAAGCACGGCCCTGGGAACGCGGATGGATGCGCTTCATGATGGTTGCACCGTCAGCAGTGATGGTCTTGACGACCAGTTCTTCTGCGGCAACCGGAGCGGCAGACTTCTGCTTGAAGTTAGCGACAGCGGACTTCAAAGCATTTTCTACCAGGGGAGCGCCCTTGGTCTGCGTGTGGAGGATGGAAAGCATTGCGAATGCTTCTGCAACGGACTTGCCGCGAACCAGGTCGACAACGCGACGCAGCTTGCGAACACCGTAGCGAACGTTTTTCACTTTAGCGACAGCTTGCATTATTTCTTGCCTCCAGCAGCTTCAGTCTTACGGTGGCCCTTGAATGTACGGGTCATAGAGAATTCACCGAGCTTGTGACCGACCATGTTTTCGGTAACATAAACCGGGATGAACTGCTTGCCGTTATAGACGGAGAAAGTGAGACCGACCATATCGGGAATGATGGTAGAACGACGAGACCAGGTCTTGATGGCCTGCTTCTTGTCGGAACCAGCCATTGCCTGAGCTTTGACGAGAACGTGGGAATCCACGAACGCACCTTTCTTAAGGGATCTGGACATGAATTAGGCCCTCTTCTGACGACGACGTACGATGAAACGATCGGTACGCTTATTGTTACGAGTTTTAGCACCCTTAGAGTTCTTACCCCAAGGAGAGCAGGGATGACGACCACCAGAGGTACGACCTTCACCACCACCAAGGGGGTGATCGACCGGGTTCATAACGACACCACGGACGGCCGGACGCTTACCGAGCCAACGAGAACGGCCAGCGGAACCAGAGGATTCATTCATGTGATCGATATTGGAAACCTGACCAACGGTAGCGAGGCAGTCTTCCGGAATGTAGCGAACTTCGCCACTCGGGAGACGAACCTGGCAGAGCTTGCCGTCCTTAGCAA
This sequence comes from Fibrobacter sp., assembly GCA_024399015.1. Classification (GTDB taxonomy): domain Bacteria; phylum Fibrobacterota; class Fibrobacteria; order Fibrobacterales; family Fibrobacteraceae; genus Fibrobacter. The sequence continues at coordinate 591,350 of JAKSIC010000001.1, forward strand.
CCAGTTCTGCACCGGCACCAGCGGAACGAGCAATCTGAGCACCCTTGCCCGGCTTCATTTCGATGTTGTGGATAATGGTGTTCAGCGGGATTTCGCGGATCGGCAATGCGTTACCGACGCGGAATTCTGCGCCTTCACCAGAGTTCAGGACATCGCCGACCTTGATGCCAGCCGGAGCGATGATGTAAGCACGCTTACCGTTTTCGAACTTAACGAGAGCGATACGTGCGGTACGGTTCGGATCGTATTCGATTGTTTCGACAGTGCAGGAAACACCAGCAGACTGACGCTTGAAATCGATGAGACGATACAACTTCTTGTGGCCACCACCGCGACGGCGGGAGGTGATTTCACCGGCGTTGTTACGGCCAGAGCTACGCTTGATGCCCTGGGTAAGTGCCTTGAACGGCTTATCAGCAGTGATTTCCTTGCGGTCACCAATCTGCTTGTAACGAAGCGTCGGGGTAAGCGGGCGATAAGACTTCAGACCCATGATTATACTCCTTCGAACTCAGCGATGGACTGACCGGCCTTCAAAGTGATGTAGGCCTTCTTCCAGTTGGACTTCTTGCCAGCAGCCATGCCCATGCGCATGCGCTTGAGCTTACCACGGTTGATCAAGGTATTGACGGATTCAACCTGAACGTTGAAACGCTTTTCAATAGCGGACTTGATATCTTCCTTAGAGGCGGACTTGGCAACCTTGAAAACGTACTTCTTCACATCCTTAGAAGCAACCATGATCTTGGCAGTTTCTTCGGTGATGTGCGGAGCAACCAGAATTTCGTGAATTTCAGCCATTAGCGGCCTCCTTCAAGTTCTGCAAGAGCAGCCTGAGAGATGACGACGTTGTTAGCACGGACGATGTCGTAAGTGTTGACATCGGCAACGCGTGCGCAACGGCACCAAGGAATGTTGTTGGAGGACAGGTAGAGGTTAGCGTCCTTTTCGCTCACGATGAAGAGAGCGTTGCGCTGTTCCAAACCAGCCTTAACGAGAACGGAGAGGAGATCCTTAGTCTTCGGAGCAGCGAAGCTGAGGGCTTCGAACACCATCACCTTGCCTTCAGCAGCCTTAGCAGCGAGAGCAGAGTGGAAAGCGATCTTCTTGACCTTCTTGTTAACCTTTTCGAAGTAGTCATGAACCTTCGGACCATGAGCCTTAGCACCACGAACCCAAACAGCAGAGGTGTTCTGACCAGAACGAGCACGACCGGTGCCCTTCTGCTTCCAAGGCTTCTGACCACCGCCGGAAACTTCGGACTTGGTCTTGGTCTTGGCATTGCCCTGACGCTGGTTGTTCAAGATAGCCTTGATGTGCAAGTACATGCAGACCTTGTTGACTTCTGCATCGAACATTGCCGGGAGCTGGATATCATTCTTAAAATCGCCGGTAGCGGCGAAAAGCTTTGCAGATGCCATTAGTCTTTCCTCACCACGATAATGCTGTTCTTAGCACCCGGGACTGCGCCGCGGACGAAGATCAGGTTGCGGTCGCCATCAACTTTGACGACCTGGAGGTGCTTAACGGTAACCTTCTTGTTACCGAACTGGCCAGCCATGCGCTTACCCGGGAAAACACGACCCGGATAGGAGTGAGCGGAAGTACCACCCGGTTCACGCATATTGTGAGTACCGTGGGAACGAGGACCGCTGTGGAAGTTGTGGCGCTTGATGGTACCAGAGAAGCCGTGACCCTTAGAGATACCGGAAACGTTGACAAACTTTGCGTCAGCGAAATCGGCAGCACCGAATTCCTTGCCAACCGGCCAGGATTCGAGATCAGCGACATCAAATTCAGCGAGGTGTTCACGAACAGCAACGTCAGCCTTCTTAAAGTGGCCGATTTCTGCCTTGTTGGCACGCTGTTCCTTCTTGAGACCAAAGCCGATCTGGACAGCAGTATAGCCGTCCTTCTCTTCTGTCTTGTGGGAAACAACCACGCACGGACCGGCTTCGAGAACCGTTACAGGAACGCATTCGCCCTGTTCCGTGAATACTTGGGTCATTCCCAATTTCTTTGCGAGAATACCGTTCATTGTTATTAAACCTTAATTTCGACTTCAACGCCTGCGGGCAAGTCAAGTTTCATGAGGGAATCTACAGTCTGCGGAGTAGCATCAAGGATGTCGATAAGACGCTTGTGCGTACGGGATTCGAACTGTTCACGAGAAGTCTTGTCAATATGCGGAGAGCGGAGCACCGTATACTTCTGGATCTTCGTCGGAAGAGGGATGGGGCCAGCAATGCGGGCACCAGTGTTCTTAGCTGTATTCACGATGTCTTGAGCAGAGCGGTCGATCATGCGATGATCGAAGCTCTTCAAGCGAATACGAATGCGTTCACCAGCCATTGTAAATTCCTTACTTGATGATTTCGGTTACGGAGCCAGCACCAACAGTACGGCCACCTTCGCGGATTGCGAAGCGGAGCTGCTTTTCCATTGCGATCGGGGCAATGAGAGTGGTGTGGATGGTCACGGTGTCACCCGGGGTCACCATTTCGACACCTTCCGGAAGCTGGATGGTACCAGTAACGTCGGTGGTGCGGAAGTAGAACTGCGGACGATAGCCGTTCATGAACGGAGTATGGCGGCCACCTTCGTCCTTAGTAAGAACGTAGATTTCAGCCTTGAATTCGGTGTGCGGAGTAACGGACTTCGGAGCAGCCAAAACCTGGCCACGAGAGATGTCCTTCTTTTCTGCACCGCGGAGGAGGAGACCAACGTTGTCACCTGCCTGAGCGTCGTCGAGGAGCTTGCGGAACATTTCAACACCGGTAACCACGTATTCGGTGGTTTCGCCGAGACCAACACGTTCGACCTTGTCGTTCAGATGAACAACGCCGCGTTCGATACGACCGGTAGCAACAGTGCCACGACCGGTGATGGTGAACACGTCTTCGATCGGCATGAGGAACGGCTTGTCGGTTTCACGAGCCGGCAGCGGGATGTATTCGTCGCATGCGCCCATGAGTTCCATGATCTTGTCCTGGTATTCTGCGTCGCCTTCGAGAGCCTTGAGAGCAGAACCGCGGATGATCGGGGTGTTGTCGCCGTCAAATTCGTACTTGGAGAGAAGATCGCGAACTTCCATTTCGACGAGGTCGAGAAGTTCAACGTCATCAACCATGTCAACCTTGTTCATGAAAACAACGATCTTGGGCACGCCAACCTGGTGGGCGAGCAAGATGTGTTCACGAGTCTGGGGCATGGGACCGTCAGTTGCAGCAACGACGAGGATTGCGCCGTCCATCTGAGCAGCACCAGTAACCATGTTCTTGACGTAGTCAGCATGGCCCGGGCAGTCAACGTGTGCGTAGTGACGTGCAGCAGAAGTATATTCCACGTGAGAGGTGTTAATCGTGATACCACGTGCCTTTTCTTCCGGTGCGTTGTCGATTTCATCGAAACGCTTTGCAGCAGCCAAGCCCTTAGCGGCGAGGGTGGTGCAGATAGCAGCGGTCAAAGTGGTTTTACCGTGGTCAACGTGACCGATGGTGCCGATATTGCAATGCGGCTTACTTCTGTCAAAATGTTCTTTTGCCATTTTATTTCCTCTTCTTCAGCAGAAGGTTTATCGCTTCGAATCCTAGGAACGGCGCGGGTTAGAGCCTGATTCCTGTTATTTCGCAGAGCATAGGAAGCGGTACTCTACGAATTTTGCTGCTCAAATTTAGCAATTTCAAGAAATATTTCAAGGATTTTTCTTTGTTTTTTGCCGAAAAATGGGGATTTTGGGCTTTTCAACACCCCTCGCACCAGGTCCGCCAAATGCGTTCAATACCACATCTTGTAAAAGAGAAAAACGCCCTTTTTAGCGAAATTTCAACGGTTAAACATTTTTATTCCTCAACAAAATCCAACTTATCAACACATCTTCAACAAGAAGTGACTTTATCGCAAACCCTTAAAAATCAACATTTTATAAATTTGTAAAACATTTTTTACAAAGAAAAAATTTACATTAGTTTACATTCCGGTTCGGCGAGAAAAAAGTCCTCGATATGACGGAGAACACTTCAAGAACGGAAAAACCCTACCCTAACTAGTTTTTACAAAAGGTTACATGATAAGTAATTATCTTTTAGGGCGTGTTTATGGGCAACTAGAGGATTTTCAATGAAGTTTCCGTTTTTTAAAGCATTGTTAGCTGCCAGCGCCCTCGCATTGGTTGTCGGCTGTACAGAAGACCATCTGTCCGAAGCCAACGAAGCAGGCAACAAGTTCATTGTCGCCGATCGTTCATTCATTTTTGTTGATTCCAACAAGAACACCTATTTGATTTCCGACAAGGGCATTGTCACCGACACCACCGGTGAAATCGTCGGTATCGCCGATAGCGCCTCCGGCCTCATCATCCGCATGGACCAGACCCCCATTGCCACAGGCGTAGACTTCTCAAAGCTCGAAGTCGTCGAACCGACCACGGTCCTTGCCGACGGTTGGATCCTCGAAGCCGACCAGACCCTTATCATCTACCAGACATTCTTCGTTGCAGACGCCCAGGGCAACAACGTGGGCATCTTCGTCGCCCAGGAAGGCACTTTTGTTGGTGACATCGTCTCCCTGGAAGGCGTACCCATGGTGCAGAACGTGGACCTTACCACTTTGACCATCGTCAAGGCTAACGTCGCGGCACCCGCCCCTGCCTCCAGCGCATCTATCGCATCTTCCGGCAGCGTTCCCGCCTCCTCCGGTAGCAAGCCCGCTTCTTCCGGCAGTGCACCCAAGTCCTCTAGCAGCGTAGCAAAGAGCTCCAGCAGTGTAGCGAAGTCCTCCAGCAGCTCTGTTGGCGGTGGCGGCACAAGCACCAACTACGTCATCAAGTACATTCAGGGCGGCAAGAGCGGCTCTGGCTACGCATCCCGCTACTGGGACTGCTGTAAGCCCCACTGCGCATGGCCCGAACACGGCGGCACCGCAAGCACCTGCGACGCATCCGGCAACAAGATCGGTGACAAGAGCGCAACCAGTATGTGCGACTGGGGTAATGCAGGTATTTGCAGAAGCCAGTTCCCCATTATCATTAACGACACCTTGGCATTCGCCTTCGCCGCAACACCGGGTGGTGAAAACAACTGCGGCAAGTGCTTCGACCTAGCCTTTACCGGCAAGGGTAAGTACTCCAACGATGGCCAGGCAAAGATGAAGGGCAAGCACCTCATCGTCATGTCCAACAACGTGGGCTACGACGTGGCCGGCGGCCAGTTCGACGTCATGATTCCGGGCGGTGGCTACGGTATCTTTGACGGCTGCTCCAAGAAGATGGGCTGGGGCTCCCAGGGTTCCCAGTACGGCGGCCTTTTGGACGAATGCGAAAAAGAATCAAATTACAGTTACAACAAGTACAAGAGTTGCCTTACCAACAAGTGTAACGCATCCTTCTCAAACGACCCCGAAGCTAAGGAAGGCTGCCTCTTCATGGCAACCTGGATGAACGCCGCAGGCAACCCGCTCCACAACTATAAGGAAGTGGAATGCCCCAAGGAACTGAAGGATAGATACTAATCCTGCACCAAGTATTCCAAGAAGGTCGCCGTTGATTCGGCGGCCTTTTTTATGTGATATAAATTGCAGTTCCCAGCCTGCACCGTTTTTTTACGTGCCACGAGGCTCTACAAATTCTATCTTTGGGCTCGGTTGGAATTGGATAATTGGTTTTCCCTGGGAAAATCGAAGCTTGGTTTTTATTGAGGATTCTTATGAAACACCCAATTTTTAAGTCCGTTCTGGTTCTTGGCGCAGCACTTACGCTCATCAACTGCTCCGAAGACACTCCCGTAGCCTCCAACCCTTCCACAGACGATCCTATCGCCGTTCAACCTGGCGAAAACAACGGTAACCTGGTCGTGCTCGACGACTGCTGGCTCCTTAACGCAGACTCCCCCATGCTTATCTACCCCAGCGGTATCGTTACCGATGGTGCAGGCAATGTTATCGGCACCTTCGTCGGCACTCCCGACAATGGCTCTGTCGTAAGCGTTGACGGTTCCACCATTATCGTGACCGGCGTGAACCTTGGCGCGCTCACTCCCCTTTCTCCGGAAGCAAGCATCCCCACTCCAGCATCTAGCAGCGCAGCAGCTCTTCCGCCCGCATCTTCCTCAAACATCCAGAAGCCGGCATCCTCCTCTGTGGCTGCAGAACAGCCCAAGTCCAGCTCCTCTGCAAAGCAGGAAGTCATTACCGACGGCAAGGTGACAATCACCGGAAGCCTTGACCAGACCGTAGCCCAGAGCGCTTCTACTAGCGAAATCAAGTTCAGCGGTCTCTCCAACGAACCTAGCCGACTTTCCTGGAACGCCTACTTCCTGGAAACCAGCTACAGTAACGGTACCTACACTATCAAGGCCATTACCGTTCCCGAATATTTTGAAATTGGCGAAGTTTCCGAATTCTTCAAGGTCGAAGGTAAGGATTACGAATTCAAGATTAACGTAACTGCAAAGAACAACGCCGCTGATAGCCCAACTGTACAGACCTCCAGCTCCGCAAAGTCTTCCTCCAGCCAGGCTCAGGCAAAGTCCTCCAGCAGCCAGCCGAAATCCTCCAGTTCCGCTCCGAAGTCCTCCAGCTCCGCAGCAAACCAGACTCCGGCATCCAGCGCAACCGCCGACATCAACTACAGCTACGGCAATATGGCTCCCTACGAACCCATCAAGTACGTTAGCGGTGGCCGTAGCGGTTCCGGCTGGGCTACCCGTTACTGGGACTGCTGCAAGCCCCACTGCGCTTGGCCAGGCAAGGGCGGCATCAAGACTTACGCCTGCGATGTTAGCGGCAACAAGATTAACGATGACGGCGCAAGCTCCATGTGCGACGGCGGCAATGCCGGTACCTGCTTAAGCCAAATCCCGATGATCGTCAACGACACCTTGGCATACGCCTTCGCTGCCGTACCTTCTGCTGACGGTGCAAGCTGCGGTAAGTGCTACGCCTTGAAGTTCACCGGCAAGGGCAAGTATGAAACTAAGGCCAACCATAAGGCTCTCGCTACCAAGACCCTTATCGTGATGACTTCCAATGTCGGCGCCGATGTTAGCCAGGGTCAGTTCGATATTATGATCCCGGGCGGCGGCGTCGGTCTTTTCAACGGCTGTAGCCGATTCGGCTGGGGCAGCATGGGCGCCCAGTATGGAGGTCTCCTTACCGAATGCGAAAAGGAAGCCGGTACCGCTGGCGACCTCCGCACAAAGCGTAAGGAATGCCTCGCCAAGAAGTGCGCATCCACCTTCGGCAAGGACGCACGGGCCAAGGAAGGCTGCATGTTCCTCGCCACTTGGTACGAAGCTGCAGGCAACCCGATGCACGAATATAAGGAAGTGGAATGCCCCACCGCCCTTAAGAACAAGTTCTAATCCAATAATTTGTTAGAAATTCACAAAGGTCGCCGTTAAATCGGCGGCCTTTTTTAATGATTTTTTCGCACAAACTTATTTTTTTATTGCAATAAACAAGTGTAATGAAATCATCCTAACTCAATATGCAACAAAAATTTACATGCGTTTTAACCTCACAAAATTTATTTTTAGGCGCGGATGGAATTGGAAGGGCTTTCTGGCAGAAAGTCTAATGTTTTGGTTTTATTGAGGATTCTACATGAAACACCCATTTTTTAAGTCCGTCCTGGTTCTCGCAGCAGCTGCAGCACTGATCAACTGCTCCGAAGAAAATCCGGCAGCAACCAACCCTCCCATTGATGACATTATCGCCAACCAGCCCAATGGTAACGGCAACCTGGTTGTACTTGACGACTGCTGGCTCCTTGATGCAGGCATTCCGATGCTCATCTATCCCAGCGGCATTGTTACCGATGCAAGCGGCAACATCGTTGGTACTTTCGTAGGCACTCCCGACAACGGCTCCGTCGTAAGCGTTGACGGCACCACCGCTATTGTGAACAACGTAAACCTTGGTGCATTGACTCCGCTTTCTCCGAGCAATCCCCAGGTTCCGGCATCTAGCGCAGCAAATTCTTCTACAGTCACGAAGCCGGCTTCCTCTGCAACTGCAACAAAGCCCACTTCTTCTGCAGCAAAGCCTGCTTCTTCTGCAAACAATCCGACAGCAAAGTCCAGCTCTTCTGCAAAGCCTGCTTCTTCTGCAAACAATCCGACAGCAAAGTCCAGCTCTTCTGCAAAGCCTGCTTCCTCCACAGGAACCCAGAATAACAACAATCAGCAGACTCAGGGCGGCTCTGACGGCACTTGCTTCGACAAGCCTTCTAACAAGTACGTAAAGCCCTACGACAATCTCAACGTGAACGGTGCATCTTACGCCTACAAGGAAGACTGCACCATCAACTGCTATTACGATCCGCAGGGCAAGAATTGCGCAAGCCTCGGCTCTAGCACCAACAACAACAATAACCAGCAGCAGACTCAAAACAATAATCAGCAGCAGTCTTCTTCTAGCAAGCCCAAGTCTTCCAGCTCCGCTCCGAAGTCTTCTTCTAGCCAGCAGCAACAGCAGCAGAGCGGCAACACTAGCGGCACCGTTTCCAGCAACTACACCATCAAGTACGTTGCCGGCGGTAAGTCTGGTTCCGGCTATGCCTCCCGTTACTGGGACTGCTGCGAACCTCACTGTGCATGGCCTGAACACGGCGGCAAGGCATCCACTTGCGACGCTAGGGGTAACAAGGTCCAGGGCGGTTCCCAGAGTATGTGCGATGGCGGTAACGCAGGCATTTGCCGTGGTCAGTTCCCCATTGTCGTCAACGACACCCTGGCATTCGCCTTTGCAGCAACTCCGGGTGGTGAAAGCAACTGTGGTAAGTGCTTCGACCTCGCCTTCACCGGTCAGGGCAAGTATGCAACCGACAACCATACCAAACTGAAGGGCAAGCATCTTATCGTTATGTCCAACAACGTGGGTTATGACGTGGCTGGCGGCCAGTTCGATATTATGATCCCTGGTGGTGGCTTCGGTATCTTTGACGGTTGCTCCGCAAAGATGGGCTGGGGCTCCCAGGGCGCACGCTACGGTGGACTCCTGACCGAATGTGAAGAATCCTCCGGATATAAGGCATCCACCTACAAGAGCTGCCTCACCAACAAGTGCAACACCTCCTTCGCAAACGACCCGCAAGCCAAGGAAGGCTGCCTGTTCCTCGCCAACTGGATGAATGCTGCAGGTAATCCACTCCACAACTACAAGGAAGTGGAATGCCCGCAGGAACTCATCGCAAGATTCTAGTCTGAAGTTCTCCTGAATTTGAAAAAGCTCCCGGCGAAGCCGGGGGCTTTTTTGCTGTACTCTGGTGAGGCGGATGATGAAGTTACTTTATCTGAAGTAGCCCCCATCAAAAACAAGCAGGCGCCTCCCCTGCACAAAAAAGGCCTGCGGAAAAATCCACAGGTCAAATTCTTTCAAGTTTTTTTTTCCAGCTATTATTCAGCGGCCATGGTCGAAGCGGGAAGTGTTTCGTCCAGGAAGTTGAAGATGATGTTGTAGGCGTTGTCGCGAACGGGCTTCTTGGAAAGGACGATATCGTGGAGGGCGCCGGGGATTTCGGCCATGGTGATCTGGGAGCCCAGTCGTGCGCCGTAGCGCTTGATATCTTCCACGTTGAGGACGCCGTCGCAGCGGGTATATTCGTCGGCCCATTCGTCCTGATCGATGCTGCAGTCGCTATGCATCACGAGGATCGGGGTGTCCAGCTCCAGGCCCTTCTGCACGAAGGCGTGTGCCTTGTGGATGGCGCGGACCCAGGCGAAGTTCACGGGGATGCTGTTCACGGTCTTGATGGCGGTATCGAATTCCCATTCGCCGCGGTACTGCTTGAGCAGGCTTTCGGCGTAGTTGGTATTGTCGCCACGGGGAACGCCGAAGCTCGGAAAGAACTGGCCCAGCACGGAAATGCCCGGGATGACAATCTCGCGAGGAATGAAAGCATAGTTCATTTCAAGGAAGGGACTGTTCAATACCAGGGCGGTAATGCCCTTGCCGTTTTCTCGGGCAGCGGCATACAAGGTAGCGATCAGACCACCGGTACTATGGCCGATAATTGCCACGGGAGCGTCGGGATGCTGACGCTTCATCTCTGCGATACAGGTATCCAGCTCGGCGTAGTATTCGGCGATATCGTGAACTTCACCAATTCGGTCGCCTTCGCGAAGGGAACGGCCATAGTTGTGCAAGTCCACGGCATAGAATGCATAGCCTGCAGAGTCAGCCTTCTCGGCCATTTCGCGCTGGAAGTAGTAATCGTTGAATCCGTGAATGTAGAGGACGGAAGCCTTGGGTTCCGCGGTAGTCGTTGCAGAATCAGCCGTGGCGGAACTGCCGAAGGGATATTCAACGATTGTGGAATGGAAACTGGGGAACTGGGCCACAGGTTCGGTATCGAAACTGCGCACCTGGAACGGATCACCCAGGAAGGGATCCTTCACAGCGGCATCCCCTGCTACAGCATTTGCCGCCAGCAGGGACAAGCCAAAAATATATACCCAATTGCTCACCTTAACCACGGATAAGCAATATAACAAATTGAAAAGTGCGGAAACTTACATTTTTATCACATTTGCAAGTGGGGCTTAAGGGGACCGAAAAGAAGCTTTTTAAGTGGTTTGATTTGAAAGGAAATATGCGAATAACTATATTTATGCATAGAGGTATTAATATGGAATACAAAGTTAAAGACATTAACCTTGCCGCCTGGGGCCGCAAGGAACTGGACCTGGCCGAAACTGAAATGCCGGGCCTCATGGCTCTCCGCAAGGAATACGAAGGCAAGAAGCCTCTGGCAGGCGCACGCATCATGGGTTCTCTCCACATGACCGTACAGACCGCCATCCTCATCGAAACTCTGGTTGACCTGGGCGCAGACGTTCGCTGGGTCTCCTGCAATATTTTCAGTACCCAGGATCACGCTGCCGCTGCAGTTGTGGTTGGCAAGAAGGGTACCGTTGAAAACCCGCAGGGTGTTCCTGTTTTCGCATGGAAGGGCGAAACTCTGGAAGAATACTGGGAAAACACTGCCAAGGCTCTGGTTTGGCCCGACGGCAAGACCGCTGACCTGATCGTGGACGACGGTGGCGACGCTACCATGCTGGTGACCTGCGGTGCTGAATTCGAAGAAGCCGGCAAGGTTCCTGAATTCAACCCGGAAACCGACTCCGAAGAATGGGGCGTGTTCCTCGCAACTTGCAAGAAGATTTTCGAAAAGGATCCGAAGCAGTGGACCCGCGCTCGCGAAACCCTGAAGGGCGTTTCCGAAGAAACTACTACCGGCGTGCATCGCCTCTACCAGATGGCCAAGGAAGGCCGTCTGAAGTTCCCGGCAATCAACGTGAACGATTCCGTGACCAAGTCCAAGTTCGACAACCTCTACGGTTGCCGCCACTCCCTCATCGACGGCATCAACCGCGCTTCTGACGTGATGATGGCCGGCAAGATCGCAGTGGTCTGCGGTTACGGTGACGTGGGTAAGGGCTGTGCTCAGTCTCTCCGCGGCCAGGGCGCTCGCGTGATCGTTACTGAAATCGACCCGATCTGCGCTCTCCAGGCTGTGATGGAAGGCTACGAAGTGAAGACTCTGGATGAAGTTGTTTCCATGGCTGATATCTTCGTGACCACCACCGGTAACATCGGCATTATCTCTGCCGCTCAGATGAGCAAGATGAAGCATCGCGCCATCGTGGGCAACATCGGTCACTTCGATAACGAAATCGACATGGCTGGCCTGAAGAAGATTCCGGGCATTGTCCGTAACGAAATCAAGCCCCAGTACGACGAATGGATTTTCCCCGATGGTCACAGCATCCTGGTGCTGGCTGAAGGCCGCCTGCTGAACCTGGGCTGCGCTACTGGCCACCCCAGCTTCGTGATGTCCGCTAGCTTCACCAACCAGACCATCGCCCAGATCGACCTGTGGCTCAACGCTACCGGCAAGCAGACTGTGGCTGGCATCAAGTACGAAACCGGCGTCGTTTACACCTTGCCGAAGATCCTGGATGAAAAGGTTGCTCGCTTGCACCTCGAAAAGCTGGGCGTTCACCTGACTACCCTCACCCAGGCTCAGGCCGACTACATCGGCGTGAAGGTTGAAGGTCCGTACAAGGTAGACTTCTACCGTTACTAATGGAATAGGAGATCCCGGCTCAAGGCCGGGATGACCTTAAAAGAAAAACGGCTGCGTGATGAACGCAGTCGTTTTTTATATTCATCTCTTGTTAGTAATTAATGGCCAAATAGAAGTTGAAGGCGCCGTAGACGTGGACGGCGGGTTCCATCTTAAGGACGTTCACGAGAACATCATAGCTTGCGCCAAGTTCCAACTGGGTGGTAGTGGTACGGAACACGACGATACCAGCTTCAACATTTCCTGCAAAGCCAAAGCCAAACTTGTCACCGAAGGTGCTCTTGGAATATTCGTTCAGGTAACCATCGTACTGAAGGCCGAGACCGAAACCACCACCAACGTACGGGGAGTAAATGTCGTTAAGGAAGAAGTATCTACCACCGATAACGCCGATAACCTGAGCTTCCTTGTATTCACCAAAGGCAAAGTTTCCGTTAGCCATGAAAGTGATGGAACCATGGGAAGTCATTTCCCAAATACGACCGTGGTGGACAAGAAGAGCCAAGGCCCAGTCACGTTCCGGGTTCATGGTTTCGTCACGCCAGTTGTGCCAAGTAGAGAAACCGATACCCCAGCTCTTGAAGGTGTACTTGCAACGCTTCAATTCCGGAATAGAGTCGTCATCGAAGGGAGACTTTGCAGGCATCACTTCTTCTTCAACCGGTTCTGCAGATCCAGAGGTGTTCGTACCAAACAAGGTATCGTAGTCGGTAGAAGCATAGGTTTCTCCGGAAGAGGAAGATGCTACAGCGGAAGCTTCCGGAGCAGCAGTATCAGTTGCAGCTTCGGCCACATATTCTTCAGAGGAACTGGAGACTGCGGGAAGTGCTTCTTCGACAGAACTGGAGCTTTCGGCTTCAGAGATTCCGGAGACGTCTGCGATATAATCGTCAGCGAGGTAGTCTTCCTGTGCAAAAGCTGCACCGGCAAGAGCGATGGTAAGGATTGCAAAAATTCTCTTCATACTACCAAATATACAAACAAGTAAGGTTGCTCGCAAAAACCATTTTGTAACATCTTTCTAATTTTACACGTGTTAACATAACTTAGACCGATTTTTAGCATTAATCCGTCAAATTACTATGAATAAAGCCGCCATTATTGTCGCTGTCAGTATGCTCCTCAGCCGCGTGCTGGGAATTTTCCGTGAAATGCTCCTGGCCCATGCCGCCGGCGTGTCCCTGGAAAAGAACGCCCTGGACCTCGCCTTCATGATTCCGGACATCCTGAATCACGTGGTCAGCACCGGATTCCTTTCCATCATCTTCATCCCGATTTTCACCGGCTACAAGGTGGCAGGCGACGAAGAGAAGAGCTGGAAGTTCTTCAGCAACGTACTGAACACCTTCGGCATGGCATTGCTTATTCTGGTGGTTCCCGCATTCATCTTCATGCCGGAACTTTTGCAGCTGTTGACTGTGGAAGGCGCCACCCCGGAACTGATTGAACGCGCCACCTACTACGGCCGCATCATCCTGCCGGGCCAGATTTTCATCTTCGTGGGAAGCATCCTGGTTGCAGTGCAGCACACCCGTAAGCAGTTCCTCATTCCCTCCCTCACCGGCCTGATCTACAACGTGGCCATCGTGGGCGGCGGCCTCGCAGGTATTCTGCTTGGCAAGCAGAATGGCGTGAACTACGGTCTGGAAGGTTTCGCCTGGGGTGTTCCCGTCGGCGCGTTCATCGGCTTCTTCGCACTGCAGATTTTTGGCGCAAAGAGGGGTGGCGTAAAATACGAACTCATCTTGCAACCCACTCATCCGGATATCGTTCGCTACTTCAAGATGATGATCCCCATGTCCCTCGGCGTCGGCTCCATGTTCGGTCTTGAATTCATCATCAGAAGCTTCGGCGCCAACTTCGGCACCAGCGGTATCTCCAGCCTCAACTACGCCTACCGCGTGATGTACACTCTGGTGGCCGTCTTCGGATTCTCCGTTTCCGTCACCAGCTACCCCGACATGGCACGCCTCGTGAAGGAAGGCCAGATCAAGCAGCTGAACGAAAAAATCTGGAAGAGCCTTTCCCGCATGTTCTGCATCTTGATTCCCGCGGTGGTTGCAGTGTGGGCCCTCTCCTTCCCCGCCGTGCGCATCCTGTTTGAACGCGGTGCCTTCCATCGCGAAACCACGGAAGCCATTACTGAAATTCTCCGCTGGTACTTGCCCGTTTCTCTGGGCCTTTGCCTCCAGGCAGTTCTCGTGCGCAGCTTCTACGCTGCAGAACGCATGTGGCTCCCCACCCTCCTGAACACAGGCATCTTCGCATTGACCATCCCCGCCTACTTGGCGTTGGGCGCACCCCTTGGCATCAAGAGCGTTCCTATCGTAGGCGCTACCGGTGCAATCCTCCAGGTTGTTTCCATGATCTTCATGTGGGCCCGTAAGAACGGTACCGACGGTATGAAGGAAGCCTTGATGAACATGGGCCGCGCACTGGTCGCATTCGGCATCATGATCTGTGCCGCCCTGGGCCTGGACCATGTGACTGGCGAATTTGTCCGTAATACGAACCTGGTGGTTCTCGTTATCTACAGCTGCGTTGCAGGCGTTATTCTGCTTGGCCTCACCTTGGTGATCCAGAAGCTCCTGGGCAGCAAGGACGCCGGCGACATCCTGAACGAACTTTTAGGCAAGGTGCTGAGAAAGCTGAAGTTGAAGAAGTAATGAATACTCCCGTCCTTTAGCATTTGCTTGTAATGCCCCAATCAGCATGCCTATCACAAACGCCACCACAAATCAATAATCGTTGTACCGATCTACGGCTTTACTCAGCAGGAAGTTTCTACCTGATCGTGCCATAATAAATCCAACCACCAGCATTACACCACTAGAGATAATCATTCCTCTTGATGTGGGCGTAGACTTACCACCATTTTCAAAATCAAGGAAAGCTAAACTGGAAAAAAATGCTAAGGGACTAACGATTACCATAGCCGTTCCCGTCCAGCCAACAACGTTAGCAGCACGAGCATAGGAGCGAGATTTTTCATTCTCTAGCAAATAGGGCAAAATCTCACCCCCATCGACCTCCTTATGATTCAAACTCCACCCATCAAACCAATAAGAAAGCAATCCTTCATTGGCATAGGGATACCTAATATAAGGATGATCATCTGTCACATCAACACTATCAGCAGCAGCCCCAATTTCTTGAATACCGTCTCGATTAACCTGTGCAAGCAGCAAAGTCGGCAACAAAAAAAGTAAACCCAAATATTTCATAGAGAGTAATATAAAAAATGCTCCATAAGAATATGAAGCACTCAAACAATTGGTCACCTCTAAAAAGACATTATTTATCAAAAAAGTCCGTGATTATTCCGGAGTACTTTGAGCCAACAGTCCGGTGCTAGAGAGCCTGTGTTCCGGAGAAAAAGAGCCTTCGCTATTAACAGCAAATACTTATGCTGGATAAATCCAGAGGTTGTTGTTTATTGCGCTGCGCGATCACAACTTACTGTATTTGAACAAACAAACGAGCTATAAATAGGTGACTTCACTGGTCCGAAATAGTGGCTCCCATTTTTCCAGACTGTTTCTGCATGCAGAACCTCGCTTAAACAGCTAAGTGCAATTTAGAAAATTTAATTTTATATGTAAAGCTATTTTTGAGGTTCCAAATTATTAGAATTCGAAATTTTTATCCGGGAAAGCCTTAGAATTTTGATATTTTGAAAAAATTATATCAACTTTCGTTTCCTTCATATCAACCATCATTGATATCTTCATTGCAGACAATCTTTTCGTACCAGGATCATACTCAAATATAATAAGCGTATTCGAGTTATTCGTTATTCGTTCCATTTTAGTAAGTTGTTTCTTTTTCTCATCATAATAGTATGTTGCAGAATCCCCTTCAATTTTATAAACGGATTCAGTAAAGAATACAGGTTCCTTCCAATTCCCGTTTTCAAGAGGATTACTACTTGATTCAGGAGTCTGCAAATAACTCATGAATTGAGCATTATTCTTAACTATAGTTTCATACTTAGTTTTCAAGTCAATAATCTTAATTCTTTCTCCAAAAACAATCATCCGCTGGCTCAGCAAGGAATTCTTCATTTCAAAATAAATCTTCTTGGGACCCTTGCGAACATGATAGGATTCCATCGTTTGCATACCGATATCAGGAGATGAAATCGTTGTTGTAAATTTCATCTCGAGAGAATCTTCACTAATAAATGATTTATTCAATTCTCGATTAACATCTTCCAAAGACAATGCAAAAGAAGTTGAGCATACCATCAAAAAATAAAAAAACAATTTTTTCATTTTTTCTCCATTTTCTAAAAGATATTATATTGAGCAGAAAGGCCTATGCCGCCCATCAATAGAAATCCGTTGTTTTCCCCATCCCAACTACTAGCCTCTTGACCAAATCGCCATTTTACCAGATTGTAGTTAGCTGTTAAAGACACCATCAGATTATCCATCACATAATAACCTAATCGGTAACCGTACTTGGGATAAAACCTTTCCTCGTTAATGAATTCATCTCCAATCTTCTCCTGCATATAATCCGAGAAATTCGTCCCTATAAGCAAATAGGAAAATCCTCCATACACTTCAAAATAAAACTTCTTGTAAGTTGCCGACCAGGAAACTAAATTGAAGTCCATCACATAGAGTGACACGCTTTCTTTTCCATCGTCATAAGAGTAGCCGATTCGACTTAATCCAAAGGACATCTTGTAATCGATGATATTTTGAGGCTCATCAAACATACCGACGCCCAGCGACCAATTCACAATACCTGCGGGTCTGTAAACTTGATTTTCGTTTTGCAATCGACCGTCTCCAACATTTCCAAATGCATAAAAAGCATTGGCATATACAGTCAAAAAAAAGAGTAAAAGAACTAGAATTCGCACTGTCCCTCCCTCTTTGTTGAGTAGTCATTACCTCTAATTCCAACTAGTTTGGCAGCCGATGCATCGTGAGAATAGTCAAAGAATCCAACGTTCTCAATAAAGAATGCCTTTTCTAAATTGCCATCTCTTACAGGTTTTTTGATTTCAACTTCTTTAAAGAAGGATGTATCGCGTTTTAAAACAGTATATTTTCCATCATCACCCTTTCCATAAGAACGAACGATATGGTGCGCCAAAGAATCTATGCAGAGTTCCTTGCAGACAAGGCCCTCATAGTTATCTAAATACTCTCGATAGTAGCAACCTTGTATTTCGTCAATAGACTTCACCACACGATCTGGAGCATAAGACATTCCATGATCTATGTAGGGGCAGCCTACCAGCAAAGAAAAAGAGGCTGCGAGTAATACAATCTTTCTTTTTTTCATAACACTCTACTTAATTACAATTCTTGACAAAATCGTCCTTCCACTTCGGAGAACAAGATATTGACCAGAAATCAAACTAGCTCTTTCAACGGCAACACTGTGTTCACCAGCAGACCAAATGCCACTGTATAAGATCTTTTGAGTAAGACCAGCAGCATTTACTCGCTCAAGAACATATTTTCCTGTACTTGGAACAGAAACGACAACTTCCCCGGAACTAATGACAATAAGATCACCATAATCATCATCGCCAGCGATTTCTAATAGAGCATTGGCAGGATAGGGAACGCCACCCCAAAGCAAATTACCCTTTTGATCAAGTACAACAATAGAGTCTGCCTGCGCAAAATCGCAAGTCAATCCGTAATGAGAAGCATCATCAGACGCATTCCAGCCCTGCCAATTGGCATGATGAAGAGCAAACTTAACTCCTGAGCCATAATCCGATTTCTCACCAGGATTCAAAATTACATCATCATACCTGAAGGATACGTAATACATATCATTGCCCACATCAACCATTTCCACAGTTTCTGCAAATGGATTATTGTACACATCAAATTCAGGTTTTTCCGTATCATGAATAAAATAGCGAATTTCAAAACCATGAACCGGAATATCGCCAACATTTTCAACAACCATAGAAATCACGCTTGCATCCGTAGAAGAGCCTCTCTCATCCAATGCCAAAGCACGAACGCTAGGTGTTTTAATCTTTGCAGGACCAGCTCCATCATAGCAATTAAACTTAGAGATTAAGTTACCATCTTCATCGAGTACAGCAACCTTATCCGTAATATGGAAGTTTCCATTTACTGCCGCACGATCAAAACTCGGATCATCATCATAATTCCAGAGAGCATTGTTATTCGTACGATACGCGCCAATTTGAGGGCCATTGCCATAATATGGAGATCCATAAGCTGAAATAGTCTCAGTCAACTGGAGTTCTGTATAGAAAACATTTCCTGCATCAGCATAAACACCCATATTCACATTTGGATAGAACGCTCTTGCGGATACAAGATAATCTTCACCACTGTAATAGTAGCGCAACTTCACATCTTTAAGTTCCTTATCTGAGATATTCCTAAGACGGAAGTTTGCACGAAGCCAACTCTTATCTGAGTATGAGGGGTAGGCCACTTCCACCTGAACCTTAGGATCAGGAATACTCCATTCATCTTCATTCCAAGAAATCATAGATGCGGGAACATGACTTTCGCTATTTGCAATAGCAAATGCGGCAACTCCAGTATATCCCACAGGCTTAATCGTGATATTATGTTCCCCTGTAGAGAGGTTCATGGTTACATCATCAATCATTTGAGATAGCCATACACCAGAACCCTTAACATCATGGATTCCCCTGAAAGAACCATCAACAAACACTTCAATAGAGGACGTCAATCCATCATACCCGCGCGCAAGTACAAACAAATCATACCTACCAGCAACAGTATAAACGTTCCAATTCACAGAACCCGATAAATCAGGGCTCTTTGAGCGCAAATATGACATGCCTGCTAAATCACAAGATTGGTCAACAATAATATCATTTCTTTCCTGCAAATCAACAGCACGAACAATCTCAATATTCGCCTCAACAGCATCTACAGGCCCTCGATAAAGATCCATTACCTCATCTTCAGAAAGTTCATTCCTAAAGAATCGAATATTTGATATGCGAGCATTTATAGACTTGTAGTTATCAACAGAACCTACAATCGGCTTACCCTTTGTATCCCAAATAAATTCGCTGAACAGAGTCTTATTTTCAACCAAAACGCCATCTCTGTAAAGTCGAATATTTCGGCCATCCACCGTCAACACATAATGAGTTTCAACCCCTCGTTTTACCAGCGCATTGTCAAATAAAATTTTACGACCATCATATTCAAAGAACAAATCACGTACATTCTCTAATCCAATAAGCCAGTTCTTTGATCCGTTCCAACCAAGAATTGAGAATTCCGTTCCTTCACGAGAAACATTTGATCTCAATTTAAATTCTACACTCATCGGAACAGAGCCAATACCGCTCCAAGCATCCTTAGGTTTTGCAACATCTGTAATTGAACTAAAGAACAAAGCTGTACCATAATACCAGGGATTCTTCATTCCAAGATTCAGATCAACACCAGTATTGGTAGCTTCCTTAGCTATATTACCAGCCCCATCAGCAAGAGGATACCAAAGAACCAAAGATTTCGGGAAAGGATAAATATTCTCGCTAGACAGAGTCGTCTTTACGTTGTTATGGCCATAGTCATAAACAGTCATAACAGCTTCAAACTTACATCCAACACATTCACTTAACATCTTCTTTGTAAGTAAGAATTCTTCTGCAACAGTAGTAGAACCCGTTTGCACACGACGTTCAATTTTCTTGCCCGCCCAATGGAAATCCATTACAACAGAATCAATCCCACTTTCAGAATCAGAGAGAACCGCGTCCACAGTAATCCGTTTTTGCAATTCATAATCCGCAACTTCAATTGACGCATCTTCAATCATAGGCAAGGTTTTATCCGTATAGACAATCGGTCCTGCAATTTGCAAACTCTTTCCATTGCTGCCATAAAGAGACAATCGAGAATCCAAGGCGTCCTTGTACGACACATTAGTTTGAATGTCAGTCTTTCGTATATTCCAGATAATTCCACCATCAGCAAGCCCCTGGTGTTCAGCAATAGCAGAGCCATCTTTTCGAAGCTGGAGCATATAATTACTTTCGCCTATACACGGATACGGATAGTTTAAGTAACCATTCACTAAGCCAGCCCATAAAGTAGTTTCAATATAAGACTTTCCATCCTCACATGCGAAGTCAGGAACAATCTTATTATCTTCAGAAGGCTTGACCAATGCAGCCTGTTCTTCATCCATCAGCATAAACACAGAGAATGTCGGAGTCTTACCAGAAACACGAATAGCATCCCATTCATCATTTTTGGGCTTAACACAAATAGTACCACTTGAATCACCACAAGTGTAAACCAAGTCCCCAGCAAAATAGAAACCCAATTCCTGAACTTCCAAAGGAACAATTGTTTTTTCCTTGTAGTTTGGCTTATAGATTTTCACATCCAGAGGATCTTGATTGCCCAAAGACTCCTTCGTGACTTCAATTGATACTCGAGGCCACAAATCCTTATCACTCTGATTAAACACATGAGAAGGCAAAACTTCAACAATGGTTCCCACGGGATACAAGCCGTCAAATACGGTATAATCATAATCACCCATACTAGCCACACGAACCGTCACATCAGTCTTCGATTCAAAAGCGTTTGCCGGAAATTGGACAGATACATTTCCATACATGGACTTCACAAGTTTCTTTTCGCTAGGATCTAGCAATTCACCAATGTGTACATCCAATTGCTTATAGTAAACATCACCACCAGCATCATCCAAACCATAAGTCAAGAAGAAACTGGTATTGCCCTGTAGGGTGTTTACATCAATTTCTTTTACAATCTTATAGGAATCTCTTGATTCTAATTCAGAAGTTGCACTTGACGCAATCGGGACCATTCTGTTTCCAGATAGATAAGACAGGGTCCAGTGGGTCGCGTTGCCAGGAACGTTGCCAAGTAATGTGACTATTTCGCTAACACGTTCTGCAGGTACCGTAGAACTACGAATTACCTTTACATTCTCAGAATTTTCCGAAAGTTTAGCGTTAAAGAATTCATGTTCATTATTATTGCGATCGAAAATCATAAGATTCGAAAGAGCAAACTGCTTCGTCCAATCATCATCCTTGAAAATGTCTGATTCGTTTTGAGCAGCAATTCTATCCTTCTCAATCGTCTCAGGCACATCAGCACGAAGATTATTATCATCCAAAGGCTTATGATCGTTTGAACGTATATAGTTGACACTGAGTGTTTCAACCTGGCCTTCGTTTTCAACGATACCATCGTCATTCATATGCCAGCCATTTTCTACAGATTCTTGAGACAGAACCAGCTCTGAATGCAGTTCAGACTGAAGAGGGTTCTCAAAATCCGAATTCAACTCATCCGTTTCGCGAATAGAGTTCATATCAATAGTCCAAACACTATTTTCATAAGACAAGTCTTCGACCTTAGAAGTTAGATAAGTCATTTCCTGGGTGTTTTTTCCCCACGCCTTAGACAAATCCCCAAACAGATTCATGGAACTCATAGGATTCATCGGAGATGCGTACATCGGATTATTGAAGTACGTCACATCATCAGATGCCCCAAAATGATTAATCCACTGTTCATCAGTCCAATCCTGTTTACCATAATGAATTCTAGATGCAGCATGATAATACATAAAGCAATGGGTGCTCTGATCATCAAACTTACTCATATCCTCGGTGATATCACAAAGCACGTCATGACCCATACCATCAGGAATATACTTGTCATCAGGCGCAACATAGGGGAATGCCACTTGCTGATTAGAATGATATCGTGCAGCTTGTTTCATTGGAACTCGTGCCGTCACATAAAAATCAATTGGAGCATTTAACCATGCATCAATATTTGAAGACGATCCAACGAACTTAGCTTTCATATCGCTAGTAATTACTTCAGCAATAGGCGTTCCATTTTGGAGCGTACCGATGGCCGTGGCAATAAAATCAACTTTCTTTCCGTATTTATTTGCATCATACTTATCTTCATGGTCAACGCCCATGAATCCAAACTCATACTTCGAAGGAACCAGCTTAACAGCAGCAGTTGAAACTTCATCCGAGAACAATAACGGATTACCCTTCAGCAATTCATTTTCATTAAAGAAGTAGCGTTGTACTTCAAATGGAGTGACCATACCATAATATTTATTATACATCCATTTTTCACCATCGTAATAATTTTTCACAGAATTATTAGGCGACGTAGCTTGAACATAATATCCCCGAATTGCATCATACAAAGTTTTATTTGTATGGTCAAAACGAACATATTTATTCGCCAAATTACTATATCCAAATTCAGGATTCCAATACTTATCATTTACAGTAAACGTCACCTTTGCAAAGATTTCTGTTGCACTTTTGTGATTATCACAATTACCGAACCAATGGGAACAATCAAAATCATCGTTTCCAAAGAATTCTTCACCATCAACATGTTCTATCGAAACAGATAGCATATTTTCATGGGGATTAAAAGATTCCGTTTGTTCGCACACATAATCATTTGCTTCTGAAGGAGTACAGCCATCTGTAACAGCCCCCTTATTTCCGTCCAATTTCTTATCTGCAGATTTATACTTAAAGATTTTATTATAATCCCATAGTTTAATGGTTGGGTGATCAGTAGTAGAATAATTCGCATTAAAATCACTTGACTGTGCAGAAACGGTAAAACCTTCCTTTGTTTCCGACTGCTTTCCCCAAGCTTCACAATAAGAAACACTTTCACCACCTATCTTTGATTTAATGAACTCATAGTCTTCAATAGCAAAAACTTTTGCATCAAAGTTAATGTCATATTGGACATTTTCATCTTCATTCCATCCAATAAGATGGTCTGTATTATCACCAGAAGAAACAGATAGTTTCGGTATCACAAAAGAACCGCCATATTCATCTTCGTCAAAAGTGACCTTGCGCACAGTAATACTATTCTTCAAGCATTTGTTCTGCGGATCGTACTTATAATCAAGATAGTACTGCGTAGAGCTCAAACGCGTAACCAAAGTGACAGGGAACGACTTTCTATGACGACGAATACCCAAGCTAAATCTATTTGCTCGATAGAATGCGGGATACTGTTCACCCTTCCAATCCCAATAATACTTGAATGTTCGTTTTCCTTCTGGTAAAATCCGGGCTTTAGCATCCATTGTCAAACGATAATCAGCTCTACCAACAAATCGATATTCATCATTTTCTTTACTAGCCTCTTCCATCTTTAACTCTGCTGCAGAGGAATTCGGATCTCTTCCGTTAGAAGCCGCAATCAAATGACCTGCATGAATAATGTCAAACTTGTAAATCCTCGGGACGGCCTTGTTACCATCTTCGTCAATGGCAGTCACTTCAAAATAGTAACGTCCAGCATCAACTTTGGCAAAATTTCCATCAGAAATTCCATTCCAAGTGACTACATGAGCATTTTTCTTTGCACTGGCATAGCAGGGTTGACTATTCATTAAAGTCGCAATGACCCGTCCATCTGAATTCTTTACAGTTACTGTTACATTTGCATTCCGACCAGCAAGCCCAAATTCATAACCAATTTCACTTAACCTCAACAACTCATTTTGCTGATTGTCTTCAGTTGAAACAACAAATTGTCCAATATCATCCTCAGAATAATTTGAAATAATCTCAGGGGCACCCACAGCAAGAAGCATCGGAACCTCGGCGGTTACAACTCGAGAACCAGGCTGCTTCTCCGTTGCAATAGCAACTACCTTAACCTTAGGAGTGCTAGGATACATTCCACCAGTAATCAGGCCATTCCACGGGAAATCCATCTTGAAGGAATTGATATCCACATAAACTTCAGAGAACGGGAAATCGGTAAGTTTTTCATTCTGTATAGAAGACAACAACATTGGAAAATACTTACTACAAAGATTTCCAGATGAACCACAATACAATTTACTATTCACATCTTTTACAGAGGATAAATCAATGATAAATGGTTCAGAGGACTTAAATTTCAATTCAAAATCTTTTTTTCCATCCAACTTCCATTCACTCGTATAATTATAGGCAGGCTTACGACCGTAACCTACGTCTAATTCTGGCGCAAAGTGATTCGGATCATCCGCGTTATAGAAAACTTCCTTATCCGCAGCAACTGCATTTACAAATTCCAATCCAGAATGCGTATAATGCATCACTAACGAAGGTACATCATACAAACTATTAGACACAAGAACATCATTTACCTTAATGGTCCAAAGATCTCCTTCCTGCCAAATCGAAACCCCCTGGGGCAACGTTGCAGTTGCTGATCCTCCAAAGGGAGAAATAATCATGCTATCTAGATACTTTTGATCAGCAACAATCATTCGTGTAGCATCATAAGGATCGGATGCGTAAATTTTCATATCCATGGTCCATTCGCTACCATCGTTAACACCGAGTAATTCACCAGTTATGCCCCCCATCTCATTGCCACCAGGAACAAGACCATCTACAGGAACACTCAAACGAATTGTTGGCTTTTCTTGTTTTTCATCAATATCAACCAATTTGATTGTTTCTATCTCGCTTTCAACCCAACTACACTTGGGATTTTCTTTTTCTCTACAACCACGAACGGACAATAATAGCTCGTACGTTCCGGCAGACAATGAAGAACGATCCCAAATGGCAAGATCATTTACCATAGTACTGGCAATCTTTTTTGTAGACTGAATTCCATCTGTTTTCCACTCCGTAGAACCAGCGCTGCGCCACTGAATCATATATTCAGCAGTTTGAACATTACCATCAGGCACGACGGGATTTGGAGCAATACCAGAAATTCGAATTATATCGTTAGCTATGCCACCATCCGCAGCAGTGGGATATGTCAACACAGGATATCTAAATCCAACGCTAAAAGGTTCACTACTACGACTAAAATTTCCAGCACCATCGAAACAACCAACTATTGCAGTATAGCGGCCATTTGCAATATCAATAGAAGCGCTCTTCAAGGAGTAATCAGTAGAAACTTTTTTGCCAGCAACCATTTTATCAGCAGAAACATTTCCAATAAACACCCATTCACTAGCATTTAATCCATTAGTGATTTTCTGATAGCATGTGAAGTCGCTTCTATTAACTTCTATTTCAGAAGAAGAAACAGTAAACGTAGCAGCATCAACATCTTCTGCAGAAGCATACACAGGCTCTGCAGGCATTACACTATTGACAACAGGAGCAGTTCTTGCAATACGAGCAATCTTATGCAAGTCAATGTTGCCAGAAGAATTTCCAGCTGCATCGGTAAGATTTACAACTACAGAATATTTTCCATCAGTAAGTCTCGTAGCAGAAGGTTCTTCAAACGTATATTTCGAATTGACCTTAAAATCATGATAAGCAACAAACGTCTTGGTCAAAGACCGATCTGTATCAATAAACATTACCTGAATTCTAACACTATCATGTTCTGCTGTAGAAGTCTCCCCCTTCAAAGAGAAGGAAAGTTGCACAGACTCTGAAGCATTAACAACTGTTTCGTCACTAGACGGACGAGTATAAGTCGGGCAATCAGAACATGGTGATGCAAATGCTAGCGCAACAACATCTATGCTATTTTTATCTATAGAAGGATCTTCACTATCAATATAAATATCTTTCTGCAGGGTCACACCATTAATTCCCGGTTCAAAAGTAACACCGTCATCCCCAAGAAGACCTCTCCAAGCTCCATTAGCAACATCGGCATCGCTTGAATACAGATCTTGCAGAATAATCCCCATTTTTACGCTCGGTTCAGCGTAGTCCATAGATTGAATATACACAGTTGACTTTCCTTGAGGTAAAGTCTCCATGTCGAGATTCCAACCCAAATTAATTTCAGATACACCTGTACCATTAAGTTTTTTCACCCATATCGTGTCATCAGAACCTTCAGGAATAGCAAAGATACGAGTTGCTCTAAGAGATGAATTATCCTTATTGATAATCTTAGCCCAGGAACCATCCTTTATCTTATTTGTAATCTGCTTTTCAGGAAAAACCAACTCAAAATCAGGCTTCTTTTTGTCTAGAATAACAGACACATTCATGTTATACGGAGTTACATTTCCCGTTACATCCTTTGCCTTCAGTTTCCACTGGATAATGTATTCTCCATCATCCAATGTCTTTACCAGTTCATCACCAAAATGAGCCTCCATGTACCAATTTTGATCAAAGCTACCAGTCTGCGGAATGACTGTTGCAGGAACACAATCATTCAAGGCAGGAGTATACTGACCATTAGCAGACTTGATAAGACAAACTTCTGCACTTGTAAACACATACGGATCACCCTGATTACTTGCAGTGATATACATATCCTTCAAGGAAGATACTGTTTGCAGATATGTCGGCCAGCCTTCCTTCAACAGAGGAAGTGTTGCCTGGAAATAGAATGAGAACTGTTGTGCAGCCACCATTCCCATCGCATTTGTCAAAGTCGCAGTTACAAGATTCGGTCCTTCAGGTTGCAGTTTATTGGGGAAGAACTTCTTATTATCATCCGTTATCTTGGAATTGGCTAACTCAATCAAACGCATCGGGCGCAAAACAAACAATCCCATTTCATTAACCGGAGATTCTTCACCCTGTTCGATGTATACACGATCTCTTCCATTTCGTTCAATGTATGAATTCCAAGTATTGTCAGAATTTCTTTCAAAGAAAATCTGAACATCCATATTAAAGTCAAGTGCGATACTCCAAAGTAAATCAGGGCGTAAATCTTCAATTTGGAATCGATACTCTTCAACAAAATTTTGCATGACGATATTAGGCAAGTTATACCTAGTTATACGTCTAGTAATAGTTCCGTTCTCATCCTTTTTGAAGGAATCACCTCTCAAAGACAGAGAGTAATAATCTTCTGAAGTAACTAATTTCTTTTCCTTTAAATTTTGAACGTCACTTAAATGATCATATACAGATTCAATCTCAAACCCTTCATCGGAACCATTATTCTTTATATATTTTTGACGATATACCTGTTCCAAGCTATTATAATCAACAATTTCAGGAACTTCATGATCGGCACCGCTGACAGCCTTAAGCATCAAAGGAATATACTTATCACCCTCTTCAGAATGATGAACAACCATCTGCAAATTCATATACGGCTTTTCAAACATCAACATATCCATATCCGTATACGTAAATAGTCTGTTGGCTCCACTATGAAGTTTAACAGAACCATCATTTATACCTTGAACAGATGATTTTAAAGATAACCCTGCAGATTTCTTCAATACATCAATATTATGGAACATAACCGATGTATTAACATTCTGACCTACAATAATACCAGTATTCACCGATAACTGCGCAACCTTGCATGCTGGTGAAAAGCTTTTAGGGACCAAATCACATGCGGATCCCATAACTTGATCAATCAGCTTACGATTAGCTTCAACAGCGCCTCCCACAAGTAACTGCGCCTTGAAAGTATTGTAATCCGAATATTCGTCATCCTGCTGCATCGTATGCAACGGATACGCCATTCGTTTTACATCGGTAGCAGCAAACAGAGCTACGTTTCCACCATATGCACTATGCGACGGAACATCATATGTTCCTTCATCAAAAAAATTAACGGAATAATTAACCAAACGTTGGGCAAAATCCTTATGACCCGTAGCAACACAATTCTCTGCAGTAAAACGATCCTCATCCTTAAGTTTGTAAATATTTTTAGCCAAATCTAAGGTATTTAGAATATTTAATGGATTAAGGGAAAAATCGCCCAGTTTACAATCTTCCGAACCCACCTCCATACCTTTATAACTTGGAGCATAAGAGCTCATAAATGAAGATACAAATTGTTCTGTAACCTGTTGAGGAGCAAGTTCCGCAATTGCAGAGATAAAGGTGACCAACCAATTAGGCATATCATCGATTACCCCTCCAAGATCAATCCATTCTAACAAGGCCCCAACACCATAGTCTACAGCAAAATCAACTAATTTTTCTACTGCAAATTGTGATGCCCCCTCCAATATTTGTTTCGACAAATGCTTCGTATCTACATACTGAAGCAAATCTAATGCCCAATCGGCCGCACTGGGTAAGTATCGCGCATATAAATCTAGTGATTCAAGATCTTTTACCTTATCCCTTAAATATTCATTTAATTGGAAGATATATGCATCAACAATATCTTGTTTGATACCCAAAGTATCCAACAAAAACGTACTTATAGCTTTTGAATACACTGTCTTAATATTTTCATTAAGACGTTTCTTGTCTACGTGATATTTTTTTTGAAAAAGATAATCTGCACGCGTACGACGACCGTTACCAATAGTCGGCATACCGTAGGAATACATGATTCGGTACATAGGACTATCATAAGATGAAAGCATTCCATAGGCATTCAACATCTGCGTTCTACCAATCAATGTATCAATCTTCGCAGAGTTTGCTTGTCCACGAATGTAATTGTACAATAAATCTCTTTTATCTGCATCTTGAGAAGAATACCACAATGCCCCATCTTTTTCATTATAAAAACCAAAATATTCATCATTCATATTGTTACTAGCAACTAAATTGGAGCCTGCGTTAACAATATTCATGATATTTTTTATCATGGGCACATAAAACTTTGAAACTGTCTTTGAATCAGAAAATGTGTACAAAAATGTAATCAGCGGAATTATTGTTGCCAAAAAAGATCCTGATATATCATGCTTCATAAAATTCTTGTCTTTCGACAATAACGCATGATCCGCAAAACCAGTACCCTCATGTGGAGTGTCTGCAAACAGAATTTTGTCAACATCACCATTGTAATCAACACTTTGAATGTATTCTCGAGCCACCATACCGCCCATACCATTAGCAATAAACACATATCTAGTAGGTAAAAAATCAGGACGAGCCTCCTTGAGGTCCGTCAGCGTTGGCATTTTGTTATTTTTGTTTTTAAAATTTTTTATCCAAGCGTATAAAAATGGATCAATATTTGCAAATTCTACAGAATACTGAGATTTGGGAATATACTTACCAGCAGTTCCATCCCAAGCATTTCTTGTCTTTTGTAAACTCACCATTTCAGAGGATTTCGTAGGCAACGCCATTTCCGATTCGTTTAGCACATCAGCAAACCAGTGTCCTAAAGCTTCATCAACAATAGAACTCAATTGCATCTTTTCGCCATCTTGCTGAATAATGGAATGTGTTTGAGCATCATAAATAGACTGCTTTTCACGGCAGTTTACGGTTTGCAACATATTATTATGTCCAGCCAATTCCGAAATCATTGCAGAAGGAGCTGCTGAAGGATTTTTGTAGGATCTGGAATAAATATTCGCCTTTGTATTGGCAACATTTTCCTGGAGATATTTCGCAACACCAGTCTTGCCCCAAATTTCGCTATTTTCATAGTGATTACAGTAGTCTTCAAGAAGACCCATATTTGACGGATTCATTCCATCAAGCAAAATGAATAGGGTAGATTTGGCCGGCTCCATAGGAGTACCAAAACCAAAAGAAACTGCGGAAATGACAACAAGCAAAAGCTTACATACGGATGCACGCATAACCCTCTAACCTCCAAAATTTTGCGACGAAATATAAAAATAAAAAACACATGTCAACACATCATCAACCTTTTATCCCCGTTTTTTTTTGTTTTTAAAACACATATTTTCTAGCATTTTCAACGAACGTCATACAATCGCAGTATTTTGTATGACAAAAGTTTTTTACATTGAAAAAACTACTCTTCATAGCCGTTATACGGATTAATAGACTTACGCAGGGGACCACCTACCTAGTCGCATGTTCTGCATCTTGATTCCCGCGGTGGTTGCAGTGTGGGCCCTCTCCTTCCCCGCCGTGCGCATCCTGTTTGAACGCGGTGCCTTCCATCGCGAAACCACGGAAGCCATTACTGAAATTCTCCGCTGGTACTTGCCCGTTTCTCTGGGCCTTTGCCTCCAGGCAGTTCTCGTGCGCAGCTTCTACGCTGCAGAACGCATGTGGCTCCCCACCCTCCTGAACACAGGCATCTTCGCATTGACCATCCCCGCCTACTTGGCGTTGGGCGCACCCCTTGGCATCAAGAGCGTTCCTATCGTAGGCGCTACCGGTGCAATCCTCCAGGTTGTTTCCATGATCTTCATGTGGGCCCGTAAGAACGGTACCGACGGTATGAAGGAAGCCTTGATGAACATGGGCCGCGCACTGGTCGCATTCGGCATCATGATCTGTGCCGCCCTGGGCCTGGACCACGTTACCGGCGAATTCGTCCGCAGCACAAGCCTTGTGGTCCTCGTGATCTACAGCTGTATTGCAGGCGTAATCCTTCTGGCAGCCACCCTCTTCATCCAAAAGCTCTTGGGCAGCAAGGATGCAGGCGACATCCTGAACGAACTCCTTGGCAAGGTCCTGAGAAAGCTCCACCTGAAGAAATAAGCAGAAAAAAAGCGCTGGTAATTTTCATATATCAAAAGAGCGACTCTTTCGAGCCGTTTTTTTCGTATTTCGCCTAAAAATGAGCTTTACTTCAGGCTAAAAATGTAATCCACATCACATTGAGGTGATACAGTAGGGACAGTTTGGGACATTTTGAGGGTTTGTATATTTAAAATTTACCTAGATTCAGCTAAATTTACATTGCAAACTGAGAAATGCTTTGTTATAAATGGATTGCTCAAGTTTAAAGAATTTTGTCCTAAGGGACATCAAGGATCCTCCTAACCCCCAAAAAGCTCTCGATGGCCTCGGCTGTCGGGAGTTTTTTTATATAATTTTCTCATAGTTGGAGTTAGATGCTATTTGCATTGGGGGTCAAATGAAGATCTTAACAAAAATCATCGCACTGTTTCTAGTGGTTTCGTTGGCAGGTTGCGCATACAACCACCCGAACCCAATTGCCCGAGACGTTTCCTACGGGGCGACTGCGGGTGCCCTACCAGGGCTGGCCATGATGTCACTCCTTGCAGAATCCGACGACGCCGCAGATGCAGAAAGCGAACTTGGTTTCTTCGGATTATCTCTGGTTGTCCTTGGTGGAGGAGCTCTCATCGGAACGGCAGTCGGAGCTATTGTAGGCGTTGTGCAATGGTTTATTGAAACGGCCTCCTACGACCCAACCCAAGACCCGAACCATCCTGACTACGTGCCACCACAATATGAATCGACAGCACAATGGGATGACGCGGCTGAAACAACGGAACCTGTTGAGCCCGCACCTCAGGAAGTTCAAGAATACGCACCGACTGCTGTTGCACAGTAAGCAAAAAAAGGAAACCCTAGCAGGTTCCTTTTTTTATTTCGAACAATCTTAAAAATTACTTTATCTGTACTCGTGCCGTCACGGAGTTGCCACGACTGCGAACGACGACCATATAATTTCCAGAAGGAAGGTTGCTAGCGCTTTGCATCACCTGCCCCATAGGAGTTACAATGCTGACACTTGCATCGGCATCAGTTCCCTTAACGCGAATCGACCTGCCCTCCACCTGAATCTGCGGAATTTTAAAACGTGCATTAGTAGACTGCGCTTTAGCACCAACCCCAATTCCAGAAGAACCACTTGATGCATACAGCGGTGCCACCGCCTCCGCCCACAGGCGCTGCATGCTCTGCGCACCAGAAGGCAGGGGATGCACTCCGTCCTCTGCGCTCAATTCCTCCGGATGGTTCAAGAAGTAATTGTAGAAATCGGGACCCTTCGGAAGATTATTCACTTCCACTAAGCTATCAATGGCATCCAAAAAACGAGGATTCACCTGCCAATTTTCCTCGGTGGCCGGCGGATTGGTGGCCATCATCCTCGCAATAATCGGGGTAATGCCATGAGCCTTCGCAGAATCAATAATCACCTGCATATTCCTGGTGAAGGTCTCCACGTTCAAACCAAGAACATCGCCCCAGGCATCATTGGTACCCATTTCAATGGCCCAGTATTTTACACTGGTGGCATGATCCATATAAACCTGGATGCCGTCCATAATCTGGGTCGTGTTCACGCAGGCAATACCTCCGCGAACCATAGCCGGAGTATAGGCAGGAAAGCGGGCATGAATCAAATCAGAGAAAGTGGAATCCACTTCAAACATCTTCAGGCCGCACTGGGTAATGCTGGTTCCCAAGAAAAACCAGGTGTCATCACCGCCGTTGCTCATATCGTAGGCGCCAACTTCCTCGAATTTAGACACCTTGTCTTTACTGACGATTCTAAACCAGGATTTCCCGGCGAAGTCAATTTCCACCCCGCGGGACATTACGAGATTACCCGTAACCTGCAAGGCGTCTTCCCAGTCACCATTCACACCATTGGTGGAATTGGCGGATGTCTGGATGGTAAAGTCACTCATGGGTGCGCCCGTATGCTTGCAGATCGTCGTTATGTATTCATCTGCAACCCAGGACTCATCACCACGGGTTTCCCAAGTAATAAAAAGCTTTGCCGGACCCTCGCCCACTTTCAAGGCGATGTCGCTCATTTCAAAATCAGGCGAATTCTGACCAACATGTCCGTCGGTAAAAGCTCCCGGATTTTTTGAATTGACTTTTCCGGATATATAAAGATTCTTGCCCGCACTCAAGTTTGCATTGGGCGTAATAGCAAAGGTCGCGCTCACTGCAAGCGCAACGAAGCACAAGGATCCTAGTCCAAAACGTTTCATACCTACTCCATGATGCCACAAACGCCCAAACAAATGTCACTCAATTAAAATAATACTTTATTCCTAACTTCGCAAAAAAAGGACGCCCAAACGGACGTCCTTTCTTGAAATTTTTGGAACCTACTACGGAGCGCAACCCTGCGGATATTCGTCAGTCAAGCATTCCTGAGTTTCCAGAGGATCACCGGGCTTGTAGCCAGACCAGTCGTCCTTCCAACGATAACGGTTATCCCTGGTGGTATTGATGGTCGTCATGTAGTGATCAACCAAGTACTGCGGGCATTCCACTTCTTCCCAGTTGAAGGTCGGATTGTCTGCAGCCATATACCATTCGGCATACCACTTACAGCCACGGAGCAAGTTGGGCCAATCCTTGAACACAGCTTCGCACTTTTCAATGACGCAGCCCTGATATGCTTCAACAGTATTGTCCCAGCCAAGCTTGCTCTGGCATTCGGTAAGGAAGCCACCGCCATTTGCGCCAAGGCCGGAAGCAGGAACGCCGATCTGGGTAGAAAGGGCATTGAATGCGCCAACGCCACCACCCGGCACCATCATGTCGAACTGGCCAGCTTCCACATCGTAACCAATGTTGGAAACCATGACCACCATGTGCTTGCCCTTAAGAGCCTTATGGGTTGCCTTCACGTCGTTAGCGTGGTTACCGCCGTTGAACTGCAGATGGTAGCACTTACCGCAACCATACTTGTACAAGCTACCGGAGCCAGCCACGTAGCCATAGGAAAGAGTATCGTTCACTGCAATGGGAGCCATGTCGGTACAAGTGAAGGTACCGCCGGCATTGGCATTGTCGCAAGCACTGGGAGTGCCTTCGTAGCCCATCCAATACTGCTGAACAGCATGGCCGAGAGTAAAGGCAGGAACTTCGTCATCGTGAATGTTGCAGTTACGGGCAACAGTCATACCGGCCTGATAAGCTTCATCGCTAGTGGTATCAACGCTGCTAAGCCAAGAGCAGTGGGGCTTGCAAGCATCCCAGTAACGGGAGCTCCAGCCAGTCTTGCCATTGTTCTGGATTTCTTCAGTGTAGGAGGCCGGAGGAGGGCCATAGGATTCAACAGTGGGGAAACCATTTTCATCAAGTTCCGGGTCCTGACTTGCAGAGCTTGCAGGAACCACTGCGCCAGAGGAACTGGAACCTACAACGGGCACGGAGCCGCTGGATGCGGGAGCGCCCACAACAGAGCTGCTGGAACCAGCGACAGGCATAGAACCACTAGAAGCAGGAACACCTGCAATGGAGCTACTGGATACCAAAGGCTGGATGCCAGGATTTTCAGGATTACCCGGATTTGCCGGGGCGTCATCGCCACATGCAACCATGCCGCCAGCGACAGCCAACATACTTGCTGCAATCAAGCTCTTGTAGAAAGAATGTTTCATATAACCTCTTCTGCGCCATCTACACCAAACACAGCGCCTTATTTTTCTGGACTCAAAAATATATTCTTACGTCCCAAATTCAAACAGTTGGCACTTTTTTGAAAGCTTAAAATGTTCCCTAAGTGTGCCCAGTCACTACTGGGGTACGTCGCAACCTGCACTAGGATTCTGCCATCCACTCGGTTCCGCAGGAGCTTCGCCAGCCTTCCAGCAATGCAAGGTATCCAGCACGTCGCCTTCCTTGTAAGTGGACCAGTCAGTAACCTTCTTGATGTTAGTTTCGACAGTGGTGTTGATTCGGGTCATGTAATGGTCCACCAGGTACTGCGGGCATTCCACTTCTTCAATGTAGTAGGTGGGATTGTCTGCAGCCATGTACCAGTCGGCAAACCAGTGGCAACCGCGAAGCAGGTTGGGAAGGCCTGCATTACCGAATGCGGCATCACACATGTCCTTGATGCAACTCTGGTAAGTTGCCATGGAGGCGTCATAGCCATACTGATTCTGACATTCCGTGAGGAAACCGCCAAAGCCTGCACCCCAGTTCACGTTGGCACCGTTCACCTGGATAGAAAGTGCGTCAAAGGCGCCCACGCCGCCACCCGGTACCATCAAGTCGAACTGACCTGCCGGAAGGTTGGGATTGCCGCCAGCCACATCCATACCAATATTGGACGCCATCACCACAAGATGCTTTCCCTTGAGGGACTTATGGGTCTCCCTAGGCGGATTATTTTCCATTTCGTCCTTGAAGTGGCCATCGTACTGCAGATGATAGCACTTGCCGCACTTGCTATCGGCGGTGCCAGCGACATATGCGTAGGAGAGCGTATCGTTTACCGCAATAGGAGCCATGTCGGTACAGGTAAATACACCCTTCTCCTTTTCATCGCCGCAGGCACTCCTGGTACCATTGTAACCCAGCCAGGACTTGCTTACGTTCCCCAGCGTAAAGGTGGGAACTTCCACATCATGGATGTTGCAGTTACGGGCGGTCATGAGGTCGGCGGCGTAAGCTTCGTTGGAGGAAGTATCCGCACGGGTGACGTCATTCTCGTTTTCCCTGAGCCAGGAGCAGTGAGGTTTACAGGCATCCCAGTAGCGGGTATTCCAGCCACGCTTTGCAGTAGCGGAAATATCCTTGGTGTATTCCGGAGAAGGTGCACCATAGGATTCGATGGTGGGGAAACCGCTGGCATCAAGTTCCACTTTGCCCGCACTGGAGCTTGCGGGGGTGTCGCTTGCAGGGATATCGCCGCCTACAATGGCTGAACTCGCACCACCTACGGCACTAGAGCCAGGCACCATAGCACTTGACCCAGGAACCGTTGCACTAGAACCCGGCACAACACCTGCAGAGGAACTGCTAACGCCAGGGAGAACCTGGACAACAGAACTGGAGGAGTCATCACCTCCGCTAGGATTGGAAGGATTGTCATCACCGCAGGCTACCAAGCCAACCAAAGCCAAGGCTCCTGCTGCCACTAAACTCTTGTAAAAAGGATGCTTCATAGAACCTCTTTTTTTGCGCCACGTACACCAAACACGCGCTATCGAAATCCAGATCAAAAAATAAATTCCCCTAGGCCATTTTCAAACAGTTGACGCCTTTTTGAAAGGTTAAAATGTTCCCGATTCGTACCCAGCGCCTATATAAAACAGCTTGTATCATTTACATCAACAATTATACAATATCATCTTAAATATTAAGAAAAATTTGTGATTTTCAGCAATTTTTGTTTCATTTATAAATCTATTATAAAACCATAAAACAACACAATCCAGAAATACAAACCCTGGAGGAGCAACAATGAAGAAGCTTTTTGAATTAATGATGGTTGGATCCATGGCCCTGATGGCCTGTTCCGGCGAAACTAATCCGCAGAATTCCGTTATGGAAGATTCCTCTGAAACTCCGAATATCACAACCCAAGAACCCGTCATCCTGGATACCACGACCCGGGAGCCTATCGCCTTGGACACCACAATCCAGGAGATTGCCGTACCGGACACTGCCGCAGCAGTCATGTACAAGTATGAATCCAGCTTCGATACCGACGGCTGCAAGAGAAGCTCTTTCGACGCCCTGGCAAAAGCCGCCCCTGCAAAAAACTACTACGCCTTGGCCGACGAATCCCCCATTGCCATGGAACAGGAACTGCCCATCATCAACCTGATTCAAAACGGTGATTCCTACCAGGTTGTCATTCCCGACGCAAAAGAAGATTGTGGCTTTAGCTCCAGCATAGCCGTCACC
This sequence comes from Fibrobacter sp., assembly GCA_024399015.1. GTDB lineage: Bacteria > Fibrobacterota > Fibrobacteria > Fibrobacterales > Fibrobacteraceae > Fibrobacter. Next base: position 627,706 of record JAKSIC010000001.1, read on the forward strand.
ACCATCGAACGACAGGGAAACCTCCTGACCATATCTGTTCAGGATACCAGTTCGCTTAAGGCTGATTGCGGCTTCTGCTACTACGATCTGAAAATCAACATCAAGCCCGAAGATGCCAATGCGCAATTCATATATTTCAGAGGAACCACCTACAAAGTAGTGAGAAAACATTCGGAGGAGTAATGAGCAAGATTTTCCCACTTTTTACTGTGACAGCCTTCGCCGTAATGGCAGCTGTGACCGCCTGCGACAGTACCTCAGGAAACGGCCCCTCGAACGGAAGGACTGTCAGTGATTTTGAAACGAAGAACTGCGATGGAGATTTCAACTCAAGGTTCCCGGTTTCAGAGGCCCTCCTGTTCCAGGAAGACGGATCCTACAAGATAGAGATCAAGAGCCAAAAACTTCACTGCTATTCCAAAGGCGCCCACAGCGAATGGGAGTGGAGCGGAGACTCCTTGAACCTCTACACCATCAACGACGGCATTCCTGCCAGTTGCTCCGTTGTTTGCGACCTGATTTTTGACGTAGGTGAAAAGGAGGCGGCCGCCAAGGCGTTCACGTTCAACAACGATCCCTTCAAACTGGTGACAGAATATTCCCAGGAAGAAAAAGAACGTACCTCATGGTTTACCATCAGCACCTGCAAGGACAATTCTCTTGACGACGACCTTACCAACAGCCTGTACGATCCTGGATTAGCACAAAGGACTGAACTAGAAGGGAGCATGTACCAGATTACCATTCCCAATGTACCAGCAAATTGCGGCATGGATGCTGAAAAAGTCTCCGTCGATTATGACTATAAAATAAACGTTGTCAACAAGACTGTGACCTTGATTATTGACCTCCAGGATAGCAGTCCCCAGGCCAACTGCATTTGCAATTACGACATGAGCTTCAAGGTTCCTAACGAATACGCAAGGAACGCAAGCTTCGTTTCCCTGCTAGGCACCACCTACCGTTTCGAAGGTGTTGCAGTGGACACCACCGTAGCAGACACCACTTCCCGCGATACCGTCAAAGCGCCTGCATTCATTCCCACCGAAAAAACGGCAGGCCTAACCCTCATGGAAACAAATCAGTACGGCATAGGCAAGGGTGAATGCAAAGAAAATAAATCCGAATACGAAAAGATACACGAAGAAATGGATCGTGATTACGAACTTCCCACCGCCTATCTGATTAGCGATGGCAAGCGCTATCAGATTCTATTCAAGGATGTTGAAGACTACTGCGACGTTGACGGAGGAATCTCCATACAATTCGACTACGACTGGGTTGGCATCAGCTACAAGGACGATGCCGTTGTGTCCAAGTGTACTTGCACCTACGATCATTACATCGATATCGACCCTAGCATCGCACCCAAGATTTACGAAGCGGAATTCAAGGGAAAGCTTTACGACGTGGTCCGCTAACAAAATTTTGGACCAAGCTTTAACCGCCATATTTTGAACAACATAACAAAAACCCGCCTTGTCGGCGGGCTTTTTGCTTTGACTCATATGGAAGGGTTCGGCCTTCCCTCGAATCATCTTAGTCGCGGAACTTGACCTGCTTGGAGCCTTCCACAACTTCGCCGATCTGGGTCCACTTTTCACCCTTGGCTTCCAAGTGAGCAACGACTTCAGCCTTGTCAGCCGGGTCGATGAAGATCAACATACCCATGCCCATGTTGAAGGTAGAGTACATTTCGTCCTTTTCAACAGAGCCTTCCTTCTGGATGAGCTTGAAGATCGGGGACGGATCCCAAGTGGTACGGTCGATGATGACGTCCACGTCGTCCGGGAGGATACGAGGAATGTTGCCCTGGTAGCCGGAACCGGTGATGTGTGCGAGACCCTGGATGATCTTCTTGTTGCAGAGATCAATGAGGCTCGGGTAGTAGCTGCGGTGCGGCATGGTGAGAGCTTCACCGATGGTCATGTCGGTGCCTTCAAGCGGAGTGTCGACCTTGTAGCCGGCAACGTCAAAGAGAACCTTACGGGCGAGAGAGTAACCGTTGGTGTGGAGACCGGTGGACGGGAGACCGAGGATGATGGTACCCGGCTTGATCTTCTTGCCGTCGATGATGTTTTCGCGTTCAACGACACCCACGATGGTACCGGAGATATCGTAGTCACCCGGACCGTAGAAGCCCGGCATTTCAGCAGTTTCACCGCCGATCAAAACGAGACCGTTTTCGCGGCAAGCCTTAGCCATACCTGCCACCAGCTGGTCCATAACACCCGGTTCGAGACGGCCGGTTGCAACGTAGTCGAGGAAGAACAGCGGACGAGCGCCCTGGACGAGGATATCGTCGCAGCAGTGGTTCACAATGTCCTGACCAGGCAGGGTGTGAGTACCCATTTCGATATCAACCTTGAGCTTGGTACCGACACCGTCAACAGAGCTGACGAGGACGGGATCCTTCATGCCAAGGTGGTTGAGGGTGAAGAGGCCACCGAAGTTGCCAACGTCACCGAGAACGCCTTCGTTAAAGGTGGTACGGACGGACTTCTTGACTCCGACCATTGCTTCGTCTGCACGGGCCAGAGATACACCAGCGTCTGCGTAGTTCATTTTGTTTCCTTTGCCCTATACGGGGCACTTGTGGTTGTGCCAGCTAGTGCTGCGCACTTTGTTTTTCATCAATATTTCTGAGCGCATCCAAGATGAGGCTTGTGGTATCGGACATCTGGTTGATGTTCACGATGCCAGGCATCAAGTGGGTATCCAGCTTGAACAAGGTTTCGTCACCCCAGGAGAGCAACTTTTCGAGAGCGTCCGGACCTGCCAGTTTGCCGCACTTGGCACAGCAGATTCGACCATCCTGGAAAGCGATAAAGCCGTTTTCGCCATTGCTTTCGAAAAGGACCGTACCAGTGATACGGCTCTTTTCCATAGTCTGCGCAAAATCGATAAAGGGCAAAACCTTGCCGGAAGCCAGAAGGGAGAGACGTTCGAATTCATCGAAGGCCTGGTTCTTGGCGCGGAGGCGGTCTGCCACCACCTTGTACAAATACACCATGATGTTCGGGTTCTTGTCCAGGAACTTCACGAATTCATCGCGAGGAACGTGGAGCACCGTGCAGCCATCTTCGGCAGCGATCACAGTGTTGCTGGTGGGTTCGTTACAAATGATGGACATTTCACCAAAGCAGGCGCCAACATTCAAGCTGGCCAATGTATTGTAGTGTCCATCAGCTAAAATCTGTCCGCAGATAACGGCACTACCACTCTGCAATACGCAGAAGGAGTCGCCAACAGTACCGCCATTGATGATAATTTCACCGGCGTCGTACTCGCGGATCTGGGCATTCAAAAGCAAATAATCGGCGCAGTCGCGAGGAACCTGCTGGAGGAACGGAGTCCCCAGTTCATAATTCGCTGCGATCCAGTCGCCAATACCTGTGTGAGGTTTCATCATATTGCCAATATTAGAAAATATTATGGTACCATTCAAAGGAAGTATCTACGGAAATAGGCCTAATTGGCTTCCCTAGGGTTGTTTTGGGTAAAACTTCCGGAGCAGTGCCAAACTGTTTCTTCAAATTCCAAAGCAATTCGGCAGGCCGGGCCACCGCACTTTCAAAGAAATCGTTTCCTCCGCCGGGTCCCTTGCGGCCATCATTCTGGAATACCTTCTTGTTCTTGAAAGCCTTGATATGGGCGGCACGAGGTTCAGCTGCGAGAATTTCCTCAGGCGTTCCAAACATGCCCGGATTGATCCAGATGTCTACGGAATCAGCCAGGGCCATCACGTCTTCAATGGTCAGTTTCAATTCGCGGGTGGTGTCGCTTGCCCACAGGTAGCAACCGCCAGCATCCTTGATGAGATTGCCCGTGTAGCTGTTTCCACCAGGAGCATACCACACACCTCCGTAGCTCATGCCCGCAAGGACCCTTGGACCCTCGCAGTCCGCCATCCGGGAGGCAGAGGCCTTCCCCACCTTCTGATTCTTCGAAAGGGATTGCCGGGTTTCCTTGAACAAGGCGTAAGATTCCTCGGACTTGCCAAACAGGATTCCATATAAATTAATCCATTCAAACTTGGCCATGGGGCTATCCTCCTGCCATTCGGAGGTCAGCATCACAGGAATTCCAAGCTTCTCCATACGCTCGTAATCATCCTGGGAACCGCCCGTTGCAAACGTCATGACCAAATCCGGCTTTAGGGCAATAAGCTTTTCCATATCAAGTCCCGTACCACTGCCAACTTCTACAACCGGAATCTCGCCATCAGCAAGAGTTCCCTGGCGGGTTCGTTCCACACGGCTATACAGGGCGGTATCTGCAATATACTTGCCATCACCTACCCCAACAATCCTGTCCTGCAGCCCCAAACGAAGCATATACCCGATCTGCGCCGAAGACAATACAACCACACGACGCAGGGGCGCCCTAAGAACGATAGCGTCTTTCCATTTCCCGGAAGAACTCATCTTGCTTAACGTTTCCAAGTCCGACGCCTTGCTGTAATCCACGAGAACGAAGGTCTTTTTCAATGTGTCCCGCCCCACGATGGACTGAATCTTCACAAGGTCAAGCCCGCAAAAATCTCCAACCCGCAGCATCTGGGCAAATTTTCTTGGTTTCAAGGTCGCAAAAAGACACTTATCCGACTGTCCTGGCAGATTCCATCTCTGCGCCGCGGTGGACTTTTCTGAAACCGCACCGGCACCTTCAGCTCCATTTTTTTCGCCGCAAGCAACTAAGAAAAAGGAGACCGCCAATGCCAATGCCCCAATCTTTCCACAAAAAGTCAACATCAGAACTTCTCCAAACGTTCGTAAATCATTGATTTTTAACGATTTATGATTTTTTTCACTGCAAAATTTCCAAACATAATGTATTTTATATACTCGGAAATTTAAACGGAATCTTTTTATGAAGACAAAGATAGCCTCTTTTTTGACCGCTGCCCTCGTCAGCATCATGGCACTTGCCACTAGCTCTTTCGCCGATGCTGAAGACAGCTTCTACGACAAGGACCATATCCGCGGATTCGTATCCATCGGTGGCGACTACCGCGGCATGCGCGCAGAATTCCAGAACTACGTGAACCGCACCGCATTCATTTTCGGTGCCTACGCCGACCCGGCCGACTCCTCTGGTGGAGTCGTAGCCCCCAGCTCCAATCCCAAGTACAACCAGTTCGGTGACTACTACCTGGGCCTGCACCTCAACGCCGGTGCCCAGTACAAGCAGTTCCTCACCTGGGTCGACCTGAACTTCATGCCCACACAGGTTTCTGAACGTCCGGCTACCTCTGTTACCGCCGGCTCTAGCAAGTTCGCCTTGTTTGACGTCAGATGGTACGCCTACGGCCTCGACTGGATGTTCGGTTGGAAGATCCTCGGCGAAAGCAGCTTCATCAACGTGATTCCGGCAGTTGGTGTTGGTATGAACCTCATCAATTTCCACTTCGCCTCTGAATACGAAATCGTCTCTATCGACGGCAGCCAGCAGGCAACCCTCCGTGACCGCTACTACAGCACCCTCGCAACAACCGTAAATGCAGAACTCGAAGTCCGTCTGGAATTCGATCCTATTGCAGTCGGTATCTACGGTGGCTACCGCTACATCCGCTACGACGAACTTACCGCCGAAGGTATGGAACTTCGCAACCCGTACTACGAATATGACACCGACAACGTTGGTGACACATTCTTCTTCGGTCTCCGCGTCACCTGGACCTTCCTCAGCGACTGGCAGAAGAAGCAGGCAGACAGACTCTAATCTGATTTTTCAAAGGCGCGGCAAATTGTCAATAGCCTAAGCGAAACTGAAAGCTCCGTCAAAAGACGGAGCTTTTTCGTTATAGACGGTTTTTGCACCGCCCCGCGCAACTCTGCAGCACCGCCCCGCGCACTCCTGCTAAGCCATCATTCGCTGGCCCTGGGGAGCGGCACCGTCATTGTTTAGCCAGAGCGCCGGACGGCCTCGACTGAACGGATGCTCCTTCTGGAAGAAGAAGCCGCGGGGCGGAACATTGGACTCGGTCCCGGCATCCATCACCTTCTCCATGGCGATATAGCGGGCGCATGAACGCCTGAGGCAGGTGTCAGTCTTCCAGCGGATGGTGCGGTTCTTCTTGGGATAGATAAAGTCCCAACCCAGAAGCATGGTGGGCACACCCATCATGCGAAGACGGTCAGGCAGAGGCGCATACTGCCCCTGGGTGCTGAGTAGCACCACCGCCTGCATCTTGCTATAGCTGGCAAAAAGAAGAGCATCCTCCATAAGCCCAAGGTTCGGCCCCAGCTGACCGGTTTCCACCTCATGATCGCTATAATGAACCTGGATTCCGGCAGACCGAAGCTCATGTTCCAACTTCAATACACCTTCCACGGAACGACCATAAATATGGGGATTCCTGTAAGGATGATAATAGTGCGCCTCCATCTCCACGAGGCCACCGGAAGCCCCGAAGAACTTGCAGGCCTGCATCTGCACCCAGTTCTTGAGCCCACGGAAATCCACGTTGGAATGGAACCTGTGGTGAACCTTGTAGTACTCATTGACTTTCTTCAACGTGTAACCGTCAAGAAAGAACCCAATACGAATTGCCTTGTCGGGCATATCTCCTCCCAATGTTTAAAGTGACTACTATAAACACGCAGGAAATTTCCCGACGAACACGTTTTTTTAGTTAAATGTTGTTAACAAAGCCCCGCTGTTGCGAGGCCATATCTAGAGAAGGTCTTTTTTCTTTAAACCATCAATAAGGGAGCCCGGCATCCACTTTTCAAGAGCCTTGTAGGCAGGATCGTCCAGCTTGGATTTCCATTCCGCGGACTTTTCCTTTTTGCCTGCATCGTGATAGATACGAATAAGGTTCAGAGCCGCACACCAATAGCGGATGGACTTGCCGGTGCGTTTCTCGTAACTTGCTGCGCTAGCTTCGTAAATCTTGGCAGCCTCGTCGTAACGCTTGAGGCAGTAAAGCATATCGGCCTTGATCTGCAGGAACACCGGATGGTTGGGAGCCTTGGAAAGACCGCGTTCAGCAAGTTTCAAACCCTTGGCATAATCTTCCTTGTCGTAGTACATCCAAATTAACGGTGTCAGGAAGAGGGGCCAGAAACGCTTGGACTGGAGAGATGCGGAATCCAGAACAGACAAGTACTTGGCGCGATTGTCGGACTTGAAGGGAACCCAGCTGAAACTTTGATCCACGTAGTAGGCATAGATTGCATAGAACGCCTGGGCTTCCAGGTTCTTGGAATCCTCGAACATGCCGGCTGCAGAACGTGTGGTCATGGCGCCTTTCACAGAATGTCCGGATTCACCCTGGACATAGCCGATTTCAAACTTGCGGAGGGCATCCCAAAGTCCTTCGGTCTTGCACTTTTCAAGACGATTACCCGCCTTGAGCAAAGCGGTTGTGTCGCCCTTGTCATCGTAGAGACTAATGCGAACAACGTTTTCCAGAAGGCAGCCCACACCGTTATTTTCTTCGCGGAGCTTGTTCGCAACTTCCATAGCGTCACCATACCGCAACTGCATGGTAAGAGAAGTTGCCTTGACCCACATTTCCATCTGGGCTTCGGGCAAAGAAAGGCCCAAGGTGTCGGCGCCACCAAAAGCCAAGGCCACTGCAAAAAGAACGATGGAAAAAATACGGGTAACCATAGGTCACAAAATAGAAAAATAAAGAACGCCTCAAGGGCTCCATATCCAGCCGTCATTTGTTGATAAATTGTGGGTTAGAATCCTCGCGAGTTTGTTTTCAACACTTTATCCACAATCGTTTTTACCCAAATTCGCCAACACAGCCGTTACAGACAAGATATTTTGATACCGTTTCTATTCCAAAATGGAATACGCAGGTTTTACCACACCCGCTAAAAAACCTTCTTGACCTTACGGACTAACCCTTTATACATCAATAAGTTACAGTCACTTTTCCCGAAAGAATTTTTCATTTGTTTGTACCGTCCTCTTTCAGAACACATCGACGAAACGCAAAAGTGACGGCCGTCATAGTCTTTGAAAGGCAAAACAATCTATTTATTAGTCATGGATTCAACAACATTTCAACAATTCTTATACACATTCAGGAGTGTTCGTGAATAAGTCTTGATAAATGTTGCACAAGAACGGAGGTTCACCATGCAGTTATTCCTCTCTGGATTCCAGCACTACAAGACCCGAGTCAGGGAAGTACTGGACGCCACCAGTGGCGTAAACTTGGACGACTTTCTGGACGACGACAATCTGCACGCTTACTACAGGAATGGGGATTCCGCAGAATTCGTCGCCGCAGCACTCTGGAACCCCGGCCTAGACGAGAACTAGGCTCCAAAAAATCTCTTCTCTCCTCCTAGAAACAAAGAACCCCGCGATTTCGATCGCGGGGCTTCTTTATTCCATGCATTTTTCCAGCGCACCTGGTTCCAGGCGCGAGAATCAGGCATCGATTACTTCTTGGAGGAAACCTTCAAGTTGGTCAGGCTACGGGCAAGCTTCTTGCCGAAGGTGCTGGGATCAAAGTCACCGAAATCGAAGTCGCCGAAGTCAAAGCCACCTTCACCACCAAAAATGTTACCCATGAAGGCCATCATCAAAGCGTTGGTGAAGTCCTGGGTGCACTGGGGGTTGGTCTGTGTGTAAGGATAATCTTCGAAATCGAATTCTTCAGCATCCTTGTCGGCCTTGAAGTCAGCGTATGCAGCCTTGCAGTCGCTTTCGTTATAGGCAAAGCGGGGCTTGGAAGAATTGGTGCAAGACTCCTTTCCGTAGGTGTACTTGGCCTTGACTTCGTCCTTGGACCAGCTGATGATTTCCACAGTATAGTCCTTCATGACGGTAATCTTGTCGCAGGTAATCTCGGTACCTTCCATCATGTCAAGACCTTCGCCAAATTCACCACCGATAGCTTCCATGAAGATATCCTTGAGGAAGCAGTTACCGGAATAAATGATGCCGGCTTCGACGGTCTTGTCGCCGAAAACTTCCACGGAAGCTACAGCGCCGTCTTCTTCGCCTTCATAGGCATCGCGCCAGACACCCTTGGGGAAGCTGGATCCGGAATAGTTGTACACTTCCTTGTCGCCGTCAAAGTCTACGGTTATGCGACCAGTCTCGGAGTCGTACTCGTAGGAATAAGTTTCCTTTTCGCCGTTACGGTTCCAGACCAGCTTGCCACCTTCTTCATTGCAGACAGGTTCGCTGTAGGTGATGGTCTGTTCGGACTTGTTGACTTCATACTCAGCCTTGTAGCGGGCCATGAATCCTTTGGTATCGGCAGCAGAGCCTTCACTGTCAGCAGAGCTGGAGGAGGAACAAGCCGTAAAAGCCAGGGCGGCTGCGGCAGAGGCAATCAAAATTTTCTTCATACATACTCCTTTCTTGTTGCTTGAAAGTTAAAAAAACACTCTCGCCGAAGCAAGAGTGTTTCATATTTCAAACCTTGTTAGTGACTCGGATTACATGGGGCTCGCCCGTTTATCGGATTACATGGGGCTCGCCCGTTTACTTGGCGGGGCAGCCGTCCAGTGTCACAAACTTACCCTTTTCCACGGTAACGATCTTGGTGTTGGTGTTGGCGCCGCGCTTGAACTTGATTTCGCCATACACACCCTTGAAGGTGCCGATGTTGTTGATGGCGTTGGTCAAGGAGCTGGAACCCTTAGCCATGGCGGTAAAGACGATATTTGCAGCATCGTAGCTGAGGCCGGAAACCTTGTCTTCGCCCGGTTCTTCACCCCAACGTTCCTTGAAGGCGCTAGAAAAGTCCTTGAGGCTCTGGTTGTCGCGGCCCATGTCGAGAGCAGGCACGCTGAAGTAGGAGCTGTCCACCAGACGCTTGCCCTGGATCAGGAGTTCGCGGCCATACCAGCCGGAAGTTCCCAGGAAGGTGCCGGAGATCTTGTTGAAGGCAGCCTGGCCAACCATGGAGCCAGCATCAGCCGGATTGGTAGCCGGAATGAAGATGCCCGGAATATCAAAGGTGGAGTCGCGCATGGAGAGCATGCGTTCCTTGGCGTTCACGGCATCCAGGTCGGAGGCGCCGCGGGCGATGTTCTTGCGACGGTTCAGCTGCTTGTAGCGCACGTCGCGGAGGAGGTTGAATTCGGTCTTGTAGTCCGGACGACCTTCTTCGTAGTTGCGGAATGCAATCATGCTGCCGCCACGACGTTCAACAGCCTGGGTGAAGCTCTGGGACATTGCAGAACCGTAGTCGCCCAAGGGGCTCAGCACTGCGAATTCGCGAATGTTCAGGCACTTCACGGCAAAGTCTGCAATGCTCTGGGCCAAGTTGTCCATGGTGATGTTCACCTGGAAAATGTTCGGGCCCATCTTGGCGATACCGTCGTCGGTAGCAGTCGGGGTGAGCATCGGAATATTCTGGAAGTTGCTGCCCAGCCAAGCGCCAACGGTTGCTGCCGGGGCACTCATGATGGGGCCGATAACAGCAACGATGCTGTCCTGGTTCACAGCCTGCTGGGTGCGGAGCAAAGCCTGGGAAGCGTCGGCACGGGTGTCGGCAACGCGGATGTTGACCTTACCCTGAAGACCAGCCTGTTCGTGGGCCAGCATGACGCCCTGGATTGCGGCGGCACCGAATTCGGCAAAGTCACCAGAAAGGGGAGCAAGCACAAGGATGGTGGGCTGGCCTGCACCAGTACCATCGAGAGATTCCATACCCTTCTTGGCGGTGTTGGAAAGGTTTTCAGCAACGTCTGCAGCGAGAACCTTCTTGTACCAGTAGCGGGCGGCGCGGAAACGCTTTGCGTTCTGGCATTCACGACCGATCTGCAGCTGCATCCAGCCGATAACGTCCTTGTCCACCGGGAACTTTTCCAGGAGAGCCTGGAGCTGGTCGGCGTTCAGGAGGGAAGCGGCCAAAGTCTGGATAACCACGTCCTTGGTGCGGCTACGTGCAGCCGGATTCTTGGAGTAGGCCAGGATGCGGAGCATGGATTCAACGCCTTCATAAACGGCGCCCTTTTCCACGGAAACGATGGCGCTAGCCAGTTCCATACGTTCGCGGTAGTCCGACTTAACGTAGTATTCCAGGAAGCGGGAGGAAACCTTTTCAGCCTCGTCGCGGTTATGTTCGCGGAGGTAGCATTCGGTAAGCATCACTGCGGCCTTTTCGCCGGAGGACTTACGGAAGTTGGACTTATAAACCTTTTGGAGGGGCGAGATTGCTTCGGAGCAGTTGCCGTTCTGAATCAGGGACTTTGCGTTGCCCAAGTCATCTTGAGCGAAGATGGAGGTCGCAAGACCTGCGGCAAGAACCAGAGGAAGGATACGTTTCATAGTTTAATCTTCCACGGTGGACTGAACCACTTCGTGTTCTTTCTTGATTTGCTTTTGGAGGGATTCCGGAAGCTTCGCCCAGTCCATGATATCGACACGGAACGGGAGACCGCTATCTACGAAAGCCTTTTCCACAGACGTCATAACCTCAAAAGAGAGAGGTTTTTCGGAAATCGCTACCAATTCGAGTTCGGTTTCAGGGGTAAGATCTACGCCCGAGACGCGTGCGCCATGGGCCCAGACTTCCATGCCTTCGAAATGGAGGGCAATGATCCTCTGAACGATTTCCAATTGATCGGTTTCAATGCATAATGCCATATTGCCGCCAAATATAGTTTATTAGAGTGCCGGACCACGCCCAAAACAGGGGTTCCGACCCTCCTACTCCTTTTTTACCCTAAAAATTACTGAACAAATGTATAATAATTTTGTATCTGCGGCAAGCCGGATTGCACCGTAGAACCAAAAGATCGGCCAAAACGTCACCAACAAACTAAAAAGATTATATTCAAAACGTGAAAAAGTTTGCGTGTTTAGGATTAATGCCCTTCTTTATGTGGGCATGTGGAGACAATGGGAATAACGTTAATGGTAACGAAATCGGCGACGATATTTCAAGTTCATCTATCGAGAATTTGCCTATTGAAAGCCTGCCGGAAAGTTCCTCCAGTATCGACCTACCGAGCAGTTCCACCGAATCCAGTAGCTCAAATGCCATCTCCAGCAGTTCTTTCGCAAGCTCAAGCTCTAGTGAAACGCCCTTTGTCGGCGATACAACAAAAGTAGTTTATCAACTAAAACCTTTCGAAGGTCCTTTGGCCAATCCCCACAAGGGCTTTACGGTTCCTACAGGCGGCACCTGGGTCTTTGACCCTTCCCTTCTATATGGCCCATACGGTGCCAACGGAAACAAAGCATGGGACTTGGTCACTTATGGCTCCGGTTACCAGCAATGGAACAAGTTGAATCCTGCAAAAGGAGTGTACGACTGGACAGAGCTGGACAAGTTACTGGACGCCCTTGAACAACACGGCATGGGTTACGCACTCCGCGTATTGCCCTACACACCCTCTCACATTGCAGGAAACGATACTCCCACAGAGAAATACGACTGGACTCCAGATTTCGTTTACGAAATGGGCGCCAAGAAGACTACCGCCACACTTCAGGGAAAAGGTTACAAGGCTCAGGTTCCTGTTTGGGATGACCCGATTTATTTACAGGCTGCAAAAGATTTCGGAACGGCACTTGCTGCAAAGTACGATGGAGACCCTCGCATTGAATATATCGACGTCCGCAGTTTTGGGGAATGGGGTGAATGGCACGCCTCTCACCTAGACGGCAGCGAAATGCCCTCCGCCGAAATTGAAATGGACATGCTGAAACATTACGCTTCTGTTTTCAAGAAGACCCAGTTGGTGTTGCCCTCAAACGGCTCCGGTGATGTTTACACCTATGCATTAAGCCTCGGCATTACAAAACGTGACGACGGATTTATCGGTATCCCGGGAAGGCCCGATTCTTTGGTACGCGCCTACAAGGCAAATCTGCCCACCATCGCAGAAAATATTGCCGGCTACACCACCATGTTACAGTACACCGATGTGGTGCCCGGGAATTATTACAAGTGGACTCCCGACCGTTGGGTAAGTGCTATTAAAACCGCACACTTGACTTATTACGTTCTGGACCAGGACAGCGACGGTGGCGAAAGATTCTACCAGGACAACAAGGCTCTGGCAGATTCCATGACTCATGTTATTGGCTACAATTTCAAAATTGAAGAGGCTGAACTTTTGACCATTACTGGTGACAAGGAAACAAAAAACGCATTGAACATTACGGTGAAAAATTCCGGCGTGGCGCCTTGTTTCTTTGACGTGTATGTGATGGCGGAATTCGTAAACAGCGATGGAGAAGTTCTTTCTCAGTTAGGCGAAACCATCAAGATTGCCAAGGGAACCTTCCATGATGAAGATGTTCGAAAATTCGAATTCGCGGATTTCGTACCTGCAAGACAAACCAATGTAGCAGCACTACCTGGCGTAAGCGTAGCACTCTCCATCTACGAAAGCGAAGAAGCATTCAAGGCAGGAAAAAAGCCCACCGTTAGATTTGATAACGACGGGCTTCAGGAAAATAATAAGTTGCTTTTGAAGCAGTAGAATTTTGAATTTGTGATCCAAAACCAGCGCAAAATTAATGCGCGAAACTATCGTTCAAAATTCAGGACCCACATTTCGGTGTCACTGCCAACGCGAACCGGCGGGCCCCAGGAATCAACGCCAGAAGTTACGAGCCACTTGGTATTATCAAGAATGCCGAAGCCCACGCTCAAGCGCCAGAACAAATCAATGAAAACGGTTCCCGGGAAGAACTGTCCGTCGTGAGTGTGTCCACTGAGGGCAAGATCCGGGAGGCGACCGTTGTAATCCTTTTCAATTCCCTTGGGCTGATGGTCCAACAAAATCCAAGGAATATTTTGGAGCTTCGCAGATTCCTCGGAAGCTAACTGAGCGCCAGGAACAAGATCTGCCAAAGGCTTGCGAGTTTCTTCGCGAGTGCGGGAAACCTGGAAATCTGTACGGCCGGTAAAGCAAGCGACAGGCTCAATCGCCTGATTAGAACTGCCCGCTGGGAAACAAGCAGTAGAATCGTCGAGAACCACAAAGCCGTTACGACGGAGCCAGCCCATGGGATCAGAACCGTTACGTTCCATGTAGCCTTCATGATTCCCATTGATAGCCACAGCGGCAATCTTCGCCGTGGAAGCCAACTGTTTCACCAGCTTGTCGTAGCCCTGGGCAGTCATCACAGAATCGTGAATGTCTGCAAGGTCGCCACCGAACAAAATAAAATCCGGCTTAATGCTCTTGGCTTCAGAAACCATGCGTTCCAACTTAGCGGGCTTGGAAAGCATATCCAAGTGAAGGTCGCTGAAGAACATAGCTGTAAAGTTCTTTTGTTCTGCAACAGGGGCCGCAGCAGAATCTGTTACCTGACTTTGTGCCACGCGATTTTCCAGCTTGATGGTTTCAAAACGCAGCTCGTAGTTTTCGTTGTGCTGCATACCATAAGTCAAGAACACCACGGTCAAGGCAAAGGAAATTCCAAAGAGGAAGCCTGCCTGACGTTCGGCATCCGGCTGAAGCAAACGCTTCTTGGTCTTGAGGCGTCGAACAATGCGGAACACATCCCACAAAAGAAAAATCCACAAGGCCTGACAAAGCCAGATGATCATTAGCGTCTGAAGATAACTGAAGATGACGCTATTACGGTACAGCATAAAGCTGCCGATGGTGACGATGATGTAGGCGCCTGCAATCAGGGAACCTTTTACACCGGATTTTACTTGGCGAATGTTCCAGAAGAAAAGTCCGAGGAGCGCGAGAATAAGAATGAATCCAATAGCCATAATCAAAAAATACAAAATTATCTAAATTTGTTTGTGATGCTTATTGCTCTTGCCATTGGATTTGCACTGCTGATGACCTGCGGAAAAATCCGCGGGTTCGGATTCGCTGAACTTTTCAAAGTGGCGGGAGCAGGAGTTACATCGGTCAAGAACATTGCCATCGTCATGTTGCTTGTGGGCGCATTGACTGCTCTTTGGCGAGCTACGGGTACCATCGCATTTATCGTGAGTCTTGCTTCAGGCGCGTTGACACCTGAACTGTTTTTGCCTGGATCCTTTCTGCTGTGTGCCGCAATTTCCATTTTGACGGGAACATCTGTAGGGACTGCAGCCACCATGGGCGTCATCTGCATGACAGTAGGAAACGCCATCGGGATCGACGGGGCCATTTGCGGCGGCGCAATTTTGTCGGGCGCGTATTTCGGAGACCGCTGTTCCCCGGTTTCAACCTCTGCGCTTCTTGTTGCCGAGGTGACAGGGACCAATCTTTACGACAACATCCGCGAAA
Organism: Fibrobacter sp.; assembly: GCA_024399015.1. Taxonomy (GTDB): domain Bacteria; phylum Fibrobacterota; class Fibrobacteria; order Fibrobacterales; family Fibrobacteraceae; genus Fibrobacter. The sequence goes on from JAKSIC010000001.1 coordinate 642,885, forward strand.
TGATTCGCACCGGATGGATTCCCACTGTAATCGCCTTGGCCGTTTACGCCATCCTCGGATTTTTTGCTGACGCACAGAGCGCCGCCGCAAACGTATCCGGAATCTTCGGGAAGTATTTTGATTTGCATTGGTACATGGCACTGCCCGCCATCTCCATCTTGGTGCTGGCACTGTTCCGCATCAACGTCAAGATCAATATGCTTATAAGCATCGCCATCAGTATCGCAATTTATTTTATAGGTGGCGGAACGATCGGGGCAGTCGAAATCAATTCGCAAGTAAACCATCCGCATTTCACAAGCATTACGCATTTCCCGGACATCCTGAAAATCATGTTCTTCGGTTTCGACGCCCCCGAAGAAATCGCCGCTATGCTTAGCGGCGGTGGCATGCTCAGCATGATGAAACTGATTCTCGTTGTCATCATATCGCTGACTTACGCAGGCCTCTTCAAGCTCCTAGGCATCCTCGAAAAGATGAACCTCGTGATAACTCGTCTCGCACAAAAAGTTTCATCCTTCGGCTGCGTGACACTTACCGCCATCGCTACTTGCGCTCTAGCCTGCAATCAGACCTTATCCATCGTGCTTACCAACGACATTTGCCAAGGCATCATGCCCAACGAAAAAGAACGCGCCATCGCTTTGGAAAACACATCTGTCATTATCGCCCCACTGGTGCCCTGGACCGTAGCAAGCCTTGTTCCCCTGGGAGCCATCAACGCTCCCACCACAAGCATCCTGTTCGCATTCTTCCTGATTTTAACACCCGCTATCCAGTGGATCGCAAGCAAGAAAAACATTAAATAAAAAAACGCGGCCATTCGGTCGCGCTATTTTTATTTCAGCATCGCATTTGCAATAATGTGATTCAGCAGGCCATCACAGCCTTCATTTACATCGCGCCAAGTGGCATCAAAATTTCCGGTGTACCAAGGGTCCGCTACATCACCAGGGCGGCGTGTCCAATCCATCATCATGGTGATTTTCCGCGCATCATCCTTTAACTGGGCCGGAGATAAATTCCAGCGCAAGTTCCGCAGATTATTTCTATCCATCAAGATGATGTAATCATAATGATCGTAATCCCGCTGAGTCATCTGACGTGCAGCATGTCCATCGCAATTGATCCCATGGGAGTTCAGCATACGGCGTGCTGGCGGATAAACCGGGTTTCCAATTTCCTCGGTGGAAGTGGCCGCACTGCGAATTTCAAAATCCTCAGCAGAAAGGCCGACCTTGCGCAAGTCCTCTTCACGGGCCTGCACCATATCCTTCATCACATATTCCGCCATAGGACTGCGGCAAATATTTCCATGACAAATAAAAAGAATCTTGATCATTAGTTGCAATTATAGAATTAAAAAATGCACGAATTGATCCGTGCACTTTTTGACTTCTTGAATTTTACAATTCTATTTCACAACAGTAACGCTTTTGACTTCGCGGTAGGTTCCTGTAGAAACCTTCACGATGTAGGTTCCCTGCGGAAGACCTGCACTATTCAAGTCAAGATATTCCTGATATTCACCAGCCGGATTGACTCCAGAAATACTCTGGTACAAAAGCGCACCATACGGAGAATACAAACTGATTTTCACATTATCCTGCTGTTTGATAGCATACCTAATTTCAAGAACTCCGCGACGATTCTTTAACGACATATTTTTAGCGGGTCCCTGATTCTTGAAAGCAATGGCTGTGGGGATTTCAGAGGTTCTCTCAGAAGAAGCATCATTGGCAATTTTTACAGTGATATTGTAAACGACCATCTTGCTTCCGCTCATAAAGCCTTGGGCAAACTTGTAACTTTCCCCAGCAGCAACTCTATTGGGATAATGTCCTAAAGAAATTTTGCTTTCTTCCAAGTTCCACTCAGCAAATACATAGGCGTTTTCACCCCATTCAACAACTTCCCCATTTTTACCGAACCAATGTCCCGGAGCATGGGCTGAAGAATTGGTATTGATAGAACCATCTGCATTCAAAGCAAAGAAAGTTGCGTTCGCAATGCTACTAGCAGAAATTCCAAGAGCCTCCGCAAGCTTTTCGGATTCAAATTCAACACTTGACGTTCCATAATCTTCACTGATTTGAACCGTTGCAGAAACTTCAATCTTTACCGTATCCGTTACGACAATAGAAGAGCTGCTGGATTCGACACTAGAGGAACTATTCGGCTTCACGCTGCTAGAACTACTACCGGGAACAACAGAAGAACTAGAAGAAACGCTGGAGCTAGAGGAACCCGGCTTAATGGATTCACCAATTTCCGGCCAGTCATACTTCAGCACAAAATTATTGTAGTACTTTGTATTGGCATCGCCCGCGCCACTCAAACCTTCTTCAAGCTTAATTTTGTAATTGTAATGGTTCTTGCGAATATCTTCGTTGCCCGTGTACTGATAATCGGTATTTACAACCACAGCGAAGACCATCTGGGAACCATTCGTTGCAGAAGGAGCCTTGTCCAAACGGAGAGTTACCGCACCTTCGCCAGTAATGGGTTCACTATAAACCGGGGTGCCATCAGCAGCGCGGTAGCAAAGCAGATAATTCATATTGGTGTTATTGGAATTATTGCCCACGTTGTAGAATGAAACCTTCACCTGCTTTGCACCAGAGGAAACCTTCAGCGGAATAACGTTGGATCCAGACCAACCCGGGGTTGTTGCTTCGTCGGGAATTAAATATTCCCCGTTTGCAGTCATCGTCTGGTAGGGAGTCATTTTCCAAGTATTTCTGTACTGGCCGTTATCCCAATAATATTGTTCTTCGTAGCTTGTTCCGCCAAAGTTGTTATTCAAGAGGTTCTTGATTTCACCGGACCATTTCTTCATATCCAGCAAGGCCATCCTTGCGCGAAATTCAGTAATGAGTCTACGGGTAGCCTCAGGACCCAAGCCTTTTTCCAAGGCATAAGTTTCAAGAAGATAGGTGGTCTTGCCGTAGGCATTTCCATAAATCCAACGTACGGAACCTGTACCGAGCCAAGTCCCCATAAAGGTGGGGAAAATGTTGCTGTACTGAGAACCACCCAAAAGATAGCGCTGATTCTTGCCAGTTACACCTTGTGCGCCCGGGCCACCAAAAGTTCCATCCACAAGCCAGCCAGAGTAACATTCAATAGGCATGAAGGGGGCGATCACTGTAGCGGCATTCAAGAAGCCCATGCCGCTATAGACGCCTTCGCGATGGGAAAACATATCCTGTTGAATCCAGGTATTGCCCGCTTCCTGGAACCAGTGAGCTTGTTTTGCGCCAGGATAGCCGTTAGTCATGGAGTGAATTCCTTCGTGAATCATGGCATCCATCTGAGCAACACGATCACGGTAAGGACAACTGGTATTGAAACTGTAAAGAGGATAGAAGGACGCCGCCACCGCGGTGTAGCCAGCCACAAATGTCTGCCATCCGCCAGTAGTGTCTTCCTTGGCGCCACCCGCGCAAGTGCCAGAGCCGTAATAATAAATAGCGCTGTACTGCCCCTTCTGTGCCTGTGCATCGGGAGCCCAACCCAAGGTATCATAAAGATACGTAAAATCGGTATCGTATTTCTTTAGAATACTGTCGATGGTTACATCGGTAATTCGGGCATCGCGATCCTTGCCCCAATAGAAAGCCCACCACTTGCCGGCCTTTTTTCCGGTGACACCAGAGCAATTGTTATTGAATTCCGTAGGCGGTTTAATTTCCCCTAAATTGGATCTTGTATCGTAATCCAAATCAGAGCGATAAGTCGGCCATGTATAGGCATCACCATTGGCGGCGAAAGAAAATGCACTTGCAACAAGCAAGGCACCGAGTACCTTTTTTTCCATAATCCACATCCCATTTTAGGACGCCACAATAGCGTGACATCCTTACACATTCAAAATGTATTTCAATGGAGTTTGGAATACAAGATTTTGGAATATTCCAGCGTGTTAAAGTGTGTTTAAAATGTGTTACAGATTTTCACGACCGCTTTGCCACGCAGATTTAATCCATTCAGCATCGCGGGCAACGCTTTCAATTTGCACTTCGTCAATAGCACCATCCCAGGTTTCGGTGCTGATTTCATCACCGCCAATACGGAACGGAACAGATGCGTCCAACTGATTCGCCGTAAATTCGCTAGTCTCCCCCACCTGTTCGCCATTCACGAACATGGAAATATGATGATCCTTGGAAACCAGCGTCAAGAAGCTCCATTCTCCAACAGGAACAATGGAGGAATCCCCAAACGTAATTTCCACAGGTTCCTTGGGTGCACTTTTCATTACGGCAAAGACACTATTCGTGCGTTCAAAATGCCATTGGAATTTTGAAGTGCTGTCGCTCCAGTAACTACGTTGAGCCACAAGAATCTGGTGATTTTCATTTACACCATTCCATTTCGTCCACAGAGAAATCGTAAAGTCGCCAGATGTCGGATCAAGTGTCCCCAAGTCAATAAACTGGCCTGGCTTAAGAAGGATGGCCTTACCGGAAATTCCATCCACATATTCCACATTCTCTGCAAGGGTGGAGTCGTTATCGTAAACCATTTCACCGCCATCCATGGAAAGATGCTTTTCAATGAATGTAGGGAGAATGATTGCATCGGAAGAATCAGCAGTAGAAATGGAGTAAGAAGCTATCGCAGCATCATCTTGTACGTACTGAAGAACAAGTCCTTCACTTGACGGAACACCGGCAAAGTCAAAAGATCCGTCTTTGGAAATCTTTGCAGTCAAGGACGTTCCCTTAATGCGAACATAGCCAGATTCTGCTCCGTCAATGTTTCCTTTCAAGGATTTTTTCTTGCTTATTTGCAAGTCATTATTTTCCTGAAATTTTGGATTTGCCAACGCACAGAGCGATTCTGCTTCAGCATAAAGCATGACTAAATCACCGACAGAATCCGATACTACTAATTCATATTTGCCTTGCTTATCGGAAACCGTTTCAATGGAATCCACAACAGAAATAGAATTGTCAATATAGGCAACAACACGAGCTGCAGCCACGGCGTTTCCTGCATCATCAACAACTCTTCCCGCTAAAGTGATGGAGTGGTCAATATCGGTAATGCCGCCAGCAACATCACCCTTATTTTCGGAACAAGCACTGCACAGCAATAAAGAAACCACAAGGATTTGAACAAAATAAAATTTTCTCATTTTTTATCCTTTGGAATCTTTGTACTCATGGGGAACGTCATGAACATCATTTCATAAACACGTTCCACATCTGTATCGTTTGAGATTTTAGCCATAATCTTTTTTCTGGCTTCACGCATGACTTCAACAACATAGTTGAAAGAACTTTCACTCATGGCAAGCGTGGTAAACGCAGCGTATTGTTCGTATTTCGGAATGCATTCTACTGCCCTCAAGGCATGCTGAATGTAGTCGCGACGGATTTGCTTTAAAGCGATAGGAGACACATCACTTGCATCCACCATCAAGGACGTTTCTTCATAATGGTCGCCAAGCTTTTTGATAAGTCCCAGCTCCATCAATGTTTTGACAGCACTGCGGGCTTCTGTAGCAGTAATGTTAGGAACAACCATTCGTGCCAAAGCCTTGTAGTCTTCAGCCCAATTGGACGTTACCACAAGTTCACGGACAATGGGGTGATACCATTTTGAAAAATAGGTCTGCTCGCGGTTGGTAAGATGGGTAAATTCAGCTTGCCTTTTTATCTGTGAAATTTGCTCCCAGGCGATATCACGCTTGTCAATCCGCTCCGACTGATTGAATTCTACAAGCGACAGGAAATAAGATTCCTGAAGATTACCCAAGCCCATAGCCTTTGAAATTTTTTCCGCAGATTTTTCTGTCAGTTTGAAACGACCACGAATCACATTCAGACAATAGGAGGATGTCTTGAAACCGGCCTTCGCAGCAAAAAATCGGTGTGAAAATGCAGCACTTTGATTTTTCTGCTCTTCAAAATAATCCTGCAGAAACTTACGATAATCATCGTATTCAAAGAGACGTTCAATCACTTTACTTGCGGCCATAGGTCCATCCAGCAGAAAATTTACTTCACCGTAACTTTCGTCGTGTAGGAAACTCCTGCGTCGCGAATGACAACAAAGTAATTTCCATTGGGCAAATTGCGATTTGTAACCGCATGGCCCATGGCGTCCATCACCGTAATGCCAGCGGAACTATTCACATTGGAAACGGTGATCGCCTTGTCCGTCACGCGAACCCGGGGCACAGCAAAATGTGCGCTCTTGAAGTCGCGTGCAGCAATTCCTTCGGAACCTTCATCTGATCCTTCGCCAGAGTCTCCTGCTTCGTACAAGGGAGCCACAGCTTCCGCCCACAAGCGATGCATACTTGCCGCACCCTTTTCTGCAGGGTGAACGCCATCAGTAGAAGAAAGTTCTTCCGGATGCTTGGAGAAGTAATCAAAGAAATCCGGGCCCTTGGGCAAATTATTCTTTGTAGTCAATTCATCAATGGCATCCAAGTAACCTTGGTAAACTTGCCACTTGGCAACTTCAGGATTCGTTGCAATCATGCGGGCAATAATAGGCGTTACACCTTTTGACTTTGCGGCGTCAACAATCTTCTGCATGTTTTCCTTGAAGTGCTCCACGTTCCAACCCGTTTCATCACCCCAGGCATCGTTGGTTCCCATTTCAATGGCCCAGTACTTCACGTTGCTCACATATTCAGTATAAGAGGAAAGACCGTCGATAATGCCGTCGGTATTCACGCAGCCAATACCGCCGCGAAGCATTGCCGGGTAGTAATCCGGATAGCGAGCGTGAATCAACTGTGCAAAATTGGAGTCAACTTCAATTTGCTTCAAGCCCATCTGGCTGATGCTCGTGCCCATAAAGAACCAGGTGTCGTTTCCGCCATTGCTAATATCGTATGCGCCCACTTCTTCAAGATTCTTCACAGGAGATTCAGCGACTATCCTGAACCAGGATTTCCCGGCAAAGTCGATGGCCATACCGCGGGACATGGCGCCGCTCTCGCCAACTTCCGCAGCAACTTCCCAATCGCCGTCCACACCGTTGGTAGAATTTGCAGAAGTCATGATCTTGAAATTTTGCAGAGAAGCGTCTTCAGTGGGATTGTGCTGGCAGGATGCCGCATGCACATACTTGTCGCCAATCCAGGCTTCATCACCGCGGGTTTCCCAAGTCACGAAAAGTTTGGTGGGACCCTCACCCACATTCAATGCAAAATCAGATGCAGAAGCAACCTGATTGAAATCCAGATGACCGTCGGTATAAACTTCCGGCTTCCAGTTGGAATTTACAGCACCGCCCACATAAAGGTTCTTACCCATACTTACGTTAGGATTTGCCGTAATTGCAAAAGCGGAGGTCGCGGCACCAAAGGCAACTGCTGCAAAAATTGCACCGAAATTCGATGAACCAACGCCCTGAAA
>JAKSIC010000010.1 GCA_024399015.1 Fibrobacter sp.
AAATTCCGTCACTAAACGGATAAACATACTTGTACTGCTTACGGTATTCCGCAAGCTTCTGCGGATTATCCTTCAAATCCAGAGCCATGGCCCTAAACTGAATTTTGTTCATTTTACCTCCTATCGGTTACAGAGAAAGGCGGGCTTTTTAAGCCCGCCTTCTATTAACACGCTTTTTTGAGGTAAAATGCGCCCTGATTTTATGTAAAATTTTTATGACTAGCGATTAAGCCTTGCGATCCATTTCGGGATTGTAGAGGCAGCCGAATTCGTCATCGTATTCGGTAACGCCTTCGGGACCGTCAGAAGCGCCAAGCAGGGGGGCTTCCATCTTCAAATCAACAATATCCATCTTCGGAGCTTCATATTCTTTCTTAAACATTTTCATACTCCTTACTTGATGATGACCTTCTGGCCGTTGTTGTAATAGGTACCCTTGACGGTGGGTTTCTTGTTCAGCTTGCGGCCCTTGAGGTCGAACCACAGATTTTCATCCACAGAGATTTCACCAGTACGAGTATTCAACTGACCAATTGCCATGATCTTATCACCATCTTCGAAAACAAGTTCAATAGAGGTGGGAAGATCTTCTTCGGGAAGAGCAGACACAGCACCAAAGGCAGCCTTTTGAAGGCTTATGGAAGGAACATACTTCAAATAAGCACGCATTGCAGGAACACTTGCACCTGCACTAGCCTTTACAAACTGGCCGGCAGAAACAGATCCCTTGGAATTAGCAGCAAAACCATAAACCTTACCCAATTCAGAATTGTCCTCTCCCCACTGAACCATATCATAGGTACCAACAAAATTCCAAGAACCAGAATAGGATTCACCAACTGAAGAATGATAATCTAAATTAACGGTATAATTCTTAGCAGACCCCGGTTCAAATGTATAGTTACAAGAAGGACTGAACGTCAAAGAACTGCCTGTTGCCTTTACAATGTAGGGGGTATGCGCTTCAATAGTACTCTCCCCCATTTTTACATGAGCACGCCAGATATTGTCGCCATTCTTGTTGTAAGCAATCGTTTCAAGCTTAGAAAACGTTGCGCCACTAACACAGTTTGATGCGAAACTAAAAGGAAAAACTACCGTAGAAGCAACAGTATTGTCGCTCGAATTGCGAACAAAAGTTCTCTTGAAGTCAATATTTGAAACGGTAACGTTCTCAGTGATATTCAAGTTCTTGTAACAATCAGCATTATCTTCAGGGCAAGCAGACTTTTCACCATAAATGGAGGCAACAATGTCACCTTCTACATTAGAAGTACTTGTGGTATCAATCTTAGTAACAGTCCATTGGTCAAGGAAATTTTCTTTATTGGATTCGATGCTATTGCACTTTGCTTTAGTGACTAATGAGCCCGAAGTATAGTTATCACAACGAATGTTCACACTAAGAGTATGCACCTTAAAATTTTCATTTCCAACAACAACAGCACCAAAATCGTACTTCACTGCTATTGTTTTTACAGTATCTAACCTTGTGTATATAGAGTCTTTTGCAGCAGCACCGGCTGTTCCAGCCATCAGCCCGATGAGGGCCAAACCAAACAATTTTTTCATTTTTTATCCTTAAAGAAATACTTTGCACACAAAGTTAAAAAGTTTTGTACAAAGTTTAAAGGGATTGCGTAACTTTTTTATAAGTTCTTTAATTTATTCGTTTTTTTTGAATAAATCACACATTTTGTAACGATTTTTAACGTTACTTCTTCTCGCGGATGCGCTTGTAGAGGCTTTCGGCCTTTTCGGTCTCCCCCGCGTTGGAGAAGACGTGGCCTACGTTTTCGGCACCGATGCGGCCTTGGGAATTGCCGGCCAGCCAGGCCTTCATGTAGCATTCAAAGGCTTCGTCGTAACGCTTCTGGGTAAAGTAGATCTGTCCCAGGTCAAGGTTCAGGTCGGCCTTGCCCTTGCTGTGGCGGAGGCCTTCTTCCAGGGTGAAGATCGCCATCCAGGGGGATTCGGCCTTCACGTACATCTGGGCCAGGTAGCGGCGGGCGGAAACGTTCTCGGGATCCATGAGGAGTCCGTTCTCCATTTCGTTCAGGGACTTCTTGGTGGAGTCCATGCTGCGGTAGTAATAGGCCATGGTAAAGTGGACGTCGGCGCCGGCGGTGGCGGTCATCTGCAGGGCATTCTGCAGGGTCTTGATGGCGTATTCGTAGTCGCCCAGCTTTTCGTAGACTTCGGCAAGGCCGTACCAGGCGTCCATACGGTCGGGGTTCAGCTGGAGGGCCCGTTCAAAGTTCTTCTGGGCAAGGGTCCAGTCGCGGCCCTTCATGTAGCATTCCGCCAGGGCGAAATGAACGTGGTCCGATTCTACTCCCAGCTCCACAGCGCGCTTGTAGGCGGCAATGGCCTCACCCGCGTCACCAGCGAGATAATAGATGTCACCCATGAGCATCCAGGCTTTCTCGAAATTGGGCAACAGTTCCACGGTTCGCTTGTAGGCAACGAGGGCCACTTCCTTACGGCCCAGCTGCACGAGAGCATTGCCCAAGTTGAACCAGGCGAAAGGTTCGTAACGACCTTCGTCGATGGCGGCACGATACAGAGGGACAGATTCCTTATAACGCCCCTGGTCGTAAAGCTCGTTAGCCTTGAAGAAATAATCCTCCGCCGCCGACGCGAACGAAGCTAGGAAAAGGAGCAGGGCAAAGACTGCTTCGATTGCCACGCCTCTTCGAGGCTCGCAATGACAAACAAGGCTTGCGCGATTTAGACTACTTGACAAAGCGGAACTCCTTTGTAGCCTTTTGTGCTACGGGGTATCCGCCTAGCTGAGCGGGGCTAAACTTCCATTGACGAACGGCATTCAAAGCTTCGGTTTCAAAGCCGTATCCCGGCGGGTCCAAAGTCAAAACCTGAGTCTGGGCCACATCGCCATAAACGTCGATCACCAGCAAAACCTTCACGTAGCCGGAAATTCCCAGACGCTTTGCACGTTCCGGGAACTTGGGCTGGATTTCACGCAAGACCTGAGCCTGTTCATCCACTTCACCGGCTTCGTAAACCACGTTCTCCATGCCACCAGTTCCCACGGCAACACCATCGCCAGCGGCACCGCGGGCAAGGGACAAGTCCATGGAGAAATTCTGGCTGCGACTGGTACCCATGTTGGAAGAAATCTTGAAGGGGTTGGGGTTCACCACGGTGCGCAAAACCTTCTGCTTCACCTCGGGCTTCTTTTCGCTAACGAGAACTTCAACTTCGGTGACGGCTTCCAGTTCCTTTTCGGTCTTGACGCCCTTATCGAAGAGCAAAGCATTCAACACAGGAACCGCAAGGAAGAACACCGCGCTAACCACGAAGGAAAGCACAAATGCAACCGGAAACCGGAAGTACTTTGCGATGAAATCTGTGAAAGAAAAATGCTTCACTCTAAACTATTCTTCCTTGTTGGCGGAGATGGAAACTTTGCGGACCTTGGCGAGGTTACATTCGTCCAAGATGTCCACCACAACACCGTTGGGAGCGTCGCGGTCGCTTACGATAATCACGGGGCGGTCCGGAGCTTCGGCCATCATCTGGCGCAGCACCGTATTGAGGGTGGTGAGGTTCACCTGAGTTTCATTGATATGAATGGTACCCTGGCGAGTCACGCCGATCAAAATGCTTTCCTTGGCCAGGTCCTTGGCGGAGCTTGCCTTAGGCTTGGTTACGTCCACACCGGTTTCGCGGGTGAAGGTGGAAGTAACAATAAAGAAGATGAGCAAGATGAACACCATGTCCAGCATCGGAGAAACATCGATGCCGCCGGCGTCACGAGTGCGTTTACGGATAAAACTCATTTATTTACCTCCGTGCTAGATCCTTCGCTACGCTCAGGATGACACGACAGCGCATAAGATTCAAATTTCAGGGCTTCGCTCCAGGCGAGGTCTTCCACCTTTTCCACACAGCTGGCCAGGTAGTTGTATGCAAGCATCAAGGGGAAAGCCACCAAAAGGCCGGCCTGGGTAGTGAGCAAGGCTTCAGAAATACCGTCGGCCAAAAGCACCGGGTTACCGAAACCGAAAAGCTGAATTGTCTCGAAAGTATGGACCATGCCGGAAACGGTACCCAGCAAGCCAAGCATGGGAGCAATGGCGGCACAGGTGGAAATGGTCTTCAGGGACTTCGCAAGATTCAGGGAAATACGGTGGCGGGTAGCCTCCATGGCGTTGCGCACAGCGATGGGACCTTCGTCGCGATGATCGCGGATGTCCTTCACCAAGGCGTAGAAGTAACCGTAAGGACGGCGGCTCAGCTTGTCGAAGGCCACGTCCTCCCCCTTCTTTTTCAGGGTGTGCCAGAATGCAGCGGAGGATTTGCCACGAAGCATAAAGTAGTAACCGTAGCGTTCCAGCATCAAAAACCATCCAAACCACCCCAATGCAAAGATCGGGGCGAGCACCCAGCCACCTCTAAAGAGGATGCCAAAGGCCGCTTCTAGAACGGAATTTTGATCAACGCCAAGGACCATTTTGTCGCATTACCTTTTGCGAAATACCATCGCGATTTTACTTCTCGCGAATCCAAAGGGCGTTAAGAACAGCGAGGCCAGCCTTTTCCATGCGGCCGCGGAGAGCGTCGGCACGGTTAGCCAGGAAGGTGTGCAGGAGCTGCAGCGGGATAGCCACAATAAGGCCAGCTTCCGTAGTCACGAGGGCGATGGAAATACCGCCAGCCAAAAGCTTGGGGTCGGAAGTTCCGTGCATGGTAATCACGTCGAAGAGTTCAATCATACCCATGACGGTACCAAGCAAGCCCAGGAGCGGAGCGGTTGCAGCAAATACGGAAACCCAAGTGAGGCCGGATTCAATTTTCGGGACCTGGGCAGAGAACTGCTCTTCCAAAGCCTTTTCTGCTGCGGCGCGGCCACCGTATTCCTTGAGGAGAACGGTCTTCAAAACCTTGCCCACCAAACCGTGAGCCTTCTTCACCTGTTCGCGAGCCTTAGCCACATCGCCAGCTTCAAGAGCCTTGAGGGTGCGACGTACGCCCAAGCCGCCAAAGCCGCGGATCATAATCCAGAGGAACTTCCAGAGGACGATCAAGAGGCCGAGGCCGAAGATGGTGACGATGGGATACATCAAGATGCCACCGTTCTTGAAGAAGGTCTGGAGTTCATCCTTCCAAGTGGTTTCCTGATGGTTTGCAAGTTCGGAGGAAAGTTCGGTGCTGAGGAGAACGTCCACAGGAACCTTGACGAAGGCGGAGTCCTTGGCCTCGGCGAAAACCTTGGACACGTCGGTCTTGGTTTCGGGAGTGAGGTTTTCCTGCCAGCTAAAGGCACGCTTCTTTTCGCCAGCAACCGGCAGCATGAGGGCGCTGGGGCGGTTGCCTGCGGAATCCATGACGGCGTTTGCCATCTGCATGGCGTAGAGACCGCCGAGGCGTAGGCGGGAACCTTCGGCGACAGCGGTACCGAATACCAGCTCCGCCTGTTCCATCTGGATTTCGCGAGTAAATTCAAGTTCGTTCTTTGCCACATTCAGGATGGACTTTGCGATACGCAGCGGGTCGTCGCGGTACAGGCCCATTTCCTTCTTGACCTTGTTCTGCACTTCCACACGTTCTGCAATCTTGAAAGGGATACCCTGTTCCTGGAACTTTGCCAGAGTTTCCAAGCGTTCCGGACCGGCAGCCAAGGACAAGTATTCGGCGCGAGCCTTTTCGGCCTGGAGCTTGACCTGAGCCAAGTCTTCACGGGCCACACGGACGTCTTCGAAAAGGCGAGCGCGTTCAGACATCAAAGCGTCTACCTTTTCCTTGTTTTCCTGATACTTTTCGTTGAAGAGTTCACGTTCCTGGTTTGCAGTTTCACGATCCTTCCAGCGGGCAGCCACAGCCATGTCACGCTTCTTGCGGGCTTCTTCCAAGTCAGCCTTGGCGCTGTTCAGTTCGGCGCGCTTCTTGACGGCGTCGATGGATTCACCACCCTGCTGGGCAAGGGCGGGAACAGAGCAAAGTGCGAAGAGTAATGCTACGATTGCCACGCCTCTTCGAGGCTCGCAATGACATTTCGTACCTCGAGCCTGGAGCCTCGTACCTCGTACCTCAAACCTATTCATTACTTGGCCTCCTTAGGAAGTGCCACCGGGATGGTGACGAGCTTGGGGGCAGTCTTTCCTTCGGCAACCTTCATCACGTCCTTGAGGGCGGTACGCATGGCCAGGTCGTCGGAAACGTTCTTCCAAACGTAGCCACCGTTTTCGGTGCGGTTCAGCCAAAGTACGTCGTTACCGTCGTTGCTAACAAAGATGGCGGCAACAGCGCCGTAACGCATAAAGGTACCTGCGACGCTGCGGGCATCCACCTGCAAGAAGCCTTTCCAAACTTCGGTGGTGTAACCCAGGCGAATACGGTCGTAGAAAATTTCAAGAGTGCGGTTCAAACCGTCGTCGGCTTCGATCAATCCCTTGGAAAGCTGATTTGCAATTTCCTTCACGCTGTTCACCACTTCCTCGTTGCGGTACGGGAAATCAGCCTCGAACACAGGAGCCAAGGAATCGATAACCTTTGCCAAGGAAGTGCCGTACTTTGCCTTACGGTTTTCAAAGTACTTGATAGTGCCGGTAGTCTTCTGACGTGCGTCGGCAAGATTCTTGACTTCCACCTTCAGGGAGTCAATTTCTGCCTTCAGAGTCTTGTTCTGCTGAGCCAAAGCCTGGACCTTCTTGCGGCCCACTTCCACGAATTCCGCGTGGCGCTTCTTTTCGGCATCATGTAAGGATTTTTCTCGAGCGGTTTCAGCTTCGACCGCCTTGATCTGGCGACGAATGCTTTCCACCGTTTCTTGTGCACCCGCATAAACGCAGGTAAGGCACAAGCATAGACACAGCTTGGAAAGGAAAGAAAACTTCATAACCTAAAAATACAAAGAACCCCCGCACAAAATGCAGGGATTCTTTAAAATTTCCGCAAATTTACGGGGTGAACCCCCTTGCGTCCTTATTTACCCTTGGAGTCCTTGAAGTACTGCGGGGTATTCTTAGCACCGGCCTTCTTCAAAGCCTTGATCAAACGGGTGTAACCTTCGTTGGTTGCCCAGTCGAGAACAGAGTAGCCCTGACCGCACTTAGCGTTGACATCCACACCCTTACCGATGAGGAACATCATAGCATCGTAGTTACCGTTCTTAACGGTCCAGTGGATCGGGAGGTAACCGTCTGCGCTACGGGTTTCGAGAGAAGCACCTGCGTTAGCGAGGATTTCGAGCATGTCGACCTTGCCAGCCTTAGCAGCCAAGAGAACTGCGGTACCGAGAGACTGGGATTCTACGCCTTCCTTCTTGAGCTGTTCGAGGAGGCGAACAACAACTTCCTTATTGCCCATCATGACAGCGTTGTCGATGACAGCTTCGCCGTTACCGTTGCGGACGTCAGCCTTTGCACCGTGGTCGAAGAGGTAGTTGAGAACCATGAGGTTGCCCTTGTTTGCAGCAATTGCAACTGCATTGTTGCCATTGTCAGCCGGCTGGTCAATTTCGAAGGATGCCTGGAGGAACAAAGTCATCTTGGCGGTATCGCTATTGACAGCGAAGGAAACAAACTGGTTCGGGGTGAAAGCGATCTGCTGCTTGGTGAGATACTTACGCACGGAAGACGGATCGTTGGGATCCATGGTGTCGTTACATGCGGTCATGGAAGCCATCATACCGGCTGCGCAGAGAGCCAAAAGCATTTTCTTCATGGTAAAAACTCCAATTTCAAACTTTATGGTGTAAAATTACACAATTTTTTGAAATTTTTCACTTTTTTTCACGAAAAAAAACAATTTACACAAAATTATTTAAATTTATTCACATGAAAAAACAGATTTTTGTAACATTCTGCCTCGCCGCAGTAGCCATGGCCTCCGCCGCCAAGATGAAAGTCGTAACCGACAACTCCATGTCTGCTGAAGACCGTACCGACATCGAATATACAGACCGAGGCTCCTTCGGCCCCTATATCGAGTTCAACTCCGTCAATATGGACAACGTGAACTACGTCTACAAGGTTCACGAAATGCCCCAGAACATTTCCGTGACCAACACCTATATCTATGGTGCTACCGGATCTCTTCCCATCAAGGAATGGTTCGATATCTTCCTGATGGTTGGTTACCAGCACATCGGTGTAAGCCACAGCCCCCGCAACCCTACAGCAGCCTATGCTGACCTGGCAGAAATCACCGACCTGTACGGAGAAGGCGACGCCCCTATCGATTCCGCAACCATCAAGGGTCATCACAACATCCACACAGCTTTGTTCCAGTTCGGCGCTGACTTCGCCATCCCCCTCTACACCAACTACCAGTACCAGCTCATGGTCAAGCCCTATATTTTCGGCGGTGTTATCGTGGGTAAGACCTTCTTCTCCGACAAGACGAAGTTCCTTTCTCCGGTGGCTTACGGTTATGCCTACGGCGCAGGCGTCCGTTGCGCATTCCACGGATTGTTCGCCTCTGCAGGTGTCCGCAGTTCTCATGAATACTTCCACACCTACTTTGAACGTAGACTTTCTTCCAAGAAGGACGGTGACGAATTCATGCTTGACTTCGACACTTACTTCCAGCCCTTCCTTACGGTGGGTATTACGCTGTTCTAATTTTACTTGTTGATCTTCAGCTTATCGCCTTGTTTAATCTTCGTATCGTTAAGGTTGTTCCATTTAACGATTTCTTCAATGGTAACCTTGTATTGGCGAGAGATGTCCCACAGACTCTCGCCTTTTTGTACGGTATGAACTCGGCCTTCGCCGGATTTTGCAGAAGCAGATGCCGGGGCTGAGGTTGCGGAAGATGTTGCCGGGGATGTTGCGGAAACTTCGCCGGAAACCTTCAGCTTTTGGCCGATATCAATATTGGTGTTGGAACCCATGTTATTCAAGGCCTGGATCTTGGCCACGGTGGTGCCGTACTTGCGGGCAATGGCGCTCAAGTTGTCGCCAGCCTTGACGGTATAGATAGAAGTCTTTTCGACGTTTGCCTTGGCCTGCTTGGCAGTTTTTTCCTGTTTCTTTTCAGCAGCAGCAGTTTTTGCAGGAGCCTTGGGAGCGGGCTTACGAACAAACTGCGGAATCACCAAGGAGTCGCCCACAGTGAGGCGGTTCTTGTACCCCTGGTTCGCCTGCATCAGGAGCAGAACCGGCACATCATAAGCCTTTGCAATTTCGCTATAGGAATCCCCGGCCTTTACAATATAACGTTCACCCTTGGCAAGCTTCGGACGTTCCACGGGAGCCTTGGCTGCAGGTTCCGGACTGGGCTTCAGTTCCGGCTTGGAAACATAGAGGGTATCGCCTTCATTCACAAAGGATGTGACATCCATAGAGTTCCAGATGCGGAGGCTTTCCTGGGAAACACCAAACCTACGGGCGATGGAAGCCATGTTGTCGCCGTTCCTTACAATGTAGGTGCGAACCTTTTCTGGCTTGCGAGGTGCGGAGTTCTTGGACTTGGGCTTGGGAGTTACCTTGATAGGAATGAGCAAGGTCTGTCCGGCACGAATGCGGGAGGTCTTCATGTCGTTGGCCTGTTGAAGTTCAGACACGCGAATGTCGTACTGCTTTGCGATAACGCCAAGGTTCTCGCCCTTGCGGACCTTGTGATGGTGCCAGCTGGAGAAGGTGTTCTTTTCCATCTTGTCGTAACCATCGACGAACTTTTCGCGGGTGCCCACCGGCAGGCGGAGCAGGTAGGAATCCCTGTTAGGCGGAGTACACCACTTCACCAGTTCCATGTTCAAGGCGCGCAAGGTATCTTCCTTGACGCGGAGGAGTTTTGCCACTTCTTCCAGCGGGAAGGAATCAAACACTGTCACAGTATCGAATTCCGGACGGTACTGCTTTCCTACGGTCATTTCGTACTGTTCAGGATAATGGCCGATGACCATGGCTGCAAGAATGCGGGGCACGTAGCGCATGGTTTCCTTGGGAAGTTCCAAGTCCCAGTAGGTCACAGCCAAACTGGAATCGCGAGTGGAGTCTTCCTTCATTTCGCGGACGAGGCGGCGGACGCGGCCTTCACCGCAGTTGTAGGCGGCCATTGCCAAAAGCCAGTCGTTGAATTCATCGTGGAGGCGGCTCAGGTACTTGACTGCAGCATCGGTAGCAAGTTCCGGATTACGGCGCATGTCTACCCAGTAGTCTACGTCGACACCATAGCGTTTTCCTGTTTCAGGAATGAACTGCCACATGCCGGAAGCCTTGGCACGGCTATAAGCCTTCAGCTTGAAACCAGATTCCACCAAAGCCAGGTAGATCAAGTCACGAGGCATCTTGGCTTCTTCAAGCTTGGCGTAAACCATGGAGTCGTAGGCGGTCTTGCGGTTCAGGGATCCTTCCATGAACTTGCGTGCAGAGCCGGTCATGTAGAAAATTTCCTGCATGACGCGTTCGTTGAACTCCACAGGCAGGGAGAACTGGGAAACGTCCAAGGTATCCAGGAAACTTTCAATGACTTGCAAAGAAGCGCTGTCGGCAGCATTTTCGTCCAGGTTTTCCACACCTTCGTTGGAAACTTCGTTACGAACGAAATTCTCGATACTGTCTTCTTCAACAGTTTTCAGGTTGGGATAAACCTCATCCAGGGCGTTAACAATACGTTCGGGCATCTGCTTGCGGTACACGGAATCTTCGGCAGCAGAATAACCAGTTGCAGTGGTATCGTACCTTTCGGCCACAAGCTGCTTCAAGGATTCATCAAGATACTTTTTCGCAAGCTGCCATTCCTGATTGTCCATGGCCTGCAGGGCGTACTGATAGTAAGTCCAGGACGGGCGCACAGCCAAGGAATCAGAAATCGTTTCCTGAAGGGCGACTTCGGAATAGGAAGACGTATCGGAAACTTGAACGGGAATGGAGGTTGCTTCGGTGGGAACCGCGGTAGTCTGGGTAGCCGGTTTGTTGGATGCACAGCCGACGAAAACCATCGAGGCGGCAAAGAACACCACGCATTTCAACTTATCCGCAAAATTCATCACTAAGCCAATTTCATCATGCCGTACAAAAGGACGCCACACATCACCAACGACGCCACCATTTGCAAAATGATAACGACTCGGTTTACCTTGTAGCCCTTCTGGGACTTTCTATGCCAGCTAGGCAGTTCTTGATTTGAATAACTCTTTTTCACTGGTGCCCAAATATACTAAATTTCTTCTGTCATTAAATGAAGAAGTCTCTTATCATACTCACAAGCCTTGCATCCGCAGCCTTTGCCCAGGTCGGCATCGGTCGTTCGGCATCGGGTGTCCATGTACCATCTGCAGCAACAATGGAGCAGGGCACCTTGTTTATTTCAGGTAGCTTCGAAATGGTTACCGACAGCAAGTCCATGAGTATGGAAGGCTACTACATCAATGGTGATGGCGACAAGATTGAAATCGATGAAAATACATCTTCCAACGATGAATCCGTCTTCTTCAGTTTCAGCGTGTTGGACAACCTCGAACTGAATATCCGCCTCCCCTTCCATTACGACAGCAAGGTCCAAGGATCTACATCAAATAGTTTCGGGTTTGGCGATCTGCAGCTAGGCGCCAAGGGTTCCATTCCCATCAACGACTCCTGGATTTTCGGAGCCAGCACCGAGTTGTACATTCCTACAGGCACACCTGTGGCAGGTTTCCGCCCCAGACATCGTTGGTTCCGCCATTCCAGTGGAGACGCCTACGCCTACACGGCTAAAAATTTCGGCATCGCAGGCTACGCTCACGCCACCGTCAACTTCGGCACCTCGGAACTTAGCTCCTACGTAGGTATCTTGAAAGTCATCAGCAATACCGAAAGCGATATTTTGTGGGGTGTGGGTCTCACCATCCTTCCCGAAAAGATTTTGTCCGTCATCCTTGAAATTTCCGGCGAAACTCCGATGCACAGTAGCTACATCGCCCAGAATGTCCTGTCCAGCCCCTTCAGGTTTACTCCGGCGCTACGCATGCACTTGCCCAAGGACTTCACCATCACCATTTCTGGCGATGTGGGCCTCAACTATTTCAGAGGTCAAAATCCCGACGACGGCCTTTCCATCAACTTGTTGTCCAGCAAAAACACAGTCAAGTATAACGCCCTTGGTTCCCCGAACCTTGGAATCGGCGTAACCTTGAGCAAGAGCATCAATATGAGTTGGGTGGATTCCGACGGCGACGGAGTCATCAACAGAGAAGACATGTGCCCCAACACCAACCACGGTATGACCGTAAACTCCCGTGGCTGCCCTGTGGACGAAGATGAAGACGGCGTGTTGAACATCGTGGACCTTTGCCCGGGAACCCTCCTCGGACTTGAAGTGGATTTCAACGGATGCCCCATCGACGCGGATAAGGACGGCGTTTTCGACTACCAGGATAAGTGCCTTGGAACACCGGAAGGCTTTGCCGTTGATGCCAAGGGTTGTACTTTGGACACCGACGGAGACGGCATTGACGACAACAACGACAAGTGCCCTGGTACTCCCGAAGGCGAGCCTGTAGATGAAACCGGCTGCCCTCTAGATGAAGACCACGACGGCATTAAAAACGATCTGGACAAGTGCCCCAATACTCCCGAAGGTATTTCCATTGATTCCGATGGCTGTCCGCTGGACTTTGACAAGGACGGAATTCCTGACGACTTGGATAAATGTCCCAACAGCACAGAAGGCGAAACCGTGGACAGCACGGGTTGCCCGCTGGACACTGATAACGACGGTGTTCCCGACGTAAGGGACCAGTGTCCGGAAACCATTCCCGGAGTCATGGTAGACGAAAACGGTTGCCGCGTAGACAAAGACAACGACGGCATTTTCGATGACGAAGACAAATGTCCTAACACTCCAGCAGGCGCACCTATCGACAGCCTCGGCTGCCCCATCGATTCTGACGGCGACGGCATTGCAGACTGGTACGACCAGTGTCCTGGCTCCTTCAAGAATGTCGTTGTCGACAGCAAGGGCTGCCCCATGAACGACCGTCTGAATTTCAACGCCATTGCAAGGCGCATCAAGTTCAAGAAGGACACCACCTTCCTGAATTCCAGCTACACCGCATTGAACGACATCGTGGCAAACATGCGTCAGTACCCCATCGCGTTGGAAATTCAGTGCGCAGCTCCTCAAAAGTCTCTTGCAGATAACCGCGCCAAGGCCATTTACGACTACCTGGAATACAAGGGAATCAGCGAAGAACGTTTGAAGTACGAAGGCTTCGAAAAGAAACTTCCCAAGGCAGTTTCCAACAGGAACGATGAATCAAACGGCGTAAGACTGACTCCGTTCACCTTGCAGGAATAGAAGTTTTTCTAAATTGCACAATCAAAAGTTGAACAATACAGTTCACACAAACTAAAAGGATTTTTTATGAAGATTGCAGACAAAACCGTAGTCCTCATGCACTACACCCTCACCTCCGACGAAGGCCAGGTCATCGACTCTTCTGCAGGCCGCGACCCGCTCCAGTACATCCAGGGTATGCACATGATCGTTCCGGGTCTCGAAAAGGCCATGGTAGACCACGAAGTCGGCGACAAGTTCGACGTGAAGGTTATCCCGTCCGAAGGCTACGGCGAATACGACGAACGCATGACTCAGGAAGTTCCCCTCACCGTTTTCCAGGGTGTGGACAAGGTGGAAGCAGGCATGCAGTTCTACGCACAGACTCCGGCAGGCCCGATGCCCATCCGCATCAAGTCCGTTTCCGGCGACAAGGCTGTGATTGACGCTAACCACGAATTGGCTGGCAAGAACCTTAACTTCGCTATTGAAGTTGTTGAAGTTCGCGAAGCTACTGCTGAAGACCTGGCTCCGTTCCAGCAGCATCAGTGCAAGTGCGGCAAGGGCGAAGGCGAATGCTGCGGCGGTGAAGGCGAATGCGAATGTGGCGGCGAAGGTGAATGCAAGTGCGGAGGCGAAGGCCAGTGCGAATGCAAGGATAAGTAATCGCAAACTGAAAATCGCAACAGTTTCCTAAACTCTGTTACAAACAAAAAGCGTCGGCAAAAACCGACGTTTTTTTTCGAAAAAAAATCCAGAACAAATCAATCCTTGAGACAGCGAACTGACGAATGGTTCGTCTTATACGTACTATACCAGTAAAAATCATCTGCATAATCAGCATCACACATTGACAACACTGTTGCAAAAGCGCCACTTGTGATAGAAGCAGACCAAAAATCAGTTACAATACCTTGCTGAACATTAATATTGCCACAAGATCCACCAGAATCGTTTGGCTTCGCAGAAAATCCAAACAAATCATCACCATTGTATTTCCACTCCATTTTCGCCTTAAGACTTGTTCCTGCACCAACACCACCATTATGAGCAGAAACAAATGCTTTTAAAACTCTCCAATCTTCATTATCCGGAAGATGCCAACCAGCAGGGCAAGCTTCCTGAGCTGCAGCCCACGTATATCGCCTACCATAATCTTCACTATATTCAGAACCTAATGTTTCATAATCCAAATTTTCAGCCATCCAGGTTTGAGTTCCTATAACCACAGTCGCGTAAGTGCGTATTTTTCCATCTCTGGAATCAACTAAATCCGCGCCCCTTTTAGATCCTGGATGTTCATTTGTATTTTCTACCATAAAATTATAATTGCCACATTTGACTAAAGACTTGTGGTAATCCGAATCATACAAGCTAGCAGAACAATCCTTTAATATATTCTGATTACTTTCTGAATTTTCTCCTTGTGAATCTTTAATAATTGTATCCTTGCTTGAAAGCGTAACGGTATCTTTTGTATAAATATACAGCGTATCTACTGCAATTTCTTTAACAACAACAGTATCCTTGCTTGAAAGTGTAATGGTATCTTTTGTAAAAATATACAGCGTATCTACCACACTCACACCATCTTTGCCTTCCACACCCTCCACTCCATTCTCGCTAGAACAGGCGCTAAAAAAAGTCAAAGCAACAACAAGCGTTCCTAACACCAAATTAATTAAAAAGTTTTTTTTCATTTTTTGATTTCCACAAAAAATACATGCCATGACAAACATAGGTATAATTCTATGTTGCCTATCGATATCACAAATGTGGGCTTTTAACTCCGGTTTGTTTACTCGTACTGCGGAAGAGTCCAGACTGTTGGCATGGCGGGCTCATCCGGATCAGAATGCTTGTATTCGAAGCCGACCTTCGGATCAACGCCGCTAACGGTGCCCCTGACGGTCTGAGTGCAGGAACTTGCATTCATGCAACCGCTTGCCTGCAAGAACATCATGTCGCCATAGACGGACCAAACGCCCTTCTTAATCTGCTTGGTATCACCGCTCTTCACAGCAGTAATGAAATATTCACCACTGTTTCGAAGTTCGAAAACCCATTCGTAGCCGTTTTCCACAGCTTCCCATTCGTTGACCAAATCCTTGGCGGCAACGTCGGAGTATTCAACAGCGGACTTTTCGCATTCGTTCTTAAGACCACCGTAGAAGGAAAGGGTGTAAGTGTCCGGTTCAACAAAGAGAGTGGTCATAGAAGATGTGGGACCTTCAAAGAACTTCGGAACCATCATCAAATAGCTACGCTGAATATCGTAGTAACCAGCAGACCAGGCTTCAACCTTGTCGCTAGCCTTGGTTTCAACATAGTAGCGGCCTTCGAAGAAGGTGTAGACGTTCTTCTTGTCGCCATTAGCGCAAGTCAGGCGGAGACCCTTCAGGTCATCACCCTTGGACATCTTGGTGGAAGTGGTCTTGACCGATGCGGAACCAACCTTTTGGAAGTTCTTGCCACCATCGGTAGAGAACTTCAATTCTTCATTATCCACGACGAAGTTGATCTTGAGACCTTTTTCGTACAACGCCTTCATGGAATCAGAGACGGCCGGGCCAGAAATGCTGGAGAATGCGCCAGTCTTCTTGCTGATATCCAAGACGCCATTGTTAAAGTCGGAGGTAACGGCAATCCATGCAGTGTCAGGAACCCAAAGAGAGAACAGACCATGCTTTGCACCAGTTGCCAAATAGACCGTGGTACCGAACATTTCACCCAGGGACATGTTCTTTTCCAAGTCTTCCAAAGTAGCGGCACGGGCTCCTTCAGGAACTTCAACCTTTTCGGAAGAGGAAGAGGCTGGCTGGTCCCCCTTTACAGAAGAAGAGGAGGACGGCTTATCGCCACTGTCGGAAGACTGATCCTTGCTATCGGAAGAATTCTTGCTGTCCGAGGAACCCTTGCTGTCGGAAGAATTTTCACCATTGTCCTTGGAAATGCTGCTGGAGCTTACGTCCTTGTCTCCGTGTTCAATATTTTCGCTCTTTGTGGGACCGTCGTCACCACAAGCGGTAAGAGCCAGGGAGACCATGGCTGCTGCGGCAATATACTTTACACCATTAAACGCATTATGAAAGCTAATCTTCATAAAACACCTCTTTATTTATCCCCAATATACAAGTTTTTCGATATAAAGCAACCTCGTTATTCCAAAGGAGCGCCCGGTTGGTAGCCTAAATCACGGAAAGCTGCATCTATGGACGGGTTTGCATCGTAAAGGAACCCTGCCAAGGCCTGTTCCGCCGTTACAGGCTTGCCTCCGATCCAACTTTTCAAGACCGCAAGTTTGCGGGAAATCCACCAGGGAACGGGAACCATCACATGGTGCATCTTGTTTTCGCGAAGGACCGCCTGGGCCATTTCTGCCATGGTCATGGATTTTGAACCAGCCAGAGCGTAGGTTTTGCCCACGGCGTGTTCGGAGAGGCCTGCGACAGCAATTCCCTGCACCAAGTCCACGCTGCGGACGGGGCGCTTGAGGCACTTTCCGCCACCGGGCATGAAATAAACCGGGAAGCGTTTGACATAGCTTGCGAACATCTTGAATTCGATGCCGCCGCCATCGCCGATTACAAGGGTGGGACGAACGATGGTCCACTGGAGGCCATGCTTCTCCCCCGCTTCCTTCACGATGGATTCGCTCTTCAGTTTACTCTGACCGTACTCCGTAAGCACCGGGTAGGTCACGGAAATGCTGGAAACATAAAGCAGGCGCTTTACGCCTGCAGCGATGGCGGCATCAACCACATTACGGGTACCGCCAGCATTGATTCTGTCAAAAGAACCTTTCTTAGTAGAAAGAAGAATTGCAGCCAGATGATAGACCAGATCTACGCCACGAAAAGCCTCTACCAAAGTTTCGGGCTTTGTAACGTCGCCGTAGAAGACCTGGACTTCCTTCGGCAAAGCATTCACCAGAGTATCGCCCGGAAGCGTAAGAACGCGCACACACACACCGCGTTGCAGAAGCTCCCGGCACAGCGCCTTCCCTACGACGCCGGCACCTCCAGTCACCAAAGCAAGCATTGCTAGGCTTCCAGCAAATACTGGATATCTTGGACCTTTTGCAAAAGGCTTTCGTCCTCATCCATTTGCTTTTTGATAGACCGAATGGCGGCGATAACTGTGGCGTAATCGCGATTGAACATTGCTCCAACGTTCTGCAGGGATTCAGTTGTCATTTCACGGCAGAGGTACATGGCGACCTTACGAGGCAGAGATGCCTTTGCATCCTGACGCTTGCTAGCGAGAACAACCATGTCCACACCGAATTCTGCAGCAACAACTTCGGAAATGCTCTTAGGAGTAATTTCACCGACGCTAGAAGTCTCGTTTGTGCTCAGCAAACGCTTAACAGTCTGCAAGTCAAGATTCTGCTGACAGAGATCGTTCATTGCACCGAGAGTCACCAAAAGGCCTTCAAGAACACGGAAGTTCTGGCGGGGCGGAATGGAGAGGAATCGGCAGATTTCTTCACGATCGCGGTCCACGAAAGGAATCTTTTCGGACTTCTGCTGAATCAAGCGCATTCTGGTGTTGAGGTCCGGTTCATCCAAGCCCACAGCCACGCAGGAATCCAGCGGAGCCAGCAACTTGGAAGAAATGCAGGGAACGCCTGCGCTCACCTTGGACTTGAAATCAGCTTCGTCTACAGCGCGGGTAAACTTGGACGGATGACGGTCGCAGGAAATCACCACCTGCTTACCGTGATCACGGAGATGACGGATAAGGATGGCCAAACGTTCCTGAGTGGTAATACCGCGTTCAATAAGCTGAACGTCGTCCAACAAAAGAATATCGCAGTTTTCGTACTTGTCCTGGAAAGCCTGGGCAAGTTCGCGAACATTACCGGTCTTGAACTTGAGAGCCTTAGCCATGGCGGTAGCGTCGCGCAAGAAATCGTAGGCGTGGCAATAAACCACGTTGGTCTGGGGCTTGCTCTTCTGCATACGAGCGGCAATAGCCTGCAGCAAATGGGTCTTGCCCAAGCCGGAATTGCCATACACGAACAGCGGATTCAAAGACGGATCGCCCGGATTCTCGGCAACGGACTTGCAGGCCCTAAGGGCTGTGGAATTGCAGTCACCTTCGATGAACTTTTCGAAGGTATAGCCAGCGTACAATTTGAGTCTAGGCTTTGCAGCAACACGAGCCTTGGGCTTTACGCGGGCAATGGGCGGAAGCGCAGGGGCAACAGGCGCAGAAAGCTTCATTTCAGGAACATCGGACTGCGCCGTCTGGCGAATCTTGTAATCCTTGAAATCAGAACCAAAGACAGAAGCAAAGGATTTGCGCAAAATGGCGCCATAATGAGCATTAACCCAGTTCTGACGCAATTCATCAGGAACAGTAAGCAAGGCGTAGCCGTCGCAAAAACCTTCGAACCCTACCGCATCAAGAATGGTAAGGCCAAAATAGTCGTTACATTCGGCACGTACGAGTGACAACACCGACTCCCACGGTGAAGTTACTACATCTAATATAGAAACCGTATTCGACACGAACACCCAGATAGTAGAAATGAGAAAAAAGACAATGCAAAAGTTAAGTAAAGCCTCCCGAAAGAGGCCCTTTTTTTTGAAAAAACTTTTTAATCGTGGTTTTTAGGCTAAAAACGGCAAATATTTTTTATTCCCATTTTGTGTCCCCAACTATACAGTTACTCACGCATTTAGTAACTATGGAACCAAACAAGCATCCCTATGAATTCCACAACTTATCAACGGAAAAATTTTGAACCATGGGTTGACAAAAAAACGGGTAATTTTTTGACGTCGGAAAACTTGCGAAATTCTTATAAACAAAAAAAATCGCCCTTTTTAGACGAATTTAAGCACTTTTTTATATAAGTCGTTGAAAATCAATTAGTTACAACTTAGTCTGTTTTTCCTGGAGTTCATTCAGTTTTTGGTCCAGTTTCTGGTCCAGCATTTTCTCGATTTCGGGAAGGAGGCGTTCCTTGATACGATCGAGATAAAGGCACTGGAGCTGGATCATACGGCTGCGGTGACGGCTGGCGTTTTCCTGGATCCAACGGCTCACCGCCATCTGACGGTCCTGCATCTTTTCCTGGAGGGTCTGACGGATATAGGTTGTCTGAACCGCCATGTAGCGCTGCATGTTGAAAGGCAGGCGATAGGTGCGGATGAACTGCTTCAGGACCTCCAGCAAAGAGAGGTGATGAGACTGGCGATCCTGAATGAACTTTCTAAGATCTTCGAGGTGATTCTCGAAGAACGGAATGATAGCTTCATCATCAATCTGATAAAGTTCCAGTTCACTCTGTTTCTTTGTAGCTTCGTCGGCTGCCATAGTTCAAAATTAAGTAAAAACTACGGATTTTGGGCGTTTTTCCTTACAAAAAAGCCAAATTCAGCACTTTGTGTGTTTATTGTAATATTTTTGGATAAGAAAACACGGCCTTCGGTACCCGGATTCAGTCTATCCACTGCACTACCGCGGAAATCATTCATAGAAACAACGTCACACGGTGTCATACCTTCAGGAAGCATCAATTCCAGGGAATCGTCCATGGTGAAGGGATTCTTCACGTTTACGCGGAAGGAATGAGTGGCTTCGTCGTAGTCTAGAATCTGGGCAGCAACGCAACCGCCTTCGGCAGCGGTGTGGGTGGATTCGTAGTTCTGCGGGAGCGGACCCTTCATGAAGCCGGACATAAAGCCACGACCATCCAGGAAGGAAAGGGAACGGCGGCTCTCCTCGGGAATGGACATTTCCTCCCCTGCTGCAGCCTGCGCCATGCAGGCGTCAATAGCCATGCGGTAGGTATGGACCACCTGACTCAGATAGTAGACGGACTTGGTACGGCCTTCAATCTTGAAGGATTCAAGCTTTGCCTTCAGCAATTCCGGAATAACTTCCAAAGCGCAAAGGTCGCGGCTGCTCATGAAGTAGGTTCCCCAAGTGTCTTCGTCAAGAGCGATGGGATCCAGTTCCGGACGGTCGGTACGCTGCAAGGTGAAGTTACCCTCGTGTTCCTTATAGTCTTCCACCTGCGGGCCTTCGTTGGCGTACAGGCGGTACGGCATACGGCAGGAATTGTCGCAGGCGCCCTGGTTTGCATCGCGGTGGGTCACCCAGTTGGAAAGCATGCAGCGGCCGGACATGGACATGCAGACTGCACCATGAACAAACACTTCCAGTTCCAAGCCCGGGTTACGTTCCTTGATTTCAAGAACTTCGGGCAGGCGCAGTTCGCGGCTCAAAATAACGCGGGTGCAGCCCAGGTCGTGCCAGAACTTTGCTGTCAAAAAGTTTGTGGTGTTAGCTTGTACAGAAACGTGGACTTCAACGTTGGGCCGCACCTGACGGAGCCAGCCAATGACGCCGGCGTCGGCAACAATCAACGCATCTGGGCCCAAGTCGATAGCTTCAAGCAAAGCCTTCTGGAAAGCTTCCACCTTAGTGTTACGGGCAATCACGTTACTGGTGAGGTAGAATTTCTTACCAAGCTTGTGGGCGTAGGCAATACCTTCGGCAAGATCGTTCAGGTTCTTAAAACCGTTTTCACGAGCGCGAAGAGAGAATGCCGGCTGGCCTGCATAAACAGCATCGGCGCCGTATGCAAAGGCATACTTCATTCGGGTAAGATCACCAGCGGGAGCAAGAAGTTCTGGTTTGTACATAATTAGGCTCGAGGTTCGAGGTTTGAGGTTCGAGGAACAAGGTTTCCTAGTTACCACTTAAATCCAGCGCGGACATAAACCTTCTTGTCGTCAAAGAAGGTGAACTCGCCCATATAGCTGACATACTGACCTTCATAACTGATAGAAGGCGTCAAGGAATACTGCATCTTGGCATCCTTGATAAATTCCTTGGGAAGATTCATATGGTTTGTTGTCGGCGTAGTATCGTTTACAGCACTGCCATAATCCGAGCCCTTCCAGAACCAAGTGTTGCGAACCGCAGCAAAAATATGCTTGTCAAGGCGAGCATAAACAGTCCAATCAATAGTCTGGCTGTTGGGACCGTTCTGGTTTCCGATAGGGCGGCCCAAGTGTGCCAACTGAGCGGTGTACTGATGAAAATGGCCGTAGACATAGGGTTCGATTCTCGCGTATTCTGCAATGGTACCTGTTTCCAAAAGGTGGCCCTTGATATCAAAGTTATGGGCAGCCTGCAAGCCAGCCATCCAAGCCCACTTAGCCTCGATGTTATCATTCTTGATCAAGCTGACAGGGCTTTCCATATCATCCAAAAAGAATTCCGTGTACACACGCACGCTATTGAAGAGACGATAGTTGAAATCCAAGGAAAGAGAACCATTGTTGGCATTCTCGGAATAGTTACCCTTTTCCATAAACAGCGGAGCCGTGGGAACAAAGAGCCAAGGCTTCATTTCATCGTAGAGGACCTGAAGTTCGCTGATGCCGAAAGTCGCATTGCCAACAGCAAGTTCATAACGGTGTCCAAAAAGATTTCTTTCCTTCAAGTTCATGTCGCTCATGCTATGGGACGCAATGCGGAGATCTCCGTAAAAACTCATGACATGGAGGGGACCAAAATACATGTCCAAGGAAAGCATGTTATAAGGCAAGGCGAACTGGTTCAAGGTCAGGTTGTTGTAGTAACCCGGGCCCCAGTGCATCACGTCACGGCCAAAGTCCAGGCGAAGCCAATTGTAGTTGATTCCGAAGTGAGTTCTGTAGCGGGCGAAGCTGGTGTATTCAACACCAGAGTTGTTTTCTGCCCTCTGGATTTCAAGGAACTCGCCATCGAAACTCTTGGGATATTTTGCAGAATGGCCTTCGTCATAAATGCGGGCATCCAAAACGAAGTCCACAGAATCAGCAAAGCCACGAATATAGATACCGCCATCGATGCTGGGCCAAATGGTATCCTTCAAGGTTTCTCCCCCACGGTAATCCATGCCGCCAACAAGAGAAACTGCAAGCGCGACCTTGGGCATCTTGGTCAAGGTATCGGCAACACGGCCATTGACGTAACTGCCGTACACGTTGTCATAACCAAGCAGGGCATTGTTTTCGGTCTTGAGGAAATTCTTGCGGAACGTCGTATCGCGGCGAGGATAGGCAAAGAACTGGCGTTCGTTCCCCGTGGTTACACGATGCATTTCAAAAAGCATCGGAGATGTTTCAAGAAGGCGTAGGTTACGGACGTTTTCCGGACCCAGAACAGGGGAAGCGGCAAAAGCCACAGTCGTAAAAAGGGCGACAAAAAGGCCCACTACGGGCTTTAAAATCTGTGTTTTCATAATGTTTGATTTTTCAAGAATCGTTTTTTTCCAAAAATAGTTTTTTTCAAGGAGAGTTTCAATGTTGTTTCTAGGAACTGCGCAAGAGCTATGTTTTTTGGGGAGAAACGTTCCATTTCAGAGAATAACACAATTTTTACACGACAGTCCACCAAAAAAAACGTGGACAGACACTTTTTTTTCAATAATAGCCAAGCTAATTTGAAAAACAAGAGTGTTTTACAGGTGTAAAAAAGGGAAAAAAATGAACTTTAAGAATATCAAGTTTACACGCACAAGTGTAACAGCTTTAGTATCCTTGTCCTTCGGGCTTTTGGCAGCATGTTCCGACGAAGGCAATCCTTCCACCCCCGAAATTTCTGAAATTGAAAATCAAAATCCTGCAATTGGTCCTGGCGATCCGAACATAGGAAATCCAGGTCTGGACATCAGTTCCAGCAGCGTAGCAGGAATTTCCGGCCCAGGTATTCTCGGCCCCGGTGCTGCTTCCTCTAGTTCTACAGGCATTTTGACTCCCGAGTCTAGCAGCGCAGGCATTGTCCCGCCCAACGGAGGCAACAGTGTCGGCACAATTACCCCGGAAGATGAAGAACACGTTTCCAACGGAAACAATCCTGTCATTACCTATTCTACCGCAGGCGCTAGCGTTGCAAGTGACAACGGTTGCGTTACCGTAAACGGCGGCGAAGTGGTCATTACCTGTGCCGGCGAATACGATTTCAGCGGAAGCTACAAGGGCGCCGACGCACAAATCCGCGTTTACTCCCCCAAGGCTGATTCTGGCGTTTATCTGAACCTCCGCGGTCTCACGTTGGAAAATACCGCCGACGCCCCCATCTACGTTCAGATGGCAAGCAAGACTTTCGTGGTTGCAAAAAGTGAAACCGTCAACACCCTAAGCGACGGAAGCACCCGCACTAAGGCACACACTTACGTCAATAACAGCGGCGTTACCAAGACAGACACCACAAACGCAGCCATCTACTCCAAGGACGACATGACCTTCAAGGGAACCGGCACCTTGAACGTCACCGGCAACTACAATAACGGAATCCAGAGCTCCAACGATCTCCGTTTCCGTGGCGAAACCACCATCAATGTCACCGCCAAGAACAACGGCATCAAGGGCAAGGGCCTCGTAGATATTGAAAAAGGCAACATCACCATCACAGCCACTTCCGGCGACGGCATCAAGAGCGATGAATGCACCGTAAACGAAAACGATACCACTATTACCGAAGGCAAGGGCATCGTAAGCATCAAGGGCGGAACAATCAACATCACCAAGGCTGGTGAGGACGGCATTCAGGCCTTCAACTATGTGATGATTTCCGACAGCGTAAGCGTCCCTTCCATCAAGGTGAATTCCACAGGAAAAGGCATCGTTTCCGAGAACCGCGTCTACATCAACGGCGGTGAAAACACGGTAACTTCCGGCGACGACGGTGTCCACAGCAATTTGAATATCGACTTCAACGGCGGATTTACAACGATTACTGCAAAGAAAAATGACGGTGTCCATGCAGACTCCACCCTACGCATCACAAACGGTACCGTCTATGTGAAGGACTCCTACGAAGGCCTTGAAGCCTGGTACATCACCATCAGCGGTGGCGTAACAGACGTCTACGGCTCTGACGACGGGTGGAATGCAGCAGGAGGAAACGACGGTTCCGGAAACAGCACCCAGACCGGCGGCAACAACTGGGGCAATCGTCCCGGTGGATTCGGCGGAGGCATGGGAGGCATGGGAGGCATGGGCAGTTCCAGCGGACATCTTACTGTAACCGGTGGCGTACACTACGTAAAGACAGGTTCCGGTGATACCGACGGCATCGACTCCAACGGCGAACTGACCATTTCCGGCGGCGTCGTTGTGGTGGAATGCCAGATCAGCGGCGGCATGGGCGGTTCCTTCGACTCTGACGGCACAGCAACACTCACCACAAAGACACTTCTCGGCTTCAGCAAAAGCAAGTCCGAGGCAGGCACCAGCTACAACGTAAGCTTCAACACCAACGGTTACTACGGTAATGCCAACATCGCATTCAAGCCCACCACTTCCGGCAGTTATGTGCAGGCAACCAGCCAGCCATCAGCCGTAAGCAACATCAATAGCTACGCCAAGAGCACCACATTCCCCAATGGTCTCATAGTGTACTACAACAACTAGGCTGAAAAAAAAATCTTTCATCGATCCTCCTAACCCCAACAAAAAAAGGTTCCCCGATTCGTCGGGGAGCCTTTTTCAATGCTTTGAAATTTTCAAGTCGACGCAGGCAAAGGTTTAACACCAACCCGCCAGCGAAAAGAAAATTACATCCAGCTACGTTCAGAGGTGCCGGAAATACCGCGGACCTTAAGGTCGAAGTCATCCGGGTTGGTTGCTGCATTCATGGCTGTTTCCAAGGTAATCTGATCGGTCTGGTAAAGTTCCAGCAGAGCCTGGTCGAAGGTCTGTGAACCATACTGCATGTGGCCTTCAGCAACAGCCTGTTCCACCATGTCGATCTTGTCCTTGTCCTGGATGTATTCCTTGATTGCACCAGTATTCACCAGGATTTCTGCGGCAGGAACACGACCTGCGCCATCCTTGGTAGGAAGCAAGCGGAGGGAAATAATGCCAGCCAGAACTTCGGCCAACAGCAGACGAATTTCTTCGTGCTGGTGCGGCGGGTACATGGAAAGCACACGGTGAATAGTTTCGGTAGCGTTGGTGGTATGGATGGTTGCAAACACCATATGGCCGGTATCGGCAGCAGTCATGGCGATCTGCATGGTTTCCAAGTCACGAATTTCACCCACCAGCAAAACGTCCGGATCCTGACGGAGAGCGGCACGCAATGCGTTTGCATAGGACAAGGTATCCACGCCAATTTCACGCTGGGAAATAATGGCCTTGTTATCCTTGTACAAATATTCGATCGGGTCTTCAACGGTAATGATGTTCACCGATTCCTGCTGGTTGATGTAATCCAGCATAGAAGCCAAAGTGGTGGACTTACCAGAACCAGTTGTACCAGTAACGAGAACGAGACCGCGGCGAGTCAAGGCCAGCTTGCGGATAACATCCGGCAAATGCAATTCTTCGAAAGCGGGAATCCTAGCCTTGATATGACGGATAACGATAGCGATGGTACCGCGCTGACGGAAAACGTTCACACGGAAACGACCCATATCACGGGCACCCACTGCAAAGTCGCATTCCTTATTTTGTTCAAAACGCAGTTTCTGGTCGCGGTTCATGATATCGTCCAGGAAGGAGTCCATCATGGAAGCGTCAATACGAACAGGAATCGGACGTTCCAAGGAACCGTTGATACGGTAAACCGGCGGAACACCGATACGAAGATGCAAGTCGGAAGCCTTGCGATTCACCATTTCGCGAAGGAGCTGTTCGATGCGGAGAGTCTGCGGAGCCTGCTGTTCAGCCATTAAGCGTTACCTCCAAACTTGGTGCGGTAAATCTTTTCGATTTCATCGAGACGTGCTGCAATTTCAGCGTTGTCCGGTTCCTTCTGGGCAAGGTCTGCATAAATGTCGAGAGCCTTTCCATAGAGACCCTGGTCAAAATAGATTTCAGCCAAGGTACGGGTGTTCAGGCTGTCGTCCAATTCGTGTGCGCCACGGTCAAGAGGTGCATCCGGATTGTTGATGAGGCTTGCGGAAACTTCGTCGTCGGAATCACCGGACATGAGGAAATCAACACCCTTGTTGGAGGGCATGGATTCTTCAAGAGAATCATCTTCCATATCGAAGAGACCCTTGAATGCGCCGGAGACTTCAGTTTCCAAGGAGTTCAATTCGCTGGGAGCGGCCTTAGCAGCGGCCGGCTTTTCAGAGCCGAAGTCCAGACTATCGTCACCACCGAAGAGGGAATCAAAGGACTTGTCCAAATCGGACTTTGCTTCGTCGCTACCAACGGTTGCTGCAATTTCTTCAACAGCGGCACCGGTAGATTCAGAATCCTTTACTGCAGAGGCCTTGCTATCCGGCAAGTCAAGATCATCATCATTGCCGAACATGGAAGCGAATGCACCACCCATTTCCTGGGCAAGGTCTTCAGTTGCAGGCTGAGCTTCAGCAGAAGGCATTTCCAATTCAGATTCTGCGGAGTCCACCTTTTCAGCCAAGGTTCTATCGTCAACTGGTTCAGCGGCAGGTTCTGCAGCGTCTTCAACAGGAAGATCATCATCGTCACCGAAGATGGAAGAGAATGCGCTATCCACTTCAAGCTTTTCTTCTGCAGGAGCTTCTTCAGAAGCGGTTTCTTCTGCGGAAGGTTCTGCCACGGCAGGTTCGTCGTCCAGAACGAAATCCATGGGAGAAGCGATCATCGGTTCAGCAGGAGTTTCTACTTCAGCCACAGGTTCTGCGGGCTTTTCTTCGGGAAGGTCATCATCATCACCGAAGATGCTACCGAAGGCGTCGGCAACTTCAGACTTTTCTTCTGCAGGTGCGGCAACGTCATCAAGAGTTGCGGTCATTTCTTCAGAAGCCTTGTCATCGCCAAAGCTCAAGGTACCGAAGGTATCTGCAGGATCAGAGGAAGCTTCTTCTGCGGCAAGTTCTTCAGCAGGCTTTTCTTCAGGAAGATCATCATCATCACCGAAGATGCTACCGAAGGCATCAGCGACTTCAGACTTTTCTTCTTCGGGAGCGAGTTCTGCAGCAAGAGCTGCGTCAACGGACCATTCTGCGGCAGGTTCTGCAGCAGGAGCTGCAACGTCTTCAACAGCCAAGTCTTCTGCCGGCTTGTCTTCATCAAGATTCAATGCGCCGAAAGAGTTCAGGAAATCATCCGCAGAAATTGCGGACTCTTCTGCGGAAACAGTAGATTCTTCTGCAGGAGCTGCAGTTTCTTCGGTTGCAACTTCAGCGGTTTCAGCTGCGGGGTCGTCCAATACGAAATCGTCCGTCGGCAATTCAAGAGTTTCTTCTGCAGCAGGTTCTTCGGCAGGTTCAGTCAAGCCGAGAGCTTCAGATGCAGCGGCGAAAGACTTTTCAAAGATGTCTGCGCCAGCGGACTTTTCAAACAAGCCGCTACCAAACACTGCCTCGGCAGAGGACTTTTCTGCAGGCAGTTCTTCAGGAAGTTCATCTTCACCAAAGATGCTATCAAAAGCGTTATCAACAGTCGTGGGCTTGTCTTCTGCGGACTTTTCGAACAGACCACCACCGAAGGCGTCTTCTTCAACTTCTTCCGCGGCAGGTTCAGCAGATTCTTCAACAGTTTCAGCAGCGGGTTCCGGAGACCATTCGCCAGCAGCAGGCTGAGGCTTTTCTTCGGGAAGTTCGTCTTCACCAAAGATGTCATTGAAAGCATTGTCCACTGTAGTGGGCTTGTCTTCATCCAAAGCGGAAGCTGCGGATGCAATTTCTTCAGCGGGTTCTTCCACTGCCGGTTCAGGCTTTGCGGTATTCTGCGGCAGTTCTTCCGGGAGTTCGTCTTCACCGAAGATGCTGTTGAATGCATTGTCCACGCTCATGGGCTTGTCTTCTGCGGCAGGCTTACCGAAGATGCTGGATGCGTTTGCTTCAGCCTCTTCATCAAGGACAACCTGCTGAGCAGGAGCTGCGGGAGCTTCTTCAACTTCAAGATCATCATCCAAGCCGAACATGTCAGCCAGGGCGGAATTCACATCGTTACCGGAGATGTTTTCATCCACCGGGAATTCTTCAGCGTTAGCAGGTTCACCAGATTCGATGGACTGCATCACGGATTCCAGGGAAGCGGAAAGGTCTTCCACAGCGGAATCGTCAGAAGCATCGCCATTGGGAAGCATTGCGGCCAGAGCTGCAAACGGATCATCTTCTGCAGGAGCTTCATCTTCTTCATTAAGATTGAAGCCACCAAAGGGAGATGCTGCGGGAGCCGGTTCATCAAGGGAAACGTCAGCGTCGGCAGTAGCACCAAGGGATTCTTCGGGACTATCGTCCAGGGACAGGTCAAAAGAATCGTTGGACTTTTCAAAGACAGAGCCCATACCACCTGCGGATTCTTCAGCAGGTGCGGCCACATCGGCCGGAGCAGTTTCGGCGCTCTTGTCGAACATGCCGTCGGATTCACCCAGGTTGAAGTCCAGGGACTCATCATCGCCACCCGGCATATTGAAGGCGTCTTCGGCAAGACCACCCATGGCGGCACTGAGAGCAGCATCCGGAATAACATCGTATTCGTCCTTCCAGAAGTTGTTCAGCGGGTCCATGTCGTGGTAGCGACGGTAGCAGAGGTTACGTTCTGCAACATTGCCCAACTTGTCGTAGGCGTCGCCCATAATCTTCTGGGCTGCCAGATTGAAGGGATCCTTCACGAGAATCTTGTCGCACTGCTGCACGCAGCCTTCAAAGTCTTCCTTCTGGAAGAGGATCTTGGCGCGGACAATCATTGCTGCCACGTCGTTCGAATAAAGGGTCAATCCCCCATCGATACGATTAAGTGCGGTATCCAGATCACCGGCGGCACGTTCCAAATCAGCAAGCCAAGCAAAAATCTTGGAATTGCTGTTTTTCTTGCCTACGGACTTCTTAAGAGTTTCCAATGTGACCATAACAAATCACCTCTATTAGAGCAGAATAGCTTCGTCAGCCAAAAGGACAGGAATTCCTTCGCGAACAGGATAGACTCTAGAACCATCGACCGTTTCCAAAGCTTCGGTCAAGGTTTCAGAAATAGATTCACCAGCAACATTTTTAAGAGAACCTGCAGCAATAGCACTGTTCAGTGCAGCCAAACGTTCTGCAGAAGCCACCTTAAGAGCACCCCTGGTTTCGGGGCAGCAAAGAATATCCAAAAGTTTAGAGTCTAACATAAGTCCCTTTATAGCATATACTTATGTAAAAGATAACTCTATTTTTGAAAGAAAATTGTAATTAACGCAAGTATTTCAGGTTTACAAGGGCATAATCGCCATTTGAGCCGTTTCCTATGAGCAGGAACACACGTAAACCCAGGTTTTCAAGCCATTTAATGTCGTAATTTTCGCGGAATCCGGAGGAATTGGACACCACCAGAAGTTCGCGGCAGCCGGTACGATTACAAATGGATTCCATTTCAGACAGGGATCCAAGAACATGCTGACGATTTTTGTCAGTAATTTTAGTCTTGTCGTTAGAGACGCAGCCGAGAATTTCGATACCCGGAATCACATTGTAACGGTCAAACCAGCTGTCCAGAGAATCTTCGGAACCGCCCAGCAAAATGGAGCGATGACGTTTTTTGGCAAAAATTCTGTAGAAATAGTTTATCCAAAATGCCACACGTCGCCAGGCCTTGAGAGCCAAGGGGATGAACAGAATGGAAACACCAACGATAATCGCCCAGGGTTCGTCATAAGCCATCATGGGATCCTGAAAACCAGCAAATGTCTGAGGCAGCTGCGTAACAAGGCGGTATCCAATATAACAACCCACGGAAAGCAAGTTCAACGGCAAAAGGTGACGGATAAAACGATCCCCCTTAAGACTGCCACTAGCATATTCCCCACGGAAAGTCAGGAAAACAATATTGACTATGGCCACTATAGCTACAAGCCACCAGTTTTCAAACAACCTGCCATCAAATATGGAATGCTGTAAAAGCGCAGAGACAGGTTCCGGACAGCTATGGGTCCCATCGTCAAAACACGCATAATCCAGCACAACTTCATGTTCTGAACAAAAAGCAATCAGAGCCCACAGGGCCACCACGCCCAAGTCCAGGAAAATCTTCCAGAACTTTGGAATCAGGCGGGTAAACATTCCCACGAACGCAGCAAACAGAATACCCAGAGTCACCAAGAACGAGGGAACAAAGTAAAGGTCCTTATGCTTCTTCACGAAAATAATCATGGCCTTGTAGAAATCCACATAGGACTTCCAGCGGCGGGTCTTGCAGCTCTGACCCTTGAAATGGAGGATGTTTGTAGACGGAGTGTAGTAGTTCTTAAATCCAGCCACCTTTGCACGGAAGCAAAGATCCAGGTCTTCACCGTACATGAAGAAGTCTTCATCAAAGCCATTCAATTCGCGGTACAGTTCGCTACGCATGCAGAAGAAGGAACCACTGATGGCATCCACTTCCGTAACCTCCTCGGGGTCGGCGTAGGTCATGTTGTAGGAGGCAAACAGCTTGCTCTTGGGGAACAAGGCTGCCAACCCCACCGTCTTGGAAATTGCAGAGAACGTGGTGGGGAAAGAACGGCGGCAAGCCAACTGCAGGGAGCCATCTTCATTCAGGATGCGGCAGCCTGCCAAACCCGTTTCCGGACGTTCCTGAACAAATTCAAGAACCTTGCGCAGGGAATCCCTGGATACCAAGGTATCGGGATTCACAAAGAACAGGTAGGGCTTGGTAGCTGATTTTACGGCAAGGTTGCAACCCTTGCCAAAGCCCAGATTTTCCTTGGAGTCAATCCAGACCACTTCCGGGAAGTAAGCCTTGATCTCGGGAGTAATAGGTTCTGCAGAACCGTTATCCAGAACAATAACCTGAGTGTCAATTCCCTCGCTGGCGTCTCGAATAGACTTTAGGCATGCGGGAATAAAGTCGCAGGAATTATATGCGACAATAATGACGGAACAGGAATAATCTACTGCCATGACAACGGTCCCTTAAAGACTATGCCAAACCCAGGCGGAGTTTAAGAACCAGGAAGAATGCCTCGGAAATAATGCCACCGCTCATCTTGGAGGTACCGCGGGTACGGTCCGTAAAGATAATAGGAATTTCCTTCACGGTAAGGCCCTTCTTCCAAACCTTGAATGTGGTTTCAATCTGGAAGCAGTAGCCATCGCTCTTCATCTTGTCAAGATCCAACGCTTCCAATGCACTGCGGCAGTAACACTTAAAGCCGCCCGTTGCATCACTTACGGGAAGGCGGGTCACCATACGGGTGTAAACGTTGGCGCCGTAGCTCAAGATCAAACGCTTCAGGTCCCAGTTCACCACGCTAATGCGGTTGTGCTTGTAACGGCTACCCAGAACAAGATCTGCACCGTTTTCTGCAGCTTCCAGGAAGCGGTTCAAGTCTGAGGGAGAGTGGCTGAAGTCGGCGTCCATTTCGAACACGCGTTCATAGTCACGTTCCAGGGCCCACTTAAAACCGGTAACATATGCAGTACCGAGGCCCATCTTGCCCTTGCGGCGGATCAAATGGATTCGAGGATTCTTCTGGGCTTCTGCCTCCACCAAGTCGCCGGTTCCATCCGGAGAACCGTCGTCCACAACCAAAACTTCCAGACAGTCGTTCTGTTCCAGAATAGCAGACATAATGAGCAGGATATTTTCCTTCTCATTATAGGTCGGTACGATAACTAAGCTCTTAGGGTATGCCATATAAAATCCTTAATCCTAACTTCCAAATTACAAAGACAATTTACAAAACAACGATTTAGAAAGCGAATCTTCTTTACGATTTTAGTCCCTTATGGTTTCCGCAACCGGATAAGTCTGGGTCTTGTTGCCGTTCATCATTTCCCCAAGCAGGCCCAGGGAGAAGAACTGCACGCCCATCACCAGGGAGAATCCACCGGCAAGGAGCAGCGGACGCACGTGGAGAGCGCCAGTCTGAATCCATTCATAACCGAAGTAGCCACTAACGCCCAGGCCTACCATCACAAAGATGAGACCCAGCAAGCCGAAGAAATGCAGGGGCTTTGCGGCAAAGCTACGAAGGAACAAAAGGGAGAGCAAGTCCAGGAAGCCGGAAACCAGGCGGGAAACTCCGTACTTGGAAACGCCATGGACGCGGGCGCGGTGGGCCACCGGCATTTCGGTAATGCGGAAGCCCTGCCACTTGGCCATCACCGGGATAAAGCGATGGAAATCGCCATAAAGGTGAATGAAGCGGACCACGGAACTGCGGTAAGCCTTGATACCGCAGTTGAAGTCGTGAAGACGCTGGCCACACACTGCAGAAACAGTGAGGTTGAACAACTTGGAGGGCCAAGTCTTGTGCCAGGGATCTAAGCGGCGGATCTTCCAGCCGGAAACCAGGTCGTAACCGTCTTCAAGAATCTTGATCATCTTGGGAATTTCCAGAGGATCATCCTGCAGGTCGCCATCCAGAGTAGCAACGTACTTGCCGGAAGCCTTGGAGAAACCGAAAGCGAGGCCGGCAGCCTTACCGCAGTTGAACTGGAAGCGGTAAGCCTTGAGGAAAGCGTATTCCTTGGAAAGGTTTTCAATTACTTCCCAAGTGTTGTCGCGGCTTCCGTCATCGATAATGATGACTTCGTACTCATATCCCGTAGGATCAATCGCGTTGGCGATTTCTTTCAGAAGGTCAGGAAGATTTTCGCTTTCTTCCTTGACCGGAATGACCATACTTAAATCCATTCGAAACCTCGAATTAGTTTACAGCGTCAAAAACGGGTTCTTCCACAGCAGGTTCATCAGCCTTGGCGGAATCTTCTGCCTTGGCTTCTACTGCGGGAGCGGGTTCTTCGACCTTCAGCGGTTCATCAGACATCATTTCGATCTGACGGACAGCCATATTCAAACGTGCAATGCCACCTTCTTCGAAGGCAGGAACATTCTGGAGGCCGCGAGTTGCAGCATCCATTGCTTCCTTCTTCATACCGGCAGCCTGGTAGACGAATGCGGCAGCCCAGTAGTTACGCCATTCCTTCGGGAACTGCTTCATACCCATTTCCAGGTACTTGCCAGCGGACTGGCCCAAGCTATCCACCTTAGCCTTGAGTTCTGCGGTGAACGGATGAGTGCTGCGGAGGCTTTCGATCTGGTCGCGAGCGTTGAAGGAAATCTGCAGGTACAGAGAAATGTAGCTGGAAAGCAAACGTTCGGTTTCGTCGTTGATGTATGCGGTGCCATCGCCAAGGCCACGGAACTTGTAGACGGAGTCAATCAAGTTTGCGGTGTAGGCTGCATCGAAGTCGTTACGACGAGGAGTGAGGTCACCCTTCACGAAGTTGTACACCATACCTTCCTGGACCATGTACTTTTCAAGACCCATGAAGTTGGAAGTACCGACGGTGGTGGAAATTTCAATGGGACGATCCATGTTCTGGAGAGCGAGGTCAATGACCAGCTTATGCTGGGTGAGCATCATGGAGCTGCGGGTACGCTGAGCCCATTCGGTGAATGCATCCCAAACCTGGTAATGAACCTTGAACTGGAGAAGCTTTGCAGAATCTGCAGCGGAGAGTTGCTGCCCCTCCATGGCGTCGATGCGCTGCTTGAGCTGCGGCATCAAACGGTTTGCGTTCTTCACCCAGGTAGAAACCTGATGGTTGGGATTGTTTGCGGAGCTGTTGTCCAGAACCATGTCACGGTCGATGGCAGCCTTGTCGTAAGAGAGCTTGAGAACAGGTTCGTTTTCAAGCATCTGCTTGATGTACCAGTCGGTGTTACCCAAGGAGAGGTTCACCACGCGAACGTCCTTACGGATGCCGGCAACTTCCTGTGCAAACCACAGCGGGAAGGTATCGTTATCGCCGTTGGTAAAGAGGATTGCGTTGGGGCGGCAGCTGTTCAAAAGGTTGTAAGCATAATCCCAAGGAACCCAGAGGCCGGAACGGTCATGTTCCTTGTAGTTGGAAATGCAGGGAACCATAAAGGATACGAGCACCAGAGCTGCAGCCAACGGAGTTGCGAGAGTAGCCATGGTTCCGGTTGCAGTAAGGAACACAAGAATACCTGCGCCAACACCGAAGATAAGGCTCATGACAATGAAAGCCGGAGTGTAGAAGTAGTCACGTTCGCGGACTTCCAAATGAACAGGTTCCGGGAACGGGGCACGCTGACCAACCTGAGCAAAGCCAGCTTCAATCTTACGCCAGTTCTGCCAAACGGTGGTATTTTCGTAGCCTTCGATTTCCTTCTGGATAGAAGCGAGAGCGCTAGCATCTGCACCACGGACCTTCAACATTTCCTGACGGATCTTGGCATGTTCAATATTCTGACGCATGTCAATAAGATCGTTAGGATCCGGAAGAGCAGAAATGCCCGCACCGCGGCCGTTCAAATCCTGAACGTTACGGCTCATGACACTTACCCAGTAGTCGTGGTCACGCTGTTCCATGCGGGTACCGTCGGCGAAGTTGATGTAGAACAACAAGCCGAGAGAGCAGAGGGCATAGAGAACAGACATGAAGAGGCCAACCTTGGAGTTGCGCTTCCAGCAGAACACGCAAACCAGAATCAGGAGGCCGTTAAAGATGAAGAACACCAGGAACTGCTTGACAGTATTGTCACCCATCATGCTCATCTGTGTGGGGAACTTGATGCCAAGACGTTCTACCGGCTGGTTGTCGCCGGCATCGAAAGTATAGACGCCGTTAGCGTAGTTCACCTCGCCCACCTTATACGGCAGGTACTGAGCCATCTGGTAGCCACCGAAGCCCATATGCGGGAAGCTGAGGAACTGGTGAGCGGTACGGGAACGACGGTAGAAAGCTCGGCTAATCATGCTTTCGGAACCATACTGCTTACGTTCGATAAATGCGTTGAAGGCATCCCAGTTTTCAGCCTTGAAGAGGTTACCCAACTGCAAGTTGCCCTGGTCGTCACGGATGTTGATTTCCGGGTTGTTTTCGTCGATAGTCGGGTTCAGTTCAGAGCGGATAGGAATGTAAAGATGGGTGCTGTAGCCGATGAGGGCAAAGAATGCGAAGGCCAGGGAAAGGCGAACGCTACGGTTCATGCCAG
Source organism: Fibrobacter sp. (assembly GCA_024399015.1). Lineage (GTDB taxonomy): Bacteria > Fibrobacterota > Fibrobacteria > Fibrobacterales > Fibrobacteraceae > Fibrobacter. Next base: position 35,130 of record JAKSIC010000010.1, read on the forward strand.
CCTTGAACGGCTTAGCAACAGCGAGGATCGCAAGAACAACTACGCAAGCCAAGGAGATTTCGATAAAGGCGGAAACCATGTAGATCACGGAGCAGAGGAGTGTACCGGTGATCCAGATAGGAAGGCGTTCCACGATTTTCTTCGGCTGAGCCACCAGGAGCAACACGAATACTGCAGGAACAGTAAGCATGGTGTAAAGGTGGGCGCCAACACCGAGGAATGCGATGTAGCAAATGAAAATCAAGATGCGGTCGCTGGAATCTTCGTCGTCCTTCTGCTTGTACCACACGAGGCCGAGGTAAGAGACCAACATCAAGATGAACATGGCAATGCCGTACACTTCAGCTTCAACAGCGTTGAACCAGAAGGTATCGGAGAAAGTCAGGAGGAAGCCAGCAACGAGAGCTGCGGTACCGAGAACGACGGTGCGGGTCTTGCCGGAAATCTTGTCGGCGAGACGTTCCACAATGCCTTCGCCCTTTTCCTTGGCGGAGTCCAGCACGATAGCCAGAATTTCCCATGCGAAAAGTGCGGTCACATAAACGGTAGCTGCGGAGCTAATCACGGAAATGTAGTTCACGCGCTTTGCGATTTCTTCAACAAAAGGAAGAAGAACAATCACCGCACGAGCCAGGAACACGAAGAACGGAGTTCCAGGAGGATGAGGAATACCGAGGGTGTTTGCGCAAGCAACGAATTCACCGCAGTCCCAGAAGCTCACGGTAGGAGCCATGGTGAGGCAGTAGATAATAAGAGCGATAAAGCAGGAGATACCTGCAAAGACATGCTTCATCCACTTTTCTTTCAACACGATTACTTCTCCTTAGATTCGGGGGCAGTCATGCCGCGGCTCTGCATAAAGCCTGCCAGGATACCATTAACAAAACCATCAGAACCATCGGTGCTGAACTTGGAAGCAATCTGCACGGCTTCAGTAATAGCCACCTTCATGGGAATTTCCGGGATGTAGCTCAATTCCACCATTGCGATGAAAAGGACAAGGCGGTCAATACGAGCAATGCGGTCCAGTTCCCAGTGAACAGAATTTGCCTTCAGGGATTCTTCCAGTTCGGCCTTGTGTTCCTGAACCAGGTCCACCAGCTTCATGCCGTACTTCTTCTGGTTGTCCTGAAGAGGCTGAGCTTCCAGAACGCCCGGCAGAGCCTGACCAACGGTCTGTCCTGTAATTTCCATAGCGTAGAGCAACTGCATTGCAAATACGCGTGCGGGTCTATAACTGATTTGTGCCATAAAACGATTTTTCCAGTTATTGCGTTTTTCTTTACTTAAAATCTTATAAAGCGTCGCGAGCTATTATACGAGACTGAGCGAACTACTTCTTGATCTGCTTGTAGAGGTTTGCCATTTCCACAGCGGTGGAAGCCCAGCTGCAACCCAGGTTGCCAGCCTTGAGGCCTGCACGGTTCATAGCCTGGTCCACAGTGTCAGTGGTCAGGATGCCGAGGATCATAGGAACCTTGCCTTCAGCGGCAATATTTGCGATACCACCGGTGGAGTTGTTTACAACAACGTCATAATGGCTGGTTTCGCCACGGATCACAGCACCAAGAGCCATCACGGCGTCATACTTGCCGGAATCTACGAAGCGGCGGCAGATGCCCGGAAGTTCGAAAGCGCCCGGAACATGAGCCACGGTGATGTCCTTGTCGGCAACACCGAGAGTGGTCAACTGACGGACAGCACCTTCCAAGAGCTTGTCCGTAACGATTTCATTGAAACGAGCGACGGCGATAGCCACCTTCATTCCGTTACCATTCAGAGAATTCTTCAGTTCGTTCATAATTCCTTCCTTAAGCCTCGTCCAACTTCAGGTCGTGGCCCATCTTGTCTTTCTTGGTCTGCAAGTAATAGCGGTTGATCTTGTTGGGTTTGATTTCGATAGGAACGCGTTCCACAATTTCCAAGCCGTAGGCGGAAATGCCGCTAATCTTGCTGGGATTGTTGGTCAAAAGACGCATCTGCTTTACACCCAGGTCTGCAAGGATCTGTGCGCCGGTACCATACTGGCGAAGATCAGGCTTGAACCCAAGGTGGAGGTTTGCATCGACGGTATCCATACCCTTTTCCTGAAGTTCGTAGGCGCGGAGCTTGTTGCAAAGACCGATACCGCGACCTTCCTGGCCACGGAGGTACAGAAGCACGCCACCGTTTTCACCGATGAACTTCATGGAGGCAGCCAGCTGTTCGCCGCAATCGCAACGCATGCTGCCAAAAATATCGCCAGTCAAGCATTCACTATGAACGCGGACATAGACCGGCTTTGAAAAGTCGGGGTTACCAGCCACCCATGCCACATGTTCCACACCATCGGTGGTGCTGCGGTAGGCGTAGGCCTTGAAGTCGCCGTACTTGGTAGGAACGTTGGGAGCAGCCACACGCTGCACCAGCTTTTCCGTCTTCAGGCGGTAGGCGATCAAGTCGTGGATAGAGATAATCTTCAGGTCGAACTTCTTGGCCACTTCCTGCAACTGGGGCATACGGGCCATGGTGCCGTCTTCATTCATGATTTCAATGAGGGCGGCAGCGGGGCGAAGTCCTGCAAGCTTTGCCAAGTCCACAGCAGCTTCGGTATGGCCAGCACGGCGGAGCACGCCTTCTTCCTGGGCATACAGCGGGGAAATATGGCCGGGGCGGCCAAAATCACTGGGCTTGGAAGCAGGATCAGAGAGCGCAAGAATTGTTGCCGCACGGTCATGGGCGGAAACACCGGTGGTGCAGCCTTCAATCTTATCCACCATGATGGTGAACGGGGTGCCGAGAATAGAAGTGTTTTCGGCAGTCTGGCGGGTCAAATTCAGTTCATGACAACGGTTGATGGGCAGCGGGCAGCAAAGGACGCCGCGGCCTTCGTGGAGCATGAAGTTCACCTTTTCCGGTGTAATCTTTTCTGCAGCAATGATAAAGTCTCCTTCGTTTTCGCGGTCTTCATCATCCACCACAATCAAAAACTTGCCAGCCTTGAAATCCTCAAGGGCTTCTTCAATCGTATTAAGCAAGGTCACGCTCCTTCAAATAGTTCTCGATGTACTTACCAAGCATGTCTACTTCCACATTCACGATAGTACCGGGAACCCAGTTACGCAAATTGGTACGGGCCAAAGTTTCTGGAATAATGCAGACGCGGATGGAATCCTCAAACTTTTCAGCCACCGTAAGGCTAATACCGTTCAAGGACACAGAACCGCGGCGAATCACGTAGCGGCGCAGGTCCTTGGGGAGTTCCAAATCCACTTCAACACCAGTTTCGCGGTTTGCGACAGCAATGACCTTCACCGAGGTATCCACATGGCCCATGACAAAATGTCCGCCCATAAAAGAATCCGCACGGCAAGCCTTTTCCAAATTCACCAATTTACCCGGCTCAGCCTGCTTAAAGGAGGTGTTTTCCACCGTCTGGTGCATCAGGCAGAATGTAGCTTCATCGTCGGTGCAACTTTCAATAGAAAGGCACACGCCGTCGTTTGCGACACTATCGCCCAAATTGCAGCCCTTAAAGAAACCGGGTGCAGAAAGTTTCATGGTAAGCGCATCCCCACGGCTTTCAAGCGAGAGGATGGTACCAGTACTTTGAATAATACCTGTAAACATACGCGCCAAATTTAGTAAAAGGCGAATGTGCGCGTTGGGGCCAAAGTGGCGAAAATGCACAAAAAAGGCCCGATTTTAGGTCGGACCAGCATTCAAAGTTAGATTCATCTAACTCACCTAAATAGGGCCCTATGCAGGATAATAAACGGTCAGTACATCGGGGCCGGCCATAAAGGATTCCTTGGCCACCAACTTTTCAGGAATAGAAGGGAAATCAAGACTTTTTGAAACCATGCCTTCGTCAATGAAAGACGCAAGGGCATCATCAATGGTATTATCGGTGGAACGCCAAAGATCCAAGCGGTTCCAGCCACCATTTTCAAACAGCTGCTTGGCAAGGCCTACGCCGGGTTCCACCATGAGGCGATGCATACCCAAGGCAGAAAGATGGTCCAGCATTTCGTTCCAGCAATCTGCAAAATTGGACTTGGTCAGCACAACTGCATTGGGGATAGCCGGCTGAGGAACACAGGAGAAAACCAACGCTTGAATCACACCGGATTCTGCAGAACCGTCTCCGGTAAACACGCGATAGGAGGAAACCTCCCCTGCCGTAAATTCATGATGGCCTGCCCACACGATCTTGACGGGATTATTGCCACGCACCAGACGAACATCCAAACCAGGATTATCTGCGAGGACGGTGCCTGCGCCAACAAGGATGGCATCGCTCATGGCACGAAGTTCGTGATTCCAGTAGTTGGCGCCATCCCCGGTGATTTTCATGGGCTTGTTGGAGCCATTGGGCAGAACGTAACCCATGGAGCCTTCGTCAGTAACGGCGCTCTTGACTTCTACAAAAGTTCGCTTGTTACGGACAAAGTAGTCGTAGGCTTCAAAGTAGTGTTCAATGTCGTGGAAAACGGCACTGCCTTCGGCGACAGATTCTTTTGAAAAGTCTGCTTGGATTGCCACGTCGCTCCGCTCCTCGCAATGACTTTGTGCTGCATATCCCAAAACAGTACATTCCGAGCCACCGCATTCATCGTCCCAGCTTTCAGGAATTTCTGCGCGGATGCAAGCATCTACGCCTTCATAGACTTTGATTCCTGCTTCTTCCAAAATTTTTCTGCTGTTTCCGCGGACAACGGGATTGGGGTCGCCGTGAGCATAGTAGACTTCAGCGATTCCAGCGTCAATGATAGCCTTAGTGCAGGGGGGCGTGCGGCCATAATGGCAGCAGGGTTCCAGAGTCACGTAAATGGCCGCGCCGCGGGCAAGTTCGCCCGCGTCACGCAGCGCCATGACTTCGGCATGGGCACTTCCGGGGCGCTGCGTACGCCCCTTCCCCACGACGATTCCATAACGAACAACAACGGCACCCACCGCCGGATTAGGGCGGCTAACACCAATAGAGAGCACAGCCTCTTCCAAGGCCATTCTCATGTAGTTCGAAACTTCAGACACCTTACCGCCCTACAAACGTTTCTTACTTCTTGGGGAAAGCTAGGTAGCCGCCCATCACATTGTGGACATGTTCATAGCCCTGCTGCATCAGGAACTTAGTAGCAACTTCGCTACGACGGCCGGAACGGCAGTAAATCAGCAATTCCTTATCCTTGGGAAGTTCAGCAAAGCGCTGCTGGAATTCCGGAAGAGGAATATTGACGGAACCTTCCACAAAACCATCGTTCAATTCCGGAGGATTACGTACGTCAACAAACATTGCACCGTTCTTATTCATTTCCAGAGCCTTGGCCCAGTCAATCTGGGATACCTGAGCTACAGGAGCTGGTGCCGGAGCCGGAGCGGGGGCCGGGGCTGCAGAAACAACGGCAGCAGCTTTTGCAGTTTCATTCTTTACAACAGCGACTTCCGTCTTCTGTTCGTTACAGCCAGCAAGCATCATCATAAAACCTGCAGCAAAGCAAATCATTTTGCAGTTCATATCAACTCCTTAAAATTCTTATTGTCTCTAAATTCAGATTCATCCATCTGGATATACACACCCAGAACTCGATAAACAAAGCCGTCCGCCCTGGTCAAGGGAATAGCGTTAAACCACAGCAGGCGGTTTTCCTTATTGAACGGACCCTTCCAGGATTTGGCTCGGCCACTTTCAAACACCTCGGACAAGGTACCTTGAATAAAGGCGTAATACTTAGGACGAACCACTTCCAACAAACGTTTTCCAAAAGTCTTTTCGGGATTTGCAAACTTGAAATCCAACGCAAAGGACTGGTTACAGCTAACGATACGATTTTCACGGTCCACGCAGAAAAGACGGATATCCGGGAAGGACAACATGGTACCAATGGCGGCATCCAGATTTACCACTTCATCGTAAATCGGGTTATCGAAAAGCAAGTCCATTCTTCTTGCGGAACCCTTGATTGCAAGCTTGGAATTTTCTTCAAGATAAACCTTGCAACGGAAACTATACCAAATCAATTTCTTGCCAGGACCGATCACACGCAATCTGATACTTGCGTTTTCCTCGGAGTTCTGGTTGGTTGAACGGAATTCCATAATTCGGGCATTGATTCGCCTTTCGAACATGGAATATTCTTCATCCAGAAATAGAGAATGAACATCCTGAACACCAACGGATCTCGGTATGACGCGGCCATCTTCATCGGTAATGGGCGTAAGCAAGGTCATCTGGCGAGTGTCCACATCGAAACTCCACAGGAAGTCGCCCGTGTTCTGCAAAAGCATGTCCACATTATCCTGAAGGCGGTCTCTCTGATTTCGAGAATCCACATCCAAAGTCACATTCTTGATCAGAAGTTCCCAGTAGGTGTTGCCGAAGGTCTTCCTGAGAACAGCTCTCATTTCATACCAACGGACATCCGACTCGCCCTTGAACGAAAAGATGAAAGGAATATCCGGATAAGATTCTGCACCTTTCAAGTACTCGTTCAATCGGACATACTCTTCCGCAGTCAAAATCTCTTCAAAAGACTTCTTTTGGCAAATCTGTTCGTACAAAGGATCGCGAATAAACTTTGGGGTTGCGTCCTGCAGGAACCCTTCCCTATTCATAAACAGCAGGAACTCATTCACGTGTCCGGCAAAACTTACATAGGCATTCTGTTTTTCCTTCAAGCCTCGCATCAACATATGCGTAATGGCCAATGCCACAATAAGGACAAAGCCAACAAAAAGAATAACAGCAAGTGCACTAGGCGTAAGGAACATAATTCAACTACAAGATAGTCTTTTTCTTCAATTTTTTGAAAACTCCTATTTTAAATCTGTCAAAACTTTCATTAGAGAAACCATAGGACCCTCCAAAAAGCCACGAATCCACGGAAAAACTTATGGAAAAGGCTGCGCCAAAACCGGGAAAACGGTACGCAGAAGTCAACTCCACGCTTTTTATTATCACATTCGCCCCAACAGCAAAGAAGCACCCATCCCACTCCCCATAAAATTTGAACTGTTCTCCCACATTTAAGGCTCCTCCCAGTAAGAACTCCGAATTTCTCACATCATCAAACCATCCGGACAACATTCCGCCCAAATACAGTTGTCTCCAAGTGAGGGATACGCCTAATTTATACCGATGGCGGATCCAAAGTTCCCCTGCCGGAATCCACTCCATGGAAAAGCCATAACCAGCCCCCAACGAAAACTGCGGAAAGGAATACCCCAGATTAACTTCCGAATAAGATTGCCTGTAAATGGAATCCAACAGGCGATACTCCTCCAAGAAACCAACCCGGAGCTTCTCTCGACCAAATTCTCCCCCAGCTCCAAAATCCATTTTCGGAACATCGCCCATGGATTCAAACCAAAACCCGAAAGACGGAATCAGTTCTCGAGTTGGGGTTATGTCATACCTTGGAACCCCCGTCAAGAAAAGGGTGTTCTCAACAGCCAACGAGAATCCACAGGAAAACAAAACCAGGAGAACCCATTTTTTCAAATAAATCATGGCCTCCCCTACGGTCGCAAAATAAAGCCTACCAGATTTTCAAACTTGCCCGACCTTAGGGATACAAACGCAACCCCTGTTCTAGGCAAATCATTCAACGGGACATTCCACCAGGCATTGGACCTAGCCGGGGCAACCTGAGTCCATTGGACGCGTCCCGCGGAATCCAGCAGTTTTAACTCTACAGGATTCTCGCTTTCCACATACACCCTCAAGGATCCATTCCGGCGAACCATCCTGGACGATAGTTTGTACATAAAAGGTATTTCGTTTTGACGTGCCGATAAGCTCTGCGCAGACCGCTGGAACCCCGGAGTATATTCCGCCTTCCCAGTAATGGGGCTAAACCCCAAGGGACAGGAAACAGTAGACTTGTCCCAAGAAACAGAATCAAGAACAACATCTCCATAACAAAGGTCGAGTTTTCCCGAAGAGTTGTTCAGATAACCCAGCGAAAGCTGTACCAGCCGAGCATCCCTATACCCAAGAATTTCCCGAAGACCAGCCGTGTCTTTTGTAAAAATGATCGATTGGAAGGGAGCGATGGAGTCTGCAGCAGATTTTTCCCACAAGCCTCCCCTGTCGCAAAAACGAAATTTTTTGAGCGACAAGGAGCGTCCCGTCCGATTGAAGACCTCCACCCATTCGGGTTCCGGTTCCTGGGGACAATGGTGAACCTCGGAAATGACAATTGGCGACGAGCCCGGCAAAACCAGCAAGGTGTCCAGAGAATCATTGTAAGAAGATTCATCCCTCGGAAGAAACGCTGTCACCTGCAAAGCCTTGCCACTCACTCCGTCGATTTCCAAGGAGGGACCAATCCGAGAAGAATCCTTCCAGGCCTTTCCGCGGAACAAGTCCTCCACCCTATAATGAATCCGGGACGAGTCACAACCCGACATGGAAAAACGCAAATTCCATTCAACCACTTCAGTTACATTCAACGCCCCCTCGTTTAACAAGGTCGCCGTAAGAGGCTCCAGCCCGCAGTCATTCACCCCAAATTCGTACAGAGGATTCGCTTCCCCTAAAGTGGGTTCCGTAACTTCCCAGCGGTCCGTTTCCTTTACCCGCTGAAATGACGCCCCGGCCTTGGGGCTAGGCACCGAAACTGAGTCATGACAAATTAACGCCCCGTCCCGACGCCCCACCCAGGTCCGCCAATAGGTTTCCCTGGAATTCGGAAGATTCACCGCCCCCAAAAGACCGCAGTCCACCCCATCTACCTGCGGGCAAAGAACCGAATCGTGGACCAGGACAAACCTTCTCCCCTCCGGAAAGGGGAATCTCAGGGCAGCCTTTTCCTCAAACTGCACGAACAAGGAATCAAAAGCAGCGCTGCCAAAACCGCTTTTCGCGCCTCCCGAACCTCCAACAGCCTCGTCGGGCAACCGGATTTCAACAAATTCACCTTGGGAATCGCTTACGTCCACCGGGTCCGCAAGCACTTCAACCAGCATGGGGCAAGCCAACGCCGCAATAATTTCAAGCAAAACACCCTCCCTAGGGTGCATCCACTCTTAGCCAGTCGCGCCGGCGCTATGTTCTCGAGTAGAAAAGCCTCTAACGACTCTTCGCTAGCAGGGCTAGTCGATGGAATGGTCAGACCACAAGCTCCAAAGCCTAGTCGATGGAGTGGTCGTTAGGAAGCATATAAGCAAGCGGGTTCACAGGGTTGTTTCCCATCCAGACCTCGTAATGAAGGTGCGGACCGACGGAAAGACCGGTGTTTCCCATATAGCCAATAATCTGGTAACGGGTAACGAATTCGCCGGGATGAACCACAAACATCTGCATGTGGCCATAGCGGGTCTTGAGACCGTTACCATGATTCAAAGTAACGAAGTTTCCGAAGGAAGAGCTGAACTGAGCGATTTCAACCACGCCGTCGGCAGGGGCGAAAATCGGGGTCCAGCGTTCGTTGGAAATATCTACGCCCTGGTGCATCTTACCCACCTGACCGGTAATCGGGTGAATGCGGGGGCCAAAAGAAGAAGCATATCGGCCCTGGGTCGGGGCGATGGACGGAATGAAGCGCCACATGGAGAGCTTCTGTTCCATATACTTGTTCAAGTTTCTGAAGGAAGCGTCGTTGTTGGCAATCATGCTGCTAAGTCTGGTTGCAGTTTCGCCAAGGACGGACATACGTTCAAAAACCGGAGAGGACTTGCGGAGCAACAGGGAGTCGGGGCTGATGTTGCCGCCGGTACCCAGACAGCGGGAGGCTTCGTCCTGAGTGGGCAGTCCAAAACGTGCATAAAGGCGATTTTCATCCCTGAGGAAGTCCGAGGAGGTATTCTTCAGGTAATCCATGGTTTCCTGGATCTGGGACATTTCCCTATCCAATTCCAGTCGGTTATTGATCTGGTGGTTCAGGATTCCATCATATATAGTAGTGGAAGCCACCTGGATAACAAACAGGATCACGCCGAAAACCATGAACACACGAAGAATGGGCCAAGCCTTGAACAAGAACGCCGGCACGTGCAGCGTCATAGACTTAGTCGAATTCTGGAAGTGTATTGTGGTTTTCACGAATTCCATGGGGCTCTAAAGATATAAAAAGGCCCCCGAAAAGTCAAACCGACCTCTTCCGGGGGCGTAAAAACCGCAATTTAGTAAACAGATTTTTACAAACTAGACGAATTTTGCGACTCTTACCTTAGATAGGATGGCACCTACGGTGCTCCCCATAGCGGCTCAGCCATAAAATATGCAAGCATATTTTGCGGCGTTCGCCTTAAATAGGATTATCCACGTCAATGAATTTGGCGGGGATGCGCAGTTCTTCATTGATTTTCTGGGCCAAGGCACGTACACCGAAGACCTCGGAACGATGATGACCGGCAGAAATCAAATTGAAGCCAGCCTCTTCCACCAGGATAGGAACGGATTCCTTGATTTCACCAGTAACGAAAGCATCACAGCCCAGATTCATAGCTTCTTCAATGCCGCTAGCCCCGGATCCACTACAGATCGCCACCTTCTTAATAGAATCGCTTCCAAAGAGGAACTGGTTCTGGACGCCCATGGGGAACGCAATGTTTGCACTTTCCAGGAATTCAACCTGGGTAGCCGGAGATTCCCACTCGCCGATAATACCAACGGAAGCATCGCCTTCCTGCATAAAACCTTGGATATTGCTCAAGCCCATAGCCTTGGCGATAAGGGCGTTGTTGCCGATGCCGCGGTGACCATCCAAAGGCAGATGATAGCCATACAGGGAAATACCCAGTTTCATAAGGCGGCGCATACGTTCACCGAACTTCCCCGTAAGAACACGGTCCTCATTCTTCCAGAAGCCATTGGGATGGTGGACAATAATACAGTCTGCACCTTCTTCCACAGCCGCTTCAATCAGACGGTCACGGAAGCTGACGCCGGTAATCACCTTGGTCACTTCGTCAGAAGCCTCGACACAGAGGCCATTATTGCAATAATCATGGAACAACTGCGGAGAAAGCAGTTCATTCAACCAAGCAGAAAATTCATTAAGTTTCATAAAAAACAAAACCTTGTTCGTATTTTAAACATGGATAATATACTGAAATAATTTCGTTTTTGTGGCAAGCTGCTGATATTTGTGCAAAAAATCACTTTTTCTTTTCTTGACACGTTTCCCAATTTTCTGACATTTTCCGAATAAATAATGATAAACCCGTTGTCAGGTTTTATGCGAATTTGTAAATTTATGCATAGAAAAACACAAACCGTTTTTTCAGCGCTTGGGCTGGTCAAAAATGCGACCATCTTTTCGGTGCTGTTAACACAAAAAGGAGCCAATTAATGGCACATTATCTCTTTACTTCCGAATCCGTCTCCAAGGGTCATCCGGACAAGGTCTGCGACCAGATCTCCGATGCCATCTTGGACGCCTGCCTTGCTCAGGACCCCTCCAGCCGCGTTGCTTGCGAAACTCTCGTGAACACCGGTCTCGTGGTCATCTCCGGTGAAATCACCACCAAGGCAGACATCGACTACCAGTCCATCGCTCGCGAAACCATCAAGGGCATCGGTTACACCGATTCCGAAATCGGCTTCGACTACAAGAGCTGCGCAGTTCTCGTTGCAGTTGACAAGCAGTCCCCGGACATCGCCCAGGGTGTTGACGCCAAGGCTGCCGACGGTAAGGAAGACGACAAGCAGGGCGCTGGCGACCAGGGCATGATGTTCGGCTTTGCTTGCGACGACACCAAGGAATTGATGCCGCTCCCCATCAGCCTCGCCCACAAGCTCATGGAAGAAATCCAGAACCTCCGCGAAAAGGGCAAGATCAAGTGGCTCCGTCCGGACGCAAAGTCCCAGGTTACTGTTGAATATGACGAAAACGACAAGCCGGTCCGCGTGGACACCGTCGTTATCTCTACCCAGCACGAAGAAAAGGTGAACGGCAAGGAACTGAAGCACAGCCAGATCGAAAAGGAAATCATCGAAAAGCTCATCAAGAAAGTGATTCCGGCAAAGCTCCTAGACAAGAAGACCCGTTACCTCATCAACCCCACCGGCAAGTTCGTCGTTGGCGGTCCTCATGGCGACTGCGGCCTTACCGGTCGTAAGATCATCGTTGACACCTACGGTGGCATGGGCCGTCATGGTGGTGGCGCTTTCAGCGGTAAGGACCCGTCCAAGGTTGACCGTTCCGGCGCATATGCTGCACGTTACGTTGCAAAGAACATCGTGGCTGCAGGCCTCGCCCGCCGTTGCGAAGTCCAGGTTGCTTACGCCATCGGTTACTCCAAGCCGGTTTCTGTTCTCGTGAACACCTTCGGCACCGGCAAAATCGGTGACCGCGAAATCGAAGCCCTCGTAGCAAAGTTCTTCGACCTCTCTCCGGCAGGCCTCAACAAGATGCTTGACCTGAAGAAGCCGGGTTACCAGGCTACCGCCGCTCTCGGCCACTTCGGTCGCGAAGGCAAGCGCTTCACTTGGGAAAAGACCGACAAGGCTGCCGCACTTAAGAAAGCTGCCGGCATCAAGTAATCGCTTTTCCAAGCAAATGCCGCGGAGTTTTTACCCCGCGCAAAGGCATTAAAAAATCCTCGGTTTAACGCCGAGGATTTTTCTTTTTACGTTCAAAGATTTCCGAGAAACAATTGCGGAACTTTACTTGTGCACAGAAATCAAGTTGCTGTAGCTAAAGCCTCGGGCACGAACTTGAATCATGTAGACGCCAGTGGGCAAAGCTTCCAGACTTACCACAGACTGGCCACGAGACTTGAGAACCGCACGACCATCAAGGTTCATAATTCGCATTTCGATGGAAGAGGCGGATGCACCAAAGCCTTCAAAGGAAACGGTTCTGGAGCCAACTACAACCCTAGCACTTACCGGAGCGACCATACCGATTGCTTCCGGTGTTGTATCCTTGACCGTCGTATCCGGGTTTTCAACAACAGCTTCCTTCACCAAGGTCAGGTCGAACTGATCCAGATTGGGGCCGTCCTTCCCAGCCGCAGTAGCAAAGACAATGTTGTTTTCGCCTGCAACAAGTTCAATATTGAATGTTTTAGTCTTCCATGTGGTCCAGGAAGAAGTCTTCTCAAAAGTCTGTTCTGTAGAGAAGGCGCCGGCGCTAATGGTCAGCGGGCGTGCCTCGGAAGATCCGTTGGTAAAATCCAGATCCATCTGGTATTCGCCAGCCTTTTCTACCGTCACCGGCATAGACAAACTTCCACCTACGTTAAAATTCACGTATCCCTTTCCGTGGTAGCCGCCATTGCTGCTTTCAAGAACGCCTTCGGTAATCGCGCCATCCTCAGCCTGATAAGCCTTATCGGGTGCAGGAGGTTCCGGTTCCTGGTAGTTGGCGTCGCATACAGTCGGGTTAGCCAGCGTGGCACCAGCACCAGCCTTCACCGCAGCTTCCACGTCATTGACGTTCAGCATAAAGCCCGTGTAATCGTATGGCGGAGTAAAGGAAGTTCCGTTGCCCTTCGTATTACCAGAGCAGTTGGTGTACTTATTATCAATAGGTTCTGCGACGCCGATAGTTCCAGAAAGCCCCAGGTAAATCGGCTCGCGTTCGTTGATGAAATGGTTACGTTCGGAACGGATGCGGCACTGGTAGCCGGGAGCCATGCCCAGGACGTCAGTACCTGCAGAAATATTGGCGTCGGCAGTAATCAGGTTATTTACCACATGGATGTTTCCATAACGGCAGCGGGGCTTGCGCTGGGCTGCGGCCACCCACCAGTTAAAGGCGTAAGTCACATTCAGCTTGCCCACACTTTCCGGTTCATCATCGCTACTGCCGATAAGGTTTGATAGATTATGGGTGCTGCGCTTCTTGTAGCCGAACTTGCACCAGGTAAAGGTTACATTGTCTGCGCCCTTCACCACGTCGGCGTTGCCATCCTGGCCATCCCAGAATTCGCAATGGTCCACCCAGATGTTGGTAGGATACTTGCCGGAGCTACCTTCAATGACGATGTTATCCCAGGCCTGGTCCGCATTGGAACCCGGACCTTCAATAACAATGTTACGGAGAATGATGTTCTTGGCAGAGCCCGCAATACGGACGCAGGCGTTCAGCTTGGTTCCGGCCTTAAGGCCCACGATGGTCTTGTTCTGGCCATCGATGACAAGGCGACTTCCGGAACGGTTAAGCCAACCATCGCCCAATGTGCCATCGATGTAGATGACCTTAGGGGTCGTTCCCTTTACCAGACTTTGGAGCTGGCTAAAACTGCGAACGGTATCGGCAGCAACGTTACCACCGCCGGTGACTTCAAAAGCGGTAGCGGTTCGACCGCTACGGGTTGCCCAGCCAATGGGCTTACACTGATCAGCCGCAGCAAAGGACATTACTGTAGAAAAAGCCACTGCCGCGGAAAATGAAAAAAGTTTATTCATACAAGCACTCCCTACAACAACAAAAAATACTCTTTACAAACTAAAAAAGGATACCCCTAAGGCATCCTTCCATTGAATATTTATCCAAACCCCTTCCTAGAACTGGAAATAAAGGAATGGATTGTAGCTCTGGGTAAACAAGGCCAAAATCGCCAACACAAAGATTCCCAGGGAAATTGCCACCCGGTAGGGCTTCAAGGAAATGCACCAGTTGTAGGAGCGGAAACCCCAGAAAGAGCAAACGGCAGCGAGAACCATGAACAAAATGCAACCCGGCGTAAAGATTTCAGCGGCAAGAACGCTATCAAACACGCTGACCTGGGTAAGGCCCAGCATGGTCTTCCACATACGCCAGGCTTCGCCAATATTGTCGGCACGGAACAGCACCCAGCCGAAAAGCACAATCACCTGTGTAATGATCAGCTGCACAATCTTCGGGGCAGAAGCATACAGAGCACGACGATTGTTAGCACGTTCCAGAATCATAAAGAAGGCATGGTATAGGCCCCAGCAAACAAAAGTCCAGTTGGCTCCGTGCCAAACACCGCTGACAAACATCACCATGAACAAGTTGAAGTAAAGTCTGGGCTTGCTGACTCGGTTACCGCCCAAGGCGATATAAAGGTAATCGCGGAACCAGCTGGTCAAGGAGATATGCCAGCGCTTCCAGAAAATAGTGATACTGCGGGAGCGGTACGGGCCCTTGAAGTTTCTCGGGAAATGGAAGCCAAGCATCAAGCCGAGGCCGATAGCCATGTTGGAGTAAGCCGAGAAATCAAAATAGATCTGGAACATGTAGGCCAGGGCACCCCACCAACTGTTCAAAACGCCTGGAGCATCAGCCGCAAAGACGCGATCCGCAATGGAACCCACCTGGTTGGCCAGGAAAATCTTTTCAGCGAAACCGAAGCAGAAGAAAGTAATACCGCGAACAAAATTCTTGATGGAATGCTTTCTACTTTCAAGTTCCTTAGCCACCGTATTGTAACGGACAATAGGACCGGCCACCAACTGAGGGAACAGAGCCACATAGCAAGCAAAAGTTGCAAAGTTCTTTACCGGAGGAGCGGTTCCGCGCCAAACATCGATGGCATAGCTCATGGACTGGAAGGTATAGAAGGAAATACCCACCGGCAAAAGCACGGTCATAATGGTAAAAGGTTCACAACCAAGTTTTACGAGAACCGAGTTGATTGCCCCCATGCCAAACATGTAGTACTTGAAAAATCCCAGGGCACCCAGGTTGGTCACCACGGCGAGAGCCAAACCCAAATTGCGCTGACGTTTGCTAGCACCTTCCGCAGAAATCAGCTTGCCAGCAACGTACACCACCAAGGTGGAGCCGAACATCAAGAAGACAAGCCATGGTTCCAGCCAGCCATAAAAGATATAGCTGAAAACCGTGATAAAGAAATTCAGGTAGGAATGCCTGGCACCTAACTTGCACAGTACAAAATACCCGACGAGGAACGTGGGTAGAAAATAGAACAAAAAAAGCTGGGAAGAAAAAACCATAGAAGGGCGAGATTATTCATTCACTTCTATCGCAAGGTAACGGGGGCTTTCGTCATCGAAGTATTCATCTTCGACAGCACCATCCCAGTTGCCTTCCAGCGGAACGAGGGTCAGCTTATGCTTGGCCTTAGCCTTGAATTCGCCCACATTGCCCTTGGACTTGTCAGCCATCTTGTCCTTAACCTTGCCACGGGCGATCAGCGGATTGTAGACGCCCACAAGAATTTCCTTGGCATCAATGCCGGAAATAACCTTGTACTTGAAAACATAGACATAGCTATACAAGTCGTTACTGGGCATCTTTCCCGGAATTTCGGTAAGACGACCTTCCACGGGAATAGGATCAGCAAAGGCAAACATGGCCAGAGCGAGAAGAGCAAATACGAGTTTTTTCATAATAATCACCTTTCACCCCAAAATATAAAAATCTTCCCCTTTGAACTTATGATTTTAGCCCAAAATGCGAGGAATTTGCCATTTATCACTTTTCTCAGTTTTTCAGGAAACAAACTTGCGGAAACTTTAAATTTTACTACCTTTTTGTTACCAAAATATTTAAAACACAAAATCGAGGTGCAATTTTCTGCACCGAAGTTTTTTGAAGGAGTGTTTTTAGAATGAAAAAGAGCAAGTTGTTTGCTGCCGCAGCTATTCTGGCAGGCGCATTCGGCACCGCACAGGCTGCAGACCTCTACGTTTCCCTCAATACCGGCGCCAATGGAAACGACGGTTCCAAGGCCGCCCCCTACAAGAATCTTTGGAAGGCTCTCAAGGTAGCCCAGGCCGGCGACGTCATCCATGTGGCACAGGGCGTTTACCAGGGTCAGACCAAGCGCGGCTGGTTCGACATTACCGAACCGGTCAGCATCATTGGCGGCTACTCCGACGACTTCAGCTCCCGCGACCCTCTCAAGAATGTCACTATGCTCCAGCCCAAGAACGAAAACAACAAGGACCAGGGCACCGGCCTCGGCATCCTCAACATCGGTTTTGAAGGCAAGCAGAACGTGAACATGGTCATCGACGGTCTCGTCATCGACGAAGCCTACTCCAACACTTACCACCCGGTGAAAGGCAAGCCGGAAGGCTTCGCCTTGGGCATGCTGGTTCCTCAGGGTCCGGCAAAGGGCAACACCTTGGATAACCCCACTGTCGAAGCATCCAACCCGTCCCGCGTAGCAGCAATGATCTACATCCGCGGCGTGTACGACACCGGCAACATCACCATTCAGAACTGCGTTTTCGCCAACGGCGACAACTACGGCATTATGGGCGGCTGGCCCGAAGGTAAGGTTAGCGTTCTGAACAACGTGTTCGTGAACAACCGCATGATCGGCGTGGAACTTACCGGCGCAAAGCCCGACCAGTACGGCAAGCCCACACCCAACATCGCAAACCTCGAAGTTGCAAACAACACCATTCTCTTCACCTGGTCCCGTACCAACGAAATGGTGGACATGGGTTACGGCCTCCGTTGCAACGCCAAGTTCAACTGCGATTTCCATAACAACATCATTGGCCTTAGCGTATTCTCCGGCATCGACATGACCAAGGGCGAAGACAAGACCAAGAACATCAAGATCGACAACAACGTGTTCTTCTTGAACAAGAAGGGCGACCTTTCCTTCACCATCAGCCCCAACATGAAGTTCATCGGCGTTGACGAATTCGAAGACATCGAAGGCGAACCGGGCTACAAGTCCATGCAGGGCAACATTGCCTTGAAGGATCCTAAGGCATTCGGCGCCAAGATCAACCAGAACTACCTTGAAAACTTCCTGATCGTAAGCTACAAGGAAAAGACCGACTACAACCCGAATTCTCCTGCAAACCTGTTCCGTGCAGCTCTCGGCATGAACCAGGTCGGCACCATCCAGAGCAGCGTCTCCATGTACGCCAACCACTACCCGGTTGAAGAAATGTACCAGCTCTTCGGTGCTATGGAAAAGTACGGTGCACAGCCCATTAAATAAGAAGGACTGAAGGTCGCGATAAAAGCATGCGTCCAAAATCCAAAGAAAAAGGTCCCGAGAAATCGGGGCTTTTTCTTTTTATAAAGCCACTTCATGAGAACCACACAATATACTGTCGTATTTGTCAATTTCATCTTTTAGTTTTTCTATCATAAGATATAGTTCTTCATTTTTCTTTAGTATTATGTACTCTTGCTTAGTCGGCAAAACAATTTCCAAATCAGAAGCACCACAATAATGAAACCCCCAAGTCAAATCACGGTTATGATTTGACGGGAATTCATACTTTTCGTCACAGTCACAAGCACAATAAAATAGAAGATTTCTAATGAATTCCCCCCTACTCCATCTAGTGTAAAGAGAATCATCAACGGACTTGCTTAAAGATTGTACCGCAGCATCTGAAATTACTTTTGAGTTTTTTGAAAATGTTGCGCACTCTAAATTACGATCTTTACCAAAACCGTTCGTACTGACAATAAGCAAAAAAAGAACAACTACAATATTTTTCATTTCGCTTCCTGTTTTGTTTCAGGGACAACATCCTTAGCACTACCGACAAGAATATAGCATACACCGCAATAACGTCGTGAAAAACTTGTGAAACATGTCAACAGTGCAAGCAACATAGCATTCGCGCAAATCCTATAAACTAAAAGCCCCGCTCTTTCGAACGGGGCTTTTAAGCTGCTTCACTTGGACTCGAACCAAGGACAACGCGATTAACAGTCGCGGGCTCTACCAACTGAGCTATGAAGCAATCAGGTCTTTGAGCTTCAGCCTTGCGGCGTTTCTCATTGACGAGTCCAAATATAGATATTCAGAAATATTTGTCAAGGGATACGGGCAAAAAATTTGATTTTTTTTGAAAAAACTTTAAGATTTTTCAATCAAACCAGCTTTGCCATATCTTCCGGGAAATTTCCGCAGGAAAATTCCTTGGATTCACGCCAATAAGGTAGCTGAATTTCAGCCTTGTAGGCATAAAGCATGTGGCTACGACCGCCAAGAACTGCATAATCTTCTTCAGTCAATGCATCTTCCTGGCTAAGTTCACCGCGGGCACGGGCTTCGGCCACCTTGTCCGTCATCTTCTCGTAGTACTTTCCGCCAAAGCTGTACAGGCGATCTCCCAGAATCGGGAAGCCCAGTTCAGACAGATGGGCTCGAATCTGGTGCTTGCGACCTGTGAGAAGTTCAGCCTCCACTACGGAGTATTTTTCACCGTTAGGTAGTTCGCCGGTCTTTAAAACACGGAAACGGGTATGGCATTCCTTGCCATCGGCAAAGTAATGCATACGCAAGCGGATGTTGTCATTCGGGTCTTCGCGCAGGGGCATCTTGCAATCCATAAAGGAGCCGCGGTCATCGTCACCGAGGGACACGCACTGTGCCACGGCGCTATCGGCAAGTTCCGGCACCACCATCTGGAAATTGCCACGGACAACCGCCATATAGAACTTGCGCAACAAGATGCGGTCAAGGTTCTTCTGGAATCTTGCGGCGGATTCAGCATACTTCGCAAACAGCATCAAGCCGCCGGTATCACGGTCCAGGCGGTGCATAGGCGTCGCCGTTTCGTAATCTGTTCCGCGGCGAACGATGGATGTAAATGTATTGTAGAAGATGCGCCCTGTATGATGCACAGGAACACCCGCAGGCTTTGCCACCAGCATGAATTCATCGTCTTCGAAAACGATGTCGTAATTGGTGGGGACTTCAGGCTCCGTGTAGTTTTCTACATGGTAGACAACCTTGTCGTTCTTGTGGGCGATTGTAGAAGCATTGGCCACTTCCCCATTGATGGTCACAAGACCGCGGGCAAGCTTATCCGCCCAATCCATTTCGCTATGGTAAGTAAATCGGGCACACAGAGATTTAAGCAACAGCCAGCCTTCATGTTCAGGCTGCACCACGCTTTCAAAGTACATATCAGAAGGAACCATAGATTCTCAATTATGAATTATGATTTATGAATTATGAGATTACGCGAGGAACAAGATTCTTTTTTTGCGGCGGAGCCGCCATTATTATTCTCGTACTTTGTAATTCGTAATTCATAATCACTCTCTATACAGGTCGTGTTCCTTGATGTATTCAAACACCTTGGGATCCAATCCCTCGGGGCACTCGTTATAATCGCAGAGCAAAGCCTTACGAATCGCCGTACTGGAATAAGTACCTTCAAAACCTTCTTCCGGACCAAGCCACAGAAGAGGTGCATAGCCCTTGGCATTATGGGCCGCAATATTCGGTTTTTCGTAGCCTTGGCGAGCGAACACAATCAGTTCGATATCGCGAAGCAGAAGATGTCCATTATAGTTGGTGCCAAAGAAATTCATGGGATCGCGCCAATGAGGAATATTCTCATAGCTGTCGGCGCCCACCAACAAGCGGAAGTTGATGTCAGGAAACATTTCCTTCACACCCATCAGGAACACGTAGGAGCCACGATAATCACCCTGCTGAATTTCCAAGTCAGAAAGCACCAATCGCGTATCGCCAGAGAACGCAAGTTCCAGCATGGCGAATCGATCTTCCGGGCTTGCGTTCAAAGTCTTGTCCCAACGGTCGGGACTAGGCATGAACCAAACTTCATCGCAGAAGCCTCGGTCAAGGCAAGTCTTCGCAACAGTTACATGATCCTTATGGACTGGATCAAAAGCACCCCCAAGAATGGCAACATTCTTAGTAGACATAAACGGCAAATCCAAGGTTAAACTGCATTCTAGTTCCGCTCACCTTCTTATCCAGGAACGGATCATAGTGATCCAGAACCCAACGGTACTGGACTTCAGCAAAGAACAATGTCTTAGAGACAACGTTAACAATGGAACCAAAGCCAAGGCCCCATTCATTCCAGGCAACGTCGCCAAGATCACTCAGATCCTTAGCCCTGGAGTAGGAACCAGTAACGTAAAGGTCGCCGTAAGCGTGCACACCAAGTTCTACGCCAAAATTGGAATAGTCAACTGTGTAATCCTTACCTTCGTCATCTTCTTCGACAAAGCTGGAAACTCCATAACCGATACGGAGGAAACCGATATGGGGATACCAGTAGCCAACCATAGGTTCAATCTGCTGCAGGCCAATACCACGGCCAGAGCCTACACCGGTACCAGAACCAAAGCCCAAGGCTCCGCCTGCAAAGAAGGGTGCTTGAATTCCGCCAGATGCTGCGCTAGATTCGTCTGCAGCTGAAGGAGTATTCTGGCCAAAGCTCAGAGAAGCACAGGCCAAGAGGAGCATCAAAAAAACAATTACGCTCTTTTTCATTTTAAACTCCATAAACTAAGCCACCAGAATCAAGGCTATACCGGCCCCGATCAGGATATTGACAAAAGCGTCTATCTTGGTGATCTTGAAAAACTTCTCGTCCACCACATTTGTTTCAAGAATGCGATTGATTTCCATATTCGATAAGTAACAGGTGATTACCATCTTAGCAGCAACAACAGCCACAGCCCATAAGGCCAATCCAGAAAGATATGTAAGGGAAACAAAAATCACCGACAGCAATCCAGTCAAAACAATATTGGATCGTTTAAGTTCATCATCCCTAGAGTCGGTTTCCACAGCAAGAGCCTTGAACTTTTTCACCTTCTCACAAATGCCCTCGTAGGAAGTCAACATCTGAGAAAGGTTATACCCAATCAGAATTACTGACGCTACCAAAGTTATCTTAATCGCAATACCCATAAACAACCAAACACATTAAGTTTTCGAATTCAAAATTCGCAAATAACTTGCATAGCGAGCAGGAGTCAGCCTACCGCTTTCTACAGCAGCACGCACTGCACAGCCAGGTTCCTTAAGGTGCAGGCAGTTGCTGTACTTGCAGGTGAACAAGTCATCCTCAAAGAATCCCGGGAAAATCTTTGCCAAGGTCTCCCCTTCCATATCCATAAGTCCGATGGAGCGAATCCCCGGAGTATCAATGACGATACCGCCATCCGGGAAATCTTCCAGAGGCAGGTCAAACAAACTAGAGGATGTAGTAGTATGACGGCCCTTGCCATCTCGTTCGCGAACTTCACCAGTCTGAAGCTCCGCCTCGGGAACAAGAGCGTTTACTAGCGTCGATTTGCCGACACCACTCTGACCACTAAAGACAGAGGACTTTCCATTGAGTTCGGCCTTCAAAGTTTCCAGGCCTTCCCCAGTTCGCACACTTACGGGAATCACCTTGTCGGCAATGGACATAAAGTCCCGGATATCGTCGGAAAGGTCCGCTTCGCCACCAGGCAGCAAATCCATCTTTGTAAGGACTAGCACAAAAGGCAGGTCGTTCAAGTTGGCGGCCAGCAAGAAACGGTCCATGAAGCCGTAGTTGAATTCCGGCTGAGTCACGCTTGCAACAATAACCACCTGGTCAATGTTTGCCGCAAGAGTCTGCTGCTTGTAAAAACTGTCGCGAGGGCCAGGGCGTTTCAATTCGCTTTTTCGAGGAAGAACGCGTACCACGCAGTACTTCTGGGAGCCAACGCCATCGCCTTCGTCTTCGGCATCATTCACCTGTCCAAGTAGCACGCGGTCACCTACGGCGGGGAATTCACCCAAGGTCTTGGAGGTTGTGGCGCGGTACATGGCGGTTACGATATTAGACGAGAGAACGTTCGCAAGCGAGCTACAGACGAAAGACGAAAGAGATCCTGAATTTCTCCCATCTCTCGTCTCTCGTCTCTCGTCTCTCGTCTCTAATCGCACTTCGCAGGTACGGCGATGGACTTCCATCACCAGGCCTTCCACGCAGTTCTCCTCACCGATATTCTCGATGGGATCCTTCACCTTCT
Source organism: Fibrobacter sp. (assembly GCA_024399015.1). Lineage (GTDB taxonomy): Bacteria > Fibrobacterota > Fibrobacteria > Fibrobacterales > Fibrobacteraceae > Fibrobacter. The sequence continues at coordinate 57,752 of JAKSIC010000010.1, forward strand.
TGATTTTGGCCTTCTTGAACTCGCGGCTGTAACGTTCCTTGATGGGGCGTTCATCTACCACGCCGCTTTCCAGTTCCTTCATCACGTCGATACGGCGACTGCGATGATCGCGACGGGTAGGACGTACAGAGCGAAGCGGTGCTTCTTCCTCTTCAAAGTCGTTGTCGGCTTCGAAATTACTTCGCATCGGCTTCCCCGTTCTTCAAGTTCTTCTTTTCTTCCACACGCTTCTTGGCGGCAAGACCCGCATCGGAATCTTCACGTTCGCGAGCCTCGTCCAGTTCCGCTTCCGTCACCGGGCGGCCCCTGCGAATGGATTCCATAATGAAGTGTATTGCCTTGAGGCGGCCATTGCATTTTTCGATGCAGTTATCATAGAAGCCACGGGTCTTGTAGTCCCATTCCGGCACAATGTCGGACGCGTACAGAAAATGTTCTATACAAATGGAAAGCTGGTCCGCTTCCCTGCGAAGGTCTTCTATCTTACTCTTTGTGAAAAATGCCATGTTTTGAAATATAGTAAACAAGAAAAAATTCATTTGAAACCAGCACAAAAAAGGAGGCTTGCAGCCTCCCCCAACAGGATTAAAACACTCTCTAAATCCCAATTTAAATCAGCCGAGTTTTCCAAAGTCCGTGCAAGTTGCAATAGGCAAAGGCGGCAACGGGCTGATCGATATCCCTTACATAAAATTCATAGCCAGGCTGTTCTCCTGGAACCAAATAATGAATCTGAAAGCCGGAACGGCTTTTCAAGGCGATCCATTCGATGTAATGGGAATCGATCATCGGGTGCGGTTCAGAGCCAACAGTGACCATAACGGAATTCTTGAAAACATCCACTACGGGCACATGCTTTTCCTTGGAAGCATCCACGGTATTGGCCACGATTTCCACCATGGGCTTTCCGCAACAAACCACGGGAACGCTGGAGTTCTTGACGTACACCACGATGTTCCCACACATGGGGCAACGGAAAAAAGAAAGTTTATCCATAAGGCTCTCCTTTTTTGAAGTTTTTGAAGTTAAACTAAAGGCAATGTACCTAGGGCGAAAAAGATCCGGCAAGCCTTATTCCAATGAAATATTTTTTACCGAAAAAGGCCTTGTCCAAAAAATCAAACCAATGCAAGTATTCTATTTTTAGAGCATGCTTGTAACTATTTTCAAAATGACCCGTCCTGTAAATATCGTCATTGCTATTGTGACCTTGTTCATCGGGTATTTCCTGCAGGGCGTTCTCGTACTTGGCGCGAACGACGTCCCGGTTTACAGCCTTGTTCTGCAAGCTCTTGGCTTTGCCTTCGCCATCGGTTTTGGAAACATCCAAAATGATGTCCTTGATTTTGAAAGCGACAAGCTGAACCGTCCTGAACGCCCGCTACCCAATGGCCGCATAAGCATTGGCACGGCAAAAACAGCATGGATCGTCATGGCAATTCTTACCGTCATGTGCGGAGTTGCCGACGGAATTTTATCCGGGGCCTACGCAACGCCTTCCCTGTTCTTTGTGGCACTTGTCCTTCTGCTTATCGCCTACAACAAAAAGCTGAAACACATTCCCCTGCTGAAGAACATGACGGTTGCATTTCTCTGCGCCACCCCTTTAATCCTGAACTTACTTTACACGGTTATTGTTATCGATAAGACATCTATTGCATTTTCCTCGCGACTCGGAAATCTCTATCCCGCCATGCTATTCGCCTTTCTGCTCACCACCACCCGGGAAATCTACAAGGACCTTGAAGATGAAACCGGAGATCTCAAGGCCGGCATCATGACATTCCCCCTGATTGCAGGATCAGCAACAGCACGCCGCCTTGCTGGCGCCTTAGCCATTTTCAGCTGGCTCCTCCTGCCCCTGCCTGTCGTACAGGGCTACTTTTCCAAATGGTTCTTGATCGTTGCCGCCGCCACTCTTACCCCAACCCTTGGGGCTGCCATCGTTTCCGCTCACCAGAGAAAATACCACAGAGCCCAAGGCCTGATCAAGATTGCCATGTTCCTGGGATTAATCGCTTTGGTGGTAAGCACCGTCGTAGAGCCTCACTATACTTTCATATCAAGCATTTCCTACATTCACACGAAACCAACCTTGATGTACTAGAATTGCGCTTTTCTACGGCAAAAATACATTTTCAATAATCGTAAAACAAAAACTTCAAAAAAGGTTATTTTTACACAAAACGTAAACAAAACGCCGTTTTTGCGCAAAAATCATCATAATTTTTCAAATTTTCGCCCTTTGCTCCTATTCAATGGGTGTTTATTTTTTTGCCGCTTGATTCTCCTGCTTGCACCGATTCTGGTGAGCTACGGCCCATGAGGCAGGGAGAATTTCATTTCCAAAGAGGCGTTATGCTCGAAGAAATTCATGAAGAATGCGGCGTCATCGGCATTTTCAATGGCGAGAACGTAGTCCGCAATGTTACCATGGGTCTGTACGCTCTGCAGCACCGCGGTCAGGAATCCGCAGGCTTTGCAGTGACCGACGGCGACAAGATTCGCGTCCGTAAGTCCATGGGTCTGGTCTCCACCCTTTTGCAGGAACACAACGTTGACGAATGTCCGGGGAACACCTGCATCGGCCACGTCCGTTACAGCACCACAGGCGCAAGCACTCTGGCAAACGCCCAGCCCATTCTGGTGAGCTGTAAGTGGGGACAGCTGGCAGTGGCCCATAACGGCAACATTACCAACGCCAACGAGCTGCGCCAGGAAATGGAAGCCGAAGGTCACATTTTCCAGACCACATCCGACTCTGAAATTCTTCTTCACGAAATCGCCCGCACCCAGGCCGACACCTTGGGCGAAGCCATCAAGAAAGCTATCACAAAGTTTACCGGTTGCTTCTGCTTAATCTTTATCAGCAAGGACACCATGTACGTGGCCCGCGACGGCTTCGGCTTCCGCCCCCTTTCCATCGCCCGCATGGGAAAATCCTGGTGCGTCGCTTCTGAAACCTGCGCCTTTGACTTGCTGGGCGCCAACTACGTTCGCGACATCCAGCCCGGCGAATTTCTTACCATTACGACCAACGGACTTCATTCCGAACGCTTCACCCAGAAGGACCGTCTGGCCCACTGCATTTTCGAATACATCTACTTCAGCCGTCCGGACTCCAAGATCTTCGAGCAGTCCTGCGACAAGGTCCGCCGCAAGATGGGTAAGCAGCTGGCCAAGGAATGCCCTGTTGACGCAGACATCGTCATTTCCGTTCCGGATAGCGCCACTACCGCAGCCCTGGGCTACGCACAGGCCAGCGGCATCCGCTTTGAAATCGGCCTCCTCCGCAACCACTATGTGGGCCGTACCTTCATCGACCCCACCCAGAACGTCCGCGAACAGAAGGTGAAACTGAAGTTCAACCCCATCGAAGGCGTCCTCAAGAACAAGCGCGTCTGCGTGGTGGAAGACTCCATCGTCCGCGGCACAACGCTAAAGATTCTCTCCAAGATGCTCCGTGACGCAGGCGCCCTGGAAGTCCACATCCGTATCGCCTCTCCTCCGGTGGCACACCCCTGCTTCTTCGGCATGGACTTCCCCAGCCAGGGTGAACTTGCTGCAAGCTCCATGACTCCCGACGAAATCGCCAAGATGCTGGGCGTTGAAAGCCTGGGATATCTCAGCGTGGAAGGCATGAAGGAATGCACCGGCGAAGGAGAAAACTACTGCGCCGCCTGCTTCGACAACGACTACCCTGACTACACCGGCAGCAATACCGACAAGACAAGATACGGCTAATTTTATAATTGGTCATCCCACTCAAAAAAAAAGATGTCGAAAAAAAACGACGTCTTTTTCTTTATATAAACTTGTCAAAAAACTTATAAAATACTATCATTCAAAGTAGGAGTAGGTTTGTTTTTTGGTGATATGAATTTGGAATGCAGCTAATTTACTATTCAGTTATAGATATTATCGCACTAACTGTTCACGTGATTATCAATCACGATCTTTTCAAGCGCGACACAAAGGACAAGGTACAAAAGTACTACCACCATTTTCTGAAAGCAGTCCTTGCCTACTACATCGTCGATGCCTTGTGGGGGTACCTGGCCTACACCCAACAAACACACTTACTTTACGTAGACACGGTCGTCTACTACCTTGTGGGCGCGGTTACCGTGGTCCTTTGGAGCAAATACGTCTCAACCTACCTCAACACAAAATCCGGTTTCCAAAAGTTCCTAAAAGTTTCCAGCATTCTGTTCATTGTCTGCAGCATTCTCTTCCTGTTCATCAACTTTTTTTCACAGATATTCTTCTCGTTTGATGAAAACGGAAATTTCCAGACCCATCTTGTACGCTACGTCGCACTTGGCGGCCAGGTAATCCTTTTCGGACTGACCATCATCAAGTCCCTTGCCGTTGCAAAAAATTCCAAGGGCACAAAGAAACAACGCCATATTACCATAGCCCTCTTCGGCATAGTCTTAGTTTTCACGGTTTTCGCACAAGTATTCCATCCGCTACTGCCTATCTATTCCATTGGTCTTCTCATTGGAACTTGCATCATCCACGCCTTTGTTCAAGAAAATGAAAAGGAAGAATTCCAGAAGACGATGGAAGAATACAACCAAGTCGTCGCCTCCTCCGGTTACGGCATCTGGAAATACACCTTCGATAGCGAAGGCAGAGTCAACGGACTTTCCGGCAACGACAAGTGGAAGGAAATCCTTGGCATCTCCAAGAAAGATTTTTCTCCAAGGGAAGCGCTTGAATACTATCATAGCAGGCTTTCCAGAAACACCATCGATGAAATCCAAGACGATTTCGAAATCATGCGCAATGGCGGAATCAAGACCAGGATCCTGGAATGGAATCATCCACAAAAAGGAATAATCTACCTGAGCGCAGGCGGTACCAGACGCGAAGAACCTGATGGAACAATCTCCGTTTCCGGTTTTGTAGGTGACGTCACTGAAGAAAAGTACGCCCAGGACCGAATGAACAATTCCCTGGAACGAGCAAGAAAACAAGCCGAAGAAGCAAACAAGGCAAAATCCGCCTTCCTTTTCAACATGAGCCACGACATTCGTACACCAATGAATGCCATTATCGGTTTCACCAATCTTTTGCAAAGCCACCTGGACAACAAGGAATTATGCGTAGACTACATTTCCAAGATCCAGCATTCAAGCCAATTCCTGTTAAGTCTAATCAATAATGTGCTGGAAATGTCCCGCATTGAAAGCGGTAAGATTTCCTTGGAAAAGAACATCATCAACACCCAGACGTTCGAAGACATTACCGACGCCGTATTTACGGACCTGGCCCACGAAAGTGGGCTTACCTTCAGCAACGACTACCACCTGATTCACGAATATGTAATTGGCGACGAAACCAAGATCCGCGAACTCACGCTGAACATCATCAGCAACGCCATCAAGTACACGCCCGCAGGTGGCTACGTCAAGCTTTCCCTTATTGAAAGCGAATGCGACAGACCAGGCTACACCATGTTCACCGCCATTTCCGAAGACTCCGGTGTTGGTATCAGCGAAGATTTCCTCCCCCACATCTTTGATGAGTTTTCCAGAGAGCATTCCTCCACAGACAGCAAAGTCGCTGGCACCGGCCTCGGCATGCCCATCGTCAAAAAGATTATCGACTTGATGGATGGCGACATCCAGATTGAAAGCAAGTTGGGCAAGGGAACCAAGGTCACCATCAAGCTTCCGCTGGAAATTCCCACGGAGGAACAGGTGAAGATGGCCAAGCAAATTGAGCAGCAAAATGCAGGCAAGTCCAAGATCGTGGATCACATCGCACCTGAAGATCTGGCAGCATTCAAGGGCAAGAGAATCCTTCTTGCAGAAGATAACGACCTAAACGCAGAAATCGCAGTTGCCATTCTGAATGACCTAGGCTTCATTGTTGACCGCGTTGAAAACGGCAAGATGACTATTGAAGCAATCGAAAACAACGATGCCGGATTCTACGACCTAGTTATGACAGACATTCAAATGCCCAAAATGAGCGGTTACGAAGCTGCTTCCGCAATCCGCAATATGGAAGACAAGCAGAAGGCAAGCACTCCGATTATTGCAATGACAGCAAACGCCTTTAGCGAAGACCGCCAAAAAGCTCTTGATGCCGGCATGAACGACCACATCGCCAAGCCCATCAGTATCGCCCAATTATCAACCACCCTGGCCAAGGTGTTGAAGTAGAATTGGAGGAATTGACAAATGGTAAAAAAAGAAATTCTCGTTGTTGACGACTCCGAAATCAACCGCAGCATGTTGCGATTGATGCTTGAAGAAGAATACGATGTCATCGAGGCTGAAAACGGCGCAGAGGCGCTGGCCCTCATTGAAAAGGAAGACCACATTTTCCGTCTAATTCTTCTGGACCTGGTCATGCCTGTGATGGATGGATTTTCCTTTCTGCAGGAATTCCGCAAGCGCAATTTGCAGCAGCAGTTGCCGGTCATCATCATTTCCGGTGACAATTCCGAGGAATCCCTGAACAAAGCCTACAGCCTTGGCGCCGCAGACTTTTTCACAAAGCCCTTCAATCCCAGCATCGTAAGCCATCGCGTAAAAAATGTCGTGACCTTGTACTCACATAGCTATAAGGACCATCTTACCGGTTGTTACAACCGAAACGGCTTTATCCAGGTTGTGGAAAATTACATCCAAAAAGTGGATGACGTCACCGACTACTCCATGCTCTTCTTTGACATCAAGAATTTCAAGGCAATCAATTCCATCATGGGTACAGACGGCGGCGACTACGTTCTGAAATTCCTTAGCAACGGAATCCAGACCAGCAACTTGAATCCCCTGTTTGTCGCCCGACTGGAAGCAGACCATTTCGTGGGCTTCGTGGAGAAGAAGAAAATCAACTACGCCAACATGATGGAAGATAATGGAAACATTATCGAAATCAACGGACGTCCCATGCAAATTCGATTCCGCATGGGTGTCGCCCACTTCGACAGCAAGGGCCCCATCGTCAACTTCATTGACCGAGCCAAGTTGGCCCTTAGCTACATCGAGGACGAATACCTCAAGCCCTACGCCGTATTCGACGCCCGCATGGCGGAAAACTACGTCAACGCTGCCGTCGTCAATTCTGAATTTGAAACCAGCCTGGAAAACCAGGAATTCAAGGTCTACTACCAGCCGGTCATGGAAACCGCCACCGGTAAAATTGCCTCCGCGGAAGCCCTTGTCCGCTGGATTCATCCCGAACGTGGCTTCATCCGTCCTGACCTGTTTATTCCGGCACTTGAAAAGGACGGCTATATTTCAAGGCTAGACCTTTTCGTCGACCTGACCGTCAACAATCTTATCAAGGAGTGGAAATCCAAGGGGCTGCCCACGGTTCCCGTTTCCGTAAACCTTTCCTGGATGGATTTCTACGACGCCGACATGATCCGCTTCATCATGGATCGCCTTGAGTCCAGCCCCACCTGCTCCAAGGATATCCGATACGAAATTACAGAATCCTCCTACGCCGCACTCAAGGAAAACAGAAGCAGCATACTCAAGGAAATGCAGAACCTGGGTGTAAGCTTCCTTATGGACGATTTCGGTAGCGGCTACTCATCCCTAGGCATGCTCATGAACTACAAGTTCAACATTCTCAAGATCGACATGAGCATCATCCGTCAGCTGGATGCCAAGGAAGAGGTGCCCCACATCGTGGAACTGATCATCAACATGTGCCACCACTTGAAAATGAAGGTTGTTGCCGAAGGCGTGGAAACAGAATCCCAGTTGAACTTTCTGAAAGGCGCAGGCTGCGACTACATCCAGGGCTACTACTTCAGCAAGCCCCTGCCCGAAAACGAATTCAAGGAATTCCTGGCAAAGTACCAAGCCGAAGACAAAGTCGTTAAATACTAGGGGGGATCCATGGATATTAAAGAACTTTACAAAAAGATCGGTGGAGACTACGAAAACGTCCTGGGAAGACTTTCCAGGGAAGACTTCGTTGAAAAATTCGCCCTGATGTACCTGAAAGACAATTCCTTCGACCTTCTGTTGTCCGCAATTGAATCTGGCGATGTCGTAGCCGCATTCCGCGGAGCCCACTCCCTCAAAGGTGTGGCAGCAAATCTTGGTTTCGAGGAACTCCGCAAGGCCGCCACTGAGCTCACCGAACAGCTCCGCCCGCAAAACACCCAAGCAGACATGTCCCTAGTCGAAGACGTCAAAAAAGCCCAGCAAAAAATCATTGCCGGGCTTCAGGAATATCAATCTTCCAAGTAACTTAGACCTGCTCGTATGTCCACTTCACATGATCCAGCATGAAGTCGTGGGCATCGAAAGCCAGGCCGAAATGTTCCTTGATTTTGTGAACATCGAAGAGCATGGGGTCATCACCCCAGCCCATATCAGTTTCAACAACCTTGGACTTTGTACCAGGGCGCATGGAAACCATCATATCCGCAATTTCCTTCCAGCTCATCCAGACGCTGCCAAGACCGAGATAGATTTCCTCGTTCTTGTCTGATTCGAGCAGGTTCACATAAAGTTGGGCCTGCTGGCTGGCATGAATGAATTGGGTGCCGTCATTCTTGATGATGTTGATGTCACGGCCTTCCTTAACGGCGCGAGCCATGTCAAAGAAACGGCGGTCCGGCTGAGAGCAGCCATCGGGCCAGGCGGGATTACCAAAAGTATAACCCGGACGGATAATGTTACGGGTCATGGTAACTTCCGGGAAATGGGTGCCGTAGCCGTGAGCAAAACCAAGCACGTAAGCTTCGCCGGCAGCCTTGGTGGCACCGTAAAGATCCATAGGCAAGTTACAAGTGACTTCACGCATAGACGGGCGCATCTTGCCCATTGCAGCTGTACTGCTGGTATAGATAAACTTCTTGCAGCCGGCCTTTGCTGCGCTTTCCAGAATATTCACCGTGGCGCGAGTATCATTCATCAACATGGTAGAAGGAGTTTCACCCCAGCCAAGAGCAATGTGGACACAGGCGTCGCAACCTACCAAGCCATCTGCAATTTTGTCAAAGTCCGTCAGAGAGCATTCCACGAAACTGACGTTGGTTTGAGACTTAAGGCTGGGAACCTTGTTGGGATGACGAGTTGCAATAACAATTTCGTGGCCTTTTGCCAACAAAGCCTTGACTACGTAATGGCCTATAAAACCTGTGCCGCCGGTTACAAAAACTCTCATAATTACCTCTTTTTGGGAAAATTACATACATTTTTCCCATTTTTCATATATAATACGAAATTTTATGTATATATTAGTATACAAACGACCATGAAATCAATCCGGATTTCTACTCTGAAATCACCCCGATTTCCGCAACCGAAGAAGGTGCTTGCGCAATTACTGAATTCTACGATGCAAACATCAAGAATTTCGATAACATCGTCGACATTCAGGCAGAAATGACCCGAACCACCATGGGCATCAGCATGCTCGTCATCAGTGACGAAACCACCTGCGACTACCGCGCATTCGGCGTGAAGTACAAGGATGGTTCCAAGATCAAGAAGCCTGAATCCAAGAAGGGCAAGAAGTCCGGCAAGGCAGCCAAGGCTCCCAAGAAGATGGCTAAAAAGAAAGTTGTAGAAGAAGATGAGGATGAAGAAGAGGAAGAAGAAGACGACGAATAATTTCGGTCTTTAAAATTCTTAACTTTCTAAAGAATCCGGGTATCAACCCGGATTTTTTTTATCTACATTATCACTGTAAAAGTTTTTCTCAAAGAGGTTTTTCATGGCACGTATGCGCGTTCTCGTTTTGATGGGTGGTCCTTCCACCGAACATGATGTTTCCGTGGTCAGCGGTACCGGTGTGGTCCGCGCAATGAACCCGGACAAGTACAACATCCATCCTGTTCTCATCGACAAGGACGGCACATGGCACTGGTCCTCCCGCGAGCTATCCCCCTACCAGAAGGACAACTTCTCCGTGAACTATTTCCGCGGTCTGGAAGGCACTGCCGCCAACACCAAGAAGAACCCCGCCCTCTCTGAACTTCCGGATGCAGACATCGCATTCCTGGCTCTCCACGGCAAGTGGGGCGAAGACGGCCACGTGCAGGCTCTCCTTGAAAACTGGGGCATTCCCTACACCGGTTGCGGCCTCTTGGCTTCCGCCCTCGCCATGGACAAGATCAAGTCCAAGGAAATCTACCGCGCCAACGGTATTCCCACTCCGGCATACCGCGTTATTTGGAAGCACGACTTTACCGGCGACACCTTGGTAAGTGTTGCAGACGAACTGGGATTCCCCCTGGTCATCAAGGACCCGCTGGGCGGTTCCTCCATCGGTATCGGCATCGCCAAGGATCTTGACGAAGCAGGCAAGATTGCACAGGACCTCTTCAAGGATTCCAACCGTCTTCTCTGCGAAAAGTTCATTGCCGGTGGCGAAGCTAGCTGCGGCTACATCGAAGGTGAAAAGCCCCTGCCGCCTACCGAAATGCGCATGACCACTCGCGAATACTTTGACTACGAAGCCAAGTACAATGGCGAATGTAAGGAAGTCACCCCGGCAGAATTTGCTCCGGAACTGACCGCTCGCATTCAGGAATTGGTGAAGAACGCTCACTACGCTCTGGGTGGAGCAGGCTACAGCCGTACCGACGTCCGTATCACCAAGGACGGCGAACTGTTTGCCATCGAAACCAATACCCTACCGGGTATGACTCCCACCAGCCTCCTCCCCCAGCAGGCTGCATGCAACGGCATTACCTACAGCCAGCTCATCGATATGATTATCGAAAAGAGCCTGTATATAAAAAGATAGCGAGCTACCTTTTTAATTATGAATTACGAATTATGAATTATTAGATCAAGTAAGGCGGCAAGGCCGCGATTATTTAGTCTCGTACTTCATAATTCATACTTTGTAAATGAGAGCAAATGAAACTTGATCTTTTTGTAGACACATCCCGCAAGGGAATTTCCATGGCAGTGAGTGGCGAAGCCTCCAACGGCGCAGCACCGCTTTACGCAGAAATGGTTGACGCAGCAGCTCGCGGAGAAACGGCATCCTCCATTCTGGACGAATTGCTGAACCGTGTAGGCGCGACTCTTGATGACGTTAAGCGCGTCATGGTGACTTTGGGACCAGGCTCTTTCAGTGGTCTTCGTACTGGCGTGGCATTCTGCCAAGGTCTCTGCTTTAGCGGAAAGAGAAACCTTTATGGCGTCAGTTCCCTGCAAGCGTTGGAATGCTTCGGCACCGCCGAAGGATTTTCTGCAGACAAGGTCGCAGTCCTTATCAGAGCCCGCAACGGCTACTGGTACTTGCGTCAAACCGTTGGTACAAAAGTCGAAGAACGCTTTATCTCTACCGAAGAAGTTCTTAGCAAGTTGGACGCAAACAAGCCTGCAATGCTGGTCGTAGACGCAGCAGCGCTCGCAGATGAAGGCATTGGCGCTTTCATCAAGCAGAACGGCATCGCTACCGTAGACGAACAAGGTCAGGCTCTTTCTAAATGGGCACCGCTGTTTAACACCGTAAAGTCTAGCCTCATCCAAGAAGCCAACTACATCCAGCCATCCTACTTCGAAAAATTGAAGTAACTCGCAGGATATTAAAGAGGGACGCGCCAATGCCCATTCGCAAAATGGAACTGAAGGACATCCCTGCTGTTTTGGATATACAAAACGCGCTTTCTTTCCAGGATTGGAACGAACGCCAGATGAAGCAGGAAATTTCCGCCAACTACACTTACGCTGTAGTGTATGAGAATAGTTTCTCGGAAATTCTTGGCTACGCCATTTTCCATTTACTCGGTCCAGACACAGAGCTGCTCAGCATTGCCGTAGGTGAAAAGGCACAACGTTCCGGCATTGGCAGCGAATTGCTCCTAAGCGGTTTTGCTCAATTGAATTTTGAAGACGGCGACTGCTGCTTCCTGGAAGTCCGCGAAAACAACCAGAAGGCTCGCCAGTTCTACGAGAAGTACGGTTTCCAGCTTTTTGGAATCCGCAAGAAATATTATTCCGATGGAGAAAACGCAGCCTTGTACAAGGTTGAAAGTGCTTCACTCGGAGAAGTTTTTAAAGGAGTTTAACATTGGCTAAAATTCCTACCAAAAAAGAAAAGAAACGCGCCAAGCGAATCATCACAATTGCTGCCATCGTTTTTGTACTGTTGGTGATTGCCTTCTACCTCATCATGACCCAAAGTGGCCATTGGCTTGTAGACGACGATGAATTCGACCACGTCAAATGGGTTGCCGTTCTGGACGGTCAGTCCGCTGACCTGGAACGCAGCGACTACGCCGCATCACTCCTTGCCGAGGGGCGCGCTGATTCCGTATTGATTCTGGGACGTCGTTGTCTGCGTAACCGCAACAACGCTGAATTCTATGTGGAAGACTTCATGAAGCTGGGCGACTTCGATAGCAATGCCGTGTTCATGGTTCCTCACGACGATCCCTCTACCATCGGCGAAGCCTACACCATCATTCCCTGGCTCAAGAAGCACAAGGCAGACACAGTTCTTCTCATTACGACCGCAGCGGCAACACACCGCGTCAAGAGAATCTTCACCAAGCTCTCTGGCGACTCTCCGGTTTTCCTGACAACAGACATTCACAATTACCACTACAACGCAGACTCCTGGTACACCAATCGAGAATCTCGCAAGAATTGGCTTCGTGAATGGGCGGCCCTCGCTGTTTCCTACATCGATCTCTGGCCTGCAGGAAACCTGACTGAAAACGATTCCGCTTTCTACAAGTCCATTATTTCTGTCGCAGAAAATGAACGCAAGAAAGATCCCGTTGTTAACCTCCAGGACCTCTTGCCCAAGGTTCAAAAGAAGATTGCGGAAGCTACCCCGGACACCGTAAAAACAGAAGATGAAGATTCCTCCTCTTCCGTACAGCAGTCCTCTTCCTCCAGCGCCCAGAATAAGGACGACAAAAAAGAAAAGGAGCCCGCCAAGGCAGACTCCACGAAGAAATAATTTTCATCCTTCTTCAATTCTTTAGCAACAAAGCATTGCAAGTACGGCCGTCAGCGGAGCATTCCAGTTGATGGCCGTTTCGTTACTGGCGAAAGAGCAACGTTCATCGGTGTAGGAATGTCCCGGCAGCGGGCTGGGATAATGAGGAGCACGATGACCGTCCTGACGATCGCAGTTAATACCACCAACAATCAAGCCAGGAATAGGTTCCCTAACGCCATCACCATGGCTTAAACGATGGTGCGGATGCTTGGGAGAGCTCCAGGCAGAACCAATCACAAAGCTACGGTTCACAGGATTGCGGCCATAGATAAAGTTGATCTGTTCCCTGCACCAATGATCCAGGGATTCTCCGTTAACTTCAGTACGCCACAGTTTTACAACAGCGAGTGTTAAAGCGTGGTTGGCAACGTCACCGTTGCTACCCCAGATAAACTTGCGGATGGAAAGGCCATAGGCATCATCCTTCTGCAGGCGAATGATTTCAGCCGCAGTGTTTTCAAGTGCCTTACGGGCTGCGCCCTGCAATTCCAAATCAAAGTCCTGCAAAGCTAAAAGAATCCAGCCGAAGTTCTGCGTATCGCGCCAGTCCAGGCCAAGCTTCGGCGGATTATTCTTCATGTCGTCCAGCAGTTGGCCTCGGAATTCCTTGTCACGGGTATTGCAATAGAGGGCAGCACGAGTCCAGAAGAATTCATCGTCAAGATGTTCATCGCCATAGCCGCCGCTGCCTTCCGTATTGTGCGGCCATTCAACCGCAGGATTCTTCAATGCCCAGGCGTACGCACTCTGGGCAGCGGCGAGACACTTGTCTGCAAATTCAGAAACGTCCTTGCGGTAAACCATTGCAGCCATGGCCAAGGCGCCAGCAAAATTCAGCGTAGAAGAAGTAGACTTGCCTAGCACCAAGCGCTTCTGCAATCTGTCAGAATCCACAGGAGAAACAAAAGCGTCCCAATGTTCCGGCGTTACCTTAAAGAATACGCCACCATCAACATCTTGCATACGCAGGAAGAAATCCAGTTCAAAACGAACTTCATCCTTCAAGCCATAAGGCAGTTCAAAAGTACCACCTTCGTTAATGCTCTTGACTTGACCATCACAAAGGCCACAAGCCAAAAGTAAGGTACCTACAGAAACGCCACCATTCACAATGTACTTGCCGTAGTCGCCAGCATCATACCAGCCACCATGAGCATTCCAGCGGCCTTCGCGATTCATCATGGAATGGAAGGCGATATCATCATCAAAATGGGCAGCAGGTCTGGCCCACTTGCCGGCAAACTTTTCCTCAAGTTCCACACCACTACGCTGGAAGTAGAAAGACTTGATATTGGCATTCAACTGACGTTCAATCCAAGCAGTACCGATTTCAAACTTTTCTGTTTCAAAGACAACCTTAGGAACAACACCTTCGCAACATTCCTTACATTCGCAAATCTGAATGGTGCAAGAACCAGGCTTCTTTACATTAGAAAAATCACCAGTCCAGAGATTTTCTCCGGAATAGTCGCAAAGACCTTGGTGATCAAAGGATCCTTCCCTAAAGGAATCCACGTGAAGAACACAGCCAGATTCATCTACAATACGGAATCTAAGTTTTCCAATGCCTTCTTGAGTGAATTTTTTCAACTCATCTGGGTTTACAAAGAAAACTTTGGCTGCATCAGGAGCGTAGCCAACATGATTATAACGAATAGGGAATTCCATGCCCTAAGAATACATTTTAAGGAGCCCGCAAAGCAGACTCCTTTCACAAATTATTGTTTACCCAAGAAAACGCCAGGGAGTTTCCACCCCCATCGGCACCATTAAACAGCCTTGCTACGCATCAATTTGATTTCAGCGGCGTAACCAGGCAATTCGTTAGGAGTTTCCAGATAGAACGGCAAGTTTTTCAAAGCAGGATGGTTCACCACACCAACCAGAGCTTCCAAACCAATAAAACCCCCACCAATCACTTCGTGACGGTCCTTATGGCTACCCATGGGATTCTTGCTATCGTTCAGGTGAATGGCCTTAAGCTTGTTCAAGCCCACCACCTTGTCGAACTGTTCCAACACATCGTCCAGATGGTTTACAATGTCGTATCCGCCGTCAAAAACATGGCAGGTATCCATACAGACACCCATCTTGTCAGAAAGCTCTACTCGGTCCAAAATAGCACGAAGTTCCTCGAAAGTTCTTCCAACTTCAGAGCCCTTTCCTGCCATAGTTTCCAAAAGCACCGTAGTCTTCTGTTCCGGTTTCAGCAACTGGTTCAGCATGGAGGAAATGTAATCGATACCCACATCCACACCCTGCTTTACGTGGCTTCCCGGGTGGAAATTATACATCGCTCCCGGAAAATGGTCCATGCGAGCCATATCGTCCTTCATCACGTCCAGAGCATACTGGCGAAGTCCTTCGTCTGCAGCACAAGCGTTCAGTGTATAAGGGGCATGGGCAAGAATCGGGGCGAAATTATTCGCTTCCAGCAAGGCAACAAGCTTTGACGCGTCTGCCTTGTCAAAAGGCTTTGCAGCCCCGCCACGGGGATTTCGGGTAAAGAACTGGAAAGTATCCGCACCAATGGAAAGTGCGGTCTGTCCCATGGCGAAAAAGCCGTCAGAAGAAGAAAGATGACAACCGATATGCATTAGAAATCGTAGTTCAAAGCAGCGATGAAGTACAGATCCTTGTATTCATCGGCACGATTATCCGGGCGATAATTGAACACGGCGCCAACAGTCCAGTCGGTGTACAAAGACGGAGTATGATGAATTCTCAATGCAGCAGAACCATCAATATCCAATTCCATTTCACTGAACTTAACACCATCATTCTTGTACTTCAAGAAATTCTGGCGAACGCTACCATTCAAGGTAAGGTCAAGGAAATCCTCGGAAATCGGGAAGCTCATGTTGTCGGCCACAGTCCATTCAAATTCAGTCATATCGTTACGATTGTAAATCTTATAACGCGGAGTGAATGCAAAGGAGTTTCTGAAGTTATCAATCTTTGTAGACAAGGATATGGGATAACGCTGTTCAAAGAAATCACCACCATGGAAATAGTAGCCGAGAATGCCAAAGCTTTCATTAGAGAGTTTCAGATCCTTGATATTAGAATCATTCACGAACTTAGACAAGTCAGTACGGTAAACCCACGCACCACCAATACGGAGTACATTATTGGGAAGATTTACCGTAACGCCAAGTTCAGCAACGTGCTTCAAAAGGCGTTCATCGAACTGGTTTGCCAAATTGGAATCTTTGCGGAGTTCATAATACTGAGCCCAGCGAGCAGAGTCGATTTCCATTGTATCGCGAAGAGTTACAGTAGGCTGATCCTTGCGGGCCTGGAACCAAGGATCGTCATACACCTTAGATTCTGCGGCGTAGTCGCCCTGAAGCTTCTGCGGGGTGCTGCGAGTTCTGTAGTCCACAGAATACTTCACATCCAAATTAACCTTATCGTTAATCTTGAAGCTGTTACCCAAGTAGGCGTTATGAATGTACAGAGCGCGGACACGGTCATCCCAATGTTCTCTCAAAGAATCCTTGTCAGCTCCGGAGAACATTCCCCATTCAGAAAATTCACCCATACCGAAAATGTTGTAGCCATTCTTTGTATTGGATGCGTTTTCCACATTCATGGTATAACCAAAGGTGAGCTTCCAGAAATCATTGATCTTCTGCTTCAAGTTACCACCAATCATACGGGTATTCTGAAGCAGGTCAGGAGATCCGGCACTATAGTATTCGCCACCGACATAGCGGAAGAAGCCTTCAATAAAGGTGTATTCACTAGACCATTCATAGGATCCAGCTACAGCCCAGTGTTCATAGCTCCAGAAGTCCTTATGAACAGGCTTGTCATCATGATCCTTATATTTCTTGGAAATTTCCTTCGCTTCGTCAAGGACTTCCTTCAATTTCTGAATTTTCTGTGACTTGGTCAACAACACATTTTCACCAAAGATTCCATCCAGTTCCTCTTCGGTCAAGCTGTTCACTTCCCTATCGTTTTTCATCAACTTATTCAACAAGGAGAAGTTAGAAGAGTTCAAGCCTTGTTCAGCAAATACTTCGTTAACTGCACGAATCTTTGCTGCATTGGCAGTATCAGCTGCGCCAACAGCCACCTGACCATTCAACTTGATATCGCCCGGGAAGAACAACCAGTTACCATCTGCGAAGAAGTTATGGGTTGTCATCACAGGGCTGGATGTATTGACATCGGCATCCATACCATCGCGCAGCAGCGGATCCTCAAGGAAATCCTTGCTACCAATGAAGCCCAAGGTTCCATTGAAGCGGCTGTGCATGTTCCAACGGATCTTACCGCCAGCAACCATGTTCTGAGCCTCAGCTTCGCCGTCTTCTACGTAATCCTTGTAAATTTCGTAGTTCTTTTCACCCACGATCTTCGGAGCTCGATATTCACCGCCAAAGGCAGAGATCTGAAACATAGGATCCTTGGGAGAATTGATGAAAATGTTCAAATCATAGGAGGCGCCAAACAAATTGATGCCGGCCAAGTAAAGCTGGCCTGCATTCAAGTCAATATCACCCAAGGCGGCACGCTGGTAACGGTCGGAGTAAATGGCCTGCAAGTTATGGACCGCGAACTTGTCCCAGGTATCATTGGAAATGTCGGCAGAGAACTCGAAGGTTCTACCATCGGGAGATTCCATAAGGAGGCTTGCATTCCAGTTAGCAAAAGGACCTCCAACCTGGAAGTAGTTGATGTAACGTTTTCCCTTGGTAATGGTATCATTGTCAGAAATATAGGGCGTATCAGAATGATGATGACGGGTCATTACTTCATGATAGCCAAGAGCCATACCTGCATTACCGGAAACCTTCCATACAGAGTCAGAAGAGTTTTTCTTTTTAAAGGAAACCAGTTTCATGCCGTCAGCAAAAGGATTGCGCGGTTCTTCGCCCAAGGTAGCAGCGACCTGATCCAGTCCCTGGTCCAAGTCCTTATCATTGCCACTCAAGGATCTGCGAATATCTGCATCCGGAACATCCTTGGAAACAAAACCCTTACGGTTTCCCTGGATCAAGGTATTGCGCTGTTTTACGCGATTGTCACCAAAGTCAAGCAAGGCGACTTCGTTGTCTACCAACTTGGAAGACTGGAAAGAAACTTCAGAACCATCGGTTGCAACAACAGCCACACGGTTCTTTTCCAAAGTCGTACCATCAATGCTTACTGCAGCACTTTGTGTTGCCCAGACAGCAATGTTCTTGGTGTTGCGGATTTTACTCCACTGAATATCAGCAGAACCGTTACGAACATAGATTGCAGCCTTGTCAATGCCATCAAGTTCTGCATCACGAATTTCCAGAGCGCCGCTTTCGACAACAAATCCGTACTCGGAATTGCTCATCTGCAATCCCTGCACTTCAGAACGCTTGATACCTGTAATTGTGACGCCATTCCACTTGCCAGCGGAACTGGTGAATGTCACAGGATTGTTGGCCTCACCCATGATGGCGATAGAACCACCACGCACATCAAGACCTGCACCTTCATCGAAACGGACTTCAACACCCGCTTCCACAATAAGAGCCTTGCCATCAGGAACAACGATGGTTTCCTTTACGGAGAATGGCGAGTTGGCTTTCTTCAAGAACCCAGAAACAGCGCCACTCAATTCGGAACCATTTTCAACAGCAAAAGCACTCACGTGGAGTGCCATGAAAATTGCTGTTAGAGCCCAAACTCTAAACTTCATTAATGAACCTCGTAAACCTTTCTAACCTTGACCTTGTAGCCACTCTTGTGAACGACTTCAATATCGACACGGCTAACAGAGCTACGCTTCAAATTCACAGGGATCTGGTAATCCAGGTTTTGAATCTGAGATGTTGTTTCCTGCAATATAACATTTCCGTTCAGCTTTACAACGACCTTGTACAAATGACTAGGATCATTTTCAACCGTACGAATTCTGAACTGCAACGTTCTGGGAATGTAATTCGGGTCAGAGTTTGCATCAGGAGGTTGAGGCGGCACATTGAGAACTTCTCTTGCAGCACCGACAATGTCCACGTTGAAACGTTTTGCAGGATAGCAGCCCATGGTCTTTTCAACTTCGGCCTTGTTGCCAGCCTGGTCTTCGACCTTCACCACATAGTTATGGACACCATTCTTCAGTTTAAGTCTCTGCTGTACGTTACGGGTGATGGCGTCTTCAGAAGCCTGGGAACCATCAGCATAAACGGAGAGGATAGCAGCATCGCCCTGCATTTCGCCCACGGAGAGGTTTGCAACACAGCGGAGGGAGTCGTAAGAAGGAATTGCCACAGTCGGAATCTTGGTGTTCACGTCAAGGCAAGCCTTGTTGACGTGAAGGTCAATCGTCTTGGAATCCTTGACGCCAGCACCTGCGAAAGAGACCTTTGCCTTGGTTGCAGTCCAAAGACCATTTTCATCGTTAATCACAACCTTATGTGCAAAGGAGTGAACATTGCCGTCGGCAGCGCGAACCAAGTTGTCAGACTGGTAACCACCAATATTCACCACCAAGGAAGCGGTTTCATCAGTAGTCCTGTAGAAGCCTTCCACCATCAGGCCCTGGTCGCAGATTTCAACCGGGGAAATCGTGGAAACGGAGAAACTATTCATAGGAACAGCAGCGGCAGCGGTTTCTGCTTCAGCTTTCAGAGTTTCCTGGAAGGAGATGTCAGCCTGCTTAACTTCTTCGATAAGTTCAGCCATGGGCTTCTTGGATTCATTCAAGAGCTTTTCGAGCTTCTTGGCAAAGCGGGCGTTACCAGAAGATGCAAGTTTTACAACAACCAGAGAGTCCTTACCGAAGGTGGTTTCACCTGCGACAATGGAAACAGGTTCAGTCTTGCCTTCCGGGGTAATTTCCAGCTTACCAGTCTTCAAGCCTGCGAAGAACACACCTTCACCACCAACATAACCTTCAGTACCGCGGATAGATGCTGTTGCGGTTCCTGTCTTGAAGAGGAACTTGGAGTTCTTGTCCTGAAGCTTATGGACAGCAAAGTTGATGTGGCCTTTCTTGATATCGAACTTAGTTTCAAAGCCACCCTGACCATTAGGTTCCAAAAGGTTGGACATTTCCACTTCAGCATTTTCCGCAATGGTAATGGTACTACCATCGGGCAAACCGAAAATAACTTCAGATTCCATGCCGGTACGAACCTTATCGGACTGGTAGATATTTGCACCCACACGAAGGGCTGACCATTCGGTTTGTTTTGCCTTCATTCGGTCCACAGTACCCAATGCAGAACGGACCTTACCTGCAGCGGAGGCAGAGAAGGCCAGAGAAGGTGCCAGAGCCATAACGGCAGCGATATGTACAAAAGAGAATTTGCCGAACATAGAACCTCGACTACTTTATATATACCGAAAATATGCTTTTTTCAGCCTAAAAGGGGATTTTTTTTACCCTTGGTGATATAAATCAATCCTAGCCACCAGCCAATTTTACGGTGTAGCCACATTTCTCCAACTCGGCTTTAAGGATGTTTCGCTTGTCGCCCTGAATTTCAATGGCAAAATCCTTTACAGAGCCTCCAACACCGCACTTTTGCTTCAGTTTGCGGGCCAATTCCTTAAGATCATCTTCATCCAGAGGAACACCTGTAACAACACTGGCCATTTTGCCGCCGCCAAGGCGCTTCAGCTGGATTCTGACAACACCATCACCCTGGGGGCGTTCTGCCTTAGGCTTTTCAGGCTTAATGCGGCCAACTCCCGTGGAATACACAAGCGTAGAACGTTCTTCAATACCCATATTTACCTCAATTTAACACATAAAAAATAATAAAGGACCTGCTTTTACGCAGGCCCTTTTATTCGTTTATTTGAAGATTTGGTTACTTATCGCGGGGGCGCTTGTAACCGAAGGTCTTCAGCAGCTGATCGTCGTTCTTGATAACGTCACCCTTCTTCGGGCTAGCGCCATCGTTAACCGGCGGCAGAGAGCACTTCAGCTTAGAACGGAGCTTCACTTCAACCTTGTAGACGTAGGAACCGGAAGCCAGCAAGCGGCCGTCATCAGTAGTCACGTCGCCATCCTTGTTAGGCTTCATTTCGAAGAACATCTTCACCATGCCAGCTTCGTTGGTATAATCAGGTTCGTTCAGATCCTGAGCGAAGTGGTAGTAGTTCACAAAGCCGCCCAAAGTGGTGTAAACCCAGATCTTCACATCCATCTTGGTATCGTAAAGAGTGACCTTGCTCGGATCGGAACCGATTTCGAAGCCGTCTTCACAGTATTCCTTGACGAATTCCTCAACAGTGGGCTTTTCACCATTGTTAGCGTCCACACCATCCAGCGGGATACGGCCTTCGGAGTTCATGAGGTCATCAAGAGTTGCGAGACCGCTGATGACACCAGTATTGATACCATCCATCTTGGCGTCTTCATCAGTCTGCTTTACAACCGGCAGTTTGATATCCAGAGCCAAGGTCGGGCCAAGGTGATACGGGCTGTCTACGTTAGGATACGGAGTTTCACCGCTACCTTCCTTAGGCTTGCCCTTGCCACCAACCAAGGTTTCCTTTTCAGCGCCAGTGGTCGGGTTCATGATGCTTACAGAGTAAGTCTGGCCTTCCTTCGGCGGATTTTCAGCATAGTATTCTTCAACCTTTTCGCGAGTAACTTCAGTTACCGGCTGTTCAACAGCAATTTCAATGGTCTTGCTGTTCTTCATGATGATGAATACGGTATCAGAAGATTCGTTACCGGCCTTGTCACGGTAGAAGCGAACAATAGCGTTCAGACCCTTTTCAAGACCCTGGGTAATCAAGGTATCCTGTTCGATTCCGTTAACAGTCCACTTCACGTTGATAAAGTTGGAGCTGACAACTTCAATCTTCTTGCTCTTAGTCGGGTTGAGGATTTCAACCTTCGGGCCAACCTGGTCAAGAACCACAAATACGGACTTGGTTGCAGAGTTGCCAAACTTGTTAACGTAAGTGTAGGAAACTTCGTAACCGATATCGCCATCTTCATTCTTGACAAAGTTGCCTTCATCATCGATCACATAGCGGACATCGACTGCATTGCCCTTATCCTTATAGCTATAGGAAACAGCGTAGGTACCAACAGCATCCTGAGCCATTCCAGAAGAGGAGCCTGCTTCGGCCTTAGTCAACTTACCGCCAGAAGTCATGTTCAGTACTTCACCGGTAATGGCGTCGGCCTGGTAGGAAACTTCAACTTCCTTGCCGTTAATCGTGGTGGTGTAAGAAACAGTGATAACCTGGATTTTTTCAACCTCGCCATCTTCGCCAACAACTTCAGTCTTGGTTTCTTCGCCCTTGTTGTTGGTGTTATAGGAAATCTTCACAGGGAACTTTTCACCATTGATGGTCACGGTATCCATATAGGAAACGATAACCTGATCCTTTCCAGTAACCTTGAACTTCGTTGTTTCAACATCGCTGCCGTCGCGAAGAGTGATCTTTTCAGCAGCAATATTGTTGATGTTCTTCATGGTCTTTTCAGGAACAGTCACAGCAGTATCCAGTTCAAGATCAACGGTAAACTTCTTGTTCACACCAGAGGCGGTATCAAGAATGGAAACCGTGATTTCCTTTTCCGGATTGTTCACGTAAATCGTGGTGTCACTCTTGTCGGTTTCTTCCACAATTGTATAGACGTTTTCTGCACTGACCTTGGCCTTTTCTGCATAGACCTTCACCACCGGAGTAGAGCTACTGTAGTAGATAACTACGGTATCGCAACCTTCGTAGTCCTTGGTTCTATCCCAGAAGCAACGTTCGATAACGTTCGGGCCATCCACCAATGTGGTGTCGGATTCATACTTCTTACCGTCTTCAAGCCATGTAATGTGCTTTTCAGGAACGTTGGTGTAGATGGTATCAGGCTTCTTCCACAAGGAATCCGGATCGTCAACCTGGATGATTTCAACGATAGTGGATTCTACAACGTTAATCACCTTGATGACCACATTTGCGGTATCGTAGAACTCGCCATCATAGATACGAACCTGACGTACGTAGCTCGGGATAGCTTCGTAATCCAAGCCACGCAGCAACTTTGCAGAACCATCCTCAAGGAAGTCGAAGGTATCCTTGACAGAAACCATTTCGTAGGTCAGCTGGTTGAATGCGTCATTGAACTTATCAGGATCGTAACCAACCACCTTACCGAAGATAGTATCCACGGCAGCAGCTTCGCTGACATACAGGATGGTGTCATTCAGAACAGGAGCTTCGTTCACATCAAGGATCTTGATAATCACCGGCTTAACGCTGGAAGTAGCACCTTCTGCGTCAGTTACATCCACGTAGATCTTGTATTCATTCTTGGTTTCATAGTCAAGAATAGCACCAGTCTTTACCAGCACAGAGCCATCGGCTTCGACGCCAAATTCATCGGATGCGCGAGACAGGTTGAAGGTGAAGGTTGTCGGACCATCAGGATCTTCTGCATCAAGCATTCCAACAAGGGTACCACCCTTGGAATTTTCAGCAACTTCCAAGGTATCAGTGGTCACGTACGGATCTTCGTTTTCGTTCAGGAGATCGATGTACATGTTCTTGATGACAGACAGGGAGTCGCCATTGGAGTCAGTAACCTTGGTCTTCAGCACGAACGTGGTCTTGCCATTCTTCTTGTATTCTTCATAGTCCATGTCGAAGTTAGCGAAGATTTCGCCACGCTTATTCATGGTGAAGAGAGCGGTGTCACCACCAACAGCTTCGAAGTAATGCTTGGTGAATACAGCTGCAGTATCCAAGTCTCCGGCTTCAACAATACCGTCCAACTTGTAGTCTGCACCGCGGTTTTCATACAGTTCGAAATACTGTTCTTCCAAGGTCGGAGTTTCGTTATCATCATTGACGGTGATAATTACCTTGGCGGTATCGCGCAAGTTGCTCTTGTCGGTTACGATGACCAAGACTTCATAATGAGCCAAAGTTTCGTGGTCAAGGCCAGCATTTTCTTCAACCTTGATGACAGCCTTGTTGTCGGCATAGGAAACCTTGAACTGGCTGCTTACAGAACCATCAAGGTTCTTCAATTCGTAAACCAGCCTTTCATTTTCATCCTTGTCATCTGCAGAAAGTTCACCAACGACGGTTCCTTCCAGAGCATTTTCAAGTACGTCGAATTCGTAATCATCCTGGGGGAATTTCGGCGGTTCCGGAACATCTTCGATATTGATGGTAATCAAGGATGTTGCGCTCAAAGGCTTGTCTTCCTTAGAGGGGTCAGCATGGTCGGTTACAGTCAACTTGAGGTAGTAAACCTTGCCCTTGGTTTCGTAATCGAAGGTAACACCACTCTTAACAGAAATCTTGCCCGTAGACTTGTTGATGGTAAAGAAATCAGAACCCTTAGTTTCTACACCACCAACAATGGTATCGGAGATTTCGTAAATCAGGTCGCTGAAGTAGTCGTTAAGGATATCCTTATCGGAAGCACCAGTAACTGAACCAATCAAAGTATCCTTAGTTGCCAATTCAGAAATCGTGAATTCCTGATCACCAACGTAAGGCGTTTCGTTGACGTCAATTACCTTGATGGTTATGGTTGCTGTAGCTGTCAGCACAGAGTCATTAGGAGTACCATCATCAGAGACTTGAACCTTAATTGTATACGGTTTAGTTATGCTTTCAAAATTAAGTTCCTTCCTTGTAGTGATATTACCCTCAATATCGACCGCAAATTCAGAGGAAGATCCAACCAGTTTGTATGTCAAATTTTCATTGTCACCGAAATCCGGATCCGTAGCAACAACTTTACCAACAAATTCGCCCTGTTTCTTGTGTTCCTTAACTTCAAAGGTTTCGGCCTTCAAAACCGGGGATTCATTGATATCGCCAATTTCAATATGAACAACTGCGGTATCATACAGGTAACCATCAGAAACCACAACAGTTACGTCATAAGTAGGCGGAACATCTTTTTCATCTACAGATTCGTAATTAAGGACATTCTTTTCAGGAACAGTAATGACACCATCTTCGCTCACAGCAAAGAAGCCCGAAGGATCATCAAGCAAAGAGAAATGGAGCTGATTGTATTTTTCATCAGCATCATCATCAAATGCTATCAAAGAATCCACAAAAGCGTTTTCCGGGTTGTGTTCATTAATGGAGAACCAGAATTCGTCATCATCAAAGTAAGGAGGTTCGTTAACATCGGTAACGATAACTTTGACTGTAGCAGTATCCTTAAGACCACCGGCATCAACAACAACAACCTTCAAAATATACTCCGGCTTAGTGTCATAATCCAAAGCATACTTAACCTTCAAAACACCTTCGGCCTTAGTTGTACTACTCTTGAAATCATCTGTCGGAATTTCAACACCATCTTTGATGATATTTTGGGACAGAATTGAATAAGTTAAACCACTCGTTTGATTTCCAACTTCCGGATCAACAGCCTTCCACTGCAAAACAGTCTTATTTACAGCAGTTTTTTCAGAAATAGTAATGGTCGTGTCAGCAAGTACCGGCGGTTCATTAACATTTCCAATTCGAATGTTAACAACAGCCGTTGAATCCAGGCTGGGATCACCATTATCAGCAATTTTCACAGTCAAGCTATAAGATTTCTTGGTTTCATAATCCAAAGCTTTAGACTTGGCTACAGTTACAGCACCAGTCGTTTTATTGATTGCAAAGAGATCAGCGCCTTCTTCAGAAGGATCATCCCAAGTGTATGTCAACTGATTAAAGTTCTTGTTGTACTTATCAGGATCCTGACCAACAACAACGCAGTTACCAGAAACATCGTCGCCATACAGTTCCAAGGCAGTTCCTGCAGTGGAATTTTCAGGAACGGTACAATCAATACCTTCAGCCCAAGGAGTTTCGTTAATGTCAATAACCTTGATGGTCACGGGCACAGAATCCTTGAGAGGCTTGGTAGCATCGTTATCAGTTACGTAGGCCATCATGGTGTATACGGAATCAACTTCGTAATCCAGGGAGACCTTGGTAGAAATTGCACCAGTCTTTGCATCGATAGAGAACTTGCCAGAAGCATCTGTCAAAGCTCCTTCAGCAAAGCTATAAGAAAGAGTGGTCTTGAAGTCAACGTCGGTTGCATGAACCTCGCCCACCTTAACAATATCCACCTGATGTTCCTTCACGGAGAAGGAGTATTCAGTTTCATCAAAATGGGGCGGTTCATTCACATTGGTAATGCGAACGCGGATAACGATGGTATCAGCAAGGCTAAGTGCAGGAACCTTCGCATTGTCGCGAACTTCAATCAGCATATTGTAAGTGGAGTCGGCTTCGTAGTTGAGCTTGGAAGCGCCCGTACTTGTGAGGCTGAGGACTCCGCTGGTGCTGTCGCTATTCATCTTGATGCTGAACATAGAGGACACGTTGGCATCCACTTCATCAGCGCTACCCAGCTTACAATCCTTTTCAGTACAATCAAGCAACTTAAGCTGCAACTGGTGATAGCCGGACTTATCAAGAACGCTCTTGAAGTCGGGATCACTGAAGTTGAAGGTCAAGATTTCACCAGCAGCAGCGTTTTCCGGAATGGAAACGAAGTTGGTCTGATAGTAGAACTTGTCCTGTTCAAAGGCAGGATCTTCGTTGATGTCCACAACAGTGATGGTCACCTTGACGGAATCGTACAAACCATCGACATCAGTAGCATAAGCCCAGAGTTCATACTTATCAAGTTTTTCATAGTTCAAGGAATCCGGATTTCTTGTAGAAATCACGCCGGAAGACAACAGATAGAATGCAGAATCATCTACAGCAGGCGTGATAAACTTATAGGAGTAAGTAATCTTGCCCTGGTCTGCAGCATCTACATCGGAGGCACTAATCGTTTCGAGAAGGGAATCTCTCTTGGAATGTTCTACAGCAACAAGATCATACTTGTCTTCATCAAACTTTGGCTTTTCGTTTTCATCAATCAACTTGATGGTTACGTAAGCGGAATCATTGAGTTCACCGTCAGTCACATAAACACGAATCTTATGTTCCTTCTGTGTTTCGTAGTCCAAAGCACTAACGAGAACCAAGGAATCCTTGACTGCACCAATCAAATTGAAGTGAGAGTCGCCTTCACCAGCAACAACGCCGTAGGTCAACTTGTCGTTTTCAACATCGGTACCGACCAGCTGCAGCAAGATGGAATCCACCGGTGTATTTTCACGAATGGTGATGGTGGTATCGTTCAATACCGGAGCGTCGTTTACCGGTTTTACATCGATGTAAATCTTACAGCTTTCGGAACGGACACCATGACGATTTTCCTTTGCGCCCACTTCAATTGCGTAGACCAAAGAGTCATAGTGTGTACCATATTCATTAAGAGCCGGCTGATAACGAGTGTCCTTAAGAATTCCCTTGGGAATCGGACGATACTTCACACCATCTGCCAAAACAGTTTCACCATAAATGGTCAGGCCCTGAACCGGAGTTTCGATAATGGGAACAATGTAGTCAACAGTAAGCGGAGTAACGCTGTCATGCTGATATGCCGGCATATTGAAATTGAAGAACAAGGAATCGTCTTCATTCATGACCAAAGTAGTATCAAAGCAAACCGGCTTCTTATCATCATCGATAATGGTGATGGGCAAGGTACCTTCACGCTTATCACCGTTAAACACGGCACCATCCATATCAAAAATGAAGATGGAGAAAGATTCATCATTTTCGATTATCATGTCATCATTGACATACAAGGAAATGGGATCAGCGAGCTCCTGTTCCCCGACGTTCACCACGGCCGTATTGTAGCTTGCCTTATTATCAGCCCCGCCGCAAAGAACAAAGTCGCCCTTACCAGACACGATGTCGTTTGCATTTGCGCGAATATTACCTTCAGCCAAACCTGCTTCAGGATCTCCATCAAACAAGAAGCAATACTTGAATTCGACTTTGGCATCGGTTTTCTTAGTCAAGTAGATGTTAAGGTTTTGAGCACCGCTCTCACCTTCAAGCAAATCCCCCATACGAGTCGGGTCCGGCTTAGCAGGATCGAAGGGAACAAAGTGGAATCCGTTACCATCAAACTGGTCACCAATGTAGATTTCATTTGCAATCAACTGGCCAGCAAATTTCATTTGGTTCTCTGCAGTGATCTTACCTGTACTAATAAAAGAACCCTGAATTTCAGCATAGTCAGATTGAATAGTTAAATCATGCGGGACATAAATAAGCAAGTTACCCGCATAATCATCATTGCTCTGGACCTTAGGATCAACAACAGTGGTATATGTATTTGAGGAATAGTCATACACAGAACCTTCGCCCACATAAACAACCTTCAATGTAACACGGCGGAAGAGCTGGGTCATTTCCTTCACAAAAATGCGAGTTAAACGACCTCCAGCAGGCATACGGACATAAAGTGCCGAGTTTTCTTCACCGAAATGCATGTAGTCCATATAAAGATCATACATTCCTTCCCCAGAAGGAATATCAAGGTACCTAGTTTCTCGTGTAGGAACATTAAGACCACTTCTGTAAGAATGCTCACCAGTCAAAACAGGAATAGACAAATCGTTCTTTGCTTCAATCACCTTCTTCGGATCGCATTCTCCAGTCAAAGGATTACCGGGAACCAAAAGACCGTTTGCATTATTAATACCGGTTTCAGTAATCGAGTTGGAGGCGTTCAAGCAGTTGGTGCCATGGAATTCATTACCTTCGTACTGAGAGGCATTCATAGAACCCTGGACACGGGTCGGGCCTGTGGTGAACTTGGTAATCTTAGCATTGCCGTCGAATCGGATATCACGACCAGAAACGATAGGACCACCCAAAGACAGTTTTTCACCACGCACTGTTATATCACCGGTAGCTGTACCGGTGGCGCCAGTCTTGTCCGTGAGTTCAACACGAGACCCCAGGGATACCCCTTCGGTACCCCAGATTTTGAAACGCATCAAGTAATTCCAGTAAGACTGCTGGATATCCTGGTCCTGACTGACAGGGGAATTAAAATGCAACGGGCGAACGTCGGCAGCCAGAGAGGGGACTACCACAGCAAGAGCGATTGCCAATGAGCTGGCAACATGCTTAAAAACGTCTTTTCCAAACCACATAAATCCATCTCCAAATGGTCTAGTGTGCTATTAAAGAACCTTTATTTCCAACCCATACAAATGGAAAGGTAGAAAACCTTACCATTTTCTGCCGCAAAAGATACTAAAAAAAGGTTACACGGGCAACCAACGGTTAACAAGTTGTTAACAAAACCGTCTTTTTTCGCTAAATAATGACAAAAAACACGTTTTTTTGCAAAAATCTCATGTAAAATCTTTTGAACAACATAATTTGTAACCAAAAGTTTACTTTGTGTTGTAAAATTTCGAATATATACTTACGGCCCAAAATTCAAAATTCGGCTTTTTTCTGGCATTTTGAGGGAATCCCTTGGCAAAACCAGCAAATTAAGCTATAATTCAAAGTCCTAGGCCCTGCGCAATGACTATTTGTGGGCAAATCGCCAGGGCGAAAGCAGCAACGGACTTGCGAATTTTTATGTGCTCAGGTAGCCTAGGATTTTTTTATTAACCCGACGGACTAAAAACCTCGGGTTATTTTTGTTTAGGACCCGCGCAATCTTTAACCTTTAAACTTTTCGCTTTTAGCTCTATGATTCTCTGGACCATCCGTCATTCAAAGCCCTACAACCCCAATGACGTCTGCTATGGACGTATGGATTTTGACGTCTCCCCCACTTTCCCGGAAGAAAGCGAAGGCGCCATCAAGGCCTTGCTTGCGGCAGGCGCCAAGCCCACCCGCATGTTCACCAGCCCGCTTCTCCGTTGCCTGCGTCTTGCAGAAAAGGCTTCCGAGGCTACCGGCCTCCCCATGGAAAAGCGCGACGAAATCATCGAGATTAACTTTGGCGACTGGGAAGGCCAGAAGCTGACCGCAGTTCCCCGCGAACAGATGCAGGGCTGGGCCAACGACCTCCGCGGTTTCAGATTCCCCAATGGCGAATGTTTCTACGACATCGACAAGCGCGCCCAGAGCCTGCTGGATACGCTGGACGACGATGGTGAATTTCTGTGGATCAGCCACGCCGGCGTTATCGCCGCATTGCAGCATTTCGCCTGCGGCCTTCCCGACGACCAGTTCGTTGAAGGCGCATTCAGCTACACTATGGTGACGAAGTTTGAATTCAAGCGCGACGCTGAAGGCCACTACCGCGGAACCTTTACCAAGATCCACGACGGCATCCAGATGAAGCCTTTGAAAATTGGCTAAAACTAAAAATCAAAAGTAAATACGGCCTGAGCCCCGCCACCAAGAACCGGAGCAACAGCCATGTGCATCGGGTTGTCAAAGTCGCTCAACAGAGCATCCACAACCGCATCAGCCACAGAGTACAAATAAAGTAAAGCAGAAGCCCAAATATACTGGTTTCTGTTTTTTCTATAGTAGGTCACGCGTTCCGTAACACGGTCCAGATCCGCACTGTTATTGGCTTCGGCCTCCAACGCATGTTTTCGATCCAGATAATAGTTCACCATGTTCTGCGAAGTCCAAACACTAACACCGGAACCAATAAAACTCATGTACAAAAGACCGGCCTTACCAAACTCGCCATTGTACATCTGGCCAAAGCCCGGCAGTAAAGCCCACAGCAAGGCCTTCTTCATATCGCGAAGTTCTACACTGCGATGATGGTTGTTGTACCAGATTCCAAAGGCATCAAACATACCGTAAAGTTGTACACCACACAACCACGCCATTTCCGCCTTGCGCAAGTCTTCCTGTTCCATTTTCTTATCGCTGTAAGCACGGATTCGACTTACGTAATCGGCTCGACGATTGTAGTAATAGTTCAGGCTATCTCGGGAGGACGTCTCCATGATCAGCTGAGTGTAGCGGGACACAGAATCCTGGAAGGGCCTAGCCTGCTCCATCACACGGTCGTTCTGGAATGACTTGTTGAAGAATACGTCGTAGACCAACCCAAGTTCAATGGCGGTAATGAATCCGCCACGCACATAATGACCTGTATAATACTGACCGCCACCAGGCAGCACGCTAAACAGCATGGTGGTCAAAAGGGAATTATGTTCTGTAGGAATATCCCACTCGTTCACCTTCAAGGTATCAATAGCCTCAATGCCGGTTACGCCCTTTTGCAGCGGAGAACCGGCAAAAGCGGACACAGACAGCAGCAAAGCCATCATTAAACCGACCATAAAGGAACGAGATTTCATCGAGGCAAATATACAAAAGTCCTAACAGAACTATTTTTACACCCGCACAAAGAACGACGTTTTTGTTTTCGCCAAAGGTTCAAAATATTTTTTGAAAAAATTTTGACGAGTTTCAATAGCGACATTTTTTGTCACAAGCTATTTGTATATTTGAGTCATCAAAGGAACAACAATGAGTATTGAACAAGACATTCAGAAGTTGGCAAGCGATATTAAAGACGCTCTGATTGAACGAGGCGAAATGCTGGCTACCGCAGAATCCTGCACAGGCGGGCTCGTGGCAAGCCACATCGTGGATATCCCCGGATCCTCGGCCATTCTCGCAGGCGGAATCGTTGCCTACCAGAACGAAGTCAAGGCAAACTTGTTGAACGTTCCTGCCGAGATTCTCAATACGAAAGGAGCCGTAAGCGCAGAAACCGTAAAAGCCATGGCCGAGGGAGCCCGCCAAAAATTCCATTGCGAATGGGCGGTAGCAACCTCCGGAATCGCAGGCCCTGGCGGTGCAGAACCGGGCAAACCCGTGGGCACCGTGTGGATGGCAGTGGCCAACAGCCAAAAAAATGAAGCTTTTTGCGAAATTTTTTCTGGAAACCGTACCGAAGTCCGAGAAAAAAGCGTGTATAAGGTGTTGTGCAAACTTTTTTTTGAAATAAATAAACAGAAAAGCACTTGCACAAACGAACACTAGTTTATATATTTGAAAACAGAAAACAAAATAAACGGAGTCAAAAATCATGACTAAGAAGACAAATAGCGCAACAGGTAACCTTTCCGCAGACAAGGCAAAAGCAGTCGAAGCTGCCATCGCCCAGATTGAAAAGAATTATGGTAAAGGTTCTATCATGGCTCTCGGACAGCAGCCCATCGAAGACATTCCGGTCATTCCGTCCGGCTGTATTCAGTTGGACATGGCCCTCGGCGTAGGCGGTTTCCCCCGCGGCCGTATCATTGAAATTTATGGACCCGAATCCTCCGGTAAGACCACCCTTACCCTCCACGCCATTGCAGAAGCCCAGAAGCTGGGCGGCGTTGCAGCCTTCATCGATGCTGAACACGCATTCGACGCAGTCTACGCACGTAAGTTGGGTGTCGATATCGAATCCCTCCTGGTTTCCCAGCCGGATACCGGCGAACAGGCTCTTGATATCGCCGAAACTCTCGTTCGTTCTGGCGCAATCGACATCATCGTTATTGACTCTGTGGCAGCACTTGTGCCGCAGGCTGAAATCAACGGCGAAATGGGCGACAACCACGTTGGCCTCCAGGCTCGTCTTATGTCTCAGGCTCTGCGTAAGCTCACCGGCATTCTCTCCAAGTCCAATACCTGCATGTTGTTCATCAACCAGCTGCGTATGAAGATTGGCGTGATGTTCGGCAACCCCGAAACCACCACCGGTGGTAACGCACTTAAGTTCTACGCAACCCAGCGTATCGACATCCGTCGTATCGCAGCCATTAAGGACGGTGAAGAAGTTATCGGTAACCGCACCCGCGTCAAGATCGTGAAGAACAAGGTCGCAGCACCGTTTACCCAGTGCGAATTCGACATCCTCTACGGTTGCGGTATTTCTCGTGAAGCTTCCATCCTGGATCTCGCTACCGAAATGGATATCATCCAGAAGAGCGGTTCCTGGTTCAGCTACAACAACGAACGCATCGGTCAGGGTCGCGAAAACGCACGTCTCTTCTTGAAGGACAACGCTGAACTCTGCGACGAAATCGAAACCAAGATTCGCGAAAGCATGAAGGACGTCGAACTCTTCAAGCTTAACGAAGGCGACGCTCTTTCTGCCGACGATGAAATCGAATTGTCCTCCGACGAAGCTTAGTCGTAGCAAAATCTTTGTAACGAAATTTTCTTCCTGAAAAAACAAAACCCCGGTTGAATCTTTTAGCCATTGGATTCCGCCGGGGTTTTCCATTTGCCATCCAAAACTTTTCATAATTTTTTCTATTTTGTCCGCCATGCTTAGGGGTTTAACTGTTTCCGCCATATTCAGCGCATTTGTCGCTACCGCAGCCATGGGTCAGAATTCCTGTCCCCACTTTCTGCTGGAATCCGCCATGGTGGTTAACATCGAAGGCCACTTCGTAAACGCAAAGAACTCCCGTTCCAACCTTTACGCAGAATGGCGTCACCATCCCGAAAGTCTGGACACGTTCTTCGTACATCTTCCGGATCGTCCGCAGTTCAACTTCGTGACCGCAGGAGCATACCGCTACCTGGTGTTTCCCGATGCAAAGATCAAGCGCCAACTGGGCTTGCACC
Source organism: Fibrobacter sp. (assembly GCA_024399015.1). Classification (GTDB taxonomy): domain Bacteria; phylum Fibrobacterota; class Fibrobacteria; order Fibrobacterales; family Fibrobacteraceae; genus Fibrobacter. Next base: position 91,109 of record JAKSIC010000010.1, read on the forward strand.
ACCTGAAGGAAAACATCGGCGAAACCCCGCTGAAGCTGGACGATATGGAACTTCTTGCAAACGGACAGTTCCTTTGCAAGGATCCGTCGGAACAAAAGCCCAACATTCTTTCTACCGCGTTCTCCAACATGTGGTGGAGTCTCGTTGCCGACAGTTTGCCGCACCCTTCCCGCGTAACCATGAAGGGCGCCCGCAAGGAAGCAAGAACTTTCTCCATCCGCCAGTGGAAGATTTACTCCGGCGAAGCCTTGCCTACCTTGGTAAAGCTTGAAAGCGAACAATATAGTGGTGAACTTTGGATCCGTTCCGCCTACCCTATCCAGGCTTTGGAATCCGATCCTCTCAAGAAAAATGTGGAAAAGCGCCCCAAGTTCGAGGAGCCTGATTTATTCAGAAAGATCCCTGTGAGAGGGGAAAGAAAAATTCCACTGATACTCAAACTGAACCAGGAACTTCTGCGAGAGTGATCCGTTATAGAAGGTCTTGCCAACACGACGCCAACCGCCGATTTGCAAGGTAACACTCTGTAAGCCGTTATCCCAGGAAACATGGGGACCGACCATGGCCTTTCCGTAACCAAGGGATTCCTTTTCAACAGTATTTTTGCTACGCAGGTAACCTGTTCTGTAGTAAATGGATTCAAAGACAAAAGCCAAGTGTTCAGATACCGGAACTCGGCCGAAACATTCCATGACAATAATGAAATCACGGCTGAACACAGGCATGTTCAGTTCAAAATCGTAACTTTTGCCATCAAAATCGGTGCTGATATCGGTCAAGAGGTAGTGCAGGTTAAATCCGAGTACGGAGCCCTGGGCAAAATAGTACCCGAAACTCACACCGAAATCAATCTGCTGGGCATAATCCCACTTGGAGTCATCCTTCCACACGTTATCGGTAATGTGGTCCGCATTCCACGTGCGGGCAATTTCGCCGCTACCGGCAACTTCAGCAGTCACCATCTCCACATTGGAACGGAAGTACAGGAAACTTTCGTAGGTGGCGTTCAGTTCAAACAGCCAACGGCTCCTGAAAGGACGGATTCCCAGGCCAAGCTTATAGCCACCAAAGAAAGGACTCAATTCCGCAGCAGCGTACAAACGCCAGTACGAGGCAGCCTTTTTAGGAGCATCGCCATAGGTAAGCTGATCCATCGGTTCAAGCCAGGAGTAATGGACCTCGCCAAAAGCCTGGGGAAGCCATTGTCCCCAAACGAAAGGAGTGTTTCCCATAATGCTGGCGGACAAATTCGGACCATAACGATGAACATCCAGAACGTTGACATCAAAGCCTTCGGCACCGGCACTGGCAGTCAGCAGCGCCGTAGAAAGCAAAAATCCCTTGAAAAAGCTCTTTATGTCCATAATTTCATTGTAAAATTAAAAATATTTTCTGCCATTCGTCGATATAATTCTTATTTTGTGAGCAACAAAGTTTAAAGGAACTAATATGAAGCTCTCTCATCTGTGCGTGCTCGGTATCAGCGCCCTCATGTTCTGGGGTTGTGCCAGCCGTTACTCCTCTCCTATTTTGATTGAACGCGGCGAAGGCCGTAAGGAATACGAACGCGAATACTTTGCTATCAAGGAAAGTATGGGCATCGACAAGCGCTTGAAGGACGTTTTCAAGCAGGGCTACATCGAAGAAGGTATGACCAACGACATGGTGAACCTCCTTTGGGGACCTCCCGACCACGAAAAGGAAACCGAAACCTCCAGCGTCTGGGAATACTACACCCGCGATGGCAAGCTCATCACCCGCTTGATCTGGAAGCACCCCGACCAGGCTCGCTTGAAGGGCTACGAAGGCGAATGGATCCTGGAAAAGATCGAAGGCGACCGCTACGGTGGCTCTCCGGCACCCCAGTCCAAGTATAGCTCTAACTATTAATTTTGACATAAAAAGCCGCCCGGACCTCCCCTGGCGGTCTTTTTTTTACTAAATTTTCGCTCGTTAAATTTTAAACCCACCAAGGAGTTAATTATGCGTCAGTATATCATTGCTGGTAACTGGAAGATGAACAAGACCGTTAGCGAATCCGTTCAGCTCGCTAAGGACATCGTTGAAGCCGTCAAGGACGTGAAGAAGACTGAAGTCGTCATCGCTCCGACCTACCTCGCTGCTGCTAAGGTTGCAGACGTTGTTAAGGGCACCAACGTGAAGCTCGCTATCCAGGACATCCACTGGAAGGACCAGGGCGCATACACTGGTAAGGTTTCCGTTGACATGGTTAAGGAAATCGGCGCAGAATACATCATCATCGGTCACTCCGAACAGCGTCAGTACTTCCACGAAACCGAAGAAACCGTCAACCTCAAGGTCAAGAAGACTCTCGAAGCTGGCATGAAGCCGATCATCTGCATTGGCGAAACCCTCGATGAACGTAACGGCGGCAAGCTCGAAGCTGTTCTCTCCACTCAGGTTAAGGGCGCTTTCGAAGGCGTTTCCGCTGAAGACGCTGCTAAGTGCGTTCTCGCATACGAACCGGTTTGGGCTATCGGTACTGGCGTTACCGCTACCGACGAACAGGCTCAGGACACCCAGGCTTTCGTACGTTCCGTTGTTAAGGAAATCTACGGTGAAGCAATTGCTGAAGGCATGCGCATCCAGTACGGTGGCTCCATGAAGGGTGCTAACGCTGCTGGCCTCCTCGCTCAGAAGGACATCGACGGTGGTTTGATTGGTGGTGCAGGCCTCAAGGCTGCTACCTTCATGGAAATCATCGCAGCTGCAGAAGCTAAGTAATTTCCAGCCATTCGAAACTTTTAACTACTCAAGGTAAATAACACTATGACAACTCTCTTTTGGATCGGTATCGTCCTCCACGTGTTCCTCTGCTTGTTCCTCATGCTCCTCGTTCTGGTTCAGAACGACAAGATGGGCGGCCTTGCAGGTCTTGGCGGCATGACTTCTCAGTCCGCCTTCTCCACCGCTGGTGCAGCAACCTTCATCCAGAAGTTGACCCGTGTCGTTGCAGTTATCTTCTTCCTGGTGGTAATCGGCCTCGGTCTCATCGTTGCAAAGCAGGATCAGACTGTTGAAGAATCAGCCATGCAGAAGGCTACCCGCGAAAACGCAGCTCAGCAGGCTCCGGAAGTTCCGGCTCTCCCCGCTGACTTCGGCGCACCTGCAGCAGCTCCGGCTGTTGAAGTTGCTCCGGCCGCAGAAGCTCCGGCTCCCGCAGCTGAGTAATAAAGTTTCTCAGAAGCTTTATAGTTGCTGAACGATCGTGCGAAAGCACGCGGGCAGCAACCACGCGGTCGTGGTGGAATTGGTAGACACGCTAGCTTGAGGTGCTAGTGGGAGCGATCCCATGACAGTTCAAGTCTGTCCGACCGCAGTAAGAAGTCCAGTCGAAAGACTGGACTTCTTTTTTATGCATAATCCGTATTTCGCACACGGGCATTTTGTAGTTTTAAAGAAGATTGGTTTAGGATTTATTGATTTTGGGAGTTAGTTATGCGCAAGATTCGATCCATATTATTTCTGATTTTATTTTGTTTGACAAGCGTTTGCTTCGCCATAGATGAGCCGGGTTCCGCTCCCCCTAGCATACCAACAGAACGCGCAATGGCAGCAAGTCGCGACCAAGTAATGGAAGCGCTTAAGGCCAAGGATTTTCAGATCGCCGAACAATTTCTGGACGAACATCCAGCCAGCAAAAAATCGATACTTTTAACAAGCATCGAATACATCCAGTTAGCGCTATACATTGGCCGCTACGAAGAGGCTTTAGCTTTATGGGCAAACGCTCTTTCCGTAGAAAGAGATGTTACAATCCACCCCAATCGCCCCGAAAACGTCTCCAAGAACATTTTGTACACAAAGTGCATGCACAGCAGTTTGTGCGCCGTCGACGACTTGTCTGATTTTTTAAACGAGTTCCTGGACTTTAACGATTCCGCCTCAACAGTCAGAATATTGAAAAAGGTTAGAAAAGCCGAGGTTTCTCAAGAGACGAAGGACTTAGCGAAAGTATTAATTTCACTCGCGCAATTCGCCAAGGCAAGAACTAGATACCAGAAAACGATCTTCAGCCCAGGTCATCACGAAGACGCCCATATATCCGTACTGGGCTACCCCATCATTTACCTTCCCCAAAAAGAGACGTTGCTACAAATCATCAATACGGTAAAAGCGTTCACGACAACATACCCCAATTCGCCATCAACAAAACACGTCTCCAACATACTCGAGAAATTGCAGAGCGATTACAATCGCCTTGACGAAAACGAAAAAACCGTGTACGGCAAACCCTACACTGGAGGCATTGGCGTTGAGTTTTTTATTTCAAGGGTTATTCTTCACGATGCAGGGGAGTTCTTTATCGCTGTTCCCATTCAGAAAGACATATTAATTTTCACCCCGTTTTTCGGAGGCTGCGAATCCAGCGAGCGCCAACATTCTGACGACAACAAAAAAAATGATGACAACAAGAAACTATATCCCAAATGGGAGAATGTAGGGATGACCTTAGGATTAGACCTTTACGACAGCAAGCGACTGAAGTTCCAGCCATTTATCGGTGGGGCATTTGAAGGCCCCGTTATGTTGGGTTCCCAGCTTGATTTCAGATTCCTCATGGAATCTCGTCCGGGTGAATTTGGAGTCATGGGATATCTTTCTTTAAAAGCACGATTCTCCATCGAATGGCTCCCCGGAAATGGTTTCTACAGCAACTTCGGTTTAGGCATCGGTGCACACTTCTGGTAATTGATTGCTAAATTTTCATTGTTGAAAAGGAGATCCCGGCTCTGAGGCCGGGATGACATTTGAAGATAAAGGTTTGATATGAACAACAATTTGGTCGCCCCCGTTGGCATTCTTGGTTTTGGCGTTGAAGGCCAGAGCACACTTCGTTATCTGCTCCGTGAAGGCGTGAAGGAAATCGTCGTCATGGATAAGAACCCGGTGAACTTGCCGGAAGTTCCTGCCGGCGTGAACGTGAAGGTTTGCAGCGGCGAGAGCTACCTGGACGGTCTTAAGGATTGCGTGACCGTGGTTCGTTCCGCAGGCGTGTACCCCATGAGCCAGGAACTGTTCAAGTTCCAGATGAACGGCGGCATGATGACTAGCCAGATCCAGTTGTTCTTGGAACAAACTAAGTCCAACAAGGTCGTAGGCGTTACCGGCACCTTGGGCAAGGGCAGCACCGTCAGCATGATCAGCCACATTCTCGACAAGTGCGGCAAGGCAAACATCATCGGCGGAAACTTCGGCGTGCCCGCTCTTGATTTGCTGGAAGACGATTCTGCAGACCGCATCAGCATTCTGGAATTGTCCAGCTTCCAGCTGATGACGCTTTCGAAGTCGCCGGATGTGGGCGTGGTGTTGCGCGTCTCTACAGAGCACTTGGACTGGCACAAGACTGTTGAAGAATACCGCGACGCCAAGGCAAACCTGGTGCGCTGGCAAAAGTCCGCCGGCACCTGCGTGTACCTGAAGGACGCAGCACCTACCGCAAAGATTGCAAGTGAAAGCCCGGCCCGTAATAAGCTCTCCGTAAGCTTCGGCGACGGCGATGCAAACATCGACGGATCCGTTCTGACCATCGGTAGCGACAAGCTGTACTTGAGCGACTGCAAGGTCCGCGGCATCTACCAGCTGGAAAACATGGCAGCAGCTACTTTGGCATGTACCGCCCTGGGCATCAAGGTTGCAGACGCCTTCGAAGCATTGAAGAGCTATGAAACCCTCCCCTTCCGTATGGAATTCAAGGGCGAAAAGAAGGGCATCGAGTTCTACAACGACAGCTACGCCACACGCCCCGACGCAACCATCGCAGCAACAGGCAGCATGAAGCGTCCCTTCGCACTGATTCTGGGTGGTTCCGAAAAGAACGCAGACTTTACAGAACTCAGCGAAATCCTGGTGAAGGATCGCCCCAACCTGAAGCGTGTGGCTTTGATTGGCGCAACCGCCGAACGTATGCTTGACGACCTGAAGAAGGCTGGTGTGGACGCAGCAGGCATCCAGACGGCAATCTTCCCCACTCTCGAAGAAGCTTTCGCAGACAGCCTTAACATCGGCGAAGGCGGCACCGTCATCATGAGCCCCGCCTGTGCAAGTTTCGGCCTTTTCAAGAACTACAAGGTTCGTGGACAGGTCTTCGACAAGTTGGTAGCTGAAGTTAAGTAAAGGAAATCCCGGGTCGGGATGACAAAAAAAAGTCATATTTTTTGAGCAAAAACCCTTTACAAGATTTCAGTTATTAGTTATCTTTGAGCCGTTCCGTTAAGGACCTCGCGGTCGTGGTGGAATTGGTAGACACGCTAGCTTG
>JAKSIC010000011.1 GCA_024399015.1 Fibrobacter sp.
TAAAAAAAACGATATTCGGGTGGGTTATTTTGTTATACCCTAAATTACCCTCTGAGTAAGCACGACCTTAAAGACTTAAAGGAACGGTGCAACGAGCAGAGCTGGGAACAGGGCTTGCATGTGCCGGAGAAAGGAAAGACATTTGCTGGAGAAGTCCGGGAAGAAACGGTGGCATGGAGCAAAGACACCTACCAGCTTTTGAAACAGGCAGAGCAGGGAAAGGTCAAAAGCTATGTGCAGGATATTGCCCTTGCGGTGCTGGATTGTAAGGAAACAGCGACCAGCCGGGAAACCTTTATCCGGCTGATGAATGAAAGAGGGTACGGGGTGGACTGGCAGGACAGCCACAAGTACATCACATATACCGACTTAGCCAGGGAACAGGCAGGAGAAAAGGCTTGTAAAATCAGGGATAACAAGCTGGAAAAATACTACAATATGGATTTTGGAAAGGAGAGTATGGAGCATGAGTTTGAGAGAAATGCACGAACAGCAGAAGCAGAGCAGTCCAAGAGAGCAGCTTCAAGAGTTAAACCGACAGAGCCGGACAGAGCTGGAAAACAGTCTGCTCAAAGAAGCGTTGGCGATGTCGAGCGAGAACTGCGAGGAATTGATGAAGCAGTCAAATCAAGAACAAGTGAGGGCAGAGCAGAACAGGCAGAGAGACGCAGAGCAGAACAGGAAGCTCATCAGCGAGCTGAAGCAGAGCGTAGAGCTGCTGAAGAACAGCAACGAATTGCTTCAAGACGCTATATCGGGCGAGATTGGGAGCCTGAAAGATGAGGTTAAGGAAAACACCGTCCAAGAGGTTAGAAAGGCGTTACAGGCGAATATAGAGGCTATACAGAGGGCTACAAAGCTTCTTGAGAAGCAGTCTGATACACTTACGAGCGTGATGAAGCAGAAGATCCGGGAGCTTGAGGAAAGTAAGAACAGTTTTTTTAGATATGAGGGCTTGAAGTTGTACCTGTTTTGGGGCGGTATGGTCTGCAATATTTTAGTGTTTCTTATGCTGTTGTATGGTATGATTAGTAAGTAAAAAGAAATCGATAAATTAGAATTTGACGGGGAGGTCTCATGAGGACAGAATATAAACACAATCCGCCCATTCCATATAGTCTGCATGATATGCGGGTCAAAAAGATTATAATTCAAGAAATAAAATCAATCTTATAGGGGTTCTTTTTGAACCAAGTAAAACCTACAGCACATTTTCACCAAATTTTCCCGATAATCCTCCCCCATTCCCTTGCCAATTTTTAGGGATATTCATAAATTTTGGCACATGAAGATGATTAACGTGCTTTGCGAAAACTTTGACGGCCGATGGTGGCGCGGACTCTAACATAGAGTCTGGTTTTTGCGAGTATAGTTGATCAAGGCAAAAGGCTTCCAGACTCCCTGGAGGCTTTTATTTTTCCCAAAGACATTTAGAACTCTCCAGGTAATCCAGGACCTGCGCCTAAAAAGCTATTTTTACGGCGTTTAAAACAGCGGCTATGCCGCGCAACCTTAACCTCAAAGGCCGTTGGCCGACCTCGAAGAGAGCGAAGCGAACGACCTGAAACCTGAAGACCTGAATATGGCAAAATCTCTGGTAGAATCAGATAACGGCTTTTTCGACAAGTTCGGCGGCAAGTATGTAGCTGAAATCATCCGCCGTCCTTTGGACGATCTTGAAGAAGCCTTCAACAAGTACATCAAGGATCCGGAATTCCTGGAAGAATTGCGAATTATCCAGCGCGACTACATCGGCCGTGAAACTCCGCTGTACTATGCCCCTACCGCAACAGAACTTCTGGGCGGCGCACAGATCTACATCAAGTTGGAAGGTCTCGCCAACACGGGCGCACACAAGATCAACAACGCCATCGGTCAGTGCCTCCTTGCAAAGAAGATGGGCAAGACCCGCATTATCGCAGAAACTGGTGCAGGTCAGCACGGCCTCGCCACTGCAGCCGCCTGCGCAAAGCTTGGCCTTGAATGCGTCGTTTACATGGGTGAAGTGGACGTTCGTCGTCAGCAACCCAACGTTGCCACCATGGAACTTTACGGCGCCAAGGTGGTGCCTGTCACCAGCGGTAGCCGCACCTTGAAGGACGCGGTGAACGAAGCCATGCGCGACTGGGCAACCAACTTTGCTACCACCCACTACGTTCTGGGTTCCGCTCTCGGTCCCGCACCGTTCCCCGATATCGTCCGTACTTTCCAGAGCATCATCGGTGAAGAAGTAAAGCGTCAGGCTGCAGAACGCAACATCGACATTGCAGCCATCGTGGCTTGCGTAGGCGGTGGTTCCAACTCCATCGGCGTGTTCACTTCGTTTATCGAAAATCCGAACGTTCGTCTTATCGGCGCAGAAGCCGGTGGCGTAGGCCCGAAGCTGGGCGAAAACGCAGCCCGCATGGTGGGCAATGCCGCCAAGGTGGGCATCGTTCAGGGTTACAAGAGCAAGTTCCTGGTAGATGACGATGGTCAGTCCCAGCCCACACGCTCCATTTCCGCAGGCCTTGACTACATGGGCATTGGCCCGCAGCTTGCAGCCCTCGGCGAATGTGGCCGCGTGGAATTCACCAGCATCCTGGACAAGGAAGCATTGGAAGCAGTGAACTTCTTCGCCAAGAACGAAGGCATCCTCTTTGCCCTTGAAAGTTCCCACGCCGGAGCCGCCGCCATGAAGATTGCCAAGGAATTCCCCAAGGACAAGGCCATCATCATCAACATGAGTGGCCGCGGCGACAAGGACATCTTCATCACCAGCCCCGTGTTCCGCCCCGAAAAGTGGAAGGAATTCCTGGCCGCTGAGCTGAAGCGCCTCGAAAACAATGAAGATATCCACGACGCAGAGATTATGAATAAATAGTAGTTAGTAGACAGTGGTTAGTAAGCAGTGAAAATAAGGCGGCAGCACCGCGATTATAAAACAAACCACTAACCACAAGCCACTAACCACTAATCACTAACCACTAACCACTATTTTTATATGAACGCACCTATCACTCTCATGTCTCATTTGATCGCCGGCTTCCCCGACGGTGAAACTTCTATTGCCATCGCAGACGCTCTCGTTAAGGGTGGTGCTTCCATTCTGGAAATTCAGTTGGCCTTCAGCGATCCTAGCGCAGACGGTCCCGCCATCCAGACCGCATCTACCGTGGCTTTGGAAAAGGGCTACTCCACCAAGCAGGGTCTTGAAATCGTGAAGAAGATTCACGACATGCATCCGGACATTCCCATCTACATCATGACCTACGGCTCCCTGGCATTTACCCCCGGTGTCGAAAACTTCGTGAAGATGTGCAAGGACGCAGGCGTTAGCGCTTGCATCATTCCGGACCTTCCCTTCGATAACGACGAAGGTCTCACCGCAGCTTGCGCCAAGTACGGCATGGAAAACATTCCGGTGGCAGCTCCCAGCATGACCCAGGCTCGCCTCGAAGAAATGGCCTCCAAGGGTTTCAAGTACATCTACGCAGCCCTCCGCGCAGGTACGACCGGTTCCCAGACGGTCATCGACCAGGCGACCCTCGACTTCCTGGACACCGTGGGCAAGGGCGGCGCAAAGGTTCTGGGCGGTTTCGGCATTCGTACCGGCGAACAGTCCAAGGTTCTCTGCAAGCATGTCCACGCCGTGGTGGCAGGTTCCGTATTCGTGAACATCATGCTTGAAGACCCGAAGAACATCGCAGGCGTCGAAGCCAAGGCCCGCGAACTGAGCGGTCTGTAATTCGCGAATCCTCGCACAGGCAAATTTAAAAGTCCAGCGGAAACCCCGTTGGACTTTTTGATTTTCTAAATTTGCCTTCGAAAAACAAAAAGAGTCTAGTATGAAATTCAATCAGCAATACAAGCAGTTTCAAGATCAGTTCGCCGGAATGTCTCCCGAAATGAAGGAGCAAATGATGAAGATGGCGAAGGAACAAGCCAAGATTCGCATTACCGGTTTTTTCAAGAAGTGGTTCGCTTTACCGGTGCTCACCATTGTTGCTGTCGCCATGGGTGCCGCAATCGGCGCATTAATGGCATTTTTCGGCCAGGTGTTGCTTGCTGTGGGTGGACTCCGTGACGCAAATCCGATTTACTTTATTCCGGCACTAGCTTTAGCAGGTGCAGGCATTGTCCTCCTTTACAAGAAATTGGGCAAAGGCGCAGAACGCGGCATGGGTCTGGTTTTTGCCGTAGGTCAGGGTAAGGAAAACAACATTCCTCTCCGCTTGATTCCCTTGGTTGCGGTAACAACTTGGGCAACCCATTTGTTCGGTGGTAGCGCCGGTCGTGAAGGTGTTGCCGTACAGATTGGTGCAACTTTGGGCCACAACATCAGCAAGAAACTTCCTTTCGAAAACGCCGGCCACATTATGCTGGTGGCAGGCATGGCTGCAGGCTTCAGCGGACTCTTCCAGATACCTATGGCTTCTACCGCATTCGCCTTGGAAGTTTTGATTGTGGGTCACATGGATCTCGCAGCACTTTTGCCCGCAGCGGCAGCAGCATTTACCGCCTGCAAGGTTTCCAACATGCTGGGCCTTGAAAAGTTCAGCGTTGACCTGAATGGTTTGCTCAGCACCGACGGCGGCACAACAGTCACAGGCCTTTTCTTGAACAATGGCGCACTGGACATTAACTTTGTGGTGAAACTCGCCCTGATCGGTGTTCTCTTCGGCATCATCGGAGGTGGTTTCGCAAAGCTTTTGAGTCTGGCCAAGGATTTCTTCGCCAAGAAGTTCCCCGATCCCGTCAAGCGTATCGCAATCATGGGCGTAAGCCTCAGCCTTTTGTTCCTGTTGCTTTGGCAGGGACGTTACTCCGGCCTGGGCACCAACTTGATTGACATGAGTTTTGTTGGAGCAAACGGTTTTGCCACAGACATCGCCAGCTACGATTGGCTTTTGAAGTTGGTTCTGACCATCCTTACTTTGGCAGCAGGATTCCAAGGCGGCGAAGTCACTCCGTTGTTCAGCATTGGCGCAAGCCTTGGTGCTGTTTCCGCAGTGATGTTCGGTTTGCCTTTCCCGCTGGCAGCAGCACTTGGTTACGCAGCAGTTTTCGGCAGCGCCACCAACACTTTGTGGGCACCCATTTTGATTGGCTGCGAAGTCTTCGGTTTTGACTGTTTGCCTGCATTCTTTGTGGTTTGCATTGCTGCTTATGTTTGCAATGGTGGCCAGAGCATTTACAACCAGAAGAAACTGAAGCTGAAGTTCTAAAGGAGATCCCGGATCACGTCCGGGATGACACCTGGAAAAAAAATGAACGGCGTTTATATTGAAATCACGGATGTTTGCAATTTGCATTGCAGTTTCTGCCCTTGCGGAACCCGTGCCGTTTCTGCTCCGCGTACTTTCATGCCGTCGGAACTTTTTGAACGTTGCCTAAACGAAGCAGCAACTGTTACAGAACAGGTGTACTTCCATGTTCTTGGGGAGCCAACACTTCATCCAGGCTTTGGAATTTACCTAAAGAAATTGGAGCAAGTTTCTTCCGCACGCAACGATGGAAAAAGTTTATCCCTGACTCTGACTACAAACGGCACCACCATTGAACGCACAGGCAAAACGATTCTCGCCTCCCCCGCAGTTCGCCAAGTGAATTTTTCTACCCACGCCTACGCGGAATTGCCCTTTGAGGAGGCCGCGGAAAACCTGCAGGATGTTTTGGACTTTTGCCGTATGGCTGCCGTAGAACGAACGGACTTGTACATCAATTTACGCCTGTGGAACGTAGGTGACGAAAGTTCCAATACATGGAACAACTACATGCTGGAACAGGTGAACAAGGCCTTTGGTCGCACAGGCTCTGCAGACGAGAACAGTGCCCCCATCACTTTGGAGCATTTCTGCAGCCGTCACAAGAGTTTCCTTGTGGAAGGTCGCATTTATATTCATCAGGATTCAAGATTTGAATGGCCCGCGGCCGTCTCCGACGACGATTCCACTTCCGGCAATTCAAGTTCTTGTGCAAACTTTCCGAAGGGAACGTGTCGTGCCTTGGACACTCACTGTGCCATCCTTCACGACGGCCGCGTGGTGGCCTGCTGTCTGGATCACAGCGGACAAATTACGTTAGGACGAATTCAAGACAACAGTCTTTTAAACATTTTGCATTCTCCTCTTGCGGTCCAAATCAAGGAAGGCTTTACCAATCACGAGCTGCGCCATCCCTTCTGTCAAAACTGTACTTTCTGCAAACGATTTAAATAAGACTTTTTCTATAATTCCTCCAGTAGGAGGTTTATATGAAAAACAGATTCTTATTTGGCTCTGTCCTAGCCTTTTCATTAGCATTCTGGGCTTGCGGAGATGATACTTCTAGCACAAGTTGCATAAGCGAATCCTCTGATTCCAACAGTCAAGAAATTTCTTCCAGCAGTGAAGCAACTGCGGAATCATCGAATGAATCCGAAATTCATAGTTCCTCCAGTAGCGAAGATACATCCAATAAGTTGGGTGTCTGGAGTTTTTACGAAGATAACTGCGACGCCTGCAAAATTTCAGCATCAAGCGTTTACTACGAAGAATACGACTTTACAGGTTTGAAGGGCGCTGTAAAATGCCAAATGGGAAAATCCACTTATGCCGGCGCAACTATTCGCATTTACGAAGAACAGCAAGACATAACCGACTGGGGTGGGCTTTGCGCCGTCTTCAAATCAGAAGGTAGATTCTTCCTCGGCATTGTCCCCGAAGATGCAAAAAATTATTCGGGAGGAATCAATTATATGGCATGGATGGAAAGTGCAGATTCCCTTGTCATAGCAGACCTTCCCTGGGAAGTTTTCAGTCGTCAGGATGGCTTTGCAGAACAACGGGTAACAAAGGAAGACTTCCTCACGCGAATCGTGGGATTTATGGTCCAATTCGAAGACAACGGACCAGAATTGGACGGATCCTACAAAGGTGGATTTGAAATTCAAAAAATCGGTCCTTTAGGAACATGCGGAACTCCTACCGAAGGTTATACAACTTGGTGATAAAAAGTTATCCGAGGCGGTCTTGATGGACCGCCTTTATTTTTCTAAATTGCGGTACGCAAAGACAGTTCGAAATTCCGCCTGTCTCAAAACAAAACTAGGAGCACATATGACCGACAATACGTCCGTTAATTCCGGCCGTACCGACGCTGAATTGGAAGGCGTCACCTTACTTGGCAATCAGAACACCAAGTACAAATACGATTACGATCCCGACGTTCTTGAACGATTCCCCAACAAGCATCCAGACAATGACTACATGGTCATGCTGAACTGCCCGGAATTTACATCCCTCTGCCCGAAAACCGGTCAGCCGGACTTTGCTGAAATCCGCATCAACTACGTGCCGGACCAGTACATTGTGGAATCCAAGTCCTTGAAACTGTATCTCTTCAGCTTCCGTAATCACGGTGACTTCCACGAAGACTGCGCCAACATCATCATGAAGGATTTGGTAAAGCTTCTGGATCCCAAGTACATCGAAGTGGAAGGCATTTTCACTCCCCGCGGTGGAATTTCCATCTACCCCTTCGCCAACTACGGCAAGTCGGGTACCGTGTACGAACAGAAGGCAATCGACCGCTTGTTCGCTAGCGTCGACCGCAGAAACTCCTGGAAATAAGTAAGCAGTAATTAGTTACAGGATTGAACGGAAAAATTCGTTTCTGGCAATCCTAACCACTAATCACCAACCACTAACCACTATCTTATGAAAAAGACTGCTGAGAACCTCATCCTTCTCAACATCATTTTTACTGTAGGCCTCGTGATTTCCAACGTGGTCACCGCAAAATTGATGTACACCGGCATTAGCCTCTTCGGCAATCCCGTCACTTTGCCTGGCGCAGGCGTTTGCTACGCCTTCACCTTCCTCGCCACCGATGTCATCGGAGAAGTCTGGGGCAAGAAAGAAGCCAACACCGCCGTGATCTTCGGCCTGGTTGGCCAGGTATTCGCCACCTTCCTGATTTTGTTCACGCAGCACTTGCCCGCAGCCGACGCCGGCATGCAGGAAACCTACGTGAAGCTCCTGGGCCAAAACTGGGTATTCGTGGTTGCAAGCCTCGCCGGGTACCTCATCGCCCAGAAGTGGGACATCTGGATTTTCCACAAGATCCGCAGCCGCTATATCGCAAAGCACGGCGACACAAAGCACCGCTGGATTTGGAACAACGCCTCCACCATGACAAGCCAGATCTGGGACACCATCGTGTTCATTGGCATCGCCTTCGGCTTTGGCTTCGGTTGGCTGTTCCAGGCAGAAATGCGCCCCGTACTCCTTTCCATGATGGTGGGCCAGTACGTGTTCAAGATGATGCTTGCCGCTTTGGACACCCCTATTTTCTACCTGCTTACACGTAAGCTGAAAAACAAAGAAATTGATCTGAGCGCTTTAGAACCTCAGCAAAACTAATCCTCCTAACCCCCAAGGGGAGTGTCGGCGAAAGTCGGCACCACCCCGTATTAAGTGTCGGCGAAAGTCGGCACCACCCCGTATTAGGTGTCGGCGAAAGTCGGCACCACCCCGTATTAGGTGTCGGCGAAAGCCGGCACCGTTTTTTATTTTTGAACCATGCAGTTCTACACCACCATCCAAGACTTTGCAGGCATTTATGGCGAGCAGCCGTTCATGCAGGCACTCCGCGCCAACGATAATGTGCGATGGATGGACTGTACCCAAATTAGCGGAACAGACTGCTACTGCGATGACGACGCCCAGGCAGAACTGCGCAAGTTCATGACTGAAGTTTGCGATAACGCAGGCAACACAGGAAACCAGCCGGGCGTTCACTTTTTCGATAACGGAAATTACCATTACAACAGCAAGCTTTGGACAGACTACGTTCAGGAACCTTTTGACTTGGTGATTTTTGACCATCATCCGGATATGCAACCTCCCAGATTCGAGGGAATTCTCAGCTGCGGCGGATGGGTCAAGGAAGTTCTGGACCATAATCCTAATGTGCGAAATGTGGTGATTATCGGTGTGGCAGACCACCTGGTGGAAGAAATCAAGAACGAACCTTCTACGGAATTTGAAAAATACGCGGACAGGGTTGTCTTTGTAACAGAAAGTGGTCATGTTCTTGAATCGCCACGGTGCGACGCACCTCGCGATGACATCGCAAAAGCAGCAATCCAAGCGCTTAGCACCTTACATTCCGAAAGTGTTTATATCAGCATCGACAAGGACGCCCTCGCTCTTTCTGAAGTGGTGACCAACTGGGATCAAGGCTCCTTGACCTTTACGCAACTAGAAGAAATTCTGCGAGAGCTTTTTGCAAGCCATAAAATTCTTGGCGTAGATGTTTGCGGCGAACGAGCCACCAATCAAGATTACGCCGATGGCATGGACGAAGGCTCCGCCGACATTCTGAACAACGCGTTTAACGAAAAACTTTTTAACCTGCTGAGGTCATTGTAAATGAGTTTTAAATCATTTGGCAAAGCCAACAATAAGCCACAGCAGGGTGCAAACAAGTTTGTAGGCAAGGCACACGGCGTCGCCCGTGTTATCAGTAAACGCGGTTATTGCAGCCGCAGCAAGGCGGAAATGTTGGTGCGAGAAGGTCGCGTCACCCTCAACGGCCGCATCGTGCGAGACCCGGAAACTCCCGCCCGCGAAAACGACGAAATCATCATCAACGGCAAGCGCATCGAAGCAAGCGAAAAAGTCTACTTCATGATGAACAAGCCCCGCGGTGTGGTAACTACTGCAAGCGATGAAAAAGGCCGCGCCACCGTCACCGAGCTTTTCAAGGAACAATACAGCAAGCTTTTCCCGGGTAAGGAAGCGCCCCACATTTCACCGGTAGGCCGATTGGACGCCGCCAGCGAAGGGTTGCTACTTTTTAGCAACGATACCGAATGGGCTAACAACATTTTGGAACCGAAGGCCGACTCTGCTCAGGTTAACTCAACTTCGATTGCCACACCTGCGGCTCGCAATGACAAGCAATCGCAACCTGAACACAAAAAGATTTACCGCGTCCAGGTGAAGGGAAAGCCCTCTGCCGACGAACTTCATCAAATGGAAGTGGGCGTTACCGTGCCGCCTCGCGTGTTTGGCGAATCGGAAGAATTCATGCACGCAGCCTCCGTCACCCTCCACGCCGAAGGCGAAAAGAACTGCTGGCTGGAATTCACTTTGACAGAAGGCAAGAACCGTGAAATCCGCAGAATGCTTGCGTTTCTAGGCTACGAAGTCTTGCGCCTCGTCCGCATTCAAATTGACGACTTTACTCTGGGCGACTTAAAACCCGGCGAAATCAAGAAAATTCAGCCCTAGATTCCTCGATTCGCTTCGCTCCCTCGGAATGACAACTGAACGTTATTCGAAATGAGTCGCGCTTACAGAATATCTCTGTTCAGAAGTTCGCCGTGATCCAAAGTCAGACGGCGGAAAGGACTGTTCAAATAGAAGTCCGGGTTATGGGTTGCCATGAGTACGGTAGTACCGCGGGCATTGATTTCCTTGAAGATACGGAAAACTTCTTCAGCATTTTTCGGGTCAAGGTTACCGGTAGGTTCGTCAGCCAGCAGCAGGTACGGATTATGCACCATGGCGCGGGCAATGGCAACACGCTGCTGTTCACCACCAGAAAGGGTATAAGGCATAGCAAAACGCTTCTGGCTAATTCCCACAAGAGCCAGCGCGTCAAACACGGCGGCGTTAATCTTGTTGCTGGGAGTTCCCACAATGCGAAGGGCCAGCGCCACATTTTCAAAAACGTTACGGTCCGGGAGCAGCTTAAAATCCTGGAAGATAATGCCCATCTTGCGACGAAGAGCCTGGATATTCTTATCCGGGGTGTTCTTGCTGTCGTAAAGGCAATCGCCGGTGAACTTCACCATAACCTGGCCGCCACGCTCTTCATCAGGGCGTTCGTCCATATAAATTAACTTCAACAGAGTAGACTTACCTGCACCGGAATGACCTGTCAAGAACACAAACTCGCCCTTGCGAATTCGGAAGGACACATTGGAAAGTGCTTTCCAATTGTCTTCATAGGACTTGGTCACATGGTTAAAGTGAATCACGGTGCGGAACCCTGGTGAGCTATTATTCGGTCAAGCGAATATCGATGTGGACTTCCTTACGCCACTTCTTGATCAGTTCTGTAAGCTTCTTGTTTTCAAGGTGGCTTGCTGTCAGCTGTTCAATCTTGCCGTAGTCTTCTTCAAGAGTCAAGTCGCGCATCTGGCGGGCATCATCCAAACGGAAGATATGGTAGGCACCATCGATCAAGACCGGTTCGGAAACTTCGCCCACGTTCAAGTCGGCAACAGGATCAACGTATGCCGGTTCCATTTCATTCTTCTGGAACCAACCGAGACGACCACCGGCAAAGTTA
This sequence comes from Fibrobacter sp., assembly GCA_024399015.1. Taxonomy (GTDB): domain Bacteria; phylum Fibrobacterota; class Fibrobacteria; order Fibrobacterales; family Fibrobacteraceae; genus Fibrobacter. The sequence continues at coordinate 11,326 of JAKSIC010000011.1, forward strand.
CTGGACTTGTCTTCACTGAACTTTCTAGCAGCATCAGCAAATTCTTCAGAAGTCTTAATAGAGTTGTGCAAGGAGTCTGCGCGAGCGATAACTGCAGCGGAGTCCTTTGCAGTAGGAACCGTGCGGAGCAAGATCTGAGCAGAGCGAACGCCATCTTCCTTACGACCGAGTACGCGAGGAATGTGCCAACCCAAGTTTGTCTTTATCGGAGCGGAGGAATACTGGCCATTCTTCAAGCCGTCCAACGCACGTTCAAAAGTCGGATCCAACTGGCCGCGCTTAAAGTAGCCCAGGTCACCACCCTTTTCTGCAGAGCTGTCCTGAGAATACTTCTGTGCAAGAAGTTCAAAACTCATGCCCAAGTTCAAAGTGTCAATAAGAGCTTCGGCCACCTGACGGACGGAGTCAATCACCATGGAGTCCGGAGTAATGGGCAACTGGATGTGGCTCAGCAAAACGCAGTTGTACTGCGGCGGAATGGAATCCTTGTATTCGTTATAGAAGTTATCCACCTGCTTCTTGGTGGGGTTGATCATGCCAACGTGACGCTGACGAACACGGGTCACTTCAATATGGCCACGAATCTGCTTGGAAAGCTGGTCGCGGTACTGGGCCATGCTCATGCCAAGCTGAGCGCGGATTGCCTTTTCCAAGGTAGCCAGGTTAGTGTTCTGGCTTGCGGCCAACTGCTGCAAATGGGCGTCCACACGCTGTTCCACTTCTGCGTCGCTCACCACGATGGAATCGCGGTCGATACGGCTTAACAAGACCTTTTCTTCAATGAGCTGGTCCAGCACGTATTCCTTCTGCTGCTGTTCAGACATAGCAGAACCTTCAGGAGTTTCCTGGAAGTGATAAAGGTTGTTCAGGAATTCGGAACGCATAATGGGTTTGCCATCAACCACGGCAGCCACACCTTCCATCAGGACAGGTTCTGCCATCACGGCGGAAGCCATTACAAACATCAACAAAGAAATACGGCTAAGGAACTTCATTATTTATCCTTTTCGCTAAAAACATTGACCTTGGAGAAAATGGGGCGAGCGTTCTTCCATTCCTTCTTCAATCGGTCCATTACAACCTTCTGGTGTTCCACCCAGGCACGGGAAGCCACGTCTTCGGCAACTTCGGCGTAAGGCAGAACGTCGGCAGAATCCAAACGAGAAACAACCACAGCAATCTTCAGTGCGTTACCGCAAACCTTCATGGGGGTAATCTTGCCCACGGTAGCCTCGGTAATGGACGGGAGGATGCAAGTATCCGGGGAAACGGTCACAGAGTCAAAAGTTTCAATCTTCTTGATCAAATAGTGGGGATTAGGCATGGAATCATAGACCTGATCCTTATGGCCACGGTAATAGGTGCTACCATTGCCCCATTCCTTAAAGTAGAGGATAGCGCCGGAGGCCATGGTCTTTCCGCGGAGGAACAACTCAGAATGGCTGGTGTAATAGTCCAGGCGTTCGGCATCGCCAACCATCATGGTATCGGCAAAGCTCTGCAGGAAATGATCTACCACCATCTTGCGAACCGTCTGTTGAATCTGGCTCTGAAGCAGGGTATCGCTCATGATACCACTTTTTTGAGCTTCCTGGAAAATGGTTTCTTCGTTGATCCAATGTTCCAAGAAAGTCAGCTTGGCACGATCATCCCAGTTGTCCCATTCCGGGGCCATGGCACGGATGTCGGATTCATAAAGTTTGGTTTCACCAACAGAAACAACTACCTGACCTTCCTTACCAAGGTCGCAGGCAGCCAAAGCCACAAGGCACAAAACACATAAAAAGCGAGAAATAAAATTCATCGCTCCAAATTTAGAAAATTACAAGGAGCGAGCCCACATTTAAAGGGTTATAAACGACCAAATCGGCCTTTCAGCTTGGCAAGGGCATCGACTTCCACCACTTCCTCGGAATCATCGCCTTTGCGCTTGAACTTGACAATTTCAAAATCTTCCAGCATGGCCTTTGCCTGCAGGTAGAGTTCCGGGTATTCCGAGTCGTCGGCGGAAAGTTTATCGATGGAAGCGAGGAGCTCGCGAGCGGCCTTCAATTCGTGGTCCTTCATGAAGCGGGCCTTCAGGAATGGCCTGAAGGATTCACGGAGGGAGCGAGCGTCCAGCGATACGGCAGCGGAATCGTCGCCAAAGTCCAGATTTTCCACCTTGACGTTGAGGATTTTTGCGGCGGTGGCGATTCTTTCGTACAAAGTAGCGCACTTAGAATCTTCGCTGTAAACTGCGGCAAGTTTCTGGACAATGAAATCGCGGGCGGCAGCAGCATGGTCTTTGCCTTGACGCATGGAGATGCTAAAGTCCTTCAGCACGGACCAGCATTTAACAAAAGCTTCCGCTCCCAGCAGGCCCATTTCATAAGTGGCGCGTACCAAAGAAAGACGGATTTCTTCATCTTCGCTGCGGGTAGTGGCAGCCAAGTTGCGGAAGTCGGAAATCTTTTTACCGCGGGAGAATTCAAGCCCGGAAAAGCGGGTGCAGCGATTAGCATCCAGATTATCAACGTTCAAGGACTTGGCCACCCAGATTTTCATGGCAGTCTTGTAGCCATCGGCATACAGGCCACCCGTTTCCAGCATGTTCAAGCGGTCAGCAACAAGGGAGGCATCAGGTTCGAGGTGCGAGGCTCCAGAATGACCATGGGAATCGCGTTCCAAACGCTTACGGAAGTTCTGCCAGAACAGGGATTCTCCCTGGGACATCAAGGCAGATTCGCCAAGACGCCAACCAAAGCGGAATCCATCCAGCGGGAAATCAATACCGAAGGTGACCACCACCTGGCGAACCGCCAGGAACAAGCGGAAACTACCCCACTCCGGAGAAAGTTCCAAGGGGAATTTTTCTGCGACACCAGGCTTGAATACGCTCAGATGCAAACGCAAGTGATTTTCCTTTTCGGGAGTCACCGTAGGAATGTCGCAATCCAGCTGCTTGATTTCAGACAAGGCTTCGTACAAACAAAGGAGCGGAGCCTTGTGAGGATTGTTCAAAAGTTTGTCGCAGAAGGCATCATCAATTTGAGTGCGACGACCTTCCAAATACTTCTTGGCCGCCTTGGGCATTTCTCGCACAATGGATTCAATCATCCATTCACGCCACTGGTGGATGGAAAGGGCCAATGTTGCGGGAGACGTTTCTGTGAGCAAATCGAAGGGGAACCTTAAGGTAATACCATCGCAACTCTTGGTGGCATCAAAGACCATTTCACCAGTGACCACACGTTCCTTGCCGCGGGTCAGCTCCATAATGCGGAACTGTTCTACGGAACCACCAAGTTCCGCTTCAGGCTTATCCGTTTGCTTTTTTCCACGCTGATCACGAGAGCCATTCGTTCGGGACTCAAAGAAATCACCAAGTTTTGCGAAGCCTCTCTCGTCTCTCGTCTGTAGGGCAACGCCCGTACTCTCGTCTAATTGATCCAGCCAGAACTTTTCATCAAATTTCAGCCACTGGTCGCCCTTTTCCGCCAGATAATTTCTGAGGGTGCGGATGGAATTGACCTTCGGGGCAATTCGCACGTAGTAATCCACCAAGGCGTCTTCGCTGGGAGCGAGACCGAATTGACGCTTGCGGGCTTCCAACGCATGAAGGTTTTCCACCACACGTTCGTTATGGGTCATGAAGGGGAACGGCCTTGCCATCTCCCCCACCACAACGGCTTCGCGCCAGAAGATTTCTGCACACTCTTCCGGATTGATGCGGGCATAGTCCACACGGTGACCGCGACTAATTACAAGACCGCGGAAACTGACTTCCTCAACCGCTTCAACAAAGCCTCGTTCCTTGTTCCATGTGGGCGCAAACCAGCGTCGGGTGCAGAAAGGTTCTGCCACTTGCAAAATCCATTCCGGCTTGATTTCCGTACCCTTGGTCAAGAAGATTCTGCTGGTCTCGCGGACTTCTGCACTAAAAAGCCATTCCACGCTCTTGCCATAAAGATCGCTTCCCGGGAACACATGAGTTTCACGGCCGCTTACCAGTCGATAACAACCGTTTTCAATATCGCGGCGGGCAATGCCTCCCAGGAATCCGGAGAGCAAGGCGATATGCAGATTATCTGCATGGAAGCTCTTCAAATCGCAAACGCGGTTTTCAAACTTGGCATCAAGAATTCTGCCGAACTGTTCGTACAAATCAATCCATTCGCGACAACGCAGGAAATGGAAGGAATTCTTGTCGCAGAACTTGCGAAGCTTATTCCAGGACTTGCCATCCCATTCTTCGCAGAAGGCGTTCCACATGCATACATAAGTCAGGAAGTCGCTCTTATGGCCTGCGAACTTACGGTGCAAACCGCGGACACGGCCACGTTCCGGTTCTTCATTAGGAACAACTCGCGGATCCTGAATGGACAATGCGGAACAAACAATCAAGGCGGGCTGCAAAACACCAGCATCACGGGCTCGCAACAATACCGCGGACAAAGCCACGTCCATGGGCAGCTTCGACATTTCGCGGCCAAGTTTTGTTACATGGGCAGTTGCATTATCCGCAGTCAGGGCTCCAAGTTCAAACAAGGTCTTGTAGGCGCCACGGAATGCAGAATGAGGAGGCGATTGCAGGAACGGGAAACTTTCCATTTCCAGGCCAAGACTGCGCAATTGCAGCACCACATTGGCCAAGTTACTGCGACGGATTTCCGGTTCCGTAAAGTCGTCACGTTTCTCAAAATTCTCGGGAGAATAAAGGCGAACGCAAACGCCAGGCTTCACACGGCCTGCGCGGCCAGTACGCTGACGGGCGCTGGCCTTGGAAACTTCTTCCACAGGCAGCCCCTGGATTCGGGCCTGGGCATTGTAACGTGAGATACGCGCCATGCCTGTATCCACCACGTAGGCAATACCAGGAATAGTCAGGGAGGTTTCGGCGATGTTGGTAGCCAACACCACCCGCGTCTTATTCGTACTCTTGAAAATGCGGCGCTGTTCCTCGGGACTCATGCGTCCATACAGCGGAAGCACATCAAAGCTGGCGGCATCCAAGTCGGGCTTCAATTCGTTGGCCAAATCCTGAATGTCACGTTCCGTGGGCAAGAAACACAGCAAGTGGTCGCGATGTCTGCTTTCCAAATCCAGAATCGCATCGCGGGCTTCCTCAATGAGCCCAGAGTCTCCCTTGCCGGACGCGTCACGAGGACCATCGTCGTCGCTGTCATCGGGGCCGCGGAACCCCTTTCCCCACGGGTTGCCTGCGCTGCGGGACTCCCCACGGAAATAATATTCCACATCCACAGGGAACGTGCGGCCTTCCGCTTCCAGCACACAGCTGCTGTCATAGAACTTTTCAAAGAGGGCTGCATCCAAAGTTGCAGACGCCACAATCAGTTTAAAGTCCGGACGTTCCTTCAGCACCGTCTTGAAAATGCCCAAGAGGATGTCGATGTTCAAGGAACGTTCGTGGGCTTCGTCGATAACAATGGCGGAGTACTGCTTGAAAAGCCTGTCGCGGCGGAATTCCTGCAAAAGGATACCGTCGGTCATCACCTTGATGGGTGCGTCATTGGAGCCCTGTTCCCAGAAACGAATCTTGGTACTGACCAAAGAGTCGTCCTTAAGTTCTTCACGAAGACGATCCGCAATGGACATGGCCGCCAAGCGGCGAGGTTCTGTGACACCAATTTTAAAAGTTCCAGGTTCACCCGCGTTGTCATCCCGGCGAAGGCCGGGATCTCCTTCCTGTTTCTGAGCCTCGGGCCTCGAGCCTCGAGCCTCTTTTCCAAAATCTCGAACCTCGGGCCTCGTGCCTCGAGCCTCTTTTCCAAAATCTCGAACCTCGGGCCTCGTGCCTCGTGCCTCTATAAAATATTCCAGCAGGAACTTGGGCAACTGCGTAGACTTACCAGAGCCAGTATCCGCCTTGACAATCACCACCTGGTGAGTCTTCAGCAATTCAAAGAAATCCTCCCGTTTTTGTACAACGGGAAGTTCCGGATACTCAATCTTTAACGCAGTCAAATCCATCATTTTAATTACGAGTTATGAATTACGAATTACAAGAATCGCTTGCACAAGAGTCACGTTACATGGCCCAGCCATGATTATTTATCTCATAATTCATAATTCGTACTTTGTAATTCAAAGATTAAAATCGAGGATTTTAGTCTTTGATGTGTCCGCACTTGTCGCAGGTGAACTTGTAGCTATTATCAGGATCCACCACCATGACGCCGTCACATTCCGGACATTCGCAGGGCAGTTCGCCCGGCATCACTTCGCGGTAGGTCTTCTTTTCTTCTTCGTTCATTTTATGTTCCTCCAAGAGGCGCGCAGTCCTAACCAGCAACTACTCTGCGATTTCCTTCAGATAACGAGCCAAGGCATCCTGCCAAGTGGGCAGCGGCTTAAAGCCGGCTTCAACCAGTTTACTCTTATCCAAACGACTATTAAACGGGCGTGCAGCCTTGGAAAGGCCATATTCAGCGGTAGTCACCGGAACCACCTTTGTAGACATTCCGGCCTGCTTATAAATTTCACAAGTGAAATCATACCAGCTAATGAAACCACCTTCATTAGTAGCATGGTAGTAACCATACTTTTCAGTTTCGTTCATGTCGATGAGAAGGCGAGCCAAATCCAAAGTATAGGTGGGAGTACCGATCTGGTCATTCACCACGCGAACAGTATCATGAGTCTTGCCCACATTCAACATGGTCTTGATAAAGTTCTTGCCATTCAAGCCAAAGACCCAGGCAATACGAACGATGAAATACTTTTCCAAAGTATTGGCTACAGCCAATTCGCCTTCAAGCTTGGTCTGGCCATAAACATTCAGAGGCTTGTAGTCCTTGCAATCGGGCTTCCAAGGTTCAGTACCCTGACCATCAAACACGTAATCAGTGCTGATATAGGTCATCTTACAACCAAGATGATGGCAAGCATCTGCGATATTCTGGGTACCGCCGCCATTGATTCCGCGAACCTTAGCCACATTGGCAGGATCTTCAGCCAAATCCACAGCAGTCCATGCTGCGCAGTGAATCACGGCATCGGGCTTAATTTCGTTAAGAGCCTTGTCAACAGCCACAGAGTCCGTAATATCCACGGAAACATAGGGCATTTTTGTTACTGCAGAGCCATCCTGGACACCGCTGTATTCCGGAGCAATATCAGAGCCTACACCTTCGTGGCCGCGCTTTGCCAGTTCATTCATCACGTCATGACCTAATTGGCCACCAACACCAGTAACAAAGAATTTCATTGCATAACCTCTTATTTTGTACAAAGATAAAAAAATGGTCTCCCAAAGGAGACCATTTTCATTTCATTAAGGAGTTCTTTTTACTTAACGAGAGTAGAGAAAACGTGACCGTTGCTCTGCTTCAGCATATAAATGCCAGCCTTGTTGAACTGAGCCTTGAGAGCATCGTTCAAGGAAGCACCGTTTGCGAGTTCCAAGGAACCGAGCATGCGACCCTGCATATCGAATACCTTGAAGGTCTTGACAGCGTTGACCACGGAGAAGTCAGCCTTGATAGCCAAGCTCGGATCATCATTACCATTCTGACCTTCGGAACCCGGTTCAGCAGTGGTGAAGACCAGCTTGACGTCACTAATCTTGACTGCACCTGTAGCTTGTCCCAAATTGAAGGCAAACTGAGCGGCATCATCAGAATCTTCTTCCATAGCAAAGATAAATGCGTATTCCTGTTCCGTAGTGGTGAGGTCAAATTCCTTAGTAGCGTATGCACCCCAGGGGTCTACGGATTGTTGGAAAGAGACTTCCATCTTGCGAGCTGCTTCAGCGCTAGCCTTAAAGGACAACTTGTACTTCATACCCTTATCAAGAGCCACATTGTACTGAACAAGTTGCGGCTGGTAAGTTTCTGCACCAATAGTGGTTACGTCAATCGTAGCAGTGCCACCAGCAACAGAAGTCTTTGCAGCAGAGCCACCCCAATTTGTACCCTGACCCAGGAACCAAGAAGATGCACCGTTGCTTGTAGAAATCACGCTGCTGCTAGGGAAATTACCATCCTTGAGAAGGTTCACTGTGGTTTCGCCAACCAATTCAAACTTGGCAACTACAGACTTTTCCTTATCCATGGTTACAGTAATGGTTTCGTCAGAGCCGGTTGCACCACCTTCCCAACCCACAAACTTCCAGCCTTCGTTGGCTTTGGCGGTGAGCTGTACAGTAGATTTGGGAGCATAATAGTTAGCGCTGGGGCTCTTTGTCACAGTACCTGCAGCAGCCGGAGATGCAGTTACATTGAGGGCAAGTTCATCGGCACTGCCACCGATTTTCAGCAGGTTCTTCTTAACTTTAGCATAACCCTTTGCAGTACCCGTATTTCCAGTGTAGGATTCAATTTTCATGGAAGCAACTTCATACAGTTTGCCCATCTTCATACCAGCTTTAGCCCATTCGCTGAAGTGCTTGGAAATAGAAATGGTACCCTTGGTACGATGCTGGCTCGTATTCGACGGGATGGACCAATACTGCTTAAAGGTGCTGGTACCCGAAAGAGAAGGCTGATTAATACGGTCGGTAGTATAGAAATCGTAGCTAATACCATCGATAACGGCAGAACCCCACTTTTTACCGCCCTGGGTAGGATTGTAGCTTCCGCGATCCTGGACAATGTAGTATTCAATTTCATTGCTGAAGCCACTGGGTTCGTCCCCTCTGTCGTAATAGCCCCAGCCATAGACACTGACATACTTCACGTTGTCGGTGGAGCTCCATTCCACATCAAATTCGGAGGTAATATTACCCACATTCTGTACGGTAACAGAGGAGTTAGATCCCCAACGCTTTCCGGTACGGGCTAACATGTTGATAGTACCCTGCCATTCAACTTCGAAAGCACCACCATTTTCGTCGCTTACGTTAAGCTTCATAGTTGCGGAACCGGCACCATTCTGGCTCCAGAGTTCGTAATCATAGCCACCGGCGCTACCCATTTTCTGGGATGTACCATTAGAGCAGGTAACGGTCTGCCCCCAGGAAATGGATGTCGAAATTGCGGCCATGGCAAAGGCTGTTGTTAAAACTTTTTTGATACTCATACTTTTCCTCTCTGGGAGTTATTTGTGCTCTATTCTAATTTATACCATTCTATATAAGTTGTTACACACTACTGGATCAATTCCGTTGTAACCTTTTACAACAGCTACAACACCCCGAAAAACCTTTTTTTTCGCAAAAAAAGCCCATTTCACACAAAAAAACGCCCCGCTTTCGCGGGACGTTCTTAACCACATCGATAGTTAGAAAGGAGATCTTTTTACTTGACCTTTGCAGTGAACATGCGGCCGTTTTCCTGCTTCAGCATGTAAACGCCAGCCTTATTGAACTGAGCCTTGAGAGCGTCGTTCAGAGATGCGCCGTTAGCAAGTTCAATTGCACCGAGGAAGCGACCCTGCATATCGAACACCTTGAAGGACTTAGCTGCATTCACCAGCATGACATCCTGGAAGATAGACAAGGTTCCAGAGGAAGAGGATGCCGGAGCAACAACCTGTGCGGAGGAAGAAGATGCAGGAGGAACAACCTGGGCAGAGGAAGAAGAGGAAGCAGGCTTCACAACTTCCGCAGAGGAAGAAGATTCAACGACCTGTTGCTGCTGAGAACCCTTCTTGGTGAACTTCACATAGTCAACATTGGTGTTATCGTTGTTGATGGTGATGCGAACAGTCTGCTTGCCTGCAGAAAGGGTCATGGTACCCTTGGCGTCTTCATAAGTATCCCAGTCTTCCCCACCATTAAAGCTAAGCTTTGCAGAAGCAGAGCCAACCTTGACAGAGATAGAACCTGCGCCAGAACCATTGGAAACGGAAGCGACAACATCATAATCACCAGCTTCAGCAACGTTCACTGTGTATTCCAGCCATTCTTCTGCAGCAGTGTAACCGATAGCACGGCCGGAACCGCTCTTAACGATGTCAACAGAAGAGTAGTCTTCACCACGATAGTTGTGGTCGCCATCGTCACCAGAAGCGCCCTGAGTACCGGAATAGGTTACGCCGTAGTTACCGTTATCGAAGTCTTCAGCTTCGATGGTACCCGGAATGGTCATGGACTTGAAAGCGGAACGTTCGATTTCCTTTGCAGGAGTAGAACCTTCGCCCTTATCGCTCATGTAGAAGTAGGTGTAGTCAACAGAACCAGAAGCATTACCACCGGCTTCGTTCATCAGCATCACTTCGGTAACCTTACCGAACTTCAGCTGAGTGCTTCCACCGCCCTTGGAGCCGCGGAGCTGTGCAGTCTGGCCATGGAACAGTTCGTCCCACTTGTTGAAGTGAGCAGAAATATCGATATGACCGCACTGACGAGCAGACTTACGAATGCTGAAAATCTGCAAGAAGGTGGAGGTACCAGTCTTGGAAGGTTCCTGCTGGCGAAGGAATGCGTGAATGGTGTAAGTTGCGCCATCAACGGTGATTTCGCCGAACTTGGCACCAACATACTGTTCGTTGGGCTGGCTATACCAGTCGTCAACGATATAGTATTCAACCTGGGGGTTAACGGTCCAACCGTAAACACCGATATAACCGTACTGAGCAGAACCAGTCTTGGTGTACTTATAATCGACAGTGTAATGCTTGGTGGTATGATCCACACCCGGGCCGTTGTCGCCATAGCGGAAACCAACACGAGCCAGGTAGTCCTGGTTATTGGACCAGTTAGCCTTAAAGGTACCGTTATCGTAATAGGTCATGGACTGATTACCACCACCAGACCACTGTTCAAAACCCCACGGGGTGCCAGCAATAGAACCAGTCTGGTTATTGCCGATGGTGTGACCAGAACCAGTATGACCCATCTGGTCTTTACATGCGTCTGCAGCAAAAGAGGTTGCTGCCATACCCAATGCAAGCACAACACTTGCCTTAGCGAGAGAGGAAAATTTCATAACTACTCCTTGAAAATTCCTGTTGTATTCCCTTTTCCTTGGCGCCTAAATTAGGTTCGTCACGTACAAACTGGAATACTTTCGCAAGACAAAGCGTTGTTGCATATTACAACGCATAAAAGTTTACAAAGCTATTGGACGCAGTACAAAACTGCGAAATTTTCAAAAAATCGCAAACTTAGTTTGTTAAAAAAAGGCATTCCACTTTCGTGGAACGCCTTTATTCAGTCTAATTTATAAGTAAGACTTTTTTTACCTAGCTAGACCAGTTAGCTTTCTTCGCCGCTAGGAATGCCGATCTGCTGTTCCGGCTTGTCGTCCTTCACAACGGAGTCGTCATCCACTTCAACGCCTTCGACATGATCGAAGGTTTCCTTGGCTTCAGCGGAATCATGCTCGATGTCTTCAACGCTAGGCAGTGCGGTTGCATCCTGGACGGAGTCGCCTTCGTTCAGGCGGATGCACTTCACGCCGATAGCGCTACGGTTGGTCAAGCGGATAGTTTCAGCTTCGATACGGATGACCTGACCTTCCTTACTGGTGATGATCAAGTCGTAGTCGTCAGCAACGCTTTCCACGAATACTGCCGGGCCAGTCTTTTCCATACCATCGGCACTCAGGTTACGGACACCCTTGCTGCCGCGCTTGGTCACGCGATAGGAGCTGGGCTGAGAACGCTTGCCGAAGCCCTTTTCGGTGATGGTCACGATCTTGTTGCCTTCCTTGAGCCAAATGAGGGAGATGACTTCGTCACCTTCGGCCAAGGTAATGCCCTTCACGCCGTGAGTGCCACGACCCATGCTACGCATGCAGCTAATGGGGAATGTGACAGCCTGACCCATCTTGGTGGCAATCATCAAGAGGTCCTTGGCGATGGGCTGAGCTGCAGTTTCGTCGGCATCTTCAGATTCGACAACCTGAGTTTCTGCAGCAGCCTGGGCTTCTGCGGATTCTTCAGCTTCGTCACCGGCAGCCTGAGAAGCGTTGAATTCTTCAGCGCTCATGCCAACCAGCTGCACCTTCACCAATTCGTCGTCTTCGTCCAAGCTGATGGCGTTGACGCCAGCCTTACGGGGGCGGCTGAACAAGGTGAGATCCATCTTGTTGACGATACCCTTCTTGGTTGCGAACACCAGGCAGAAGTAGCCACCGAACTTACGGACCGGCACGATAGCCTGAACCTTTTCACCTTCGGTAAGACCGATGAAGTTGATAATCGGGCGACCCTTGCTGTTGCGGTTGCCTTCGGGCAGGCGGTAAACCTTGGTCCAGTAAGCACGGCCCTTGTTGGTGAACACCAGCAAGTAGCTATGGGTGCTTGCGGTAAAGATCTGGTCAACGTCGTCGTCGTCCTTGAGGCCGGTGCCCACAACGCCCTTACCACCACGGGACTGGGCCTTGAAGGTATCAATCGGGAGACGCTTGATGTAGCCTTCCTTACTCAAGGTAATGACCTGTTCTTCTTCAGCAATCAGGTCTTCATAATCGTAGTCGTCCACAGCGTCTTCGATGGAAGTGCGACGTTCGTCGCCAAACTTGGCAACCACAGCGTCCAAGCGTTCCAGCATGATGGCAATGCGGCGTTCGCGGCGTTCGAGAATATCCTTCAAGTCAGCCACGAGAGCGAGGAGTTCGTTGTATTCATTTTCCAACTTCTCCAAGTTCAAGCCGGTGAGCTGAGCAAGACGCATGTCCACGATGGCCTGGGACTGAATTTCGTCCAAGCCGAAGCGGCTCTGCAAGTTCTGCTTAGCTTCGTCGGTGGTCTTGCTAGACTTGATGATCTGAACCACTTCATCGATGTTCTGGGTTGCAATGCGCAAGCCTTCGATAATGTGGAGACGGGCTTCAGCCTTGTTCAAGTCAAACTGGGTGGAGCGGGTGATCACGTCGAGACGGTGATCGATGTAAATCTGGATCAAGTCCTTCAGGGTAAGAACCTTGGGCAGGTTGTTCACCAATGCCAGGTTGTAAATGCTGAAGGTGGTCTGGAGCTGGGTGTTCTTGAACAGGTTGTTCTGAACCACTTCAGCAACGGCATCCTTACGGAGTTCGATAACAACGCGGATACCTTCCTTGTTGGATTCGTCACGAATGTCGGTAATGCCGTCGACGCGCTTGTCCTTCACAAGTTCTGCAATCTTCTTACAGAGTTCAGCCTTGTTCACCATGTACGGAATTTCCGTCACGATGATGCGGGGCTTACCGCGGCTGTCTACATCAATTTCGGTGCGGGCACGGAGGCGGACCTTGCCATGGCCAGTGAGGTATGCATCGCGGATACCTGCGCGACCGCAAATGATGCCACCCAGCGGGAAGTCCGGACCGCTCACATAGTTCAGCAATTCTTCGCCGGTAATATCCGGGTTCATTGCCTGAGCGTGGATTGCATTGGAAATTTCGCGAAGGTTATGGGGAGCCATGGAGGTTGCCATACCCACAGCAATACCTGTGGTACCATTCACCAACATGTTGGGAATGGCGGAAGGCAGCACGGTCGGTTCTTCCAAGGATTCATCGAAGTTGGGGCCCATGTCCACGGTGTCTTTTTCAAGATCTTCCAGCATGAGCATGCCCAAGTTGTTCATCTTGGCTTCGGTATAACGCATTGCAGCGGCGCCGTCACCGTCGATAGAACCGAAGTTACCCTGACCGAAAACCAGCGGATAACGGAGGGAGAAGTCCTGGGCCATACGGACCAAGGTTTCGTACACAGCGGAGTCGCCATGGGGGTGGTACTTACCGATCACGTCACCCACGATACGGGCGGACTTCACGGTCGGCTTGTTGGGAACCACACCAAGCTTATGCATACTGTACATGACGCGGCGATGCACGGGCTTGAACCCGTCACGGGCATCGGGAAGTGCACGTGCCACGATCACGCTCATGGAGTAGCGGAGGTAGCAGTCCTGCATATCCTTTTCGATCAATGACTTGATCTGGGATCCTGGAACCAATTCTTCTGACATTACTTATCCTTTTTGAGGTATCAGGCACCAGGTTCCAGGTTACAGGACCTGGCCCCCATGCCTTTCACTTTTTCATCTATTAACTCCAAACTTTTCAGGTCGGTCTGGTCTATGCGGTGCGGGGTGATGGTTGCGTACCCCTGATGCAACAGATAGTCGTCACTATCCACAGGGGCCTTGTCCCAAAGCTTATCACCATCCAGCAGCCACAGTTGGCCTTCGGCCGACGGCTTTACGTCGTAGTGGTCCGTAAACATTCCCAAGGCCATGGTTGTAGCCTTGTAGCCCTTGAATTCTTCCACCGTAGTCTTGGGGAAGTTCACGTTCCAGAAGGTTCCGGACGCGATACTTTCAAAAAGACGTTCCTTGACTACACGAACGGCAAAATCGATGGCAGTTTCCAGCAGGTCTCCCCCACAACCGCGGAGGGATAGAGCAACGCCAGGAACGCCCCACAAGGCCGCTTCACGGGCTCCGGCCACCGTTCCCGAATACAGGGAGGACACGCCGGCATTTTCGCCAACATTGACGCCCGAAAAACAGACATCGAACTCCCCTGCCGCAGAACTTACACCGGCACAGCCCTCAGGTTCGCTTTCGAGACCGAACTTGGCAAAGTGCCCCAGCCCGAACTTGGCGCAATCTGCAGGAGTGCCGGACACGGAATAGAATTCATAAGGCCAGGCTTTTGTACCATCGGTAGCCACGGGGGTGGTTTCATCCACGGGCACCTGTTTAACGCACAAACCTCGGCGCACGGTAAAGGCCTGAGAAACCCCGCTCTGCTCCGTTTCGGGGGCAAAAACGAACACGTCAGCCACCTTGGACAAGGCAGCAGCTAAAGCGCGCAGATTGCCGCTCTTAAACCCATCGTCGTTTACGATGAGAACTCGTGTTCTAGGGGTATTTTGCATGCTCCGTAAAAAATAGAAATTTCTTACAAAGCGGGCTGTAAAAACCTGACATTTTAAAGCAAAAAGCGCCCCTTTTGAGGGCGTTTTAGGGGTAATTTTTGGGGAAAACAAGAACGCAAACTACGGTCTAAAATTTTTGACTTGAACGCCTTTGAATTCAAAACTTTCGTGGCCTGCATAAACCACAGTTTTTTCGCCACACATTTCGGGATATTCCTTTTCAAAAACACCAAAGTTTTTGACGAATTCCGAATTGAAAGTTTCCGAAGACTTTATTTCAAAAGGAGTCAGGATCCTTCCAGTTTCTTCAACAAGGTCAATTTCCTTGCCGTCACTGGTTCTATAATACCAGAAATTTTTCTGCTCCGCACAATTAAAGGAGCGCTTCATTCTTTCAAGAATCACAAGGTTTTCAAAAAGATTGCCACGCAAAGGATCGCGATTTAATTGCGACTCTTCGGTAATTCCTAGCAAGGCGCATGCAAGCCCAGTATCGTAGAAGTAGAACTTGGGCGATTTTATCAAGCGTTTAGTCCTATTCATGTACCACGGATTTAACGTAAAGCCGATAAACGAAGCTTCAAGAATCGACAACCATTCCTTCGCTGTCCTAACATTGATTCCGCAATCGTTAGAAAGGGAAGTGTAATCCAAAATGGAGCCGATTCGTCCAGCGCAAAGAACAAGGAATCTATGAAAAAGAGCCGCATCCTTTATATTGACAATTTGGCGAACATCCCGCTCAACATAGGTAGAAATGTAATTCTGGTAAAAGAAGAACCGGTCAGGACGTTCCGTTATATAGCGGGGGTACCCTCCCGAAAGAATTAGACTGTCGATGGAATCATTTGCGTTCAGTTCCTTGATTTCGTCCAAGGAAAATGGCAGCAGTTTAAGCATAGCGACACGACCGGCAAGAGTCTGCGTAACAGCCTGCTGTAATGCAAAATTATTACCGCTAGTGATGATGAACAGACCCTTTTGATTTGATTCATCGACAATCTGCAGCATATAGGATAACAAATGGGGGACATTTTGAATTTCGTCAAGAATGGCCCCGTTAGGGATACTTTTGAAGAACCCCCGGGGATCCTGCAAAGCTCTTTCCCTGGTGTCAGGATTTTCTAGAGATATGTAGGGTTTGTCGGCGAAAGTGTCGCGACAAAGAGTAGTTTTTCCGGATTGCCTGGGGCCATGAACCAGAACAACCGGGTATTGCGAAGCAGACTTTAACAGGAAGTCTTTGATTTGGCGCCTAATCATGCCCTAAATATAAATTTTGTAAAAATGGTAGTCAAGTACACTTTTTACAAAACTCTCAAATAAAGCAAACGATTTTTGTGGAATTACCTAAAAAATCAGGCTCGGTTATAAGTTTGCTTTAGTCCTTGAGGCAACGCAAACTTTGACCGTAGTACTTGTAGTAGCCGTTCTGGGCCGCGTCGGCGTCTTCGTAGTAGAAGACCTGGTACCACGCGTAGCCGCTATTGTACTCAGAGGCAGACCACAAGCAGGCGTCGCGGCCCTCATAGCTGAAATTGCCATTGTCGTCCCTGCAACCGGCGGGGAGCACCGAGAAGCCATACTTGTCGGTACCGTTACCGCTCTTGCCGTTATAGCCATTATTCCAGCCACTGGTGGATTTCAACATCTTACCGGCAGTGCTGGAACCACCGATGTAGGTGTACAGAGTGCTGTACTCCTCGTTCGTGGGCACATGCCAGCCCTCGGGGCAAATGCCGCGGTGGGGGCTATTGGGGGTACAGGTCTTGCCATAGCCACACTCTGTTCCTGCGTTTACGCTGAACTGTGCAGCACTATCCATCACGGCACTCCAGGTATAAAGGCGACCGTACTTCTCGCAGTTAGAAGCTTTGTTGTCGTAGCACCAGCTGGTGGAATCGGAAGTGTATCTGCTGTTATTGAACTTCACGCCAGTGTATGCGTAGTTCAGGTTCTCGGCCATCCAAGTCTGGGTGCCGATGGTTACGGTCTTGTACACTTGGCCATCGCGGGCATCGGTAAACTCGCCATAGTCAATGTTTGGGTTCAGGTACTGCCAGGCGAGTTTGGAGTCGCTAGGATCCTCGGTCGGGGCCGAGGATGACGAGGAAGAACTTACAACCGACGAAGAAGATGACTTCGCAGAACTAGAGGAAGTTACTGAGCTGGAACTTACTACAGAACTACTGGATTGCTTCGCTTCGCTCGGGATGACACTGGAGGAAGACACTTCAGCGGGATTTTCATCCCCGGACGAACCATTCGCAGAAGTGCTGTCATCACAGGCCACAAGGCCCAAAGCCAGCGCAAACGCAACACTTGTCAAGAAATTCTTTTTCATTTTTTCATTTTTCATTTTCCATTTCCTTGCAAAAATTTCAGAGAGATTCAAGAACAGCCTCTATTTTTATGCAGAATAGCTCGAGCGAATCTTAAAAGCCATGATGGCAAAAGCTCCGGCCACGTTCATGCTGGCCTTGCGCCCCGCCATGGGAATGGTCACCTTCATGGTGGTTGCGGCCATGATTTCGGGAGCGATTCCCAACTCCTCGTTTCCCAAGATAATCAGTCCCTTTTCCGGCCACGTTACTTTGTTTATATCGGGAATGTCTTCGCCGGTTTCAAGGGCGATAATCTCGTAGCCATTTTCCTTATGCCAGTTGATGCAGTCAAAGGGATCTTCCCAGCGCTTGATGGGAATCCATTCCTGGCAGCCGCGGGCGGCACTTTTCACGGTGACGTGGTCGGGACTGCAGCTGTAACCGGAAAGATGAACGCCTTCCAGGCCGAAGCAATCGGTGCTTCGAATGATGGAGCCTACATTAAAGGCACTGCGGAGGTTATGAACCAGCACCGCAAACTGAATAGGCTTTTCGTTTGCAACCTCGCGGTCGCCCGGTTCCTGCTCCAGATAAACGTCACGTTCAAAGCCAAGGCCTGCCCGAGTACGGAAGGTCTTGTACAAGTCTATCATCTGAGCCTGATTCTTGCCTACCAGAGTTTCTTCTGCAGGAAGCTTCATCCATTGGGCGTAGGTTTCAAATTCGCGGCGAGCGCGGGGAACGTCATCGCCCAACTGCAAAATGATGACACGCAGAAGTTCCGCCAAGCGCTTGTACTTGGAGGTTTCCTTTGTGGCAAGAAATTTCTTTTCGGAGAACATTTTAGGTATGAGGTTCCAGGTTCGAGGTACGAGGTTCGCCTATTGCGCAGCGGGAATATGTTCAGCGCCTTCGGCGGCCATGTTCTTGTCCATCTGGGTGCGGGTCAGAGCGTTCACCGCATCGGTCAGGCGGTCGATAGCCTTGATCAACTCATCCATCTTGGCATCGCTTGCACCACCTGCGATTGCGGCGGCAGCCTGTGCCTTGACTTCGGCGACATTTGCAACGGGCTTAGCGGTTTCGGGAACCTTGCCCAGCCAAATGTCCGGCCAGCGGTCATTACCGGAATGATAAGTAATACGTGCCGCAGTTTCTACCGGCTCACCAATTTTCCACATATAAAGTTCGTAGTCGAACATGTCGTGGTCGTGGCCCTTGTCGGTTGCACCCCACACAAGCCACTTGCCATCGGGAGAAAGTCTCGGGAAGTATTCGTGACTGCGGCGGCCCGGGAGGTCCATCAAGCGGACATTCTTGGGAATACCGAAGAAGCCCACCTTTTCCACCTGCTTGCCATCCTTGGCAGAGAACCAAAGGATTTCGCTGGGAGCGGCAGTGCCACCATTACCTGTGGGGTTCACACGATAGAGCTTGCTACCATCAAAATTCCAGTCAATCTGGCAGCCGTCACCGGACTTGGTCCAGCTATTCTTTTCAAGATCCCAGACGCCAGTCTCACGCATGGAGCCGCGGAGAGTAATTGCCAAATGCTTGCCATCAGGACTCATATTCGGTTCCTGGAGGATCACGCCAGACTTATTGAAAGCCTTTTCACCATCCAGCACCATGGTTTCTGCCTTAGAAGCAATATCCATGGTGAATACTTTGCCTGCACGGCTAAAGACGATGGTCTTGCCATCCGGACGCCAGGTACCCCAAGTAGCGTTTTCCACAACCTTAGTCTGGTTTGAACCGTCGATATCCATGACCCACAAGTCCCACTTTTCAGGATAGTTGGCATCGTTTTCAGGAACCCAGCCACCCTTGCTGCGGTTAAAAAGAACCTTGGAACCATCGGGGGCGATTCGAGGGAACCAGTCCACATTGTCGCTATTGGTCAAAGCGTGGGCACCAGTACCATCGGCATTCATGAGCCAAATATCGTGATGAGAATTTGCACGGCTGGTAGACCAGGCGATAACACCTTCCACCTTACCCTTCAAGGCATCCAAGGCCTTCTGTTCATCGGCGGTGGGGTCCACGGCAGCCCCTGTGGGGGCACCCTGCTGGGCATAAGCGGAACAAGCCAAGGCAAAAGCGGAAACCAATGCAAATTTCTTCATTTTCATAAAAACCTCAAAAACAGGCAATATTACCGAAGAATATTACCAAAATTCTTTAAAAAGATAGCAAGGAGCCATAAAAAAACAGGACAAAACATCCCACATCGTCCAAAAGAAGATGATTTAGAACACATTTGTTTCTTTCCGTAAACACCAAATTACTTACATCACGTACTCCTAAAGGTTTATGAATATATCTTTTGAAAAAAAAATGAGGATGTTTATGAAGTTTTTATCTATTCCCGCTCTCGCCTGCGCCATGACCCTGGGTTTTGGCCTGGCCTCCGCACAGACAATCACCCCCTCCCGCGTGGGTCCCGTTAGCCAGTATGGCCAGCTCATGACCGGCAAGAACTCTGCCGGCGAAGGTCGCATTTACGGTTCCTGTCAGGGTGTAAAAGACGGCGCCGAAGTCCAGGTCCGCGGTATGAGCCTTTACTGGAGCCTGATGCCCCAGGCTGTAGAATACTGGAGCGAAGAAGGCGTTTCCACCATGGTAAGGGACATGAACATCCAGATTGTTCGTGCAGCCATGGCAACCGGCAATGAAGACTGGTCCGGTGAATACAATGGACAGAAGCTTCAAGGCTATGGATCTAACCCGAGCCTTCAAAAGAACTTGATGAAGACCGTGGTAGAAGCCGCCATCAAGAACGACATTTACGTCATTATCGACTGGCATTCCCACGAAGCCACATCGCAGACTGATGCTGCAAAGGGATTCTTTGAAGAAATGGCCAAGACTTACGGCCAGTACGACAACGTGATTTTCGAAGTATTCAACGAACCCACAGACATCGCCTGGGGCAACATTAAGAATTACGCAAACCAGGTTATTTCCACGATCCGTCAGTACTCTGACAACCTGATTCTGGTAGGCACCCGTTCTTGGGACCAGCATCCGGAAGAAGTTATCGGTCAGGAAGTCAACGACAGCAAGAAGAACACCGCCTATACCTTGCACTACTACGCCAACAGCCACTGTGTCAGCGGCAACTATGACTGGGGTGGAAGTTGCGAAGGCGCCAACGGCGAAAAGGCTATTAAGGCCGGTCTCTCTGTTTTCGTTTCTGAATGGGGAACTGCCGACGCCAATGGCGGTGGCAACCCGGACCAGGGCAAGAATTCCCAGTGGCAAACATTCATCAACAAGTACAAGCTTTCCTGGGCTAACTGGTCAGCTTCCTACATTAGCGAAGGCACCGCAGCTTTCGCCAGCGGTTCCAACAAGAATAGTCTCCAGTACACCACGTCCGGTAATTTGGTCAAGGGTTATCTTGCAACCAACCCCACTACCTACACTGCATGCGCAACTGGCGGCTCTCAGCAGGGTGGTCAACAGCAGGGTGGCGATCAGGGTGGCCAGCAGCAGGGTGGCGATCAGGGTGGCGATCAGGGTGGCCAGCAAGGCGGACAGCAGCAAGGTGGCCAACAGGGCGGTCAACAGCAGGCTATCAACAGCTTCGTTCCGGCATCCGCTCTTAGCGTAACCTTCAGCGGCAAGGCTCTGGAAATTTCCGGCGTGAATGCCGCAAACGTTGAACTGTTCGACCTGAAGGGCCACAAACTCATGATGATCGACGGCGTAAGCGGCACCCTTTCCTTGGCATCCCTCCCCCAGGGCATGTACATGGTGAAGGTTTCCAGCGGTTCCGCAAGCTCCGTTAAAGCAATCAGCATCAAGTAATTGCAAGCTGATTTACATCAAGTTTACTTGAGAGAAAAAAGAGGTTCGGCGATATGCCGAGCCTTTTTTTACCGATCAAATACTACAAAGTATTCGTCTTCGTGGACTCGATTCCAAGTCCCTTTTTTAGAGTTCAAATCTTCAATCAGTTTACCCCAACGGGCATAATAACGCGTTGGTAAAATCACTCGGCCGATTTGATTCTGTACAGCATATTCGGCAAATGCTTCTGGATTTTCTGCAAAGCCGAGATACTGTTCAAAGAAATCCGCTGTTTTCAAAATAAAGCGGCCGTCAATGTACGTGGAATCAGAAGGATTCACAAAGGCCAAGTAACCGCCGGCACGGTCATCATTGAAAAGCCGTCCATCATGAGAATTGGTCTTCATCCATTCCGCGGCAGCCACAGGCACACGTTGCGCGGAAACCATGGTAGAATCGTAGGCAAGCAAAGACCTCCCCCACAAACCAAGAACGAAGGCAACCGCAACAAGGTTTGCATACTTGGTAAAGGGTAATTCCGGAATCATCGGAAGCACCACATTCAAGAACACCGGCAAGAACAACACAAAATTTCTTTCTGCCACCAAAGCCAAGATTGCAGTGGTGCAAAGTACAATCTGTTTGAGAATACGATTTTCAGCGTGCAAGGCCCTATTCTTAATCATCCCTACAAGCTGTTTTACAGCATAAACCAAGCCCGTCACAACACACGCAAGCATCAGCAAGGATGTCCAGAAATTCTCCCCCTCCAAAAGCAATGTCAAAGGAGAACGATTCTCCGCAATTTCCTTGGCAAAAATAGTGGCAGAGGGACTCAAACCTACTAAGCGGTTTAACAACTCGAAGGGATAAGCCGCTAACAGCAAACCGTCACTATGCAAGAACGGCATTCCAAACATGGCAAGAGCAAATAACGCCAGCAAAGCTAGACGATCAAGGTTGTTCCTATCAAAATATGCCGCGACCGTTGCAATTCCAAAAATCGGTCCCAGAATATACAGTCCCTGGCACCTGCACCAAATCCACTGAAGGAATAAAATTCCGATTGCTCCCGCCCAGCGTTTTTTTGAATCATCATACCCCTGGGCTAGCCAAGGAAGAACATTCCAGTAAATACCCAGGAAAAGCAAGCTGAACACAACGGGACGAATTTCAAACTGGTAGCGGAAAACAAAAAGAATCACAATTGTTAAAGCTACCGCAATTTTCGAAAGCTTCACCCGTCGCAAGAAAAGGCAGAAGACACTCCCCCACAACAACGCCTTGAAAGCCACCAGCAGCGGTGCGCCACCTACGTTGTAGATTGCAGCAATGGTCTGTTGGAAAAATTCGTGAATATTCACGACAGGTTCGCGAACAGGGGTCCACGTGGTCACCCATTCCCTAGCACAAGCCAAATGCCACCACACGTCCGTATCGGTCAACGGAAAAATTGCAAAAAGAACAACCGCAATGGAGACAATCAAGCAGTACATTTAATCCAAGGATTTCAGCAGGGAATCCAACCGTTCTGTAAAATGTATGGCACCTTCTGTACAAAGATGGTCATAATCTAGAGCCAAGTCATCCGTGTAGTCGTGGTCCCCAAAATTATATTCATCCATCACAACCAAGTGGGGATACTTTTTAGACATTTCCTGGAAATGGGCAATGGTTTCCTTTGCAAGGCTCTTCTGTACGCCATGCCTGCCAAAGGCTCCTGTCTTTGCATATCCCGGAGATTGCGGGAAGATCGGCAAAATAATTTTGATCCCCAAATCAGATGTTCGTTTAATGAATGCATCCAAAGAGTCCATTACTGCATCATAGTATTCTCGTTCTTCATCATCAAAGAGAGAATCCTTGTCGACTTCATTACCCTTCCAGCCACCGGCCTCTGTGCGGAGCAAGCCCATGGTTTCCACGTAATTTTCCTCATCCTCCTCGGAATAGCCAAGGTATTCATCGACAAAGGAAACAAAATATTCCGGCAAGCCATCTTTCCAGAAGTCATGATTTTTATCGTACTCGTATCCCGGAGCCTGCTTGAACACCATCAGATCCATAAATTCCGGAGAGTTACCCTGCAAATCAGGAGACAATTCAATCAACAGAACCTTCAGATTTTTAGCATGGTTCAAAACATAATTCTTGGCCAAGTACAGTTCACTCCAAAGTTCACTACCAGAGAATCCAAAATTAAAGGACTTGTAGGAAGTCAAATAAGCCGGATAGAAACCACGTTCAGTTCTAGAGGAACCCATGGCATAAAGTTCCATGGAATCCTTCGTATCCCAGAACATACGCATCTTGACCTTCATGATTTTTTCGCTAGTTTCAGAAATAAAATCATGATAGACACCAGCACTATCCACCGCAAGGAAGACGTCTTCCGTCGCAAGGATGTTCTGCTTTATCCACACACAGGGATGCCAAAGTTCATCACCATCAACAAGCGTAATGTAGGAGCTATCCTTCGTATCCATCAGAATGATCTTTGAATGTGCTCCATTTCTATTTGTCAAAGTCGCCGTCAGGATTCCCGATTCCTTAGAGACCTTTGTTGTATCACCCACCACCCATTCTGTGTGATCGAAGGTATAGCCTTTCGGGGCATGAATTGCCTGTTTGAGGCTACCGTCTTCATCTGCAACAAAAAGATATTCATGAGCGGCGAACTTGGAGCCTACAAAATCTCGACCCGGTTCACCACCGAATTCAAGGAACAGGGTCTGCTTGGAACTACCCTTGCTCAAGCTTGCGTTACAAGCCTGCTTTTCATCGTACCAAAGTTTATCCGACGCAGATTCCATAACAGTGGATCCATTTTCGGCAACTCGGGCACGAAGAGTTCTAGCGCCAGAAACAGCAAGACTGTTATCACTGCTAATGCCATCATGATAAGCCCCATCAAAAAGCTTCACCGGCTCACCAAACTTTCCATTGGCGAAAGGAACCTGCCAAGTGCTCATTTCCTTGAATATGGCAAGATCATTATTTTCTCCGGCATCGGAAACATAGACAATAACAGTATCACCATTGGGAAGAACTCTCCAACGAGGAATTGCAGCAGATTCCACATCCAACTTTACAAGGCCATCACCTGCAGAATTCAACTTTCTTACATAAAGTTCGGATGTTCCCATTTGGCCTTCTGGCATGGTGCAGAACGCCACCAGCTTTCCATCCGGGGAAATGTCAGGATGGTAGGCGTTTATGGTATCGGCAATTTCCTTAATTGCAAGATTTCCTGAGGAGTAATCAATGTAGGCCAAGTTTCCGGTAATATCATTTCGGAACACCAGCTTAGTAAGGAAGCTACCCGTAAGTTCCTTCACAGACGAAGCGCCGGAACCAACAGTCAAATTGCTTTCTGCCGCAGAACCATCAGAAGACAATCTTACGGGATCAGGAATTTTACCAAATGCTAGACGGAAACCAAGGTAGTCATACCTGCTAATAGACGTAATTGCATACACATCTAAGCGCGAAAGATTTGAAATGGATTGAGCCTCGTTACGGAAACTGCCGCCCTTTACGATACGTTCGCCAAGAGTTCCGCCATCCGTTGCTCCGACATAGTTCGTGACTGTTGTGTCCTTGAAATACCCAAGCCAGCCATCGACCCATTCCATCACATTGCCTTCCATATCGCACAGGCCTAAATAGTTTCTAGGCTGAACACATGTGAAATGGGTTTCGTAGTCAGAAATTTCCGAAGACCAGGCATGTTTTACATTCCAGCCAGGTTTAGAGGCATAGACCCATTCTGCTTCCGTCGGCAAACGGTAGCCTTCAACGTCATAATTGACCTTTAAGCCCTCAAGTTCGATGCAATGATAATTGATGTCGAATTTCGCAGAATAGTAACTGTAAACGGTGTCAAATCCATCTCGCTTACTGAGGGTATTTGCAAACAAGATTACATCATTGAAATTCATCAAGGATGCAGGCATTCTTTCACCTTCGCAAGGAACAGTAGAACCTACTCTGGACATCACAAGATTGAATTCGGAACAAGTAATTTCCTGTTCTCCGATGTAGTAGTTATATGAAAACTCTACTTTCATCGGATTACGTTCTTTGGGATGAGCCTTGGAATCCGCTTTACCAAGAGTAACACTTTCACCCTTGGCTTTTACGAAAACGAAACCTTCGAGTTCAATCAAGTCCTCATTAGGAGCCACATGGATTCTGCCAGAATCGCAGGAACCCATAAAGCAGGCAACCATTGCCACTACAAATATTTTCAGGACTTTTAAAAACACGGCTTTTAATCTAACAATTTGAGCAAAGAATCAATTTTTGCAGTTAGGACCAAACCACCCTTATCATTTAAGTGGTCATAATCATATGCCAATTCGTCGGCATAATCATGATCACCCATTTTGTTTTCATCCATCATGATAAAGTTGGAATATTGGGATTCCATGTCCTTGATTCTTTCAAGGATTTTTTCTGCATGGGAACGACGCATTCCGTGACGGCCCAAAGCGCCTGTGGTCTTAAAGTACGGACTTTGCGGGAAAACAATACCAAGCACAAGAACATCCTTATTGCCAGCAGCATCTATGATTTCCTTCAACTCATCAAGAGAACGCTCGTAAGAGGAATTGTTGTCACTCCAAGTAGAATCTTCCACCAAGGCTGCAGCGTTAAAACCTCCGGTGGTCCAGGAATTATATTCCTTTTTCTGGTACCATCCCATATTTTCATGGAAAATGGCAATATCAGGATAGCCCTCCTCATATGTACGTGCAATTTCCTTTAAAACATCCACATTCTGGTTTTTCCAGAAATCATGGTTTGCATCGTAGCGATATCCCGGGAAAGAAAGAATATTGCTTTTCACATTAGTCATGGCCGATTTGGACCACAAGTCAAGATCAAGGCCAACAACGAGGACCTTCAAATTTTCACAATGATTCAAGACATAATTCAAGGATAAGTAATAAATCACATCCATGTCAGAAGGAATTGTGGCCATGTTGAAGGAACGACCATAAGCCATATTGGATGCGGCAAAGCCTTGGCTCATTCGAGAAGAGCCCAATCCCACAACCTTCAAGGAATCAATTTCCTGCCAGAAAATATTCATCTTCACAGAAAGCAGCGGATCTTCCGCCAAGTTGTTCAGGTAAACCCCAGCACTGTCCAAATCAAAATCTGAATCGGAGGTCACATGAGAAGAGTTCTTGCGCCAAAGGCAAGGGTGCCAAAGTTCGTCTCCCTCAACCAATTCCGTTACAGAACCATCATCCACATTAACTGCAACAATCTTTGTATGTGCGGCATTCGAATTGACCAGAACGGCTGCAATCACGTTTTCCTTTTGATCAGCTTCATATCCGTTGTTCAAGGCCCATTCGCTATGATCAAAAGTATAACCCTTTGGTGCAGCGACGTTTCCAATCAGTTCTCCCAAGCTATCCACAATGAAAATCTGTTCGTGGACTCTATATTCAGAACCAATAAAATCCTTGCCCGGACCTTTACCAAAATCAAGGAACAAGGAACGTTTGGTCAAATCCTTTGCAAGGGATACATTACAAGCCTGGAACCCATCATACCAGGAAGTTTCCTTGACTGCAGAACCATCGACAATCCTCGATCTAAAAATTGTTGATCCTGTAACTGCCAAATTGCCATCGGCGCTGACCCCACCATGGTAGGAGCCATCAAACAATTTTTCTGGAGTGCCAAACTTCCCGTTTTTGAAGGAAACCTGCCAAGTAGAATTTTTCTTAAAATCGCTTTCATTGTTACCGGCACTGGATACGTAGACAATAACAGTATCACCATCTGCAGTAACTTTCCATCTAGGAATTGCAGCATTTTCAACATCAAGTACAACCCTATTCTTGTCTTCGGCGTCCAGCTTTCTAACGTAAACCTTGGATTCGCCTTCAAGCCCTTCGAAACTTGTGGAGAAGGCTACGTAGTTACCATCGGGAGAAATATCCGGATGATAACAGTCTAGGGAATCCTTGATTTCCTGCACAGCCAAGGTTCCACGGGAATAGTCTACATAAGCAAGATTTCCAGAAAGATCATTTCTAAAAACAAGCTTTGTTGCGAAAGAGCCCGTAAGACGACGGATCGTTCCCGAATTTGCCAACGTTACAAAATGACTTTCAGATACATCGCCTGCGCTATTCATCCAGACTGCATCGGGAATTGCGCCATAGGCTAGACGAAAGCCGATGTAGCCCTCTTTTTTGTAAGACGCCACCGTATAGAAATCACCACGGCTATGCAACTTTATTTGAGATGCAGAAAGGCTGTAGTAGCCCCCCTTAACAACGCGTTCACCAAGAGAGCCGCCATCAGGTGCTCCAACGTAGTTGTAAATCAAGGTATCCTTGAAATTTCCTAGCCAATCATTCACCCATTCCAGGGCATTGCCGGCCATATCGCAAACGAAATTATTCGAAGCATCCTTCGATTCTTTTGCGGAACATACTTCGTGAAGTTTGTTATCGGAATTTTCTAGAGTCCAGCCATTTTCCGGTTTCCAATTTTGGCTTGCCACGAGAACCCATTCCGCCTCTGTGGGCAAACGATAGCCTTTCATATTGGGCTTAAAAGAAAGGGCTTCGAGATTGGTGCAATTTCCTTCTGAATTAAAGGTTGCCTTGCCGTACGTATAAACCGTATCCTGTTTTTCCTTTTTACTACGAGCATTCGCAAAAAGAATCGCATCGTAATAAGTAACATTGGTCATGGGCAAATTATCATTTTCGCACTTTTCACCAGGGAACTCATCCATCAATTCCCGGAACTCACCACAAGTTACTTCGTGGGTTCCAATCTGGAAATCGTAATCCAGTTTCACAGACATGGCAGGGCGTTCATTGCTTTTGGAGGATTTATTTGTAGTTCCCAGGACAGCAACCGAATTAGTTGCCTCCACTAGGACCATTCCCTCCAAGGAGCCTTCACTGATTTTTACAGTAGAATTTGCGGGATTTTTTCCACCCGTACTATCGCAGGCGTTAAAAACGCACAAGAGAACAAAAAAGAACAGCAACCTAACCATGAGAACCTTCAATCAGTATTTGGACAAAAATACAAAATTCGTCATTATCAAAAACTATCCGGAAGCTTACTCTTGGCAATTTTCTGATTTACAGAAATTCCAGGATACTCCTTAAAGAAATCTTCTGCCATACGGTACCAAGTCAAAGCTTGATGCGGATCCGAATCTAGGTAGAGGTTACCCATATTGAACGCAGCCAAGCCCATAAACTGGCGGGTATTCAAAGGCTTAAATTCAAGACCAGTCCAGTTTCCAGCCTTGTACTTTTCCCGATATTCAGTATCCGTGTATGAGAAACCTTTGCGATTTGGCTCAAGGTTAACGCATTCTTTTTCACCAGCACAATACTGCAAGAACATATGACCCGGTAAAAGAATGGTATTCAGAGGAATCTGACGAGCTTCGGCCACCATCATGGCAAGCCAACTCAAGCCAACGCATCCTGACTTGCGATTACTCAAAACCCGTAGCGGAAGAATGGATTCCTTTTCAACGGCGGCGTCGCCAGCCCCAGCAAATTCGATATTCCAAAACTTCCACAAAAGATTTTTTAGAGATTCCAACGTGTCTTTTGTAGCATTCAAACTGCTATCATAAAAAGCAAGGCCACGATGCCAATCGTCAACGGAATCAAGGCAAGTGAGGCTCTTATTTTCAAAA
The DNA here is from genome assembly GCA_024399015.1 of Fibrobacter sp. Lineage (GTDB taxonomy): Bacteria > Fibrobacterota > Fibrobacteria > Fibrobacterales > Fibrobacteraceae > Fibrobacter. The sequence continues at coordinate 39,901 of JAKSIC010000011.1, forward strand.
GCGCAAGCCATTTCCCTATAGGAATCGGCCCTTTCACTTCCGCTCCACAATACGGTAAACAAAGAAATCGCCAGAACGGCAGAAAATACCGGCCAAAAGAGTTTCCTTACCCACCGCATAGTCTTTTATTTTTTCATCCAGAACGAAACGTGATACATGTCTTTGCCTTCAACAAATTCATCAACCGTTTCTGTTTCCATATTGATCAGAGCGATACGTGTATGGCGATTCTCATTTTTTGAATCTTCCAACGTGCAAATTTCAAAATTTGCATTAGCCAACCATTCCGTATCATTGAAGGAAAAACCTTCAGGAGCTTCTACAGCTTGAACCACGGTTCCTGTAGAATCTACGACAATCAGTTTTCTGTGACCAATGTAAGATTCACCGACAAATTCAACGCCAGCAGATCCAGTCAAATCAAGAAAAGATGTTCGATAGGTTCCGTCTTGGGACAGGGATACATTACAAACCTGATCCCCATTGTACCAAAGGGAGTCCTTATACGATTTCGAACTGCCATCGCCTTTTACACGATGGTAAAGATTTGCGCCACCGGTTACCGCGAAAGAGAAATCGCTGGAAAGATTGGTGTAGGCCGGTTTGAATAAAAATTCCGGTGCAGAAAATTCACCATTGGAAAAACGAACAAACCAAGTGGAATATTCCTTCCAATCATCAAACTGATTCAAGCCTGCAAAGTCAATATAGGTGATGATTGTATCAGAACCTATCACACGCCAGCGGGGAACCGTCGCATTAAGGGCTTTCAGCATGACAATTTTGCCCGTTTTCAAATTTTGCACATAAAGATTTGACGCAAAATCGGTTCCTTCAAAAGTCGTACAAAAGGCAACCCACTGACCGTCTGGAGAAATTTCCGGATGATAAACATCAAGACTATCTGTCATCTTGTAGAACTTAAGATCTTCCGATTCAGACGACGACAATTCTGTATATATCAAGGATCCAGAGACTTCATCACGAAACGTAATTTTTCCTTGAGTTGCACCAACGAGTTTCAAGATTTCATCGGATTTCTTTAAAGAATGACATTCATCAAATTCTTCAAACTTTCCGGAATCTTGAACAACAATGGTGTAAGAAGAAACAGAATCTTCACCAACATCATCGGAACAGGCTGCAATGAGAATTACAGCCATAAGTCCCAGAGTATTTCGCAGAGCCTTCAACATAGATTAAAGCTTATCCCATTCCATGGGAGACTGCCAGAAATCACGAGCGGTCATCATGTAGATGACAAGGCGTTTGCTCTGCATATCCTTCTTCATTTTCATCATGCGGCTGCGAACGCCAGGGCCGCCGCCCCAGCTGGTAGCCACCTGAACATCAAGACCAGTAGCGTAAGCGAGCAAGGAGCCCGGGCCACCGCTCTTCTGGTCCACAGATTCGAACACGCCTGTAAAGGAGTCGCCCATCAAGAGGATGGGAGCATTCTTGCCGCCCTTGTAGGTTTCGGTGCCCTTGTACACCTTCATCACGTTCAAGGTATCTGCGGGGTACTTGGCTTTTTCGGAATCCGGCAAATGTGCCACCAGGTCACCTTCGCGAAGAGTGTTGGTTTCCTGCAGGTTCAAGGATCCAGGCTGTGCGCCGGATTCTTCGTACCAGCTATATTGCGTAACGCGACTAGCCAGAAGTTCCATGGCGGCAAGTTCGCCAGGCAGAGCCCAGTGGGTATCGTAACGCTGGAAGCTATAATGAGGCGGTTCATCGCCGGCCTTGGCGGCCATCAATGCGGGGTAAATATCCAGCACATCGATTCCTGCTTCAAGAAGCTCCTGGGTAAAGGCGCGTCCTTCAGGATTGACGCACTGGTCTGCCGCAGTACCCGGGACAATCTTTTCACCGTAGATTTCTTCCTTCACGGGGACAGGCACTACCAAAAGCTGAATGCCAAGGGAATCCAGATACTGCTTCAATTCTACCATACGGGGCAGCGGGTTATGGAGGCTGTCCTGTGCGCTGATTTTATCAGAAAGCAAGTAATTGGCATTGCGACGGAACCATAGGAAACCTCCTTCCACCTTATTGCCATTGGCATCTACTTCAGCCCAAGCATTCTGTTCCTTGGGAAGCTTCGCCATTTGTTTGGCGAGGGACTTGCGGAATGCAGCCGTAGCTTCGTTCGCAGGGCAAGAGCCCTTCACTGAATTCAGGGTTTCCAAACGGAACGTAGAAGTGGTATCCAAATGACGATCCACAGGAATCACTTCGCCGGAATTTGCCAAGGAGTCTGCAACATGCTTAGCACGGATAGCTTCCTCGCTCATACGGAATGCAGGAACTTCAAAACCGATCCACATGGGAGTACCCATGGGGTTTCCGCGCATCACGGCAAAAGGCTTACCGTTTTCCCAAGGAGCGCCAGCAGTGTGAGGTTCCAAGTCCGTATTCAAAGTCGGGTACCAGTAGGAAGAAAGTGTGCGAGCCCAGTTCATGGCGTCGTCAGCATTCATTTCCCCAGTCAGGTAGTAATTGAAAATTTCAGCTGTTTCACCGTAGGACTTATAGTTCAAGCGACCATAGAAAGGTGCGCGACCAGTCCATGCTGCAGGAGTAACTTCAACCCACCACTCCACGGAACCATCGCTCATGGGAACGCCCCACATACGGGTTACATTTTGGAAGGCGCGAAAAACTTCCGGTTCATCCCATTTTACTGCTTCCACGGAATTCAGCACAATGTTCAAGGAGTCGTTGCCCAACTGAGCGTACATCAACTTGGCAAAGGGCTCCCAGGAAATGGGAGCACGGCCTTCAACAATCGCAGGGCGGTTTGCAGAAAGGGAATCCAGCATAGGGAACGGATAATCAGCAAGGGACGATCCCGCCATCTTGCCTGTATAATTTTCCGGTTTTTCTTCCTTACCCGCCAAGCGGATGGGATTATTGAAATAGGCGGCAAAATCCAACGCAGCAAGAGTCGGCTTTTCGACAATGCGAATCTGCTTGTTGTCGGCAACAGTGACCGTTTCAAAATCGGTTTTCGCATCTACGGGAGCCAAACGAGTGGCAAGTGCCGGAGACTCAACCTTGGAATCCGTGGAAACATTCGGTGTACCGCCGGAAGCACATGCGGAAAGTCCAAAAGATACAGAACCGATAAGGGCTACCAAACTAGTGGCGAAAATCTTGCTGCGAGAATTCTTGCTCATAAATTTTAAAATAGCATTTTGTATACTTGATGATGTATGTTGCCCATCTATCTAGCCCCCCTCCAAGGTTATACCGACGTCATTTACCGACAAAATCACGCCAAATACGTGGGCGGAATAAAAAAATATTATTCCCCCTTTGTCCGCGTGGAAAAAGGTGAGGCAAAGGATCGTGATTTATGGGATGTAAAACCCGAGAACAATCTGGGTTATGAATTCGTTCCTCAAATAATTTTCAATGGAATCGAAGAATTCAATATTCTTGTAGATGCTTTGGAAAAACAGGGCCACAAGGAAATTGATTTGAACATGGGCTGTCCCTATCCCATGCAAACTGGGCATGGGAGAGGTTCGGGCATCCTCCCCCACGCCGATATTGTTGAAGAAATTGCAAAACGTATCAATAGTTTGTCAGAAATTCGTTTTTCCGTGAAGATGAGACTGGGTTTGGAAAATCCAGAAGAATCACAAAAAATATTACCGATTTTAAACGACACACACCTCACCCATATCACCATACACCCACGCCTGGGAAAACAGCAATACAAAGGCGCACTGGACGGAGAGGGCTTTCAAAAATTCTATGAAGAATGTAAGCACCCCATTGTTTTCAATGGAGACGTTCTAAGCGCTAGACGAATCAAGGAACTTGAAACAAAGTATCCTAAACTCGCCGGAGTCATGATTGGTAGAGGAATCCTAACCATTCCCACCATGGCTGTAGAATACGAAAATGGTGAAACCTGGAATACAGCCCAGCGAAACAAAGTTGTATGGCAATTGCACCAGGGAATTTATCAACAGTCCAAGGAAATTTTGCAGGATGGCAACCAAATGCTGAACCGGATGCGCTGTTTCTGGGAATACCAAACAGAAACCTTACCATCCAAGTTCCTAAAGCAAATCGCCAAGTGCAAAAGTTTCGCAAACTATGAAAGTTTAATTCCGGAACTTGTTTCCTTCTTCAAGGATTTCTAAATTTACGGACAAAGATAAGGAGGCGCTATGGCCGCTGAAGGTACACACAATAAATGGATTGCACTCGCCCTTTGCATTTTGCTGGGCTATCTTGGATTACATCGTTTTTACGAAGGCAAGATTTGGACAGGCATCCTCTGGCTTTGCACCGCAGGTCTTTGCGGAGTTGGCGTTGTGGTAGACGCTATCCTCATCGTCATGAAACCGGAACATTACTAATGAAGCATCTTTTCGTTATCGCCACTGGCAGCGCAGGCAAGATTCGCGACTTCGCCCACATCCTGGGTACAGACAACTACGAATTCAAGACCCTCAAGGACATCGGTTTCGATGGAGACATCGTTGAAGACGGCGATTCTTTCGCAGCAAACGCCATCATCAAGTCCAGCGTTACCGCCCATTGGCTTGCCGAACGCGGCATCGAAGCTACAGTCCTCGCCGACGACTCCGGTCTGGAAGTTTTCGCAATCAACAGCGAACCCGGCATCTACAGCGCCCGCTATGCAGGTGGCCACGGCGACGATGACGCCAACAACAACAAGCTTCTTGCAAAGTTGGAAGGCATCGAAGACCGCGCCGCCCGCTATTTCTGCGCCCTCTCCTACCAGAAAATCGTACCGGACGCAAACGGCAAGCTGATTGTCTCCGAACCGAAGATTTACGAAGGCGAATGCCGCGGTTCCATCAATCACGCACCCGTAGGCGACATGGGCTTCGGTTACGACCCGCTGTTCGTTCCCAATGGCGAGACCCGCACTTTCGCCCAGATGGAACTGGAAGAAAAGAAGGTGATCAGCCATCGCGGAAATGCAATCCGCGCCCTGTACAAGGACTTGACCAGCCTTTAATTTCTGCGGAAAACATCCGCCCCGCACGACATTCACAGAAACTGCACGACGCGTTAAAAAAAAGTCCCGCCAAAAGCGGGACTTTTTCAAACGTCATCACCAGTTGTGGAACGCAGGAAACTTCGCGAAACCTAGGTCACCTTGAAGGTCTGGGTGCGGGGCGGGTTCTTCGGCTTCGCCTTACCGGGCTGAATCATAAGAACCTTTTCCATACGGGTGCCATCCATTTTGAGGACGCGGAAGGTGTAGCCCTTGATGACCACTTCTGCGCCAGGAGAAGGAATAATACCGAGGGTAGCCTGAATCAAGCCGGACAAAGTTTCCACGTGGGAATTTTCCGGAGCTTCCAGTTCCACGCCTAGTTCATATTCCAGGTCAGACAAAGTCATCAGCGGATCCAGAATGTAGCGGCCATCCTTAAGGCGCTGCACATCTTCGTCTTCATCCACGTCGTCTTCGTCGCGAATTTCACCAACGATTTCTTCCAGGATGTCTTCCAAGGTCACAAGGCCTGCGGTTCCACCATATTCGTCCACAACGATTGCCAACTGGTTACCAGTCTTACGGAGGTCTGTGAGAAGATCGTCAATCTTCTTGTGGTACGGAACGAAAACCGGTGGCATCACAATTTTCATGATGTCAAAAGGTTCGTCACGATGTTCTGTGTACCATTCCAAAAAATCTCTGTTGGAAAGGATACCCACAATGTTGTCCACCGTTTCCTTGTAAACCGGCAAGCGGGAATGACGTTCCGTATTCAAAACCTTCACCAAGTCTTCCAGGGCGGTATCCACATCAATGGCGCACATGTCCACACGGGGCGTCATAATTTCGCGGACCGGCGTTTCCACGAAATCAAAGATGTTCAGGATCATCTGGCGTTCTTCCTTTTCCAGACCTTCGCCATCTTCGCCGTTATCATCAGAAAGATCTGCCTGAACAGCGTCGCGACGTTCTTCCGGAAGGAAGCTGAGCTTGGAATCGTAGCCCATGCCCTTCAATGTTTTCACAAACACCAAGTGGCAAATCTTCGCAGGAATTGCAAAGGGCAGGCGGATCCAGCGGAACAGCGGAATCAACACCACTGCCAAGGTATCCGGCTTAAGGTTGCCCAGCAAGTTTGCGGAGAAAACCGTCAAGGTATAAATGACGATACATGCCACCACGATGTAGGCGGCAAAAGCCAGAGCCCAGTATTCCTGAACCCATGCCCAGGGAATCATTTCAAACAGATAAAAACCGAGAACACCACTTCCCACGTTGCAGAAAATTCTGCCAATGGAAATGGTTTCATTAAAACCATCGATTTCTACGAGAGAAGCAACCTTTTCTTCTCGGCCTTCACGGTCCTTGGCGTCACGCTTTGAATAGATGGCGCTGAAGGATGCCTTGACCAGCGAAAAGCAAAAGGAAGTAAAGAGAAAGAGTACTAAGAAGGCTAACGCCCAACTTTCAGAGGATTCCATTAGTCTTTCTCCTTGTAGGGATCAAGACCCAGGAATTCGCATTCACGGGCACGCATCACCTTGCGATCTGCAGCCTTGATATGGTCATAACCGGAAAGGTGCAGCAGGCCATGAACAATGACGCGCTTCATTTCAGCGTAGAAAGTATTGCCGTATTCCGGAGCTTGGCGCTTCACCTGGTCGCGGGCGATGTAGATTTCGCCCAGCATTTCATCGGCACCAGGGATTTCTTCGTGCCATTCAAAGGAGAGAACGTCGGTCACCTTGTCCAGGCCACGATAGTTCTTGTTCATTTCACGAACAAACTCGTCGGAGCAGAGGACGATGTTCACATCCTTTTCCTTGTCTTCTTCAGCAAGGAGTTCGCGAGCCATCTTTTCGAACTTGTCCTTATACGGGAAAGCCTCGATTTCCCCCTCGCAGAGGAATTCGATATTGTACTTGGGAGCGGCCTTCCTTACAGTTTTCTTGGAGGCCTTGTTTTTACTACTAGCAGGGTCCATTAAATATTGTACCACTTTTTGAGGACATCGATAATTGCTTCAGCCTGAGCCTTTCCAGTAATCTTGAACTTGCCCTGGGCCTTGAACATACCGTTCATCTTGCGATAACGACGGAGAGAAACCTTGGGTTCGCCGAAATCACCAGTCTTGGGATCCTTTTCCTGGTAGAGGAACATGACGGTAGGCCATGCACCCTTGGAGAGGATTTCCTTGTCCAGTTCCTTGATTACGTCTTCGCCAGATTCTTCATCGCTAAAAGCAACGGTCAATTCTTCTACGTCCATAATACATCCATTTTTTCGGAAATGTTATCTTTTTCTTACTTAGACCGGTTACGCCCGTCCAAGTTATTCTAAATAATAAATATATTTTACATAGTTTGGTTTTTCCCAGATGAGGCAATATGTCCTTTTCGCGCTTTTTTAGACTTTTCAGCATTATTCTAGCCACTTTAGTAGCCTATTCTTTTGCTGCAAAAACGACTTATGGCAAGGTTCGCTCCCGAATTGGCGATGTCGGGCTACAAAAAACAAATACAAGTGAATGGGTCGAACCTCATGTAGGTACCAAGGTTCACGAAGGGGATTTGCTCCGAACCATGATGGAATCACAGGTCATTGTGGGCCTCCCCGACGGAAGTTCCATCTCCATCGAAGAAAACTCCATCGTTTCCATGTCCGAACTCATCTCCGAAGACGGAAAAAACATTTCAACCACAGATATTAAGAAAGGTAAAGTTCGTTTTGACGTTCAAAAGCAGGCCAACAAGGAAAGTTCCATCAAGTTCAAGACCGGCACCGCCGTGGCTGCCATCCGCGGCACCGAAGGTATCATCGGTCATTCCCGTAACGGAAAGTTGATCGCATCCCTCCGCACCGGCCAGCTGGAAATCTTCACCGGAAACAAGGCAACCACAATCAATGGAGGCCAAACTGCAGTTCCCAAGGGCGAAGAGCTTGTGGTTCTGGACCTCGTCTCCTCTGGTACAACAGACTTTTTCGATGAATTGGACGAAATCCTTAGCGATTCCACCACTAACGTGGATTCTCTCGAAAAGGTGATTACTGAAAAAGATTCCCTCCTTACCCATATGAAGGACGAGTTGAAGGGTAAAGTAAAGTGCGACTTCGCACCCCTTCCGGACAAGGTTGCAGACACCCTGGTTGTGGTCAAGGGAAAATGCGCCGCAGCCGACACCGTAGAAATTGCCGGTGAAAAACAGGCTTCCAACGGCAACGAAATGGAATTCAAGCCTACCTGGGATGTTGGCGCTATTGGCGAAAAGAAGTTCGCCGTAACTTGCCAAATTGGAAAGCTTCGTATTCACTGCGGTCAGCTAAACACTTTCTACGTAGGAAAGGCAAAGGAAGAAGAAACTATTGATTCCACCCTCCGCGCTCCCCTCCTCACCGTCGCAACCCAGTCCCCCATTTCCGTAAGCAACCCGGCAGCATTCACCATTGAAGGTTCTTTCAATACCGGCGACCCGGCAGCAACTTTGTTCGTAAAGATGGGAGCATACACCTCCCCCAACCTTGTACCGCTGAGCGCAAACGGTTCGTTCACCCATACTGTCAACGTCTCCGAAAAGAAGGGCAACTGGAACGAAAAGAGCGTTTCCGTGGAATATAATTCCAGCAAGCTTGGATCAAAGACAATCACCCTGGATCTTGACGTAGACAAGACCAGCAAGTTGGTCAACACAGAAAAGCCGTTCATTGCTGTAAATTCAGCCGACTCCCTGAAGTGCTACGCAAAGTTGACCTTGAATAACAGCAAGGGTGACGATGTGATATATAAGTCTATCATTGATGACGAGACCACCATTGAAAGCTCACACTACAAGAGCAACGCTTCCATTAGGCAGGAATTGACTAGCGGCGTTCACAGGTACGCCTTCACTGCCGAAGACCAAGCCGGAAATATCCATCAGGTAACAAAGACTTTGGGATGCTTCCCTCCGAGAAAGCACACCCTTGAAATCACCGGAGGAAACACCTACGAACGAATCCGTTCGCCCAAGCCTCCTCAGGGATACCAAAGCAATTCCATCTATAGAAACCTGACGTTCAAGATTACAAACATTCCGAATAACGATCCCCGTTATATCAAGATGATTACCATTTCCCAAAAGGGAAAGAGCAATGTCATTTTGCGTCCAACAGACTTCCAGTCGAACATTTTCGACCATCAGGTGGAATTGCCTCACGGCGCAAAGACGGATATCACAATCAAGGTGATCATGAAGAACGGATCCATTCTGTCTGCAACAAAGACTTACGAGGTTAGATAATGAAAGCGCCCTTTTATCTTTCCGCTATTGCCCTTACCGCAAGTTTGACGGTTGCCCAGGAAGAAGCTTCCGTTCCGCAAGAAGCCTTTATTCCTGTAGCCACTCCCGTTGCAGAATCCGCTGCTGACACAGTTGCCGAAGCAGCCGAACCTGCTGTTGAAACAGCAAGCGATTCCGTTGCTGCGCCTTCCGCTGAAACCGCAGCCGAACCTACCGCAGAACAAGTTGCAGAACCCGCTACAGAACAAGTGGTTGAAGCCAATGTGGCTGAAACTAATGTGACGGAAGCAAAAGAAGTTGTCGCAAACGAGACAGCAACGAAACTCTCCGGCAACCTCCAGGGTTTCTTGAAAGCAGACGCATCCCCCTATTCAATTGAGTCCAACGTCTTTGTTGAAAAGAACGCTGTTCTCGTCGTTGAACCTGGCGTTATCCTTCAATTTGCTCCTGGCGCAGGGCTCTATGTGGAAGGCCAGTTGGTCATTGCAGGTAGTGCCCAGCACAAAGTTGTTTTGAAGTCTGCAGTAAACGATTCAAAAAATGGAACTTGGAAAGGCGTATTCATTTCCTCCGATAAGGAAAATGAAATTAGAAACGCAGTTGTCACCGGCGCCGAAAATGGCATCGTTGTGGAAAACAGCAACCTTTCCATGCAGTATTCTTCCGTAAGCAAGACCACAAGCAGAGGCGTCTACGCCAAGAATTCCAAACTCAACATCAGCGATTGTTCTTTTGAAGAAAACCAGGGCGTTGCACTTCATGTTTCCAACTACTCTGTTGCAGACATCCAGCGAACCTCTTTTACAAAGAACAACGTGGCCTTGGAAAACGATTTGTTGGCACAAACCGATGTAGGTTCCAGCAATTTCGAAAACAACAGTTACGGCATTCTGGACATGGGCAACAGCCTGCTTACCTTCGACAATACAAAGGTAAACAAGAACAAGAACGGAGCCTCCTCTAAGGAAATCCTTGACAAGTCTGTATTGGAAAGCATCGACGCAAACGAAATCAATTTCAGTTCCGATTATCAGTCCATAGTATCAGTTCTGCCGCCGAACCCAGAAATCCCGGGCGTTACAAGCAGAACCGTAAATCCCAATGACCAGGTCATCGACATCGCCAAGGCAAACGACGTAGTCTCCACCGCAGACACAACAAAGAAGCCTTGGTCTGTGATCGGAAACGTGATGTTGGGCGACTACTATCACAAGGTTCTGACCAGACGTAACCACAAGAAAGAAAATGTGGTGGTCTACAATGACACCATCAAACCGGGTGAACACTACAAAAACTTTTTCCAGACTCCCGGATTCGGCACAGAAATCAGCACCTACTTGCTGATGCAATTGCCCAATGGCGGAACACTTGAATTTGATGCAAACCTGACATCCGATTCCTGGAACCACATTTCTCCTAACCCCATTTCTCTTACCTACACCGACAAGTACCACAAGGCCATTCTCGGTGATTTCCAGAAGATCAACGGCGACATCTATATGTCCGCCCTTCCCGTCTTTGGTGCCGACTACACTCTTTCTTTGCTGAAAAACAATGGCGACCAGCCTATGTTTGAAATCGAAGCTATGTTCGGTGAAGCTCAAAGATCTCTTGTACCCGGCGAACGCCATCCGGACATGTACAACAATTATGTTGACTATGGCGAAGCCCAGGCCCAAAGGCAAGTGGTTGGTGGATCTGTGAAATGGTCTCCGGTCCGCCGTTTCGACGCAAAGTTCGGTGCACTCTATGCCAATGATGCCATTGAAGATCCTTTCATCCGAAAAGGAACCATGGCACCCAACGTCACTAGCGCTCCCTTGCAGGAATCCTTTACCATGTACGCCGATGGAAACTGGTTGTTCTATCCCGGCGATATCGAGTTGAACGGCCAAGTGGCAATCGGTCGCGCAGACACTGCTGAAGTTTTTGTTGAACGAGCCATCAACAATGTTTTCCAGGAAGCTGGCGTAAACAACGCAACGTACAGCAACATTCGTCAATTGATGATTAACGAAACGGAAATCTATCGTTTGACTCCGGCTGAACTTGAAGAAATTTTCGGTGATAACACCTCCATGACCAAGCAGGATATGAGAGACTCCTTAAAGTCCCTCGTTCGAAAGGCTAACAAGGCACGAAAAGAAGCTATCGAATCAAACGAAGACGATAAGGTTCTGGGAATGCGTTGGAGCGGCCAGAATTTGGCTGTTGGAGCCTCCTTGTTCTGGAATATCAACAAGACAACCATCGCAGGCCATTTGAAGTATGTGGGAGAAAACTACTTCAGCGCAGGTTCTGCAGACTTGTTGGCCGACACCCGTGAATTCGGTGGTTACCTTGAACAAATCATCACCAAGTTCTGGACATTGAATTTCGGTTATCAGATCAATGTTGAAAATGCAGCTTCCGAAGATAAGGCAAATATTTTCGGCCTTGGCGAAGGCACCACATTAGGTTTCTTCGGCAGCGCATCTGATAGTTGGAAGAAAGAACATGAACTTGACAACGACCGAGCAAAGTATATCCAGAACTTCAATCTTTCCAACAAGGTCAAGATCAATGAAAACGTTGACGTAAATGTGGCCTACAATCTTGAATATAGAACTCAGTACCGTCCCTTCAGAATCCACGGGGTATTTGCTCTCAGTGAAGAAATTTATAAGGACAGCTGGTTCAAGAAACGCAAGGGAAAGGAAACCCTCACCATTTATCACGATGGCGGCAGCACCAAGGTAGATAAGGATCGTTGGCAGGAATATATGGAAATGTCAACGGAGCCCTATTTGGGTTCCGAATTCCAGGAACGAATTTTCAAGCACTCCTTGAAAGGCGACGTTTCTGTGAGAAAGCTCAAATCCCTCTTCAAGGTTGGAGGAGCATGGGTTCTTCGTACAGACCACTCCAAGTTCCACAACGACAGCTTGATGAAAAAGTTTGATTTCTCCAACAAGACTTGGGGTAAGATGGGTTACTACTTCGAAGGTGCTGACTACTTTGAACAGAGCTACCCCATTTCCGTAACGTCCACCTTGCCCAGCCTCCAGAACAAGGTTGCTGTGACACCCCGTTTCAAGAGTTACGAACGCGATGATATGTTTGAAGCAGAAGTCGCTGTTGAAGATGAAATTGAAGTACCCCTCATGAACCGTTTCATGATTCTTGGAGCCAATGGAACATTCCGTTACTTGACCACCAGCTGGAAGCAGAACGGAAAGAAATCAGGCGAAGATGAAATTGACGTAGTAGGCAATGTAAACCTGCACATCAACCATACCAAGCGTTTGAACACTGAATGGTACGCCGGCACAGCAATGTACTACCGTCCGGACAACCTCTTCAACGAATATAAGGATATCTTCGGCGGAGTTCGCGTCAATTACGCTTTCTAATGTTTTCTACATTTGAGCGTAATGTTTACCTACCGCTACAGAGAATTAGCAGTCCCCCTCCGCAAAAAGGGTGAATACCGGGCAGCCCTTGCCCGGGAACTTCGCGTTCATGAAGAAGAAATTTTCAATCTCGAAGTAGAACGTTTTTCTCTGGACAGCCGTAGGAAGGGTGATCCGCACTGGTCCTACAATGTGGTTTTCGACTTGAAGCGTCAGGTTCGTGCCACAGGCAACCACGCAAAAGGCTTGATTGAATCCAAGCGCGAAAAAGAATCCCTGGAAGACGATCCCCAGCGAAGCTCTGTGCCTGTTGCTGGTCACGTTGATGTAGTTGGCGCAGGCCCCTCCGGATTGTGGGCAGCACTGCATCTTCTGCGCAAAGGTTTTTCTGTAGATCTTTACGAGCAGGGAAAGCAGGTTGAAGAACGATTCCGCGACATCCGTCGATTCTTTATGGACCGCAACTATAACGCCTACAGCAACGTCCTTTTTGGTGAAGGTGGCGCAGGCGCATTCAGTGACGGAAAACTGAACACCCGCAGCAGAAATCTTTTTTCCAACCAAGTCCTGAGAGATATGACTACCTTCGGCGTAGACGAAAGCGTAGTTACTTTTGCAAAGCCCCACATCGGCACGGACCGATTGGTCCTGATGCTCCGTCAGCTTCGCGCAGAAATCGCACGACTGGGCGGAAAGATTCATTTCAGCACCATGCTGGAAGATATTGAAATCAAGAGCGGTCGCATTTGCGCCATCAAGCTGCGGGACGTTTCCCGCCGCAGCCTGGGTGAAGTACCTTCTGCCGACTTTGCTGAAATTTGCCCAAGCCGTTGGCAACCTTGCGAAGCCTTGGTTCTTGCCGTAGGCCACTCCGCACGTGGCATTTATGAAATGCTCCATGCCCGCGGTGTTACTCTGGAAAGTAAAGCTTTCGCCATGGGCGTCCGTGTGGAACATCCCCAGATGCTCATCAATGTTCGTCAGCTTGGCCCCAACGTGGATACGAAACTGACGGGCGCCGCAGAATATTTCCTTGCAACGCCTACACTGAACAAGACCTCCAGCGCCTACAGTTTCTGTATGTGCCCCGGCGGTGTCCTGGTGCCCTGCGCCTCGGAACCCGGCACCCTCGCCACCAACGGTATGAGCTACAGCAGCCGTAACGGCAAGATCGCAAACGGCGCCATCGCAGTTCCCATTACCGCAGGCGCAGAAGGTTTTGACATCAAGACCGCAGGCACCCTCTTTGGCGGCCTTGACCTGCAGCGTAAAATTGAATCCGACGCCTACGCCGTAGGTGGCAAGAACTACGCCGCCCCCGCACAGACCATCAAGAACTTTTTGGCCAAGCGCGTCGACAAGAATTTACCCAAGTCCACCTATCCCTGCGGCCTCGTAGCATGCAACATGTGGGATTGGATGGACAAGACCATCTGCAAGAGCCTGGCAGAAGGTTTCCAGAATTTTGACCGCAAGATTCCTGGCTTTATCGAAGAAGGCCTCATCGTGGCTCCCGAAACCCGCACCAGTTCACCGCTCCGCATTACCCGCAATAACGAGACTATGGAAAGCGTGAACACCAAGGGTCTTTTCGTCCTTGGGGAAGGAGCCGGATACACTGGCGGTATCGTCACCAGCGCCGCCGACGGCATCCGCCTAGCCCACTACGCCAAAAGAAGTAAACAGTAGACAGTAGAAAGGAATTCACCATCCACTAATCACCAATCACTAACCACTAATCACTAACCACTAAAACATGATAACTCGTCAGATTGACCGCAACTTCGCAAATATGCGCCTCGACCGATTCCTCCGTAAGGCATTCCCCGAAGAATCCTTGTCCGTATTCTTTGCCGTAATCCGCAAAAAGAAAGTCCGCGTCAACGGTGTCGTGGCCAAGGCCAACCTGATGCTTCAGGAAGGCGACCTGGTGAACATCTACGAAAACTTCAAAAGCGTAGCCGAAGACGAAAAGGATATGAGCCGCGCACAGTCCGCCCAGATGAAGGCCGACATTGAAGCCGCTTACCAAGCATCTCAAGAATCCGGGGCTTCAAGCCTCGAACCTGGAGCCTCGAGCCTCGAGCCTCAAAACATTATTGAATTCCCGGGAGCTGTCGCAAGCAAGCCTGTCGTCACAGGTTTCGCCAAGAAGAAGTCCACCTGGGGCAAGACCATGTCTGGTGCCGAAAAGCAGTCCAACTGGGGCGCCAAGGAATTGGATATTGTCATTCAGACCGAAGATTACCTTGTAGTGAACAAACCCTCCGGTTTGGCAAGCCAGCCCGGCAGCGGAACAAAGCCCGGCGAAAGCTTGGTAGAATACCTTTGGGAATGGGGCCGTCAGGAACAGCTGGACTTTAAGCCCACCATCGCCCACCGCCTGGACCAGGAAACTTCCGGCATGTTGCTGGTGGCTCTCCACGGCGATACCCTCCGCGATTTGACCCGCCTTATCCGCGACCACGAAGTGGACAAGTACTACTACGCACTGGTCAAGGGCAACCTGGAAAAGGACAAGGGCACCATCAACGAAAAGCTTACCCGCACCGACGCCGCCAAGGGCAGCAAGATGAAGGTGGGTCAAGATGACAAGGACGCCAAGGAAGCCATCACCCACTACCGCGTGAAGCAACACTATATCGGTTACGACCTGGTTAAGATCAAGTTGGAAACCGGCCGTATGCACCAGATCCGCGCACACTTCGCCAGCATCGGCCACCCTCTGCTGGGCGACTCTCGCTATGGCGATTTCGCCTTGAACCGCGAAGTCAAAAAGGAACTAGGGCTGCACCGCCTTTTCCTCCACAGCTGCCGCCTTGAATTTGACTGGAAGGGCGAAAAGAAAGTTCTGGATTGTCCCCTGCCCAAGGAATTGCAGTCCGTCATCGATCAGCTGCAACGCAAGCCTTACGAGCGCAAGGAAAACAACTTCCAACGCAGCCGTCGCCGTTAATCGAATCCGTCGCCGATAAAAAATGACCACAGGCCTTCTTCTTGTTCAACTGGGTTCTCCCGCCAGCCTCGATGCGAATGACATCGAAGTATATCTCCACCAGTTCCTTGGTGACTGGCACACCACAGGAAAAAAAAGCCTTTTCTGGCAAATTCTTTTGAAGTACGTCATTCTTCCCAAGGGAAAGTTCACCAGCCTCAACAAGTACAAGGCTATGTTCGATAAGCACAATTTCTCGGAAATGCCTCTAGTGACCTATTCCGAAGAATTTGTGAATGCGGTCCGCAAGGAATTCGTTTCCTCCCAGGCACGGGCACAAGGCAAGGTTACAGACTACGCAAGCATTCGCCTAGCTTACCAATTCGGATGCAAGCCTTCCATTGGTGAAACCCTAAAGCAGTTTGAAGCCGAAGGCATCGATACGGTCCACGTTCTCCCCTTGTACCCCCAACGCGCAGGCGTCACCACCGACGCCGCTACAGACAACGTAACTTCTGCAACCAAGGCCGTAAACTTCAAGGGGAACATTCTTTTCGCAGCAGGTTTCTGCCAATACGATGCTTGGAACCGTGAAGTCGCCAAGTCCATCTGCGAAAAGATCGAAGAAGATGACGTCCTTCTCATTTCGTTCCACGCAATCCAATCCTGGCGCGTAAAAAAAGGCGACCCCTATCGCGACGATTGTGAACAAAGTTTTAAGGGCATTTGTCAAAGCCTCACAGAAATTGCCGGTAGCAAATTTAGTGGAGAAGCCCACCTGGTTTATCAAAGCAAATACAAGCCCGGCAAGCTTCCTTCTGGAAAATGGCTGGGTCCTTCCCTGGTGGAGACTTTGCAAAAACTGGGCCAGCAAAAGAAGCCCGTTACCGTGGTAAGTCCCGTCTTTACCGCAGACAATTTGGAAACAATCTACGAAATCGACGATGAGGTTTCCGAAGTCTACTACAAGGCCGGCGGCACCCGCCTTACGCGAATTCCCTGCCTGAACAATCGCCCCAGCTGGATTACCGCATTCGTAGAGGAAATCCTACCTGCATTGAAATTCGTCTAAGTTCATTTGGGATTTCTCGAACACGTCCCCAAAATACCATTCTAAAAGCCGGATTCCAGGAATCGCGGCTTTTTTATTTCTAAATTATTCCCCGAAATTTATGAAGCGTCCTTCACAAAGTTTCGCATCGACATTCCAAACGGAGCGACTCCCATAGGGTGTCATCCTGAGCAGAGCGAAGCGGAGTCGATATATGAAACTAGGAACTTTAGTTCCGTAGTTGAATTAGGTTCGAAGGAGAAGGATAAAAAAAAGGAATAAAAGATGAAAGTTTCTTTGAATTGGCTGAAGCGTCATGTGGATCTGCCGGAATCTGTGGCAGAAGTTGAAAAGGCTCTTACTTCCGTTGGCCTCGAAGTCGAAGGCATCGAGG
The DNA here is from genome assembly GCA_024399015.1 of Fibrobacter sp. GTDB lineage: Bacteria > Fibrobacterota > Fibrobacteria > Fibrobacterales > Fibrobacteraceae > Fibrobacter. The sequence continues at coordinate 56,940 of JAKSIC010000011.1, forward strand.
AACCGGGCAAGGTTTACGACAAGCTGGTCGTAGCCAAGGTTCTCACCTGCGAAAACCATCCGGATAGCGACCACCTCCACATCACTACCGTCAATAACGGCAAGGAAGTCATCCAGATCGTCTGCGGCGCCCCCAACGTTGCCGCCGGCCAGACCGTGGTTCTCGCTCCTATCGGTGCAGAACTTCCCATGAGCGACGGCACCGTCCTCAAGATGAAGAAGTCCAAGATCCGCGGCGTGGAAAGTTTCGGCATGATTTGCGCCGAAGACGAAATCGGTCTTTCTGACGACCACGGTGGCATCATGGTTCTCGACGACTCCATCCCGGCCGGTACTCCTTTTGTAAGCCTGGGCATGTACGACGTCTGCTTCGAACTGAACGTGACCCCCAACCGCCCGGACGCACTTTGCCACCGCGGTGTCGCTCGTGAACTTGCAGCAAAGTTCGGTCGCGAACTGAAGCCCCTGACCTACAACCTGGTCGAAGAAGCTGAAGCCGCAAGCTCCGCAGCATCTCTCGAAGTTGTCCCGGGTTGCGGTTGCTCCCGCTACACTGGTCGTGTCATCAAGGGCGTGGAAGTGAAGCAGAGCCCCAGCTGGCTTTCCAAGCTCCTCCACACCGTGGGCATGAACTCCATCAACAACGTTGTGGACATCACCAACTTTATCCTCATGGACGTGGGCCAGCCCCTCCATAGCTTCGACATGGACCAGCTGAAGGGTTCCATGATCAAGGTTCGCCGCGCAGTGAAGGGCGAAAAGATCCAGACCATCGACCACACCGACCACGAGCTCACCGAAGCTGAACTGGTCATTTGCGACGGCGACCGTCCGGTGGCTGTGGCAGGCACCATGGGTGGTGTAGAATCTGAAATCGTAGACAGCACCAAGAACGTGTTCCTGGAAAGCGCCTACTTCAACCCCACCATCGTCCGTAAGCAGGCCAAGCGCCTGGGCATCGGTTCCGACTCCAGCTACCGCTTCGAACGTGGCATCGACGTTTCCACTCAGGACGAATACAGCAAGTACGCTTGCGCCATGATCCAGAAAGTGGCAGGCGGCAAGGTCCTCAAGGGCTGTGTGGAATACACCGGCGAAGACCACCAGAAGGAATTGAACAAGGTTGACCTCCGCGTTAGCCGCGTTGCAAAGATCATCGGCATGGACATCGCTGCTGACGTGATCCGCAAGCACCTCACCAGCATCAACCTGAAGTTGGTTGCTGAAAACGGTGAAACCATGACTTTCGAAATCCCGGGCAACCGTCCGGACTTGGAACGCGAAGTGGACCTCATCGAAGAAGTGGCCCGCCTCGTTGGCTTCGACAACATTCCGTACAGCCTCCCCAAGTTCACCATGCAGCCCAACGAACTTCCGGCTGTTGAAGTCATGAACCGCAAGATTCGTAGAACCCTTTCCGCTATGGGCCTCCACGAATGCTTGAATCTCCGCTTTACCAGCAAGGCTCGCACTGAAGCTCTCTTCGGCGCAGAATCCGACGACCGCCGCACCAAGCCGGCAGCCCTCCTGAATCCGCTGTCCGAAGAACTGGGCGTCGTTCCCACTAGCCTTCTCCCCAACTTGCTGAAGAACGTTGCTGAAAACGAAAAGAACCGTCCGGGTTCCGTTCGCTTGTTCGAAGTGGCCAAGGGCCAGTTCAAGCGCGACCGCAAGGACGTTCGCGATCCGGGCTTTGATGAATCCAACCTCGTTGCACTCGCTATCGCAGGTAACTTCGACGTGAACCCGCTGAACGACAAGCCGGCACAGATCGACTTCGCCGCCTTCAAGGGCTTCGTCCTCTCCTTCTTCAAGCGCCTCGGCCTTGTTGTGGAAATCCGCGTTCCGAAGACTGCAGAAAACTTCCTCCATCCGGGCAAGCAGGCTGAAGTTGTTACCACCGACGGCGTCGTCCTCGGCACCATGGGTAACCTCCACCCGTCCGCCATGAAGGCTTTGGAAATCGGTTACGAGACCTACGTTCTCGAAGCAAATCTCGACAAGATGATTGAAGCAAGCCACAAGAAGATTATCTTCCAGGCCTTCAGCCGTCAGGTTCCGTCCAGCCGCGACATTTCCATCGAAGTCGCCAAGGGCATGACTCACGAAGAAATCCTCGGCCGCATCAAGGGACTCAACCCGAAGAACCTGGCCAAGGTCGTTCTCAAGAGCATCTACGAAGGCGACAAGATCGAAGCCGGCAAGAAGAACATGGTTTACAGCCTTACCTATCAGGCTATGGACCGCACCCTTACCGACGACGAAGTCAACAAGGCACACAACAAGCTCCGCGACAAGCTCGTAGCTAACGGCGACATCGTTTTGCGCTAAAGCGCTAACGCGCAGAGCGTTTGCGCAGTTATGAATTACGAATTATGAGTTACGAGATGGCCGTCAAGTAAAAACAGAACAGTCTCTCGTGATTCATAACTGAATCGCCCTGCGACTCTCATAATTCGTACATCATACTTCGTAATTAGAAAAAGCCCCGCAGTTCAACTGCGAGGCTTTTTTCATACTCCTCCCGAGAGACGAGTCTCAACAGCGAAGCATTAAACAGTAAAAGAAACTATCCTACAAGAGCAGTCTTCACCTGCTGAATGAAAGCCATTTCTTCCGGAGAAACGTTAGTTTCATTATTGTCTTCCTTGGAGGCGCCAGCCACACGAAGCATAGCTTCCAGAACCTTGCCCTTGAATTCAGCAGATTCACCCTTCAAGGCATTCACGCAAGCCGTGGTGCGTTCCTTGGCATTGATGTAGCAGCCATAGGTACTGTTAAAATCATCCCAGCTTACATCCGGGGTCAATTCGTCGTGAATCTTGTCCAGTTCATCGCTTTCAGCTTCTGTTGCAGAAGAAGAACCAGGCAGCAACTTTTCCGTTTCAGTTTCGTGGAAAAGACAAGCCACCTGCCAGGAAAGGACCAAAAGAGCAAGATTCGGATTCATTTACACCTCGTATTGTTTTTCTTAAAGATATATAAAATCTTGAAAATTATGAGAATGCAAATCCATAGAATTTGACGATAAATCAAGAAAAGCCCCGTTCATCTATCATCATTTTCAATTTTTAACCCCACGATCCACCATTCTCGTAATTCATACTTCATAATTCATAATTTTTACTATATTCCAGCACATGGCATACGTAGCAATGGCCCGAAAGTGGCGTCCGCAGTCTTTCTCTGACATGGTTGGTCAGGAACATATCGCACAAACCCTTCAGAACGCAATTGAAGGGGGACGTTTGCATCATGCATTCCTGTTCACCGGAACCCGCGGCGTAGGTAAGACCACCAGTGCCCGTATCCTTGCCCGTACTTTGAACTGCACCGGTGGCGATCCGCTCCACCCCTGTGGAGAATGCCCCAGCTGTAAGGATTTTGCCGGTGGCAATCCCATGGACATTTTCGAAATAGATGCTGCTTCCAACACTGGCGTGGACAACATCCGTGACGTGATTGAACGTGTGCAGTACCCGCCCGTTATCGGCAAGTACAAGATCTTTATTATCGACGAAGTCCACATGCTCTCTACCGGCGCCTTCAACGCATTGTTGAAGACTCTTGAAGAACCGCCTGAACATGTGATTTTCATTTTCGCCACTACAGAAGTCAACAAAGTGCCGCAGACCATTCTTAGCCGTGTGCAGCGTTTTGACTTCAAGCGCCTTTCTGTGGAGCAGGTCCGCAGCCGTCTCCGTTTCATTTGCGAACAGGAGAACATCAACGCCTCCGACGAAACTTTGGACGTCTTTGCCGAAAAGGCCGACGGTTCCATGCGTGATGGCCTCACCTACTTCGACCAGGCTTATGCATTTACCGGCAGCGAAATGACCGCCGATGCCGTACGTAGCGTCCTGGGCATTCCTCCCGTAGAACTTTTCTTCACGTTGATTAACGCTATTGAAGCACACGACCTTAAGGCTTGCTTCAAGATGGTGGACGATGCCTGCAAGCGCGGCATCGAATTCACCCCGCTTCTGGATGGTTTCGGCAAATTCCTCCGCAACTTGCTCTACACCCGCCTGGACGCCTTCACCCCCGACGTGCTCAACGTTTCCGAAGAACTTTACACCAAGTACAAGAGCTCTGTACCGGGCCTCAAGAACGGCGACCTTCTTCGCATCAGCAAGATGCTCATCGACCTTCAGGCAGCACTCCGCTACAGCACCAACCCGCGTCTGCTGGTAGAAACCACATTCGCCCGCATGGCTTGGCTTGATCATCTTACGGATCTAAGACGCGCGTTAGCCGCCATCAACGACCCCACAAAAGCCTCCGGTTCCGCCGACCATGAGGCGTTAAAAAAAAAAGTAACTGAAGTCAGCACCATGTTGGACGCCCAGGAAGAAGCCAAGGCGCTCCGGCAGAAGAATGAAAATCCCTTTGCAGCAATGCAGCAGGGAATTGCTGGCGGTTATAACGCAAGCAACTTCGATGACCGCAATTCCGACGCCTTCGGCGACTCTGGTTTCGGTGATTACGGAAGCGGTTCCAGCGGTTACAACGGCACCGTCTACACCCGATACGAAATTGCAGCCGCATGGGATTCCATCAAGGCACGCATTGCCGACGACAACGACTTCAACTTCTCCGTAACCTTGAACGAAACTGTTCTGGAAACCGGGAACCAGCAGATCACCCCCTTCCCCGTCAGGCTGACCTTTGTTAGCGACAGAGCAGGGAGCGACAACTGGGGCGTCCGCCAGATGGAGGAACACCCGGATTACTTCGAAAAGGTAAAGCAAATTCTGGAAGAAAGGCTCCAAACACCCGTAGACCTTTCCATCGGAACCCGCGCCTACACCGAAAGCGAACTCCACCAGAAGCGTCAGGCGCAAATGTCCCCCTTCGAGCTGGACAAGCAGAACGACCCGGGTCTCGCCCGACTCATCGACGTCTTCAATGCAGAACTGATTTACTCCGCCAAGGTGAAGAAGCAGGTCATTGAGCAGCAGCCCGACGAGCAGATGCAGGACCAGGAAGACTAGTGGCGAAATTTCGCCTCTCCGCACCAAATTTTTATAAATTAAAGCAGAAAATCAAAAATAGAGGATTATTCTTATGGATATGAGCAAAATGTTGAGAGACCTTCAGAAGATGCAGAGCAAGATGATGAAGGCTCAGAACGACCTCAAGGCTACCAGTTTCGAAGCAGAAGCCGGTGGTGGCATGGTCAAGGTCGCCATGAACGGAAAGGGCGTGGTCACCATGATCAAGATCAACCCGGATGCCGTGGACAAGGACGACGTCGAAGCTCTCGAAGACCTGCTCATGGCCGCCATCAACGCTGCTGTCAAGAAGAAAGATGACGCCACCCAGTCCAGCATTTCCGACATTACCGGTGGCATGAAGATCCCCGGTATGATGTAATTTCAAACGGTTCCGACGCGATTATAATTTACGCAAATTTTGCGCAAATCCTCCCGTTCGCCCCGGCAACTTTACACTTTTCGTAAGCCCTTTGGCTCAACTTTCAAAAGCCTCCTTTCAGGGGGCTTTTTTTTGCGTTTTTTCACCAAATATGACAAAAATCATATTCCCAAGTCATTTCATCGGCTTATACGACATTTCATCGGCAAAGTTGGCCATTCGCCCTTTTATCATTTATACAAATTTTTTACATTTGGGCCGTAAAAAATAATATAGGAGATATAATGTCTAGACAACTTACTATCTCGGCACCTCTAGCTTTTACAATAGCCCTGGGCATGGCCTGCCAGGCCTTCGCAGGTCAGGTTTATACCCGCGAAGATGCAATCCGCATCGCCATGGAAAAGTCTTCTGACATCAAGACCGCGGAAGAAGATTTGATCAGCGCAAATTCCCAGGTGGAAGGCGGCTATGGAAACGCCTACCCCTCCGTTGACTTGAGCGCCACCGTCACCCGTATTTTCGGTATGAAGGATGTGAAGCCATTTACCCAGATGACCGAGGCCTACGATAGGTACCATCCTAACGGCTGGATGGTCAATCCTGATGGCACTCCGATGGTGGGCCCCGATGGTAACCCCATGGTCGATCCTTCCGGAAACCCGTTGCCCACAGACTACGACGGCATTGTTGCCGCAGCTCTTGACAAGTCCACCACCCAGGCTTTGCAACAGGCTTACCGTTGGCAGTCCAATGTGAACCTTTCCGTGACCCAGGTTCTCTACGCAGCCGGTAAGGTGGGCGTGGGTATCGACATTGCCAAGACTGCAAAGCGTTTGCAGGAAGTAAACTTGGAGAACACCAAGGCAAAAGTTCGCTACGACGTAGAAAGCGCCTTCAACCAGCTCCTTTTCCTGGATTCCGCCCTGGCTATCCAGCAGGCAACCATTGAACTGACCCAGACCAACCTGGACTTTGTGGAACAGTCCCTCAAGAGCGGCATGGCCACTGAACTGGACCTGATCCGTGTGCAGTTGGCTTTGGATGGTTACAAGTCAGACCTGGAAAAGACAAAGAAGTCCCAGGTTCTCGCCCGTAACGCCCTTTTGAATTCCATGGGTCTTGGTTTCGACGCGGAAGCAACCTTTGTCGGTGAATTCCTGAACCCGGAAGAAGCAATCACCTACCCCGACACTTCCATGGCCAACGTGAAGAAGCGTCGCAAGGAATTGCTCATGCTGGAAGAAACCGAAACCATGCTGAACAAGAACATCGAAATCGAAGAAGGCGGCTACAAGCCCACCATCGTTCTCGGCGGTCAGATCGGCTATAAGAACCTACAGAATGAATTCTACAAGTGGGACGCTCCCAGATGGAGCAAGCTCACCAAGGCAGCATTCCTTAGCCTCAACATGAACCTTTTCAACGGTATGCAGACCAAGGAAAAGATTGTTCAGGCTAAATCCAAGCTCCGCAGCACCCAGGTTCAGAAGGACGCCGCAGAACGCGGTTTCCGTCTGCAGATCGAATCCTGCGCAAACACCTTCGAAGATGCCATCCAGCAGCTGGAAATCCAGAAGCGTCAGGTGGAACTTGCCACCAAGAACTACGACCTTACCGAAGCAGCTTTCAAGCTCGGCCGCGAAACCCAGCTGAACCTGCTCTCCGCAAACATGAGCCTCCGTGCAGCAAAGCTCAACTATATGCAGGCTGTTCTGAACTGGAACAATGCCCTCCTTGCACTGCGTCAGGCTACTGGTGAATATTAAGAGAAAGAGGAAGAAAATGAAAAACATCACGAAATCCTTTATTACTTTGGCAGCCCTCTCGCTCCTCTTTACAGGTTGCGACATGATGAAGAAGCCGGGCGAAAATCAGGAAAAGAAAGCTTCCACTATTGAAGAAATCCAGGCTGAAAAGGGCAAGCCCGCACGCGTCGTAAAGGCTACCACCGCCAAGATGGCCGACATCCGTAAGTTCAGCGGCACCATCGAAGGCGCCCAGCAGAACTACGTCATTTCCAAGATGAGCGACCCTCTGGCAAAGATCAACGTCCAGGTGGGTAGCAACGTCCAGAAGGACCAGGTCCTTGCAGAATACGTTTTCACCGGCGATAACACCGCTTACCAGCAGGCCCAGGAACAGGTCGCCCTTCTGGAAAAGGTCACCGAACGTATGCGTGACCTTCATGCCAAGGGCGGCATTTCCCAGCAGGACATGGACTCCCAGGAAATGCAGCTGAAGATTGCAAAGATGGGCTTGGAAACCGCCCGCCGCGCAAGCAAGATTCTGGCTCCGTCTTCCGGCACCGTCATCAACATGAACTACCAGGTAGGCCAGGTTCCCGGCGTTGGCGGCGTGCTCTGCACCATTGCCAAGCTGGATAAGGTAATCCTCAAGCTTAACGTTACCACTCAGGATATCGGCCTCTTCAAGAAGGGCGCTACCGCTACCATCAATCTTAATGGTCAGAAGTTCGAAGGTAAGGTGACCCTCATTCCTCTGGCAGCTCAGCCCCAGACCCGTTTCTTCCCGGTCGAAGTCACCTTCAACAACAAGAAGCGTCAGCTCCTCCCGGGCATGTACCTCAATGCTGAAGTTAACGCAGGCCAGGTCAACGGCATTATCCTTCCCAGCGACGCAGTGGTCTACCGTAACGGCGTGAACTACATGTGGATCATGGATCAGGACGGCAAGGCCAAGCGCAAGATCGTGAAGCTGGGCGTCATGAGCGACAAGGATGTCCAGGTTCTTGAAGGCATCAACGACGGCGACATGGTTCTCGTAGAAGGCCAGTCCAGAATGAACGACGGCGACAAGATTCTCGTGTTGGAAGACTAATCCAGGGAGAGTTTCTGAATGATCAAGGCTAGTATTTATAAACCAATCACCATGCTCATGGTCATCTTGACCGTGGTGGTGTTCGGTATCTACACCTACCGTATGATGGTGGTGGACTTGATGCCGAAATTCGAAGTGCCTGTGGTAACCGCAGTGGTTGTCTATCCTGGCGCTAACCCGGAAGAAATCGAAACGACCATTGTGAAACCTTCCGAAGAACAGGTGGAACTTGTGGACGGTATCGACTACGTCCAGAGTCTCTGCATGGAAAACTACGGTATCATCATCGCCATGTTCCAGATGGGTACAAACGTTGACGTTGCCGCAAACGACGTTCGTGCAAAGATTGAACAGGCCGCATTCGATTTCCCCGATGCAGCCCAGGCTCCGGTGATTTCCAAGCTTGACATTAACGGTCAGGCCATGATGTCCCTTTCCTTCACCGGACCGGTGAACTCCACCGAACTCCGCCAGAAGGTGGAAGACGACATTGAACCGCTGCTCACTTCCGTGAAGGGCGTGGCCAGCGTGGATATCTTCGGTGGTACCACCCGTGAAATTTCTGTTGAACTTGACAAGGAAATGTTGAAGAACCGCGGCGTGGACATTGCCACCATGATGGGCATGTACGGCGCCTCCAACATCAACAATCCGGTGGGCGACCTCCACGGTCCAAAGAAGAACACCACGGTCCGTACCGCAGGTAAGTTCAGATCTCTCGATGAAATCCGCGACCTCGACATTCCGACATCTACCGGCGTCATTAAGCTTGGCGAAGTCGCACAAGTCAAGGATACCGTTAAGGAAATCAAGTCTGCATCTCGTTTCAATGGCGAAAACTCTGTTTCTCTTGATATTAAGAAGCGTTCCGACGCCAACGTGGTGGACGTGTCCAAGGGCGTGCTCCGCCGCATGGAGCAAATCAACAAGACCCTGCCGGAAGGTTTCGAACTTCACTTGGTGTACGACAAGTCCGAAGGTATTTCCGAATCTATCGACAACGTGATTCAGAATATCATTATCGCAATCCTTTTGACTTCCATTCTGTTGCTGTTGTTCCTGGGCAAGATTTCTACCATGTTCATTGCAGCCCTCACCATGCCGATTTCCGTGGTGGGTTCCTTCACCCTCATGTACTTCGCTGGTTTCGGCATCAACATGATGAGTTTGATGGCACTTTCCTCTGCAGTGGGCCTGTTGGTGACCAACTCCATCGTGGTGTTGGAAAACATCAACCAGAAGTTGCTGGAAGGATTGAACCCCAAGGAAGCAGCCCTCAAGGGTACATCGGAAATCATGATCGCCATCATGGCTTCCACCTTGACCAACGTTTGCGTGTTCGTGCCTATCGCCTTCATGAAGTCCGTGGCCGGCGTCTTCTTCAAGACCTACGGTATGACCATGGTGTTCGCAACTCTCGTGTCGTTGCTGGTCACCTTCACTCTTACCCCGCTTATGGCAGCCTACCTGTTCAAGGGTAAGAAGTTCGACGAAAACGGCAACATCATTGAAGAAAAGCACAACTTTATCGTACGAGCATTCAGCGCCATCATGGGAATCTTCCCCAAGTGCATGAAAGCAGTCCGTTTCGTCTACCTCAAGACTCTTAGCTTTGCCTTGTCTATTCCCGGTGTGTTTGTCCAGGTGGGCGGCCTAGCCTTCTTGATTTGGACTGTCGCAGGCCTCGCCATGAACTACCTGAACGTGGAAATGATGCCTAAGCAGGACGGCGGTATGATTGAAATTACCGTTGAAATGCCGGAAGGTACCAACATCCAGACCACCGACAGCATTTCCAAGGTTATCGAAAACCGTTTCAAGGACCTTAAGGAAATTGAACGATACAGCATTACAGCTGGTGGCGAAAGCGGCTTCTCCTCCATCCGCCAAGCCAAAATGCGTATCAAGATGAAGAAACGCGGCGAAGGTCGTGACCGAAGCACTGACGATATCGTGGACTCCCTCCGTCCCTACCTGGCAAACATTCCCGACGCCTATGTATCCATCAAGGCTTCTTCCACAACCCAGATGGGTGGGGGACAGTCAGGCGACGTGGTGTTCGAAGTGAACGGTCTTCATGCAGACTCCGTGATCAAGGCAGCCGAGTTACTTAAGGCCTCCGTACTTGACAACATCGACGGAGTGGTCGAAGTGAAGTCCAGTTACGAAGCCGGTAAGCCGGAAATCCGTTTGATTCCGAAACGTCAGGCCTTGGCCGACTACGCCACCACCTTGCAGCAGCAGGCAACCTACAACTACATCGCCGTTAGCGGTTATGAAGCAGGTACCTACTCTGAAAACGGTGAAGAATACGACGTTTACTTCCGTATGCAGGAAAAGGACCGCATGACTTTCAACGACATTGCGGACCTCCCCATGCTGACCCCCAAGGGCTATGTAACCGCCCGTGACCTCTTCGATATCGAAACCGGTTCCGGTCCTACAAAGATTGAACGAAAGCGCAAGCGCATGCGTATCGACATTTCCATGAACCTCCTTCCGGGTCACACCACCGGTGAAATCCAGAAGAAGCTTATTGCCATGGCCGACGGTATGAAGGACCAGATCCCCGAGGGTGTTACCTACAGCTTCGGTGGTGACGCAGACATGATGAACGACATGGTGAACGAATTTATCGCAGCAATCATCATGGCAATCCTCATGACCTACATCCTGCTGGTTGCGCTGCTCGAAAGCTTCGCTCAGCCCTTCATCATCATGACCACCATTCCTATGGGTGCCATCGGCGTTATCTTCTCCTTGGTAATGACCGGAAAGTCCCTCTCCATGGTGTCCCTCATGGCAATCGTGATGTTGATCGGCGTGGTGGTGAACAACGCTATCCTATTGCTGGATGAAGCAAACCGCCTGCTCCGTAGTGGAGCCATGGGACGCCGTTCTGCAATCCTCACCGCAGGTAAGGCAAAGTTCCAGCCCATCTTGCTTGCCACATTGGCATCCATCGTGGCACAGCTTCCGCTGGCATTCGCTATCGGTGGCGACGTGGCCATGTTGACTCAGCCCATGGGTATCGCTTGCGTAGGCGGCCTCGCCATTTCCGCAATCCTTACCATGTACTTGATCCCCACCTTCTTCTGGCTCCCCAATGCGGTAACCAGCAAGGTTGCAAGAGGCGTCAAGAAGGGCTACAACAAGCTCAAGCGCAGCAAGAACGCCTAATCGGCAAGCCGCTACGGCGGCACAAGTTTAGACACTAGAGAAAAAAGCCCGCGGGAAACCGCGGGCTTTCATGTTTTGAATTTCGCTTTAGCTATTTGCTACAGAAGTTTCTGCTAGAAAGAGTAGCCAACGTAAATGTCCAGGTCGAAAACAACACCGGAAGAAGCGGCACTTTCTATGCTTGACTCCGCGCTAGAAGAACTACCAGAAGCAGCCGCAAGCATAAAACCAAGACCAACATCTGCACCAAAGCTCCAAGCACCGGAAACACCTTTCCAACCAGCGAGAACTTCGATACCAACACCGTTGACAGAAGCTTCTACAGTTTCATAGCGATCGCTGCCACTCAAACTAGCATGCGTATATGTCAGGAGAGCATCCGCATAAAAGCCTCGGTGACCAGGATTGAAGTACCAGCGAGCACCACCCATCAAACCAAATTCCCAGATGGAAGCTTCCACATCATCATCTTCAGCACTCATGTAGAGGAAGAACGGACGACCGATGATGGACAGGTTCTGGTGAAAGACCTTTTCAACGGTCATGTAGATGGAGGGAGCGCCAAAGGCGGTCAAAAACAAGGTAGTGATCGGATGAACGTTAACAGTCCACTGAGCTTCGCTAGCAACGTCTTCTGCTTCATCGTCTTCCGCAGCAGCCTTCATGGGCGCAGCATCGTTATAAGAAGATTCGTCTTCCGCTTCTTCAGCCGGGGCAGCTTCGTAGGACGATTCTTCTGCGGAAGAGTAAGAGTTTTCGTATTCGTCTTCCTGGGCAAAGGCAAAAGATGCCAGGCAGGCAGACAGGGCGAGAGATGTTAAGAATTTAGACACTTTGTCCTCCTTGTATTAAATGAATGGCGCAAATTTAGATAAAACGTAAACAACAGAAAAAAAAGTTTTGCATTTTGCAAACAATTGTTGACAACTAGAGCAATCCGCATTTGTATTTTGCCCTCATGAATGTCGCAATTATGGAAAAAACGGACGTTTATTGCAAAGTCGCAGTTTCTGACGAAAACGATGAGCTTCTTTTAGAAAAGCTACGTTTCAACCTAAACAAGAAAATCATACCCGTAAAAAAATCTACGGCAGAAATCCGCGAACTACTTGCTCCGCAAAAAGACAAGTTCGACAACAACGATCTGGACAAGATCCATCACTCCGAAAATTCCTGGGAGTCGGAGCCCATCATCAACCTTGTTGAAAACCTGCTTGAGGAAGCCCTGGACAAGGGCGCCACAGATATTCATCTTGAGCCCTCCGAAGCGGGGTTTCGAATCCGGTTCCGCCAGGACGGGCTTTTGCAGGATTTCAAGGTTCTCCCCTCCTGGATTTGCGACCCGGTCCTAATCCGTTTGAAAATTCTTGCAGAAGTCGATATTACAGACAAACGAATTCCTCATGACGGTAGCTTTACTTACGATGGTTTTAGGCACAAGGCCAACATAAGATTGAGCACCATCCCCATTCAAAGCGAAGGTAACGCCTTTGAAAAATGCGTGCTGAGATTGCTTCCCCTAACCGTTACCCAAAGCAGCGACACGCCCTCGGGTTTGTCGAAGCTGTCCTTATCCCATCCCGAGGAATTATTTCTAAGAACCGTTTTCAACAGCCCCCAAGGATTGTTTCTCGTAACAGGTCCCACAGGTTCCGGAAAGACAACCACGCTCCACGCCGGCCTTCAAGAGATATCCCGAAAGCACATCAACATCACCACCATCGAAGATCCTGTGGAATACGTTTTAGACGGTGTAAACCAGGTTCAGGTCAACGAAAAATGCGGGTTCACTTTTGCAGAAGCCCTCCGTAGCATTTTGCGTCAGGATCCCGACGTTATTTTCGTGGGAGAAATCCGTGATGAGGAAACTGCGCAAATCGCCATTCGCGCCGCACAGACAGGGCACCTGGTCCTATCAACCCTGCACACCAATAGCGCCCAGGCCGCGTTCACCAGGCTTCAGGATCTTGGAATTGGTACAAACGCCATCAAGGATTCCCTTCTGGGTATTATGGCACAGCGCCTTGTCCGAAAGAAAACCGGGGAAACATACAAAGGGAGAACTGCCGTCACAGAGATCCTCCGTCCAGAAGGAACCTTCGTCAACGGCACTATCCAGGATTCTGCCAACAGGCTGCTTATCCAAGGTATAACTGACAAGGAGGAACTTTCCCGCGTTCTAGGCCAAAACTGGGCAAATTCGCCATAAAAAGAAAATATTTATGCTATATTAGGAACGATGAAAATTTCTGATAGGTCTATAGGCTACATTTCCATATTCGCACTATTGTTGCTTTTTGCAATAATAGCCTTTGGTATGTGGCATGCCCATCACGAAGAAGCCAAGTGCATCTATGTTGAATTTGATGAACTGGGCACATTGCAGCCCGAAGACGACGTAGTTGTCCGCGGTTATTCCGTAGGTTCCGTAGGCAAGATCACCTGGCTTGGCGACCGCGCCCGCGTCCAGATCAAGTTTACCGAGCCCATCATCATCCGCGAAGGAACCCAGTTCCACGACGTGAACTACGCCTTGATGGGCCAGCGCCGTCTGGAAATCATTCCCTCCAAGAAGGGCAAGATCCTTCCCGACGACTACATCCATACCGGCTATTTTGAGCCTGGCATTGCCGAAGCATTGCGCCTTATTGAAGGCTTGAACGACCAGTTGCTTTTGGTCCGCAACATGGTCCATACCCTTACCGAAGGCGATTCCACCCACGCTTCCATACAGCAGTTCTTTGAAGAAATTCTGCAGACCGTGGAAGGCACCCTCCAGAATACGGAAAAAATGGTCGGCACCATGCAGCCCACCATCAACAAGATTTTTGCAAAGGTGGATACCACAGGCAAGACGCTCATGAATATCACCAAGCAGACCGATGCCGCTGTTGAGACCGCCGTTGGCGAAGTCAACCAGAAGATGGCCCTGGCACAGGATGCGCTCAAGAAAATTTCCGAAAGCGTTACCAAGGCTAACGAAGCCATTGAACATATCGACGGCAACCAGCACATCGATCAGTTCCTGAACACCAGGGACGCAGTGGACAAGCTTTCCGAATTTGTTGTGAAGATCAACGACCTTGTTCACGCCATCAACACCAAGGGCCTGACCATCTACGACGACAAGGGTAATCCGGTGAAGTTGATTCCGTGGAAGAACATGAACATCATCGGAAAGACCGCTCGCGAAAAAGCCGCGGAAAGAGCAGAAAAGGGCGAAACACTCGAGTAAGCCATGGATCTTTCCAACCTCCCTAAAATGGGGCCGAAAAGTCTGGAAGCATTACGCAACGCAGGCATCGTATCCCTCACCGACTTTCTCTACAACATCCCTAGAACATACCTGGACCAGACCAAGGTGTCCCAAATAGGGAACCTGCATGTGGGAGACCGAGTTGTCCTTATTGGAAAGATTTCTAGGGCAGGAATTATCCGCGGGCGCGCCAGCCGTTTCGTGGCGACACTGACCGACGGCACCGGTGAAATTTCCCTGACCTTCTTCAAGGGGGCGCAGTACCATAGCAGGCGTGTACAGCCGGGAACCAGCTGGCTTGTCTCCGGCGTGGTTGGCGAGTACCGCGGTTTCCAGATGACTCATCCGGACATGCAGCCCTTCGATGAGGAGGACAAGTTCAACGGCCAGATTCTGCCCGTCTATCCTATGACGGAAGCAATGACCAAGAGTCGTATAACGCAGAAGTCCCTGCGTAACTGGTACCGCGTGGTTTTCAACTTCCCCGCCTTGAGCATTGGCAATGTTTGCCCCAAGGCGCTTACAGACTACCTGCATTTTTCGCCCGTACTGAAGAACTTGCAGGCTCTGCACCTGCCGAAGAATTTTGACGAAATACGCAAGGCCAAATTTCAGCTGAAGGTTCTTGAATTGTTGCCCTTCTGCCTCCGCATGATTCACCGCAGGCAAAACCAGATGCTGCGTGGGCATGAGCGCCAGGTGGACCTAGGCCAAGTGATGAACGCAAGAGCCCGTCTCCCCTTCTCGCTGACAGGCGGGCAGGAAGCGGCATTAAACCAAATCGTAGACGGGCTCAACGGCAAGAAGCAGTTCCATGCTTTGCTTCAGGGTGACGTGGGTTGCGGTAAGACCGTTGTTGCCATGCTATCCATGCTTGCAGTTTGTGGAGCGGGCGAACAATGCGCCCTGATGGTACCCACCGACATTTTGGCAAGGCAGCACTACAAACAGATGAAGCCCTTCTTCGAAGCCGCAGGAATGCGCGTGCAGCTTCTTGTAGGCGCCACCCCAGCCGCTGAACGACGCCAGATTCTCGGTGAATTACAGATGGGGTTATGCCAGGCTGTTATCGGGACTCACGCCCTGTTCTCCAAGGACGTCCAGTTTGCAAAACTTGGATTCGTGATTATTGACGAACAGCACCGCTTTGGCGTAAATCAACGCGAAGCATTGCTAGCCAAGGGCGAGTATCCCGATATGCTGGTGATGAGTGCAACGCCTATTCCCCGAAGCCTGGCCATGACTTTGTACGGCGACCTGAAGGTTATTTCCATCAAGGAAAAACCTGCGGGCCGCAAGCCCATCAAGACCCGCGTCGTTCCGCCGGAAAAGCGAAACGACATGAAGAAGTTTATTTGCAACGAGGCAAAGAACGGCAATCTCTGCTACTGGATCGTCAGCCGCGTCAACGCCGACGACACCGAAGGATTCGCCCCTTCGGAAAGTGCAGAAGCAGGCTCCCGCGCCCCAGCCAAGAGCGTCGACGATGTAGTCAACGAATTGCGAGCCTTCGACCCGTCCATTGTCGTTGAGGGCATCCACGGCCAGATGGACGAATCCACCCGCGACGAAATTCTCAAGCGTTTCGCCAACGGTCAAGTCCATATTCTTGTGGCCACCACCGTCATCGAAGTGGGCGTCAATGTACCTCAAGCAAACGTCATGGCCATCGATTCCCCGGAACGATTCGGACTGGCCCAGCTCCATCAGTTACGAGGCCGCGTAGGCCGTGGCGATGTCCAGGCCTGGTGTTTCCTCATGCTACCCCAGGGCGAAGCGGCCGCCACCTCGGAAGAACGCCTCACCCAGTTCTCCCATACCGACGACGGTTTCGAAATTGCCGAACTGGATTTGCAGACCCGAGGCGCAGGCAACCTGGAAGGCAACGAGCAAAGCGGCAGCTGGGTATTCCGCTGGTTCGACTGGATTCACGACCAGGAGCTTATCGCAGAAACTTTGCAGATGGCGGATAACATCCTAAACGACTCGAGCGCCTTCGATGAAGACGCCCGTGAAAAAATCCAGCTCTGGTACAACGAAAAGCCTTCCGCCAACGAAGACGGCGTTCACTAGGCCCCGCGACGTTCAGCCTGCGCACCCCTTTAAATCAAGTTCGTGAAAGTGCCTACAACAAAGGCACACAGCACCAAGTTCAAGAAGAAGAAGGTGCGACGCATGATAATAAAGAACAAGGGCAGCCACTGCAGCATATTATCCACAGGGGCAATTAATTCCTTGACGCCAAGGAAAACGCTAATCGCACCAGTAACCACCATCATCAAGGTTCCCACAAAGTAACCTTCGTTCCAAACGTAAATAGTGGAGCCCAGTCCCAGGAGAACCGCAAAAACTCCGATGATGATTTCTACACGAAGGATAATGTTCTTTATCTTGTTCTTTTCCATTGTCTCACAATTTAATAAAATACGCGAAGACCCCAGCCTTTATTGGCCGGGGTCTCCATAATCGGGCAGTTATAAGCCGGGTTTTGTACCCTTTGCAGGGCGATGACCATCTCTCTGGACGAACTGTTACCAGCCGCCTCAAGCGACCTACCCGGATATCCAGCTAGCACGAGCCGCGCCAGGCCGGGGTTGCCCCCAGCGGATTCCTGCTTGGTCTTGCACCGGATGAGGTTTACATTGCCACCCCTGTCACCAGGAATGCGGTGAGCTCTTACCTCGCCATTTCACCCTTACCGACCGAGAGCAACCTTGCGGCGCCCCGAGTCCGATCGGCGGTATAATTTCTGTTGCACTTTCTGTCGCGTTACCGCGCCTGGACGTTATCCAGCATCCTGCTCTGTGGTGCCCGGACTTTCCTCCAGCTTGCGCCGGCGGCCATCCGCTGCCCAGGCAAAATATAGAAACAACCTAAAATGCTTTCAATCCCTAGATTTCAACCGGCTACTCCTATTTTTCTATATTAAGTTATCGAGTTAGGAATAAGATTATGCGCCATTTTATACTTGCATCATTATTTAGCACTGCCGTTTTCGCCTTTGCACAAGTAGAAAGCGATTCAACACGCCAGTACACCGGATCCTTCAAGATCGATTCCATCCAGTATGATATCGGCGATGTCTTTGACGATTCCAAGTACCACACCAAGTACGACAAGTGGGCTTACGATATTCTGAATATCATCCACATCGAGACCAAGGAATCCACTGTCCGCAAGCTTCTGCTCTTCAACCAGGGCGATGTCGTTGACGGCATTAAAATCCAGGAAGCCGAACGATTCCTCCGCTCCCAGAACTTCCTTTCTGACGCAAGCATTACCATTGAAAACGCCGACGGCAAAAACGTCGCCAAGGTCAAGACCAGCGATAACTGGACTCTCGCCATTCCCGTGGGAATCGGCTTCGGCGGAAAAGACTGGATCTACAAGAACTTGAACTGGAGTATCGGCGTCCAGGAAAGCAACTTCCTGGGCTTCGGTCAAAAGCTTGGTTTCTATTTCAAGCACGACTATTTCCGCGACATGTGGATGGTGGACTACAGAGCGCCCCACTTCCTTTTCCGCTACAACCAGCTGGACATGAGCTACAGCTACAACACCGATGGCTATGCCGCCGCATGGCAGATGAAGGTTCCGTTCCTGAGCCGCACCCAGAACCAGTGGGCATATACATTGGAAGGCCTCAAGAACAAGCGTTCCATCTACATGTTCGGTAGTGGCGACCTTCCCAGGGGCGCAGAACTTTATAGCGGATCCAATACTAAGCCCATCGATTCCCTCCCCAAGTACAACGGTTCCGAAACCGTCACCCTCATGAAGGTCAAAGGCTTTATCGAAGACTCCCTCTCCCTCCGCTTCAGCAGGTCCTTCGGCGGCACCCAGCGTAAGCTCTACGTTGGCGCAAGCTACGACTACCACCATATGGAAGGCGATGCCGACAGCCTCGTCCGTTACATTTTCCACGATGGTACCGACAGATACGCAATCGATTCCGCAACCGCCTGGAACGAATGGATTCCCGAAAGAATGGACTCCCGCCTCGGTTTCTACCTGCAGTACACCAACCTGCGCTATGTCAAGGAAAAGAACCTCCACAACGTAAAGTGGACTGAAGACGTGGAAAAGGGTTATACCCTCAAGGCCAAGGTTTCCAAGAACTACGAACAGCTAGGTTCCGACAACAACGACATCCGCCTGGACCTTCTGGCAAATCTCGCCCTGGGTAGCGGCATGCACCACCTGGTCCTGAGATCCGACAGCAGGTTCTACCTGGACCACGGCGAAATGCGCGATTTCTACGGCCGCCTGTACGGCGAATACATTTTCCACCCCAGCACCCGCCTGTCCACAGTCTTAAAGGGTCAGGTCGACTTCTATGACGAAGCAAAACTTGGCTACCAGCTTTCCCTGGGTGGCAGCGATGGCTTCGCAGGTTTCGACCCCGGTTTCTATACTGGTCAGGCCCGAGTCTACGGCATTCTTGAACAACGCTACTTCCCCAACATTGAAGTCGCCACCCTGATGCCGGTGCTTGCCGTATTTGGCAGCGTAGGCGAAACCGCCTGGGATATCAAGGACATCAACCGCAAGGACCTTATCTACGTTGCAGGCGTTGGCATTCGCTTTGCCCAGACAAAGTCCATCAGCCGCCTCGTCAACAAGATCGACATCAGCATTCCGCTGAACGGTGTGCGCAAGGCAGAGCCCCACTACTCCGCCACCACCACACTTAGCCTGTAATTACCCGTTGTAGAATTCACCCAACAGTCGGCTATTGGCGAACTTACCAAGTTCGCCTTTTTTTTCTACATACATCTGCGGATCAAAACTGATGGTCTGCGCCACAAGCATGGCTCCGTACTTATCCAGATCCGGAATTTCAGAACCGTCAGCCATATAGATTTCACAACCTTCTGTAAAGGTTTGCCATTCCGTAGCCAAGTTGTTCTGGAGGTACGTTTCTGTTTCCTTGAAAACCTGATCCAGTGCATTTAGACATTTCACGGCAGATAGTCTTGCCTTTTCAAAATCCGAATCAAAGGACAAAGCGTTATCAATATGGAAAGAGATGGTAACACAGCCAAATTTTCGGTAAACCCTGGAGCTGTAGCCAGCCAGTTCCTGGATTTTCTTGGAGGATAGGTTTTCAACAAAAGTCAGGCAATGTGCAAAATCACTACTCTTGATCATCCTGATGTTGGAAAAAGATTCCTCGGAAGCATCAATTTCAATCAAGGGACTATAGTGACGCGGTGTGTTAGGCCAAAACGCCAACGAATATTGAAAAGGCTTTTTACACTGATAAGTTTTAATGATTTGGGCGTTCGGGTTATTGGGATTGGCGAAAGTCCAGCTTTTGAGGAACTTGAAGAAATTATTGTTTCCATGGGAAGACTGGTTCAAGACAAAGCGGGCGTTGGACTCGCCTTCAGTTTCCGCCCTCTTGATGATATAGTTTTCGTCATCACCAACATGGCAGAATTTTTCGTGCTGTTCAAAAACGCCCTTGATCTTCGGATAAAAGTTCTTGTCCTGGTCGCAGTCGACCCACGGCCTTGAATTGTAGATAGACGGATCAAAAGATTCCAAGGGCTTTCTCAGTTGGATGGTCATTCCAAAATTGCATTTCATCATCATCTTGCCCGTGGGATTGATTTTCTGCTTTCTGAAATAAGACACCCTAGCAGATTGTTCATCTACAGTCACGTTAACATCCAGTAGGCCATCCAACTTCCCAAACTTAAGATAGGGGCTGTCCTTTTTCAAAAAGGCCTTCATCACATACTCACCCATTTCTCGATCAGGAATGGTCACACCGTTGGAACGAAAAACCAGTTCATTATCCGGCAGATACAACGGTTCGCCTTTCAAGAAGCCCAGCCAATCATGGACCAGGGTTTCCATCGGGAACCTGGAAAAGTTTTCTTGCAAGCCGTAGATTTTCTTGGCAATCGGAGAAAAAGGAACTTTCTTTCCGAACATTTCATCAAATTTTTGGAAAGTCCTGTTGTGCAGCAAATTGCCTGTTTTTCGCGTATTTTCCCCAATGGAAATGGAGATTTTTCGCAGTTTGTTTCCAATACCGGAGTAGATCAGGGAATTTTCAATCGTGTTCATAACATCCTCGACTCCTTTTATCGGTTTCTAAAGTGAGAAATGTCAAACAAATCAGGCTTTTTTTCATTTTTTGGCAAAAACACCACACAAACGAAGGTTTTTTTCGTATTTTAATCCCGTAATTATAGGAGTTTATCTTCCCCATGCGTATTGCTACAAAGTTGTTGAGTATTGTCGCCCTTGCTGCAGGTATGTCCTTTGCCCAGCTGGCCCCGGAACCGCAGATGGCCGACGTCCAGTTGATGCAGGATGCTTCCACAAACCAGCCTATGAAGATGGATTTTTCCAAGCCTCTCACCGGCATTAGCGACCCGGGTATCTTGTTCAGCCATTTCGGCAAGCGCCCGCTGATGATTTACTATTTCAGCCCCAAGTGCCCCCACTGCCAGCGCCATATCAGCGGCATTCAGGACATGATGAAGATGTATGAACCCGCTGGTCTCGCAGGCATCGCCATCGGTCTTGGCGGCGGCATCAAGAAGAACGACATCCGTCTCTTCATTGATCAGTTCCACGTTTCTATTCCCGTATTCCAGGACTCCGAAACCAAGTTCGGCACAGCCTACGGTACCGGTTACATCCCGGTGGTCTACCTGGTCAACTCCGACGGAACCTTCTACCGCTACGAAACTTTGAACGATGCCAACTTGAACCACCTCAAGGCAACATTGGACAAGATGTTCCCGAAGAAGTAAGAAGACTCGAATTTGTGAGAGAGAAGGCATTCCCCCATGGGGAGTGCTTTTTTTGTGGGATAAAAGGGGGCGGGATTCCACAGAGCCTCGCCTTTGTCGGCGGGATGCCGCTTCGCGGCTGTTGCTCACGTGTTTTCGAGGCGGGATGCTGCTTCGCAGCTCCGACTACGGCTCGGTTATGCCCGCGCTACTCTCGGCGGGATGCCGCTTCGCGGCCCCTTGCTCATGCTCGGCCATAGGCAAGCTAGCTTGCCTGCGGCTCTCGCCATCGCAATGGTCGACCCCACTTCGTGGGTTCTCATCCTCATAAAATGAAAGAAAGGAACCGCCTTCGGCGATTCCTTTCTTTCATACTCGAGGCGGGATTCGAACCCACGACCCTCTGCTTAGAAGGCAGATGCTCTATCCAACTGAGCTACTCGAGCATTTAGCCAAATTCGATTTGGCTTGCCAAATATATAATTATTTCAAAATTTCATCAACCGAATTGGCCGTATTACTTCAGCACAGCGTTCTTACCGCTGATGGAACCGTTGATTTCAACGGTAACCATGTAGCGACCTGCAGGAACGTTTTCGCCATTCCACTTCAGGGTGTTGTAGCCCGGCTGAGCATTGTCGAGGCGGAGGACAGCAACCTGTTCGCCTTCGGCACTCATAATGGTAACGATTGCGTTGCCAGCGACCTTCAGATCAACACCAACAGCCTTGCGGGTAATACCCTTAAGAGTTGCGGCACCAACCTTGTTCATATTCTGAACAGGAGCCTTAGGAGCAAATTCCTCAGCCTTTTCCACGTAGATGCCGTTCAAGTCGCGGGCACTCAGGTCAGCGTCCTGCTTCAGGAGGGTACCACGCTGAAGCACAGCCACCAACTGCTTGTTGCCTTCGGTAGCGCTTGCGTAGGTTTCCAGTTCAGCGGCCTTGAACAAAGCCTTATCGCCATACCAGGCCTGAACCTGTTCGCCTTCCAGATCCTTCACAGTCAGCTGAGCACGACGGATAACAGAAGTCAATGTATCGGCACCGCTCACAAAAGTGATTTCCAGCGGCTTGTTCACCTGGCCACGGAGCATGTCCTTGGAGGTTTCAATATCCTGACGGGCAAGGCTCTGACCATCCACAGCGATAATCACGTCGCCAGCCTGCAGCTTGGATTCTGCAGCGGGAGTTCCCGGAATAACTTCAGCAACCTTAACACCGTTGCGAAGCTGGTAAATGGTAACACCGATGCCGCCAAAAGCTTCATCAGCCATAACAGGAGCAGCAACCATGGCAGCAAGCAAAGAGGCCTTGATAAAACGTTTCATAAAGTTCTCCTTAATTTATTCAATCTCAATATATAATAATCGATTTGGGCGGTCAAGAAGGCTACTCGAACATCACGCCTTCTTCTTCCTCGCCGTCATCATAATCTTCAATGGTCTTTTCTCCCGGAACGATCACCAGGCCCAATGTAACCGGTTCGCCCTTCATGTTCAAGTAGGCTTCCAGGTACAGGGAAGAAGACAGGCGGATCAAGCGAAGATCCAGCATGGTGCCGCCCTTATGGATGCTCTTGGGATTCAGGTTGAAGAACAGGAACTTCTTGTTAATGTATTCAAAGCGGTCAGCTTCGTAGTTGATAGCCCAGCGGGAGTCCCCATCGTTTTCCTGACGGTAGACACATTCGTCATGGTCGATGTCGCATTCAAAGCTGGCGCTTTCCTGATACTTCTTGTTCCATTCACGGCTGAAGGCGCAGGACTGCACGCGGCCACCGCCATTGCGTTGCTTGTTCAGCTGGTCGTTGATGACCACATAGTCCATCTTCTGGTTCTTCACCTGTTCGTAGACATTCATCAAGATGATGTAGGCTTCGATATCCTTGGGGCACTTGCCGGTAAGGTTTACGTCTTCGTGAGCCTTCAGCAAAGTCTGTTGCAAGTCAATATCGATGGCATCAGGAATTTCACTTTCAGCAATCTTGTCCAGAACTTTCTTCGGCGGAATGAACACCACCTTGTCGCCCTTCTTTACAGCAAAACCCATCTGGTCGCGAATGTAGTCCAGGCACTGCTGCACGTGAATATGAACCGTGTTGGATGCTGCAGACACAAAGTCCACACCAATGCGGACATTCCATTCTCCAGCAGAACTACCCTTCTTGTCCAAGTCGCAGAACGGTTCTTCACGGATACCATCCACAAAGACGATCTTTGCGTTCAGCTTGGTCACCAGGGATTCGTCCTTCTTCATCACGCCGCCAAGGCTCCAGAAGTTGGGATTCAAGCGGAGGACTTCCTCGAAGGCCTTGTCACCATCGAGGGCCGGCAACAGGGAATCGTTACGGGCATTCTTTTCCTGCATGAGTTCAGAATACTCCGTAGTCACGGTCATGTTGTTAAAGCTGTTACGGGAAGCAGGTTCCGGTGCAGCGAACGCTGACGCAATGAGCAACGAGCAATTAACCATGAACAAAAATGCAATAAGTTTCTTTTTCATAAAAAACCTTTTATGCCTTACGCAATTTTTTGATTGCAAAATCTACACCATAGACAAGGACGCCGCAGGCGATAATGGTGGGGCCTACTACAAAGTTCAACTGGCAAGCAAGCAAAAGGCCGGCCAGCACCAGAACCAAGGAAACGCCTACAGAAATAAAAATCATCTGAGTCAAGTTCTTGGCATAATTTTCTGCAATGTAGCCTGGAATGGTCAACAAAGCAATCACAAGAATCATGCCCACCGCTTGAACAGCAATCACCACCGTCAAGGCAATCAGGGCAATCAAAAACATATAGTAGGCAAGTACCGGCATGCCCTGCACTCGGGCGAACTCGGGATCAAAGGAGATGGCCAGGAACTTCCGATAGTTCACAACGACAGCTCCAAGAATCAGAACCAACAGTGCGCCCATCCACCACAACAACTCCGTAGGAACCGTCAGCAAACTGCCGAACAAAAAGCTCATCATCTCGCCGCTATAACCTGGGGTCAAGTCCGTAAGGATCACGCCCAAGGCCATACCGCCCGCCCAGATAATACCGATGAAGGTGTCGGAGTTCTTGCGGTCACGCCAAGTCAGCACACCCATCAGCATGGCACATGCCACCGCAAAGCCGAGGGACCCAAGCATGGGAGAAAATCCCAGGAAGGCAGCCAAGCCAACGCCGCCGAAGGACGCATGGGCCACGCCGCCCGACAGCGAAGTCAATCGATTCACCACCACAAAGGTTCCCATCACGCCGCAGGCAATGGCCACCAGCACGGCGGCCACCAAAGCGTTCTGCATAAAGCCCATAGAGAAAAGTTCAAGCATAATAAGGTTCGAGGTTCGAGGCTAGAGGTTCGAGGTTCAAAGTAGGAACTGAGAGTTGTTAATTATAAGTCGCGAACAAGTTCAGGCAAGATGGTGGTCAAGTGCAAAAGGCTGGGCACATAGTAGTCCACCCAGCTGGGTACATCGGGAATGGGATTCACCAGGATGGTCTTCCAACCGCGGCGATGAGCAGGTTCCAAATTGCGTACGGAATCTTCCAGCAAAACAATTTGGGACGGATCCGCCGGGGTACCGTTTGCAAAGAAGGCCTCGGGCACACGTTCTGCCAACCACTTTTCCGCCTTTTCATAAGCGCTGTCGTGGGGTTTTCCGATCCAATCCATCTGCTTCAAGTCAAAAACATCTTCAAAGCAATCACGGACGCCCATGTGTTCCATGCCGGCTTCACTCCAGTCACGGCGACCATTGGTGAAAATGAAACGACGGCCAGCAAGGCCAGTAATCAAACTGCGTTTTGCAGGAGAGGGCTTCGGGTAAGTCAAGAATTCCGGCTGATGGATGAAATCAAAAAAGTCATCGGGCTTTACGCCATGCATGGCCTGCAGGCCAGCCAAAGTCGTTCCAAAGCGGATCAGGTAATCCTTGCGAATCTTGTGGGCTGTTTCTGTATCCACACCAGTTGCATTCTGAACGGTCAAGGAGATTCGTTCATCCAGAGAATCGATGACGCAATGTTCATCGGCTCCGTACAAAGTCAAATCGTAATCGAACAACCAAATCATCGTCGCGACTCCCAGCCCTTAGTATCCCATGGCGAGGCCGCCAATCTGACGGGCAAGATAAGTGGCGTAGTTGTCAGTCATGCCGCTGACAAAGTCAAGAACCTGATGGTAGGCTTCGGCAGCGGTAACGCTCTGGCCAATCTTTGCCTGGCCAATCAAACGAACAATGCGGTCGGCGCGGTAGGAGTTCTTGCCGTTGAGGCGGAAATCGTACACACCGTTGATGAATGCATCCAGTACGGTACTCAAGGTGGTGTAGCTACCCACTTCAAGTTCAGTCTTGCGACGATCCGGGTAAATACGTTCCACACCCAGGCGCTTAGCAATGCGGATACCTTCCATCACCTCGGAGCGGGAAAGGTCCACAAGATGCTTGATGGGAGCGCCGGCCATAATTTCTTCGTAATGGTTCACGAAAGTGACTGCCACATCATCAATAAGGTTCTGGATGGCGAGGCCACGGATACTGCTGAGGAAGTCACGGAAGTTCTGACCGTTTTCCTGGTACTCGCGATCGATATCCACTTCGGGACCGCAGAGGTAGCTGAACATGCCGCGAACATCGCCGAAGGAAAGAATGCCCAATTCAATGGCGTCTTCCACATCCAAAATGCTGTAGCAAATATCGTCGGCGGCTTCCATCAGGTAAACCAGAGGATGACGGACCCACTTGCCGGTTTCCAATTCAGGAATGCCCAAGGTGTAGGCGGTCATGCGGTAAAGATCCGCTTCGGTAGAGAACAAGCTGGTGGGAGTACCAAACTTTGCCAGCTGCGGGTACTTGATCATGGAACCGATGGTTGCGTAAGTCAAGCGCATGCCACCATCCAAAAAATGGTATTCCAACTTGCTCAAAATGCGGTGGCCCTGAGCGTTGCCATCGAAGTTTTCAAAGTCAGCAATTTCTTCGGGCTTAAGATCGCGCAATGCCGGAGAATTGTGATTCTTGCGGAACCATTCGCGAATAGCGGCTTCACCTGCATGACCAAAAGGCGGGTTACCAATATCATGTGCCAAACAAGCAGACTGAACGATGGTACCAAACTGATATTCGTTCACATACTTGGGCAAGTATTTTTTGATCAGGTGGTAAACCGTAATGGCGAGGCTACGGCCAACGCTACTGACTTCCAAACTATGGGTCAGACGGCTGTGAACATGGTCATTCACAGAGAAGGGGTGAACCTGAGTCTTGCGGCCCAAACGACGGAAAGCAGTAGAAAAAACAATACGGTCGTAATCGCGATGAAAATCAGAGCGGTTCGGATCCGGATCAGCCGGGTGTCCGTAACGCGTTGCAGAAAGCAAAGTGTCCCATTGAAGCATGGAAGGAAAGATAGAAAATTACGAAGTACGAATTATGATGTACGAGAGTAAATTAGTCGGCTACGCCGAGATTTTCCATTTCATAATTCGTAATTCATAAATCATAATTTTAAAGTTCCCCGGTTATGACTATTCAAATAAAAAATCACACCAAGATCAGCGAGAATAAAGATCAAAAGCCACATTACCGTTCCGTTCTGGAATCCGTAACTGTGGAGCCCCACACCCAAAAGGTTAATTCCAAACCAGCAAAGGAATGTGATAATCACGTTAAAGCAATTGAGCAAGGCGAAACCTTTTTCGCTGGCAAGGCGGCCGCCTCGCAAATGCAACAGAAGCATGGACCAAAGCACCACAAAGAGGGCTCCACATTCCTTCGGGTCAAAGCCCCAGAAACGGCCCCAAGCGAAATCCGCCCACACCCCACCTAAAAGGGTTCCGATGGTGGTGAAAACTCCGCCAAAAACGAGGGTGGCGTAAAGGAGAGGCGCGAGGTTCGAGGTTTGATGCTCTAGAGAAGAAATTCGGCCCAAGCGAAACAGATGCAGATGGGCCACAACGCCAGAAAGAATCATCCCCACATAGCCCAAAGCGATGGTGAAAACATGAATGGTGAGGAATACGGAGGAATTCAAAACGGCGGGAATGGGCTGGAACAAATCACCAGGCTCCAACACGAATTTTGCAAAGAACAAAAGAACCGTGGCCATGGCCGTTACAGGGATGATTAAAGAGAAAGTTCTTTTTTTGCAAAACAGGAATGCACCGAATTCAAAGGCTTCCAAAAGCAAGGCCACCAACAGCACGATTTCGTACAAACTAGAAAGCGGCGGACGGGCGGCAATGTAAAAACGAAGGATAAAAGTAACTGCGAGAGTCGCAGCTACAGCAGCAGACGCAGAGTTCGCCGCAATATCAAGGGCTCGCTTTTTAAAAAGGGAATTGACTGCAGCAAGAACGCAACCGATGAAAGCTAGGATGAACGCGATCAAAGCAAAATTGGCGTGGTTGTAGAAAACTTCCGCCTTAAAGGTTTTCTTTTGCTCGGGAGTCGCATCCGCCTTCCTAAAATCGCCACGCTGAATAGCTTCAAAAAGTTGCACGTTGGCAAGCAAACGTTTCATTTCCAATGTGGCAGGATGATCATCATTACGACTTGCATAAACTTCAAGTTCGTTGCCATATTTTTTCAGCTGGTTATAGCTTACATATCGATCACTTTCAGGAATATTCAAAGCATTTTGAACATCGGCGCGAAGAACCTTAAACAAGCGAAATTCAGCAGCATCAGCGGAACCTGATCCAATTTTTGCAACAACTTCACTTGCAGAAATTTTACCATGGCAAGAATCTGTCTGGCGGCATTTATAAGTCACGCGTCCAGAAAAATCATCAAGAACACCACGGGAAAACGAATCAAAGGGACGATAGTTTTCGCCAACAAGAATCATTTGATTAGCTTGGGCAGAAGGCGCACAAACAAAGCCCACCATAGCGATCAGGAACACCGATAGTGTCTTTGCAGCAATTGTTCCCGTCCCCGCGCGGTTCCCACGACTACCGCGGACCTTCGCCACATAATGAAACGCAGCGCTCAGCAAGAATAGAATCATGAACACGTAAGGCACGAAATGGAAAGGATCGTAGGTAGCCGTATAAAGATCCACCTTCACCCCCATCATGTCCACCTGACCTTTGTAGAACGTAAAGTAGGGATAGCCCTCCCCAACTTCAACAGAGCTTGTATTCAAGCTGTCGTCAACGGTGTAATAGGTAATCTTTTGCGGGGTCTTGACGTCCACCAATTCGCCTACGGCAGGAACCGCACGGAAGCCGTTAAACTCCTGACGAAATTCGGAACCCACGAGGCTTCCTACCAGAAGAACCAATAGGGCAATGTGCATTCCATAAAGGCCCAGATTCCGCCAACCCGAGGGCATTCGGTACATCATGGAGGCAATCAGGTGAAGCGCACCCACCACAGCCAGCGACTTCAAAGCCGGCAGCGGCACCACCCCCATGGTCCAAATGAAATAGCTTCCGAAAAAACGTTCCGTCGCTGCAGCGGCACCATCGTTCCCTGCAGCAGCCTGCCCCAGGATTCCCCAGAAAGTCAGCAGCAAAAACGCCACCAACAAACCACAGGTCACTTTAATAGACGCAAATTTTCGAAGCAAAGAAGCGAACTTACGCATGTTCGCGACCAATCCATTCAAACTTTTTTTCATCAAGTTGCTGTTCGCCATCAAATCGGTAAGCCGCCAGGCGGCCATTTCCTAAATGGCCAGCCACACTAAAGTCAAGGCAGCAAACGTTACTGCGAATCAGCTGGGGAACGCCCGTAAGCCAGTAATGTCCAAAAAACACCGGCCTTTCGTTCTCGCCGTAATAAGAACGCTTACGGATTTCCGGATCAACATCGCAGCCCTCGGGCATGGTCACCCCAGGCTGCAAACTCAGTTCCTGCAAGCTGGCGGCCGCTGGATTTACCCACCAACGCAAACGCGTCCTAAAACGCTTCACGTTTTCTCCATCAAAGAAGAACTGACGGTCGGGCAATTCCATTTCAGGTCCCTTCAGCAACATATCGATGGGCCAGAACAGAGAATCACCATATTCGTTATCTTCATCATTGGCGCGGAAAATCAATTCCTCGAAATCGCCATCGGCAAAACAGGAAATTCCGGAGGCCTTCAACTGCGCAACGGCCCGCGGGTCAAAACTGGCGTGCTGAGCCCTGAAGGACTCCGTTTCCAGATAGAAGGGCAAAGTCTTGGCGAATTCCTTCATTTCCTTGAATTCTGCCTTACGCCCCACAAAGTCCGCCACCGTCCTGGAATGAACAGCCACCTTGTTGAAGGTATGTTCACGCAGATAACCCGGACCCACCTTTTTCAAATAGCGGGGGCCTTCGTTCTTCTGCCAAAAGCTGAGCATATTGAATTCGTGATTTCCCATAAGGGCAATGGCCGAGCCCGCATCACGCATGGCACGAACCACATTCAACGTCTCACGAACATTGGGGCCACGATCCACATAATCGCCCAGAAAAACAACCATACGTTCATTGCCCGGATAGCGGAAAGCGCCAGCGCTCTCCACATAGCCCAACTTTTTCAGCAGAGCCTTCAGGCATTCGCTATGCCCGTGAATATCGCCAATGAAATCGATGGAATTCTTCATACACCTTCAATCATAGGAAATTTTATTTCCGAGCGTACACCGAGCAAACAAAATTTTTCATAAAAAGCACGTTCGCCAAGAAATTTCTAGCGCCGGTGAAACAACTAAGGTGGGGCGGCAGTTTGATATCGAAATGCAGATGGTTAGGCGCCTTGGTCAAAGGCGCTGATTACGAAGAACTACAGGAAAAATACATTCTGTTCATCTGTCCCAACGACATCTTCCATAAGGAAAAGGCCATTTACAAGTTCCAGAATCGCGAGGAATGCGACCCGAACATTTTGCTGGGTGATCTCTGCTGCAAAAATTTCTATATATTTAAAAAGTACTCCGAAATGGACGACAAGGCGACTCGCGAGTACATGCAGTATTTCGCCACCAAGAAGTGTGAATCCGAGAAGATGAAGCGCATTCACGAACTGGTTGAAAAGTACCGCATGGATCCCGCAGCAAGGAAGGCTTACATGACTCTGGAACAGGAACTCAACATCCGCTGCAAGAAATTGATCAAGGAAGAAAAACAACGCATTGCCAAGGCCTTAGTGGCGCAAGGAAAGCTTACCGTTTCCGAAATTGCAGAAATTTCAGGCCTCTCTCCTGAAGAAATCAAGGCTCTGTAAAAACAGCCCCCCCCTTAAAAATTGTACAAACGAAAAGACGCCATACGGAATAACCGTACGGCGTTTTGCTATTACACACTTGTCAAATCACGCTATAGACATTACGCAGCACTCATCCAGCGGAGAAATTCCCGACAGGATTCGTCACCCAGGCTATTCATTTTCTTAGTTAACTCCAGGGAGTTTCTGAAGGCCACATCACAGCAGTGACGGTAAGTTTTTACCTCGCTGTTCTTGGCTGCGGCAATATTGCTACTGATTGCATTACGACTCCTTAGGTAATTGTTGTGAACCTGTTCCAGGTAGTCGATACGCGACTTGACGGCAAGTTTTTCTAGCTGTTCCGCAGGGATTTTCTTGGACAACGTTAGGGCATGCTCAATCGCCGTTGTCACTATTGTAGATGAAACACCTGCGATGTAATAAGAGAAGGCCCTTGAGAGTTCCTGGACAGTTTCACGATCCGAAGCCGAATCAAACTCCTCCAGAGACCTTACTGCAGTCAGGCAAATCCTGTAGGCACGGGCGCGCTCCTCGTTCCATTCAGAAACATACCCTGACACAGGCGTCTTCACCATCGTTTCCAGTTGCCTCAGAAATTTTCCATAGGCATCAATTGCCCCGGAAACCATGGGATTGTCGATTTTTCGCATATTTTCGAAGATTTTGCGATGCACTTTGACATACGACAGCAGATTATAGCTGCGAAAACCTTGACTTTGCTTGTAGTCCATATCCTAACTCCTTTTGAGGTTTCGCCTCAAATTCCAGTAATAAACTACAAATCAGTTGCACAAGAAACAAACTCTAGGGGCAAAAAAGGCATTTTCAGTCGTAGTACCACCATTTTTTGTTGTGTCTGATACACAATAATTTGTAGTACCAAGATTTTATAATGAAAATCCCACACCAATATTTACGGTACCTTGATTTTAAAATGCAAATCCCACACCAATATTTACGGTACCTTGATTTTAAAATGAAAATCCCACACCGTTATTTGCGGTACCTTGATTTTAAAATGAAAATTCCACACCGTTATTTGCGGTACCCTGATTTTAAAATGTTAATCCCACACCGTTATTTGCGGTACCTTGATTTTAAAATG
>JAKSIC010000012.1 GCA_024399015.1 Fibrobacter sp.
GAGAATCATCTAGCAAGGCTGCCTAAATGCTTCCACACATGTTGATGATGCCTCAAAATTTCAAACAACCTCTTTGATATTCTGTTTTAAATTTTTATCTTGCCGCGCCGTATTGAAAACGAAAGTTTTTTTAGTTGGTTCCTAACCGATTGTTTTGGGGGTTAGGCTCTTAATTAAAAAATACTGGTGTTTCAAGTACCATAGTTTGCCTGTATAGGCGAATTATGGTTTTTTGAGTTTGAAAAAAGAAACTGCATTGTAATGTGTGTTTGTGCATTGTCATGTAGGATTAACAAAATGAGGCATGGTATGCTGAAAAAAATAATCGGTTCTCTTTGTTTGTTTTCTTTGATTGCATTTGTGCAAGCTGGAGAAAATTCAAATGCATTTAACAAGTATATGTCTCCTGAGGGTGGCATAAATCCTATGTCAGGAACGGTTGCGTTACAGAAAAATATAGCCTCTATTGCAGTTGGTCAATTGTCTACGAACTTTGCAATTTCTTATTCGGGCAACGTTTTTAAAGATGCAAATACAAGAAATATCGAGATTTCTTCAGGGATCGTTGGTTTGGGTTGGTCTTTGGGCCGTACTCAAATTGTTTGTGATTGTAAGGATAATGCGTTCTTAGATGATGATATTTATTATCTCATAACCGCTGATGGTAACAGATATAAAATTTTTGAAGAACAACAATGGCGAAAGACTTTGAACAACAATTATAATGGAAACGCTGAGAAACATTGGGTCATTGAAGGCAATCCTTATTGGCATATAGAACGTGAAGTTGGTGTACACGTTGATCCAAGTAACAAAGGAATTTCTTGGCAGTATGTGAAGGGATGGAAAATTACAGATACAGAAGGCATTGTTCATGTGTACGGCGATATTGATGATGTTAATCCAATATATGCCCCTAAGCATAATGCTACAGAATACGACATTATGTGGATGTCTTATGATGACGGAAAACGTTTCGATCTTATGGAAATAGGTCTTGGTGGAGAAACGGTATTTTATCCTGTAGCATGGAATCTCTCTAAAGAAACCGATCTTGATGAAAATAATCTTACTTATAACTATGTTCAGATTGTAGAAAATTTGAGTGGTACTTTTCGTGATGAAAAGGATAAGTTGTTTGCTTGGACATCAAGATCTCAGTATACGAAAGAATCATATTTGAGCGAGGTTGTTGCTTCTGATGGTGGCAAGCTTACATTTACGTATGAGGATAAGGGTGTTGGAGAATTTGAAGGTGAATATCAGGATATTCTTGGTGAAGAATATGAAGAAGATAATGGTGTGGACATGTTTAAGGAGAAGATTGTCCGTAAATATTTGTCCCAGGTTGAGGTGTTTGCCCCAGGAAAAGAGGCGAATAGTAAAAAGAATGTAGGTAAAGTAACCTTTTGCTATTCATCGCTGCAACCAAAAACTCCACTTGTAAAACGGTTGTTGTCGTCTATTAGATTCTTTAACAAGGATCAAAAAGAAGTCGATTTTGAAAATTACGAATACTATACTGATGTAGACAAAGCTAAGACTTTTGAACATCAAAAAAATGCATACCCTTTAGGGGCTTTGCATAGTATTAAGGGCAAATCCTGTGGATGGGTTGAATATACCTATTGGTATGAGTCTATGGGAAATGATCATGTAGAGGAATTGCCTTTGAAAAAAATTTTTGGTCAAGGATATCTTGAAGATGGAACTCCCTATCTGGTTGGAAAAACCTCCGAAGATGTTCTTCAGGTCTATACTCGTCAACTGGGAAAATGGGTATTTTCTAATAAAATAGACGTTAAGGGTATTGAAGAAGTTGATTTTGGTGATGCTGGATGGTTCCTTGCTAAGGAAAAAGATGATGATAAAAAAGAATCGTCAGCATACATTTGTCAATGGGACGGGATTATATGGGTCAATGTTGCTGACACGCAAAATAAGATGCATTTTGATACCCCTTTTGATTTTGATAACCAGAAAGTTCGTAAACTTGTTGCCGGTCCGGATTATGTTTTGGCTTATACACTTGATGATGAAAAAGGGTGGGGATGGAATGATGGCTATTTGGAGATTGAACTTGTTTGGACTAAATGGGCAGGAAAAACAAATCAACTGATTAAGTTGGATGGTGTAGATGATAATGATGGAAGTGGCTTTGTCATTCAGCCAGCGAAGAATCGTATTCTAGTTGCTTATCAGGATGGCAGTTCTACTTGTACGGGAAATTGTTTGGGGTATAAGGTCTATAATCTTCTTGATGGCGTTCCTCAACTTGTTCATGACTTTGGTGGTGGCTATGATTCCGAAAATAGTATTGTGTTGAATGGCTCTAGCTTGATAGATGCTGGTGAAGGTACTTCCTTCTATAATAAATCAAGAGTACAATTGTTCGGTTGGAATGGCTCCAAATATGTTCGCCAACTTCGTTATCCGTTTAGTAATTCAGATCCAGCAGATGTTGCTGCTGTTGGAGATGATTATTACATTGTTCGCTATGGCGATAGACGATTTATTCGAATTTTTGAATTTGATGGCGAATCCTGGAATCCGGAAGCGTATTTTGAAAAATTGTTAACATCCTGGAGCCTTAATAGCAAATATTATTGGGCTGGTGTTGGTGGTAATGACTTTATTGTTACCGCAAGAGCTTATCAGAAGGCATGGTATAAAACCATGCATCGAGAATCTCGTGTTAAAGTGATTCATAAAAAGGAAGGCTTTTGGAAACCAGTCTCTTTTGAAGATGTCTTGGGTAATTCTGATCAGAGATCCTTTATTGTTGGAAACGACTGGTTCTTAGAAAATAGAAAAAGCAAGTTTGCTTGGATTTGGGATGGACAGTCTTGGGTAAAAGAAGACTTTTCTGATGATTTAAAAGGATACGAGGCTGATGACATATACTCTCTTGGCGGAGATGCGTTTGCTGCATCCAAAGATGGAAAAACAAAAATTTTCTATAAGATAAACAATTCTTTTAAAAAGGCAGTTGGAACTTATTTTGTTCGTGAAAAGAAAATTTTAGAACCTGTTACTGATCAAACAATCCTCTATAAGTATTCTTTCCTTTCTAGTGAAAATCATGAATCAGGTATTGCATATGATGCAATGTCTAACACTCCTTTGATGAAGGTCATGAAAGTCGAAATGCCTAATGGAGCTGGTATTCATGAACGTTATTTGTGTACACCGCCAAATAATGGCGTTGATGAAAATGTTGCTGTGGGCTATGTGTGTAAAGAAATTATGAGGGGTAAACAAGGCTCTGGAATTATTTCTGAAACGAGAACGATTTATATTCGTGATCGAAAGATTGCTGATCTTTATCCAGTTTATGTTGATAAACCTTCTAAGACAATCCAAATTTCTCGAGGTGTCAAAACAGTTACTGAAAATACGTATTCACCCACGAATGGAATGATTCAAAATATTTCTAAGAAAATAGGTGATAGAAAAACAGAGGAGTTATTTACATATGTAAATGATTTAATGTCAGTCGGAAATGAAAATGAAATTGTCAAATCACTAAAAAAACAAAATAGAATCAATATTTTGGCTGGTAGTTATTCTTGTATTCCAGACTGTCAGAATGGAATGGTTGTTGCTGCATCAGCAAACGGTCTTGAAAAAGTAGGTAAAAATTATGTTTCTACAACATCTTGGAAATATTCTCCCAAGACAAAAGACTCCAAATCGACCGTTGATAGCCACATAAAAAATATATTCTTTAATGATCCTAACTTTAAAAGTGACAATTGGGAACTTCAATCACATAATTCTAGGTATGAACATAAACAGGTTGTTGAAACTGAGGAAGGCCCGAGAAAAATAAAGATTACGTCTTTCCTGGAAAACAAAGAAAACGGAAAAATGCTTGGAAATGCCGCAAATTGCGGCTTTGATGAGGGCTTGATGCTTTCTGGTGAGAGTTGCGATATTGCTAATTGGAAGAATTGTTTGTTTGGAGAAGTCTTTGTCGGTT
This sequence comes from Fibrobacter sp., assembly GCA_024399015.1. Lineage (GTDB taxonomy): Bacteria > Fibrobacterota > Fibrobacteria > Fibrobacterales > Fibrobacteraceae > Fibrobacter. The sequence goes on from JAKSIC010000012.1 coordinate 3,983, forward strand.
ATGCAGTGGATTTGAAGACGGATTCCAAATTGTCTGATTATGGTAGGTTCTCAAATAAGGCAATAAAATTAAATAGCCAAATTGCTTTGACGGGTACGTTAGATGCACCTAGGAAAGAAAAGTATCGATTCTCAACTTGGGTTCAAACTACTGCAAATGATGTTGATCTTAAAGTTTCTGTTGATGGTAAAAATTTTGCTTGGAATCTTAAGTCCAAAAATATTGATAAAGTGGGCAAGTGGCGTTACATTGAAGAAATTTTTGACATGACAGGAATAGCCAAAACAGAGATTGTTTTGACTACAAATTCAACGTCTTCTGTTTACTTGCAGGATATTCGTTTACTCCCGTTGAAGGCCACGTCTACAGCGTCGTTCTGGAATGAAGAATGGGATAAAATACAGGCAACCGTAAACACTCGAGGAATTGGTTCCTATGTAAAATTTGACAACATGGGACGAGAAGTTGAAACATATTCTGAAACCGCGGAAAGAGATGTTTATCTTGCGTCAAGAAAAACGTTGGTAGATGGGAATTGCTCCTTGTACCCAGATGGTTCCGATGTCTTGAAATCTCTTAAATTGAATGGGGAACTTGTTGATGTTCCTACAGGTGCTGACTTGTCTAAAACAATCACTTTGACTGATGTTGATTTTTCTGTTGAATTTGAAACGTTGGGACAAAATGACAATGTAAAATATAGTCTCGTTCCGGAAAATACGTCTGATGTTTGGGAATCACCAGCATGCTGCGCAAAACTGACTCACCCAGTTGCGTCTTTTACCGAATACCAATCGTGGACTCTTAAGATTGATGTTGAACCCTTTGATTCAAACGTGTATAAGTTTGTCATTAAGAAAAAAGAAAGTGATTGGGTTGAATACGGCAATATGCTTGGCTTTGCTAAGGGAAAAATGCCAAAATACCAAAATGCTTTTGACTCTTCTAAAGTCATATACAAAGATAATAAACGATATTTATTTGATGCTACATATGATGGCAATAATTGGAAAGCTGGTGAGGATGCTCTATTCTCTGAAGCTGTATCAGCATTCTATCCTGCTCATGGACTTGGACTTTCTTATCTAGCATATATTCCCGAAGATGAAAATAATGGTTACAGACATCCAAATGTATTCAATAAGTCTGGATTAAAATGGGATCCTTATAATTTCTCAGAAAATGATGTTATAAGTGAAAATGTGAAAATTATTGAAAACGAAGAAAAAAATGCTGTGATTTTGTATGATCGAGACCCCTATATTCATGTCAAGACTGATGAAAATGGCGTTCCTCTACTAAACAAATATAATCTTCCGATTTATGAGGGTAATGTTTTGTGTGCGAAGGTATGGGACCCGTCAAAGAATGATTTTGTTGATTTAGGTTCTACACCTATTTATAGTGGATATAAAACAAGTGTTGATGTTGCAAATAAAACAGTAAATGTTACTCTTGGTAGCACAAAGGAGTATCATGGATGTGTTGTTGAAGATGGTGAAGTTTTCGCATCTGACATTGTTTTGGGTCCAAATAACAAGTTGTATGTCGCTTATCTTGGAAATTCTAAAATGCTGAGCAACGATGATTTAGGCTTGCTGGCAGTAAGCGTGGAAAATGAACAGATTGCAGCCGCAGAATCTGTACCATTTGTTTATTTGAAACAACTGTATGAACCCACTGAAAATCCGAGCGGTAAGCAAATTTGGGCTGGTGTTAGCCAGAAAGACGGAACCCCTGTTAGCTATGGTGATGTACTGTCTTGGAGTGATGACATTTATGATGCTATAGATAATGTTAAGCGAATTAAATTGGCTACGGATGGTAAAGATTTATATCTTGCAGTTATGTATGAAGTCGATTTCTCTGTAGAAGATACTGATAATGCTGTGTATACGGTTTTGACTGTATTTAAAGGTGAAATTAAGACGAACCACAATGTAAATGGCCAGGTGTATGATCGTTACTTTAGGTGGAATGCTATAAGGGATAATAGTATTAAAACAATTTATCGAGCCAAAACAATCCAAGAAGAACAAGGTATTGTCGCTTATTTGAATGATAGTGATGACTTTGATTTTGAAGTTCGCGTGGACAAAACTTCAAACACGACGGTTCCCTACATAATGTTTAGAAATCATGAGAATAATGATAAAATATCTGTAATTTCTTATAGAAATAATCGTTGGCTTTCTGTGGGAAATCCAGTATTTGCAAAACCGCAAATGTATGTTGCAAGTGCTGATTTGGGCGTGAATGATAAGGGAAATCCTTTTGTGATTTTCCATGCAGATAATGCTGCTCAGAAAAATAAGATCGTTGGAATGCATTACAATCCCAAAAACGCTCCGGATTTAACACTGTCTTCGATTGAAACAAATGATGCCGGCTTCAATACTTCTTGTGCGTTTAGACAGTATATCTTGAATTACGAATCTAAGGTGGAAAATCAGGATGCATTTACGCTTAAGGTGACCCCCAGAACGCCTTCGGATCTTAAGGAAATTTTATTCCTTAACAATACAACAGGTTCTGTGCAGTCTTTAAAACAGTATGATAGTTATGTTTCTGTTCCTGTTGCTGAAGATTGGAATGATATCGAAGTTCGGTTGGTTGGTTATGATGACAGCTTCCTTTCTTACAACTTCCGTTTATTTAAGGAAGTCGCGAAAAATCCGATGAATTGCATCGTAAGTACAATGGCGTCTGGGTGTCCCAAGTTTACTGACGATAAAACAATTGAATTAGATATCGTTCCGACGATTATGGAATCTGGTATAAATGAAATTGTTGTAGACATTCATTTTGAAACAGGGTGGATTTTCATCCTTGATGGTGTTGAATATGTTGTGCCGGGAACAATTGAACTTAACCTTGATGAACTTCCGAAGAACGCAAAACTTGTTAGTGAAAATGGCGAGGAATATGAAGTTGTTATTAAGAATGGAACTGCGGTAAATCCCAATGTTGATCCTACAGATTTACCATGGTATATTTCTCCGGATGAAGAATCTAAAGGTGATGGAGATAATGGTGGTGATTCTGATGAAGGTAGTGAAGACGAAGATTCCGGTAACGGAAATAATGATGGCTCTTTGAATACAGATATTTCTGACAATGTACCGGATATTTTCCGTTCTATTACGAAGGCCAAAATTTATACGACAGGAAATGTTACTTTGGCAGATCGTGTAACTGTTTATGGCGATGTTTTTGCCGGTAACAATGTGAATGTTGGTGTTGCTACTCTCAATGGAAAAAGTATTTATGCGGGTAATTCGCTTGTATTAAGAAATAGAGCTGATGTAAATGACGTTTATTACGTGAACTTCCTTGAGGTTCAAGATGGTGCGTCTTATAAGTCTGCTACAAAACTTAATTCAATGCGAATTCCAGTAATTCCGACAATCGGTGTTTATTATGGAATAACGGATGTCGTTATTGATGCTCGTCAAAATAAGAATATTTCTAGCGGAAGTTACAAGGATTTTGTTGCTAGAGACGAAACGACAATTCATTTTGGTGCTGGTGATTATTATTTCAAATCATTCTACACCGATTCCCGAGTGACAATGGAATTTGAACCGGGTACAAGAATTTGGATTGCTGAAAATGTTAGAATAGGAAATTATAACAAATTGCAACAAGCTAGTCGTTATGGAGACTTCTTTATCTACGTAGGTCAAGATGTATCTGTAGAAACCAATGTGCAAATGGATGCAGTTGTCGTTGCACCACATGCGGATGTTCGTCTTTCCTCAGGAAGCCATATTCGCGGTTATGTTTATGCACAGTCGCTTGATGTTCAACCGGATTGTATTGTTGAATAGGATGGGGGTAATTATGTATAAGAGTGTAAAGATTATTGTTGTTGCCTTGGTCTTTTGTTTGACTTCTGTATTTGCTGCTCCTAATGGTGAATTGGAAGGTAATCAAAGGGGACCTATTAGTAACGAAAAACCGTATAATTTCGGCATTCCAGGTTATGCAAATATTTACATAAAAAAGTATAGTTTGGATGTAATGCCGGCTGATGATGAACGTCTCTACATTGAATTTGAACATGAATTTAAATATGGAGGTCAAACATATAATGGTGTTACAATATACGGAAATAGGAGAATTTTTCTAGGCGATCATCGATTAACTAATTCTTCGTCTCTAGAAGGTGATGGTGTTTATCCGTATGTTAAGCCTATAGATAATAACATCATTCCTAGTGTAGGAAACAGTCATATTGACGTTGCTTGGAGAAAATTTGACGATCATAATGATGTTTTTACTGTGATTGAGATTGGATCCTTCCAGGTGGCTGGTCAAACAGACCCTCTGCTATGTCAGGTGTCGTTCTATGAAGATGGTGAAATCCAAGTTCAGTATTGGAATAGAAGTCGTTCTGACGCGTATAAGAGTATGGGTTCGGGTTCCGTATATATGAAGGAGCGAGATTACATGCGGACTCCATATGTATATACCGGAGTTCAAAGAGTTACGTTATCAGATGCTGCTAACAATTCAATTTATGCTAGCGGACCAATTGAAATTTTCAACAAGGGTAAATTGCGAGATGGTTGGATTGCAAAAGGCTTTAGCACCGATGAAGCACAATTCCAGATAATTGACGATGAAATTGATGTCGATTTTGGATCGAAATCGCTTGGGTCTGGTGGTGTGATTGCTTATGATTTTGCTCGTGAAAATCCTGTTGTCGGAAGTTTTTATGGCCTAATGCTTAAGGTTTATTCAGTTAACTTTGGTGATGGAAATACATCAACAAGTCCAACACCAGTGCTTTTCTGGTATTTTCAAGAACACAAATCTTTTAATAATAATGCTCACAACGCTAATTATCCGTATTTCCTAAATTCATCAGATTTTTCCTTCAGATATACAAGTGATGTCAATGAAAATAGCGTTTTTTATACTCCGGGAGATTATCCGCAACGTACTACTATTACCCCTGCCGCGTACAAGACAACCTGGGATGAATATTTAAAGACTTCAGGAGTTGATCCTGATACGATTATTGCTCCTGCCATAAAAATGATGACGTGGGGTGGTGGAAAAAACAGGCGTATTCGCATTACATACGCTGCGTTCAAACCCCTACAGCCAAGATCAATTCAGTTCTTTCCTCCTAAAGCTTATTCCATAAAATATGAGGGTAACGCGGGTTACATGACTGTAAATGGTCAGAAAGCACCTTTTTTTATGGTTGGTAACTCTAAGTTTGAGGCAGTCGTTCATTCTGGCCCTGGCTATATTCTGAAACAAGTTTTTGTTAATGGACATGAAGCATTTAACGCTGATAATCCAAATTTGACACTTGAGGGCATATCCGTTGTTTACGACGTAAATCAGAAAACGGCTGTTGTAAAAGCAAATGCTGTTATATGCAACATGACTATTAAGGCTGTTTTTGAAGAATGCTCAGAACAAGAACGAAATTTGCCAAAAGTTGTTCCTTCTTATGTAAAGAAAGAAGTGTTCCTGGATCCTGCGGACAGAACGAAAATTTTAGAAACGTACTCCGTTAAGGATGGTTTTGGTCGTGTTGTTCAAACACAAGTTCCTATTAATACGGGTAAATTTAAGGTTACAGCATTGTATCTGGATGAGGCTGGTAATACCAAATATGCTCCATTACCGTATGTTTCTTCTAATAAGTATTCCTATGAATATGAAGATATGTTCTGCGAAAAATGTGTAGATAAGTCTAGAGATTATTACAATGGAGATACGCAAACGTCAAAGGAGAGGATCGACTCTTACAATCATCCTTATACGGAAACAGAGCATTACTATGGTTTGAACTCTGCGATTACAGTAAAACAAGCTGGTATGGGCGAGGCTAGTTTTGATTTGGGTGAAAAGTTTGCTCAGTCATGGAGAATTCCTTTGGCAACATCTAGTTCTAAGGAGTTTTTTACAAAATCTCAACTTGAAAATGCATTAACAGAAACAATCAATTCCAACGGCAATGAAATTGAGAATGTTTATAAAAATAAATTGGCAACTATTTCTGGTAACGATTTTGATTTTGAACAAAATGAATTTGATTATCCCTATGTTTTGACGATTAATTTATCATTTGATGGAGTCTTTACTCAAAAGATTCATGACGCAGCAGGAAATCTCTATGCAGCATGGATGACCCATGATGATGAAGTCCTTATAACTCGCAACGTATACGATCCTAAAACAACTTTGTTGCAGAAATCCTACGTGGAAAATCACAATGGATTTGAAACTTCATATACGTACGATGAAGTTGGTCGAATCATTGCTTCTGTGTCTCCTGATCGAGGTCGGTCTGAGACAAAATATGATTCAAAAAATAGGATTCGATTTACTCGAGATGCAAGGCAAATTGCGAAGGGCAAAGATTATTTTGACATTTTTGAATATGATGATGAGGATAGACTTGTTCTTACGGGTGAAATTCGTGGAAATTGTGGTGATTGTTCTTTTGATGAGTCTGCTGATCAAAATCTGGAAAGTTATATTTATCCAACAACTAGAACCATTTATGGTTTGCCTGATCCGGATTTGATGAAAAATTACGATAGCAAGCTTGATCCAAAAATTGTGGATGATATCACTTCAAGAATTGAAGGTGTTATGCCCTATGAAGCTGGTGCGATAGTGTCTTACAACCAGGATGGTAAGGTGAATACTATTAAATTCTCAAGCTACGATAATCTGGATCGAGTGAAAAACAATTGGATTGTAAATTTGGTTGAAGACCAAGTTCCTGTTGTCGAATTTGATTATACATACAATTCTGCAGGTGATGTTGAATCTGAAATTATCAAAGACTGGGATTATTCTGCCGGCCAGTGGAAGTTCATTAGCGGTAAGTCTTATTCTTATGACAAATTTGGACTTTTAGAGTCGGTAAGTGAACTTATGGATGAAAATCGATCAACAAGCAAAAAACTTGTTGATTACAACAGGAATGATGTTAACACTTTGGAAAGTGTTACCTATAGAGATGGAAATTCAAAGTCTGACATTGTTGTTACGAAAAGTATTGAAAATGATATTTATGGTCGAACCACAAAAATTGATTACGTAAATTCTGCGGGAAAATCTGTTTATAAGGAAAATTTGACATATGCAGATCCGTTGGTTAATAGAGTTCGGGAAAAGTCTCGTTCATGGATGTTGCCTAGCCAAAATAGAACGGATTCTAAAGAAAAATTTGAGTATGATGATTTGGGCCGTCTTGTGAACTTTACTACAGATAACGAAGATGTTGGTAACGCATCTTATAGTTACGACATCTTTGGTCGTCTTGTTTCAAAGTTTGAAAAGGATACAACACTTCGTTATGCATATGAAGATGGAAGTTATCGGCCGATATCTGTATTCGCCAATGATGTGGAATTGGAAAATGCCCTCAAATTTGATGAGTCAGGTAGTATTTGGCTAGATGGTTACAACAAGGCTGCTTATAAATTAAATTCTAAGGGTTTGCCCGAACGAATAGCGTTGTATGGAGAGAATTTACCCTCGTCTCTAACATTAAATGACGTCAATAATGGACGTGTTTACGACGAAGAGTGCGGAAATATTAAAATGGCTTATGACGAGTCAGGAAATCGTATTTGGGAACGTAAGTATACAAGTGGTGGCTTGGAATGGAGTGTTGTCAACATTCCTGGACTTGGCGTGTATAAAAAAGAACAATTGAAACCCTTTAAAATTGATCGACTTGATTTGGTTGGGGGCGGCTTCCGTAATGGTGTTGGCTCTGAGGCTGTATATCCGATGAAAGACGCTCAGGGAAATGTTCGGGCGTATATAAGCCGCTCAGGAGTACAGTCTGCCTATGATTATCGTCCGTTTGGTCGTGAAGAACTTATCGAAGAAGGTTCTGCGGCTTTGACTGATGATCGTCGTTGGCAAGGCAAAGAATTCGATGGCGAACATGGCAAGTATTACTTTGGTGCCCGTTATTTTGATCCGTTCTTTGGCATTTGGGCAAGCCCTGACCCCGCTGGCCAGTATATGAACCCCTACACATTTGGTGGTGATCCGGTGAATTTCGTTGATCCAACAGGTTTGTGGGCTTTTGATGCGGGAATTTTCACCATTGGATGGGACTCTAACCGTGGTTGGAACTTTGGTGTGTCTTCGGGTATTTTCTCTTACACCTGGCACCAGGATGGCTCAAAGACATTTGATGTTTCAATTAGCGGAAGCTACCAGTGGTACATATTCAACTTTGGTGGGCAATTGGGGTATAGCTATAATACCTATAGCGGTCATTCTTTGTCTGCAGGTGGACACGTTTGTGTTGGCTTGAAGGAAGGTGAGGCTGGAGCTTGTGCAGGTCTCGAGGCTGGTGGAGCTTTGAATTGGGATGCCTATGGTAATTTCCTTGGTGCAACAGCGTATGCAGGGGCTTTTGCTCAGCTGCAAGCTAGCGACGGAACCCCCATTGCTAAGGTTAATGGGGGGTACGAAGCTGGATTCCTTGGCATGGAAGGTCGAAGTTTGTACGCCGGAGTAAGTGCGGACAAGGATGGCTCTAGCCTTTATGCAAATTGGGCCGAAAATGGTGGCTGGAGTTACGGTGGAACCGCTGTTAAACTAAAATATGATACGCAAAGTACGGACTATGTTAGTTTGACTGTGATGGGTTATTCTGTCACTTTAGCAGAGCAACTATCTGCGGATCTAAATTATCATAAAAAAGATCGAGCTTTGCGAATAGCTGCGGAAAATGGCAAATATGATGAAGAAGGGTTCTTTGTTATATCAGGCCATGGAACTATTTCAACGGAGGGACATGGTGTTATCAAGGATGAATATTCTAACACAAATTTGTATGCAGATGATATTGCAGAAATAATTCAAAATAATCCTAATTATACACCTGGAAAAAGTATAAAACTTGTATCTTGCAAGAATGCTGTAATGGCGCAAGAACTTTCGCTAATTCTCAAAGATACTGAAGTGAAGGGCCCGTCTGACAACCTTGTGCAATGGGCGCTGGGTTCTTATGTAAAAGATGGGGGAAGTTGGAATACTTATAAGAATGGAAAGCTAGTTTCTTCACAACGCGATGGTTTTTGGCCGAATTCTGTTTATGATGTTAAGGAAAGAATCTTTGGAAAATAACCTTCACATGAAGATATCCCTTTGAAAAAATGGTGCGGACGATGGTGAATATGATGAGAATGGTGTTTCTTCGTAATAACTTGTCATAGTGTTTGAACTATGGTGTGATTTAATAAGAGTGAGTTTTTTATTGGAAATGATTATGTTGAAATTGTTGTGAAAATTGAGAGATTGTTTTTCTTAAACGCGACGTTTTTTTTTGGATTTTATTTATGAATCGTAAGAAAAAATATATTTTAACCATCTTGATTGGATTTTTGTTGGGCTTGTTGTCGGCTGTTTCTTCTGTGGAAGCGGAATATAAAAAAGTCAAAATGACAAAGGCTTTGTCTATGGTCGTTGAAAAGGCTAGATGGTGTAATACTCTGCGTCCAAATTCTGATAAAGACATTAATTTTCGAGATGTATCCAATGATTGGGTGTCTGCTATAGAAACTGATTCTTCAACCATAAAAATTGGTTTTCACAAGCCGGGTAATACATTCTATATAAAGTTGCTTGGCTATGATTTGGGGCCGCATACTGAAACGTATTTTGACCAATATTTCGTAAACGTTAAAATCGAAGGAGGTGTCGTCTTATGTCAATAAAAAAAATTTTTTTTAAATGGTGTAGGCTAAACCTCTTTGCACTTGTGTTTCTGGTAAGTTTTATTTGTGGTATTAGCGTTGTTTATTTATTGTGCAATGCAATTTCTTTTGAAGCAGTTTCGTTTGAGAAAATAAACAAGATTCGAGAGAGTGAAATTGTTGAAGGAAATTATGAAATAGAGAATTGGAGTGTTTATGAGAAAAATGGCAAAAGACTTTTCTTTTGTGATGGGTCCTTATATGAGTATAGTCCCAAATATATGATTTTTCGTCTTTCAAACGGACTTTTATTTGGAAACGCTTTTGATACAACTGCTTTGAATAATAAGAACGAGTATGATTCTCTGGGTTTTCCTTATATGAAATATGGAAATCTTTTGTGGATGACAAAAAATCTTTCTGTTCATCCCAAAGAAAAGGACCTTGTTATGTTCGATGCTGTCACTGGATTGAAGGTAGTCCCAAGATCTATTTGCTTATATGAAAAAGAAAGTAATTGTGATAAATATGGCAGGTTTTATGATTATTCTATGGCGTTATCTGTATGCCCTGATGGATGGCGTTTGCCAAAGGATGAAGAATGGCGAACTTTAAAGGGTAAAATTGATTCCCTAAAATTTGCCGATGTGTTTGCAGGAAGTTGCCAAAAAAACGATTCGGGAATTTACGAATGCGAAGACAATGGAACTGTGGCGGTTTGGTGGAGTAGCTCGGTGGCTAATACAGTGGGTGACTTAAGTATGTGTCTCGAGGAACACAATTTGATTTACGTTGCTGCAGAAAAAGAAAATGATATAGCGTTGCATACTGTCAGATGCGTAAAAGATGCTTCTGCACAATAGTGATTGTTCTGGTAAGAAAAAAAGTTAGTCCGGAAAGGATGTGACCGCAATTCCGATATTTAGGAACCTGTTTCGAGAGTTTGTTTCGTTTTCTCTATTCAGTATGTTGGAACTGCATGGAAATCTTATGCTTGTTCGCGCGAACCTTTCGCTAGTACGTATATCCTGGTGGGGTTGTGTGTTTATTTTTCAAAAAGGGGACTGTCATTGACCTTGAAAATGTTATATTTACCCGAGGTTTAAACAGGAGAACAATTTATGAAGTGTAAGTTTTTGCTTGGGCTTGCTTTGACGGCTTTGTGGGCATGCGACAATGGTAACGATGTAACGAAGCCTTCTGACGATTCTTTGAGTGAAAATTCCTCTAGTTCTGTTCAGGATACTGGTGCTCTTAGTTCTTCTAGCCTTGTTGAACAGTCTTCTGCAACGGTGGATGAATCTTCTTCTTCCCTAAGTTCCAGCCAGAACGAAGTTCGTAGCAGCTCTTCTGCCGTACAGACTAAGAGCTCCAGCTCAGCAAAGGTTTATACTAACTACGATCCGGTTACCGGAATTCTTACCGATGAACGCGATGGTGAAAAATACAAGACCGCAAAAATTGGCAATCAGATTTGGATGGGCGAGAACCTTAGATACATTGACAATGAAAACTCGGTTGATTGTTATCTTTGGGACAAGAAAATAACTGACTCTGTTGCAACTCAATATGGACGACATTATTCATGGATGGTTGCCACTCAGCTGTCTTGCGATTGGGACTACGTATTGACCAGTACATCGGATACTCCTGTCATTGTTGAACCTCTCCAGGGGATTTGTCCGGATGGATGGCATGTTCCTTCCTTGAACGAATGGACTACTTTATTCAGTTCTGCGCCTATCGGGAGCCTTTTGTCAACCCAGTGGAAAGAAATTCTGCATGGCTATGATGGCACGGATGATTACGGATTCTCACTTCAGCTGGGCCGATATGAAGTTGAGGATTTCCAGGAGTTCATAATGATCGAGGAATATTCGAAATCCGAAAATTACACAATTGCTGTCTACCACGATGAAAAACCGGTTCATTTAAGAAGAGAACCTAAAACACAGCACTTTGCGTATTTGCGTTGTATAAAAGACTGATTTTTTGTTAACAAAAAACAACTTTAAAATTCCCCCGATTTTACTAAATTTGGCAGCGAAATCTCCATAGGGGAGTATTTCGGGGGTTATTTTGAAATTCTCGACTAGTTTTAGACTTTTTGTAGTCCTTTTTAGCTTTATTTGCGTTTCTGTTTTTGCACAGCAGTCTCAAAATGCGCTGCCGCCTTTGCCCATTCCAGATTCTGTTGTCATCAAGAATCTGAATGTCAAGAATACCGAAATTCGCGACTTGCTCCAGGGCATGGCTGTTCAGTATGGGCTGAACTTGTTCCTGGCTCCCGAGGTCAAGGGCCCTGTCACGGTGAATTTCAATAACCAGCCGGTAAAGGATGCCTTGCGTGTGCTTTTGCAGGGGAATGGTTATGAGTATGTGCTTGACGGTAGCGTGATTCGGGTGCAGAAGCCGGTGGTGAAGGCTCCGGAACCGCCCAAGGCTCCAGAGAAGAGGTTTGTTGTTGAGTGGACAAAGGAGACCCCGGATCAAGTCCGGGGTGACAAGGGTGGTGCGGCGAATGCGGGTCTGTTGACGATTGATGTGGAAGATGCTCCCCTGGATAAGGTGGTCCGCAAGATTGTGGAAGTTTCTGGCAAGAACATTTTGCTGGAACAGGGCAATTCCAAGTCTGTCACGGTCTTTGTACAGAACATGCCTTTTGAACGTGCGGTCCGCCACTTGGCCGAATCTTCTGACTTGAGCTATGACGACGAAGAGGGAATTGTCACCATCAAAAAGTCCACATGGAATCTTGGTGGCAAGAACAAGGAAAACAGCAACAAGTTTAAGGTCCGCCTCTCTAGCGATTCTCTTTTGTCTATCGAGGCTGTGGAGGCTCCCTTGGCTTCCTTGCTTAGCGAGATTCTTTCCCAGACGAAGCTGAACGCCATGGTCTATGGCAAGCTGGATGGCCAGGTGACTGCCCATATGTCCGGTGTTCCGGTTCGCGAAACGCTCAAGTACTTGTTCCGCGGCACCGCCTATACTTTTTGGGAACGTAATGGTGTGTACTTTATCGGCCCCCACGAAATGCAGACTGCCGATAATTCTTTGTTGATCAAGTTGAAGCACCTCAAGGCCGAAGATGTGATCAAGCTTTTGCCTTCTACTTTGACCAAGGGCACCCAGATTCAGGTGGTCAAGTCCCAGAATGCCTTGATGGCTGCCGGTAGCTACGATGTGCTGGATGCCATTTCTCAGTATGTAGAAAAGATGGACTTGCCTGTGGCCCAGATTTTGATTGAGGTCCTGGTGGTTGACTTGGATTTGGAAAAGGGGCATAATCATGGTTTGAATTTGTTCTTTGGTAATGCCGCCAAGAGTGTTGGCTCCGAGAACTTGTTCCCAAGTGTTGACCAGACTTTGAATTCCAAGCAGTTGCAGCGTGTATTCAATGGTATTGGCCTTGGCGAAATTGTCAGCATCCCCAAGGATCTTGTTACAAAGATCAATGCCATGGAGCAGGAAAAGATCCTGGATGTAAAGGCTCGCTCCCAGATTGCAACCTTGAATGGCGAAACCGCAGTGCTTACCATTGGTCAGACGCAATACTATATGATGGCTTCTGAAGTGGACTATAACCAGGGCGATGCTGTCACTTCCAAGACGACCCAGCGTTTCGAACAGATCGAGGCCAACTCCAACATTACCGTGACTCCCTATGTGACTGGCGAAGGGGAGATTACCTGCGAAATTGTTCCTGATTTTTCTGAACCGGAAGGTAGCTTTAGCAGCGAAGTTCCGCCCACGTTGAACAAGCGTTATGTCAAGTCTTCTGTGCGCCTTCGCGATGGCGAAACCATTGTGCTGGGCGGCATGGTCAAGGAAAGTGTCAGCGATGTTCATAGGCAGGTACCGTTCCTAGGTTCCATTCCCGTGATTGGCTGGTTGTTCCGCAATGTGGAACGTGTTCACAGCAAGAGCCAGCTGCTGATTTTCGTGACGCCCCATATTTACTACGGTTCCGAAGGAAGTGTAGATGTGGCCGACGAAATCGCCCGCGCCAAGATGCCCTTGGTGAACGACAAGAAGGTCGATGCCAAGGTCAAGGAAATGACCGCCGAGAAGACTGCAGAAAAGTCTGTAGAAAAGCCTGCCGAGGGCAAGTAGTGGCCAACGCTTTCCGCACAGCACTGAGTGTTTCAACGGGTAGGTACTGGTGGGTACTTATTGCTCGCGACTGCGCCAATGGTGGCTTCGCTCAGATTTTGCGTGTGCTTCGCGGTCGAGGGGCAGGTCATAGCTATGTGGATTTGTCCTACTCCGGCACTTTCGAGGAGTGCCGTCGCTTTCAGGTGGCCAATGGCGGTTCTGCCGATGGCATCCTTTTGGTTGACGATGCAACTCCGGTAAAGATGGTCCAAATCGGCGACGAAGAATTCAAGCGCGAAAACTTTGAATACGTCAATTCCATCGATGGGGATTTTGCTGTGGTCGCCCTTCGCCGATCCTTCGAGGAATTGGTTGAAGAGGTGGTAAAGGTGGAATTCAAGATTTTGGCCCACCTGCCTGTTTTGTTCTTTGAAATCGAAATGCTTCGCCAGCAGGATTTGTCTGGGGCTAAGCTGTTCAAGAATACGGAAAATGGGGTCACCAAGGCCTGGTACTTTGACCAGTGTGAATTTTACTGGTTCAGCAAGGCTTTTGAATCTTCTGAAGGCGAGGATTGCGTTAAAATTGTGGACTTTGTTAAGGAACGTTTCTTCCAGAAGTCTGTAATCGTCGAAGAATTTTCGCCCAGCGCCGAAGATATGGCCAAGGTGGTGGCTGAAGATGCATGGCTTTTCCGCACGGATCATTTGCCGGTGTTTTCTACGATGCCCGATAATGGGGCTGTTGCCCGAATTCGCGAAGCCGCACTTTTCCGTAGGACTTTCAAGGCTTGCGTTGGTGTACTGGTAACCACCTTGCTGGTGACCCTGGCTTTCTGGGGCGGTGTTTCCTGGTACGTTTCCAAGACTCAGACCCAGGTGGCTGCCATCGAAAAGAGAATCGAAACTCGCAAGGAGCTGGACCGCGTTTGGAAAAAGCTGGAAGCCGACAAGGCTGGTACAGAAAAGTTCCTCAGCCATCGCAGTCGCTCTTCCTCTTTCTTGTCGCTTATTACCGCGGATTTACCCACGGATACTTGGATAACCCATTGGTCCGTAAACGGAAACGTTCATTCCATGCAGGGGTACTCTGCCACGTCCGAAGAAGTTTCTGAATTCCTGTCTACTTTGGAACATGAAAAACGATTGATAAATGTTCGCTTGCGTTCTACGGAAAAAACCACATTCAAGCGTAAGCCTGTAGTGAAATTTGACTTGTCTGCGGAGGTGATTCCATGAGTGGATTTCTAGCCCGCTACAAGTACACCTTGCTTACCGTTTTGTCTGTCGTGGCTCTGGTTGCTATCATCGGAGTGTATTTGTTCCCCAGGATGAGGGATGCCAGTGGCATATTGGTGGCCATCCGTTCCGAAATAGG
Organism: Fibrobacter sp.; assembly: GCA_024399015.1. Classification (GTDB taxonomy): domain Bacteria; phylum Fibrobacterota; class Fibrobacteria; order Fibrobacterales; family Fibrobacteraceae; genus Fibrobacter. The sequence continues at coordinate 19,153 of JAKSIC010000012.1, forward strand.
GGAGTCTTCGGTTTTGGACAACGGCACAACGTCGCCGGATTCGCTAATCGCCAACTACAAAAAGATTTCATCGGAACTGGATTCTTACGTGAATGTATCGGTGTCTTCTTCCAAGATACTGACATTTATTCTGGAAGCATCCAAGCAAAACGAGGTTGTTCTTCAGGATTTGTCAACCGGCGAGGTGGCAAGGCGTGGCGAGAATCTGGAATACCCCGTAAGGTTCAAGGCGAATTCCGGATTCCCTCAGTTCCTGCGATTCTTGACCACCTTGGAAAACAGCACCTATAGTGTCAAGGTCGTTAATGTGGACATGCGCCCCGGTGTGGCTTCTGTCTATCTGTCGGTCCTCAGCAAGGCAGGTCACGATGAATAAGTTCCTTGTTCTCCTGGTGACTGTTACGCTCATGATCTGGGGTGTATTCCTGTTCAAGATGTCTGATAAGGTGGATTCCCAGAAAGGCCAAAGTGAATCTGGATTGTTTGAGGAATTGTCTGGCAAAACGCCCCTGGATATTGAAACCCGCCTGGATTTTAAGAGCCTGCTTTCTCGCTTGAACCCGCAGGAAATGCCGGAAAATGACTTGCGCGATCCCTTCAAGGTTCCCACAAGCATTTTGCCACCGCCTAAGCCCCGTGTGGTGAAGGTTGCCTCCGCCCCTGTGGAAGCCCCGGTGGCAGTGGCTCCGCCTCCTCCCAAGCCGCCTTCCATTACTTTGGATGCCATTTTGCCCGGCGACAATCCTGTGGCCATCATCAAGTTCCGTGGCGAATCCGCAGTTGTCAGCGTAGGCCAGGAAATCTGGAATGTGGTGGTGCAGTCCATTGAATCCAACCGCGTCGTATTGCAGTACGCTGGCGGAACCTTCGAAATCAGGTGAATTGGACCATAGCGTGATTTAATAAGAGCTTTCCTGAAAAAAGTAATGGTCGCACATTTTGTCCACCCAATGGTATGTTCCCATGGGCTATAAGAAATTTTGCATATTAGCTGTAATTAGATAAGGTTTGTTAGATGCTTAGAACTTGTTGTTTGTTGCTATTCGCCCTGTTGTTTCAGGGGTGTGTGTATTCTCTCATAAAATGTCATTCTGCAAATACTTTGGATATTTCAGGATATCTGGATGGAAATAGGGAACTTGTCGCAAAATACGACTTGGTATACCTGCTAGATGGAGATACTCTGCCCGTATCGCAATATTGCTATTTTCTTTTTGCGGGGTGTAATGGTGGACCATAGCGTGATTTGATAAGAGTGTTCCTGAAAAAAGTAATGGTCGCACATTTTGTGCGACCTTTTGTAATTTGAACAGGGATGTTTGTTACAGGGACTTTTCTGCAGCAATCTTGTCGGCAAGTTCCTGTACTTTTTCAAGCGGCAACTTAAGGACTCTAGCAACGCGTTCCGCAGGATCGCCTTCACGAAGGAACGCCTCGGCAGCTTCGTACTTGGCCTCGTTCTTACCTTCGATTCTGCCTTCATTCTTGCCGTCAAAGTGAGCGAGGACCATGCGGCCAATCTGTTCGTCAATGCTGATTGTACAGGACACTTGATCCTCCAGGATTTTCTTGTCACGGTTGGCGTCTATGGTAATACGTTTGACGGCATCATCCAAGACGGAGTCGTTGAACTTGGGAAGTTTCTTCATCACACCGGCGTTCTTGATCAGGTAAAGCCAACGGTCTTCGTCATTCTCAAGTTCCGATGCGGTCTTCTTGAACTTCTTGAGATCCACTACAATATACTTTACTTTTTCGGTCACTGGCAAGGGTGTGGCTGACGTAGCGCTGCGTTTTACGGCTTCGTCGCTGTAGATGTGCCAGCTGTCATAATATTCACCGATTTCATTCACGTTAAAATCGCAAATCCAAACTGCGTAAACGTGAGGGATTTCGTAACGATGCTTTTCACGTTCCGCGATGTCGTGAGCGCTGTCTGACGGATATTTTTCCTTGATTTTTGCATCCAGCCGCTTCTTCTCCACGCAAAGGAATGCACTTTCCTGAAGGATTGCGCGCTCGTTAAAAAGCGTCAGGGACAACTTCTGCATTTCCACATTGATATGCAGGCCGCTTTCGGTCTTGGCATGAATATCCATCCGCAAGTTCAGCAGGTCTGTGGCATGGATCTCAATGTCCGTATCCATAAATTCCACATTCTTGATAAAGTCAGTTTCCCTGTGCAGAATCGCGTTCAGGAAACTGACCATGGCCGCCTCGTTTTTCAGCAGGCGCTTAAAGCCCGGATCCAGACGAACATCCAAATACGTGGCCTTGCTGTATTTTTCAAAAAGTTCCGCAAACCGAGCCCGTTCAATCTCGGGGGAAAGCCCCAACATCTGCATGGCGGAACCAAGCTTTTCATTATCGTCCATATCAACCTTCGTGATTAGCGTAAGGCTTAATCGCCCTACATACTATAACACGCAGGAAACTCCAAAATGGGAATTGCTTTTTATGAAAAATTTTGTTTGCGTGGTGGCTTTAAAAAAACAAGTCTACTTTTCAAATAACCATTAAAAAAGTGACCCGCTGAGCGGGGCTTTCTTTTTACCACTGGAAGGATCCGGTCATTGAGGCGTGATAGCCTTCGTAATCCCCGAAGAAACGGGAATATCTGGCGTGGAAACTGATCCAGCTCCAGGGCAGGATTTCAATACCTGCGCCAAGTTCCACATAATTGATGGTGGTGGCTTCGTTCAGGAATACTTTGTTCACACCGTGCTTTTCGTAGTCATGAATGTCGGTGAGGTTGCCGCCTGCCGCAGTGTCCTTGGCAACGGCGCTGGCGAAGAGAGTTCCTCTGGCAATGGCGTCTTTCAGGAGGCCGCTGCGGTGCCTGTAGGTGCCTGTCAGTTCCGTGTAGAGTTCCTGGCTGTTGGGGCCCAGTTCTGTAGCGAGATTTTGTCTGTAATGGGAGTAGGTGTATCCGCCGCCCTTGTGGTGGGTGTAGACCCAGGGCTCCACGCGGGTGTATTCCGTGTACCAGTCGAAATAGGCGGGGCCCAGGCGGAGGCTGTCGCGGGCGATGCCGATGGAGGCTGCCCACTTGTTTCCCCACCAGGAATCATCGAACATGCTGGTGGGAGTTTTCATGTCATCCCACATGAGCTCGCCGTAGATTTCCCAATGGGGAATGGCTCTGATGCTGATGTCGAAGGACATGGAAATGTTGTCCTGGTCGCCCAGGGTGTGTTCCTCGAAATTGTACATGAGGAAGGGAATGACATAGGCCCACTGGAAATCGCGGCCGCAGCTGTCGGCGTCTGCATTGGGGTTGGGATTTGCGGAAACGTTTTCGGTGGTGGTGCCGTACAGGGAGGTTTCGCTAAGGCCCAGGGTAATGTTCTTGGGCAAGTTCAAATCCAGACGGTGGGCGTGGAGGTACTTGCTGTAGCCCTTGCGGTCGGTGGGCATCATGGCGTACTGGGTGTAGACCACGGGGCCGACGGACAGCTGGTAGCCGAAATAGGGCATGGGAGCCGGGTTGTTGATTTTGGCGGATTCATCGTACCAGGGGCGGTAATTGTTCTTTTCGCCGCGGAGGATCACGTTGTTGCGGCGGGCGGGACCCCATTGGATGTAGTCGTAGCCGGTGAGCAGGGAAAGGGCGCTAAGTTCGTAGGAAACGTTGGCGGAGAACATGTCCCAGGTGCGGCGGGTTTCGCTCTGCTTGACGTAGGGGAGGCCTTCGTCGGGATTGAAGAAATGGTCCGGAATGAAACGGTTGGTGTAGTCGTTAACGACAAAGACCTTGGCGTTGAACTGGAACGCGTCGGTAAAGTGGCCGTCCAGAAAGAGTCGGACGGACATGTTGTTGTCCACATGGGTGGGGGCGTTCTTCAGGTTGGTAATGGCAAGGGAATCCACCAGCTGGGCGCGGATGTTCACCACCTTGTTCTTGGCGGAATCCTGAAGGACAAAATGGTTGACCTTAGGGTCGTTCGGGTTTGAACTGCGCGAAATCTGGGTTGCATTCGCAAAGGCTGTGCCTGCGAAAGAGCAAATCAAGGTCAGGGTAAGAACGATGTTGCGAAGGATCATAGGACGGCCTCTTTGAACAGAGCCAGGTGATGCTTGATATAGGCTCGCTTTTCGGGTGCGCTGCTTCCGGCAATGGCGCGTGGTGCTGCGGAGACAATGCGGACCAGGCTGCGGAGGATGCGGAACTTTTTGGAAAGCCAGTAACCGCGGATTCCGAAATGCTTTTTGAAGACGTATTCCTGGGAACGGTCGTGCTGAAGGGCGCGGCTGAGGCTGCTCTTGGCGGAACCGCCACCCAGGTGGGTGATGGCGCTACGGTCGCTAATGAAGAACCGTGCCCCAAGTTTGCGACAACGGAGCGCCATGTCGGCGTCTTCGTAGTACATGAATATCTTTTCGTCGAAGCCGCCGACGCGGTTCCACAGTTCTGCGGACATCATCCAGCAAACGGCGCTTGTCCAGTGGGTTTCCTTGATGCCCTCAAGTGCTGTTGCCTTAGGCGTACCTTCCAGAACTCGTGCAGCGCCTTCTTCGTTTCTGAAGGCGTTCATCAAAAAGTTTATGTACCCGATTCCGTCGGGACCCAGGCCTGCAAAGAAATTGTTCTGGCGGGATCCATCCATGTTCATTGTCGTGGGGGCAAGAACTGCATTTTCACCAACGCGTTCCAAGTCTTCGCGCAGTTTTACAAGAGCTTCCGCCTGGAATCTGGTATCGTTATTCAGCAAACAAACTGCATCAAATTCCACGCCGTCATTCAACAAGCCGCGAATGGCTCCGTTGTTGGCTGCTCCGAAACCAAGATTTCCCGCTTGCGGGTAAACGTGAATCTGCGGGTATTTTTCGGACGGGTAAAGCTCACGAATCTTTTCTACGGTGCCGTCGGTACTGCCATTGTCTGCAATAGCCACAACGAACTTCTGGGCTTTCTCTGCAGCAGTTTCTGCGCAGTCATTAGAAAGCAAAGGCGTAAGGTCGTTCAAGCAGGCCTTCGTCAGTTCCCATCCGTTATAAGTCACCAGGATAATCGCAGTCGTATTAGCCATGGTGTACCTTCTGGAAAACTTCAATCAACTTGCGGGCGGAATTCTGCCAGCTGTATTTGGACAGCAGGGCGACTCGGGACGCCTCCGGCACCACCTTATGTTCTTTCCAGAACTGCTCAATTACATTGGCCATGTCTTCTGCCGATTTAGGATCGAAGTACAAACCGCAATCGCCCAGGACGGATTCCATCGCCGTTCCCTTGGATGTGAGAACCGGGGCGCCGTAGGCCAAAGCTTCCAAAGCCGGCAGGCCGAAACCTTCGTACACCGAGGGGAAAATCACGGCGGCGCTTTCCTTGTACAGATTGCGCAGCTCCTCGTCGGAAACAAAACCCTTGTGCTCGATGTTCGCAGCCACGCTGGAGGTACTGAGCATATCCTTGATAGTCTGGTTCTTCCAACCCCTTGGGCCGGTCATGACCAGCGGAATATCCATACCGCGTGTCTTCAAAATTTCCAGGGCACGGATCAAAGTCTGCAAATTCTTTCGAGGTTCCAGACTGCCCACAAAAAGCAACTGGGCTTTGCGTGCGGCGTTGTTCAAAGTTTGTCCGTCGCTCAAATTTTGCGCAGAGCCTACAGCGCAGCTCACCACTTCCACCTTATCCTTGTTCACCTTGGGATAAAAATGGAAAAGTTCGTTCTTGGTAAAATCAGAAACAGGCACGATTGCCGTAGCCTTCTTGATGGACTTTCCGCCGAAGGTTCGGGTAATCCAAAGCACCGACTTGCGCATTGTTTCTGGGAAGCGGCGATAAACGAAGTCGTGGATGGTCAGTACGGAGGCTATTTCCGAGGACCCTATAACAGGAATAGTCTGTTCCGGTCCCCAAATTACGTCGATGTGCTCGTCTTTGAGCGCCAAGGGCAAGGCCAGCTGCTGCCAAAGAATTCCTGGCAACTTTGTGGGTACCACCACGGTTTTCCACTTGGGATTGGTGATGTCGTAATCCACGGGGCTTGGGGAGAACAGCACGTACTCGTTTCTGATGTCCACTTGCTGGAGAGCGTCTAGGAGGCTGCGGGTGTACCTGCCGATGCCGCTGTTGTTGGTGCGCAGGCACTTGATGTCGATGCCGATACGCATTATTCCTTCCTCCAGATTTTCTTTGCCATAGGGAGGCCCACCAGCGTGAACAAAACCCGCTTGAAGGTCTTGAGGAAGGAGGCCCTAAGGAACAGGTACTTTCTGTTCTTGAACACCCAGCAGAACTGGCCTGGCAAAACGAAGGCAACCAGTCGTTCCTGGGTGAGGGTCAAAAGTCTTTCGGCGAAGGACACTTCCTCCGGGGAAAGTTTCAGCAAGTCCTTGTGATCCAAGATGGTGGAAATCCACTTGTTCTGGATTTCGATGGTCTTGGTCATGGTGGTGTCGCCTTGTCCGCCTACGGCGTTTCCGCCATGGATGCGGTACTGGATAACCTTTGGGGGAATGGCCTTGATGCCGCCGTTCTTTTCGGCGATCATGGCAATCCAGCGGTCGTGAACGGTGACGCCCTCGGGAATGGGGAGGACGGTGTCCAAAAGGCTTGCCCTGAAGAGGCTGAGGCAACCAGTCACGTGGTTGATGCCTGCAATCTGGTGGCGGATGGTGGTGTTAATGTCGATGTTTCCCTGAACTCTCCAGGATTCGGCAGTTACATTGCCTTGTCCGTCGATAATTTCTGCATCACCGAAAACGAGGCTCGAGCCAGATAGTTCCTTTTCAAGAATTTCCAACTTGTTGGGGAGCCAGATGTCGTCCTGGTCGGCTAGGGCTATCAGATCGTCTGGGCCTAGCTGCGTGCGAGCTAATTCAAGTGTCCTGGAAAATGCGGCGCGGTGCCCCTGGTTCACTTCGTGAATTTCCACGGTCAGGGGGAGCTTATCCTTGTAGGATTCTAGAATCTTGGGGGAGGAATCCTTGGAGCCGTCGTCTACGGCGATGATCATATCTGCAGGTCTTGTCTGTGCCATGAGGGAATCCAGCATCTGTGACAGATACTGAGCTCCGTTATAAGTTGCAAGAACGATGCAAATTTTCGCCATACAACGAATATAGCAAGTTCATTTTCTCTCGTTGTTCCGCATTTTTTTATTTTATGGGATATAGAACGGTTCCCCATGGCGAAGAAAATTTTATTCATTTGCGATAAGAACGAATGCACCAGTTTTGGGCGCTTGACGCTGAATTTGGCGAAGGCAGTGGCTTCTGAATACGAAGTTCACGTTTTGTGGCTCAAGACACCGAAGTTTTTCCCCAATGCAAGTGCTGGGGCCGCTGCGGATTTTACTTCCCATGAAGTGTGGGCCAAGTCCCTTTATACGGGCTTTATGAGTTTCCGCGCCCCGCTGAAAAAGATGGTGGGCGAGGTTCGTCCGGATGTGGTTTTCTTTATCCGTCCGGAATTGGGTTTCTTGGTGCCGGTGGCTAACAGTGCGTTGAAATCCGTTGGCCTGCGTGACTCCAAGACGGTGATGTTTGTTCACGATACATTTGCAGAAACTTTGTATCCCACAAGCATCAAGTTTAGGCTGCTTAATTTGTTCTACATCAGGGACTGCGTCAAGGCAAATTCCTTTGTCTACAATTCGGAATGGACCCGCGGTGAAGCCGCCGCCCACTTCGGCCCGAAAATGTCCGATGCTCCGGGTGCTGTAATCGGCTGTCCCATTGATTCCGCTCTTTTCTGTAAGCCGGAAGTTCCCGCCACCGATGAAGAAAAGAAGGCTTTCCGTCGCAAGCATGGCATGCGCAATTTCTATGGCATGTGCTTGAACGTCAGCCTTGATGAACCGCGAAAGAATATTGATACCTACTTCGAGTTGGCTAGGCTCCGTCCGGATGTGGCCTTCGTACGCGTCGGGAAGGTGTCGGAACGGCTGACTGAAATTATCAATGCGAAAAAGCTCTACAATGTTTTTCACTTTGAACGTTTCTCCGCCGATGAACTTCGTGAATTCTACCGTCATGCCGACTTGATGGTTTATCCTTCTTTGCTTGAGGGATTTGGCTTGCCGCCTATTGAAGCCATCGCCTGCGGAACTCCTGCCCTTTGTGCCGCTACGTCCGCTGTAAAGGAAAATCTGGAAGGCGTGTGCCCGCTGATCGATCCGCCTACGGACGCAGAAGCCTACGCCAAGGTTGTAGACCGCGTTATCGCTGGCGAAAACATCATAAATGAAGAAGCGGCCCAGAAACTTCTGAACCATTGCTCCATGGAAGAATTTTCCAAGCGTGTCCTGGAAGCTCTCGCTTAAGTCATCCTGAACAATCGCTCACTGTCATCCCGGACATGATCCGGGATCTCCTTTACTTTTTCCAAACGCCGATAAGGCTCTTGTTCTTACGCAGAGCCAGCCACAGGGTGGGCCAAATCAGAATCAAGTCGCGGATCAGGCTGGTCCATGCTTCAGCCTTGTCCTGGGCACCTTCCAGTTCGAAGCAACCGCAGGTAATGCCAAGGTCGTTCCACAAAGCCCAAGCGAGAGCGATGATGAAGCTAACGAACATCCAGAAGATGGCGAAAGCGGATTCCTTGACGAAGGGGGTGAAAATCATGGCCAGACCGAACCAAAGTTCAAACTGCGGGTAGACCAGAGCAAAGAAGTTGTTGGCGAAGTCCACATGCAGTGCAGAGAAGAACTGGTACTGTGCTACCAGAGTTGCAAACTGGTGGGGGTCCTGGATCTTGAAAATGCTGGCGAAGATGAACATGCCGCCAATGCCTACGCGGAACAATGTTTCCAGGGCGCGGATGGCGAAATCCTTCTGCAATTTGTAAGCAGGGAAGCAAAGACCTGTAGCGATCACGATAGCCGCAAGGCCCACATGAATATTGTAGCGGTATGCCTTAGGCCAGAGGTCAATAAGCCAATCCTGGTCGGTAAAGGTCAGGAAAGATTCCGGGAAAGAAATTTCGGCAACGCCGATAGCTACCAGAATGGAGGCAAAAGCCAAAAGTACAGCAGAGATAATGGTATTCTTTTTCATTAGAGAATCTCCGCCGGCTTTGCCAGGACATCCTGGCTTCCGATCCAATCAACAGACTTTGCGTCGTCGACACGAATGTTATTGATGATGGCGAGGGCAATGCAGAAAACGGCAATGCCGATAAGCACAATCCAATTCAAGGATTTCAAATAATTCTTGGTCCAGTCAATAATCTTTTTCATGCCCATAAGATACAAATTCTATAGGGAAAGGCCAATTCCATTTTGCAAATATTCTAGATTTGAGGAAAAACTTAGGCCAAAGGAAAAGTGAGGCTAATGTGGAATCCAAGAATTCCCTTTTGAAACCGTTTATGAATTCCCGGAAGATTTATGTGCCGGGTAAGATTTATCCTGATATCCGCGTGGGCATGCGCGAAATCCAGACCGAAGATCCTCTGACTCCCAACGTTCCCGTGTACGATACCAGCGGACCTTATAGCGATGAAAACGCTACCATCGACGTGACCAAGGGCATTGAACGTTTCCGCGAAAGCTGGATTGCCGAACGCGGCGATGCCGAACAGCTGGACGACATGACTTCCGCTTACGGCCGTGCCCGTCGTGAAAATCACGAACTTGACCACTTGCGTTTTAATGCAGTTCATCATCCTATGCGCGCCAAGGCTGGCCACAAGCTGACTCAGCTGGACTACGCCCGCGCAGGTGTGATCACCAAGGAAATGGAATACGTTGCCATCCGCGAAAACCAGAAGCTGGATGAACTGGGCGTGAAGGGCACTCCGGTGACTGCAGAATTTGTCCGCCAGGAAATTCTTGCCGGTCGCGCCATCATTCCGGGAAACATCAACCATCCCGAATGCGAACCCATGATCATTGGTACAAATTTCCTCACCAAGATCAACAGCAACATCGGTAACTCCGCCATCACCTCTTCTATCGAAGAAGAAGTGGAAAAGATGGCCTGGTCCGTGCGTTGGGGCGCTGATACCGTGATGGATCTTTCCACCGGTAAGCACATTCACGAAACCCGCGAATGGATTATCCGCAATAGCCCAGTACCTATCGGAACTGTGCCTATCTATCAGGCTCTGGAGAAGGTGAACGGCAAGGCCGAGGAACTGACCTGGGAACTTTACCGCGATACCCTGATTGAACAGGCTGAACAGGGTGTGGACTACTTCACTATTCATGCTGGCCTTTTGTTGGAACACATTCCCATGTGCGCCAAGCGTACCACCGGCATTGTAAGCCGCGGTGGCTCCATTCTTGCTCTGTGGCAGATGCGTCATCACCAGCAGAACTTCCTGTACACTCACTTCCGTGAAATTTGCGAAATTCTCGCTCAGTACGACGTGGCTGTTTCTCTGGGTGATGGTCTTCGTCCGGGTTCTCTGGCAGACGCCAATGATGAAGCCCAGTTCGGTGAACTGGATACTCTTGGCGAATTGACCAAGATTGCCTGGGAATACGGCGTTCAGGTGATTATCGAAGGTCCGGGTCATGTGCCCATGCACAAGATTCAGGACAATATGGCCCGTCAGTTGGAAAAGTGCCACGGCGCTCCCTTCTATACTCTTGGACCTCTTACTACCGACATTGCTCCCGGTTACGACCACATTACCTCTGCCATCGGTGCTGCACAGATCGGCTGGTACGGTACCGCTATGCTTTGCTATGTGACCCCGAAGGAACACTTGGGTCTGCCGGACCGCGATGACGTTCGTGCCGGTGTGGTGACCTACAAGCTGGCCGCTCACGCCGCTGACTTGGCCAAGGGCCATTATGGTGCAGAGTTCCGCGACGATGCTCTTTCCCGCGCCCGTTTTGACTTCCGCTGGAATGACCAGTTCGCATTGTCCTTGGATCCGGAAAGGGCCATGGAATTTCATGACAAGACTCTCCCTGGTAGCCAGGCAAAGTCCAGCCATTTCTGCTCCATGTGCGGTCCCAACTTCTGCAGCATGCGCATTAGCAAGGCTATCCGCAACTTTGTGGATACCGGCGACATCGGCGATGTCTAATTCTTAGGGAATCTCAAACAAAGAAAAAATCCCGACGGTTTGAACCGCCGGGATTTTTAGTTAGGCTGTATGCGGGTGCGGCCCGCGCCATGTTCCTTTATTTTACGCCAATCAAAGACAGATCGCGGACTGCGCCCTTGTCTGCGCTTGTTGCCATGGCGGCGTATGCCTGCAGAGCCTTAGAGACTACGCGGTCGCGAGAAACCGGCTTCCATGCCTTGGCACCACGGGCTTCCATAGCCTGGCGGCGTGCTGCAAGTTCGTCGTCGGTGAGCTGCACGTTGATGGTGCGGTTCGGAATATCGATTTCGATTACGTCACCGGTTTCAACCAGGCCGATGTTACCCTTGTTGGCGGCTTCCGGAGAAGCGTGACCGATGGAGAGGCCACTGGTACCGCCAGAGAAGCGACCGTCGGTGAGGAGAGCGCAGCTCTTGCCCAGGTGACGGCTCTTGAGGTAAGAGGTGGGGTAGAGCATTTCCTGCATGCCCGGACCACCCTTAGGACCTTCGTAGCGGATCACAACGACGTCGCCAGCCTTAACCTTGTCGCCAAGGATGCCGTTCACAGCGTCTTCCTGAGATTCAAACACAACTGCCGGACCGGTGAACTTCCAGATGGATTCGTCAACGCCAGCAGTCTTCACGATGCAGCCGTCGAGAGCCAGGTTGCCGTACAGAACAGCGAGGCCGCCGTCCTTGGTGTAGGCGTGTGCGCCATCGCGGATAGCGCCCTTTTCGCGGTCCAGATCCAGAGATTCGTAGTAGGTGCTCTGGGAGAATGCTTCCAGGTTGTACTTGCGAGCCGGACCAGCCAGATAGCGGTTCTTGATTTCGTCAGTCACTTCGCAACGCATGATGTCGTTAGCTTCCAGAGCTTCGCCCATGGTGGCTGCGTGAACAGTCTTTGCGTTCTTGTGGATGAGACCCATGCGATCCAGTTCGCCGAGGATACCCATGATACCGCCAGCGCGGTTCACCTGTTCGATATGAATGTTGTGAACGGTGGGGGCGACCTTACAAATGCAGGGAGTGTTGCGGGAAAGGGCGTTGATGTCCTTCATGGTGAAGTTTACGCCAGCTTCCTGAGCAACAGCCAGGAGGTGGAGAACGGTGTTGGAGGAACCGCCCATGGCGATGTCCAGACGCATTGCGTTTTCGAAAGCGTCCATGGTAGCGATGCTACGGGGGAGGATACTTTCATCGCCTTCGTCGTAATACTTGTGGCAGAGTTCCACGATGCGCTTACCGGCAGCTTCGAACAGCTTCTTACGTTCGGAGTGGGTTGCAACGATGGTGCCGTTACCCGGGAGAGAAAGACCAAGAGCTTCGGTGAGGGAGTTCATGGAGTTTGCAGTGAACATACCGGAGCAGGAACCGCAAGTCGGGCAAGCGTTAGCTTCGATAGCGGCAACTTCTTCGTCAGAAACGGAGTTGTCTGCGGAGTCGATCATTGCGTCGATCAAGTCGAGAGCGCGATCCTGGCCGTCCTTAGTGGTGACGTGACCAGCTTCCATGGGACCGCCGGAAACGAAGATTGCAGGAATGTTGAGGCGCATTGCAGCCATGAGCATACCCGGAGTAACCTTGTCGCAGTTGGAGATGCAGACCAAGGCGTCTGCGCGGTGTGCGTTAGCCATGTATTCGGTAGAGTCAGCAATGAGGTCGCGAGACGGGAGGCTGTAAAGCATGCCGTCGTGGCCCATGGCGATACCGTCGTCCACAGCGATGGTGTTCATTTCCTTGGCGACGCCACCTGCAGCTTCGATAGCGCGGGCAACGATCTGACCCACGTCCTTCAGATGAACGTGACCCGGAACGAACTGGGTATAGCTGTTAACAACGCAAACCACCGGCTTGCCAAAGTCTTCCACCTTGGTACCTGTTGCGTGCCAAAGGGCACGTGCACCGGCCATTTCGCGGCCTTCCATAGTCTTCAACGAACGAAGTTTCGGCATAATGTTACCTCATAAAAATTTGAACGAGGAAAATATAGTAAAGGGGCTCTTCTAAAATTCCCTCAAGTCGTCAATGAAGTACTGCAATGCAGAATATTTAAAGACCGGCCTTACGCCGAAATCACCGTTTTCAAGGCTATGTTTGAGATTTGTTCTAAATGGAATGGCAAATTCTCATAGAAGTCTTTTTTCAGGACAACAGTTTTTACTTCATTCATTTATTTTTCCTTAAAACAAAAAAAATCCGCGTTCTGTAGGATATACAAAACGCGGATATTCATCCAATGGCCGTTCTTTTTTGTCTTAGGTGGGCTGGCCTGCCACCCTGTCATCAATTGACAATATACAAAAGTATATGTGTATTTGTCAATGGATTTTATTTGAAAGGCTGGGACGCTTGTTAGATTTTTGCAAAAATTGCGTTGAGGCTGAAGCCTCCGTGGCTTGTCTCTATCGTTTTTACGGTGTCGTTGTGGTGCGGGTCCAGGGCCGGGCAGGCCTTCAGTAGATTTTCGGTACAATCCTTGGGCGCTAGGATTGCGATGACTGCTCCCTTGAATTCATTGAGTTTCAGCCCGATTTTCGTGTACAGTTTGGGTGCGTCAAAAGCCAGGCGCTTGCCGTAGGGCGGGTTCAGTAAAATAATTGATGATTGATGATTGATAATTGACGATTGGTTTTCGGGAGGTTGTACTGCGCAGATGTTGTCGATGGAGTAACTAAAGAAATCCTTCAGCTGCGGGTTGATGGTGACCGCATTGGGATTTGTTTTCGCAATTTCTGCCAGCGGGCTGCATTCTACATTATGCTTGATGATGCTGACGGGGCGTTCCGAAATGTCGCTGGTGATGATTTTTAGTGTGGGGCTGGACTGCTTCGATTGCTTCGCTTCGCTCGCAATGACATTTGAAGAACCCTTCAGAATGAAGTTCCAGGTGCCTTCCTTAAATGCGGGCTGGTACTTCAAAGCGAAGTCCCTGCATTTGCCGGGGATGAGGCCGTTTGCGATGTAGGCGGTCTCGAGACTGAACGTGCCGCTGCCGGCCATGGGGTCGATGAAGGTTATGAGGTCGCTTCGCTTTGAGGTATGAGGTCGCTCGCAACGCTCGCTTTGAGGAGTCGCTGATGCAGTGTTGTCTCCTGACGCCTGAAGCCTGGAGCCTGGAACCTGAAGCCTGCATGCCTCAAAAATCATGGCAGCGGCGATGGTTTCCTTCAGCGGAGCTTCTGCAACAAAACGTTCGTGACCCCGCTTGTAAAGTTCCTCGCCGGCTAAGTCCAGCCAGAGGGTGCAACGATCGTCAATCAATGTCACATAAAGATGCTGGCTAGGGGAGGGAATCCCCGCCTGCGCGGGGATGACATCCGAGGACATGGGGATTGCACCGATAACTTTTCTTACCCGTTCTTCAACGGCATCGCTATGATAAAGCCGAGAATGCTTGCACGATGTGTGCAGAACTAGGCCGGCGCCATTCTCACCAAGGCAATCGCTGGGCAAAAACAATTCCCAAGGAACCCCTGCAACACCTTTTTCCAACTGTCCGAAATTCTCGGCCTTGAATGAACCGATTTCCATGAGCACGCGGTTGGCGATGCGGCTGTATGCAACGGCCTTCCAGGCTTCCGTAATCTTTGCGGTAAATTCAACCTTGCCGTCGCCCGCAACTTTTATGCCCGCGGCTATTGTAGCATCGGCACTGCCGCTACTTGAAATGTTCGAGGAACATTCAATACCGATGTACTTCAATTCCTCTGCCAGAGTCTCTTCAAAGCCCAATGGAGCCACCGCAATAAATCGGTGGGGCTTTCCGATTACATGCTTCTTGATTCTTTTTTCAAGTGCTGAATTTTTATCGGAAATGTCTTTCTTGGATGCTTCGGCCATATTTTCAATATAGAAAATCAAGCGTTTTCTTAAGTGTTCCGTTTTATCGACAAAACGAATAAAATAACGTTTGTAGCGTGTTGTATGCACATTGTCATACAATAAAAATGCTGTTTAAACTTGTGTTTACATTGGGCGCAAGGTCAGTGAAAAAAGATGAAAAATTAAATTAAAATTTATAGTGATTTTGCTCACATTCGTAAAAGAATAATGTACATTTGACCCCGAACAATGAACAACCTGAAGGGGGTCCGATGGCTGTTGTTTCTGTCAGGATGGATGACGAAGTAAAAAAACAATTCGAACAGTTCTGTGATTCCATAGGAATCTCTGTTTCTGCTGCAGTGAATATGTTTGCTCGAATGGCTCTTCGCGAAGATCGCCTGCCTTTCGACGTAAAAGGTAACTCCGCCCCAGAAGCCAAAAAGGTCTAAAATTGTTTTGTTAGTTCAAAAAAAACGGTGCCGAAAAGCATCGTTTTTTTTTGTTTTCTGAAAATCTTGGGAAGGCGGTAGGCCGCCTGTGAAAATTAGAACTGGAAGTAAATGAACGGGCAGGAGTCCGCACTCATGAACTGGTAAATCACGAAGATGATTACGGCAGTCACTGCGACCATGGCCGGGATGGGCAAGGTGGCGAAGGTGATGCGGTAACGGCTCTTGACTTTCTTCGGAATCCAGTGGATCAACATACCGGCCACAAACACCAAGATGATGTTGATGTGTTCCCAGGCAATGGTGGGGATGGTTTCCCACTTCCAGGCGGTACCCATCTGCTGCACCATGTTCTTTGCGGTGTTCCAAGCCACTTCGTTAGCTTCGGCCGGATCCAGGTTGGAACCTGCGCGGAAGAACAAACGGGTGAAGGTGATGAACACGAAGGTCAAGGTGACATTCCAGGCCGTATAGAGCCAATGATAGGTCTTGTCGCTGAACAAACGGAAAATCATCACGGAGTAGATACCAAAGAACAAAACGCCGAACCATACGGAGGTGATGGCGAAAATGGGGTAGCCCCAGTTCTTGAAGATGATGGCGCTGGCGGCGAACAAGGCAAAGGATGCTCCTGCGCGGAAGTTGATGCCACGCTTTACCCAGAACTTGTTGAATACCTGACCAAAACCGTTCAAACCACCCCAGATAATGAAGTTCCAGCTGGCACCGTGCCACCAACCACCGATAATCTGGGTGGACATGGCGTTCATATTTGTGGTGATGAACTTGCGGGATTCAGGCTTGAAGTAGGCAAACAATGCGATGTAAAGGAGGAACAGGCCGATGCCCAGGCCAACCCAACCGCTGCCGGAAAGGATGATGGCCACCAAGCTGATAAAGCCAATCCAGAAATAGGTGCCGATACTTGCGCCACGGTTACCGCCAAGAGGAATGTAAACGTAGTCGCGGAGCCAGCTAGAAAGGCTGATGTGCCAACGACGCCAGAATTCTGTGGGAGACAGAGCCTTGTAAGGGCTGTTGAAGTTCTGGGGCAGACGGAAACCCATCAGGAGGGCGACGCCGATAGCGATGTCGGTATAGCCGGAGAAGTCTGCGTAAACCTGCAGGGAGTATGCAAACAATGCAATCAGGTTTTCAAGACCGGTGAACAGAAGCGGGGTATCGAAAACGCGGTCCACAAAGTTTGTGGCCAGATAGTCGGAAAGGATGATCTTCTTGGCGAGACCATTCAAGATCCAGAAAACGGCGATGCCGAAAGTACGGCGGGGGAGGAAGAACTTTTTGTAAAGCTGCGGGACGAACTTGTCGGCACGAACAATGGGACCAGCCACCAGCTGCGGGAAGAAGGTGAGGTAGAAACCAAAGTCGAGAATGTTCTTTACAGCCTTGATTTTTCCGCGATAGATGTCAATGCAGTAACTCATTGCCTGGAAGGTGAAGAAGGAAATACCCACCGGCAAAATAATGCGGTCTACCATGGAGTTGGTGTTGAAAATGGCGTTGCTTGCTGCTGCAAAGAAGTTGTAGACGTGGAGTTCGATTCCGAAGATATCGTAAAGAACATCCAGGAAGAAGTAGGCGTACTTGTAATAGCAAAGAACTAGAAGGTCGATAATCACGGCGGCGATCATCCAGGCTTTCTTTTTCCAGTGCACATCGGTCTTTTCAATGAACTTGCCGATAAAGAAGTTTGCCACCACACAGAAGGCGAGGATGCAGACATAGCTTCCGCTAGTCTTGTAGTAGAAGAACATGCTGGTCGCAAACAGGAAGGTGTTGCGTAGCAAGATACGGTTGTGAACCAAAGTCAGAAGGGCGAATACGACGGCGAAGAATCCCCAGAAATAGAACTGGGTAAACAGCAGGGGACTGTTGGGGTCGAATGCAAAAGTTCGAGTAAGGAACGGAATAATATAATCGAGCATGGTAACTATTTAGATGAAGTATCGGTTGCTGTGGGCATTTCTGCTGCCGGCTGTGCAGGAGTTGTTGTTGTAGCAGTGTCGGCCTTTACGGGCTGAGGAGGCGGAGCTACAGGTTCCTGGGCCGGGAGGGCTGCAATGTGATCCATGTAGGCGTTGACGAATGCCTTATAGAACATGTCTCCCAGCAGGTTGTAACCGGCCAGCTTGAAGTGGACCTTGTCACCCTTGGCCAGATCGGCCTTTTCCCACTTTGCCATGGAACCGAGGCCGCCCATGATGCTGAACTTGTCCCAGACACCGGCCTTGTGCTTCTTGGCTGTATTGAAGAATGCCTGACGTGCCAATTCACCGTTGGGGTGCTGCACGTAACGACGCTTCTTTACCTTGCGGTACATGTCGTTGTTTGTTTCGAAGATGAATGCCACGTTGGGGTTGATTGCCTTGAATCGGGTAATCAAGGTGTCGTAATTGGCGCTGAAACCCTTGGCGTCGAAATGTTCCACATTGGCATCGTTAATGCCGATGGCGAAAATAATCAGGTCCGGCTTGTAGAACTGAAGTTCGTTTTCAATGCGGGGGCAGACATCCTTGTAATAGTTAGGAACGCGAGCACCGTTGATGCCTACGCTGGTATAGGAAATGCCCGGGTTGTCGGTTTCAGAAAGAATGCCGGTAAGAGTAAAACGGGGACGGGAACGCTGTACCAGAGCTGCGGAATCAACCACGGCACTGTCTGTGTTTGCGTTTGCTGAATCTGCCTGGGCGGCGGCAACGGCACCGTCGATCATCTTGTTGTTGGCTGCTTCTTCCTGATTCAAGCACGCGGTGTCAAGAACGTCGCATTCACCTTGGAACATAGAATCGCGTGCCACGTTTGCGGGATCCGGAAGTGCTACGTTCTGAGGAATTTCTGCTTTCTTGACGGTGTCCACAGGAGCCTTGGCAGAGTCTGCCTGAGTGGTGTCTGCGTTAGCCTTTGCAATAGAGTCCTGCACCAGGGAGTCCACGATAAAACTTGCCACTGTGGCTTGGTGTAAACTATCCTGCCAGCGGAACTGAATGTTGATGGAATCGATGGGACGGGGGCTAGTGAACAGATAGCTCTGACTTGCGGAATCCAGCACACCGTAAATGTCGGTGGAGTCCACACGCAACACGGGAAGAACATCTCCGTTGTCGCTGTAACCGAAGAGACGGAACTTTGTTTCGCCCCACATAGGTTCTGTATTGTAACGGTCCAGAAGAATGGAAATTTCTGCGCGGGGGTCGCTGGTGCTTACTGCAATGCCCAAGATGCCGAGAGGCTTCTTCACTTCACGAAGCACGTTCTTGCTCATGTCCCAGATACCTTTGTAGTAGCTGCCATAAGTAGAAGGAGTGTTTGTCTTTGCTGCAGAATAGGGGAATACAAATCCGCGGCCAGCGTTTGCGCCCGGGTATTCCTTAATTAGGTGCTCGCGGATGCGTCCGGAAATAACGTCAGCTTGCAGGTGGGATCCGCCAATGTGCATAATGCGCACCTGGCCGCGATTCTCGAAAACCAGAGTGTCCAGCTTCTTGAAGAAGGGCTCGAAGGAAGCGCTTCCGCTTGGGAACTGGATGACGTTCAATGTGGTGTCAATAAAATCGTGCTTGGCGATATCCAGAGGGTAGCTGCCGGGAGTAACGCTCAAGTCCTTTGCGCTTGCAAGACCAGCGAGGCAAAGAACCACAAGAATGAAAAACGTCTTGAAACTACGGATCATTTCTTAGCCCCCGGTGCAACCTTTGCTGCCTTTGCGTTAGTTGCGGAACCGGAATTTTTGCCGGCGTTGGAGCCGGCCTTTGCTGCATCTGCTTTGGGAGCGCTTGCGGCATTTGCCTTGGCTGCATCTGCCTTGGGTGCGTTTGCTGCGTCAGCCTTGGCGCTGGTCTTTACGCTGTCTGCGTAGGACTTGATTTCCTTAAGCTTTTCATCGCTGATGTTGTGACGGTCGCGGAACTTGAAGAAGTCGTAGTGCATGCGAAGTGCTGCACAGAACAGATCGCCCATGTAGGCGGCGCCGCGACGGGTAAAGTGAATGTGGTCGGTAAAGCCAAGAGCAGGTTCCTTCTTGACCCACTTCATCATAGAACCATTGCCGCCCATGACGCGGTGCATGTCCCAATAGGCGAGGCCGTTGTCCAGGGCTACCTGACGCAAGGTCTTGATGGTGAGGGCTAGAGCCGGATAAGTCTTCCATTGACCATCAACCTGCTTTGCCATATCTGCAGGACCGATGAACAAAATGTCTGCGTCCGGATTTGCCTTCTGGATTGCCTGGATTTGACGGGTGATAATCTTCTTGGTCCATTCGATGTTGCCGGAGTTTGTACCCGGAACAAGGTTGCCGCCGTATTCCATAATGATGAGGCGTGCATTCATGGCCTTGTAGGATTCTGCCAAAAGTTCGGAATCGATGCGGTGGAAGATGGTGCCGGAGCTACCGCGCATTGCAACGTTGTCCACAGCGACACCGTACTTGCCGTCTGCAGAGATGGCGTAGATTTCTGCATTGCCGGAAAGGTAAATCTGTGCGCTGGAGGTGGTGTCCGGAAGCTTCCAGGTGTACACGTTCAGCTTCTTCATCTTTTCGACGGTGGGAGCTTCAGCCTCAACCTTCTTCACAGTCTTTTTAGGCGGCTTGGCCTTCGTGGCGGAGTCAGCGTCTGCAGGAATTTCTTCGATGAAAGTTCTTTCGTAGACCAACTTCACCTTTAGGTTGCCGCGGTTACCTGCAAGAACCTTCACGGTGTTGTAGCCGCCAACGTGGGGGAAGTTGTCCTTGCGTTCCTTACGCTTCTTGATGGTGATGACTGCATTTCCCTTCAGGTCGGCGAACTGAGCCAGCGGGCCGTAGCGGCCGTGATCTGCTTCTTCGTCCTTAGGTCCAAAAAGAATGTAGCGGGTGAGATCGCCGGAGTTGGAATGACTAGTTGTCTGGGACGGAACGGTAAGAACCGGTGGCA
This sequence comes from Fibrobacter sp., assembly GCA_024399015.1. Classification (GTDB taxonomy): domain Bacteria; phylum Fibrobacterota; class Fibrobacteria; order Fibrobacterales; family Fibrobacteraceae; genus Fibrobacter. The sequence continues at coordinate 39,353 of JAKSIC010000012.1, forward strand.
TCATGCCCGGGCCTGCACCGCCGAATTCAGCCTGCAGGTCTTCGCGGATGGTTGCGGAAATGCGGTCTTCTTCCAACTGGGAGTCGCCGTAATGCACAATGTGCACCACGCTGCTATCCATTTCAGCCAACTGCAAGTGCAGGAAGAAACGGTCGAACCAAGTGGGGTCGTTGTCCGGCAAGTCGAAACGGGTCTTGCCCTTCGTGAAAAAGTCCTCGTAAAACTTCAGGGAATCAGAGAATTCTGCAAATTCCTTCTGACGTGTTGCTTCCATCATTTCGCGGATGGCTGCTTCCGGATCCACTGCAGCAGAGTCTGCGGTAGAATCAACCGGTTCCGCCTTGACGAAAATGTCCGTCAACTTGGGGTAGCGGAGTGTAACGTCGCCTACATGAATTCCCCCCTCGGGGTACACAACGGCAATAACGCCGAGAACCACGAAGAGACTTAAAATGCTAAGTAAAGTTTTTAAAGGAGACATTCTTTTTAATTACGAGGTACGAATTATGAATTACGAAATTAGAGGTATAGTTAATTATGATGTATGAATTACGAAGTACGAGAATAATCGATTCGGCTATGCCGACTTATAAATTCTCATAAATCATAACTCATAATTCATAATTGCGAAGCTACAGTGCAGCCTTGATAGCTTCGATGTTTCCAACGTGCATAGTGCCGTCGCGGAGGTCCTTGTATTCGAACTCGCCGGCCTGAGCCTTGTCGCCATCGACGTACACAACGATCTTTGCACCCTGGTAGTTTGCCTGGTCCAGCTGCTTGCCCATCTTCATGGCGGCAAGCGGGTGGGAAACGGAGGCAGACTTGCCGTTCACGGATGCACCGCGGAATAACTGGGCTGCTTCAAAGATCTTCTTCATGTCGTTGGTGAAGCTTGCGATGTAGAAGTCAACGCTCTGCTTGGGGTTGGGGAGCAGACCATGTTCGCGCAACAAATCAGCGAGAACCACGTCGCCCATGCCGAAGCCAACACCCGGAATACGGTCGCCGCCCAACTTTTCAGTCAAGCTGTCGTAACGTCCACCGCCTGCGATGGCGCGCATGGATTTACCCTTGTCGAACACTTCGAACACGATGCCGGTGTAGTAGGCGAGACCGCGAACGATGGAGAGGTCAAGGTTTACGCATTCGCCATAACCTGCGGCTGCGAGAGTTGCAAACAAGTCCTGGATTTCAGCAAGTGCTGCAGTTGCTGCTTCGCTATGAACGGAAGCCTGGACTTCTTCGATGGACTTGCAGCTCATGAAGGCGTCGAGCTTTGCAACCTGTTCTTCGGAAAGGCCTGCGTCGGCGAGAGCCTTGGCAAATGCTTCCGGACCGATTTTCAAGCGACGGTCGAGAACGGGGTAAACGAGAGCCGGGTTCGGTGCGCCAATTTCTTCGAGGTAAGTGGCAAGGAGCTTACGGCTGGAAACACCAATAGCGAAGTCGCCGTCCTTGAGACCGAACTTACGGAGCATGGTGGCGATAGCTGCCATCAGGTCGGCTTCTGCATAAATGCTTTCGGTACCGATGATGTCCATGTTCAGCTGGAAGAATTCGCGGAGGCGACCCTTCTGAGCCTTTTCGTAACGGAACAGGCGGGGCATGCTGAACCACTTGAAGGGCTTCTTCAGTTCGCGAGCCTTCTGGATCACCAAACGGGCCAGGGTCGGAGTCATTTCCGGGCGCAGAGCAATGGCGCGGTCGCCCTTGTCCACAAAGTTGTAAAGCTGGCTTACGATTTCTTCACCGGACTTTCCGGTGTACAGCTCCAGGTGTTCAAACATGGGGCCTTCGTATTCTTCGTAGGCGAATTCTTCGGCGGTTTTACGCCAGGTGTCAAAGATATAGTTCTGAATGCGCTGTGCTTCAGGATAAAAATCGCGTGTGCCCTTGGGCAGCTGGGGAATTTCAATACTCATAGTGCTGCCAAATTTAGTAAAAGGTGAATACCGCGAAAAAAAATAGATCTGAAAACACCTTGTTTTCAGATTTAAAAATGTCCGCTATTTTCCGGTGAACTGATTGAACATCTGGGCGGTGCTCAGGAATACCGCTCTCTCGATGCTGCTTTCGCTAGAAACGTCCGTGGTGGCTGAGGCAATCTTTTGGCCGGAAGCAACGTTGAACATCTCGGTGGTAACAGAATATTCGTCTCCGTCTTTTACGATATAAGCCTGGGTGATATAGGCGGCATTGATGTGTTTGCCAATTTGAACAAGGCAATCATTTTCGCAATCTTCGAGTACGGCGCCTTTTACAAGTAAAGGTTGGACGTGTTCTCTCATTAGAACAAGAATCTCTGATTTGAAAGTTTGCTCTGTAATCTGGATCATATAGCGGGTGAGGTGCTTGTTTTCCTGAATGCTGGTGGTGCCATCGGAAATAGCCTCCACAATGGCGATGCTGCCTGTTGTAGAGTAGCTTGCGTTGCTTTGAAAACTTGCGCAACTGCAAAGAAATACCGCTAAAATTCCAGATAAAAAGATCTTTCTCATAATAGAGAATATAAGATTTTTTTGAACGTCTGGTTAGTTTGCTATATTCTGCGCATGGAATCCGAAAACAAAATTGCTCTGATTATTGACTGTGATAATGCCAGCGCCGAAGCCATCGACGGCATTATGGAAGAACTTTCAAACCATGGCGAAACAAGTATCCGCCGTGCTTACGGCAACTGGGAAAACAACAGCTTGTGGAAGACTGTTCTCCATCCCTTTGCAATCCAGCCTGTTCAGCAGTTCCCTTATACCAAGAACAAGAATGCTACAGATCTGGCCATGACCATCGATGTCATGGATATTCTCTATACCGAAAATATCGACGTATTCGCAATCGTCAGCAGCGATTCCGACTTTACTCCTCTTGCCATGAAACTTCGCGCTAAGGGCAAGACTGTGATCGGTTTCGGTGAAGAAAAGACTCCTTCCGCCTTTATCTACGCCTGCAACCTGTTTGTCTTTACGGATAAATTCAAGGATTCAGCTTCCGGTGACGAACCTTATGAAGACGAGTCTGCAAACAGCGTTGCCCGTTACGACAAGGGCCAGCTTCGCGGTGATACCCGCCTGATGAACGCTATTCGTAAGGCGATTCAGGAATGTCAGGACGATAACGGTTGGGCTTTGGCCGCAACGGTTTCACAGCTGGTTTCCCGTAAGATTACCCATTCTCCCAAGAACTTCGGTTACACCACCTGGCCTAAGCTGATTCATGCTATGGAATACTTCGAGGAATCCAAGAATTCCAAGGACCAGCCTGTTTTCCGAATCAAGAAGAAATAGTTTTCTCGCTGTTTAAGTAGCAGCGAATTTCTGTGAAATTAAAAGCCCCGAGGTGATTTCCTCAGGGCTTTTTTAATGCCATTCCTGACTTGCTCCAGCTTTATTTCACCATGATCATGGGGCTGGTTTCACTGAGCAGGTAGCTCCATTCTTCGCGAATCTTTTCGTATTCGCTAGGATCTGCGTACAAAGCAAAAGTAGTCCACTTGATGCAATTCTGAGCGTTGACACCTTCGGCACAGCCCTTTTCAAAGCTGACGTAATCCGGTTCGCGGTTCATGGCCTTGGGGCCTGCAACGCTGACTTCGCGACCCTTGGCAGCCTTCACGCTGAGGCTATAGCTGAACTGGGTCTCGTGAGGCATACGGATGGGGTGGTGACGCTTGGTAACCTTAGGCAGCTTGAAGAGGCTACGTTCCCAAACGTTGGGGAAACGTCCCTTCAATTCGGAACCGCCCTGGCCGAAGTAGGCCTTGGAAGCGTAGGTCACAATCAATACTAGCGGCTTGTTGAAATCAGCAAGATTTTCAATCTTCAGGTTACCGATGTTCACGTCGGGAATACCGGTCATCAGGAATTCTTCCATAAGTTTTTCCTGGTCCTTGATGTCGCGGCCGTAGAAACGGTTACGCATGACGCTGCCGAACTTACCGGTCAAGGCCACGGAATCGCGGAATTCGCAGTCGCCGTCGTTACCGATGAACAAACGGTGGTCCACAGAAATCTGGTGTTCCTGATTGTCTTCAAGAATGGGGGTGGTCACCACATGGCTGTTGTCATCATCGATAACCAAGGCCACCTTGCCTTCCATATCCAAGGGAACGGGGCGGTCGTTGCCGGTCTTGTCGGTGGCATCAACCCACATTTCGCTGATCTTATCCTGCTTCGGGATGTACAGAATCATGTGGTTGAACTGCTGGATGGTGGGGAGCTGTTCAAAGCCTTCTTCAGTCAAGTGGATGGCAGTGAGGTAGCTCTTGACGCCGATGGTAGCCAGCATTTCCTTCAGGAGCAAAGCCATGTCCTTACAGTCGCCGCGGTGTTCCTTCAAGGTCACTTCTGCGGTCTGCGGGATAAGGCTGTGGCCGCCGAAACGGATGTCGCGGTAACGGATATCCTGACGCACAAAGCGGATCAATGCCTTAACGGCTTCGTCGCCAATCTTGTTGCCACGGACTTCAAATGCCTTTTCACGAACGGAAACAGCCTGCTTGAACTGATGCTTGATCAGGTTCTGGTAATCTTCGCCCACATCCTTCCATTCCTGCTTGCCAGTAAGCATGAGGCCTGCGCCGAAGTCGCGATAAACCGGCATGTACAATTCCTTGCGGATCACCACAGGGTTGGTAATCTTCCATTCCACGCCGCCCTTGATGTCCTGCTTTTCCAGCGGGCCGTATTCTTCGGTAACGAAACGTTCCTTGTCTGCAAAGATGCGGAAGCTTGCTTCGCCCACGGGAACATCCTTGGAACTGACGAAGTTGGTGAAGGGAATCATGCCCTTGTTTTCAATATTGGTGCGGCTGTACTGCATGTACACGAAGTCGCCCGGTTCCAGTTCCTGCAAGGGGAAGTGGGCGGTCTGGCTTTCGTTGCCGCCACCGATTTCGGTAGCATAGGTAATATAGACGCCGTTGAGGTTTACCTTCTGCTTCAGCTTCATGTTGCTGTCGTAAACTTCGAGAGCGTTAATGTAAATGCGGTCAAATCCTGGCAGGAAGTCGAAGGTGAATTCGCGGTAGATGGCGGCACCGCGGATGTCCAGGATTTCCATGAACATTTCTTCGGTGCGGGTCCAGTTGGCGCCCTTTTCCGCCTTCAGGGACTCCTTGCGGTAGTGGATAACGGCGGGGAAGTCGCCTTCGGTTGCTTCAGCCTTGGCTTCCGGGCGGAGCAAGGTCTTAAGATCTGCGGTGCGGGCTTCCACAGGGTCGATGGGCTTCTGCAAAGTGCGGTTGTCTGCCTTGCCCAGGAAAGCCTTGGTGGCGGAGAGGAAGCTCTTGGCGTCTTCGTTATCCGGCTTCAAAGCCAAAGCCTTGGTGAGGGACTTTTCTGCGTCGCGGTAGTTGCGGCTGTAGAAAAGGATCTTGCCCTGCATGGTCCAGATCTTGTAGTCGTTCTTGTCCTTGGCCAGAGTTTCTTCGCTGATGGCGCGGGCTTCTTCGAAACGACCCAGGAACATAAGGGCGTCCATCAAGGTGGTACCCAGTTCAACGCTCATACCGAAACGTCCACGGACGGCATAAAGAACATCCACTGCTTCGGCGTACTGGTCCAAACCCATGTAGGTCTTGGCAAGATAGATACCAAGTCGTGCGCTGGGCTGGGTGTCGTAAAGACGCTGCACCACAATCAGGGACTGGTTGCGCTGGCCGAGGCCCCAGAGGGCGTCGCTCAGGTTAATCACATATTCCGGGTTGTTGGGTGTGTAACGGAGGGCTGCTTCGGCACATTCGCGGGCGCGGCCGTAGTCGAACAGGGCTTCGTACATTTCGCCAAGAATGGAAAGGAGCTGACCACTCTTGCGAACCAGTTCCTTCTGGCTTTCAAAGTGGCTGATGCCCGGGCCGTAAAGTTCCTTCATCTGGTAGATAAAGCCGCAGTTAATAAGGTAGAGCGGTTCTTCCGGATCCATCTTGTTGGCGCGTTCAAAGTAGCTGAGGGCAACCAGGGGCTGGTTTTCAAGCAGTCGGAGCAAGCCCACCTGGCTCATGATGGCGGCGTTGAACTTGGCCTGCTTCTTGGCGGATTCTCCATCGGCAGTTTCCACGGCGGGCTTTGCCTTTACAGTCAAGCCTTCGATGGCGTTGTCCATGATTTTGCCGTACTTCTTCTGGTTGATACCCTGAGTCCAGGTAACGACCAAGATGCCGCGGCCGTCTTCGTAGAAATAGCGGCCCTTGTAGGCGAAGTCAAACTTATTTACAGTATGGGTGAGGGTGAATTCCTGGGCGTACTGGTTGCCTACCTTCACACGGCGGATGTCCATGGTAGGGTTGGTATAGTCCACGCCAAGGCGTGTGAGGAGAACCTTGAACAAGTCGTTCTGGTTCACCACGTCGCTGGGAACCATGGCTCCGTAGACGAACATGGAAATGTCTTCGCCCTTGTTGCTGAGCACGAGATCCGGGTCTTCGTTCTGGCGGCTGATGCCCATCCAGTGGTGCCAGAGGGTGTCCTTTGTGCTCCAGGTGTAGCCCAGTGCCTCGGATTCAAACTTCTGCACTCGCTCCGGGGAAAGTTCCGGACCGTTTTCGGAAGATTCTTCCATCATTTCGAATCCGGCAAAGAACTCCTTCCATTCTTCCTTCAGGGCGCCCTGGGCAGGGACATTGTCCGTTGCGGAAAGGGTCAGGGAGTAAACGTGGTTGCCTGCGCCGGTCACGAGACCTACGGCTTCGTAGGGGGTGTCATAGCGCTTGCCGGCTACGTCGAAGAATGCGCCTGTGGATCCGAAGGCTTCCTCGGGATAGGTTTCCGTGAGAGTCGCCTTCTTGCCGCTGCTTTCGAAGGCCTGCATTTCCATCTGAGCGCGGTCCATCAAGCGCATGGGTTCGCCCTTGGGCAGTTCCACCTCGATAAGCACGGCGCGTCTGCCGGTGCCTGCGTTATAGAATTCGTAGGGAACACCGCTTTCGCCGTCGGCAGGTCCGCTGATCAAGGTCCAGCCTTCGCCTCCGTTGGGTGGGTTAAAGCTGAAGAAGTCGGAACTGACGGAACCGGCCTTGGCGGTTCGGGCGGCACTTTGTCCGCTTTCGCCGTTTTTGGCTGATTTTGCAGAATTTGCAGAAACAGCGGGGGAGGAATCGTAGTCCCCGAAATAGTCGTCGGCTACATTGGTGGTTCCGGAATTATCGGATTTCGGGTCGACCTCGGTAAGCGGTTGACCGTTTCCTGCACAGGATACCAAAAAAAACAGTCCGAAAACAGGGACAAGACGGAAAATTTTGTGATTAAAGTGACTCATAACCCAATAAATGCAAAATTTTTTCTAAAAAGACCTACTCAACTGACGCAATTTTAATAAATTTGGTGTCAAACGCACGCCACCCTCTTTTTTGTGGCAAGCATTTCACAATAAAACAAAGGATCCAATAATGGCTCTCAAACTCGGTATCAATGGTTTCGGTCGTATCGGCCGTATGGTGTTCCGCGCTGCTGTGGAAAATTTCTCTAACGACATCCAGGTTGTCGGTATCAACGACCTCCTCGACGCTGACTACCTCGCATACATGCTGAAGTACGACTCCGTACACGGCATCTTCAACCACAAGATCGAAGTTGAAGGCAACTTCCTCATCGTTGACGGCAACAAGATCCAGATCTTCGCTGAAAAGGATCCTTCCGCAATCACTTGGGGCGCTCTGGACGTTGACGTTGTTGTTGAATCCACTGGCTTCTTCCTGACTGCTGAACTCGCTGAAGCTCACCTCAAGGCTGGTGCTAAGAAGGTTATCATGTCCGCTCCGGCTAAGGACAAGACCCCGATGTTCGTTTACGGTGTTAACCACAACACCTACGCTGGCGAAAAGATCATCTCCAACGCATCCTGCACCACCAACTGCTTGGCTCCGATCTCCAAGGTTCTTAACGACACCTTCGGCATCAAGCGCGGCCTCATGACCACCATCCACGCTGCAACCGCTACTCAGAAGACTGTTGACGGTCCTTCCAAGAAGGATTGGCGCGGTGGCCGTGGCATTCTCGAAAACATGATCCCGTCCTCCACTGGCGCTGCTAAGGCTGTTGGTGTTGTTCTTCCCGTTCTCAACGGCAAGCTCACCGGTATGTCCGTTCGCGTTCCGACTTCCGACGTTTCCTTCGTTGACCTCACCGCTGAACTCAACACCGAAGCTACCTACGAACAGATCTGCGCTGCTATGAAGAAGGCTTCTGAAACTCCGATCTCCGAAGGCGGCCTCCAGGGCGTTCTCGGTTACACCGAAGATGCAGTTGTCTCTACCGACTTCCGCAACGACTCTCGCACCTCCATCTTCGACGTCAAGGCTGGCATCCAGCTCGACCCGACCTTCGTGAAGGTTTGCTCCTGGTACGATAACGAATGGGGCTACTCCAACAAGGTTTGCGAAATGGCTCGCGTTATCTCCAAGTAATAATTTCGCAAGGCGAATGAAGCGCGAGTGCTCGCACTCGCATTTCTGAGCCGAGAAATTAAACTTGCGTAGCAAGTAATTCTTTTAGCTTAACAGCTTAATTAAATACTTAAAGGAAGACCTCGCTGAAAAGCGAGGTCTTTCTTTTTATACAGGCAAAACTTGCAAAAAAAAACTCCCAGTCGCAAGACCGGGAGTTCTTTAAATTCACAGAACGGAATTGAGACTAGCCTTCGTAGTCTTCGCCACCGCCCCAACCGTCGATGTCGGAGCCTGCGCGGCCGAGAGTTGCACCGCCGAGGATTTCGTCAATGCCCTTGTCTTCGGATTCATCCTCTTCTTCTTCGAAGATGGAGGATTCATCAAGTTCGGTATCTTCGTTAGGTACGATCGGTTCGTTATCCAAATCGTCGTTGCTAGCTTTCTTTCTTGCCATGAACTATACTCCTTTCAGATGGCGTTCCGTATTTCTTATCGCTATAGTAATATATTTTTGTCAAAAAAGAATCAATCTTCATAAAAAAAAGTGATTTTTTTTGATGAAAGACGGTCGCCCGGCTGAAAAATTTCTTTAAACTGGGACTTTTAACCTCGTACCTGGCCGTTTCCGCGGAGAATCCACTTGTAAGTGCAGAGGCTTTCCACACCCATGGGGCCGCGAGCATGGATCTTGTCGGTACTGATGCCCACTTCTGCGCCCAGCCCGTATTCGCCACCGTCCGCGAAGCGGGTGCTGGCGTTCAACATGACGCTGCTGGAATCCACGTTGGCGGCAAAGTAGTCCTGTGCTGCGGCGTCTTCGGAAACGATGGCTTCCGTGTGGCGGCTGCTGTACTTTTCAATGTGTTCGCAGGCTTCCTCGACACCGTCCACGAACTTGACGCTGGACTTCAGGGCCAGGTATTCATGATGGTAGTTGCTTTCGTCGCCGATGTCGGTAACGTTGGGCAGTTCCTTGACGCATTCTGCGTTGCCGTAGAATTCCACACCCTTGTCCTGGAGAGCCTTCACCAAGTCCAGCACGGCGGCCTTGTCCAGGTGACGGTCGAACAGTACGCATTCCATGGCGTTGCAAACGCCGGTACGCTGGGTCTTTGCGTTAATAAGGATGTTCTTTGCCTTGGTGAGGTCGGCAGCCTTGTCGATATAGACATGGCAAATGCCGTTGAAATGCTTGATCACAGGAATCTTGCTCTGATCGACCACGGCGCGGATGAGGCGTTCGCCACCGCGGGGGATAACCAGGTCCAGGTAGTCGTTCATCTGGAGCAACTTGGTCACAAGAGCGTGGTCCGGGTTTTCCACCAGCTGTACGGCGTCGGCGTCGATACCGCATTCCGTGAGGGCGCTGCGGAAGATGCCTGCCAGAATCTGGGATGACTTGAGGGATTCCTTTCCGCCGCGGAGCACCACTGCGTTGCCGGACTTGAAGCAGAGGCAAGCGCCGTCGATGGTGACGTTGGGGCGGCTTTCGTAGATAAAGAAGATGGAACCCATGGGCACTGCGACGCGGCTGATGTTGATGCCGTTCTTCAGTTCGCGGGATTCCAGGACGCGGCCCAGCGGGTCGGCGAAGGCGGCGATTTCTTCGGCACCCTTGGCCATGGCTTCGATGCGGGCGTCGTTCAAAGTCAAGCGGTCCATCATGGAGTCGCTGATCTTGCCTGCGCTAGCTTCAAGGTCAATCTTGTTGGCGTCGAGGATGGCTTCCTTCTGCTGGCGGAGCTTTGCTGCCACCAGGTTCAGGGCTGCGTTACGGCTTTCGGCGCTCAAGGTACGGAGGCCGCGGGATGCCTTTCTGGCGTTCTTGGCCAGAGTTTCGGCGTAAACTTCAATATCTTCGATATTCATGGGCGTAAATATAGATAATAGGGGAGGAAATTACTCCAATTTGGAATAAAGTTTGAGTTGAAAAAATGGGCGTCCGCTTGATTTTCATCACATTTAAGTGTATTTTATTATTACAGGTTTGTTGTTACTTGCGACATGGGCTAGTAGTCGCTGGGTATCGGACTTGGGTGCTTAGACTCGGTGTTGTTTTCTCTCTCATGCAACGCCGAGTCTCTTTTGTTTTATCAAACTAATCCTGTTCGGCTCGGAAATGCAAAAGTAAACTTTTGCGCTTCACTCGCCTCCAAGTCTTTTTTTTACAAACTAAAAAAGACCGCGGAAAATCCCGCGGCCTTTTAATTTTCAACCTTTTCGCTATTACAGCAGGTCCACGATCTTGGAGAACAATGCGTCAGCCAGAGCGTTGGTTTCGAGACCTTCGAAAACGTTGAACTGGTTGAACATGATCTTGCCCTTGCCGAACGGATAGAGCTGCAGGTCTGCGCCGGTCTTGACTTCGCCATCCTTGAAGGCGATGTCGCGAGCGAACACGGTTGCACCCGGAAGTTCGTTCAGGGAGATGCTGGGCATCACTGCTGCGGCCATGTGGTCGAGAACTGCGGAGTCGCCGAACACGCTTGCCAACGGGGAACCCTTCGGCAGGTAGTGCAATGCAAGTTCGTTTGCACCAGTGCTCCAGTGGGATTCGATGGTGCTTTCGAAGTGATGGCTCTGGTTCAAGAAGTCGATATCTTCCTGGGTCATGTCGGAGAGCAGCAAGGTCTTGCCGCCGTTCTTGGTGACGTCCACAATCTTGTCCAAAATTTCATCGGGCCAAGAGCTGAGGTTTGCAGTGAAGATAATTTGTTCGGGACCGTTGAGGGCGACCAATGCATCGCTGGATTCTTCGCAGTTATCCAGGAAGCAAACTTTCTTTTCTGCGCTGCCAACGTCGGCCTGGTCGATAACAAGCAGGTCTTCGGTAGAAGAATGGATTGCCTTGCCGTCGTCGATCAAGGTCACCTTGATCTGGTACTTGCCCACGTTGCGGGGAGCCATCATGGTGCAGATGCCGAGCTGAGTAAGGCTGGTCTTGCCGGCCGGTTCTTCCGGTTCCATGGTCTGGCTGGAAAGTTCCTTGCCCTGTGCGTCCAGCAACTTCACTTCAACAGAAACGTCTTCGTAACGCTTGTTGTTCAACAAAGTAATCTGGAAGCTGACTTCGCTCTGCGGTGCGACCACATGTTCCAGTTCGCTAACGAGTGCGCGGCTGGGAGTGGTGATTTCGCTGATGAATTCTTCGAAGCCCTTGGACTTACGGTTTTCGTCGTTCAAGCCGCTGAAGTCGGTGCTGCAGTCTGCCCAGTGATCCAGGAAGAAACCTGCGATCTGCGGGTTGCTCTGGAATGCGGTAATCTGGTCGAGCTTACTCTTAAGTGCGATGCGGCGTGCATCGGCATTGAATTCCTTGTAGGACTTCCAGATGGAGAGGTCGCTTTCCACAAAGGATTCCACAGCCTTGATGAAGGTCTTGATTGCCTTCTGGTTCTTGGCGGCGCGCGGACCTTCGATGTTGGTTGCGTCTGCCGGAAGGAGGGTGTGGTTCTTCAAGGTCACCAGCATCTTGTTGGAAATATCGCTGGCTACATTTTCTTCTTCATCCTGGAACACTGCGTCACCGAGGCCTGCATCCGGAACCATCAGTTCTTCGTTGTCGCGATCGAAGCTGTGGGCGAGGTAGTGGCTGTAGGTAGCGCTGGGGTTCATACGCGGGTTCACGCGGAGTGTTGCGTAGGTCGAAATGCGGTCCACGGTAACAGGCAGGAGCTTACCGGTATCCTTGCGGAAGTTGCCTTCGTTATCGAGGTAGATGGAGTTCAGGTTGCTGATCACCGGACGGGTCATGTCCACCGGGCTGATTGCGTTCAGCATCTTGTTGCCGTTCTGCAGCAGGAAGGTACCGTTTTCGGAACCGAGAACCCAAACGCCGATAGACGGATGGTTGTGCTGTTCCTTGACAATGTCGTTGATCAGCTTCTTTGCGATTTCCAGACCTTCGGCGGTAGAACGCATGGTGTGGATCGGGAATTCCTGGAACACGATGAGGCCCATCTTGTCGCAGAGGTCCAAGGCTTCTTCGGTAAGCGGTGCGCCGCAGGAACGGATGGCGTTGAAGCCTGCGTCCTTGATGGCCTTGAGGTCCTTTTCCAACTTTTCGTTCTTGTAGGTCCAAAGGCCGCCCTTGCTCCACTGCTGGTTGTAGCTGATACCCTGGATCTTGAGAATCTGGTCGTTCAGGTAGTAGTCACCCTTGAGGCAGTCGAACTTGCGGAAACCGAAAGTGCGGACAACGGGGAATGCGTATTCGGGACGCTTGACTTCCTTGCCGTCCTTTTCCTTGCCGGCCTTGATTTCCATCTGGAATTCAATAGCGTAGACATTGGGATGGTCCGGGCTCCACTGGAAGTGGTCCTTCTTGAGATCCTTGACTTCGAACACGTAGCGCTGGGTGGCGTTTTCCTTGTCCAGCTTGATATTGTCGATGAAATGTTCGTAGACGTCGCCGGCCGGGTTCTTCATAAGGACGCGGAGGCGGGTCTGGAAACCACGGGGGTTGTTGAAGCTGACTTCGCAAGCCACGCGGTCCTGGTCCATGTCCGGTTCGACGCGGACGTGGTCGATAAATGCTGCGGTACCCTGGATGAGGTCCACGTTGCCGATGATGCCGCCGTACGGATACTGGTTCCAGGGGAGGCCAACCGGCATTTCGCTGGGGTGAACGTAACGGTCGTCTGCGCCTTCCTTGGATTCGCGGCCGAAGTCGATACGGCTGTTGGAGGCGCCCATGTTGGCGACACGTACGCAAAGAATGTTTTCTTCGCCGATCTTCAAAGCCTTCTGGGTTTCGATGACGAAGGGAGTGTAGGCGCCGAAGTGGGTGCCGAGGAACTTACCATTGAGCCAAATGGTGGCGTGGGTGGCAATGCGGTCGAAACGCAAGAAGATACGCTTGGTAACCTGCTTTTCGTCTTCGATGGTAAAACGCTTAAAATAATAGGCGCAATCTTGGGACATCAAAAGCTTGTCGAAGTCACGTTCCCAGATGTGGGGGACTTGGACGTTTTCGGTGCTTTCAGGATAAGTTGCATACCAACGGTTGGAGATGCCCTGGTCTTCGGTGTCCCAGATCATTTGCCATTCGCCGTTCAGGCTCGTAATTTTGCTCATTAGAGTGTCCTTTATAAATTTCGATGCGTAATCTAGAAAAAGAAAAGTGGTTAGTGGTTAGTGGTTTGTGGTTAGGTAGGCTAAATTCGCCCTATTTTGGATTTATTGAACCTCGAGCCTCGTACCTGGAACCTAATTTTGTTGAAAAAATGTGAAAAAGTTGAGATTTTTGCGCTCCATCCCTTTGATTAACAACGGTTTCTTGCTAAATTTGGGATTCCAATAGCAACCTAAAAAGGATTACAAAATGTATTCTATTGTTGAAACAGGTGGTTTCCAGTATAAAGTCGAACTCGGCAAGACCTACAAGGTTCCGACCATCGACGCAGCTGTTGGTTCCGAACTGGAGCTCAAGTCCGTTCTTCTTTTCGCAGGAAAAGAAGTGCAAATCGGCACCCCTGTCCTGAATGATGCTTCCGTCAAGGTCGAAATTCTCGCCCACGACAAGTACGATACCATTATCGTTTACAAGAAGAAGCGTCGTACTCGTTACGAACGTCGTAACGGTCATCGTCAGGGCTACACCGAAGTGCTCGTAACGGAAATTCGCTCCGGCGCAGAATCTGCAGTTGTAGACTCTCAGGTTATTACCCGCAACCGCGCTCGCGTGGCTGCCCTTGCTAAGCAGAAGGCTCAGAACAAGCCGCTCACTCGCAAGGAAAAGATCGCTCAGGGCCTTCCGAAACCGGCTAAGGTTAAGAAGAACTCTCTGCGTAAGGCTAAGGAGGCTTAATCCATGGCACATAAGAAAGGTCAAGGTTCTGTACGTAACGGTCGCGACTCTAACGCCAAGTATCTTGGTGTTAAGAAGTATGCTGGTGAAGTTGTCAAGGCTGGCAACATCATCGTCCGTCAGCGCGGTTCTCACTTCCACAGCGGCAAGAATGTCGGCATGGGCAAGGACTTCACCTTGTTCTCCCTCATTGATGGCGTTGTAAAGTTCGAACGTCTCGACGCAAAGCGTCAGAAGGTCTCTGTCTACGCTGAAGAAAATTAAGTTTTTCTTTTTGTAGACTAACTTTTGAGTTTTAAAGAACCTCCTCTCGGGGAGGTTCTTTAATTTTATGGCTATCCGCAGGGGTGGCCTTATTTTTCATATCGGGTTTTTGCTAGATTATAGTCCGATGATTTTGCGCTATCTCAAGTTTTTCTTGCTTGCTCTGGTTGCAGGGCTCTTTTTGGCATGCACCGACGACGAAAAGGAAGGGGAGTTCCTTCTGGATCGTGAAGTTACTGAACTGGTTGTTAGTCATACCTGCGCTTCTGACAAGGATAGCAGCGAGTATTGCTTCCAGATCCGTTTCCACTATCCTATGGATACGGAAAAACTCACCAACATTTATGTATGGTTCGACTCCACCGTGGTGGGCGATACCGCCAAGGCCGTGAATAGCGAAAAGCTCAAGAAGGCCGACGAGGTTATCGAATTCCTTAAGGGAACCACGGAGCTTTATGGAGTCATCGATGTTACTCCTTACGTAAAGAATTTTGTTGAGGAACTCAAGGCCGAAGACAACAGGCGCGATAGCGTCATGGTGGCTTTCTACTGCGAGTATTCCGATGACGAACGCCCCGGTACCGTGCAGAGAGTTTATCTGCATCTGGGCGACAAGATGCCTCCTTCTACAATTACCCTCAAGGATCCTGAAACGTGGACAACTGGCGCCAAGTTTGAATGGAACCGCCCCGCGGACCAGACCGACTACTACGCAGCCAATGATATGTCTGGCCCCATCGCAGGCTACAACATTGTGGTTTACGCTCTCGACGAGGAAGAGGATATCAGCGACATCAAGGTCACTGTCGCCAATGCTGAAGGCTCCGATTCTACGGGCTCTACGATTTACAAGCGCCGCGCCAGGTTCCGCAACAGCAGGGATTCCCTGAAGCTTGATACCGCCCTTGAATACGGCGGCAACTATTTGCGCATTGCCATTCTTGACGGCAAGGGCTACGACATCGAGGACTTTGATGCCAACGCATTCTCCCTCGTGCTTGAAGGCCTGAAGGCTGAGTCTCGTTACACCATCGGCATTTCCGCATGGGATTCCAGTGCGAACGGTTCCGGCAGCGAAAAGGTGAATTCCCCGTGGTCCAACAAGATGTTCTTTACCACGGACTCCATTGCCCCGTTGATCGGCAACACCATCATTACCATAAAGGATACCGCGTTCCCCGAACTGGCACGCCTAGACAGCAACAACCGCTTGAGAATCTTCTGGGGCTACAGTGTGGACCCTCTGATCAAGAATCACGGTATCATTGTTGACTCAGCTTTGGCCATTCCTGATTCATGCCGCCTGAGCGAATACATCCATGAATACAAGTGCATTGCAGATTCCATCAGCAGCTACGAAATTTCTTACTATGATGCGGCAAGCAAGGACTGGGTGAAGTTTGACTACGCCGGTGGCGCCTATGCCCGCTACAAGAAACTCTACAGACGCGATTCCCTTACCGGCGCTATGGTTGTAGATGCCGAAGGTCGTTTTGTTACTGACACCATCCGTTGGGTTGCTCCGGGCGATACCATGATTTTGCGTATCCGCTCCAAGGATGCCTCCAACTACTACTCCCAGGCGTTGATTGATACCATTGTCGTTGCTCCCGATGTTAAGAGCAAGGACGTGGAATGCCCCGAGGGCTTCGTTCTCGTCTCGACTTCTGATACCTCAACCTTCTGCATGGAACGTTACGAACATCGTGACGACTCAGGAAAGTTTGTTAGTAACGTGCTGCACTCCGAGGCTGTAGCCGCTTGCGAAGCCTTGTCTGGTTCCGGTTTTACCTACGGTCTCTGCGGCGAACGCGAATGGGAACTTGTCTGCCTTTCTGGCGGTACGCTCAACTATGGTGTAATCGAAGAAAGCTCCCTCGATAATTCCGACTACCTCTTTGCGAACTGCAACGTTGCTACTGGTGATTCTACTGGCGCAATGGACTTTGCAAAGCGTAGTTCCCGCTGCATGAATCCTATGGGCGTTCACGATATGCCTGGCCAGCTGCAGGAATGGGTACGCGGAAGATCCGACGATACGCTTGCCGTGCTTAAGGGCGGAAGCTACAAGATCTTTGGCGGCCTCGACCGAGAAACCCAGGCCCGTTGCACCAACCGTAGTTTCCCGTATTTCACAAGACCTGACTACACCAAGGATACCGTCTACCTCTATCGTGAAGGAACCAAGGTGGATACGGTGTACTCGAAGGATACCTCCAGAACATTGCATGCGACTATTCCGAGCTACGGCAAGGACGATCCGTTGCAGTTGTCCTTCAAGGATACTTTGCAGTTCTTTACTGTCAAGGATTCCAGCGGCAATGAGATTGGCGTGGATTACGCTCCTTATGCAGAATACAAGAATGGCGGAGACGCTTGGCTCAGCGCCTTGGCCAATGGCTTGATCTATGAACCCGACCATGTTGAAGTCGTGTTCATCAAGAAGGAAAAGGTGGCTTACCGTCAGGCGGCCGCATTCTACAAGAGCCCGGCCATCGGTTTCCGCTGCTGTGCGTATAAATGATTCGAGGGAGGGCTGAGCCGCGTCCACAAAGTGGACAATTCTCACTAAGGGCTAAAGCCCTAAGTGATCATTAGCCTCGAGCTCCATAGAGTTTTGATGCAATGGGCTCTGCCCCTGAGTAGGGAGTTTACTCCCACTCAGACACGAGTTTTGAGCTCCGCCCTATGATGGTAATAGCGTTAGATTCTAGGGGGTTTTAGGGGATGCCCCCTATGCCGGATTTTTGCACAGCAAAAACCGGAGGGGAGTTCGAGGGGTTTCCCCTCGCGTCATATTACCCCCTCGCGTTACATCTATTCTTTTATGCAAAAATTTGCATATATGCATTGACAAAGAATGCGGCAATTTATAACTTTAGGCCATGATTAAGAATTTGCCTAAGTCTATTGCTCTTGAACTTGTGCCCCGTGACCTGGAAGGCCTGCTTACCGAATCCAAGGATTGCTTGTCTAAGTTTCCTATTACCACGGTGAACGTGCCGGAAATCCGTACGGTTTCTGTGAAGTCCTACGAATCCGCCCGCATGTTGATTGCAAATCATGTGCCGGTAACGCCTCACTTCCGCATGGTGGACCGTTCTCTCACGGAACTTATTGAAAAGCTTGGGGTGCTTACTGCCATGGGCCTTAGGGAAGTCCTGATTATTGCGGGTGACCCGCCCAAGGATATTGGCTTCCAGCCTTCCGGCCTCACTTCTGTGCTTGCCATTCGCGAGATCCGCAAGCTGTTCCCGACCCTCAAAATTTTTGCAGGTCTTGACCCGTTCCGTACTAGCTTCCGCGAGGAACTGGACTACGCCAAGCGTAAGCTGGACGCCGGCGCCGACGGTTTCTACACCCAGCCCTTCTTTAGCGTTGGTATGCTGGAGCAGTGGATGGAGCAGATTCCCGAAGCTGAAGTCTGGTATGGCATTGCGCCTGTGCTTTCCGAAAAGTCCAAGTTCTACTGGGAGAATACGAACAAGGTTGTGTTCCCACCGGATTTCGACATTACTCTCGAAAGCAATGTGAGGACCGGCCGCGCCCTGCTTAAGTCTATCGCCGATGCGAACCAGCGCGCCTACCTGATGCCAGTTCGCGTGGACGCCGCCGAGTATGTTGGCTCACTGCTGAACGATTAGCGGTTGCTTCACTGCTGAACGATTGGCTGTCGGTTTACTGCTGAACGATTAGCTGTCGACACTTCGCCGAAGTATTGAAAAAAGGATACCTGAAAAAAGGTATCCTTTTGCTTTAGCGGGTCGCTTTGATTTACTTGTGCCTAAGCGCGTAAATCCAAGAGTATGCGATAGGGGTGATTGCCATTGCGATCAGCAGAGCCGTCGTGATGTAGATGTTTTCCATGAGGCTTGTGAAAATCATCAGCAGTCCGCCAATGACAAAGACGAATCCGCCAACGCGGTGGGTGTGGAACCAGTTGTCTTCGTTTTTGAGTGTCCAGTAGATGCGTATGCCGAAGATCATGTTCTGGGTGACCTTGGGCATGACGTTTCCGAGGATCACAAATAGGACTCCCAGGAAAATGGTGACAAACAGCGTAAGGTTGAACTTGATGTCCAGGGAGAACATGATGATGCTTCCCATGACGAACATGGCGATGGCGGGAACGAGCCATATGATGTAGGGGAGGTACTTCCTGATTTGGCCGTTCTTCTTGAACTGGATGTGTGTGTCCAGGAGGCAGAGCAACTGGATTGCTATCAGGAATGCGGGAATCCCGAAAACGGCTCCTGCCTTGGGCATAAAATTGTCGGGTTCGTTATTCAGGTTGAAATGCACCGGCAGTTGGGCGGGCAGCTTGTCCCACAGGATAATCCCTGCGACGGATGTCATGGCGATGACGATCAGGGAAATAAGAATTTTCCATTTGTTGTTCATGTTACTTTTCTCCTTTAGGTGTTTCTTTTAAATCTTTTACCCACATCATGATTTCTTCGAGAACTGATGTGCTGAGTTCGTAGATGATGAATTTTCCATCGCGGCGGTCGCGGATCAGGTCTGCCGCCTTCAGAACCGCCAGGTGGCGTGAAATGGCCGGGCCCGAGATTTCGAATGCCTCCGATATTTCGCCCGCGGTTTTCTTGCCGCCCTTAAGCATGTTCAGGATTTGTCGGCGCGTTGGGTCCGACAAGGCCTGAAGGGTATCTTGTAATGCCATAGGCAATCTCCTGTAAATCGTTTAACATGAATCGACATCTTTAAATAAAAACATGTCATTTAACATGGAATGACTTCGTCATTCATGTTGTTTTGCCTCGGCTATAAAACATGCAAGCATGTTTTATTTCACAACCTCCGCTCGCCAGCATTGAATAACTCGTTATTCATGGCCGTTTCGCTCTGGCTGTTAAAACACTGACGTGTTTTACGGCTCTCGGTTTATTTAACATTTAACTTATGTGTTAAATGTAAGTCGATGAAACAGGATTGTCAAGAGTTTTTTGAAAAAATTTTTGGTTAGTCGAAAATGTGAGCGGAATTGTACGGAAAAGTGCTCGGAGAAGTGCGAAAATACTGGAAAATGGGTACCAAAAGGGTGTTCTGGGTTGATTTGGTCCCCCTTTTTCGCCATTTTCCTATATTTGCGGCGTATGATTGAAGAATTTTTGAAAGTTGCCGAGGATCTGGCCCGCAAGGCGGGGGAGATTTGCCTGGAGTTGCAGAGCAATCTGGGTGATGTGAAGTACAAGACCGCCAAGGACGTGGTGACCATCGCCGACGTGACCAGCGAAAAGCTTATTGTTGAGGGCCTTCGTGCGGCGTTTCCCTCCCATTCGATTCGAACCGAGGAGGCTGGCGTCATCGAAGGTTCCGACCCGCGATACCGCTGGATCATCGACCCGGTGGACGGTACGGTGAACTTCAGCCGCGGCATCCCGCTGTGGGGTATTTCCATTGCGCTGCATTTTGAGGGCAAGCCGCTTGTGGCCTGCGTGAACCTGCCGAAGCTTGGCGAGATGTACACCGCAGCCAAGGGCCAGGGGGCCCACATGAATGGCAAGCCCATTCATGTGAGCGGCGAAAGCAATCCCACTCATGCGATCGTCAGCAATGGGGACTTCAATGTAGGCGAGGTTGCCAAGATCAACGCCCAGAATTCCCGCAACTTCGCCGCCGAGGCGGTTGCCTTTGAACGCGTGAAGTGCTTCGGCTCTGCAGTTATCGAAGGTTGCTTTACCGCATGCGGCCGCCTGGATTGCTTCGTGATGACCATGAGCTACCCGTGGGACATTGCCGCTATCGCCCTCCTGGTGGAAGAGGCTGGCGGAAAGTCCACCCACATCGACGGCACCGAAATGCAGTTCGTGGATGCGGAACAGGTCATCTTCAGCAACGGCCTGCTTCACGACACCTTGGTGAACGTACTTAAGTAGAAATCGGCATTTATTTCTGTCGGTTGTTCATAAAATGTAATAGGGGAGCCTCGTTTGAGGCTCCTTTTTTGATGGATTTCGGGGGTGATATTAACATTTTTCGTAAAATGTAATGTAAAACTATGTTTACAAATTGGTCTGTAAAAGTGTTTCTTACAAAATTGTATGTTTTTACGACGTGGACCCTTGAAATTTAACCAAAAAACGCAATTGGAAAATCTTTCAAAAAAGTAACTTACAAAAATGTAAGAAATGAACGTTTTTTGTACAGAACCACTTGTTTTTTTTCATTATTTGTTATCTTTATTTCCGTAACAGAAATGCCTTGCTCAAGGGTTTATAAACACTCAAAAGCGGGGCACAAAAGTTTAAACAAACAATAAACTCTCAATGGAGATAAATACTATGGCAATCCAGAATGCTTACCTCAAGTCCGTCTACGAAAAGGTCGTCGCTCGCGATCCGGACCAGGCTCTCTTCCACCAGGCTGTTCGTGAATTCCTCGAATCCCTGGACCCCGTTCTCGCTCAGGACAAGTCCTGGGAAACCAACGGCGTGATCGACCGCCTCGTCGAACCGGAACGCGTGATCACTTTCCGCGTACCTTGGTTGGATGACAAGGGCAACGTTCAGGTTAACCGCGGTTACCGCGTTCAGTTCAACTCCGCTATCGGTCCTTACAAGGGCGGTCTCCGTCTCCGTGGCGAAGTGACTCTCTCCATGCTCAAGTTCCTCGGCTTCGAACAGATCTTCAAGAACTCCCTCACTACTCTCCCCATGGGTGGTGGCAAGGGTGGTTCCGACTTCGAACCCAAGGGCAAGTCTGATAACGAAGTGATGCGCTTCTGCCAGTCCTTCATGACTGAACTCTCCAAGCACATCGGCGCTGACACCGACGTTCCGGCTGGTGACCAGGGTACTGGCGCTCGCGAAATCGGTTACATGTTCGGTCAGTACAAGCGTCTCCGTAACGAATTCGTCGGCGTTCTCACTGGTAAGGGCCTCTCCTACGGTGGTTCTCTCGCTCGTACCGAAGCTACCGGTTACGGCCTCTGCTACTTCACCCGCGAAATGCTGAAGGACCTCGCTAACGACTCCTTCGCTGGCAAGACTGTTGTTATTTCCGGTTCCGGTAACGTTGCTATCTACGCTACCCAGAAGGCTCAGGAACTCGGTGCAAAGGTTGTTACCGTTTCTGACTCCAACGGCTACATCTACGACCCGAACGGCATCAAGGTTGAAGTTGTTCAGCAGATCAAGGAAGTCGAACGTGCACGTATCTCTGAATACGCAAAGCGCGTTCCGGGTTCTGAATACCACGAAGGTTCTAAGGGCGTTTGGACTGTCAAGTGCGACATCGCTCTTCCCTGCGCAACTCAGAACGAAATCGACGAAGAATCCGCAAAGGCTCTTATCGCTAACGGCGTAAAGGCTGTTGCTGAAGGTGCTAACATGCCTTCTACTCCGGAAGCAATCGAAGCCTTCCTCAAGGCTGGCGTTCTGTTTGGACCTGCTAAGGCTGCAAACGCTGGTGGTGTTGCTACCTCCGGTCTCGAAATGTCTCAGAACTCCGAACGTCTCTCCTGGACCTTCCAGGAAGTCGACGCTAAGCTCGATGGCATCATGACCTCCATCTACAAGGCTGCTTCCTCCGCTGCTGCAAAGTACGGCGACAAGAAGAACCTCGTCATGGGTGCAAACATCGCTGGCTTCCTCAAGGTTGCCGACGCTATGAAGTGGCAGGGCGCAGTTTAATTTTTGCGAAGCAAAAATTAAACCAAGCTTCCAAAGCTTTAAAAAGTTTTGAGCCGAATGTCGCGACCAAGCTTGCTTGGGCATGACTGAGGCGATAGACTTTCTGTAAAAAGATCCTCGGTGAAAAACCGGGGGTCTTTTTTTTTGCTTGAAAAATTTTTAAAAATATTTGTTGTTGCTTGTTTAGAACAACGTTGTTTTGTATTTTCCAGGCAACTTCATAAAAAATTCAATCGTTAGGAGGAATCATGAAGCGTGTTTTGGTTTTGGTAGGCCTGTGTGCCGCAATGTCTTTTGCTACAACTTCCGTCAACTTGGGCATCTCTTCGTCTCAGGGCGGCATCGGTGTGGAACAGACTTTCAAGGATGACAAGATCGGCGTGAATGTACACTTGAACGGACTTGAAATTAGTGGTGGGTTAGAAGCCTTTGTGGCTGGTCTTGGCTTGGTTTATCGCTTTAATGGCTTGACCGGTCCTTATGCGTTCCATGCATCGGACTGGATTCACGATAAAGTCTATGGTGAAGGCGAAAGTGAATGGCGTGATAAAAGAACTATCAATTACTGGCGCTTGTTGTTCGGCTTTGGTTACCAGCACATGTTCTTTAAGCATTTGGGAGCCTATTTTGAAGTAGGTTCCGGTTTCTATGCCGGTGATGGTGGATACTATTTGCACTACGATAACAGTGTGGATAAATTGAACAATAAAGACTGGGAACTTCATTCCGGTTTCGGTTTGAAGGTCAGCTTCTAAACTACAAGAAATATTACACAAAGGGGCGACGGTTCATACCGGCGTCTCTTTTTGTTTCGTGAATTAGTATTTTTTTTCACTGTTTTGGAGAACAGTCGAGGAGAAATTTCTTTTTCAAAAATTTATGTGCCCTATTTGTTTTACTAACCGTTCAGTTGAGCTTTGCTGGCTCTTTGACGGATTTACGCGATGGTAAGACTTATAAGACCGTTACCATTCTCGGGCAGGAATGGATGGCGGAGAACCTGAATCTCGAATACAATGTGGGCACTGCAAAGAGCGGCTGTCTGATGGTAAAAGGTAATTTTCCCGGTTGTGATTTTTCCCCTCCAGAAGGGAGTACTATGGCTCGTTGCAAGGCCGCCGTCTATCCAGAGGAATGTGATAAGCATGGTCGCACCTACACATGGGCTGCTGCAGTGGACAGTGCTGGACTTTATGGTCGAGACGGCTTGGAATGCGGGTCGGGCAAATTATGTGAACGAGCAGGATATGTCCGTGGTATATGCCCCGAAGGTTGGCACTTGCCCAAAAGTGATGATTTTTACAGTTTGCTTTCGGAGTTAAAACGCGAAATAAAGGAAAAAACAGGACCTTTATTAACCTCTTGTGTTGAAAAAAAAACCGTGAAAAAAAAATGTATTGAGTGTGGGTGATGGTTGTTCGATGGATGACTTCGATCCAGATGATTTAGATTTTAAGTGCAATCTTCTCGGTTTTGAGTATGAAAATCTAGGTTCTGACCATATGGCGTTCTTTTGGACATCGACGAACTATTATGATGAGAAAGAACGTGACGTGATCCTGACCAAAATAGTCCCAAAGTTTTCAAATAAAACGTTGTTCTAAAGAGGCTGCGATCCGTCGCGGCCTTTTTTGCGCGTTCGTCACAGTCTTAAGTTTATTATTAATTTTTTCTTACAAAGGGCCTTTTTCTTATTATATTGTGTTTTTGGAGGTCCCCCTTGTTTAAGTATTTCAAGTCCGTCGTTAGTTTGTGTGCGCTGCTTGGCGCCTCGTCTTCCTTCGCCTATGTGGAAAAGATGCCTGATTTCAAGGACAAGCGCGATGGCCGCGTCTATAAGACTGTGCAGATCGGTGAACAGCGCTGGTTTGCCGAAAACCTCCGTTTCAGCCTGAAGGGCAGCTACTGCTACGAAAAGAAAGATTACAACTGCGAAACCTACGGCCGCCTTTACACTTGGGCTCAGGCCCGCATGCTGGTAGATTACTACAACAGCACTTCCATCAAGAAGATCAAGAAAATCAACAAGGTTCACGACATTTGCCCCATGGGCTGGCACATCCCTTCCAATAAGGAATGGAAGACCATGAAGGCCTTCGTGGGTAAGAAAGGTATTAGCGACGGTGTTGGCATTAGCCTCAAATCCCCGGAACTGTGGGAAAAGGAACTTCGCCTCCCTGCAGGTAGCGACGAATTCGGTTTCGGTGCGCTCCCTGCCGGCGAACGCTACTTTATGGGCGAGTACATGGACCAGGGTTCCTCCGCCCAGTTCTGGGCCTCCAACGAATACGATGCTGGCGGTGGCTATTTCTGGCGCCTTTCCTACGATTCCAGAACCTTGGACCGCATTTACGAAAGCAAGGAAAACGCCGTTTCCATCCGCTGCGTCGAGGACAGGCTTTACGAAATCAAGGAACCTCCTTCTCCTGTGCCTCATATCGAGCCCAAGGTGGTTGAAGTCCAGGGTCGCAAGCTGCAGACCGTGCATATCGGCGACCAGGTGTGGATGGCCAACAACGTAGATACCAAGGTTCCGGGCAGCTACTGCTACGAGAACAAGGAAGAAAACTGCCAGAAGTACGGCCGTCTGTATCCGTGGACTGCCGTGGTGAAGCTTGCCGCCGAGTACACGAACAAGGTGGCCCGCGATTCCATTTCCAAGGTGAAGCCCAAGGGTATTTGCCCCAACGGCTGGCATGTACCTACCGCACGCGACTACTATCGACTGGATTCCTACCTGAAGGATATTGACGATGCCGTGGGCGTGGGCACCAACCTGAAGTCCCGTACCGGCTGGAACGAAAGCGACGACGCTTTGCAGGGTACCAACGGCTTCGGCTTCAACGCGGAACCTTTTGGTGTCATCAAGTACGGTGAACCCAAGATGATCTGCGAAACCATCATCAAGGACATTATCCTGCCCGAAAAGAAGGGCGCACAGCCTGACACCATTTTGACGGACTCCTGCGTGGTTGACCCGGAATGGAAACCGGCACTGGCCTTTACCGCCCACGGGAACTTTACCGGATTCTGGTCTGGCACCGAAGCGGATACTACGACCGCAGTGGTGTGGAAGCTTTCCAACGACGAAGACGACTTTATCCAGGATTCCGCCAAGAAGGAAGAAGCCTATTACTTGCGTTGCATCATGGACCCGCCTGATATCGACGAAATCTACGATAGCACTTCCATCTACGACAAGCGCGACGATAACCGCTACAAGACTGTGGTGGTGGGCGAAGATACCTGGATGGCGGAGAACCTGCGTTTTGCAGCTCCGGGCAGCTACTGCTACGAAGACAAGGATATCCGCTGCAAGTCTTACGGACGTCTGTACCCGTGGCACGTGGCCATGAGACTGCCCGAGGATTATATCGATGAATCCAGAACCGGCATGATCATGGAAGAGCACCAGGGTATTTGCCCCGATGGCTGGCATATTCCTACGAACAACGAATGGATCGCCCTGGGCCAGAAGGCCTTGAACATGCGTAGGGGAGGAATCGGTTCCGCCCTGAAGAGCAAGGAAGGCTGGGTTCGAGGTGGCGCCCCCATTTCTGCGGTGAGCGGATTCAACGCTCTTCCGTCGGGCAGCCGCTTTGCGGAAGGCGAGTATGCGGAACTTGGTACAAGCGCCTACTTCTGGGCAGCCCAGGGCGGCGACGGTAACGGAGCTGTGTACTGGAACATCATCAATTCCAAGGACGACTTTACGCCCATGGAGGATTTCGACAAGTTCTCTTTCTCATTGAGATGCGTGAAGAACAAGGCCGCCGCGGAAAAACCTGTCGCGGAAAAACCTGTCGCGGAAAAACAGTAATTATACGCCTTTCGGAAGCAAATTTCGGAAAAATCGCTCAAATTACGGGAAAAATCACAAAAAACGAGTGGTTTTTCCCGTAATTTTTTACACAAAGTAACGAAAATAGGCTGTTTTTCCTGATTTTGTTCTTGTTTTTGGTGTGTTTTTTAGAAAATAGTGGCTGCGAAGCCCCCGTTTACACCATTTTTTTTACAAATATCAGGCTTTTGTGTGCGAATAAACTAATGTTTTACGGGAAAATGACACGAAAATGCGAGGATTTTCCCGTAAAAAAGGGGTGTTTTTGAAAATTATCCCCTTTGCGATCTAAAAAAGACTCGTTTGAAGGGGCATTTCTGCTGCGTCAACTGAAGTTTCCGCGGCGTCGGCAGAGGGTTCCGCCGCGTTTTCAGTACTTTCTGCGATTTGCTGCAGCAGCCAGGCTTCGTCGTGCACAGGCACGCCCAACTCGTTTGCCTTGGTCAGCTTGGATCCCGCTGCCTCGCCGGCCAGGACCCAACTGGTCTTCTTGCTCACAGAGCCGCTGACTTTACCGCCGTTCTCTTCGATGAGCTTGCGGGCTTCGTCGCGGTCCATGGACGGCAACGTGCCGGTGATGACTGCGGTCTGGCCGGCGAAAAGCGTCTTGACGACGCCCTTGAATTCCTGCGGGCACCCGAGGGCGACCAGCTCGTCGATTTCTGCGGTGTACATGTCCGTATGGAAGAAATCGTATACGGAATACCCGATGCGTTCGCCAACGTCTGTAACGCCTTGCAGCTGTTCCGGTGTGGCTGTGCGAATCGCTTCCAGCGTGCGGAAATGCTTTGCGATGTTGCGGGCACTGGTGCGGCCCACAAAGCGGATACCTAAACCGTGGAGCAAATTTTCCAGGCTGCGTTCCTTGCTTGCCTGGATTGCGTCGAACACATTCTTGGCACTCTTCTTGGCCATACGTTCCTGGCTTTCCAAGTCCTCCATCGTGAGGCGGTACAAGTCCGGAATACGCTTGATTTTGCCTGTGGCGATGAGGCTTGCGATGAGACTTGGGCCAAGGTTTTCGATGTTCATGGCTTCGCGGCTCACGAAGTGTTCGAACAAGCATTGCACCTGGGCCTTGCAGTGGAGATTTTCGCAGCGGAGGATGACTTCTCCATCCACATGGGTGAGGGGAGTACCGCATTCGGGGCAGAACTCCGGAGCGGTTACAGGCACGGCACCTACCGGGCGCAATTCCTTTTTAACATCGGTAATCTTCGGGATGATTTCGCCGCCCTTCTCAACGCCTACGGTATCGCCGAAATGCAAATCGAGGCGTGCCACTTCATCGAAGTTGTGGAGGGTGGCGCGCTTTACCGTGGTACCTGCGAGGCGCACGGGTGCCAGGTTTGCTACCGGCGTCACGGCACCGGTGCGGCCCACCTGGAATTCCACGGAGAGCAGCGGCGTATAGGCGCGTTCCGCCTTGAACTTGTAGGCGATAGCCCAGCGGGGGCTCTTGCTTGTTGTACCCAAGGCGCGCTGCTGTTCCAAATTGTTCAGCTTCACCACCATGCCGTCGATATCGAAAGGCAGATTGTCGCGATCGGCACCGATCTCCTCGGAAATCTTCATGATTTGATCTACGGTGTCGGCGGTCCAGAACTGGTTGGTATTGAAGCCCAGCTTCTTCAGCTGTTCCAAGTTCTGCTGGTGAGTGGCGTTGTTGCTCTGGGGAATGTGGTATGCAAAGAAGCGCATGGGACGGGTCTTGCATTCATTCACGCTCTTCAGCTTGAGGGAGCCGGAAACCGTGTTACGGCAGTTCTGGAAAATCTTCTTGCCTTCAAGAATCAACTGCTCGTTCAAACGTTCAAAGGCCTCCCGCTCCATATAGACTTCGCCGCGAACCTCGAAAGTGCCCGTGGGAATTTCGGACGGGTCGATCTTCAGCTTCTTTGCGTCAAAGAATTCGGGAATGTCCGAGATCGTCAGGGCGTTTAAGGTAACGTCGTCGCCCTGGGCGCCGTCGCCGCGGGTCACGGCCTGTTTGAGGCGGCCGTTCTCGTACACAATGCTCAGGCTAACGCCGTCAATCTTTCGCTCGCAAATCCACTTTGCGCTGTCATTGCGAGGCGAAGCCGACGCAATCGAAGCAGTGTCCTCTTGAATCTCGGCCAAACCACTTTCAGCCGCATCCACGAATTCCTGCATTTCCTCGGCGCTGTACACGTTGGAAATACTGAGCATCGGCACCGCATGGGCCACCTTGGCAAAATCATTGACCAGGTCGCTACCCACACTCTTGGTCAGCGAGGTCCCATCGCCAAGCTCCGGATACTTTCTTTCCAGAGCTTCCATCTCCTTGAGGCCAAAGTCAAAGTCCTGGTCGCTCATGGGGGACACGCCTTCCTTATAGTAAAGGCGGCTAGCTTCTTCCAATTGCTTTTTAAGCTCTGAATATCGGGTGAGGTCTATATCTTTTTGGTCCAGCATAAAAAACTCGTTTCTTGCGTAAAGATAAAAAAAGGATGGCGCAGTTTATGTTAAATTTGATAAAGAATTTGGAGGTTGGAATGAAACGTTCTTTTTGCCGCAATTTTATAAAGCTAGTTGCGTTCTTTGCAATGGTTTCTGCCTTTGCTGGGTGTTCCGACGGTTCGACGTCGGCGGATGATTTAGGAAAATTTGGCCCCTATCTTGTCTCTGATGAGATGGACTATGAAGTGTATAACCGTGCTTTTATTTTTACCCATGCAGTTTGCAAGGAAGAGAACGGCAAGTTGACCTGGTCCCGTAAAGGAGCTAAAAGCCAGCTTCAATATGTATATAGGGCACTGACAGGTATTCTGACTGTACATATGAATGGAGACGAGCTGACATACGGGTTCTTTGGTAACGAATTTCCCGTGGGTACATTCAAGGGGGATGACAATGCCAGGCCCAGCGGTTTCATTGTAGGCAAGAACTCTTTCAAGATGGTGGAGTTTTACGATTCCAAGTGTATGGCACAAAGCCTAATTGATATGGGCTGGTATGCACTCAGAGATGATGAAACTGTTGTTTGCAATGAAATCGTAAGAAGCAATGGCCGCGTCACCAGCTTTGAACCTAATGGTGATAACGCTATTAAAATCATCGCAACCCTTGGAAGCGTGACGTGTAAAGCAGCCGATGTCCAGATTCTTCGCTCCTACGTCAAGGCTGATTGTGAAAAGGCCTATCGAATACATAAGGAAAAAAAGATCAGCGGAACTTTTGAATTGGAGAGAAGCGCTGCTTACTCTTTAGAAAATGAAGAATGCATGGCTGATCTTGTAAAGGAAGCCGAGTTGCTTGAAAATCAAAGGGATTAAAAATATGAACGAACTTTCAACCCACAAATTCACTGGCCTTGTATTGGCATCTCTGCTGGTGATGTGCCTTTTCGGTTGTGGTGAAAGCGGCACGGAATCTGTGGATGTTGTGGAGATTCCTACCATTGGGCAGTCCAGCGAGGCTCCCAAGTCCTCCTCCAGCAAGACCCCTGAGAAAGTCTGCGTTACCATACGCGGTGAACAGTCTGAATGCGACGGCAACTACTCCATCGACAAGGACTTTTACAAAATGTCCAGCAGTCGCGCCAGGAGCTCCTCCTCCATAGCCCTGGGCGAGAACATGATCCTGGATTCCCGCAATAACGCAGTATACAAAACCGTGAAGATCGGCGAACAGACCTGGCTTGCCGAAAACATGCGTTACAGGAATCCGTTGAACACCGTGACCACCCTTATTTTCGATAAGAGCCTGGGCTATTATTATACCCGTTCCGCCGCTGACCAGGCTTGCCCCGAAGGCTGGCACCTGCCCTCGTTAGGTGAATGGCAATACCTTTTGGGGAGCTTGGCCGACCCCAGGTTCGAAGACGATGATATCTACTACACCATGGCTGGCAATTATCTCAAGTCCACTGAAACCTGGGATGGCCGCGACAGGGGCAATGACTCGCTGGGCTTTGGCGCCCTGGCTTCTGGCATTGTGGAGTTCGAAGTCCAGTATGGCGAAGGCTTGATTACCGAGTTCTGGACTTCCACCGAAACCGAAAGCGGCTACCATAGTTACGTGGTGCGAATCGTGGGCAACGACAACTACGCTGCCATTACCGCACGATACAATGAAGACGCAGTCTCTGTCCGCTGTGTATTGGGGGAACCCGTCGTGTTAAGCTCCTCCAGCGTAGTCATGGGAAGTTCCAGCAGCTCCTATGCCGATAGAGTCCAAAGCACCGGATACTACGATTGCGAAGTGGAGGACTGCGTTACCACAGAAAATCTGGATTCCAACTTTGCTTATGAAGAAGTCAAGGATTCCCGCGATGGCAAGGTCTATCGCGTGACCAAGGGTGCGAACGCCTATTGGCTTGCCCAGAACCTTGATTACGAGATGGAAGGCAGTGTCTGCGGCTTCAGTAAAGATACCACGGATACAAGCTGTGAAAAGTATGGCCGATTGTATAGCTGGGACAGTGCCAAGGTGGCTTGCCCCGCAGGTTGGCACTTGCCCAGTGCCTACGAATACTCACAGAATTCCAGCTACGATTTTAATAAAATGTCTTTGCTTGAAGTAGGTAGCTTTATACCTCCAGACACGTACAGCTCATTCTCGATTTTTGCTTCGTTCTGGACGTCTACCGAGTACCTGGTTAACCCCGGGTACGCCTATGCCGTGACCATCAACAGCGAAACAGGTGAGATCTTGGCAACCTTGGGTACATCAAAGAGTTACTATATGCCGATCCGCTGTATGAGGGAGCATATCTAGAAGTTAAACCCGATATTCAAAGTACAGAAGAGTCCGTTGCCTGGTGCATAGGGCTCTTCTTTTTTTGCAGGCAGGTTGGGGTCGATGGGAACTTCCGGCAGATCCTTGTGGTCGTCCACTTCGGTGGTAAAGGGAATGAGCTGGTAGGCATTGGCGTCAAGATAGAAGGGGCCGTAGGCGAGGCGTAGCCCGAGGCCAGCAATAGCGCCGATGCTTGAAACATCCCAGGAGTTGTTCTCCACTTCCTTCGTGGTCATGATCAGCTTGGTGGTTTCGGAGGTAAGCTCAGCATTGGCGGAAGCCTTGGCGTAGTAGAAGTTGGCGGCGATTCTCGGCTCGATGGCAAAGGCATGTTTCGCGGGCGCATTTTTCGCGGCGCCGAAAGTCTTGTGGTAGGCGAGGCCGGCTAGCCCGAGGCCACCTTCCGCATCGGCATCTACGCGGTAGTTCATCTGCAGAAAGTTGAAGGAAAGAGCCTGCAGTACGGAAGTTTGCAGAGCCCTGTTGGGAGCTAGTGTCTCGTGGAAGCGCTTGCCATCGTTATCTAGGTGGCCTCGGGCGTAGATTGCCAAGGCGTTAAAATCCAATGAGCCCGCGGTGCTTGCGGAACCTGCGGCGGGACCGGTAATCGGCTCTAACAAATCCTTCAGTTCCAAATCGGCCATGTGTACAGAACCCGAAACCGGCGTGTACATAAAGCGCTTGGTGTCCCCATCCTGGGAGCGGATCCCGTACAGCGTAATGTCGCCATTGATGTACCTATACCCTACGCTGAACTTTTCGACGCGGTCACCAAAGCGATCGTTGCGGCCCCAGCTATACCGTCCCCTTAAATTCCAAATATTCAGGGAGTCCCTGATAAAGTATTCTTCGTCCCTGTTGAAGGGCGTGCTTCTATAATAATTGCCGGCCAAATCCAGACGGTGCCCGCGGGCCTTGACCCCCAGGGACAAACCCTTGCTCAAAACGTTGGTTTGCCAGTCTGCGGAAATATCCGGCACAATGTCGTTCTTGTTGTAGGCCCACTTGACTCGCAGGATATCCAGATCGCCACGGCCAAGTTCGGAACCAACGTAGAACATGGAGTCTGCCGTATGCAGCACCATGTTTGCAGAAACCCAGGGGCGGGTATCCACCGATGCCCCAAAGGTCAAAAACTTATAGTCGCTTTGATAGGCGAAACTGCCCACCAAGCTTCCGGAACCGTCGTTATGCGAGGAACCATCGTCGCCCGGGAATCCATACGATCCAATATCCAGGTCCCAGTCGCCACTATAGGTTAAATGGTAGCGGGAATATCCCACGCTGGCGGAGAACTTGTGTTCGCCCACCTTCAGGGAATAATCGTTCAATAAAAAAAGCCCCCCGCAGGCAATTTCTGCACTGCAGGCGAGGCTTGGTAGAAACGCGGTCGCAGCAAGGGCTGCGAAACCGCACTTTCCGAAGAACTTAGTCTTCGTAATCGCCGTCTTCATCTTCGTCGGCTTCGAAGATATAGGTGTCTACGAATTCCCAGAACTTGGATTCGGTCATTTCGGGGAATATGCCGCCGAAGGTGTAGTCCGGGAAGATGATCACAGACTTTGCATCTTCAGGAGAAACGATACCCTGGACGAAGTCGGTGAACTTTGCGGTAACCTTGCCGCTCTTGTCGGTGAAGTTGACAACGTTGGGGAAGATTTCGCCTTCGCTGTGGGCGAACTGGGAACCATCGCTTGTAACCTTGCAGTATTCCTTGCCAAGGTCAAGGTCGTTCAGGCTGATTTCCGGCTTTTCCATGTCTTCGTCGCCATAGCTGTAGTAGTCAAGTTCGTCTTCGTCGAGAGTGAACTTGGCAACGCAATCTTCAATGTCAATATTGAACTTACCGGCTGCAAAACCGTTTTCGTATTCGATATTGAAGGAAAGGTAGGTGTTTTCAGAGTCGTTGTCGAAGTAGACGGAAGCGTAGGTTGCACCATCGGTCATGGCCAAGTCATTTTCGAGCGTACGTTCGTTCATGTAGGCTGCGTAGGAACCGATGAAATCGATATCCCACGGAGTGTCTGCATCGAGAACGAACCAGTCCTTGGGATCAACCATCTTGTAGTAGGGAGCGTAGCCCTTGATATCGGAAGTGAATTCGAAGAACTTGCCCAGGTTCACCTTGTAGGGCTTGCCGTCGAACTTGATTTCGATAGCTTCGCTGAGACCCTTCTTGTAGTGTTCCAGGGAGTCGATGATGTCTTCAACCTGAGCGAGGCTCATGTCTGCATCTTCGCCGTTGCCCACAACGTACATGTCCTTGCTCTGGTCCAGATCGTTCTTGGCTTCGTACAGCTTGTATTCGAAACCGTACTTCACGTAGTCAATGGCGTTTTCCAGGTCGCTCGGAATGTTCTTGTAGCGGGTGAGCCATTCCTTCTTGACGGTGCCGAAGGGATGGTCGCGGTCCAAAAGCTTGATCACGTACTGTGCGCCCGGATTGGTCTTGTAGTTGGATTCGTTGAGGTTGATGAGGGAATCGATCCAGTCGTACTTGCCGTCCTTGGAGACATCGATATCAAAGCTAGCCACGGCAGTCATGATGGCGCGTGCCACGTAGAGGGCTGCAACGGCCGGGCCGAATTCGCCGTTATCCAAGGTAACGGTGTGGTTGTCGAAGGAATACTTGATGCTGAAACCTTCTGCATCCATCACGTTCTTGAAGTAGGTGATGGCGGTATCCACTGCCGGGAGCATTTCGTTTGCGATAGCGTCCTGGATGCGGTCGGTAATGACCTTCTGGGAAGTTTCCTTGGCCAGGGCTGCGGTCTTCACCACGATATTTGCGGCGTCGCCGGCGTTAATCTTGTAGAGGGAAGCGCGAACGTCTACATCGCCAAGATCCATGTCGGATTCGGAGTCGTCGGAACCGATGAGGGTCTGGATGGTGTCTACGACGTCGTTAAAAGTCTTGTTGTTGAGAAGGTCTGCCACGGTAGCGAGGGCATAGCCCACCTGCGCTTCGCAGTTACCCGGATGAGCGTCGAGAGCCTTGGAATATGCGCTCTTGATGGTGGCGCTCAGCTTCTGGGATTCCTTGAGGTCGCCTTCTGCGAAAGCTTCCATAAAGTCGTAGATGTCCTGCTGGGCGGCGTTCATTTCCTTGATGGCGGCTTCGTCGGTGAGTTCTTCACAGGCGGCCAGCTCGACCTTGACTTCTTCGCTGGGTTTTTCTTCGTTGCCGGAACCGACAGGATCTTCTGTAGTGGAACATGCAGCCAACATTGCAGCAACACTAGCGGCAGCAAGGGCTGTGGACTTCTTGAAATTCATTACATGCCTCCTTATTAATACATGTTTCAGTTGATGAAAATTTACAAATTACTTACAAAAAAGAACACGTTTTTCCGAAAAAACTTTCAAAATGTGATTTTAGGCTATTTCAAAAGAATTATATTTCGCAAAAATCAATTGGATGGAGAATTTATGGTAAAGTTCAAGCTTGCCTTGGGTGTATTGGGATTTGGCCTGCTTGCTGCCTCCTGCAGCGACAATATCACTAACAATTACTACGAAACTCCCGACGAACCTAGAGTCGATACCCTGGTGGTGCTTGATACCGTGTTCAAGATCGATACTATCTATCGCATTGACACCCTGGTGCTCAGCCAAAAGGACACCATCCACTCCATCGACACCCTGGCAGGCCTCAACGGTCTTTCCGCCTACGAAGTGGCTGTGAAGAACGGCTACAAGGGTACCGAAGAGGAATGGGTGAAGAACACCTCCTTCGGCTACGTGAAGGATGATCGTGACGAACAGACCTACAAGACTGTGCGTATCGGAAACCAGGTCTGGATGGCCGAGAACATGAACTACCGCATTCCCGATGGCGGCGACGGCATTTACACCTGGTCCGAGGCCAAGGGCGATGCCTGCTTCGACGGTTGGCACCTGCCCAGCGAAGGTGAATGGAACACCCTGTTCGACTACATTGGCGGCACAAGCGTTGCCGGCGTTCTCCTGAGATCCACCGACGAATGGCGCGTTATCGAAGAAAAGGAAGATTCCTACACCAAGCGTTTCAAGGGTGTGGACGCCTACGGCTTCAATGTAAAGCCTATTGACGAACGTAACACCAACAATACCGTGATGTCCGTGACCCTCAAGTCCACCAAGTACTGGACTGGAACCAGCGCCAGCGAAGGTGGCGACGGTAAAATCGTTGTGTTCAGCGGCGACCGCGATGCAGTTACGGTTTCTGCCGGTGATGCAACCGACACCTATGCCGTCCGTTGCCTCAAGGACTCCGAGTAATTCTTTATGGAAAAAAACATAACGCCGGATACTTTCCTCTCGAAAGATGACACCAAGGTCATGAAGGCCTTTGCCATCTGCCTTATGCTCATGCACCACTTGTGGTGTTTCCCGAACCGCCTTGCAGGGGAGCCCCTGATCAACCTCTTTACGGTATTCGGGATCTCCGCTCCTGTGTTCTTCGGCTTCTTCGGAAAGATTTGCGTTTCCATGTTCTTTTTCTATGGTGGCTACGGCGTGTACAAGGGCTATTTTGGCCGCAAGTTCGACCTTGTGGGCAAGCTGAAGGGCCTCTATTTCGCCTACTGGAAGGTGTTCCTGCTCTTTATCCCTGTTGGATTCATTTTCTTTTCCGACCAGGGAGCCTATTGCAACGACCAGTTCATTTATTCCAGGTTCTCCACCTTATCTGCCCGTGAAGTGGTCTCCAACTTTCTAGGATTCACCTCCACCTACAATAGGGAATGGTGGTTCCTGAGCAGCTACGCCTTTGCCCTGATTACCTTCCCGTTCATCAGGGGAATTATCGACAGATTCTCCACCCGTGTGAACCTTTTCCTGATGCTCATCGTGTGCCTGCTTATTGTGAACGTGTTCCCGGGCATGGCACAGAACCAGACCCTGGGCGTTCTGTACAACAACAGGATCTACCTGAAGTTCTTCTGCCAGATTGCGCCCTATGCCACCTGTTTCTGGATGGGCTGCATTGTTGCAAGGAACGGCCTGCTGGACCGTTTGTTCGAAGGTCTCAAGGCTAGCAACCTGTTGAACCCGGTGTTCGACATTGTGGTATGGGTGGCAATTATTTTCCTGAGACAGGTTGAACTGGGCGAAGTATTCGATATCTTCTTTATCCCTGTGCTAACCGTGGTGACCATGGACCTGGTGAACCGAATCAAGCTGGTGCGCAAGGGATGCATTCTGGTGGGCAAGCAGAGCACAAACATGTGGCTGACCCATACCATTTTCTGCTATTACATTGGCGCACTTTCTGCGGTTGTTACCGCACCCAGATACGCCATTTTGTCGCTGTTGCTCTTGATTCTCCTTACCTTCGCAAGTTCCTATGCCATCAACTACTTCTGGAAAGGCGTTGGTTTTGGCTACGGCAAGGTAAAGGAACTTAATAGTAGAAAGGTACAGTAACCAGGCAACCGCCGTTGTAAGGTCCAACGGACATAATATGGAATCGGCCTCTGGTGCCGTTTGCACCCTGGAACTTGAAGGTGACTGTTCCGATCTGCTTGGCGGCTTCTTCGCCAGTTAGAGTTGCGGAACCTGCCGGAACCAATTCGCTCCAGGCAACATTCTCGACTCGGCCAGTGGTATCGGCGGGCAGAACCTTAGATACCCCGGAGCTCAGTTCAAGAATCATGGGGTCGTCGGAGTAATAGGATACGCAGAGCCCGCCCCAGGAAGAAGCATCAACAACAAAGGGCTTGCCGTTATCATCTTCACCGCCGATGTTGAAGTTCAGGGACACGTAGGGGTCCTTGTCTAAGGAACGTTTACTTAATTGGTAGGTGCCGCATATGCCGGAGCATGCGCCGATAATGGGGTCAAGGGATTCAATGAAGCCTGGACCTGTCGTGATAGGCCAGTTGGTGATGGAGGCGCCACCTTCCTTTTTGTCGTTTCCAATGATCCAGTAGCCAGATGTTTCGTTGCCCTCGTCGCAGTGGGTATCCATCTGGAACAGGCCCATGTCGCCAAACCAGGTATCCATAATGCCACAAGGGCTGCCGGGAGTATGGGGCTTCTGCGTCCAAGCCAGCGAACCATTCCAGCCTCTTTCGCAAAAGTACTCGATGGAGGTGTGTACCTTGCCGAAGGTGGTTGCCCCTTCTACGCATTCTATGCCGTAGGTGTCAATCTGGCTTTGGAGAGCTGCCTCCCAGTTGGGCTTGGAATACTTGGTGCATTTATAGTAGCGGTCTTCGTGGAGCTTTATTTCGCCCAGACGTTCATCGCTACATTCGCCCAACGCCTGCGTGACATTCATGAAGAAGTAGGGACCTAAATCTGCAGATGAGAAGGAAGACGATGATGCGTTGACAAGAGCCGAGGAACTGGAAACGGTCGCCTCGGCAGAGGAACTGGGAATCTGGGCATCAGAGGAAAGAGCCGCCTGTTCACTGGATGATGTCGGGACCTGATTGCCCGGAGAGGCCGGGTCATCGGAAGAACAGCCCGCAAGCATGGAACCTGCCAGTGCTGCAACAAAAGCCGTGGTCAAGAAACGATTTGTTCTCATATAAACTCCCCAAAAGTTTTACAATCCTTGAAAATATATATAAAAAACATCCCGACTTCGCTTGAAGCCGGGACTAATATCTCCTTCTAACGTTTTATATGTATAGTGTAGATCATGCTGCATTTTCTACACCCACCGTGGAATCATTGTCCGTGGTGGGGGCGGCATTGTTCGCCGCTTCATTGTTCGCCGCAGTTTCTGTGGCTTCGGTAGTCGCAGCGTTTTCTGCTTTTTCCTTCTTTTTAGGTTTCTGGCGCATCTTGAGCTGCACCTTCTTTGCGATTACAAGCTTGTCCATGCATTCGAGGAAGTTGCTGCAACTTTCGCTTCCTTCGGCAGCCTTGAAGAATGCCGCACCTACCAAGATGTTGTATGCCTTGATGCAGGCGGCGCGCAAAATCTTGCAGTTCTCGATTTCCTTCTGGCAGCGCTTGGAGAATCTGGCGAGATCGGCTTCCATGAACTGACGGTTTGCTGTTTCGAGTCGTTCTGCCCATTCCTTGAATCCGCAGGCGGCGAGCTTTTCTTCGTCAAATACCTTGAGCCCCTGGATGATACTGTCGAAGATACCTGTAGATTCCGCCTGGTTCGCCTTGATGGGGGAGGGGGTGGAATCGAACAGCTTGCTGATCTGTTCGCCGATTTCAGCGACGCTTGCATCGGGAATCTTGGTGGCGGCCATAGCCACCTTGCGGCTCGCCACGTAAATATCGTTTCGTTCGATGTCAAGATCATGAGCCTTCTTTTCCATGGAGTCGGTGAAGCTTGCCTTCAGGAATTCGGAAAGAGCATTCACGGAACTTTCGTATTCTGCGACAGCCTTTTGAACATCCTTGTCTGTGATTGCCTTGGCGAGATTCACGCCTTCGGAATGGAGGCCCTTGAATTCGTCGTTGTGGAGGAGGGAGAAGGTGATAGAAGTAATCATTTTCATATTAGTAACCTCGTTTTGAGAGTTTGTTTATGTTTCAGCTTTCGTGTTCACCGTTTGGGTGTTCCGCGTCGGCCTTGAGAATAAACTACGAAGTTCGAATGTCACAGATGGTCACGATTGTGTAAAAGTTTATGCTAGTTTTGTCACGTTTGTGTCACGTTTTGACCATTGTATGACAATGTATTTTTGTTGTCATTCAATTTTTTTGAGGAGCATCGTTTTGAATTTGATATGGTGCTCCGACTTTTGGAAAAGTTCCGTTTTAAATTTGAACTGGCGCTCCGACTTTTGGAAAAGTTCCGTTTTAAAATTGAAAAGACTCTCCGACTTTTGGAAAAGTTGCGTTTTAAAATTTAAATGACGCTCCGACTTTTGGAAAAGTTCCGTTTTAAATTTGAAAAGACTCTCCGACTTTTAGAAAAGTTCCATTTTGGAATTGAACTGGCGCTCCGACTTTTGGAAAAGTTCCGTTTTAGAATTTAAATGGCGCTCCGACTTTTGGAAAAGTTCCATTTTGGAATTGAAATGGTGATCCAACTTTTGGAAAAGTTCCATTTTAAAACTGAAATGATGCTCCGACTTTTGGAAAAGTTCCGTTTTAAATTTGAACTGGCGCTCCGACTTTTAGAAAAGTTCCATTTTAAAACTGAAATGATGCTCCGATTTTTTATGAAGAACGAAATTTTTTTGTGCTGAACAATATTTTTTTGACAACTACGAAATTAAATCCGATATATAGGTAGGATCTCAAAAGTCAGGATCCTCAAACGTTGTGTTGTGTGGGGAACCCCGGGGCGAGTGCCTTGGGGTTCTTTTTTGCACTTTTTTTACAAAAAACATGGGGTCGTTCCAGACATTTCCTGCGTGTTATAGAAGGCGGGCATTAAAGCCTGCCTTTCTCTTTAACCGATAGGAGGTGAAATGAACAAAATTCAGTTTAGGGCCATGGCCCTAGATTTGAAGGCCAATCCGCAGAAACTTGCGGAATACCGTAAGCAGTACAAGTATGTTTATCCGTTTAGTGACGGAATTT
>JAKSIC010000013.1 GCA_024399015.1 Fibrobacter sp.
TCCGTAGCATCAACCGCTACTTTGAAATCAAGGCTCCCTGGAAGCTGGCCAAGGATCCTGCCGCCAAGGATGAATTGGCAACTGTTCTTTATGTGGCTGCCGAAGCCGTACGCCTCAGCCTCTGCATGCTGTGGCCGGTGATTCCCACCAAGGCTGAAGAAGGTCTCAAGATGCTGGGCACCAAGTTCACTAGCGCCGAAGACCTGGTCTGGGGCCTGATGAAGGGTGGCGAAGCCTTCGGCGAAGGCAAGCCCCTGTTCCCCCGCATCGACGAAGAAGTGAAGCCTCAGCAGCAACAGCAGCAGAAGCCCAAGCAGAACAAGCCGCTCACCGCAGCAGACGTTCCTGCCGCCATGGACCTCCGCGCAGCAAAGATCGTTGAAGTGGCAGACCATCCGGATGCAACGTCCCTCTACGTACTGAAGGTGGACGCAGGCGAAGGTGAACTCCGCACCGTTTGCTCTGGCCTGAAGGCTAGCTACGAAGCTTCTGAACTTAAGGACCGCATGATTCTTTTGTTCGCAAACCTGAAGCCCGCACCCCTCCGCGGTATCATGAGCGCAGGCATGCTCTTCGCAGGCGACCTGGAAGCCGAATCCCACAAGTGCCGCCTGGTAGCAGTACCGGAAGGAGCAAAGCCCGGTGACCGCGCTCTGTTCAAGGGTATCGAACCTTCTGAACCGCGCGAGCTGAAGCTGAAGGATTTCGAAAAGATCGCTCTCTCCGTGAAGAACGGCGAAGTGTTCTGCACTGCAGGCGAAGGTGCTGCAGCTGTCGCTCTGGAAATCGGCGGCAAGGCCGTGACCTGCGACGTACCGGAAGGCAACGGAGTGCACTAGAAAAATCCCTTCGGGATTTTTCAATTATGAATTACGAGTTATCAATTATGAATTATGAGAAGTCCTCGGGAAACCGGGGGCTTTTCTCAATTACGAGAGGGGCTCGGGAGGTGGGGGAATTTTTCGGTTATATATCGTCGGCGGATTTTCTATATGATTCACTGCGTATTATATTGGATCGAAGAATTTTTTTTGACACAGTTTCTGAGAATTTTTTCAATTTTTCAGCATTTTTATCCGCTTTACAAATTCTATATTCTAGTGTATGCAGATGTTCAAAGTTCTTTGTGTGGTGTTGATGGTTCTGGCTGGGGCGACCTGGGCAGATGACCTCATCATGCCTCAGAACTTTGCCACCCATGCACTGGTGGCAAAACAGATTGCACCGGGGACATCCAGAATCATCGACTTTTCCACAGGCAGCGGCGGATGTGATTCCTGCAACGTTTCTGGAAAGACCGAATCCAATCATTACACTGATGACAAAATCAGCGGAATGTTGTTCCGCCTGGATGTAAGCCTCTTCACCTTAACCTGGCCCAAGACAGAAAACACCGAAGGCGGCTACAATTACAAGGGCAACACCTTCGGCGGCGGCATCTTTTTGAACGCCCACTACTCAATTTTGCTAGAAGCGGGCTTAACGCCCACCTTTGTCCAGTGGGTCGGCCCCTTCTACGTCGCAGCCTCATACGAACTATCACTGGGCAAGTACTTCGGCAAGCCCAATGATGCAATCACTTCTTTAAAACTTAGTACCGATTTTATGCTCACTGGCGCATTGAACGTCGGTGGCGGCGCCATGCTGTTCATGAACAACCACGGCATGGGTTTCGGTATGCACGGCGGTTTGCGCCAGATGCACTTCGTCAGATCTAATTACGAAATCTACACCGGAACGGACTACCGCACAGGAGAAAAGATCAACCCCAAGGAGCAAAAAGGATTCCACACCCAGGACTGGGCGATTTACTACGGATTTGATTTCACCGGCTATACAAACCTTCCATTCCTCAAGGAAACCAACAGCAAGGGACATAGCGGCTACACCGTATCCATTGAATCCGGAATCCAGCTAGAAGACAGGCCCTTCTACTTCTGGGCATTAACATGGAGCTTTTATATATGAGAAAACTCCACGTTATTGCATTTTTGGTTGTTGCAATTCTGCTCTCGGGATGCAGTTCCATTATGCGTCCGCCTCCGGCAGCAGCCTACATGGACAGCTACAAAAGGGATGATGCCGTTAGAAGCGTTGGCTTCACGTACTACGCAGGCAATCTGGACAACGGATGGCACGACTCTCACAAATCTGAAGAATACCACATTTCCCATTCGGAATGGTGGGGCGACGGAACTTTCGCAAACTACATTAGCGGAGGCTACTTCACCTTTGGATGGGGTTTCCAAAGTTTAACACCTTTTTTACAAGGCGGCTTTGTTTCGCCATACTTTGGCTTAACTACCTGGAGCAACCTCTTCCCCATATACAATTTTTATCCCGATAGCGAAACGGAAGGCGAATCCTCCTCACTGTTCCACTATTCCGGCGGGACTATGGCCATCCAGCAGATTCCTTTAAATGACAATTGGAAGATTGGCATTACAGAACACGTGGCAAGAAACGGTCGCGAAACCTACTATGTCGATGATGCTGCATGCGAATTTTTTTGCATAGATTTTCCACGGCCTCGTCCCAAGTTCTATACCGAAATGGGCGGAGGCATCTACGTTTCACGAAAGTTTGAAAATTCAAAAATGTCACTTGAGTTCCGCTACGGTCGTGACATCGACGAAAACCGAAACCGCTTTGCAGCCACCATCAGTGTCTGGGGATTCTCAAGTGCCATTGGTATTGGCGGCAACGATCAGATGCGCAAGATGGCAAATGAGAACAAAGAAAAACAAGAGAATACGAAATTTGCAGTGCCGCCTAAATCAGGCATTCAGTCGGACGCAGGCAAAAATCACATAGAGAGCGTATCCGACAGCAGTCTCGGCATCAAGAACATTGACTACAGGTGGTTCAGAATCAAGGATTCCACCAAGGTCACCGCATTCCTTTACAAGATTAAGGAAGCCGTAGATGACACTGTAAAGGCAGTACCATCCAACGGAATCTGCTACGACAAAACCACAGATGAAGTTCTCCTGAGGCAAAAAGAGGATTCTTCTGTCGTAAAGCTTCCTCTTGCAGACATTGATTACTGCGACGAAGCGAAAATGAGGGGCTTCCTGGGAACCTCCTTGCTGGAAGGCGCCCTAATGTTCCTACCTGGTGGACTTTTAACAGGAAGTGCAACAGGGGGACTCATCGTCAGTGCCGTAACCGCCCTAGGTTTCTACACCGCCCTTAAGATTTTCAACCCTCAGGTGCCAAAGGTCAATGGCGACATTTGCGGCGAGACTCATTCCACGGAACTCGCCCGAGAATGGTTCAAGCAATATCCCTGTTCCGGTGAACCTGCTGTTGAAGGAAACGCGGAGGGCAAGAATGCTCCATAAACTTTTGCCGCATTTCTACATTTGCGTCTTTCTTTTTGTGAGCGCCTTCCTTTTGTCAGCATGCCTAGACGAAGGTGTAGCCCCCCACCCCCTCCGTGGCGACGCAAAGTATGACATTGAAGAAAGTTCCTCCAGCGTAACATCAAGTTCCTCTTTGGCAAGCTCCAGTTCGTCATCAGAAACGTTGATGAGCTCTTCGTCAGAAAAGAGCAGTTCCTCGTCAGTAGAACTATCTTCAAGTTCTTCCTTCAAAGACATTTCCAGCAGCAGCGAAGAAGAGGATTTTGTCAGAATCGGAAACCAAGAATGGATGACCAGGAACCTTAATGTTGACGTCAATGGAAGTTCCTGCTATGAAGACTATCCAGAAAACTGCGAAAAATACGGACGCATCTACACCTGGTCCATGGCCATGGGCATTGACATTTCTTACGATAGAAAGAAATACGGAACGACTATAGAGCCACACCAGGGAATCTGCCCCGAAGGTTCTCACCTCCCCAGCTACGAAGAATGGAATCAGCTGAATGAATTCATCAAGGAATATCCTGATTACTTAATTTACTTTCAAAACCAGTATGGCGGAGCCTACGATTATCACGGATACTACAGAAATGAAGGCACCGAGGCGTTATTCATGAGTTCCACGGAATACGATGTGTCAGGAACAATTTACCCCTATGAATTTGCCTGGCTTTGGGCCATTCACAACTACAGCAACCATTTTGATAAAGACAATGGGCACAAGTACACGGGTGCCTACGTCCGCTGCGTAAAGAACTTATAAGATTTTCATTATGAACCTTACACAAGTCCATCACATCGCTATCATCGGCAGCAATTACGAGAAGTCCAGGCATTTTTATGTGGACCTTCTGGGTTTTAAAATCATCCGCGAGAATTACCGCGCAGAACGTGGGGATTACAAGATCGACTTGCAGCTGGACGGCATGGAGCTGGAGCTGTTCATCATTCCAGGAAGGCCGCCCCGCCCCAGCTACCCAGAGGCAAACGGCCTTCGTCACCTAGCGT
This sequence comes from Fibrobacter sp., assembly GCA_024399015.1. Taxonomy (GTDB): domain Bacteria; phylum Fibrobacterota; class Fibrobacteria; order Fibrobacterales; family Fibrobacteraceae; genus Fibrobacter. Next base: position 4,377 of record JAKSIC010000013.1, read on the forward strand.
TCCGCGTAGAATCTGTGGATGCCACCGTCGCTGAGCTGAACGCCTTAGGAATCGCAACGGAACCTGTCCGCGTTGACGATTATACCGGCAAGAAGATGACCTTCTTCAGCGATCCCGACGGATTACCGCTGGAAATACACGAATAAAAGCACCTTTATTACAAGTTACAATATAAAATATCCCCATATCAATTCATTTTTTCGCATTTTTAACAAAAACAAGTCCACATTAAAAAAGTAAATACTACATTACGAGTATGAAGTGGAGAACTTTATGTCTGTCAACAACATAAAAGATATCCGGAGACTCGCCTACATCGAGAATACAATCATCGCGGCCCTTGTCGTTGTGATGATGGGTATTTATTATGCCATCGGAGCAATGTTCCTGGTCTACTACTCCATTTTTGTTGCAATCGTCTACCTCGTACACTACTTTTTTATCCGAAGGTTCAAGTTCATTCCGGTCACATGGTCCACCTACACCATGCTGACCTTGTACATGAGCATCTGCACGGTCTACCTCGGATTCGACTACGGGTTCTTCCTGTACTCCATGTCCACCATCCCGCTGATTTACTACATCAAGTACTTGACCACTAAGTTTGGCGGAAAAGACCCCAAGCCAAACTTCTGGGCAATATTCATCACTCTTTGCTGTGTTCTTTCTTCGCTGTACTCCATCAAGCACGGTCCCATTTATCCTACAGAGCAAGCCCCGGCTTTGCTCTTCCTCGGTTTGAATTTGGCCAGCGTCTGCTTCTTCTTGATAACCTTCTCTCAGCTAACTATCAAGATTATCCTGGGAAACGAAGAGAAGCTCAAGAGACAAGCGGACTACGACGCACTTACCGGACTGGCAAACCGTTACCACATGATGACCTGCCTTGAAAAAATCGTGGAAGAAAGCAAGGAATCCAGCCAGCTCTGGGTCGCCATGATCGACGTTGACGACTTCAAGCAGATCAACGACAAGTATGGCCACGCCACCGGCGACCGGGTCCTTGGACGCCTCAGTTCCATCATGAAAAAGCACTGCGCCAACTGTACCATAAGCCGTTGGGGTGGCGAAGAATTCCTTATCTGCGGAAAGGCCGACATCGTTTCTCCCCGCATTTTGGAAGATTTGGTCAAGCAGGTCGGCGAAGCAACCGTCTCTGCCCAGAACGAAAAAGTCCATTTCACCATTTCCGCTGGCGTTGCAACATACGTTCCTGGCCAGGATATCGACGCTTGGATTATCAATGCCGACAAGATGCTTTACAAGGTAAAGAACAGCGGCAAGAATAACGTAGCTTTCTAAAAATTCTATCTTTACATCCATGACTCAAGTTACGGAAAACCTTGACAAAACCGCAGCAAATCCCGCCGATAATGAATTCGATATCGGTGCGAAGCGCGACCCTTTTTCTCCCCTCGTCGTAATCGCCGGCCTTATGGTGGCATGCTACCTCACGTCCAACGTGATGGCGGTAAAATTGCTGTCTGTCTGCGGCATTACCATCTTTGATGCAGGTACCATCACATTCCCCCTGGCCTACATGCTGGGCGATGTGCTCACAGAAATCTGGGGTTTCAAAACCGCCCGCAAGGTCATTTGGCTCACCTTCTTCTGCCAGGTTTTCATGGCGGTATTCACCTTCGTAGGAACAACCCTTCCCTACCCGGACTTTACCGAAGAAACCGCCAGTGCCTACTCCACCATTTTCAGTTTTGTTCCCCGCATTACTGTCGCCTCCCTGGTGGCATTCCTGCTGGGCGAATTGACCAACTCCTGGACCATGGTGAAGATCCGTGAAAAGACCGGTCGCAAAATGCTGTGGGTCCGCACCATCGGTTCTTCCGTCTTTGGCTACATCGTAGACACCTCCATTTTCGTTTTGATAGCCTTTGCTGGAACCGTTCCCGTCAAGGACCTGATCACCATGATCGTGGTGCAGTTCCCTGGCAAGCTTGTCATTGAAGCCATTTGCGCCACCCCCATTGCCTACGCCTTGATCAACCATCTGCGTAAAAAGTTCGAGGCTCGCTAATGATCAACACTACCCTTTGCTACATCGAACAAGACGACAAATACTTGCTCCTCCACCGCGTCAAGAAGAAGAACGACATCAATAAGGACAAGTGGATTGGCATTGGCGGCAAGTTCGAGGAATGGGAATCCCCCGAAGATTGCATCAAGCGCGAAGCTCTGGAAGAAACAGGCCTCACCCTCATCAAGCCAAAGTACCGCGGCATCGTCACCTTCATTAGCGATGGCATGGACCAGACGGAGTTCATGCACCTGTTCACCGCCACGGAATGGACTGGCGAAATCAAGGAATGTGACGAAGGTAATCTGGAATGGGTCCCGAAGGCTGACGTGGCAAAACTTCCCCATTGGGATGGCGACCTGATTTTCCTAGCTCTGCTGGAACGAGGCGAGCCCTTCTTTAGCCTGAAGCTCACCTACAAGGGGAGTACCCTGACCGAAGCTTTGCTGAACGAAGAGCCGGTCCATTGGCAGGACTTTGTCTAGCTTTTCAAAAAAGTGGGCCTAAAAGTTCCATTTCGCCTCTAAATTGAAATTTTATAAAAAAAAGGCGACTTTTTCATCAAGAAAAAGTCGCTTTTTCGTTTTTGCAAAACGTATCTTATAAGTACTCCAAACCAACCTCCTGCTTGGTCCTCATCGAAACCAAGCAAAAACCCAAGGCTTGTCAGGCTCCAAACTGGCAAGCTTTTTTATTTTAGGATTTTAGGGGCTGTCGGCGTTCGGCTTGCTACCATTGAAAACCGCTTCGCGGTTTTGTTAGCTTCGGTTCGGTTATGAAAATGAGCTAGCTCATTTTCGCAACACTCACCTCGCTACCATTTGGCTAAAGCGTTGGTGATGATGAGATCCTGGAGTTTTTCGATGGCGCGGGCCTGACCATGGCGGTCTTCAGTTTCGTTGGCCTGCACGTCATAAACACCTTCAGCAGACAGGGACTTGGATTCGTAAATAATACGTTCCTTCACATTATCGTAGAACTTCACGCTAACACGGATTGTCACACGATAAGTTTCCACATCGCTGTTACTGTTATAGTTTTCCGGCTTATTAGAATAACTCAACAAGACAATTTCAAAATCGGAATTTGCTTCACCGTTCACAATACGGACACCACCGGCATTCTTCTTGAACATGTCAACAACACCAGCACGGATATCATTGGCAAGCACCGGATCCATAGTCTTATCATCAACTTCATGGATATTTACAGTTCTAATGTGGCTGGGCAAGGTACTGGCGGTAAAGCTATAGCAGCCAGACAAAGCGCAAACAACCAAAGCCAACAAGGCGGTCCATAAAGCTTGTGATGTTCTCAACGATTTCAGCATACCTAAATACTAGAAAATTTAAAAGCAGTTGATTAATGTTTATATTGTGAACATAACAATAAAAGGTTTGTATGGGAAAGTTTTTCGTTTTCGCTGGCGCTATCGCCGCACTCGCCATTAATGCTCAGGCCATCACCAAGGTTGCCTGCGTCGGCAACAGCATTACCGAAGGCTACGGCATCTGGGACAAGAAAAAATACCCAGAGCACCTACAAGATATGCTGGGCAGCGACTACAAAGTGGAAAACTTCGGTCATTCTAGCCAGATGTTCCACAAGGCATCTAGTCAATCTTACTGGAACTCGCCTAAATTCAATGCCGCCTACGAATTCGCGCCAGATATTGTGGTCATTGAACTGGGAACAAACGACAGTAAATATTTTTACGATGGTCAAGGAAGTTCTTCCGGCTACAACTACATGTACAATCCCAGCTACAAGGATGAAATGTACAAGGACTACGAAGCCCTTATAGATACTTTCGCGCACCAGCCGCAAGCCCCAAGAATTATCGCCACTTTACAACCCTACGCACAAAATGTTGAATGGGGAATTGTCGATACGGCAATCGTTAACCAAATCAATCCATTGATCAAGGAAGTGGCCACCAAGAAAGGTGTTGCCATCATAGACTTGCATTCTCAATTTAACAAGTTGGAATGGTTGCTAGACGATGTGGTCCACCCTAATGAAACAGGAGCCAAGGAATTGGCCCAGATTATCGCCAACGGCATTCAGGGCAAGTCCGAAACTATAACAAGTTCAAGTTCCACCGATACTCCCGCCGAATCCAGTTCCTCCAACGAACCTTCTGTTGAATCATCTTCAGGAACAGAAGCTTTATTTAAGACAAGCATTGCAAAGGCAAAAATTTCAACCCAGGGAACAAGCATCTTCATAGAAAGCTTCTCAGGAGAGATTACCATTCTAGACCTTAATGGAAACATTATCAACAGAACAATCTCCACAGGTTCCGTTCAAATCCAGGCAAAACGTTCCGGAACCTACATCATCAAAACGGGAAATGCATCCCACAAAGTTTTGATTAAATAAAACACAAATATTTCAAAAAGAAAGTCCATGGCAACACGCCATGGACTTCGTTCTTAACACCCAAAAAATCCTATCTATTTCACAGAGAAGATTCTGTTAACAGAGCCGTTCTTGACAACGTACAAGCCCTTGTTCAGCTTCATTGAATTCAGCTGAGCCTGAACAGCATTCAAGCCCGAGCACTTCAACTTAGTCACAAAAGCACCCTTCATATCGTAAACGCTGAAGGTACTTTCTGTAGACTGCATCAAGGCACCCACAGCAATGCTCAAGGTGGGATCCTTCTTGTCCTCGATCTTGTCGATCTTGGTCAACACAACGTTGTCGATGTATACGCTACCCGTAGCCAGGCCAGCATTAAAGGAAATACGGCCATTATCATCGGTGGGTTCCGTCATGGTGAATTGTATTTCGTAGGACTTCTTTTCAGTACTCAAGTCAAAGGTCTTTGCTTCGCCAAGGTAACTGGTCCACGGATCGGTATCCTTTTCCAAGTTCACTTCCAGAGTTCTTGCCACAGAACCGTATGCATCAAACACCAGCTTGTAGCTTTGGCCCTTTTCGTAGTGCATGCCCTTCTGGATCATCTGGACATCATAGGCGTTGGTGCCCGTTTTAGCCACGTTGATTTCGGCAGTACCATTGGTATGCTTCAAGGAGCCGTCGCCACTATGTACCGTCAAGGCCCAACCGGCAAGTTTCAAGGAATCAGAGAACGTTCCATTGAAAACTGTATCTCTGTCGGTGGGAACAACGATCGGTTCGGCAACACCATCCAAGGAATAATTCTTCACAAAGTTCCAAATATCGGAAACTTCGGTCTTTGCCGGATTATGGTCGCGGCTGTAGAGCTTGAGGTGCTTTACATAGACTCCGCCATCGCAGGGGCCCCAGGTGTAAAGGTCGGCCTTGCCGCCTTCGTGGGGATAGTTCTGCTGAACTTCAGCCTGTGCAGGGCAATTGAACTGCTTACGGTAGCTACCCAGGTTATTTTCAAGGCCGCTATAACCTACGACGCTATCGTCAGTTCCATGGGAATGGAAAATAGGAACCGGACGCATGGCGACACCTGCGCCACCCATCAGGTAACCGGAGCAGGGAGCGAATGCAGCGATTCTATCAGCAATCTTGCCCATGGAATGGTAGGTAAACATGCCTCCCATGGAGAAGCCGGACAGATAGACACGCTTGGCGTCGATATCATAATCCTTGACCATTTGGTCAATAATGGCCAATACCCACTTGGTGTCCTGATCACCGCTAATATCCCAGGTTGAAAATCCTGTACCACCTCTAGGATAAACGACGACGAAACCAGCTGTATCGGCCACGGCTTCCCAATGAGTGTTTTCCTGCTGGTATTTAGGATCTTGATCCATGCCATGCAGGGAAAGGAGCAAGGGGCTCTTGGGAGAAAGCCCACTCGGTGCATACACGTAGATTGTTCTGCCAGAAACAGTCATCTGCTTATAATCGCTCAGTGTTTTTCCGCCGCCGAAGCCGCCCCACTGTGCAAAAGAAAGCGATGCTGCGAGAAGCAGCAACACAAGAATTCTCATTTACCCAACCTTCCTTTAGGCCGACCCATTTTCCGGCCTTTCTTTATTGTGTTACACTCCAAAACACTGTCAATTTAAATCTACGTACAAATTACAGAAGAGCGCCTCATGTGCGCCAATTAACGTTGTAAGGTTATACAACAGTAAAACTTCGTAAAGATTCAATTACAAAGTTTACCTTACCGGATTATTTTTTGGGAATACTTGTCTTTTTTAGGTTTCCGGAGCTGTGACTAATGAACACTTGGCTCTCTGAGCCATAGTGAGAATTGCCCACTTTGTGGAGAACCACCTCCCCCGCGTAGGAACCTTTTACTATCTTTTCACCCGTAAAATTTTATCTAACCGAGGCATAACATGCTTGACATTAAGAAAATCCGCGAAAATCCGGAATACTATATTGCTGAAACCGAAAAGAAGTATACGACCGTGAGCCTGCGCGATGTTCTCGCCATCGACGAAGAACGCCGCCCCCTCCTCACCGAAGTGGAACGCCTCAAGAGCGAACGTAACGCTCAGTCCAAGCTCATCGGTGAACTGAAGAAGAAGGGCGAAAACGCCGACGCTGCACAGGCTGCAACTCGCGAACTGGGCAACAAGATCGACGAAATGGACAAGAAGCTGAAGGAACTGGAATACAAGCAGACCGAAATGCTTATGCACGTTCCCAACATCGCTCCTCGCTCCATCGAAGGTAAGGACTCCAGCGACAACAAGGTGGAAAAAGACGGTCCGATTCCCTTTGACTACTACACCAAGAACGACGACTTCGCACGCGTCGACCACAAGACCCTCGGCGAACGTCTTGGCATCTTTGACTTTGAACGTGGCGCAAAGATTTCCGGTTCCGGCTTCCCGGTCTACCGCGGTCTCGGCTCTCGCCTGGAACGCGCCCTCATCCAGTTCTTCCTGGACGAACACCAGAAGGCTGGCTTCGAAGAATTCACTCCGCCGTACCTCGTTACCCGCAATACCATGCGTGGTACCGGTCAGCTCCCGAAGTTCGAAGAAGACATGTACCGTTGCGACAAGGATGACGACCTGTTCCTCATCCCGACCGCAGAAGTTCCTCTGACCAACCTCTACTCTGGCGAAGTCATTCCGGAATCCGAACTGCCGAAGCGCATCTGCGCTTACTCCGCTTGCTTCCGTCGCGAAGCAGGTTCCTACGGCAAGGACACCCGCGGCCTTCTCCGTCTCCACCAGTTCAACAAGGTTGAAATGGTTTACTTCGCTCATCCGGAACACTCCTACGAAGATCACGAAGAACTGACCCGCTTTGGCGAAATGCTCCTGGAAAAGCTTGGCCTCCCCTACCACCGTCTGGCTCTCTGCAAGGGCGACCTCGGTTTCGGTGCAGCTAAGTGCTACGACCTGGAAGTCTATGCTCCGGTGGAAAAGAAGTGGCTTGAAGTTTCCAGTTGCTCCAACTTCGAAGACTACCAGGCTCGTCGTGCAAACATCAAGACCAAGATCAATGGCAAGAACACCTTCATCCACACCTTGAACGGTTCTGGCCTTGCAACTCCTCGCGTGATGGTTGGCATTTGCGACAACTACCAGCAGAAGGACGGCTCTCTCTTGATTCCTGAAGTGCTGCGTCCCTACATGGGCGGCATGGAAAAGATCGAACCGAAAAAGTAATCCAAGTAAACTAATTTTTCTTTAGTTTTATTTACAAAGTAAGCACCCGACTAAAAAAAGTCGGGTGTTTATCGTTTTTTTTAAACAAATGTTTTCACTTACTTTTTTTTACTAAAATAGAAACTATGAAATTCATCACTCCTTTCTATATTTAAGGGCGGAAATCCTAACCACATCTTTAAAAGGAGTTATCATGAACTTCAAGATTATCACCCTCGTTTCTGCATTGGCCTTCACCGCAGCAGTTGCTCAGGACGACGAAGACGAATACGAAGACGACGAAGAAGAAACCACTGAAGTTGTCGAATCCAAGAAAGAATCCTCTCCCGCCCCGGTAGTTCCGGAAATGAAGGAAGCTCCCAAGGCAGAAGCCAAGGGTCTCGACGTTCTCCACGGCAATGCATACAACCTGGTTGGCAACGAAGGTGGTGCAGCTACTATCGGTAGCAACATGGCTTCTCTTTACAAGATGGCCGGCAGCAACCTTATCTACATCGAACCGTCTGGCGAACAGGGCGTTTTGGCTTTGACCATGGGTGGCATCACCTTCTTTGGCGGCCTCAGCAATAGCGATGTCGAAGACTCCGACGTCGGTATCCTTACCCTCGGCGCTTCTCTCGGTGCTATGGGCTTCGGCATTGATCTCGGTATCGACAAGAACTGGCATTCCGAAGAATTGAACAACAACGAAGCCAGCACCTCCACCTATGGCGCAGGCGACATTTTGGCTCTGAAGTTCGGTATGAACTTTGGTGCTCTCGACTTGGCTGCAAACCTCTTCTGGATCAACTTTGCTGACGAAGAAGACACCGAAACTCCGGCCCAGGAAATCACCAACGACAGATGGGATATCGGCCTTAACGTAACCGTGTCCAACTCTCCTATCGCAAAGAACATCTTCTGGTCTGCAGGCTTGGGCATCATGAAGCAGGTCAGCACTACTGAAACTGAAAACGCCGGTGCAAACACCGAAGTTACTCACGACAACGACTACCTCATGATTCAGCCCAGCTTCAACGTGGCCTTCCCGATTTTCTCTACCGAAAATTCTCAGGTCCTCGCTGGTTTGAACTCTCGTCTCCCGGTACGTTTCTATGACGTAAACGACCGTTTCACCATGGAACTGTTCACCAGCCCCAACGTTCTCGCTGAAATCGTCCTCAACGAAAACTGGATTCTCTCCGCTGGCGCAACCTATGAATGGTGCGTATTCGGTCACAGTGGCGAAGAACAGGGCACCACCGACATCTCCGACAACTATATGAAGACCAGCCACACCATGGCTAATGCCGGTGTTCGCTTCAACTACAAGAACCTCATCGTGGAAGCAACTGTTGCCGACGCTCTGGGTTCTGCAGCATGGGCAGGCCTTGTCGGTCAGCTTGGTTTGTTCCTTACTTTCTAATAGGGAATTTTCCAGAAAGCTTTAGAGGTGGACGAAAGTCCACCTTTTTTTTATTCAAAGATTAACTAACTTTAGGGGTGTTAAAAAAGGAGAGAACATGAACTTTAAATTGATGCCCGTTGCAGTCTGCATGGCACTGTCTGCCGTCGTAGCACAGGAAACGTCCGAAACAGTTGCAACGCCAGCCGAAATGACATCAGCACCTGCAGAAGCAACCGCAATCGCAGAAGCACCCGCAGACAGCGCCACTATGGCACCGGCTCCTGCAGCAGAAGCACCTCTTTCAGTTGCCGATTCCACAGCAACAACAGAAGAAGCTCCCGCAGCTATAGAATCTTCCGAACTCGCCTTGGATGCAGTCACCGATACTGCCAAGGCCAATTTCGACGTTCTCCGTGGACGCGCCTACAACACCGTCGGAAACCAGGCTGCAGCCTCCACCATCGCAGACCATGTAGCCAAGCCTCACGAAATGTTCGGCAGCAAATTGGTTTATCTCGAACCAACTCTCGAATATGCAACTCTCGCCTTTGGTGAGAACAAGACCTATTTCTTGAATTTCAAAAATTCAAACGGACTTGGCACGCTTACCGCAGGTTTAGCAACCTCCTCCTTCGGCGCTGAAGTATACGCATCCATCGGCAAGGCATGGGTCCTCCGTGACGATTCGAACCGAGACTATAGCGAATCCCGCGTTTCAGCTGGCGACGAATTCGGAGCCGTATTCTCCATGCCTCTGGGAAATATCGATCTTGCCGTTACCGCAAGTTGGCTCACCTTGAACAGTGAAATTTCCACAGAAAACGACATCCACGACACCCATACACACAGCGAACTTGAACGCGATTACTGGGATCTCAGCTTGAAGGGCGTCGTGAGCAACACCCCTGCCAAGGAAAAGGCTTTCTCTTGGGCAGCAGGCTTGACAGTCCGTCGCCACAACCTCACCGAAACGGAAATCGAAGATAATAAGGAAACCGATTACGCAACCCTGGACTCTCGTTTCGAACTTGATCCATTCTTCAACATCGGCTACCAGGTTCTCAAGACCAACAACGCCCGTGTATTCCTCGGTCTGAACAGCGAATTACCCGTCGCAATCTATGATAACATTCAAAACGACGTAAACTACGTCCGCAAGAACCACTTGGGCCTCGGTATTTTCACCACTCCGAACATTCTTGCAGAACTTGCCGTCACCGAGAACTGGTTTGTTTTCGGCGGAGCTAGCTACACCTGGAACGTATTCTCCACAGAGTACCTCTACGAAGCAGCAACCGACATTATCGCATTCAGTACGGTAGCTAACCGAGTCAACGTAAATGCCGGTGCACGATTCCAGTACAAGAATTACGCAATCGAAGTTGCCATTGCAGATTCATTCTTCAACAACCCTCTCGCCGGTTTCAACGGAAACAACTTCCTTGCAACCTTCGGTGGTTTCATCAATTTCTAAGGTCGGCGTAATATGAAAAAGATTATCCTCACAGCAATTTCCGCTATCGCATTTTCCGCCTTCGTAGCCTGCAGCGCCGACGCCTTGGTCAGCAGCATCGACTCCACAGACAAGGATGGAGCCACCGGCGTTATCAGCAACAAGAAGGAAGACGCAGTCAAAACAGCAACATCGAAATCCAGCAGTTCCAAGGCTAGATCTTCTAGTTCCTCAGCTCAGAGCAGCAGCTCTTCTGAAAAATAAACAAAACTGTAAATGGTTCTTAAAAGGCCGGCTCTTCAAAAGAGTCGGCTCTTTTTATAAAAGAGTATTCTAAATTGTAGACTATGGTTTTAAACGTCATTTGGTTAGTTTTCTTTTTTGGCGCATTCATCGCCTGTATGGTCCAATGGTTAGCCTTTGGCGATAGCGGCATTTTCAACAAGGCCATTCTTGGTGCATTTGACATGTCCAAGACCGCCTTCGAAATTGCCCTAGGTCTTACCGGTATTTTGAGCCTTTGGCTTGGCATACTTAAAATCGGAGAAAAAGCTGGCGCTGTACAGATTCTCGCAAAGCTCGTGCAACCCCTCTTCAGCAGACTTTTTCCGGAAATTCCCAAGGGACACCCGGTGGTGGGCACCATGCTCATGAACATCAGCGCCAATATGCTTGGTCTGGACAATGCGGCCACCCCTATGGGTCTCAAGGCCATGAAGGAGCTCCAGGACCTGAACCCCAATGAAGACAAGTCTGTAGCCAGTGATTCCCAGATTATGTTCCTGGTGCTGAATGCAAGCGGCTTGACTTTGATTCCTGTAAGCATTATGACTTACCGCGCCCAGATGGGTGCAGCCAATCCCAGCGACGTTTTCCTCCCCTTGCTGCTTTCTACATTCTTTAGCACCATCGCAGGCATTGTTGCCCTCAGTTTCTTCCAGAAGGTCAAGCTGAAGGATCCTATTACTGTTGCTTGGTTGGGCGGCCTTTCCGCTTGCGTCATTTCCATTATGATTTACTTCAGTCATTTGACTGCAGAAGCCATTGGAACCACAAGCCTTTTGATTAGCGGTCTTGCCCTGTTCAGCGTTATCGTTGTATTCTTGGGTCTGGCCTGCTACCGCAAGGTCCAAGCCTACGAAGCCTTTGTAGAAGGTGCTAAGGACGGTTTCCATACCGCAGTGATGATTATTCCGAACCTGGTTGCAATTCTCGTTGGCGTAGCCGTATTCCGCGCCAGCGGAGCCATGGACCTTTTGATGAATGGTATTTCCTGGCTGTTAGGCGTATTCGGAATCGGCAATGATGTTGTTCCCGCCCTCCCCACCGCCATTATGAAACCGCTCAGCGGCAGTGGTGCCCGCGGCATGATGATCGACGCCATGAAGACCCTGGGACCCGATAGTTTCGCCGGTCGCTTGAGCTGCATGTTCCAGGGCGCCGCCGACACCACCTTCTACATCATCGCTGTCTACTTCGGTTCCGTAGGCGTCAAGAAGACCCGTCACGCAGTAACATGCGCCCTCATCGCCGATGCCGTTGGCGTCATAGCCGCCATCGCCATCGCCTACATCTTCTTCCCGCCAGTTTAATTCCGAATTACGAGTTACGAATTACGACGCGCTAGCAAAGTACTCAAAACCCGAATCTATGCAAAGAACGCCCCTGATTTTCAGGAGCGTTCTTTTTTAAACTTACAAAATCCCGTCTGGAACTTCGCGATCCATAACTCTTTTTTTAGAACGGCCAGTAGCCTGTAGCCTTTAGAATCAAGTTCAACAAGTACAGAACATAAACCAGCAACAGGATAACACCGGCAATTCGATTGATGCGACCATCACCCTTGCGACGGAAGCCCAACGCCAAGAGCGACAAGGTAAGCACTGCCATCAACGGCATATCCCTGTAGAGAACATCCTGTTCAATAGCGCCCATAGGAGCAATGGTTGCAGCAATACCCACCACCATCAAGGTATTGAAAAGATTGGAACCGATAATGTTTCCCACAGCAAGATCGTCTTCGCCTTTACGAGCCGCAGCAATAGAACTTGCCAATTCAGGAAGGGACGTTCCGATTGCCACAATGGTGAGGCCAATAAGCAGATCGCTAACACCAAGGCTACGGGCAATTTCTACAGCACCCCAGACCAAGGCACGGGAGCTTGCCACCAGAAGAGCCATACCGAGAACCAGAAGACCGATGGACTTGCCGAGGCTCATCGGCAGATCATCCGCACCTTCGTTGGTGACGTTCTCAGCCTTAGCTGCGTTTCTCTTTTCCTGCCAGATATTGAAACCCATGACGCCGAAGAAAACACACAGGAAAACAATACCGTCAACACGGGAAACAGAACCATCCAAAAGCAAAATGATGGAAAGAGCCGTTACCCCAATAAGCAACGGCAAATCCTTCTTAAGGACAGATCTCTGAACAAGAATCGGAGAAATCAAGGCCGTCACACCGAGAATCAAGGCGATATTCGCAATGTTGCTACCATAGGCGTTACCTAGGGCTAGTTCTGGATTTCCCTGCACAGCAGAAAGGGCGGAAACAACCATTTCAGGAGCGCTGGTACCGAACCCTACGATTACCATGCCGATAAGCAAGGTGCTCATACCACAAAAGCGGGCGACGCCAACGGCGCCGTCCACAAATTTGTCTGCACTCCAGACGAGAACTATTAAACCAATGATAACAGCAATTGCAGGAATTAACATAACCTACTAGAGAACGTAGAAGGAAAGACCCATAATGAAGGAGCTGGCGGGATTGTCCAGACCGTAATCATATTCGTCTTCATAGAGCTTGTTGAGACCCATTTCGTAACGAATATCGAAGCTCAGCAACTTGTTCGGGCGAATGGAAAGACCAAGAAGGAGGTTCCAGTCAATAGAAGAACGCTGTTCAGCATCAATCATATCGAACTTGTGCTTAGCCTTGCTCTTGTCTACAAAGGAGAAGGTATCGGTCAGAGGAATGCCTACGCTGGTACCAATGCCGAAGGAAACAAAGGAACGAGGGCCCTTGAAGTCAAAGAGAACCGGAATGCTCAACTTATTCTGCTTGATCTTGCTAGAAGTACTGTAGTAGTTATCATCGCTGGTAGAAGCTTCGCTCTGTTCAAAGAGCAAACCAATCTTCAAAGCAGAAGTGTAAGTATTCAAAGGAATATTGGTATGCAAACCAACGCGCCAGCTAATGCCGGACATATCGAAGTCAAATACATCTTCCTTGAAGAAGAAGGAGCCTACGAAAGCCTGAACACCAAAGGAAAGTTCCTGCGGTTCATAACCCTGGAGACGATCCATGGTCGTTTTCTTGGGACGTTCGGTCTGTTCAACGAAAACGGTCTTCGGAGCCGGACGAGATTCGATATAAACAGTCTTGACGGGCTGAGCAGAAGACTGGCCACCACGAACAGCAACAGGAGCGGGAGCTGCATCAGCAGCAGGTGCTTCTGCAACGGGAGCCGGTTCTTCAGCAGGAGCTGCGGATTCAGCGACAGGTGCAACTTCAGCAACAGGGGCCGGTTCCGCGACAGGTGCAACAGCGGGTTCAGCGGCAGGAGTCGGAGCTTCAACAGCTACGGGTGCCGGGGCCGGTGCAGTTTCAGCAGCAGGTGCTGCAGGTTCTGCAGCAAAGACTGTAGCAGCAGTAGCCAGCACAGCCATAATGCTAGTGAAACGAATATTCATAAAAATCCTCCTTTTCAATGTTTACGAAAAATATACAATGTTTTGATTATCAAAACCCGTCTAAGGTTGCACAAAATCAACTTTTTTTGTCAAAAAACCTTTTTTAGGTGCAAAAAAAGCGTTTTTTTCTACATTATCAAATATGAAACTGAATATCGTAGCTAAAGAATCCGGCAAGGCAAACGCCTCCGCCCTCTTTTATGTAAAACAATCTGTCCAATTTTCTGCAGTACTTTCTAATGAAGGCGAAAAGCAAGTAGATTCCGTGCTGACCGGAATCAAGGACGGAGTCTTTGATGATCTGGAATTCCTTGAAATTGAAGGCAAGCCCACCATCTTTGTAGATGCAGCAAAAGAACGAGGCATCTCCAGTCTCGATCACTTGCGCATGGCAGCATATCGCTTGGCTCAACGAGCTGCAAAGAAGCAGATTCCCGTAGTAAGCATTATGCTTGCTGACGCCGCTAACGAGCAGTTCAAATCCATTGCCCACGGCCTCGCCTACGCAGACTACAAGTTCGATGCTTACAAGAGCGTTAAGAAAGAAGCCTTCCAAGTGACCTTCGAAATCATCGCTGGCGAACACGTTTCCGATTTCAAGAAGATTGCGGAAGACGTTGCCGTAGAACAGAAGGCCATCGTTCTCGCCAAGAACTTGATCAACACTCCTGCAGCTGATTTGACGCCTGCAGATTTCGTGGAACGTGCAAAGACCGTTGCAAAATATACTGACGGCCTCTCCATCAAGGTTCGTGACATGAAGCAGCTTGAAAAGGAAGGCTTCATGGGTCACGTTACCGTTGGCAAGGGCAGCTCTCGCCCACCGTTTATGGTAACCCTCAGCTACGACGGTACAAAAGCCAATGCTGCAAAGCGCGGATCCAAGGCCGACGCTGGCAAACGCGAAGAAAGATCCTCCGAAGATCATCTGGTCATCGTCGGTAAAGGCCTTTGCTTCGATACTGGCGGTCTCTGCCTGAAGCCGCCTAAATCCATGCCGGAAATGATCAGCGACATGTCCGGTGCAGCCACCACCTTGGCAGCCATCCAGGCCATCGCCACCTTGAAGCTTCCCCTCCGCGTAAGTGCAGTGCTTTGCCTTGCAGAAAACGCCATCGGCAACACCTCCGTTCTTCCCGGCGATATCTTTACCGCAAAGAACGGCAAGACTGTCATGGTGGACAACACCGACGCCGAAGGCCGTTTGGTTCTGAGCGACGGCCTCGCCGAAGCAGGCCTCATCGGAGCAACCCACATCATTGACCTCGCTACTCTCACAGGTGCCATGGTTCGCGCTTTGGGTTATGCTGTTACAGGTTTCTTCAGCAATGATGACGACCTGGCCCGCGCTGTGATCAACTGTGGCGAAGAATGTTGTGAAAAGTTCTGGAGCATGCCTCTGGAAGAAGAATACGCCGACGCCCTCAAGGACAAGTTTGCGGACCTGAAGAATACCGGAAGCGACGCAGGCGCAATCTCTGCAGCATTGTTCCTTCAGGAATTCCTCCCGGCAAATACCGCATGGTCCCACTGGGATATCGCTGGCACCGCCTTCGTTTCCAAGAAGTGGAAGTACACCGAATATGGCGCTACCGGCTTTGGCGTACAGACTTTGATCGAGCTCGCACGCCGCATGTCCCAAGGCAGTCTCTGCAATTGCGAAGGCGAGTACAAAGCCGTTTAAAATTCACCAAATTTCCTAACAAAATCTCTAGGCTTCGGTCTAGAGATTTTTTGTTTAATAAAAAATTTTCAAACAAAATAAAATTTGCCTGTAAATTTTTTTTGATCATTTTTCACATCCGTTTTCTCTTGCACTACAATTTCAGATTTTTAAACAACAATGTATTACTTTGTATTACACCATTATTCATATTATAAACAAAGTAATTCATTGTTAGTTTGTACAAATTAAGTTTAGTACACAGTAAAATTATTTTAACCCCTCTGCTCATTGACTTTCACTTTTGAAAGTTATAACTCCCTATCGACAATTTCTTATTTAAAGATTACGATATTATTGTAATTAACTAAAAATTGTCGTAGTTACTTCAAAAAAGCAAATCACGGACCTGTTGCATTTTTGCTGTAATTACAGACAAACTCACACAAAAGGTCCTGAGAAAAAAAATTATGCCAAGAGTACTCCCTCCCGTAACAAAAGCGGGCGTAACAACAAAAACGAACCTCGTGGAAACATTTGAATTCCTCGGCAATAAGGGCAACGCCATCGTAAAGAAATACAATTCCATTTATGGTGATGGTGACATCCATACTGGTGACGGCGGAAAGGTTATCGTCAGCGCACTCGCCAACCTTAGCCAGGTCAGCTCCACAATCATTCGTTTGACCCTCACTTATCGCGTATGGGAATCGAGTTACTTCTCCAAGAGAGGCCGCAATACTGACTGTTTGCTCTTCACCGCAACAAAGGACATTAACGTATCCCGTTTCTGCACCACCACAGTCACCTATAAGGGCAATGACAAAATTACAACCGTAACGTCTGTGCAGCTCGATGCATGCGCCGAAGCCTTCTACACCGATTACTACAACACCAAGGATTCCAGACACGGTTGGTATCCCATTGACCCCAAATCCAAACTGGACGCCAGCTGGTACGGCACTGCAGTAGCCCCCAGCAACAGAGCTCAATCTTGGCTTCCGTTAACATCCAACGCAGGCCAATTATTGGTGAAAATTGATGGTAGCGGCAGTGAACTTACCAATGTGGGCAATATTGGTATTAAGGGTGCCTTGTACATTCCTCTGATTATCAAATCCACAGACACCATCGTTACTACTGTTGACGACCAGGTTAATTCCGTCGTTACAACAAACAAGTCCTATGGTACTTGCCCCGTTCTCTCCAATATTTCCGACAATGTTTACGACGCTTTGGGACATGGCTACGACATGTGCCTGGGTTCATACGCTTGCGGTGACGACTGCAAGGACCCCGTCATGGATTTGGACGCATTGAACGCCTACAAGCGAATTAACGAAAGCAAAAATGTCAAGAGTGAGTTCATTTCCAACGAAGGTAAGACCTTCGAAGAATATACCTCCGACATCACTAAGAAGCTTGAAATCAAGGCATCCGCAAGCGCATTTGGCGCAACCTTGAATCATCAGACCACAATCACTTCCAAGTCTGAAACTAGCAAGACAAGAACTTGTGCGTTCAAGACCGTCCGTGATTCCCTCCGCGGAAAGAAATACCAGATTGAAGGTGCTGCTGATTTCAACACCATGGCCTCCTTCCTCAGCAAGAATTTCTTGAACGACCTGAATCGAGTTTCTGCTGCAAAACTTGTTGAACAGTACGGCACCCATGTTTTGATGGGTGTATTTATGGGCGGCCGCGTTGACTACAACTACATGTACGACCGTTCCGCCTCCAAGGAAACAAATTCTTCTAGCATTTCCTCTTCCACAAGCTTCTCCTGGAGCGCAAAAGGAATTCCGACTCAGGCTCCGAAGGAAAAAGGAAAGAGCTACGAAGACGAACTGAAGCAGAAAATACTCAACAGTAGTGACGCCAAGACAATTGAACAGTTCAGATTGGCTCTTGCTGATAGTCAGAAAAACGGCTCTCAAAAAACAGAAGCAAAAAAAGATGGCACTGGTGATGCTCCCAAGGGAACCGGCGGTTCTGTTTCCGTATTGAACGAGGAATCCCGTAATTCTTCTTCCGCCATTGAAACCGAAAACACTAGATTCGAGCTCACCGTAGTTGGTGGCGATACAAGAAAGGCCAAGGCTTTGCAAAAGGACCCCTCTAGCGAAGCAGCTTTCGATAGCTGGGCAGACACTCTCGATATGAAGAATGATCCCATCTTCTCCGACTTTGTCCCCGGAACAATCTGCCCCCTTTACGAACTCATTCCTGCCGGCTACAAGCTGACTGCCGAAGCCGTAAAGAACGCCATTAAGGAATATTATAGAAAGAACGGCACAACTTTCGCAGATCCCAAGCACGGTATTATGACCGTTCCGTTCTGCGAATATAGAGGCAAGGACGATTGCATTAACTACGACAAGGCAAACGGCGGCAAGAACGATGGCGAAATCAGCACCCAAAAGGGAAAGAGAACTGACTGGCAAATTCGCGTTCAGCCCGTAAACTTCGAAGATGGATCCTTCATTTTCGCACTGACCCTGACTGTATACGAAGGCGGCCAAGGTGCGGGTAGAAGCATTATCCAGCTCCGTAAGCAGGTTCCTGTAAAGCGTAACTACATCTACCAGGCAGCCGACATTCCTACAATCAAGGGTGTAAATCACATTGCCGATGATGCCTCTGGATCTGTTGTTGGATCTTGCCACGACTACATTGACATTACCGACTCTATCCGTAAACAGGGATGTCAGTTCATCGACACCGACTCTGAACGCGTATTCGTACGTATCGACGGTAGTGGCGATGACTACGGTAACATTGGCGTTAAGTGCAAGCTCAAGGTTCCGTTCATCTACTACTAATCTAAGAACAAACGTAATTCTTCCTTATGCAACAAGGGTGGGCGCAAGCCCACCCTTTCTTCACAGACGATCTTACTTTTGCGAATCGTAAAAGGCTGTGTCAAGCTAAGACACTGTATACTTACCATGTTTATGACCATCCGCAGTCAAACCGCAGTCAAGCAGGGTCAGTTCAAGCGCAAATTCTCCCAAAACCGCCTAAATGTAGACTTGGGGCAACATTTGGGTAGGATTTAAACATTGTGGGTATACAGAGCCTCGTAAAAAAGTTACTTTTTGTGCAGTGAAAGTATTGACAAGTGCCCAAGAATGCACTATATTTAGAATTGAAAGAATTCAAACCTTATTTGAGGTGCAAAATGGACAAGTTTAATAACGAAAACGCTGAAGTTGAAGCCGGCGAAAACAAGCGCAAGGGCCTGACCCCCCGTCAGGAAGAAATCTTGGAATACATTAAGAAGTACTCCAAGGAAAACCGTATGCCGCCTACCGTTCGTGAAATCGGCAACCGCTTCGAAATTTCCTCCACAAACGGTGTCCGTTCCATTCTTGCAGCCCTCATCAAGAAGGGTTACATTAATCGTTCTCCCCGCCTCAGCCGCGGTATCGAAATCTTGAACACCGGCGATGAAGCAGAACAGACTGAAACCGTAAGCAACACCATTGAAATTCCTATAGTGGGCCGCGTTGCCGCAGGTACCCCGATTCTCGCTGTCCAGAACCTTGAAGGTACTGTTACCATCGACCGCGACTTCTTGGCATGCCGTTCCGACGTATTTGCACTTCGCGTTAAGGGCGACTCCATGATCAACGCAGGCATCTTCGACGGCGACTTGATTTTTGCCCGCCAGCAGAAGACTGCAGACCGCGGCGAAATCATCGTGGCACAGGTGGACAACGAAGCTACCGTCAAGTACTACCATCCGGCAGCAGACCACGTGGAACTGCGCCCTGCAAACCCCAACTACCGCCCCATCGTGGTGAAGAAGGACAAGGACTTCTCCATTGCAGGTCGCGTTATCGGTGTGATGCGCAAGGTGAACTAATTTTTCTACGGCGCTTGCATACGCATGCGCTCACAAAATTTTCACACACACAGGTCGTCGGTTTTACCGGCGGCCTTTTTCTAAATAAAAAAAGGCGCCGACCCGAAAGTCAGCGTCCTTTAATTTGTTCTGATTGAAATGAATTAATCGTCCATTTCTGCGAGATCTTCTTCAGCTTCCTTCAGATCGTCTGCATCCGGTCCAATGATTTCATCATCTTCTTCATCAAGGGAGTCGCCCATGCCGCCCAGCTGGTATTCAACCTTACGGGCTTCCTTGGACTGGCCAAGCTTGAGGATCATAGCGCATTCTTCGCAATAGCCCAAGTGCTTGTCGACCCAGAATTCCGGGGAGACAAGGTTACGGTTACAACGAGTACACATCTGGGAGGCAGCTTCGCGTTCAAATGCGAGATTCTGTTCTTCCAATTCCTTGAGGATTCGTTCAGTCAATTCTTCCTGAGTTTCTTCTGCAAGAGAAATTTTGTGACGAATAGAAGCGGTGGGCTTCATTTCCAGATTCTTCATTTCAGAAGACATCTTCTTCTTGTTGGAACGATCTTCCTGTTCGTCAATTTCAACGAACATCACAGTCTTGGAAAGCTTCTTGACGCCTTCGAGAAGAACAGCGTAATCAGCATCAAGGCCTTTCTTCGGCTTAGAATCGTCGGCCTTGACTTCAGGAACTTCGACAACTTCAACCGGCTTCGGTTCGTCCTTTACCTTCTTGCCTTTCTTTTCGGCAACAGGTTCAACCTTGACTTCTTCTACCTTCGGTTCAACCTTAGCGGAAGCCTTCTTATCAGCCTTTGCAGCCTTTTCAACCTTCTTCGGTTCTTCCTTTACAGGCTTAGCAGCCTTGGCAGGAGCCTTTGCAACCTTCTTCGGTTCCTCCTTTGCCTTTGCGGCAGGCTTTGCAGCCTTGGCAGCAGCAGGCTTGGCGGCAACCTTGGCAGCCGGCTTTGCAGCAGCCTTCTTAGGTTCAGCCTTGGCAGGCTTTGCAGCGGGCTTGGCGGCAGCCTTGGCAGCCGGCTTTGCAGCAGCCTTCTTAGGTTCAACCTTAGCAGGCTTTGCAGCGGGCTTAGCGGCAGACTTTGCAGCGGCCGACCGTGCAGGCTTGGCAGCCTTCACGTCCTTAGCAGGAGCCTTGGCCGGCTTCTTAGCTGCACTGGCAGCGGCAGTCTTCTTTGCAGGAGCTGCAGCCTTCTTAGCAGGAGCCTTTTCAGCGGGCTTCTTAGCAGGAGCCTTCTTGGCTACCGGCTTGGTTTCCTTGGACGATGCTTTTTTAGAACTCATAGGTTACTTCTTTTCCACAATTTTGATGTTAATAATGGGATCGTTCTGTTCAATACGGCAAACAACGTCATGGCCGGAAAGCACCTTTCCAAAAACAGTGTGCTTGCCATCCAGATGAGGTTGAGCAGTATGAGTGATGAAGAACTGGGAACCATTCGTATTGGGTCCACGGTTTGCCATGGAGATGACACCAGCTTCATGCTTCAACTTGCTAATTTCATCATCAATCGTGTAACCCGGACCTCCCTGGCCATTGCCCTGGGGGTCACCACCCTGAATCATGAATCCAGGAATGACACGATGGAACGTAAGTCCGTTATAAAAACCGCTATTTGCCAATTCCACAAAGTTCGCAACGGTATTGGGAGCAGACTTGAAATCCAAATCCAAAACAATCACGCCTTCATGTGTGGTGATGGTGGCCTCGATAGCCTTGATGCCGGAATAATCCTTGTTAAAGACCTTTCCTTCGGCACAGCCAAGAGCAAAAAGACCGCTCAACAACGTAGCAACAAAAAACTTCTTAAAGATTTTCATAGATCCCATTGTATAAATCGTCTAAATTTATCAATTTGTCAACAATATAGATTTTTTGTTTTGCACGCACGTCCCACACCCCCAAAACATAAGCGTTTTAGCCTATAAATTCCCATCATTTTCTATATTTGTGTCAAAATTAAATACGGAACCTTATGGCTCAAAACGACAATATCAGAAATTTCAGTATCATCGCCCACATCGACCACGGTAAATCCACCCTGGCCGACCGTATGATCGAACTGACCAAGACTGTTTCCAAGAACGAAATGATGAACCAGCTCCTGGACGACATGGATCTGGAACGCGAACGCGGCATTACCATCAAGGCTCACGCCATCCGTATGGTGTACGAACGTGACGGCAAGGAATACATCCTGAACATGATCGACACTCCGGGGCACGTGGACTTTACTTATGAAGTGAGCCGTTCCCTCGCTGCATGCGAAGGCGCAATTCTCGTGGTGGATGCAAGCCAGGGCATCGAAGCCCAGACTTTGTCCAACCTCTACTTGGCCATCGAAAACAACCTGGAAGTTATTCCGGTATTGAACAAGGTGGACCTGCCGGGTGCACAGCCGGATCATTTTGCACAGATGATTGGTGACCTGCTGGGTTACGACCCGGATAAGATTCCCCGTATTTCCGCCAAGACCGGTTTGAACGTGGAACAGGTCCTGGATAAGATTGTAGACGAAATCCCCGCCCCCACCGGCGAAAGCGACAAGCCCCTGAAGGCTCTGATTTTTGACTCCGTCTACGATTCCTACCGCGGCGTGATCAACTACATCCGTATTGTGGAAGGCACCCTGAAGCCCGGCATGAAGATTCGTATGATGAAGACCGGCGGTGAATACATGGTCACCGAAGTAGGCACATTCAGCATGCGTCGTGATCCCAAGCCGGAACTGACCGCAGGCATGGTAGGTTACGTTCTCGCTAACGTGAAGACCATTAGCGACGTGAAGATTGGTGACACATTGACCGACGCAGCAAATCCTGCAACAGAACCGCTGCCGGGTTACAAGGATATCCTCCCCATGATCTATTCCGGTATCTACCCCATTAATCCGGAAGATTACAAGGACCTCCGCGAAGCCCTTGAAAAGTTGCGTTTGAACGACTCCGCCCTCACCTGGGAACCGGAAACTTCCGAAGCATTGGGCTTTGGCTTCCGTACAGGCTTCTTGGGACTTCTGCACATGGAAATCGTGCAGGAACGCTTGGACCGCGAATTCAACGTGGACATCATCACCACCGTCCCCAACGTGGAATACCACGTGTACATGAGCGACGGAACCATGGTGAAGATCGAAAGCCCGTCCAAGCTCCCCGACGCCAGCCGTTACGACCACATCGAGGAACCTTACGTCAAGGCACAGATCTTTACCCCCAAGGAATTCGTGGGCGCACTCATGACCCTCTGCGACGAAAAGCGCGGCGAGTTCGAGACCATGGAATACCTGGATGAGACCAAGTGCATCTTGAAGTACAACCTGCCCCTGGCAGAAATCATGTTCGACTTCTACGATCGTCTGAAGTCCGTGAGCCGCGGTTATGCTGGTCTTGACTACGCTCCCTGCGGGTACCGTCAGAACAACTTGGTGAAGCTGGACATTCTTTTGAACGGCGATCCGGTGGATGCATTCTCTGTGATTATCCACCGCGACAAGGCCCACACCTACGCCAACGCCATCTGCGTCAAGTTGAAAGATCTTATTCCTCGCCAGCAGTTCGATGTGGCCATCCAGGGCGCCATCGGCGGCAAGATCATCAGTCGCAGTACCGTAAAGGCTGTCCGTAAGGATGTGCTTGCAAAGTGCTATGGCGGTGACATTACCCGTAAGCGTAAGCTCCTTGAAAAGCAGAAGGAAGGTAAGAAGCGCATGAAGAGCATCGGTTCTGTGGAAGTTCCGCAGAAGGCATTCCTCGCAGTGCTTTCCCTCTCCGACAATTCCACTGGTGGCGGCGAAGACTAGTTTTACTAGTGGGGTTTAGAGTTGTCCAGATTGGATCGAAAAGTTAGGCGTTTGCAGAGGCGTAACAGCCAAAGCCACGCCTTCTTTTTGTTTATAGTGCTGCTGATGTTCCTCGGTGGTGCAACAATCATACGCCTCTACGTCTTTGAACCGGTAAAAATCATGGATGCATCCATGGCTCCAAAGTTCAAGGAGCAGTCCATCGTGTGGATGTGCAAGCTACCCCAATGTTTTTCTGGCCTCCAAGACCAGGATATCGTTTGGGCAAAATTTAAATCCAACGAATCCCAGGTACGCAGCATTCTCGCCATGCCAGGCGACTCTATTGAAATTTCCGACAAAGGCAAAGTCTATTCTTCCCATAGAAACTTCAAGTGGAAAGGTGAAGATGCTTTTATCCAAAGCAGGAAAATTTATGTTCCCAAGGCGGGAGACACGCTTGTCTTTAGCGAATTGAATGACGTTGAACAGGATTACGTTATTTCCTATCTCCGCGACAAAGGTGAAAACGTTCTCGTAAAAACAACCTTGTGGCAGGGCGACAGAGAAATCAGCATTGATCGCGTAGGTTCCACCAAAATCGCAAACCGTCAGGTCAGTTTGAATGAAATCGATTTCTTGCCTTGGCAGGACCGCTACCTCATTGAGGAACAGATTCGTCAAAGTGAACCGGGTAATGCGCCCATCAAACTGAAGCGCCAACTGTTCTATGGTGAAATCAAGAAAGTCGCTGTCGCTGCAAAGAACGACACCGCCACCGTTGATACTGCTCAAATTTCACAAGTCCACAATAGCCAGGGCGTTAAAGTCTACGGAAACCAAATCAACGAAATCGTGATTGAAGACGACTGTTATTATCTTATCTGTAAGAAATCTTCCAACTGCCCCGACTCACGCGAAATGGGTTATTTCACGGAAAGCCACATCATTGGAAGACATGTTCAGTGGCCCGACAAAATCAAGGAAACTTTCATTGAACCTGTAATGAAATACGTCAATTTCACAACAGATCTCATTTCGGACACCTGGACTCACGCCACAAAATGGGCCGGCAACAAGATTGATCAAATTAAGGAATTCTTCCAGAAAAAAGACACAAAAGAATCCGATAAATAGCCCGCCGAGCAGCAGTCCAAAAAAAGAATTTAAAACAAAGACGCTAACAACCGTTTTTTCACCAGATCAATTTAGACTCCACTTCAAATTGAGTCCGCCACGCCATACTGGTCAGTATATTTCAAAGTCCAACTGATTGTCGTGTCCGTTTCCATAGGGCTATAGTACAAACTAACTAAACGATATCCGTAAGTTTTTAACCGTGGCGGATAATACTTGAGTTCATAATCATCGCTAGACCTAGACTTACGAATAAATCTATTTAAATCGAGTCGTCATAGCCAAAGAATCTCTGCGGCCATATTGATCTGTGTAAACTAAGGTCCATTCCACCACGGTATCAGCCTGCAATGGGGACGTTCTGGTACTAACAAAAAAATACTTATGCAGCATCCGCACATCTTGGGCCAAATGTTCCTCCGACATTTTTTCCCCAGAAATACACAGATTATCTAAAATGTTGACATCCTTTGAGGAATCGCAAGATTCGATAATTCTACAATATGCGAACTGTTCTAATGAGTCAGGGGGGAACGAGGGGGCCACGCATTGTTTATTCTCAGAAACGACAAATTTATCATCAGAAATTATAGAGTCATTAACATTCAAATCTTTAGCAGCCCAGTCAAAGCCATCTATTTTAGCAATTTTTAACAACGAAATACCTTCCGGCAGCCCATACGCATCCAGCCAATAATTCACCAAAATTGAATCTGACAAAACAGAACACACAGATGAATTAAAAACAGAAAAAATCTTCCTCACCTCCACGGAGTCAAGCGGTGGCACATCAACCTCAAACGAGAAATCATACAACTTCGATTCCCCATAATTCAAATAAACAGTATCACAATCAATCATATCGTCATGAGTTTCATCCAACGCACAAGAATAATAACGTGTACAATCAAAAGTTGAGGATTCTGTGCGACATTTTAAATATTTAGACGACAACGTGACTGTGTCCATTTGAAAACCTTGATTTCTAAACACACCCATAGCACCAGAATAATCAACCGGTCGAACATACGAATAAACAACATCGTCAACATATGCAGACGAAGACTTTTCCGAGCAACCAACAATAGCAAACACTATTATGGAGAAAACCATCATAAAAACATGCAAATTCTTTTTTTCGTTCATAACAACCATATTCCGATTTTTACGCAAATAAATAAAAAAGATTTAGTTTTTTAATTTTCGAACCAAGCGCACTCCACCAATACTAGCTCCATAATTAGCCTCAAAATAACCGTAATTTAAAGATTTCCAATACGGAAATACATATATACCATAAGGAGAATCTACAATCCTAGTTTTATAATTACCACCCTTCAGACACGATGGCGTATTTTGAAGTCGTTTGAACGGATTATGGTCCTTAAATAGCACGAACTCTCCAGCTAAGCCAAATACATCATAAAGCCCAAACTTATTTGGTTTTAGCAAGCCGACAGGCATCGAAGTGTGAAGTTCGTAATCAGACTCATCTCCCAACCAAGCATACGTCTGAGCATTCTCTAAAGATTGATCGTCTCCCCACACAGAGCGATCTTCCACTCCACCACCTCTTGCAAAAATCATCCATTCATCATAATAGGGCAATCGATACCCATCAGAAGACTCATCCACAGATACAAGTACACAACTCTCACTTGACGCTTTAAAATCCAACAAAGAAATTACATAGCGTCCATCAGGGAGCAACGTATTCTCTCGCTCTAATACATTTTCAAACTTATAATAAGGTTTAAACCCATCATTCAAACTTCTTTGATTCGCATATAGCATTGCCTGATAAAGTGTCAACGTATTTGCAGCAGTATCATTCATAAAACAACCCTGCATTTTCCTTTTCCGATCAGCCCATTTCTCACTAATCAGTTGTCTTTGTAAATTAGAAATTTGAGGATTCATTGAAATGTTTTTTGACAACACAGACACAATCTCACAATTTGTCACAAGATAGGTATCAACGAGAAAGCGTTCTTTGGATACCACAAGCCTTTCCGGATCAGGATAAATCCTATTTTTCATATTTTGAATAGAATCATTAAAAATTGAATTTATCCTCAAGTCATAATCATCACCATAAAAACCAAGCTTATGTATTGATTTAGACAAATCAAGATATTTCATTCCTATAGAAACATACACCCTAAACCTTTCGGTTCCATTCATGTCGAGAACTGAAATTTCCGAAGAACCAACAAGATCAGGGGCTTGCATTTGAGCGCAAGAATCATTGACAAGACGACCATCCAACTTTGAGACCACACCTCCATAATTATTTTTTTCAAAGCATGTTAAAAAAGACTGATTTTTTTCGACTTCAATCCAATAGTCCTTATGTTTCAAATCAGACTCACTTATGAAAAAAGAAACATCAGGATTCCTCAAAAGTCCAGATTTCATATGACTCACATTATGTTTTTTCACATAAAGTGGGCCATATTTCTTACGGACATCAACAGAAAAAATCGATGGAGAATCTTTCACATTCTCCTTTTTTACAAGGTTTCCTTTTGCGTCATACAAAAACAACTCTGTAGACGCTATGGTTACAGAAATTAAAAATCCAATCAAAGAAAAAACTTTTTTCATTTTCCGCCTCAATTTTGCCCCAAAATTTCCTTTTCTTTGTTCGCCATGTATCTTTGCAGAGCATTCTGGTAAATAGCTTCGGTGCTATTAAAAACATCTATGTTATTACAAGATGACACTTGATTGGTAAATCGCCAATAATTTTGTCTATTCGCATCATTCCAATAATTTAAATTTTCATAGCCACACATCCCTCTAAGGCATCCAATCTGCGAATCAAATAATTCTGGAATTGGAGTTTCTATAGAACCAAGATACTTACTGCTAGTGTTCGCCCCCTTAAAGTACTTAGTGCCTCCAGTACACACAATTTGTTGTGGTCTAAGGCGTATTTTCGATCCTGTCGGTTGCTTCCAAGCCATCAAGTTAGATTCAACCGAAGCTGAGCCATCAGCCACGCTACCCACATATTTACCATAGGCATCATAAACATACAAAGTTTCGGTATATGACGTAATCACATCGGCAAGGCCAAAACCATGTCCCAATTCATGCATCATCGTATACAAAGATCCATAACCCATATTTGAATAAGGGACCCACGCAACCCCGCCCAAAAGAGTATTCATAGACGAGATAATTGGATAATTAATGGCTGCTGCAGTCGGCGAATTGGGCACAACGGGATATCCATTTTCAGTGAATAGGTAGTTACAAGCATTAACTTGAACAACATCTCCATTTTCATCATAAGCGCGATAGAGGTTATTCGAAAAATCAGCTTTCAAAGATACTTGGTGCGTCGTTCCGCCACCACAATCATCGCTAACACCCATAAAGTAACTTACATTTGCAGGTTCACTATTGGGATTATATTCACCACCCAAAGAAAAACTATACCCATCATTTGCGATTTTCATAGGCCAATATTTTTTTAATTTATTAACTGCGATAACAACATGAAGATAATGTTCATCATTATTCCCACTAGCGGTATATTTATCTACTGCCGTCGCATAAATTATAGAAATTAGATCTTTTCCTGCTGATTCCATCATGTTAACAGGATAATTCATACCAGATACTAATCCAACATCCTCAGGCATCTTCATTTGGAAATCACCCTCTAAAACAGCCGCACCATAAACTTTTGAAAAAACATCCTTAAATTTTTCAAATGTAAAGAAACCATCCTGATAACCCAAATCATCTGTTCCAGAACCATTCAACTCAACATACATAATTTTTTTTGGCAACGGATCTAGAGCTGTAATTTGAATATGGCGGTTTATCGCTACTTTTTCCCCATTATAATCTACACCGTATAATTGGTATTTCCCTGCAGGTAATGACGATTCAACTTCGTTCTGTACCGGTACAAAATCACCAGTCACTTCATTCATCACCATATAAGAAGAATACAAATCTCTAGATAATTTCGGAACAAACATTTTGAAGGATGATAAATCCTCCCTTTTAGACACAGTCACATACACAATCTCATCTAGTTCCTCTTTTCTTTTTCCATCAGGATTTTTATCAAACCCATACTTATAATCTTCGACAGGCCAAAAACCAGCTACATTTTCATCCCATTGAAAATCTAGAAGAGCCCCATCATATACATAATGATCTATCGGTTTGAAATCTAATTCTGGGACATTATCAACAGAACAGGCACAAAAAGTCAGTAAAATACCAAAAAGGAACAATCGTATAATTTTTTTCATAAAGGATCCCACTAATCTTTATAGTCAATTACTTTAAAATGAAACGTATCTGTTTTATTTTTTAAATACAATACAGTAGCATCCTCAAAATTCCCCGCATAGAGCAAATTTCTTGTGAACAAGATTGGTTTTCCCTTATCATTTGTCATAGATTGGAAAACGTAATTTCCATTGATTTCGCCAACACGATAAAAACGAACATAAACACTATACTTACCATCATCTCCTCCATATTCATTGCCATCAGCATCCCTAAGCGAAACTTGTACATCTACCCAAGAAACCTTAGTTTCATTTCTTGCCTGAACAACAGTTTTTATTACTCGAGCCATGTTCGACTTAGCAAGATAATTTCTAGCCCAGGAGGATGGTATTTTATCAAAAATTGGGATAACCAAATTTACTGTCGAAACATTTCCTTCTGAATCCAAATATCCAATCACGACATCATCACCCAGAGCCGTCCATGCATACGCACCAATCAAAACATTTCCATTCTTCCGTTTTCCATTTAAAATATCATAATCAGGAACATCATCAACCAAAGCTCCATATTTGATCAAATCCGATTTATTCGAAAGGTTAATGCCTGAGTCATATCCCAAAAAATTATTTTTTCCTCTAGGTTTGCTTTCATCGGCAAACTTGGGATCACCCACATAGATATTCATTCCTGCGTAAGTATTGGAGAAGGAAGAATTCGTTGCAGAGAATCCTTCAACAACTTCCCCACCACATTCTGCAGTATTGCACCCTGCGGTATTCTTCCAGAAGATGGAATTGCCAATCACACCATTCGGAACACCGGCAATAGCGCCATTCGCTCTAATTGCATTATTAGCAAAGAAAGTGGCATTCCAAAGGTTCAATACAGAATTAACGTTATAAATTGCGCCTCCATCAACGCCAGCTTTGTTGCCATAGAAAATAGCGTTGGACACATTGCTTGCATCTGCGTTCATTGTAATCGCGCCACCGTTTTTCGCTGCGGTATTTTCCACAAACAAAACATTGACAGCATTGAAATTTCCATTAGCTGCAACAGCACCGCCATTTTCCTTAGCAACGTTCCCAGAGAATCGAACGTTTTCAAGAGCAATTGAACCCTCAGCGTAAATTGCGCCACCATCCTTGGAAGAAACCGATTCAGAGATCAGAACGTTTTTCATGGAAACTTTCTGGTTTTCCGCATTTACTGCGCCACCATTAACAGCATTCACGCCATTTACAATGCGAAGGCCCGTAAGGCTACGAGGAGACGTTCCTTCGATTTCAATGTGGGATGTCTTTTCAAGGTTAATTTTCGGCAGATCTTCTTCCGAACTCAATTCCCATAGGTTTGCTGTATTTCCAACCAGTTCAAAGCCAACCTTCCAGGGAACAACTCCATTTTTATAATTGTCCGTAACATCCCATATTCCGCCAGCCATATTGATTTCACGGCCTGTAGATTGAGCAGTAGCAAGAACCGTTTCAAAGTCACCGATAGCAGTTGCAGCAGTAGAACCATCACAGCCTTGTTTACACAGGCTCTGCGGATTCCAGAAAATTCGGTAGTTGGAGCTCTTAGTAAATTCAAAGACATAGGTACTGCGGAATGCATCCACGGGAAATCCGGAAACCATTTCCCTAGATACGGTAATTTCCACGTTCCTGTTGGAGGCAGGCAATTCCACCATAGTTGACTTGCCGCCATTGATTTTCACCGTAGAGTTGTTTGCATACACGAACATTTCGATGGAAGAAACGTTCAGCGGCAATTGAGAGCGGTAGCGGAATGTTCCCGGTTCAAAGAAGGGACCGAAATGTTCCTCGCTATGGGAAATTTCATCGGCACGGGGTTCCTGAGATACCGTAGATTGGGGTTCCATCACAAATTTGCTAGCATAAACGCCGCCAACCAAGTGGGAGCGAGACGGAACACGTACATAGGCACCGGGAGCAACGAATCTGCCGTAATACAGACCGTCGGTACCAAGATCAACAGCCGCGCCAGCAATGTTCCAGGTGATTTCGCTGGGATTGCCGCCACTAATCGTAAACTGGTTGCGGTCTCCGAAGCGAACATCCCCAGCCACGTTAATTGAAATCGGGCCAGAGGACATGTCAAAAGTGAATTCTACATCTGGCTCCGTGTAGAAATTCTGGAAGGTATAACTACCAGAGGAAAGATGAATCTTTGCGCGGGTATTGGCATAGAAGGCTCCATAGCTACCAGAAGAAAGCTGCAGAGTTCCGTCCATGTCAACAGACACAGGAACCACACCGACTGACATTTTCGGCACGGTTACGGAAGGCTTCTGCAGAGTTTCACTGATTCGAGAGGACGTTGAAATTCCGTTCTGTTCAGTACATTCAACTGACTGGTGCAAACTTCCTTGAACGAAGGCTCGTTCCCTCAAAAAGCATTCGCTGGACACGCTAACGTCGCCATAGATTTTAGAATCAGCACCCAGCTCCAACTTAGAACCAAAAACATCGCCCAATGCCATGGAGTAATCACGGAAATCAACCTCGTCGGCAACCACCACGAAACCGTTCGGCACAGAAGTATTAGAAACGCCAGGTTTTGGAGATTCAACATTCGACGTAATCCCGCAATCAAGGCAATTTAAACTGACATCCGAGAAATATACCGATCCAGAACCTTTACCGAAATTGAATTCAAGACGAGCATTGCTAACGTTACCGGAATTCATCTTGAAGGTCTTTGTAACCTCTCGACCGTTCACGGTAGCGACAACCTCTCCGAATTCAGCAAAGGCATCATAAGGGAATCCGTCACGACCAATACGGATTTCCGTATAACGGCGGGCAGAAACCCCTTGCAAAAAGAACCTGAGTTCGTAAGTCTTTCCCGACTGTAACTCAATATTTTTACGAGTCAGCTGAACGTTCCAATAATCGGAGCCACCATTGGAAACAGATACTAATCCATCGCTGAAGGTGGCGTAGGCGCCCTCATAGTTTGCAAGGGACCATTCTGAATAGGGAAAATTAACTGCAAATGCGTTTCCGAAAAATGCGCAAAGAAATGCTATATGAAAAAGGCATGAGAATCGTCTCATACTTTATGTCCTCCTAAATATCCAAAAACACATTTAGAAATTGGTTTTCCTTATGTCAACAAAATAACGTTTGGTAATGTTTTTTTTTACATACAAAACCACATACTAAATAATTTTTCACGTCTATTAGTTGCGGGTAGTATACCACAAGAAAAATCTGGATAGCAAAAACACCCGGACGGATCCGGGTGCTTTTTAGTTTCCAGCAACGGGCGAACCCGTTTGGCAATGTCATTAGTCCAGGGTGTGGACCAGGAGACCGTCACGGAGCTTGGGTTCAAACCAGGTGCTCTTAGGCGGCATGATTTCGCCAGCGTCGGCGATGTTCATGAGCTGATCCAGAGTGGTCGGATACATTGCAAATGCGCAGGCGCATTCACCGCTGTCCACACGCTTGACCAGTTCGCCGAGACCACGGATACCACCGACGAAGTCGATGTTCTTGGAGGTACGAGGATCGTCCACATCAAAGAGCGGCTTGAGGATGAGCTTCTGGAGGAGAGCCACGTCGAGGCTGTCTACCGGGCCGAGATTCTTCAAGTACTGAGCCTTGAAGGTGCAAGCATACCACTTGCCGCCCATGTAGAAGTTGACCTGGTTCTGCTTTGCGGGGCTCTGCATTTCAGCCAGCGGAGCAATGTCAAAAACCTTTTCCATTTCAGCCATGAGCTGTTCCGGAGTACGGCCGTTCAGAGACTTGAGAACGCGGTTGTAGTCCAGGATCTTCAGCTGGGTGCTGGGGAACAGGATTGCGAGATAGCGGTTGAATTCTTCTTCACCAGTGTAGGTGCCAGCCTTCTTGGCTTCTTCGGCACGGAAGCTTGCAGCGCGAGCGCCTGCAGCACTACGGTGGTGACCGTCGGCGATGTAGCTAACGGGAACAGCTTCGAAAGCCTTGCGGATAGCGGCAATCTTAGCGTCGTCTTCGATAACCCACACGGTGTGGCCAAAGCCATCAGCTTCGGTAACGAAGTCATAGGTGGGAGCAGTCTTGATCACGTCAGCCAGCAATGCGAACTGACCTTCGTCGCGGTAGGTCAGGAACACCGGACCGGTGTTGGCGTTGGTGCCGAGAACGTGGCGGAGACGGTCTTCCTCCTTGTCTGCGCGAGTAAGCTCGTGCTTCTTGATGGTGCCGTTGAAGTAGTCTTCAGCGGGAACGCAGCAAACGAGACCATACTGTTCACGACCGTTCATGGTCTGACGGTAGATGTAAAGGCAATCCTTCTTATCGTGAGCGATAACACCGTCTGCAATCATCTTATCCAGGTTTGCACGAGCGTGGGCGTAAACCTTCGGATCGTATGCATCCAGGCTGTCGTCCAGTTCCAGTTCGGAACGGGTAACGCGGAGGTAGGAGTGAGGAAGGCCCTGAGCCATTTCCTTGGCTTCAGCGCGGTTCATCACGTCGTACGGGAGAGCGGAGATGTTCTTGGCTTCGGCGGGATCAACCGGGCGAAGGGCCTTGAACGGGTAGATGTGCATCATAGGTTTCTTTCCTTTGTGAGCTTCTTTGATTAAAACTTCGTCTTCAGCAATGAGGTTGTGAATAAATCCAGTCTTCTTGGCCAACCACTTTTTACGGCGGTGGCTTACGATAGCATAAGCTAGAATAAAAAAGATGATCCCGCCGATGGCAGCTACAATTGTGATGCCAATTAAGAATGCAATTAAGTGGTCCGGGGCATTTTGTGCCAGATTTTTAATGACCGTAACGCAGTTCTTAAAGGACAAGCCTTCCATTTCAGACAAAAAGTCAAAATTGATCTTATCCGGGTCAATGATCTTGCAGCCGATATAGTAACCAGCAGGATAGTAAATACCGAACTGGGTAAAAGGATTCGCCACAAAGGAGGCAACAACGCCGGGAACCTTGGGGAGCTTGAACAAGGCACAGAAAGCAACGGTCAAAATAATAGCCACACCGATGGTGGGCCAAATGCCGATAAATACGCCTGCAGCGACAGACCATGCTACACGAAGTGCATCTTGGTTCTTGGGGAACATGCGATTGTAATAGATACGGCTCAATCGCTTGTACTTTGGTTCTTTCTTTTTTCTTCTCGGTAATTTATCCAACACGCTCATACGGGTAAAAGATAGCAAATTTTTACATTCGGTATATGGGTTAACCCTTGTTGTCATAATAAATAGTCAAAAACGTGCATTTTGCTACATTTACAACTATGAAGCATTTGATTTCGAAAGAAGGTTTTGAAAAGTTCAAGGCAGAATGGGAACAGCTCAAATATGTGGAGCGCCCCGCCATGATCAACCAGGTACAAGCCGCTGCCGCAGAGGGCGACCGTAGCGAAAACGCCGCCTACACATACGGCCGCATGCGTGTCCGAGAAATCGACCGTCGCCTCCGCGAACTGGACCGCATCTTGGATGGTGCGAAGATCGTCGAAAACGTGGCTCCTGAAGACGGTTCCATCAAGTTTGGCGCCACCATTAAAATGCGGGATATCAAGACCAAGCGCGAACGCGTCTACAGCATCGTGGGCGAAAAGGAAATCAACCCGTTGGAAGGCAAGATCAGCATGAAGTCCCCCGTAGGCGAAGCCTTGATGGGCAAGAAGCAGGGCGAACAAGTGCAGGTGCAGGCACCCAAGGGCATCATCACGTACGAAATACTGGAGATCAATTACTAAAAGCAGCGAAGTCGGCCTGCGGCCTAGAGGCTCGAGGTACGAGGTAAAAAGCAACGAAGTTGCTCATTCATAAATCATAATTCATAATTAGAATTGTATGTTTATTGATTCTCATTGTCATCTGGATGCGTACGAAGAATACTCCGGCGAATCGCTGGACAGTCTTTTTGCACGGTTGCAGGCCGCCACGGACGCCGCCCGCAGCGCTCAGGAAGAAACCGCCCGCGGAGAAGCGCAAAATAGCGCCGCCTTCCCTATCCCTGATTTGAAAAGCCAGAAAAGCTGGAGCAGTTCCAAGTCCGACGCACCGGACCCCAACATACGTATGCCCGAGGCATTCATCCACGTGGCATGTGACCCCAAGGATTTGACCCGAGGCGTGGAACTCATCGAGAAGTACAGTTTTGTGTACGGCGCCTTCGGGATTCATCCGGAGTATGTCAGCGATACAACGCCAGAAGACGAAAAACGCGTTACCGAACTTTTGAAGCACCCCAAGTGCGTCGCCTGCGGCGAAATCGGCCTGGACTATCACTACGGTGCAGACAAGAAGCACGAACAGTGCAAGCTTTTTGAACACCAGCTGGGCATCGGAATCGATTCCGGAAAGCCCCTGGTCTTCCACCTGAGAGAAGCAGATGACGACGCACTTGCCATTTTGCGGAGCGCCCCGCTCCACGGCAGAAACATTCATGTTCACTGCTTTACAGGCACCCCCGAATTCGTGGAGGAACTGTTGGCCCTCGACGCCAACGTGTTCATTGGCTTTACGGGCATCGTCACCTTCAAGAGCGCACAGAACGTTCGTGATGCAGCCGCACTGGTTCCCTACACCCAGATTCTTCTGGAAACAGATTCACCCTACATGGCACCCGTTCCCCACCGCGGAAAGACATGCCATTCCGGATTCATCCCCTACACCGCCCAGATGCTTGCAGACATCAAGCAAATCCCTGTGGAAGAACTCTACAGACAGTGCAGAGAAAACACCCGGAACTGCTATAAGATATAAATTAGCCAATTTAAATTAACTGCGACAAACTGAGTCGACAGGCTTATAGTGCTCTTTCAAGTAGCCCAAGGCAAGTTCAGGCGGCAAAGGTTTGCTGAAATAGAAGCCCTGAATCAGACGGCAACCTTCGTCCTTCAAGAAGTTCAGCTGCTCTTCCGTTTCAACACCTTCCGCAATCAAATCCAAGTTCAAGGACTTAGCAATACCGATTACCATTCGGGCAAAGGCCGCATCTTCTTCATCCTCAGCCACGTGGTCCACAAAGGACTTGTCCATCTTCAAGGTATGAATCGGATAACGCTTCAGATAAGACAAGGAACTATAACCGGTGCCAAAGTCATCGATGGAAATCTGGAGACCCATGTTGGACAAAGCCTTCATGATTTCAATGGTCTTTTCAGCTTCGCACACAGCAGTGTATTCCGTAATTTCCAGTTTCAAATTTCTGGGATTCAGGTTTGTTTCCAGCAAAACCTTCTTGATATCGTCAAGCATGCTGTCCATGGCGAACTGCTTTGCAGAGAAGTTTACAGCCACCTGGATATCTTCAAAACCAAGATCCACCCACTGCTTTGCCTGAATGCAGGCCATACGCAAAATCAGTGCACCCATGGGAATGATCAAGCCAGTATCTTCGGCAATAGGAATAAATTCCGCCGGAGAAATATAACCCTGTTCAGACTGTTTCCAGCGGACCAATGCCTCAAAGCCAGCAATACGGTTGCCCTTGGTAATATCGACAATGGGCTGGTACATCAGCACAAATTCCTGGGCCTGGATCGCACGGCGAATTTCAAATTCAAGCTTGTAAAGCTTCATGGCCTTTTCACGGATGCCACCGCTAAAGAACTGGATTCCGCCATGGTTCACGCTTTTCTTCATTTCGCGAAGACTTGCGGTCGCATTGGCCATCACATCTTCAACGCAGTCCACATCTCGATTCAAGGCCACAGCCATGGACACGCTGATGTAAAGATCACGGCCCTCAATCTGCACGGGCATCTTGACCGCATTGTGAATGCGGCGGACCAGCGGCAAGACTTCAGAGTCTGAATCCTTGCTTTGAAGGTTGTGAAGGACTACAGCAAAAACATCAGGTCCGATTCGTGCGATGGTATCGGTAGGACGGCACTGGGCCTTAATGCGGTCAGCCACAATACGCAACACGGAGTCGCCAACATTGATGGAGTAGGACGTATTGATTGCGCCGAAACTATCAATATCCAGGAGGGCTACGGCAAAAACATAATCCGGGCGCTGCAAGGCAACATCTACATCAATCTTCAGTTTTTCCAAGAAGAACTTTCGATTGTACACGCCCGTGAGAGCATCCCTATAAGCATAGAA
The DNA here is from genome assembly GCA_024399015.1 of Fibrobacter sp. Taxonomy (GTDB): domain Bacteria; phylum Fibrobacterota; class Fibrobacteria; order Fibrobacterales; family Fibrobacteraceae; genus Fibrobacter. The sequence goes on from JAKSIC010000013.1 coordinate 41,346, forward strand.
GTTCTGCTTTTCAGAAGTCGTATGGTCGATACATTCATTGATAGCACCCACAATACGAACCGGGCGACCATCTTCATTCTTCTGGACGTTACCAGTAATCTGAACGCGCTGTTCATTTGCGGAAGCACTCTGCAACAAGGAAACACGAACAGAGAAGTATTCACCATTCTCAAGAGACGTATTCAAGGCATCCTTGAAACGGAGCCAGTCACTTTCAAGAATATGGGTCTTCAGGAAATCAAACGAGTCGTCCACCTTCAAGGGATCAGCAAGCAAAAGTTTGGCAGCTCTTTGAGACCAGTACACCTTTCCTGTCGCCACATCAAAAGTCCAGAAACCGCTGGATGAAACATCCACCATCATCTGGAAAAGTTCGTCCTTTTCCACCAGGTCCTTCTGGAAATCGCGGGTAGGCAGAGCGCTGGTGGGCGGAGGCGGGACTAGGTCCACATCGTCACGCATCTTGCGGCGACTACCAATAATCGGGAAACGATATGTAATGGCAACAATAATCAGGAATACGTCAGCCATTGCGTAAGGAACCACAAAGGCGACGTTATGGGAACTCTGGATAATTTCGGGGATGAATGCGGCAAAGAAAACCCCTGCAAACAAGAGCAGGAACCTCAAAATTTTCTTTTCGTCAAATAAACGCATGTATTATAACCAATCCCTATCCAATCAGTAATATATGATATATCTCACTTAATGCAACAAAAAATTTTCATTTCCTGAAAGATTTTTAAAACTGTCATACTTTTATAACACAAAAACGGAACAAAGTGATACAAAAAAAGCCCCAAGCCTAATGCTTGGAGCTTTTTATAGTGCCAGAGGGACTCGAACCCTCGTTGCCGGCGTGAGAGGCCAGTGTCCTAGACCACTAGACGATGGCACCGAATCGTTTGCTATTTCAGGAGCGGGCCTAATATAGCAAACGGAATCTTTTTTGACTAGTCTCTGTAGAAGAGATCCAGGTTGTTAACAACCGGGGTACCAGCTTCCAGATTGGAGATGTAGTCGTTGAAGAGGGATGCGCCAACGTAGCTGCCAGCATTTGCAACTTCGTTCTTGACAGCAGCCTTGAGGGCTTCTTCTTCCGGAGCCTTCTTGCTTTCAACCTTCAGCATCACTGCACCGTTTTCGGTAGCGATAGCGGAAGTCCATTCACCGACCTTAGCGTTCTTCACTGCCTTTGCGAAGTTAGCGTTGCTGTAGCCGAAGCCCGGAACGTAACCATCAACGGAAGTAGTCTTTGCCTCAACGGAAACCTTTTCAACAGCGGTTGTGGAATCTTCCGGATTTACAGCCTTCACCTTTTCTGCAACAGAGTTCAGGTAAGCTTCTGCAGCGGCAGCGGACTTGCCACGGAGGAGGTTAGCCTTGATGCTGTTGAAGTAGAGATCCAAGCTGCGATCGCCAGCCTTGAGGTCACCGACCTTTTCAGCAATAGCAACCCACTTGTTGCTCTTCATGACCGGGGAAACCTTGCTTGCTTCCGGCGGAAGGTTTTCGTTGGGCCATGCGTAAGCGGAAAGGCCCTTGAGGTAACCCATGCCTTCGATGTCTTCGCCACGAGAGAGCCAGTTGGAAACCTTGGATTCAACACCCTGTTCCTTAGCAGCGTCTGCGAAGGACTTGCCTGCGTCAACAGCAGACTTGATAGTGTTCAGAACAGCTTCGAGGCTATCAATTGTTTCGGAGGAAGCGTTGACAACGAGGAGGATGTGACCAACCTTAGCCAATTCAGCACCGGTGGAGTCCTTGGACTTGCCATAGGACTTGATGAGGTGATAACCGTACTGAGAACGAACCGGTTCAGAGATAGCACCGGAATCGAGAGCGAGAGCAGCCTTTTCGAATTCAGGAACATAGAGGCCACGGCCTGCTTCACGTTCGAGAGTACCACCATTTTCTGCAGAACCCGGATCTTCAGAAGAAATGCGAGCCATGTCTTCGAAAGAGGTAGTTGCAGAAGAGTCGGTCAACTGATAGTAGAGAGTCATTGCGTATTCGCGGATGCGAGCATCGTCACCAGCGGTTGCTTCAACCGGGAGGTAAGCGTAAGCGAACTTAGCCATGTCCTTGGTAACAAAGAAGCTATCGCGATGAGCATTGAAGTAACCTGCGACCATGACGCTGTCAACAGCATTGTCTTCAACAGCGAAATCAGCACCGTTAGCAACAGCAACCTTAACATCGTAGTCGGTCATACGACGATCGACAGACCAGTTGGCTTCGAGAGATGTTGCGTGAACAGAAGCGCCGACCAGAGCCTGCAGTTGGCGGACCGGAATGGTGTTGCTCTTGATATCTTCTTCGAGCTGAAGCATTACGCCCCACTTGAAAGCTTCGGGAGTCTTGAGCCAAGCTTCGTAGTCTTCCTTATTGAAGGTAGAATCGGTGAGGAACTTCGGCAGACTGGCGATGTAGGCCTGAGAGCGCTGCATCAAGTCTTCCTGAGAGGTAGCCTGCTGCTGAATGGCATAGAGGCGACCCTGAGCTTCCTGGACCAGACGGCTACGGACAGCATCCGGATTGCGGGCGAATTCAGATTCAAGTTCTGCGACCGAGGCCTGAAGTTCGGCCTTTTCGTACTGTTCGCCGAGGAGGATCTGGCGGACAAAGGAACGGAACACGTCGGAACGAAGCTGAGTGTACTGTTCATCTTCAAGGTGCTGACCCTGGTACTGGTTCTGGACGATATTCTTGATGCGGGAGTCGAATTCAGCATAAGAAATCTTCTTGTCGTTCACAACTCCAACCGGATAGCTGTGTCCCTGGTTCGGAACACGGTCCATGGCCAGAAGGCCCACTGCGATACCGGCAGCAAAGATTACAATAATCCACTTGGCTTTTTCATTAATCCACGTTAACATGAGTAGACTCCATTAGAATTTTATGGCTGCAAATTTAGTCAAAAATTTCCAATTTGTTTTATTTTTCCTTTATTTAATGCCGAAATACTCCTTTTTTTCTATTTATTGGGTATCCAAAATCGAAGATTTAAAACGGAGTTTAATCATGTACGATATTTTGGTCCTTGGCGCCGGCATTTCCGGTTTGAGCGCAGCACTCCATGCCGCAGAAAAAGGTCTCTCTGTAGTCATCCTCACGAAGGGTGCAAAGCCGGACGGATCATCAAACTATGCCCAGGGCGGTATCGCTACAGTTACGGAAAAAACCGACAAGTTTAAATTCCACATTGATGATACCTTGGAAGCTGGCGCAGGCCTTTGCAAGAAGGAACCGGTGAACATTCTCACCAAGAGCGGTCCTGCCACCATCAAGCAGTTGGTCAAGTGGGGCGTCCAGTTTACACCTTCTCCCGTGAACCGTGAAGAATTCGACCTTCACCTGGAAGGCGGCCACAGCCATCACCGTATCCTCCACGCCGCAGACCTTACCGGCAAGGAAATCATGCGCGCCCTCCTCTGCGAACTCCACAAGCAGAAGAACATCGACTATCTGGAAAACTGCTACATCAAGGATTTGATCTGCAACGGCGAAGGCAAGGACAAGCGTTGCGTCGGTGCAAAGATTATTCACCAGAAGTCTGGCAAAGTTGAAAACATTTATGCAAAGGCAACCATCCTTTCTACTGGCGGTGCCGGACGCATTTGGCAGTACACCGTTTGCCCGCCGGACAGCTGCGGCGACGGTATGGCTATTGCAGCTCGCGCAGGAGCAGCTCTGCAGGATATCGAGTTCATGCAGTTCCACCCCACAAGCTTGTACGCACCCAGCCTCAAGAAGCCGTTCCTGATTTCTGAAGCTGTACGTGGTTTCGGCGGCATCCTCAAGAACGACAAGGGCGAAGAATTCATGAACCAGGTTCATCCTCTTCATTCCCTCGCTCCCCGCGACATCGTGGCTCGTGCCATCCATCGTGAAATGCAGCGTCTGGGCAAGCCCCACATGTACATCGACTTGACTGGTCACACCCCGAAGGATATCCGTAGCCACTTCCCCAACATCTATGCAAAGTGCATGGAAGTTGGCGTGGACATGACCAGGGAATGGATCCCCGTTGTTCCGGCTGCTCACTACATGTGCGGAGGCGTTTTAGTAGACACCTGGTCCCGTACCGAAATCAAGGGCCTCTACGCCTGCGGTGAAGTTGCCGCTACCGGCGTTCATGGAGCAAACCGTTTGGCCTCCAACTCTTTGTTGGAAAGCGTCGTCTACGCAATCCGCGCTATCGACAATATCGAAACCAGCGGCCTCCTGAAGGAAAAGATTTCTACCTCCCGCTCCTCCAAGAAGGAAAAGGTATCCTACACCAAGTCCGCCTACTGGCGCAAGCGTCGCAAGATGTTGCAGGACATGATGTGGACCCACTGCGGTATCGTCCGCACCGTGGCAGGCCTCAACCAGGGTCTCAAGGTTATTGAATCTTTGGAAGCAGACATTGCAACAGCCATCAAGAACAAGGAAACCGAGAACTTCTACTTCATCGAATTCCAGAACGCACTTCAGGTGTCCAAGATGATTCTTATTGCAGCACTCCGTCGCAAGGAATCCCGCGGCCTCCACTACATTCTGGATTACCCCAATCCTGATCCTAAGAGCAAGCACCAGAGCATTTACCTAGGCGACAAGAAGTAGTGGTTAGTGGTTAGTGGTTAGTGGTTAGTGGTTAGTGGTTAGTGGTTAGTGGTTAGTGATTAGTAGGTAGTAGGAAGTTGGCGGAAAAAAAGAGCGAAAAACCTTCTAAGATTGGCGGATACAAACCGACCCAGGAACTGAGTTCCGGAGCCATGGGAAATCTGTGGCTCTGTCACGATCCTTCTTTGGACCGTATGGTGGTCGTCAAGCAGATGCGAGAAAACCTGGAAGAAAACAGCGATGCTGTCAAACGCTTTATGCGCGAAGGCAACATCCTCGCCCACCTGAACCATCCGGCAATCATTCAGCCCCACGCCCTCTGGAAGGAACGTGACGGAAAGCTTTCCCTTTCCATGGAATTCGTCAACGGCATCACGCTGCGTCAGCTTCTTGACAAATGCAAGCAGCCGCCTCTGTGGGTTGTCACGGCCATTCTTTACGATGTACTAGGCGCATTGGGTCACGCCCACCGCGCAGGAGTCGTGCACCGTGACTTGAAGCCCGCCAACATCATGATCGATGTAGATGGCCGCGTGCGCCTCCTGGATTTCGGCATTGCCCACACGGACAACCCGCTGAACGATTCCGAGGACAGCCTCACCATCACCGGTGCAATCCTCGGTACCGTCACCTACATGAGCCCGGAACAGACCCTTGGTGAAGAAGCCTCCCCCGCCTCCGACCTTTTTGCGGTGGGCGTGATTGCAAGCGAAATGCTTATGGGCGAAAACGTTTTCCGCGGCGAGAACTTTGCGGACACCGTAAAGCGCGTCCAGAAGCTTCGCGTTACCGACAAGGCTTTTGACAAGAGCGTTCCGAAGCCCCTCCGTAAATTCGTATTGAAACTTTTGGCAAAGAAGCCGAAGAACCGTCCGCTGACCGCATTCGATGCAGCCAACGAACTGTCCGAACTGATGAAGCATCTTCCCCGCGACCTCACTCCCTATATGGGCATGTGGACCTCAGCTCTCAAGAGCAGCGATGAAAGCGCAGGCGAAGATCTTTTTACAGAACCTCCCGTTTACAAGACTTCAAAGAAAGCCCCGTTCGTTCTTGGACTTTTATGCGGTGCCGCAATTTTTGCAGCAGCGGCAAGTCTCATCCATTTTGTTTTATAGACGTCTATGAATACTATTGATATTGTTTGCCTCGCTCTTATGACGCTCCTCGCCTTGATTGGCGTTTGGCACGGATTGCTCCGCGGCATCTTCCGTTTGATAGCCTGGGCCACCGCCGTTGTAGGAGCCTATATAGCCAACGCAAACTTTGCAGAAACAGTCGCCAACAGTTTGGGCTGCAGCAGCTTTTCTGCAACAATCGTTTGCCTTTGTATCGGATTCCTTGTTCCGTTCCTCCTGTTCCTTTTTATCGGCCACGTTGTCAACAGAGCTGTCAGCGACACCGTCGTAAGCAAGGTGGACCGTATTCTCGGAGCTTTGTTCGGTGTTGTCAAAGCAGTGCTAATTCTTTTCGTGTTGCTGACTATTATGCACGTTCTCCCCTTTGGTGGAGTCATCAAGGAGACCCGCGATACGGCGGTTGCATACAAACTATACCAAAGCACCTTGGAAACCTTAGGCTATTCCTCCGACCCCATCGACTTGGTTGATGTGGCGGAAAAGAAGGCCACCGAATTCACAAAGAACATTACCGACAAGGCCGCAGAAAAAGCTACCGAAGTCGCAAGCGAAGCTGCAAGCAGGGCAGCCACCGCAGCCAAGGATGCCGCAGACAAAGCCCTGGAAGAAGCTAAAGACGCAGCAAAGGCCGCCGTCGACCAAACACAAAAAAAGGCGGCTGACGCCACCCTTAGTAAGAAAGATTCTGCAGAGTCCGCAACCGCAGACTCTACTCGCAAAAACTAGCAACGAGAAGCAATAGACTTGGCGCAGGCTTCCGCCTCGCGGACAATGTCTTCCTCGCCGTCGATATGACGGTTCTTCATCACAAATTTGCCATCGCAAATCACCGAGTGAATGGCACTGGAATCTGCAGCATACACCCAGTTGCTCACCAAGTTGTGACGGGGATTCAAACGCTCGTTCTTTAAATCCACCAACAAGGCATCGGCAAGGAAACCTTCAGCAATAACGCCGGCTTCGACGCCATAAGCCATGGCACCGCTTGCTGTAGCCATCTTGAGAGCATCATCAGCGTTCAAGATATCGGCCTTTCCCAAAGCCTTTGCCAACAGGGAGGCAACCTTCATCTCCTCGTGCATATCCAAGTTGTTGTTGGAGGATGCACCGTCGGTTCCGAGGGCAACCAGCATGCCGCTATCCAGCATCTTCGGGATCTTGGGAATTCCACTGTTGAGCTTGAGATTGGAGCAAGGATTCAAAACTGCAGCGGAGCCGGATTCAGCCATCAAGGCCATATCCTGTTCAGACAAATGAACACAATGGGCAGCAACAAAGTTATCTCCCAGCACTCCATAACGGTCCATCAGTTCCACAGGAGAACAGCCGTCTTTCTTTTTGCAATCCTTCACTTCCTTTGCCGTTTCAGACAAATGAGTATGAAGAATCATTTCTTCTTCACGGGCAGTCTTTGCGCAACGCTTGAAAAGGGCCTCCCCCACCATGTAGATGGAATGGGGCATCACCGCAAGCTTTACACGATCAGATTCAAACTTATGATCCTTAATGAACTTGAAGTTGTTTTCAATGGCTTCATTTGTCATGAGTCCTTGCGCAAAGGTAACACCGATGGAGGCTCGGATTCCCATTTCCTTCACCACCTTCATGGTCCGTTCCCGATGCCAGTACATATCTGCAAAGAACACCGTACCAGACTTGATCATTTCAAGAACTGCAAGGCGCGAACCGATTTCTATATCCTTGGGAGTCATCTTGCCTTCAAAGGGCCAGATGTGATTCTGCAACCATTCCTGCAGAGGCATATCATCGGCATAACCACGCAAGAGCGTCATGGCGGCGTGGCAATGTCCGTTGTAGAATGGAGGCAAGATAGCCAAGCCGGAACAGTCCACAATTTCAGCCTTGTCGAAATCCTTTGGAGTCAAGGGACGGAACACCTTTGAAAATTTCTTTCCGGAAATAAGGATATCCCTCACCTGACCCTGGAACATAACAGACTTCAAAATAATTTTGGACATTTTCGCCTCGTAAATTCGTTGTTTTGAATATAGAAAACACTTTTTGTAAGGAAATTATATATTATTGGAATATGACAAACGAGCAACCAGAAACACTACCAATTACGCGATCTGAATTTTCCAAGCTGGAAATTTTCAAGAATGTTTCGTTCGAAAGCCTGGCCGGTTATCTGTTAGGCTGTAAAAAGATTTTGGCCCAGCCCGGAGAACTTTTGATTGACCCCGAGCATCCCATCCGTCGCCTTATTGTTGTTCTTGACGGTCTGCTCGAAGTTAAGCTCACCTCCCAGGGTGGCAATTTTTCTGACACCATTGAACCGGGCCATAGCGCAGGCGAAATGTCCATCTTCGACAATATCAAGCCTAGCGCCAGCGTTTATGCCAAGGAACCTAGCCACCTGTTGATTGTCGATGCAACTACAGCGTTGGCAATGATCCACGCCTCACATGACCTGTGCTTGAATTTCTTGCATATTCTTTGTCAGAGAATTCGCAACAACAACCGTGTGGTCTGCCAGGAAGAATACCACATCCGCTGTATCGAAGAAAACGCCCGAGTGGATTCCCTTACCGGCCTTCATAACCGTCGTTGGCTTGAAGAAATGTATGCTCGCGAAATGTCCCGCAGCAACGCAGGCAATTTCAAGCTCTGCGCCTTCATGCTGGACATCGACCACTTCAAGAACGTAAACGACACCTACGGCCATTTGGCAGGCGACCAAGTTCTTATGTCCGTGGCTCAGTCCATTACCAAGAGTCTGCGACCCTCCGATATGCCAGTCCGTTACGGCGGCGAAGAATTTACCGTGTTCCTTCCGGGAACTTCTTTGGACAATGCAAAGGTCATCGCCGAACGCATGCGCAAGAATATCGAAAAGATGGAGATTACCCTTCCGTCTGGCGAACTTCTTAAGGTTACCGTCAGCATCGGCTTCACCGAACGCATCGAAAACGACTCCGTGCCCTCCATTATCGAGCGCGCAGACCAGGCCTTGTATAACGCAAAGGAAAACGGTCGTAACCGAGTCTGCATGAACCTCGGACAGGACGAAATGTTCCTGTTCTAGGCCCAGCACAACCGTTATCGATCCATTTCTACGACAGTTCCCGGCTTGCCTGTAGTTTCGCCACCCTTGGTGATTACCCAGACAACTTCCAGGCCTTCCACCTGTTGACCAGAAATCGGCTCGGCATAGCCATCAGTCAGAACAACAACCTGACTGATGTTTTTTTCTTTTGCGTGTTCAAAGATCGGAGAAAAACTGGTTCCTCCCCTACCCTTGAATTCAATGGCTTCAATGTTCTGTCGATTGAACAAGACCGTTTCATCAGGATCCTTGACTTCCGTATCAAAGCTCCAAAGGTACACCCCTGTATAATTGGCAATGCGTTCAATCTCCACAATGAAGCGGGACAAATCCGCAGAGCCAACGCTACCGGATGTATCGGCATACACTGCCACTGGTTCCAAAGACTTGGTTGTAGAGCCAAGGAAGGGTTTTCCGTAGTGCTTATTCCAGCGACGACGCGTAGGTTCCTTGTCAAAGGAAAGGAAGGAGCCCACCTTCAAGCGAAGAATGTCACGCCAGTTCAAAGGCTGTTCCTGGGCCTTTTTCACCAGTTCAACAGCATATGCTCCCAGATGGCCCCACTGATGGTTTCGTTCCGCCTGTTCCACAACATTGCGGACATAGTCATCGATAAAGGCGTCTTCGTCGTAATTATTTCCGTGGTTCGGATCCATGCGATGCTTGGTAATTTTACCAAGGGGACAATCCTCGCTGATTTCAACAACCACATCGTAATCATCATCACCACCATCCGTAAGATTGCCACCAGATGCGCCGCCCGAGGATTCGCCAGGCTCGTTTCCTTTTTCACCACTTTCCTTGGAACGATAAACGAACTTGACCTTTATATCAGGATACTTTTTATCAAGCAGGGCGAGATACTGTTCGTAACTCAGGTTGTCCGGGAACTTGAACATTGCCGGAAGAAGGCATTGAATTTCGCCTTTCTTTTTCTCACCCGTATCTTTCTTGAAACGAGGAATGGCAATACCAGGTTCTTCATGAATCAAGCTGTTGATGGCAAGGTCCATGGCCACGTTTTCCTTGTAGGCACGAGTTCTATCGTTGGACATACGATGAGTGCAATGGTGCAGCAACACATGCATCATTTCGTGAATAAGGACAAAGGTTCTTTCTTCTTCGGTAAGGGAGGCGAAGAAGTCGGGATTGTAGGCCAGGGTGATGCGACCGTTCTTGACGCACACACCCATGGTTTCCATTGTCGTCGATTGGACAATGTTCATACCCACCAGCATATTGAAGCTGACGGGACTGTAGTACACAAGCCTACAAAGCGTTCCCTGAAAGTTAGCTTCGATATCTGCCATCATTAACCTTCAATAATAATATCGTCTCTGTCGAGGTCCGCTTCGGTAAGGTTCTTCATTCTGGTGAATGTCGCCACCCAGTTGTCATAGGCGGAACGGCCACCATTCTTGCTTTCCTTGTTGATTACAGCCATGTTGTAAATCTTATAACGTTTAGGAGTCACGCGCCAAGCCAGGAACTGTTCCTTGTTTTCCTTCTGCCAAGCCTTGATAAAGGCAACCACAGCTTCGTTAGGAATGCATTCCAGGAATGCCAAGATGTTCTTTTCCTGCAGAGAGGAAAGCTTTGACTTCACAACATATTCAATCAAGGTGTGGGCTGTAGGAACAGCAGCCTTGGGATTGGCTTTGAAGGTACTTTCCAAATGCTTGCGATAAGCGTCATCCATTTTGTTCAATATTCGCTTTACATCAATTTCATTCTTGCGATCCATTTCACAGAACTGGGCAAACTTCAAGGCATAGCTGGTACCCACATAGGCCGCAGCAATTTCAGACAAGAAATTCTGGTTATCAGCCGTAATGTCATCGCCATTTTCGCGGAATCTCTGGAGGCATTCACCAAGCTGAGTCCAGTCACGAGGACAAGGGCCCTTCTTACCCTGGATGGAAAGTTCTTCAATAGTCTTGGACGGAAGAACAATATAGTCCGGATACTTGTTCAAGAATTCAAGCACGGCTTCGTGAATCTGGCCAGCATCAACACGACGCTTGTAATCTTCAAGGTATTCCTTATCCGTGGGAGAGAAAGAGACATTCTTGATACGGCTTTCCTGGGCCGGGTCACGGCGGGTGCCATTATAGATCTTGGCGTTATCGTTGTCGGCACAGATAACATAAGTGTTCTCCTTAAGGTCCACACCGAACAAGCGATGTTCCAAAAGAAGTTCCATGATACCATCCTGAATGATGGAATTACCACGCTTACATTCATCAAGGAACAAGACATAAATATCGTCGTACTTGGTAAGACGGGTATACTTCATACCATTGGCGGCATACAAGGCCTCCATCTGGTCGTCATATTCCTTGCAAGTGGGAATCCAGCTAGGCGGGCAGCTATAAGTACGGCCACCAAACTCCTGGAAATTACCGATCAAATCGGCAGGGTCCATAATGGAAACGCAACGGCTGACAACATGCACACGATCCTCGGGAATGTTGTGCTTTTGCGCCACCAACTGGCGGATAGTATTGTGAACGTAGGAAGTCTTTCCTACACCGTGATTTCCCATAAGGCCCAAAGTATGGGTGGGAATGAAACCTTTTTCAACATAGCGATTGATTGATTTGATATCCATAAGATTCCTGTATTACTTGATATATCACCGTGTTTCAGCATTTTGTCAAACACAGCGAGTAATCCGTTCAGTGAATCTATCGGATGCTTTTTCTTAATTTGTCAAAGTTTTTTTCAAAAAAAATCCCCGGGAGGTAAACCCGGGGACTTTCACATATATATGTAGTAAGATTACAGACGCTTCAGCACAGCCTGTGCGTGATGGTAGAAACCTTCTTCCATTGCAACAGCAGCGATTGCCTTGGCGTTCTTCTTGATGGCACGCTCGCTATAGCGGATGATGGACATACGCTTCAGGAAGTCGTACACGCCGAGAGGGCTGAAGAAGCGGCCAGTGCCGTTGGTGGGAAGCACATGGTTGGGACCTGCAAAGTAGTCGCCCACCGGTTCAGAAGACCAGTGACCGATAAACACGGCGCCAGCGTTTTCAATCTGGGCAGCCATGGATTCAGCTTCGTCGGTCATGACTTCGAGATGTTCCGGAGCAATCTTGTTGGCGATTGCAACGCCGTCAAACCAGTCCTTCACCACGAGGATGCGGCCAAAGTTGTCCAGCACCTTCTGGAGCAATTCCTTCTTGGGGCTGTTTTCCACCTGAACGTCTACGCAAGCAGAAATCATCTGGGCGGTTTCCATATCGTCGGTAATGCAGATGGCAGCTTCGAAACCAGAACCGTGTTCAGCCTGGGAAAGAAGGTCTGCAGCAACAAAATCCGGATCGGCTGTCTTGTCTGCCATCACGAGAACTTCAGACGGACCAGCCACCATGTCGATATCAACAACACCGAAGACTTCCTTCTTGGCGACAGCTGCAAAAACGTTACCCGGGCCCACAATCTTGTCCACGCGTTCAACGATGGTCTTGCCCTTGGCGTCCTTGGCACCGTAAGCCAACAGGCCGATAGCCTGAGCGCCACCAATGTGGTAGACTTCGGTAATGCCCAACTGCTGGAGAACGAAAGCCACAGCGCGATTGATTTCGCCCTTGATGGGAGTAACCACAACGATATCCTGAACACCTGCGACGAGAGCAGGCACAGCGTTCATGATCACGGTGCTGGGGTAAATGCCTGCGCCACCGGGAACATAGAGGCCTACGCGCTTCATGGGGCGGATGCGCTGACCAAGAACCACGCCGTCCTTCCCTTCCATGAGCCAGGATTCTTCCATCTGGTTCTGGTGGAAATCACGGACGTTCTTGATAGCCTGCTTGAGAGCCTTCTGCAAATCGGCAGGGCACTTGGCGGCAGACTTTGCAATTTCCTTTTCAGATACGCGGATGTTCTTGCCCTTGAGACCATCGAACTTCTGGGCGTATTCTACGGCCTTGGCGTAGCCGCCCTTCTTGATGTCTGCAAGGATATCTACAACCTTGTTATAAATCTCGCGGCTGGGAGCGACTTCGCGACCGCAAATGCGTTCAATTTCCTTAGAATTAGGAGTAGCCTTAACTATTTGCATTTCTTAGTTTCCTTCAAAATCTTGTAGCACAGACCGTCCATCAAGGCAAGCCAGCTGGCTTCGATGATGTTGGTGCTGACACCTGCCACATTCCAATGTTCCTTGTCATCGCCGAAGGTAGTCCACACGCGAACCAGAGCGTCGGAGCCTACGGAAGAACCGAGAACGCGGACCTTAAAGTCGTCCAGACGGACCTTGGCCATATACGGGAAGAACGGGAGCAGAGCCTTACGGAGAGCCGCATCCAGAGCGTTCACCGGACCGTCACCTTCGCTCACCTGATGGCTGATCTTGTCGCCAATCTTCAGCTTGACGCTAGCCTGGGAAACGGACACACCTTGCGGGGTTTTGTCTTCGGTGACGCGGTAGTTCATGAATTCAAAAGGTTCAGTGAACATACCCAGCTGGCGGTAGACCAGCATCTTGAAGCTAGCTTCGGCGGAGTCGAAGTGCCAGCCGGCATTTTCCTTTTCCTTGATGGCGAGCAAAAGCTTTGCCACCATGGGATCCTTCTTGTCGATGCCCGGCTTGATGGCCTTCAACTTTTCCACAACCAGAGAGCCGCCAGCCTGATCGCTGGTGACGAATACACGGTCGTTACCCACAGAGTGCGGGTCCACATGTTCAAAGCTGCGGGACACCTTCATGACGCCATCGATATGGGCACCGCCCTTATGGGCGAAGGCTGCCTCGCCCACATAGGGAGCGCGAACGTCGCTAGGAATGTTCACGATCTGGTCAATGCTCAAGAACAGCTTGCGGAGTCCAGCAATCTTCTTGGCGGCAAAGAATTTTACGCCCATCTTGAAGTTCAGGTCAGCCATGATGGTGGTGAGGTTTGCGTTACCGCAGCGTTCACCGTAACCGTTGATGACACCCTGAATCATTTCTGCACCGGACTTTACAGCGTAGATGCTGTTAGCCACTGCCAGGCCAGAGTCGTTATGGACATGGATGCCCAGAGGAACGTCCACACGTTCCTTGACTGCATCAAAAATTTCTTCCAGTTCCCACGGCATGGTACCGCCGTTGGTATCGCAAAGCACGATGAAGTCAGCACCACCGAGAGCGGCAGCCTTCAAAGTTTCAAGGGCATATTCCGGATTAGCCTTATAACCGTCGAAGAAGTGTTCGGCGTCGTAAATGACTTCCTTGGAATGTTCCTTCAAAAATTCGATGGAAGACTGGATCATGTCCAGGTTTTCTTCCAGTGTGGTATGAATGACATCCGTAACGTGAAGGTCCCAGCTCTTACCGAAGATGGTCTTTACAGGAGCCTCGGACTTCACCAGAGCCTGAAGCAGCGGATCCTTCTCGGGAAGAATCTTCGGACGACGAGTGCTACCGAAAGCAGCAATCTTGGCATGCTTCAGTTTCAGCTTTTTGACTTCGCGGAAGTATTCTTCGTCGGTAGGATTGCTGGGGTTAGGCCAACCGCCTTCAATGTAATCAATACCGAAAGCGTCAAGAATTCTGGTAATCTGGAGTTTGTCGGCCAGAGAGAGACTAATCTTGCGATCTTGATTGCCGTCGCGCAGCGTGGTGTCATAAATGCAAACTTTCTTCATGACGGCAAATTTAGTAAATCGAAATATGAAGAAAGTTAATTATGAATTATGAATTACGAATTACAAGATAAAATTCAATCAAAAAATTGTGATTCTAAATCTCGTAATTCATACTTCGTAACTAGTAATTACCGCGAAGCGGGTTTGCGTCGCTCTTGTACCATTCCATGAACTTGGCGATACCGTCGTGCAGGCTCCAGTGGGGCTTGTAATCACACTCGGTTTCAAGCTTGGTGGTATCGGCGTTGGTCTGGTAAACGTCTCCCGGCTGCATGGGCAAGAATTCCTTCTTGGCAGGCTCGCCGTAAGCGTTCTCGATTTCGCTGATGAAATCCATCAGCTTCACCGGATTGCTGCAACCGATGTTGTAGATTCGGTAAGGTACGCCGTTTTCGCACTTGGCTGCATCCGGTTCACGGTCAATCACATGAATAGTACCTTCGGCAATGTCGTCGATATAGGTGAAGTCACGGATCATGTCACCGTTGTTAAAGACCTTGATGGCCTCGCCCTTGGAGATAGCCTTGGCGAAAAGCATGGGAGACATGTCGGGGCGGCCCCAGGGACCATAAACAGTAAAGAAGCGGAGACCAGTCACCTTGATTCCGTACAACTTAGCGTAGGAATGGGCCATCAGTTCGTTGCTCTTCTTGCTTGCTGCATACAAGCTAACGGGAGAATCAACCTTGTCGTCTTCGCTGTAGGGCACCTTGCTGTTGAGACCATACACAGAACTGCTGGATGCAAACACCAGGTAGGGAACCTTGGTATTACGGCAGGCTTCAAGAATATTCAGGAAGCCAACCATGTTGCTCTGCATATAGGCATAAGGATTGGTGATGGAATAACGCACGCCAGCCTGGGCTGCGAGATTCAGGACCTTGTCAAACTTCTCTGCAGCAAACAAAGCATCCAGGGATTCCTTGTCGGCGATGTCCATACGGACAAAGCGGCAATTGGACCACTTGGAACTTGCAAACATTTTACCAAATTCAAAGTTGTCGCCAGGCTGTTCAAAACCGTTTTCACGCAGGCGGCCATACTTCAATCGCTGATCGTAGTAGTCGTTGATGTTATCCAAACCCACCACATCGTCACCACGTGCAGAAAGCATCTGCACAATCTTGGATCCGATAAATCCAGCGGCACCAGTAACAAGAATCTTCATTTACTTAAGCCTTCTTTTTGCTGTAATAGCCCTTGCCGTAGTAACCCTTACCATAGTAGCCATAACCACCATAGTAACCGCGACTGTCATGTTCGCAATGGTTCATCACGAAAGCCTTGGGCTTATCGCAGCAACGATCCACCTTGACCATAGCTTCCTTAATCTGGTCCATGGAATGGCGACCATAATGCAGCACGAACAAGGCAAAGTCAACCACAGGGAAAATCAATTCAGAGTCGGTGACCAAGTTCAAAGGCGGAGTATCCACCACGATCATATCGAACTTAGTGCGAGCGTCATCCAAGAGTTTCTTGAACTTGTCACCACGCAGCAATTCACTGGGAGTCACGTTAGAATTGCCGGCACCGAGAACAAACATATTTTCGGTCAAGGATTCTGCAACGGCATTATCCAGCAGGCACTTGCCGGAGAGAACATCACCAAGGCCCATCTTGTGCTTACTGTACACAACGCCACGACGCATATCAGCATCGATAAGCAGGACCTTCTTAAGGTTGTTTGCATAAAGGGCGGCGAGGTTCTTTGCAACAAAAGACTTACCTACACCAGGCACCATACCGGTAACCATGATAACCTTTTCCTGTGCCACAGAGAAATCAATTGCTGTATACAAGGAACGGAAAGCTTCGCTGGCTGGGTCTTCTGGCGACTCCTCCACCAAAGGCTTGACATTCTTGCCCTTCTTACGATGATGCAGAATGCTGTTGTCGGATTCCGGAATCTTTGCGTAAACGCTGATACCGGTTTCGCGTTCGATTTCAAGAGATCCACGAACGCCACGACGAGTCATCTGCATCAAGTAAATCAGGAGTGCGCCAAGAAGGAAAGCTCCGGCAACGCAGCCGCCAAAAATCATCTTCTTGTTAGGCTTGCTGGGGCGACGTTCGATCTGAGCGTAGTCAACAATACGAACGTTACCAACTTCGCCTGCGCGAACCACGCGGAGCTGCTGAATGTTGTTCAGCATAGAAGTGTACTGAGCGTTGTTAACAGCAACTTCTTCCTGCAAGCGCAAGACTTCCTGCTGGGTCAGCGGCATCTTTTCGGCAGAGGACTTCAACTTTGCAAGTTCTGCACGGAGACGATTCTGCTGTTTGATAATAGTCTGTACGGAAGGATGTTCTTCCTTGAACAAACGGGTTGCTTCCTGACGGCGTTTTTCCAATTCAAGGATTTCACGTTCCAAGGAAGAGGACTTTTCCAGGTGGGCGCGAGTTTCACCACCCATATCCACAGAGCCGATGCTGTGGCGGTAGTCTGCCAAGTTCTTTTCGGAAGAATCCAACTTAGCCTTAATGCCCGGCAACTGCTTTTCCAAGAATTCCAAAGTCTTTTCTGCTTCGGCGCTACGCATTTCCACATTCTGACGCAGGTAGATATTTGCAACAGAATTCAAGATTGCTGCGGCACGGTCAGGATACTGATGAGTGAAGGACACACCGATGATACCGGTCTGCTTGCCCTTTTCAGCAACATTCATACGACCCAGGAGTCCACGATAGGCATCCAAAGGATCAATCTGGCCAAGGATAAACATCTGACCAGGTTCTGCGCGCATTTTCTGCACACGGATTTCGAGAGTGTCGCCGTAATAATCAGCGGTGAGAGTCTCCCCTACAGGACCACTGAGAATTTCCTTTTCTTCCGGAGAGATTACAGCAAAGTGATCTTCGTCGATAACCTTGGCCATCCACTTTTCACGGATCGCAATCTTCGGGATCTGGAGGTTTTCCAGGTCCATACGACCTTCCTTGTGGGTCAGTCGGTTCAAGGCTCCAACAGGCTTTGCAATAAAGCACAAATGTTCCTTTTCAACCACATAGCTAAGGACCATGCGGCTCTTCAGCAATTCAATTTCAGCTTCAGCAGGGCTGGCCACATCGAGAAGGGCTCCCATTTCGCCCATGGCTCGGCTTGCCTTGTTACCCTTGACGTTCACCTGCAGAAGGGCGTTACTGGTAAACTGGGGACGAGCCCAGTTAGAAGCAAGAAAACCAGCCACGCAGCCAAGTACGATGCAGATACCAAGGAAAGCCTTGTGCTTGAACAAAATGCCCAAAACTTCAAGAAGATCGATTTCGTCGTCTGCAGGATTCTGAACAGACGGCTGCAACATCGTGTTAGTTTGGGGCATATTTTGATTATTCTGGTCCATAAACTCTCTAAGTGAAAAAATCACAAAAAATTATAGCAATTTTGTAACAAAGTACGAAAGATGTAAAACTGAATAAACAAAAAAACGCCCCGTTTTTCACGGAGCGCTTTTTCTACCCAGAATGGTAAATACTATTTACGATTACTTGGACTGGCATCACTTCGTGATGCTGTCCAATTGCCTCGGTCATAAAATCAAACAAGTTTGATTTTACGACTCTCGGCTTACTTGGACTTCTTAGCAGCTTTCTTAGCCGGAGCCTTCTTGGCGGGCTTTGCAGCCTTAGCGGAAGCCTTGCAGAAGTCAACGTATGCCTTCAGCACGTCGCAGAAGACTTCGTCCGGAGTGTTGTCGCCAACGATGTGGGAGATGATCTTCTTGTTGTACTTGCTGAGAACCTTAGCGGTAGATTCCTTGTAAACCTTGAGACGGTTCTTGATGACGTTTTCATCAGCGTCGTCCTTACGGCCTTCGATCTTGGCGCGGTTCAGGAGGCGAGCAACGATGGTTGCTTCGTCCTTGATGTCCAGCACGAAGATGTGCTTAACGTCAACGATGGATTCGATGAGCTTGACCTGTTCAACAGTACGAGGAATACCGTCGAGGAGGAGAACGTCCTTTTCCGGGTTCAGCTTGTTGGTGTTCACGAGACCTTCAACATAGCGGCCGAAGATTTCAACGGTAGCTTCGTTCGGAACAAGGAGACCCTTGCTGGAGTAGGAAGCGAGCAACTTGCCGCTTTCGCTGGACGGAGCAATGCCGCGGAAGATGTCACCGGTAGAAAGGTGCTTGAGAGAAGTGGTAGCAGCGAGCTTTGCGCCAACGGTACCCTTGCCGGAACCCGGTGCGCCAAAGATGAGAACTGCAGAAATCTTAGCCATTGTAGACCTCTTATGTTAGTTGTTTGTTTTTCAGTTTAAAAGATAGTTAATCTTGATGGTTTTCTCCATCGCCAGAAGAAAGTTTTTCGCACTTGAACTTCAACTTTCCATCGACAGCGTCAATGGAGATGGTGGAAAAGTCCGAATATATTCCCAAAAGCAAGCCTTCAGCAATTTCATCTTCGATCAACTGCTGGATAGAACGGCGGATCGGGCGGGCGCCCAAGGCGGAATCATAGTTGTGGCTAACCACAAGTTCCTTTGCTTCCTTGGAGATTTCCAACAGGATACCGCGTTCAGACAAATTCTTCTGCAGGAACATCAGCTGAATATCCACTACAGAAGTAAGATCGCTCTTGGTCAGCGGGCGGAACACAATCTGTTCATCAATACGGTTCAGGAATTCCGGAGAGAACACGCGCTTGGTTTCTTCACGGATGGCGGTTTCCATACGTTCGTAGTCGTCGGTCTCCCCCATCTTGGTGAAGCCCATGCCAGAGCTATGGCGGACTTCGCGGGCGCCTGCGTTGCTGGTCATGATGATGATGGTATTCTTGAAGTTGATCTTACGGCCGTAACTATCGGTAAGAATACCGTCATCCAGAATCTGGAGCAGCAAGTTGTACACGTCCGGATGAGCCTTTTCAATTTCATCCAGGAGAACGACGCAGTACGGGCGCTTGCGAACCTTTTCGGAAAGCTGACCACCATTGTCTTCGAAGCCCACGTATCCCGGAGGCGCACCGATCAAGCGGCTGATGCTGTGCTTTTCCATGTATTCGCTCATGTCGATACGGATCATGGAATCTTCGCTGCCGAACAAGCTAAGGCTCAGAACCTTGGCAAGTTCAGTCTTACCCACACCAGTGGGGCCAAGGAACATAAAGCTTCCCATGGGACGCTTTGTATCGCGGATGCCGGCACGGGTGCGGCGGATAGCCTTCACCACGGCGTCCACGGCCTGATCCTGACCAATGACTCGTTCCTTAATGTCGTCGCCCAGCTTCAAAAGCTTTTGAGCTTCTTCGTTAGCAAGGCGGCTTACAGGAATGCCCGTCATCTTGCTGATGCAATCGCGAATTTCATTTTCGTCGACCACAGGCGTTTCGCTGGAATCTTCCTTGTTCAAAGCGTCACGACGTTCCGCAATGCGGTTGGTGAGTTCTTCAATCTTGTCGCGGAGGGAGGCTGCAGTTTCGTACTGCTGTTCAGCAATGGCGTCTTCCTTCTTCTGAACGGCTTCGGCCAATTCGTCTTCCATTTCCTTCAGGTCCTGAGGCGTACGGATGGAATTCAAACGGACGCGGGCGCCTGCTTCATCAAGGACGTCGATGGCCTTGTCCGGAAGGAAGCGATCGCTGACATAGCGTTCGGCCAACGTGACGGAAGCGCGGATTGCTTCCGGAGTGTAACGAACCTTATGGTGCTGTTCGTACTTTGCACGCAAGCCTTCAAGAATCTGGATGGAATCTTCAGAGGAAGGCGGGTTCACAACGATGGTCTGGAAACGGCGTTCCAGGGCAGCATCCTTTTCGATGTACTTGCGGTATTCATCAATAGTGGTAGCGCCAATGCACTGGAGTTCACCGCGGGCAAGTGCGGGTTTGAAAATGTTGGAAGCATCCAGGCTACCTTCGGAACCACCAGCACCCACGATGGTATGCAATTCATCGATAAACAAGATAACGGAATTGTCCACACGCTGAAGTTCCATAATGAGGCCCTTCACACGTTCTTCAAACTGGCCACGGTACTTTGTACCGGCCACCATGGCGGCAACGTCCAGGCTAACCACACGCTTGTTTGCCAAAAGTTCCGGAATTTTCTTCTGTGCAATCTTAAGGGCCAGACCTTCGATAATAGCTGTCTTACCAACGCCCGGTTCACCAATCAAAGCCGGGTTGTTCTTCTTGCGGCGGCAAAGAATCTGGATCAAGCGTTCAATTTCAGCTTCACGGCCGATAATCGGGTCAAGCTTGCCCTGGCGAGCCATTGCAGTAAGGTCTCGGCCAAAGTGTTCCAAGATCGGAGTCTTGGAACGGGATTCGCGACGAACCTGCTGACGGGTTTCGCCATTTCCGTTAACACGGGGACGTTCAGAATCAAAGTTAACTGCATCCCCGCCATCTTCACCAGGAAGCTGGCCATCCACAGACTCGTGCTTCAACTGCTGCAAAACGGACTGGAACTTTTCGTAGGTAACACCAAATGTGGAAAGAGTACCAGCGGCAGGAGTTTCACTTTGCTGCAAAATGGCAAGCATCAAATGTTCGGGACCAATGTACTGGTCACCTTCTTCCTTGGCAATCTTTGCCGCATTGTAAAGAGCCTGCTTACAGCGGTTGGTAAAGGAAAGCAAGGCACCGTGGGCGTCACCCACAGTCATAATGCCGCCGTTGGATGTCAAGGCACGCTGAACGTTTTCACCAAGTTCATTCAGGTTCACATCAAGCGACTTCAAGCTTTCAGCAGCATAACCGGAATCCTCGCGAACCAGGCCCAACAGCAAATGTTCGGTGCTGATACTATCGCTACCAAGGTTACGGGCGGCCATACGGGCAGCCTGCAAAACAGCCTTGGCTTTCTTCGAGAAAATACCATTGATATCAGACATTATTCAACCTAATTCCTATTCAAAACTTTGAATGACGCCACCGTGCATCACCACGCGACGCTTGGCAAAAGAAGCCAACTTTTCATCGTGAGTCACAATGAGGAAAGCCTGGTTAAACTTCTGGTTCAGCTCACCAATCAGTTCGTTCAACTTGGCGGAATTAGCTTCATCCAGGTTACCGCTCGGCTCATCTGCAAGAACCAAGTCCGGATTATTCATCAAGGCGCGAGCTATGGCGATACGCTGACGTTCGCCACCAGAAAGTTCTCTAGGCAAATGCTTCAGACGATCCTTCAAGCCAACCGTTTCCAAAAGCATTTCGGCATGTTCACGACATTCAGATTCGCTCTTACCCATAATGCGGCCAGGAACGCAAACATTCTCCAGTGCAGTAAATTCACTGAGCAAGTGATGGAACTGGAACACAAAACCCACCTGGGCCCTGTGATACAGATCCTTTTCTTCGCTATTGAACTTGGACAGAGCCTTGCCCTTAAAAAGGATTTCTCCGGAAGTGGGAGTATCCAACATACCCACCAAGTTCAGGAAGGTGGATTTACCGGAGCCAGAGGAACCCGTGAGCGCCACAAGTTCACCTTCATTCATGGAGAAATTGACACCCTTCAGGATTTCGAGCTTTTCGCCAGTCTCGCTAAACACACGACGAAGGTCTCTGGTTTCCAAAAGCGCTTGAGGTATGAGGTTCGAGGTTTGAGCACTAACAAATTCAGCCATGGACAAGTACCTCTTCATACATTGCAGCGAAGCTGCCTTTATTCCACTGTTTACTAACCACTAACCACTGCCTACTACTCATGTCTAATAGCCCCCACAGGATCAAGTCGGCTGGCCTTCCAAGCCGGAAGCAAAGTGGCCAATACGCACAAGGAAATGCCAATCACAAAAATCAATACAACATCAAGCATGTGCACAGAAATGGGGAAATACGGAATCACGTAAACATCGCCAGGCAACTTGATGAAGTGGTATGCTTCCTGCAGTTTGCAAAGCACAAGACCGATGGTACCACCAACGATAGTTCCGCCCACACCAATGAAACTTCCCATCAGCATGAACACACGCATCACGGCGCCCTTGCTGAAGCCCATACTGCGAAGGATACCGATTTCCTTGGTCTTGTCGATCACCACCATGATGAGAGAACTGATGATGTTGAATGCAGCCACCAGAATAATCAAGCAAATCACGGCAGCCACAATGAACTTTTCGTAGTTCATCCACTTGAGGAGCGTGATGTTCTTGGTCTTCCAGTCCATGGCGTAGTACGGGTAAGTAAGCCAGTTGGCCAAGCTATCTACAGCCTCGCCTGCAGCCCAATGGTCGTTCATCCTGAACTGGATACCAGTTACAGCGTCACCAATGCCAAGCAGTTTCTGTAGCTCGGGAATACCCACGTAAGCCAGCTGGCCATCGTATTCATACGTACCGGTTTCAAAAATACCGGTAACCACACACATCATCATCTTGGGGCCACCGCCAGCAACCGCAGCATCCGGAGTCTGGAAGGTCTGGAGTACCAGCTTGTCGCCAACGACCACACGAAGTCGGTTGGCAAGACCGGAACCCAGCATAATGCCCGGGCGCAACTTTCCGCTCAAATCCTCAAGACTATCTACGGAGTAGCTACCCCACTTGATGTACTTGTGAATATCGGTAACACCCTTGGAAGATTCACCATCGATACCGTAGACCACGATACCATCGTTCACCTTCTTGCTACTGATACCCACCTTGTATATGATAAACGGAGACGATGCAGTAACGCGAGGTTCGCGGGCACGGACTTCCTTGGTCAGGCTGTCGTAAGAAACAATGGGATCACCATTGTAGGCCATGATTTCAAAGTGGGCGTCCTTACCAATCATCTGGGCGGTCACTTCTTCTTCGAAACCGTTCACCGCAGCCAAGGCAACCACCAGCGCAAAAACGCCGATAGACACGCCAAGCATACTGAATATGCCAATAAGCGAAACAAAGAGACTCTTACGCTGAGCCCCAAGATATCGCCATGCAATGAGTAGTTCAAGTTTCATAATTAGACGAAAGACGAGAGACGAGAGACGAGAGATTATTGCAGTTTTGAAAGTTTCAAACCAGACAACATCTTTGCAATCTCTTCAGTTTTCAGGTCTATAGAGTTCAAATCATCCTTTGTTACGTAGTTCAACAATAAGGCCACTTCTAACTGGCTTTGCACTTCCATCAACGAGCCATAACTTATTTCAAGAAAATGGACAATTTCCTTACTAGAAGTTCGGCTCATTCCTTCCGCAATATTTGACGTAACAGAAACTGCAGCACGACGCACCTGACTCGCAAGAGCAAACTTTTCATAATCAGGAAAATTTCTGCATAAAACATAAACGTCTAGGACCCATTGCAAAGCCTTTTGATAAACTTTCAACTTTCTATACGCAAACATTTTAAGCAGGGTTTTCCTTCTTTATTCTTTCGTCTCTCGTCTGTAGCGAACGAAGTGAGCGTTCTCTCGTCTGAAGTCTAGCTCTGCTAGACTTCAGGTTTCATCAGCGGGAAGAGCTGCACGTCGCGGATGGTTTCCTGATTAGTCAGGAGCATGATCATACGGTCGATGCCGAAGCCCACACCGCCGGTAGGAGGCAGGCCGGATTCGATAGCGTGCATGAAGTTTTCGTCCATGGGGTGAGTTTCGCCTTCACCACCGCGGCCACGACGGACCTGGTCTTCCAGAAGTTCGCGCTGACGGATCGGGTCATTAAGTTCGGTATAGGCGTTACCCAGTTCCCAGCCGTTTGCGTACGGTTCGAACTGTTCGATGAGTCCTTCGGTAGTACGATGCTTCTTGCAAAGCGGGGTAGATTCGGTGGGCATGTCCTTAATGAAGGTGGGCTGGATCAGCTGGCCTTCAACGGTCAGTTCGAAGAGTTCCAGGATACCACGGCCGCGGCTGAATTCGCCATCCAGGTGGCCACCCAGTTCCTCCATCTTGTTCTTGATGTCTTCGTCGGACATTTCATTGACCTTGAGACCACCGAACTTTTCGATAGCTTCGATCATGCTGTAGCGGGGCCACGGAGCCTTGAAGTCGATTTCCTTGCCCTGGGTCATGATCTTGGTGGTGCCGTTTGCTGCGATACAGGCGCGTTCGTAGATGTTTTCGAAGTGAACCATCATGTCGTTATAGTCGGCATAGGCTTCGTAGAATTCCAGACCGGTGAATTCCGGGCTATGGGTACGGTCCATACCTTCGTTACGGAAGTTCTTGGAGAATTCGAAAACCTTTTCCATGCCGCCCACAATGCAGCGCTTCAGGTAAAGTTCCGGAGCAACGCGCATGTAGAGGGTCATGTCGCAAGCATTGTGGTGGGTAGTGAACGGACGAGCGTTTGCACCACCGTAGATGGGCTGCAAAGTCGGGGTTTCCACTTCGATGAAGCCCTTTTCGATGAGGTATTCACGAATGGACTGCATGATCTTGGAACGCTTGATGAAGACTTCCTTCACGTCGTCGTTCATAGCCATGTCGATATAGCGCTGACGGTAGCGGGTATCCACGTCGGCAAATTCGTTGAACACGACCTTGTTGCCGTTTTCGTCAATCTTTTCCTTGGCAACCGGGAGCGGGCGCACAGCCTTGGAAAGCATGGTCACCTTCTTCACGCGAACAGAGTATTCACCGCTCTGGGTTTCGAACATAGTACCGTTCACACCGATAAAGTCGCCGAGGTCGGTCATCTTCACGATTTCGTAGTTTTCTTCGCCAACTTCGTCGCGGGCGCAAACCACCTGGAGACGGCCATAACGGTCCTTCAGGTGCATAAAGCACATTTTGCCCTTACGATTGAAACGGACAACACGGCCAGCAAAAGCCACTTCTTCCTGAGAAGCGATGAGAGAGTCCTTGTTTTCCTTAAGGACCTTGGAATCGTGAGTACGGTTAAACTTGTGCGGATAAGCTTCCACACCCATTTCCTTGAACTTGTCCAGCTTGGCGAGACGAGCTACCACCTGGTCATTCATATCTTGCATTGCCATAGTATTTACCCTGTGATTAAATCACTTTAAAATTTTGAACGAAGCAAAGATAAAATTTTTAAAAACAACAAAAAAAAGAAACAGGGCCAAACAGCCCTGTTTTTATAGCAATCTGTGATATTCTTCTGCATTACCAGAGAGAAATACCAAGTTCGAGAGCAAATGTATGGCTTGCAAAAGACTTATCGAAATTACCTTTTTTGACATCAATCAAAACATGGTCTTCATCATAAACATTTGTCGTGTAGGAATCCGTTATAGAACCAATCTGGGCCATATACTTAAAGCGAACATTCAAGGCAAAAGATAGCGCGCCAATACGATCTGGCCTAGTAGCGAAGACTCTGGAGTCAATATTGAAACCGAAAATAAACGGATGAGCGTACCAATCGTCGGCTTCCATAAAGATATATTCACTTATACCCACAAAAGGAGTTACCTTCAAGTATTTTGTATCAAAAGCAGTTACACCGAGAGTGATACCCATAGATTCATCTTCGGATTCATTATGATAATAGGAATTTCCTCCCTTCGGTTCATTTATAAGTCCAAATGACCAGAACAAACCAAGCGAAACACGCTTGTACTGAATTTCGCCTTCAATGATAAAACTTGTACCCATTTTGTCGTTGACAAGGTCCATCAATTCACCGCTCATAAAGCCAAGCCACTTACCAGCAAATACGGCAAGGCCACCGGTGTAATACTTGTGAGCCCAGGGGTCCTTTCTAAACAAGCGCTGCTTATCCATGTAATTCTGAACGAAAGGAATTGCCTGTTCCTTCAAGTAGAGGGAATGTTCAGACAAAGGATAATTCTTCACAAAGTTTTTGGCGTTGTTCAAGAAATCTTCGGCGCAGGTGGTATCGGAAATTACGGTGAAGGCAAAGGAACGACCATTGAAATTGTAGGTTTGAACACCAACCACCAATTCAGAATAAATTAACGTTCTGTAGAGATCCTTGAATTCCTGGTTGATATCGGAAGAGTCCACACGGTCTGCAAGGGAATCAGCCTTCGCCTTTGTGAACGGAGAAAGGTTTCTGTATAAGTACTGGTTCAAGCCGTCATTTTCTGAAACTCGGAAATCCTTTTGAAGAGTATATCCGGAATCCAGGATCATTCTACGGAAACCGGAATAAAGCTTGACTCCTTCTTCAAAGCGACCAATTTCCATAAGAATCAGATATTCCTCGAAACGGATCAAGGGAGCACCCTTGTCGACATTGGCCTGCAAATATTCAAGCGCTTCCTGAGCCTTTTCTGTTTCCTGGTTTTGCAGGGATTCGCGCAGAACATCACGGGCGCGGAGGTACATTTCCTTCTTGGAAATCTTGGATTCGGCAGCAAGAGAAAATGTTGCCAAAACAACCAGCAAAAAACACATCAGTTTCTTCATATGCAGAGAAATCTCCTAAACCTTTTGAGATAATAATAGTTTATTTCTTTATTTTAAACCATTATTCAATGACCAATTTTTCTCTTTTACTACATTTCAAACCGATTTAACCGCGGTTTTCCGCACAAAAAGGAATAATTATGAAGAAGTTCTTTGCTGGAATCGCAGCCATCGCCTGCTGCGCCATGTTCATGGGTTGCAACGAACAGAAGAGTGATTCCAAGGCCGACGAATCCCTGAACAAGGTGAAGGCCGCCGGCGAATTCGTGCTGGGCCTGGACGACTCCTTCCCTCCCATGGGTTTCCGTGACAAGGACAACAACATCATCGGTTTCGACATCGACTTGGCTAACGAAGTCTGCACCCGCCTGGGCGTCAAGCTGAAGACCCAGCCCATTTCCTGGGACGCCAAGGAACAGGAACTGAACACCGGCAAGATTGACTGTATCTGGAACGGCATGAGTGTGGACCCGGCTCGCGCCGCCGCCATGAACTTGAGCGACCCGTACCTGCAGAACCACATGATTTTCACCGTCAAGGACAAGTCCCTTAGCAAGCTGGAAGCCCTCAAGGGTAAGAAGATTGCCGTCCAGAACGGTTCCACCGCCCAGAAGCTGCTGGACGCTTCCGATGCAGGCAAGGCCGCCAAGGAAATCGTACCTTTCGACGACAACCAGACCGCTTTGATGGACCTGGACAAGGGTGGCGTTGACGCCGTGTTCCTGGATGAAATCGTTGCAAAGTACTGGATCGTGACCAATTCCAAGGACTATGTGGTTCTGGAAGAAGGCCTCAGCGACGAAGTCTACGCCATCGGTTTCCGTAAGAAGGACCAGGCTCTCCGTGACGCCGTGAACGAAACCATCAAGGCCATGAAGGCCGACGGCAAGTTCGACGAAATCTCCGCCAAGTGGTTCGGTAAGTAGTGATTAGTAGACAGTGGTTAGTAAGCAGTACTTGGCAGAAATTCTAACCGTCAACTACGAACCACCCATCACCAATCGCTAACCACTAATCACCAACCACTAACCACTATTCAATATGTCTGATTTAACTACTCTTCTTCCGATTCTCTGGGGTGGCTTTTGCACCACAATGGCCATCTTCGGGTTGACCCTGCTTTTCTCCATTCCCCTAGGCCTGCTGGTGGCAGTCCTGAAGATGAGCAAGTTCCGCGTAATCCGCTACCCGGTGAGTTTCTACATCTCCGTGATGCGAGGCACTCCCCTGCTGCTGCAGATTGTGGCCATCTACTTCGGTAGCTACTACCTGAGCGAATACTCCGGCATCGGCTTTTCCTTTGACCGATTCCCGGCAGTGGTGGCAGCATTCTCCATCAACTACGCAGCCTACTTTGCAGAAATCTTCCGCGGCGGCATCCAGGCTATTCCCAAGGGGCAGTACGAGGCTGCAAACATGCTGGGCTTGACTAAAGGTCAGACATTCTTCCGCATCATTTTACCCCAGGTGATCAAGCAGGTGGTTCCTGCCAGCGCAAACGAAGTCATTACCCTGGTGAAGGACACTTCCCTTGCCCAGGTAATCGCCGTAACGGAACTGTTCTCCCTGGCCAAAAAGCAGCAGGCCGCCTACGCCAGCATCTATCCGCTGTTCGTAGCAGGCATTTTCTACTACGTGGCAAACCTTTTGCTCAGCTGCCTTTTCGCCTACGTGGAGAAAAAACTTAACTATTACAAATAGAACTTTTAAGTCATTGCGAGTCCCTTGTGGGCGCGGCAATCGAAGCACTTGATTGCCACGTCGCTACGCTCCTCGCAATGACACCTGGGAAAAAATTATGAGTGATGCTGTTTTAAAAGTGGAACATCTCAAGAAATCCTTCGGTGAAAATCACGTTCTGAAGGATATATCCTTCGACCTGGCTGAAGGTGAAGTTCTTTCTATTATCGGTCCCTCCGGTTCTGGCAAGTCCACGCTGCTCCGCTGCATTACCCAGCTGGAAACCATGGACGCAGGCGCCGTCAACGTCAACGGCAAGGACATGATTGTAGGCATGGACAAGAAGGGTAACGCCAAGTACGCTCCCGCAAGCGTGCTCCGCGAAATCCGTCTTTCCACCGGCCTCGTATTCCAGAACTTCAACCTCTTCCCCCACCTGACGGTGCTCCAGAATCTGACCATCGCCCCCATCCGCGTGCTGGGCATGGACCGCGAAGAGGCCCGCAAGCTGGGCCGCGAACTTCTGGCACAGATGGGCCTTGCCTCCAAGGAAAAGGCCTACCCCTGCGAACTTTCCGGTGGTCAGCAGCAGCGAGTTTCCATCGCCCGCGCCCTGGCAATGAAGCCGAAGATTCTTTTCTTCGACGAACCTACCAGCGCACTGGACCCGGAACTTACCGGGGAAGTGCTGAAGATTATCAAGGGCCTCGCCGACCAGAAAATGACCATGGTAATCGTGACCCACGAAATGGCATTCGCCCGCGACGTCGCAAACAAAGTAATCTTCATGGACCAAGGTGTCATCGTGGAACAGGGCTCCCCCGATTTCGTTTTCAACCAGTCCGGAAACGAACGCCTGGCAAGCTTCCTGAGCCGCTTCGCCCAAGGCTAGCAAGAAAAGACATTGCAAATATTAAAGGTCGTGCCGGTGAAGGCGCGACCTTATTTCATAGAAAATTTTCAGGAATTTGGACTTATTTTCTATTACCCTCTTATCAAATCACGCCATGGACATCACGCAGCACTCATCCAGCGGAGAAATTCCCGACAGGATTCGTCACCCAGACTATTCATTTTCTTAGTCAGCTCCAGTGAGTTCCTGAAGGCCACATCACAGCAGTGACGGTAGATTTTTACTTCGTCATTCTTGGCGGCGGCAATATTATTCTTAATCGCATCGGTGCTACGAAGGTAGTTGTGATGGACCTGCTCCATATAATCGATACGCTCCTTGATAGCAAGTTTCTCCAGCTGCTCCACCGGGATTTTTCTTGACACAGTCAGCGCATATTCAATCGCCGTAGTTATCTTCGGAGATGAAGTCCCCGAAATATAGCGGGAGAAAGCCCTCGATAGTTCCGTCACGGTTGCGCGATCCTGATTCGAATTAAATTCCGCAAGAGACCTTACTGCAGTCTTGCAAATCCTATAGGCTCGGGCACGTTCCACATTCCATTCGGAAAAATACCTTGACGCAGGCATCATAACCACTGTTTCCAGTTGTTTCAAGATTTTTCCATAGGCATCAATGGCTCCGGAAACCATGGGATTATCGATTTTTTGCATATTTTCGAAGATTTTGCGATGCACTTTGACATACGACAGTAAATTATAGTTGCGAAAGCCCTGACTTTCCTTGTAGTCCATATCCTAACTCCTTTTTGAGGTTTTTGCTCAAATTCCTACAATAAACTACAAATCAGTTGCACAAGAAACAAATTCTAGGGGAAAAATGCGCATTTTCATTTGTAGCACCACCATTTCTTGTGGTGCTTGATACAAAAAAATTTGTAGAACCAAAATCCTAGATGAACAATCCTGCACAAACTTTTGGACAACCTAGATCCTACATGTACGATGCTGCACAAACTTTTGGAGAACCACAATCCTACACGTACGATGCTGCACAAACTTTTGGAGAACCACAATCCTACA
>JAKSIC010000014.1 GCA_024399015.1 Fibrobacter sp.
TTTCCGCAAATAACGGGATTTATTCCACATTCCCGCCAATTTATCAACATTCTATTCACAGAAATCTTTTCGACCCAATATCGACTTTCTGATTTTTCCGGGCAAAACCCCTCGTTTCACCCAGAAAAAACATCGAAAATTCTTCTAACAGGGTTTATTGATTCGGCCTTTCACCCTAAAAACGGTAATACAACCGTCATTTTCGTCAAAAACACAGCAAATGGGAAGCTGTTTTTCAACATGAGCCTTCAATGCCGCACTGGCATCAACCATTTCAACGTGGGGAATGTATTCCTGTTTCAGCAGATAACGTCCGTAGTTTGTACGAACTCGTTTTCCATATTTAAGACAAAGTTCCACAAGTCGTGAATCAATTTGTCTTTCATGCATTCTCTGCATGGCATGGTTGGTCATGTAAGGCATTGATTTTCTCCTGATCTAGAAATGAAATGTTGCTCATTTCTTCTATCGTTTTCTAATCAGGATTTGTCAAAGTTTTTCCTTAACCAAAGGCGTTCCCTTGATGATTTCCTCAAACATCATTTGAGCCATGTTAAAACCACGGAGAGCATCGAAACCAAAGGATCTCACCTTCCCATAGGCCAATAGTTTGTTCGAAGACCTGTCCACAATCGAATAAGACGCATAAAGGCTAGTCTTTCGTTCTCCCACTTCATGATTCCTCGTATACGCCACAATGGGCGCAACGCAAATTACAACGCGTTCCGAGAACGTGACAACATTAGACTTCAACACAGGGTACCTTAACTTAGGACCATCCAACTTAGAATCGCGTAGTTTTATCTCAAACAAATTGTCGTTAACCTGCTCTATACGAACAGATACGGAAGCGTCTCGCACACCATCTTTTAATTTGTCCTTGAACCAGCCCGTAAAATTGTCCTTGTATCCAGTCCACTCTTCATTGAAATAATCGTAGTTGTCAAATATGGGTTCAGCATACACTAAACGCACAGCACCTTCAAGATGAGGCCAAGAAGGCGCATTCCATGCAGCAACGGGTTCATCGTCCACGTATCTTTCGCTGGACGTGATATTGGTTATGTCAATCATCAGTTGAATCATTGTGGTACAGCCCACAAGATTCATAGCCAACAGGCATACAAGCAGAAGCGAATATTTCTTTAAGATTTTCATTATTCGCTCCTTAACGTTTTGCCAAATTGAATGCCTGCGGAGACAGCCAATTTCTGCCCAGCACCAGAATAACTCTTGCCCTCATATTTGAACGATGAATAACCAATCAGGTACTCTACGCGAAGACTTAGGTCAAGAAAAGAAAATACTGGCAACAACAAATCCGCCTGAAGTTTAAATGCGGGACTCCATTGCTTACCTACATCAACGAAATCAAAGCTGTATGTCGAAGAGAATATGCCAAGGAGAGCGTCTGCGGTAAAGTATCTGGATTCAAATAACGATAAACCAAAAGCATATCCGACAGTCACGTCCCTGAAACGAGCTTCGTTATCACTATCACCCCCGTAACCAACAAGCTGCATCACCACGGTGAAAAATTGTATTTCTAGTTCAATCGACCAACCAGTTCCATGGTCTGCAACTTCAGGAAAATTTCCAATATTATCCAGTCGATCAAGCCCCACCAACAACGCAAAATGAAGAATTTTTGGAGCGACCTTTACGTGTTGTTCTTCAGCCTTGTCGGCAATGGACTTGGACGCAGGCGGAAGGGAATTGATCCAACGGCTTTCGGGATACCTATTCTTGAAACTATTCCAAGAAACTTCTGATTTATGAAACTCCCCGGAAACCTCACCTCCGTAATTCAGCACCAGACGTTCAAGAAATATCCCGAAGAATTCCTTGGTTTCGTGGGGAATATCCAAGTAGGCGACATTATGCCTCAAGGCACCGTAATTCATATTGATGGCAAAGTGGCGTTCTTCACGATAATTATCTGCGCCAACCAGCTTTTTCTTGGAACGGTAATCTACAATGGAATCCCGCTTGTCCAGCAGGAACAACACATGATTCCATAAAGGCGCTCTTTCATCCTCATATATATTTTGGATGGCATTGCAGTAAAGAAGAAACTCTTCGTCAAAGGAGAGAAGAACTTGGCTGGAATCTAGCGAACCACTGAGTTCCTGAATTTTTTCCAGGTCCGTCAAAGTGGAGGTCCCAGAGAAATGGACAATCAGGGCCTTATGTTTTAGGGACGCCAAATCCTGAGGATCGTCGGCAAAAGCCCACGACCCGAGGAAAAGAAGAACAAAAAGAAAACTTCTTAGGCAACGCATCATAACCCCAACGAAAAAACGCCTACGCCACAAAGGCATATGCGTTCTTAATATACAATTTTCAGCGGAACTAATTTATACAAAAAAGTGCCAATATTTTGGTGCCCACGCGGGGGTAGCTCTCGCAGCGCAGACGCCTACTTTACGCAGCGCAGACGCCTACTTTATTTTCGTCCTTGGTCGCGGAGGCGGAACAGCACACAGGCGATGTCCACGGGGCGGGCAAGACTCATCTCGCGGCTCATGCCTTGAGGCAGATTGCGGAAGCCCACGTTCCTGATTTTTTCGCAGAGCTTTCCGATGCAATCTATGATGGAGGCTGCGGAAGAATCGTCGCCGGAACCGTTACTGATAACATTCTGGCAGAGGTTCAACAGCATGAAGCCCGCACCCAGGCGCTGTTGCTTGTCGGCGAGGGTGACCAGACGGCTGGTGTCTGCCACCAGGAAGCCCATTTGCAACAAAGTGTCGCCAGAAAGTTTCACCTTGACTTGGCGTTCCACGGCGGAAGTGGGGCGAATGCTGTTCTGGATGGGCTTGATGTATTCTGCAAAATTGCGACAAGCGGGAGCGACGAAGGGCGGCAAGTTTGCCGGAGTCGTTTCAACAGTTCCCTTGAACTTTGCACATTCAGCCTTGTAGTTGGCCATGACAATAATGTTATCTGCAAGTTCCAAGTAGTCGCCACAGGCGCCAGCCACAAGAATAAAGCTACGACCCTGAGCTGCAATATCGCGAATGCGGTCGGTCAGCGGGATAAGCGGTTCGCGGTCATCACCCAACAGTTTGCGTACTCGGGCATCGCGAATCAAGAAATTCACTGCGGAGGAATCTTCGTCAATGAGGTAGGTTTTGGAACCCGCCTCCATGGCCTCCAGCAGGTTGGCGGCCTCGCTTGTGGAACCGGAGGCGCTTGCGGTGGTGAACTCGCGGGTGCTTACACCGCCCGGAAGATCTCGCACAAACTGGGACAGGTCCGTACCGCGGACACTGCGACCGTCTTCGACACCTACGCGAAGGGCCGATTCATCGATGACGATTCCCTCGCGGCCATCCCCAGGGACATGGGGGTAGACGGAGCGAGTCAAAGCTTGGAGCAAAGTGGACTTTCCGTGGAAGGCGCCACCAGTAATAACGGTAACGCCCTTGGGGATTCCCATACCGCGGACTTCGCGACCGTTCACCTTCAAGGTCACGGCCATTTCGGCGGGAGCTTCAAAAGGAATCGCACCCGCCATAGGTTCCTCGCTTATACCCGAAGCACGGGGAAGCACGGCACCATCAGGCACGAAGGCAGCGAGACCACGAGCATCCAACTCCTTCAAAACCTCTGCACGGTCAGCCAATACATTATAGTGTGCGGTCAGTTCCGGCAAAACACCACCTTCGCAGCGGGAACCTTCATTATATAAGCTAGCAGAAACCAAGTCCGGAAGGACCATGGTCAAAATTTCGGCGGCAGCCTCGGACTGGATCTTTCGACCTTCACCCGGCAAGCGTACCTGAAGAACCGCGCGCAACTCCCCATTGTCGATCCAGAGGGAATTTCGCACCAGCATTTCAGGTCCAGCCACGTCAAAAACAACGGCTGCATCCTTGTCCGGATACTTTTCCTTGACCACGGCACTCATTCGACGGAGCAAAAAATCACTTAGGGCCAGTCTACGTTCAAAGGTTCCACCCCATTCGGAAGGGTAGCCCAGCATCTGAAGGTTAGCCTTAATCATAATCCTGGAGGCCGGAGCAAACGGGTCGCCCTGCACATGGAGGAATTCCAGGGAAAAATCACCAAAATCCCATGGTTTATCAGCCAAGGACTTGTACAAACCGTAGTTTTTCCCTGCAAGTGTGCGGATTTTTTGATAAAGAGCCTTCATGAAATACCGTAAAATCTGTTAATTGCCCGATTTTTTCACCAATAAAGTTAACAAAAAAGCAAGGTTTAACGGAAAACCAACCCTTTTATATAATGTTCAATAACTTTTTCATTAAAAAAGTATTAAATTCTCAAAAAATCTTTGTATTTTATTACGCAAACTATAATAGGAGTTGAATCCATGAAGAAACTTTCCATTATTGCCCTTATGGTTGCATTTATGTTCACCGCAGCCGTAGCTGACGATGATCCGCCTCCTCGCAACAAGCCGGCAACCGTTACCATCATCACCAATCCGCCTAACAGCGATGTTTACCTCGGTGGTGAAATGCTCGGTAAGAGCCCCATTGAAAATATGAACGTCAAGTCCGGCCGTCAGACCCTCGTGGTGATCGACCAGGGCTACGAACTGGTTAACCAGCGCGTCAACGTTTGGCCGGGCAACGACAAGCGTAACACTTTCGACTTCGGTACCAAGATTCCTAAGGGCCACGTCAAGGTGACCACCAATCCTGGCAAGTGCATCATCTTCATCGATGGCGACCAGGCTGACAAGACCGATGGCGCTCCGCTCACCGTTCACAACCTCGACGCTGGCGACCATATGGTCCGCGCTGAATGCTCCAACCGCAAGTCTGCAGAAGCTCTCGTTACCGTTAAGGGCGAAGAAACTGTAGAAGTTACCTTGGACGCAACCGGCAAGAAGAAGAAAAAGTAATCACGTAATCGCAGATTTTTCTCTCACACTGTTTATAACAGTAAAGCCTTCGGCACTTGCCGAAGGTATTTTTTTATGCCTGCAATGCGACCAGTTTAATTGAGACCATTTATTTTATTATCTTATGGTCATCTAGGTTTATCTATGAAACGTCTTGTTCTTCTTTTACTCTCCACGTTGCTTCTTTGCTCCTGTGCAAACAAGTCCATGGTCCGCTACGAGACCTTGGCCCCGGCTTTGGAGAAGGGCGGTTTTGAAGGCGCCATCCAGAAAGCAAAAAAAGAACAAAAGAGTATCTACGGAGACAACAGCAAGTTCCTCTACTATTTCGACCTTGGAACACTTTACCATTACCAAGGCAAGTTCAAGGAAAGCGCAGAATATCTAGATAAGGCCGATCAGGTTTACGACGATCTCTACACCAAATCCGTCACCAACGAAACTGCGGCAATCCTTACCAACGATAACATCCGCCCCTATAGAGCCCGTCCCTTCGAAGTTCTCACGCTTCACCAGATGCAGATCCTGAACTACCTGGCCATGCGCGATATTGAAGGCGCCATGGTGGAAGTAAGGCGAGCCCAGCTTGCCCAGGAATCACTTTACCAGAAAGACCACGACAAAGTCAACGACAACGGATTCCTCCGCTACCTCTGCGCCCTGGTTTATGAAATGGCAGGCGAACATGAAGACGCCGCAATTTCCTACATCAATACCGTAAAGGCCTATCACGAAGGCAACATGAAGTTGCCCAAGGAAGTCTGGGAATACGTCAACGAAAGTCTCGTAAAGATGGGACGAGCCGGTGACTTGAACCGACTGGGTTACAAGCCGTTGCAAGCAACGCCCAAGGCCACCGCCTCCCGCGAAAAAGGTCAGGAAATAATTGTCATCGGTTACGCCGGACACAGCCCCATTCTCGGCGAACGCCGCATGTCGGGAACCTACGTCAGTGGCGGTCTGATGAATCTCAGCTACAAGGATTCAGAAACGGGAGAGCACCGCAGCACAACCATCGCGGCCCCCGTAGTTTCCGGCGGAAACGGCCAAACACTTTACATCGGTATCGCCCTTCCCGAAAAGAGGAACCTTCCCCAGACTGTGCGACGCCTTGACGTAAGCATTGACGACGGCAAGTTCTTCAAGCCGGAAATGGTGATGAACGTCGATGCAGAACTCACTAAGAATATCGAGGAAGAGACTCCCACAACAATGGCCCGCACCGCAGCCCGCGTCGCAGTCCGTACCATCGCAGCCCAGGCCGCAAAAGCGGCTATGCAGACAAAGAATACCTTGGTGAATTTAGCGACAAGTATTGGCACAGACATTGCCCAAAGCCAGTTGGAACAAGCCGATCTCCGCGTAGGTCTTTTCCTTCCCAACACCATCTGTATGGCCCGCTTCCCCGTTGACGAAGGCGTCCACAACGTCACCATCAACAGCCTGGGATTCCACGGCGAAACAGTAAACCAGCACGTTTTTAACAACGTAAAGGTTGCCAAGGGGCAAAAAATCTTCGTTTTCGTGCCGGCAATCCACTAATTGCCTTGACAGAGCCCCAAAATAACCCTTTTGCGGGTATTGAAAAAACTACTTTACGGAAATTTTATTTATTTTCAGATTAGAATTTTCTCAGGGTAGTATATAATGAAATTCAAGATTTTTGCGCTTGCAGCAGCTATGCTCGTAGGCCAAGCATTTGCCTTCATTGGCTTCGGTGTGCACTACGCACCGAGCTTCAACACCAAGTTGGACGCATCCAAAGGATTCTCCGACGTGACCCCGGAAAAGCTTAAGGAATACAATATTCCTGGCGCTTATGAAACAAAGATTGAATACTTCCATGAAGGCATGAACGAGCCCATGATCCACGGTCTTGGTTTCAAGATTTGGTTGGATAGTATTTCCATCGTGGACATTGAAGCAACCGTCAACCTCCAGTACGGTTCCTACGACGCCAAGATCCGCACAGAAGTCACAAAGCCCACTTTAGATCTCCTGAATCCTCTCGAAACAATCACTCGTGAAGACAACCTGCAGATCGATATGTCCGGCACTCCCTTCGGCACCGCAACTCCCAAGTTCGTGGCTATGAATGGCGACCTGTCCGTGACCTTCCCTTTCCTCACTTCCCTGATCACCTTGGTCCGTCCCTACGTTGGTGCCGGTGTAACCGTATTCATGAACACCTTCGTCATGGATGACGAATTCATCAGTGATCTTGTGAACGATGAAGAATTCCAGAATATGCTTGCCAACGAAGTCATCACAGGAGCAACTGACAAGGCTGAAGAAGACGCCAAGAAAAAAGCCCAGATGGTGATGAACAAAGTCAAGGAACAGGCTAAGAAGCAAACTTTGAACTACACTATCGGCGGACACGCCATCCTGGGTGCCCGCTTCAGATTCCCGTACATTCCTCTTGCCATGTACATCAACGGCAAGTACTACTTCGGTGAATACTTCAGCAACGATAAGCATCCCGACGAAATTACCCCGGGCCATTTCGCTGCCGAAGCAGGTATAGGTCTTTCTTTCTAACAAAACATTTTTAATTAGGTGCGAATAAAAACAGGATCCAAAAAATGACTCAAAACACTTGCAGCACTAACATCCTCATTATCGAAGACGAAATCGCCATTGCCGAAGGCCTGGTCGATCTTTGCGAATTGAATGGCTATCGCGTAAAGCATGTCATCAACGGCGAAGACGGTCTCGCCGAAGCCTTGACCGGACAGTATGGTCTTGTCCTTCTGGACCTCATGCTCCCGGGCATGGACGGCTTTACCGTTTGCGACAAGATCCGCGAACAGGACAAGAGTCTTCCCATCATCATCCTTTCTGCAAAGAATGCCGATGAAGATATCATTAACGGCCTCAAGTACGGCGCAGACGACTACATTCCGAAGCCGTTCTCCGTTCCTATGCTCCTGGCCCGTATCGAAGCAGTGCTCCGCCGTAGCCGCCAGTCCCTGGAAAACGAAGGCAAGCTGGTCGCAGGCAACCTGAAGGTGAACTTCCGCGAATACACCGGTTTCCGTGGCGACGAAGAACTTGCATTCACCCGCAAGGAAATCGAAATTCTCGAATACCTGTGGAACAATCGTGACCACGCCGTTCCTCGTGCCGAACTCCTCCGCAAGGTCTGGGGTTACGAAAACGCTGAATCCGTGGACACCCGTACTGTGGACATCCACATTACCAAGCTCCGCAAGAAGATTGAAGACGACCCCGCTCACCCGAAGCTCTTGGTGACCTTCCGCGGCGAAGGCTACCAGATGCGTTCTGCACCTGAATGCGCAAGATAAAATTCAAAGAAATTAAATCTTACGTAGTTAAGCACCAGACTGTCATTATTGAACGTCTGGTGTTTATTTGCATTTTCCTTGCCATCGCAATCCCGATGACAATCTTCATGGTTCGAAGCAACGAGCAGTCCCAGACTCTCGAAGAGAAGAAGCTTGAAGAAACCATCAGCAACGCCTACGCGAACCTGAACGAAATCTTCGGAAACGACATCAACAGAGAAAACAGCCGTCCGTACAAGGACTACGGTATTCTCAAGTCCATTTCCGTTATCGGTGGTAACAGTCATCTGGTTTCCGAATTCGTCGCCTTCCCCGACACTAGCGGTCCTTTCTGCGCCTACAACCCGCAGCTGAACTACTGCCAGAAAGGTCTGGTTGGTCATTTCCAGATCTCTCACAACGGCAAGCTGCTGACTCCGTTCTATCCGGATTCTGATACGGACGTGGGCCGTAGTTTCTGGGAAATCATTTCTCACGACCAGCCCAGGGAACGTAAGGCGACTCACGACTTGATCCAGAATTTGCTGGACCAGTTGAACATCAAGAACAAGGCTGCCACCACAAAGATTCCTCTACTTTCCGATACGACGGCTACCATCGATGACTTCACCGAAAACTTCGTGAAGGATTCCGCCAAGCATCAGGAAATCAAGATTCCTTCCCGTATCGAACAGACTTCCGAGGAAGAAGCATTTACCTACTGGGCAGAAAACGCCCGCATCGATAACGAAGTCTATCCCTACGATAACGACGGATACGAAATCGACACCAACAGAACCGACGCCTCCTACATGGAGAACATCCTGCAGCAGCAGATGCTCGCCGGCGGTACCAAGATTCCTGTGACCGTGGAAAACATGCAGGTGAAGGCAACGGATGTCTACCTGGTGTTCTTCCGTCAGATCTTTATCGGTAAGCTCGCCGTGATCCAGGGTTTCGTAGTGGACAAGGTTGTGTACCTGAACTACATGACCCAGGAACTTCACGACATCTACGCCCGCCTCCCCTATGCCATCGAACTTTGGGAAGGTGGAAGCCCGGTCATCAATCTCGGTTTCAAGAACAGCCGCTACAAGCTTCAGTCCGTGAAGCCCATGCTCGCTCCTTACGAACGCTTCACTTTCAAGATGTATGCAGACAGCGCCGAAAGTTCCACCGGTCTTACCGTGGTACTAGCTGGCATCGTCGTACTTCTCGTGATTGCATTCTGTATGATCACCATCTACCGCTTCATGCAGAGCAAGGTGGCTCTTGCAACCAAGCGTCAGGACTTTGTCTCTGCAATTACTCACGAACTTAAGACTCCGCTGACCGCCATCAAGATGTACGCGGAACTACTACAAAGTTTCGGCGGCCTAAACGAAGAGAAAAAACAGAAGTACTACAACCAGATTGCAAGCGAAGCCGATAGACTTTCACGCTTGATCCAGAACGTACTTAACCTCTCCAAGCTTGATGGCAACCGCTGGAACGTGCAGCTCCGCAAGGAACGTCCGAAGGCTGTGCTGGACGACTTTATTGCCACCTACAGCAGGAACGTTGAAAAGCAGGGCTTTGAACTTACCGTCTCCTCCGATACCGACGCAAGCAACGTCAGCCTGCTCATCGACCGAGACGCTATCATGCAGATTTTGATGAACCTGGTGGACAACTCTCTGAAGTTCTCCAAGAATGCCGACTACAAGATGATCAACATCGAACTGGCCATCAAGGGAACCGACATGTACCTGGCCGTGCGCGACTATGGTCCGGGTATTCCTGCCGCAGAAATGAAGAAGGTGTTCCAGGAATTCTACCGCGTGGAAAACGAAATGACCCGACAGACAAGCGGAACGGGTATCGGTCTTTCCATGGTGAAAAAGCTTTGCACATTATGTAACATGAAGATCGAAATAGAAAACGCAAACCCCGGTTTGAGAACAAAAATTCATTTCCCTTCATTGTCAATCTAACCCGTGATTATTTATTTTTATGGACGCAAGGGCTAGCTAACAACCAAGCAACCATAAAAAGGATGCTAGTATGACTCAAGAAGATATTTTGCAGAATCCGGCCGGATACGATCTTTCCATCGAAACCGTAGGCCAGGGCACCCTAAAGTCCCCCATGAAGGGAGTCCAGTTCGTTTCTGACAGCGAACAGGTCAGCTTGACCACAGACGTCAAGCGTTTGAAGGAATTCTACGAAAAAAATATTCCGGTACCCAGCCTGGAAGCTGCCGGTCCTCGCGAAACCATTTTCCACGATCCGGCTTGGACTCGTGCAGGCATCGTGACCTGCGGCGGCCTCTGCCCCGGCCTCAACAGCGTGATCAAGGGTCTCGTACAGACTCTCTGGTTCGACTACGGCGTTCGCAACATCTTTGGTATTCCCTACGGCTACCGCGGTCTCAATCCGCAGTACGGTTATTCTCCCAAGGTTTTGAACCCGGACGTGGTTGACGCCATCCAGGAAGACGGCGGTACCATTCTCGGTAGCTCCCGCGGTAACCAGGATGCAGCCGTCATGGTGGACACCCTGATGCGCCTCAACATCAATGTGCTTTTCTGTATCGGCGGTGATGGCACCCTCCGCGGCGCCCACGATATTGCCGAAGAAGTAAAAAAGCGTAAGCAGCCGATTTCCGTTATCGGCATTCCCAAGACTATTGATAACGACCTGAACCTGATTGACAGAACCTTCGGTTTCGAAACTGCAGTTCTCAGTGCTACCGACGTTATCACCTGCGCCCATAACGAAGCTAACGGCGCCTACAATGGCCTTGGCCTCGTGAAGCTCATGGGTCGCGACTCTGGCTTTATTGCTGCATACGCAGCCCTCGCCACCACCGTGGTGAACATCTGCCTCGTGCCCGAAGTTCCCTTCACTCTGGAAGGTCTCTGCAAGGCTCTCGAAAGCCGTTACGACAACGGTAAG
Organism: Fibrobacter sp.; assembly: GCA_024399015.1. Classification (GTDB taxonomy): domain Bacteria; phylum Fibrobacterota; class Fibrobacteria; order Fibrobacterales; family Fibrobacteraceae; genus Fibrobacter. The sequence continues at coordinate 11,101 of JAKSIC010000014.1, forward strand.
ACTCATGCCGTGATCGCTGTCGCTGAAGGCGCCGGCCAGGAACTCTTCAAGGACCAGCCCGAACGCAAGGACGCCAGCGGCAACATCCTGAAGAATGACATTGGTGAATTCCTTACCCGCAAGATCAAGGAACACTTCAAGAACGTGGGCAAGGAAATCAACATCAAGTACTTCGACCCCAGCTACATGGTCCGCAGTACCCCGGCAAAGGGTACCGACGCCATCTTCTGCTTCCAGCTTGCTGAAGCTGCAGTTCACGCAGGCATGGCCGGCAAGACCGACATGGTTGTGGGCAGCATGAACAACGTATTCTCTCACGTACCTATCGAATACGCCGTCAGCGAACGTAAGAAGATCAACCCCAACGGAACCTTGTGGCACGCTGTGCTGGGCATGACCCGTCAGCAGGACTACTTCTCCGGTAAGGGCAAGGGTCACAAGTAATATACTTGGCAAATGAAAATCGGGGAGCAGGGAACCAATCATTCCCTCTTCCGAATTTTGACCAAATATTTGAATAAACTATGTTGAAGAAAGACGAAAAAATACTGATCCGCACCGCCATGATGGAATACCGTAGTCTTTTATTTAAGACTTACCATGGCACCGATGAGGAAAAAGCAAAAATCGCCCAAGTCAACCGATTCCTCCAAAGCTGGAAAGTCTAGCCATGAAAAAACTGCTTGTCATTTTACTGTTGCTAGCCGCATGGGCCAACGCAAACGAAGATCTTCGTATTGCGGACTCCTGCTATGCTGCTAGAGCTGAAAAGGCAAACGGTGACAAGGCTAACGCAAAGAACGCAAAGTTAATGGTCGAGCATTACGTCAAGGCCATGGCAGATGAATCCGTCCAGGAACAAGCAACCACCGGTTACGTAAAAGCTCTCTTCTTCAATTTCAGATTTGTTCCCTTCGACAAGAAGCGCCGCAAGATTATTGTGGACTCCTTGAAAGTTGAAAGCGAAAAGGCCTACAAGAAATATCCCAAGAACAAGGAAATCGCACGAGTCTACACGGCCGCCATTTCCATCTGGGGCAATGACCGCGGCGCCTTGAAGTCCGTGAAGGAAGGCGTTGCAAACATTGTCCGTGATGTCGCCACCGACGCAGAAGACTGGCAGGTTCTAGGACGAGCCCATTTCGTACTGCCCTACGTGCCTCTGGTTCTTCCCTGGCCTGACAAGAAGCTTTCCGACAAGTACTTGACCATGGCCTTGCAGCAGGATCCCAAGGATTTGAATAACTACTTCTTCCTGGCAGAACTTCGTTTTGACCAGAAGCGCTATGCAGACGCATTGAATCTCATTGAACGCGGTCTTTCCCGCGGCATCCGCACCAGCTACTTCCTGGAAGACAAGCGCGGCCGTTGGCACTTGAAAGAGTTGCAGAAGAAGATCAACGAAAAACTGGATAAAAAGTAGCGAGTTTTGAGTTTTGAAAAAAAATCCCCGCAGTTAAACTGCGAGGATTTTTCTTTTGAGAAACCAGCATCTAGGGCCGAACGGTCTTCTATGAGCCGCCGGTCTCCTATGCCTGGGCCTGAACAGCGGTCAGAGCGATGGTATAGACGATGTCTTCCACCAAGGCGCCACGGGAGAGGTCGTTCACCGGCTTAGCAAGACCCTGGAGCATGGGGCCGATAGCGATGGTGCCCTGAGCGGAACGCTGTACCGCCTTGTAACCAATGTTACCAGCGGAAAGATCCGGGAACACGAATACGGTTGCCTTGCCAGCCACGGCGCTGTTGGGAGCCTTCAGGCTGCCGACACTCGGAGTAGTTGCTGCATCGTACTGCAGCGGGCCATCGAGAGCCATATCCGGACGAGCAGCCTTAGCAATTGCGGTAGCTTCCTTCACCAGGTCAGCATCCGGACCCTTACCGGAATTGATGGTGCTGTAGGAAAGCATTGCCACGCGGCTGGGGAGGCCGAAGGCCTTCGCAGTGTCGTCGCACTGGAGAGCGATACCGGCAAGTTCTTCTGCGGTGGGGTTCAAATTGATTGCGCAGTCGCCGTACACATAAGTCTGGCCCGGCAGGCACATGAAGAACACGGAGCTAACGGACTTGACGCCCGGAGCTGTCTTGATGATCTGGAGGGCCGGGCGGAGAGTATCAGCGGTAGAGTGAATAGCACCGGAAACGAGGCCGTCTACTTCACCCATCTTAAGCATCATGGTACCCAGCATCACGTTGTCAGCGAGAGCAGCGCGAGCAGCTTCTTCAGTCATGCCCTTGGCCTTACGGAGTTCAACGAGGGTCGGAACGTACTTTTCAGCAAGTTCTGCGCTGGGTTCGATAATTTCGATGTTAGCCGGAAGCTTAACGCCCTTTTCCTTGGCCACAGCTTCGATTTCAGACTTCTTGCCGATGAGCACGGGAACTGCAATGCCGCGTTCTACGGCGAGAGCTGCAGCCTGGACGGTACGAGGTTCGGAACCTTCCGGAAGAACGATTCGCTTAACGGACTTGGAAGCCTTCTGGAGAAGACCTGCGCGGAACATGGCCTGGGAGGTCTTGCGTTCGGCAGCGGGTTCAGCAAGGTTGCGGGCAATGCACTTGGGGCAATGCATAATGCGGTTGGGGCAGTACAAATCTGCGTCATCGTCACCGCAGAAGATCTTTGCGTCGAGAGCGGTTGCCAACTTATCGTTGAACTTGTATGCAGCGGCAGCACTCATGCCCTGGGCACCTTCAACCACAACGACATCCACAGCGTCAAAATTCTGGGCGATAAAGTCGGCAGCGATTTTTTCCATGAGAACGGCACTTTCACCGGACTTCAACATAGCAACGGCAGCTTCGCCATTAACGGACGGCCTGTAGGTAGCGGCCTTGAGACCTGCAGCGGCAACAGCGTCGCATGCTTCCTTGACCTTGGCAGCCATATCGGCAGCGGCAACGAGATATACGCGATTCATAAAAACTCCAATTTTAGTTCGTTTTTCTTGTTTTACCCCCTAAAATTAAGATTTTAATACCCATTCTGGCACCCATATTTTTCAAAAATCCCATAATTCCCCAACGAACTTATAGAGCCGTCACGAACAACGGCTCCTTTTGCTACAAGTGTCTGCATTTCGAAAAATTTCTTGTCTACAGTTGACTGACGTAACTCTTTGTCATACAACAAGATGAAAAAACGCCAAAAAAAATACTTTTTTATATAAAAGTTTACAAACCTTTAACTTTAGCCCCCTTTGGCCTTTTGTAAAAAAAACTTATTTTTAGGCCCGGAATATTTTGGTTTTGTTTTGGTTTAGGGAAACCTATAGGAGAGATTGGATGAGGTTTGGAAGCCTAATCCGGGGCTTGGCTTGTGGCCTAGCTCTGTTTGTCATTTCTGCGAACGCGCAAACCGTGGCAAAGGCCCATGTTGTATACGATGGGAAGGGCCTTTACTACGCTGATAACGAAGAGAACTTTAAGTTTAAGCCTCTTGAACAGAAAAGAGACGGTTCTTATCTTATTGAATTCAACGAAGAACGTTTGAAACCGGGCGCTATTGACGCACGTCGTCTGCGTTTCGGCTTGGATTGTACCGAAAACAAGAGCACCTGCGGCACCTACCTGTACAAGGACGATTCCGACCTTCCCACCTTGAAGGAACTTTTCCCGGATTACGTTTACCAGGGAGAAGACCAGCCCGTTTACGATATTTGGATCAAGGTCACTGCCGACGGCGTTGAAATTTTGCCTGGCATTCCCGAAGAATTCGTGGTTCCTGATTCTGTAACCAAGACAATTATGCTTTACCCCTCCTGGACAAACACATCCGCAATCATGTCCATGGATGGCGAAGAATACAAGATGATCGCCGCAGACACCAATTACTGCGGCTGGTTTGGAAAGACAGTTACGCTTGTTCCCAAGGATGCTTATGTCTCCTTTAAGCAGACCATCGGCGACATGTACATCGGCAACGACGGTATTTCCCGCAAGCCCATTGAAATCCAGGACGAAATCCCGTTAGACTCCATCCTCTCCATTGGATCTGACACCATCTGGGTTTTGGCAAAGTTTGGTTTCCCGGAACTCCTCAGCGAATACCCGGAAGGCGAAAAGGGCGAATGCGCCAAGAAGAAGCTTCCCGTGATGATGTTCGACTGGCTCCATGGTGCTGGCTCCGATGAAGAAAACGCTAAGGCACAAGCAGGTACGACAAGCCAGGACTTCGGTACCGGCGGATGTAAGGGTGGCAACAGCGCCTACGACGCCCGCAAGGGAATGGTTGAAGAAAAGCTCGGTCCCAACGGAGTCCCCGTACGTGCAAAGAACTTCCCAAAAGAATGTGAAATTACCGACCATCTTGACAACTGGTTCCTCCCCGAAGTTGTAGCAAAGGATGCTGCGGGCAACGAATACACCAACGTCACTTGCCGCGATCTTGAACTTGTCCTAGATACCGCAGGATTCTGGCTCGGACAAAAAGACTTGGAAAGTCCCGAACATGGTATGTTCCTGTTGGATGATTTCAAGTATCTTGACAAAGCTAATACCATTCCGAACCCGTACTACGACCAGCTCAGTGGTACCGCCTACGACAAGAACGGCGATGAAATCAAGTTGGAAAATCACAACTATGGTTTCACCATGAAGGTCCAGGCACAGTTCGAATATGTTCCTGGTCAGAAATTCGAATTCTTCGGTGACGACGATGTTTGGGTGTTCATCAACAATAAGCTCGTTGTGGACATCGGTGGTCAGCACCATCGTGTAAACGGCAAGGTAAATCTGGATACCATCGGCCACAACACAGGCGACACCCTGGTACCGGGCAAGACCTATCCGTTCCACATTTTCTACGCAGAACGTCACAAGGTTGAATCCAACTTCCGTATGCGCACGTCCATCGACCTGCGCTCCGACGCAAGCATTCTCCTCCAGGATCTTTCCGACGACCCGGAACTCATCAAGAAGGAAGTCTGGCAGAAGGTCAACGAACGTAAGCTGGCTTGCGACTTCTCCAGCAGTCCGGAAACACAGAAGACTGAACGCGGTCCTTCCAACTTCATTCTTTTCGGCAAGAGCCTGCCCAAGAGCGGCGTGCAGCTGAAGACCCTCGACTCCCTCTATTACAAGGGCATCAAGGTACAGAACGACTTTACCGTCCTCTCCATCGACCTCGCAGCAATCGCCCGCGCACAGAGCCTGCCACCGGGAACCTACTATGTTCGCGTGTCCCTGAAGGAAAATCCGGAAGAATACAAGGACGTTTACTTCACCATCGATCCGTACGCATTGCCGAACCTGGCATTCGCAAGCGTGAAGGATTCCTCTTATAAGGTTATTGACTTCGATACCCAGGATACTGTTTACTACACCCAGTTCTGGCAGCCCTTCGGCGATGAAATCAGCCGTAACGTCAGCAGCGATACCCTCCCCATCAACATGGACCTGTCCGAAAAGATGTGGGCCGGCCGCTCCTATCCGGTGAACATCATGTATGCCGAAGAATGGGCTACCATGTACAGCGGCATCGCCGTAACGATTACCGCTTCTACCCCGGCCCTCGTGCCTTGCGACTCCATGGGCAATCCCATTGACGAAGTCGTCCTTATGGACGGCCACGCAAGATTCTTCATCAAGGCTGTCGACGAAGTTGTAAACGGCACCCTGACCATCAGCAGCGTAGGCGCCACAAACAAGTCTGTAGACTGGACAAAAATCAACATTGCCGTACCGCCGGTTCCCCAGGTTGAAGTAGCTTACATCTACGACCGCTCCGGTGACGGACGCGCCGACAGTATCTGGATTCACTTCAACAAGCCTCTTGGCGGCAACAGCATTCTTGACTCCCTGAAGTTCATCTTCGGCGCCTCCTACAAGACTCCTTACGTAGCCAAGTACAACGAAGGCGATAGCGTGGCCGTGGTCTACACAGAAGATGGAACAAACTTCGGCACAGCAATCTACACCGGCGGCGCAACCAAGCCCTACTCCGGCAAGCTGGATATTTGGTACACCTATACCGATCCTGATAGCAAGAAGAAGATGATCTTCCCTGTGGAAGGCGCCCTCACCGACAGAGTGGGCCCCGTCATTGTTGCTGCAGAAGTTGTCTATATGACCGACGGTAACACCGTTCTCAACCTGTCCTTCAGCGAAGGCCTCTACGGCGAAAACGCAAATACCGAACTCTTCCGATTCCACTGCTGGAATGCAGACATCCTGGACTCCAACGTAAAGCAGGCAAGCGACATCGGTACCACTCCGGCAAACCAGTGGAAGCTGGTATTCCCCAAGGGTGTTGATACCGACCTTATCCCTGCCGTAGGCGACTCCGTGCGACTCACCCCGCCGTCTCAGCTGGGCGAAGCCCTGGATCTCCTGGGAATTGGCCCCCACGAAGACAATCCCTTTGTCCGTATCACTGGCGAACAGAAGATTACTGTTTCCAGCCCGTCTCTCGTTGAACTGGATCCGGCCTCCCCCGCCTTCGATAGCGCCCGTGTCATTGTCAGCAGTCCCAACGCAACCGTACCCAAGTTCATTGAGGGCGACAAGCCTCTCACCGTCGAGCAAGTCGCAAACAAGTACGGCGTCCAGGGTCACTACCTCAGTGATCTTGACATGGGAACTCTCGTTGAAAATGAAATTGCAGAAATCGTGAAGGCAGTGCAGTCCACGCCGAGCTACATCGACAAGAAGGCCGCTTCCGACGCAGGCGTATCCCAGACCTACTCCATCGAGCAGATCATTAACATGGTGCAGAAGGGCGAAATGAATATCGACCAGGCCAAGAAGCGATTCGATCTGGACGCAACCATCGTCAACGCTTATAAGAACGGCTTGCTCACAGCACAGAACGTACATAACTACGCCAACGGCAGTGAAGCCCAGATTGAAGCCATTGTCGACTCCGTTGCAAGCCACACGGAAATGCACTACAAGGCAATCTACTACAGCAGCCTGGGCCAGTACGTCAACGACGACTCCGGCACCATCCGTTGCAGCGACAAGGTCTTCACCGATACCGAAAACATGACCTGCCGCGGCAGCAAGGGTCGTTTCTATCTGGCATGGAACATGCGTTCCGCAAACGGTCGCCTGGCTTCTACCGGCGTCTACATCGCCCGACTGGAATTGATTGTCAAGGTCAACGGCAAGATCCTTACCGACAGAACTCGCGACTTCCTCTGGGGCGTGCGTCGCGGCAAGGCAAATGCAATGGATTTCGGCCTGTAATCAGTCCGCAAATAAACCAAATGGTTATTTTAGAAAAAGCACCCTCCGGGGTGCTTTTTTCGTACAACATTAAAAAAAACGGAACTGATTTTCCCACAAAACACTTCTAACACATTTTCTTTCAAAAAACGGCCGTTTTCCGCCTGTTTTTTACATTTCAAAAGATGTGTAATGTTGTGATTTTCAACATAATAAGGTATTTTAGGAGTTGATACTATTAACATGTTTCTAGGGGCCGACGCTATAGATGTGGAGATCTAGTTACCCCTGGTAGGAGAAAGATGGATGCGGTGTTATAATATTTTCAAGGGAATGTCCCTTGTACTCGCTTTTTGTGCTTCTTTTGCAATGGCCCAGGGCGGTAATGGCGGCCCCGGAGGAAACAAAAACAATAGCTATACGTTTACTGTCAACTATGATGGTGGATCCCCCTATTACAGGGATGCCCAGAACAATTGCAAAATCGTTGGCCAGAAAAACGGAGTCTACACTTTAACCATAAACGGCAACGAAGGCACAACCGTCGCGTTGTTCAGTGATAACAAGTGCCGGACGTCCATCTACAATAAAAAAATCAGCGAAATTGTCGCAGCTGGTCAAACCACGGCGCAAATTACAATTCAAGCAGGAAACAAGCCTACTTCCTCATCCGCCATGGAACCGGCAAAACCCGCCTCCTCCTCTTCCATCAAATGGCCCACACCGGTAAGTAGCTCCTCCAAGAAGGGAGGAAACCAGCCAGGTGGTGGCGCACAGCAGCCCTCCGGCAAGACCGTCATCCGTTTCCTGACTCCCTGGACCAACACCTCCGCAGTCCTCTTTGTAAACGGCGAATCTTCCGCCACCATGACCAAGGTCAAGAACTACTGCGGTTGGTTCGAAACCAGCCTTAATCCTCCTTCTGAAGGTCTCAACGTCTACTTCAAGCAGACTATCGGCTTGAACTACGTTGGCGCAGAAGGTATGGTCAACAAGGAACCTACTTCCGCCAGCTTCATCAGTCTCGACTCCATCGCAGCCCTCACAGACACCATCTGGATTCAGGGCTACAAGAACGATGTCCCTGCGCTTTTCGCAAAGTATCCTGGCGTTCTGGGCGAATGCCCCCTCAAGAAGTTCCCGGTAACCGTTTTTGACTGGCTCCACGGTGACAAGGGCGACGGTGCAAACGGCAATGGCGCCGCAACCAACGGCGTCAGCGCAGACTTCGGTTCTGGCGGATGCGGTGGTAGCAATGCCAAGGACGATAAAGGTAACGGCTACATGAAGGGTATGGTGGATTACAAGCTCGGTACAAACGGCGTGCCCGTCCCCGCAGCCAACTTCCCCGCTGAATGCAAACTTACCACTCATCTCGACAAGTGGTTCCTGCCCGAAGTGGTCACCACAAAGAACGGCAAGGAGTACACCAATATGACCTGCCGCGACCTGTACATCTCCATGGACGATGAAGGTTTCTGGCTGGCAGAAGTTTCCTCCGACAAGATTTCCGAGGGTAACGAAAAGAACAAGGGCGGTATGTTCCTCGTGGACGACTTCCAGTTCCTTGACGACGCTCAGACCATCAAGAATCCCTACTATGATCGCCTTAACGGCAGCGGCGGCACTCACAACTTCGGTTTCGCCGTAAAGATCCAGGCTACCTTCGAATATGTCCCGGGTCAGTACTTCGACTTCTACGGCGACGATGACGTGTGGGTATTTATTGACAACCGTCTGGCCGTGGATATCGGCGGCCAGCATCGTCAGGTAGCAGGTGCTGTTGACCTGGACACTATCGGTCAGAACAACGGCAAGAAGCTGGTTCCCGGCGAAACCTACAACTTCCACATCTTCTACGTGGAACGCCATACCAGTTCCTCCAACTTCCGTATGCGTACTTCCATCGACCTGCAGGTGGACGCCTCCATCTTCATGACCTCCGACAAGAAGGGATCCTCCACCAATTACGACATCTGGCAGATCAACAAGAAGAACAAGCTCTCCTGCGGTTACGATCCGAGCAACACCGAAGTGGATACTACCGGCGGTGCCTCCACGTTCCGTCTCACTGGTGGCAACTTGGAAGAACCTGAAATCCTCGGCATCGGCACTCATTACGAAGGCCTCAAGATTACCAGCGACTCCACCTTCTCCATCGACTCTGCCGCAATCGTAGATAACGCAGCCTTGGCACCGGGCCACTACTACTTGGAAATTTCCTTGAAGTCCGACCCCAGCCAGACCACCATTATCGAAATTACCATTCCGTCCTACCCGCTCCCCAGCGTCGCCTTCGCAGACGAAAAGTGGAAGGTTCTCGGTAAGGAAATCTCCGGCAACCAGGCAACCATTGGTAGCTGGGCTTACGAAATCTATCCGGTGAACGTCACCTTCTACGAAGATCAGGCAACGGTCAATGACTATAACAGAAAAATCACTGTTAGCTCTTCTAACCCGCTGATCGACATTATCGACGCCGACGGAAACCCCATTTCCAAGGTGACCCTGAACGACAAGGCTCAGGCAACCTTCTACATCCGCGCAAATGGCAGCGTCAATAGCGCAACCATTACTGCCAAGGGTACCGCAGCCGCAGCCTCCTTCTGGAAGAACCTGACCTTCAAGGAACCGCCGATTCCCCGCGTTACTCTTGCAACCATCTACGACCGCAACGGTGATGGCCGCGGCGACAGCCTTTACGTAAAGTTCGACAAGTCCTTCGACGATTCCAACATTCTTGATTCCATCCAGTTCACCTTTGGCGAAACCTTCAAGGTCGTTACCAGCAAGAACATCAAGAAGGTATCCGGCAGCGAAATCATTGTCGTGACTGAAGGCGCCTGCGACACCACCTCTGCTTGTGGCTTTGGCTCCAGACAGTATACCGGTGGCGAAAGCAGCACTCCTTATACAGGCAATATTTCCACCTGGGTCACCTATAAGGAAAACGGCAATACCCATAAGCTGAAAACCACCAACGATCCTGTAGACGACGGCATTGGCCCCATTATCGTGAAGGCAACCAAGGAAACCCTGCGCGATGGTAACCGCAAGGTCACCGTCACCTTCAGCGAAGCTATTACCGAAGAATCCCGCAAGGAATTCTACAAGCAGATGTTCGAATACATTTGCTTCCGTTCCGGCGAAAACAAACTGCCTGAGGAACCGGTCCAGCAAGGCGGTAGCGGCAAGACACTCACCATGGTGTTCAGCCCCTCCACCCTGGATGCAGTGTTCCCCACCGATGGCGACCAGATTCGTTTCATCCCGGGCAAGTATGCCGAGGACTACAACGGAAACGTTCCCCACAAGAGCAATCCTTGGGTTACCATCATCGGCGACCAGGAATTGACCAACCAGAGCCCGGGACTTATTGCAGTTGGCGAAGACCCCTACGGAATCATCGCCAATGACGAGCCGACCCAACCCATTCTTGTTACCGACACCAAGAAGGACGCTCAGCAAATCGGCGACTCCCTCGGTGTTCAAGGCAACCTGGTTGACTTCGACATTTCCAAGATCATGGCAGAACAAACCATGAAGGATGTGGCAAAGCTCGATGCCTATATCGCCAAGCTTACCGGAGCCTCTTCAGCAGACACCTCCTACGAAGTTACTGAAAAGACCGAAGCCGAAGCAACCCAGCAGCTCTTCTCCGATATCCAGAGTGGCGAACTCAGCGCAGGCCTCAGCGTAGAAGTTATCGATGCTATCCAGAAGGGAGAAATCACCAAGGATAATTACACCAGCAAGATCAAGGGCGAAGATCTGGAAATTGTCAAGGAGCTGATCCAGGCAAGCATTGAAAACAGCCGCGACTCTTCCATGACCGTTACTCCGCCTACAATCACTGGTTACGATGACATCTTCCAGCAGATTGTTAGCGGTGCCATTACTGAAAAGGATCTCAAGAAGGCTGGAGTCAGCGAAACTCTCATCCAGGCAATCAAGGATGGCGTTCTGACTTCCTCCAACATTGAAAATTACCGCAGTGGTGAAGAATCCCTGATTTCCGAAAACGCTGTGGTTCTGCAGTACCAGACCCGCTACTATGATCACCTGGGTTCCTACGTTGGCGGCAAGGCCGGCACCATCAAGTGCACCGACGATCTCTACGGAACAGGCGGTTGCCTCAACAATAAGGGTAAGCTGTTCCTCGCCTGGAACATGCGCGACCAGAACGGCCGCTTGGCTGCAACCGGCATCTACATCGCCCGCCTCGAAGTCAAGGTCAAGGTCAACGGCAAGGTCACCATCGAACAGACCCGCGACAAGCTCTGGGGTGTTCGCCGCGGCAAAGGCGCTCCGCGCTTCCTTGACTAAAAAGCAGGGCGCAAGCCAGCGCTAACCGCTGAACGAAATTCAAAAAGACCTCGCAGAAATGCGAGGCCTTTTTAATTTTCAACTTTGAGTTCCAAGGGGGAGTGTCCCCTACAATCTTAAGTCGTCAAACTAAATAGTATTGAACTGTTCAGTAATGTCTTCGTTGTCCTTGTCGTACATCCAGTACTGATTGACATGAGCGTGGTCATCTTCCACCAGGTGGATCTTGATGGCGTGCTTATGTTCCAGGTAGTTGTACACCAGGCATTCGTTCTTGCAGAGTTCATCCACAACAGCGGGGCTTACAACCAAAGTAACTTCGCGCATGCGACCCTTGGTGTGAGCACGGCCTAGCCAGCGGTCGATCATGCCGAGAGTACCGGTGAGGGTACCGATGCGGCCACCGCCACAGCAAACGGAGCAGACTTCAGTCTTTTCAGTCATGAGGTTCACGCGGACGCGCTTACGGGTCACTTCCATCAAGCCGAACTGGCTAATGGGAGACGGACTGATAGGAGCCTTGTCGCGACGGATTGCCTTGCGGAATTCCTGATAGACGCTTTCGCGGACAGAGTCATCTTCAATTTCGGGGAACTTGATGATGATAAGACCGCCCACGTCGCGGAGACGGAGCTGCTTCGCGATTTCATGGCAAGCTTCGTTGCAAGCTTCCAGATTGGGCTTGCAGTTCACCTTGATAGAAACCAGAGCTTCGGTCTGTTCAAGAATCAAGCTGCCGCCAGAAGGCAGCATCACCTTGCGCTGCAAGGAACGAGCGTACTCGTTTTCGATCTTGAAGTTTTCAAACAAGCTGACCTTTTCGTTCCAGAACTTCACCTTGTTCAGCTTGTCCGGGGACAGGCGCTGCAGGTAGTCGCGCAGAGCGTAGTATTCATCGCGGTTGTCGATGTAGACCACGTCAGTGTTGTCGCTGAAGTATTCGCGAACAGTCTGTTCAATGGAATCGGATTCTTCATAGATGCAGGTTTCGGCAGGCTGGTTCTCGAAGTTGAACTTCGTCTGTTCCCACTTCGCTTCCAGTTCACGCATCTGCTTGTTGATTTCAAATTCGGATTCGTTCAAGCCGTTGGTACGAACGATGTAGCCCACGTCGCGACCCTTCAGGCGCTTCACCACCTTCTTGAATTCGCGGCGCTTGGCCGGATCACGTTCACGCTTGGACACGCCAACGAAGTTGGTACCCGGCATGCAAACCAGGAATCGACCGGCAAAGCTCAAGTGTGTGGTCAGACGAGCACCCTTGGTGCTAATCGGTTCCTTTACCACCTGGACCATGATCTCCTGGCCTTCCTGGAGAATCTCGTCGATGGAAATTTCCTTGGATGCACCGCTTTCATCATCATCGTCACCATATTCGCGACGGAGAAGTTCGTTGCGGTCCATAGCGTCTTCCTGATGGAGGAAGCCGGCCTTTTCCATACCGATATCGATGAACGCAGCCTTCAGCGCCGGAAGCACCTTCTGGACCACGCCCTTGTAAATGTTGCCCAGCACGCGGGTAGAGGAAATACCTTCCACCACCAGTTCCACCAGTTCGCCGTCTTCCATGATGGCGATACGCTTTTCGTAAGGAGTCTTACTGATGAGGATTTCGCGCTTGGCCTTGTTGCGGTTGTCGCGGCGGGAACGCTTCTGACCCGGAGCCTTCTTCTGAGTCTTTGCGGGCTTGGCCTGAACCACAGGCTTTTCAAAGTCGGCAAAGTTGTAAAGGTCCGTGATGTCTTCCTTGTTCTCGTTGTACATCCAGAACTGGTTCACATGGGCATTTTCATCCTGGATCAAGTCGATGGTCATGCCATGCTTGTATTCCAGGTAGTTGAACATGCGGCTGCGGTCCTTGCAGAGAACATCCACAACATAAGGATTGGTCACCAAGGTCACCTGACGCAGGCTACCCTTAGCCTTGGCACGAGCCATCCAGCGGTCGATCATACCCAGGGTGCTTTCCAAGGTAGCGGTACGGCCACCGCCCGAGCAAACCGGGCAGATATTGTACTTGCTGCCGGCACCATCCGGATGCACGCGCTTACGCTTGATTTCCATCAAGCCGAACTGGCTGATGGTAGCCGGGGTCACCTCGGCCTTGTCGCGGCGGATCGCCTTCATGAATTCGTTGTACACCGTGGTGTTGTCGGCCTCGGTCTCCATATCGATGAAGTCCACGATGGTCAGGCCGTCCACGTCACGGAGACGCAGCTGCTTCGCGATTTCGCGGCAGGCGTCGATATTGGTTTCAAGAATGATCTTGCCCTGGTCCTTGCCATGGACCTTGGGACCGGTGTTCACGTCGATGGACACCAGGGCGGCGGTCTGTTCAATCACCAGGTTGCCACCGCGGGGCAGGGGAACGGTACGCTGCAAGGAGCGGGCGTAGTCGTTTTCCACCTTGAAATATTCGAACAGGCTTTCGCCGGAACTCCACAGCTTCACCTTGTCCAGCTTGTCCGGGGACAGGGACTTCAGATCGTCGCGGAGGGAGAAATAGTCGTCACGGTTGTCGATATAGACATAGTCCGTGTTCTCGTTGAGATACTCGCCAATAGCACGCTGGGTAGAATTGGATTCCACATAGAGGCAGCCCGTGCCGTCCAGGGAAGCGAACTTTTCCTTGATGGAAGCCCACTTGGATTCCAGTTCCTGCATCTGCTGGGACAGTTCCGCCTCGGAAGCGTTCACGCCTTCGGTACGGACGATATAGCCCACGTCGCGACCCTTATTGTGGTTGATCCAGCGTTTGATCTCGCTACGCTTGGAGGCGTCCTTCTCGCGCTTGGAAACCCTGATGATGTCGGAATCCGGCATGCAAACCAGGAGACTACCCGCAATATTCAGGTGCATTGTCAGGCCGGCGCCCTTCTTGCCTGTCGGCTCCTCGGATACCTGGACCATCACGCTGTCGCCTTCGCGGAGCACCTTCTCGATGCTTTCCACCACGGCTTCTTCCTCATGGTTCCTTCTACCCTTGGGGGCGTTCAAGTCCTTGGCATCTTCCTGGAGCAACACGCCGTCGGCATCGAGACCGATATCAACGAACGCAAGCTTGCCTGCGATGACCTTCTTGACAATACCCTTATAGATATTTCCGAAAACCTGAACAGCTTCGCCACCATCTACGATCAATTCCGCCAGTTCGCCATCTTCCATGATGGCATAACGCTTGTCGTAGGGTGTCTTGCTGATCAGAATCCCGCATTTACACTTATTCGTCATTCAATTCCTAAAGTTCAATAAAACTTGAGAGTCGATAAAACTTCCCCATATATATGGGGACTCTAAATATAATTATGAATTACGAAGGCGGGGGAAGCCTCCCCCTCGCTGCAGCCCTAAAAAGGTCTTCCGCTACCCCCTCTGCGGGGGCACGCCCCCGCAACGCCCCCAACCGTTGACAAATTGTACAACATATTTTTCAGCCAGCGCATCAAAAAAGTTTCGCCAAAGTCTATATTCTAACCGTAAGGAATTTGAGAAACCAGAAGGCTCTATGTCCATCAGAAAACATTGGGGAAAAATCACCTTGAGTATCGCCGCCAGCTTCTGGGCCGGCTGTAACGAAACCACCGAGCCGGAATACATCCAGAGCGGAGAAAACATCTGCACAAACGAGCATGATACAAAATGTGTCACCAGCACTGTCATTGCCCTCTACGGCGTTCAGCCCAATTTCGACATCAGCTCCGGCAGCGTCTCCGGCGACTGCACCGAAGGTAACTGCGCAGAGTCTTCCTCTGGCATGGGAGAATCCTCTTCCAGCGTCAATAGCGAATATCCCTACGTGCTCTATTCCGATCCCTCGGTACACTGCAAGGACAGCACCGTATACGTTCCGTCTCCATGCGAAAACGCCTCCAAAAGCTACGCATCCACTGATGAAAACGCCCCTCTGTACGGCATCGTTCCCGTAGTCTGCTCCACACCGAGCCGTTACGATCCCATTTTCAAATGCGACAACGGCGATTCCCTTTCCACATACAGTTACAAGGAAAAGGACGGCATCATCTACACCAACAAAGAGTACGATGAACTATTCGGCTCCAACTAAGCCAATAATTTAATAGATTGCCCTGCATGGCCCTGCTCCTCACCATCATTTTCTTCGCCTGGTTTATCAGCGCCATCGTGCGCGGTAAGGTTTCCCACCAGGGCAGCGACTTTGAATTCAAGGAGCATCCGGTACAGTACATAATCTTGCTCATCGCAATCCTCGGATTCGCCCTGTTCTGCCTCAATCGCTTCTTAAACGAAATCGGGATTTATCTCATCTAATTCAAAATGAGTCTCACCGAAGTCAACTTGAAAGACGAAAACTACCTCAAGGAATACGAAGCTCACATCCGTAAGCTTCCCTTGGAAGAGCTGTATGAAATTTTGAATGCGATAGAACAAGATCCAACTCCCGAAAGAGTGGAAATTGTAGCCCGAAGAATCCAACAAATCGAGGATGATGGATTTGACCCCACTAGAAAAAGCTATCTCAGAGAGCTTGAGGAATCGGAAGAAAAAATAAGGGAAGAAAAGGCAAAAGAAGATGCCGAGGAAAAAAACACGGAATCTTCTGAAGAAAATGATTCCATTTCAAAAACTTTTGAAGTAAGTTCCTACCCCACCCAAAAGAAACTTATCAAGCAACAAAAGTATAAGGCGAAACAGCAAAGAAAACGAGCAAGCCAAAGCCAAAAGAAACAACACAGGCAAAACGGGAAACTCACTGCCGAAGAAAAAAAGGAAGTGAGCCAGTTTGTCGATGCTGTTCGAAAGAAATATTCCCACTACCCACGCTACTCACAAGTCAGTGGTTTGTCGGCTAAAGAAACGGTGATATTCGCCACCGTTCTCATCATCATTCTCATTATCGGTAAGGCCCTGGGAATAGAGCCTCCCCGTTCAAGATATTAATTCAAATGTGTAGGCGGGGCGCCGGCGCTATTCTTGATGGCAGTCTGCTTGGTAGCCACGATCTTGTCGGCAATGGCGCGGGCCTTTTCCGTAAGCCACAGCCATGAAGTAGTTGCTTCGCTGTAGTCCGCTTCGCCATACATCTGCACGCGGCCATCACGGCGGAGAGATTCAACCTGGCGCATTCCCTTCACGTCACCCTTGGGGTACACGGCGAAAGTGCTTCCGCCATTGTAATTCAAGATGCTGAAAGCGGGAACGTCGCTGGGACCGTCGGCGATGTACACCATGTTCTCGAAAGGCACGCGGCGGACTTCTCTCGCGATGGTAGAATTCACGTCGATGGTTTCGGGATACTTGTTTGAGCCCTTGTTGATCTCAAAAAGATAGCGGGTCTTGGAAGTGTTATCCAAGGCGCAAGCCACCTGGGAGATTTCCGGTACTGCGGCAGAGCCTGCTTTGATTGCTTCGCCCTTCGGGCTCGCAATGACATTAGAAGAAACATCGGCGATTTCCAGGAAGCCGGGTTGCAGAACATCTTCGATAAATTCGCAACCGAAGATTCCGTCAACGAAAGGAGCGATGGCGCTACCCTTGATGGTTTCAGCAAAACCGGTGCTCACCACATAATGTTCCAGGCGAATATCAAAAGCCTTGTACTTCGGATCTTCTTCAATCAACTTTTTCACTTCACCAAAGAAATCAGGAAGGCCCGGGTAGAAAACAAGTTCCTTACCGAACTCACGAAGCATCTTGTTATTAAGGCCCTTGAAAAGTCCGGCCTTCACATAAGTCAAGATGTGGTTCAAATAGCTAGTGTCAGAATTTACAGAAATTCCTTGGGCAGCGTAACGAGTCTTGAGGGCATTCACTTCCTGCCAGAACTTTGCCCCGTCCACATTGAAACGGCGGAACAGCGGTTCCTGCATATAGGAACTGATGAGAGTCTTGTCGCAGTCCCACACCATGGCGATAATGTTCTGTTCAAAAGCTGAATTTGCCATAATCAAAACCTTTGTTCTGGATCCTTCGACTACGCCGCTTTGCGACTTCGCTCAGGATGACACTTCCTAGTTGTCACTTCGTGATAAAGAAACTTTCAGGGTTCACGGAATTTCCGTCCAGGCGGATTTCATAATGGAGGCCCACACTGGATTCAGTACCGCTTTCGCCAACGATTGCAATAGGCTGGCCGCGCTTCACCTTGGCGTTCACATCTACCAGGTTCTTGCCCAAGTGGGCGTAGAAAGTACGCACGCCCTTCATGTGCTCCACCTTCATGGAAAGACCGAAACCGCGATGCTTGCGAACTTCAGTGACTACGCCGCCACCTGTCGCATAAACAGTATCGCCTTCAACGGCCACGTAGTCAATGCCACGATGAGGAAGTTCCTGATCGGTAAAGGGATCGTGGACCATTTCAAAACGTTTCTTGATGGCGTGTCCGTTCTTCATGGGATGAAGAATGGGAAGCTTCGCAGCCAATGCAGAATCCTTTTCCAAGGTGTCAATCAACTGGCGGAAGGAATGTTCAATTTCCTTCAGGCCCTTGCGACCTTCCAAAGTTTTCTCGTCATCGCTGAGGGCGGATTCCAAAGTAAAGCCCAAGCCACCAAACTTCAAGGTGCTATCACGGAGCAGACGGGTTTCTTCCACCTTCAAAATGGTTTCATCCACAGACTCGCGAATGGTAGACAATTCATTCTTGATAGCCACATTCTGACGGTGAATATCTGTAATATTTCCACTCGTTACGTTGTCTACAATGCTCACCGGGGAGAACATCAGGAAACCGGCAACGCCTGCCACAACGCAAACTACAGAAACGATTGCCCCTGCCAGGGAAATCTTGTAGTTCTTGCCCGAGGTGGTCTTACTCGGGAATACATGTATCTCAAGCTTCTTCATCTTCGCCAGGGTTGTTGATTCTTCTTTCCAGGTTCTTGATGCGGCGCTTACGTTCTTCAATGGCGCCCAGCAATTCTACCACGGACGGATCGTCCTTGATGGCGGCAAGAAGGTCGTCACGGACTGCCCCATGGACCTTCAAACCTAGGGTCTGAAAGTTCTTTTTCAGCTTGGCTTCCTCAGTTGCCAGTTCCACACGCAGTACAGCGGAGGAGGCCGCGAACAAAGCCTTATTTTTAAGCTTATTTAGAGGTGTTTCCATCATAAAAAATTTCCTCGTGCAATAAATAAATTAGTTTTTTATCCGTAAACAAATTGGAGATTTTCTATGAGCCGTCGCGATCGTAGACACGCAAAGCAAGAAGTCAAGAAATTCACACCGAAGAAGAAGAACGCACTGAACACTTGGGTGATCGTTGCCATGAGTGCAATCGTCGTTGTATTCTTCATCGGAACTATGTTAATCCAGAGAGGCTAGAATGAAGTTCGAAATCAAGAAGTCCGTGTTGCAGGAAGCCTTGCAGACTGCAATTACTGCAATTCCCAACAAGTCCACTCTTCAGATTTTGAACAACTATTCCCTCCGCCTGGAAGGCAATATTCTCGAAATCTGCGCTACTGACTTGAACCTTGGCATCAGGACCAAGCTCGAAGTCAACGGCGAACGTGATGGCGAAGTCGTGATCAACGCCCGCAAGTTCTCCGAACTCATCAAGGCTCTCGTAGACCCCGCTATTGAAAACATCAGCATCGACGTTCAGGATTACCTGACCAAGATCAAGTGGAGCGAACGCGGCCAGGCCTCCATCATGGGCTTCGACGCAAGCGACTTCCCTCCGTTCCCGGAAGTGGAAGGCACCACCTTGACCTTCGCAGCAAGCGAACTGGCATTCCTCGTTGAAAAGACCGCTTTCGCAGTTTCCAACGACTCCACCCGCCAGAACTTGAACGGCGTTTATCTCGAAGCCGTAGATGGTAAGGTTTCCATGGTTGCTACCGACGGTCACCGCATGGGCCGCGCAAGCATCGAACAGGAAGGCGCAAACCTCAACGGCGGCGTGATCATCCTGCCCAAGGTTCTCCAGCAGATCCTCCGCATGGCAAAGAACGATGAACAGATCGAAGTTCGTACCACCGAAACTCACATCTTGTTCAGCACCGGTTCCACCCAGATCATTTCCAAGCTGTACGAAGGACCGTATCCTAACTACCGCGCTGTGATCCCGCAGAACTTCGAACGTACTGTTCAGGCTAACGCAGTCGAACTGCAGAACAAGGTCCGCAGCATCTTGCCCATGGCAAATCCGCGTACCCACCAGATTCGTTTCCAGATCGACGGCAACATGATGGAACTTTCCGCAACTGACCCGGATGTCGGCGGCGATTCCCGCGAAGCATTGGCTGTCACCCACAATGGTGAAGGTAGCTTCAGCATCGGTTTCGATGGTCGCTACATTTCCGAAATCCTCGGTATGTGCAAGAGCGAAGAAGTTGTTCTCAAGATGAACACTCCCATCGGCGCTTGCATTATCGAACCGGTTGGCGAAGGCCTCAACTTCAGCTTCTTGCTGATGCCGCTCCGCTTGACCGATTAATTGAGATGTAAAGGAAAGGGGACATCCTTTCCTCTAGACTCCTATCCTTTGAGTCAAGGAATTAAAAAGGCTCCGCGAAATGCGGGGTCTTTTTTTTGCTCCTAGATCGCTAGCCTCGTATTGCAAAAGTTCACAGCGAACATTCGCTGGTTTTGGTCATTAGTTTGTATACAATTTCATAACAAACGCAGGCAAAAGGAAATCAAAACCTTTCAACCCATTTACCCTTTTCCAGAGCCTTGTTGTAAATCGGCGCGATCATTCCCTTTTCCTTCATGGACCAGATTACAAGATAGCTGGAGCACATGTCCGCAAGGTGGGCACAGTACCGCGCCGTGGCATAGGAATGGTGTTCGCTGTTGAAACAGGAAACAATCAACAGCTTGCGATAACGAATGGCCTTCTTGCAAAAATCCGGAAGCTTATCTGGCAGGCGGCAGCCCAGAAACCATACGGCATATCCGCCGTACTTAAGCACAAAATAAAGCAACTCGCACTCCGCCTTGGAATGAAATGTTCCCACGATACAGCGACGCTCCCGCCCTTTCGCCTTTGCCCATTGCTCACGAATAATGCCCACCGCCGGATCCTCGGAACGGGAGGCAAACACCCCGATTCTCGACAAAGGTTCCTCCAACAATTTCTTGTTGCCAATGCACTTCATTCCAACCATTTCAAACTTTTGCATTACAGCCTCCTTATTTTAAGTTCGTCGCGTCCACAATCAAAACGTCCGAATCAAAAACTCGCAACAAAAAAAGTTGGCAATAAACATTCGGGTGCGGACACGTCATTTTTTGCATATAAAAAAAAGACCGCCCTGGGTCCTCCGGCATGCGCCAGATTTTGCAAGCAAGCGATCTATGAACTATGTTAATGTATTGTGTAATATAAAAAATATTCGTTTCGCAGGCACCGTTCCAACCAGATTCGAAACGCTTTTTCAAAAAATTTATCACCAAACCGACTTAACAGAATATTTAGTGACAAGAAAATTACTTTGTCTACAACAAAAACCGCAACAACGGAAGAAAAATTCACCAAGTCGTGTCACTAAATCACTTTTTATTTCTTTTGGTGACAAAATAAAGTACAATATTTCCCTTAAGCCCGACAAATTTCGTTAATTTATTCAAAATTCTTGTCACTAAAATTTAAAAATCTTTCTTTTAGTGAAAAAAAAATCAAAAATCACATCAGAAACGTCCGGCTACAGCCCAATAACTAGTTCTTGACACAACGTACGGAGCGCGCGTCCGCCGCACTGAAAGAACCGATTCGTGCAGCGTCACTGCTAAAGTCCAGAAAGAGATACTGGGCGAATGTAGGCTCTTCAGGATCCGCGGTGCCGCTCCAGAAATAAGCATAACCGCCAATGCCATCAAACTTTTCATCGGAAGAGTGATAGCCCGCAGGCAAAGCTGCAAAACCAACTTCATCAGTACCGTTGCCTTTTTTAAACCAGCCGCTAGTAGCCTTGAGAGCTGCACCCGCTTTCGCAGCAGCCACCTCTAAGCCTGAGCCACCGGCAACATCCCCACCGTTTCCCGCCACAGTAATCAAGGATTCAAATTCCTCACGAGTGGGCAGGCGCCAACCTGCAGGGCATGCGTTTTGTGCTGCCTCCCAAGTATAAAGGCGGCCATATTTGGAGCAGTTACGAGCATCCCCATCAGGGCAGAAACTAGCCGAGTTTTCCGACGCACCAGTCGCAGCCATATCAAAGTTCAAGTTCTCCGCCATCCAAGTCCTGCCACCGATTTCTACCACATCATAGGATTGTCCATCACGCTCATCGGTGAAAGATTCAGAACAGGCGACGATTGCGCCAAACGCAAACAGCAACAGCACAACGCCCGCGGTACCACTCAAATGACTGAACGTTTTTTTCATGTTCTTAATGATAAAAAAAACACCTTAAGCAAATTGCCTAAGGTGCTTTCGCTTTTAGTAATTCGTTGCGATTACTTACAGGTGAAGCCCTGAAGTTCCAAGCCGGCCTTCATTTCGCCGTAGGTAGAAGTGCGCTTCATGTCCATGGCCTTCATGAATCGGCAATCGTTGGCGATATGCATCTTGAAGCCGGTCATGGTGGGGGTCACATCACCCTTGCCGCTGGAGCTAACGCGAGCGATAATATCATCACGATGGCTTTCCATTTCAGGCGGGATGAATGCGTCGGTAACAATATCAACGTTTTCAATTTCGTCATCCTTGAACACGAAGGAAATAGTCACCAGGTTCTGGAGGCCATTAAACTGACCATTCACCTTACAAGTGAGATCCCTCTTCTTGCCAGTCTTCTTGGCAGGCTTTGCGGGAGCCTTCTTTGCCTTGGGAGTGTACTGAAGACCTGCCAGCAACTCTTCTTCCTTGACAGCGCCAACCAAACGATTAACAACGCGGCCATTCTTGATAAGGAAGAAAGTAGGGAATGCCTGAACCGGGAAAGTGTTCTTGATCTTGGTGATGTTGGGTTCATCAATGCCCACAGAAGCCACCTTGATGTCATCGCTATAGTTCTTGGCAATACCGATAAGAGTCGGAATCATCACAAGACAAGGCGGGCAGCTGGTAGAAGAAAATTCCAGGATGATCATGGACTTGTCGGACTTCATAATTTCCTTTTCGAAATTATCATCCGTAAGCTTCACAATCTTGATGTCTTCTTCGGGCTGGGCTACGGGAGCCTTTGCATTTGCAGCAGTGGCAAACAGAGCGGCAGCCAAAACCAATGCACTAAAACCAATCTTCTTCATTTTAAAACTCCTTTTACCAAAAACAAAATAGGAAATTCATACCCCGTATAATTATTCTACATTGCATAACATATGGAAATTTTCACCAAGTACATCGCCAACGAAGAACATTACAGCGAAGTCATCGAGCGCATCGCAAAAGTTCGTGACACCCTGTGGATCGGTACCGCCGACATTAAGGACTTGTACGTAAAGCAGAACGGCGAGGCCATTCCCCTGCTGGGGCAAATTGCGGGCTTGCTGAAAAAAGGCGTGGGCGTGCGCTTGGTTCACGCCAAGGAACCGGGGCCAAATTTCCGCGAAGATTTCGACCGATTCCCGATTCTCGCCACAGACCTAGAACGAGTGCTTTGCCCCCGCGTACACTTCAAGATGGTGATTTTCGACCTGGAAGTGGCCTACATCGGATCTGCCAACTTGACAGGCGCCGGCATCGGCATGAAAAGTGCCCTAAGGCGAAACTTCGAGGCAGGCATTTTGACCAACGACCCGCAAATCGTCGAAGCCGCCATCAACCAGTTTGACACCCTATGGATGGGCGCCCACTGCAAAAACTGCGGAAGACAAGATTATTGCGGGGATAGGATTAAATAGGGTTAGGGATTTTTGACACAACGAACAGAAAAAGCGTAGTACTTATCGTCGTTGTACACGAGGGCACTCTCGTCGTTGCCGTACAAAAACAGGTTGCACGCGTAGTTACTAAGGTTCTCCGTAGAAGACCAGAAGACTGCGCCGTAGCCCTCGCCGTAGAAGCCGAGGTCGCTGTAGTAGTCGCCAGCGGGCAACGCCCCAAAGCCGAGGCCGTCAGTACCGTTTCCACTCTTGCCGTCATTATCTTTCCAGCCAGTAGTGGACTTCAGCACGGCTCCTGCCTTCTTAATATCACCAGCCTTTTGACCGGCAAGTGTTTTAAGGTCTTCAAATTCCTGGTTATTAGGAAGGTGCCAGCCATCCGGGCAAGCGGTAACGGCTTCTCCCCAAACATAAAGGCGGCCATACTTGTCGCAGTTTTCGGGTTTGTTATCGTAACACTTGCTTTCGCCGGTCTGATAATTCAGATTCTCCGCCATCCATTCCTGGTCACCTATCTTTACAGTCTTGTAGGTCTTGCCATCGCGGTGATCCTTCATTGTCCCGGCATAACTTGCCGATGCCGCTAGAAACACAATCAGAACAGCACCCATCTTCGCCATAAAATTCTTCATAGAATTTCCTTTGTTTTGTACAAGGTTATAATAGAAAAATCAAGTGAGTTTTTTCCACTTTCCCAAAAGCAACTTTATTTTCTGAATGCATCTTCTATTTTGTTCTCGATCAATAAAGAACGATGCGCCAAAAACAACAAAATCACTCTGGAGTAACCACGGAACAAAACTTGATTTTCCGTCAATGCCGCGTGCGAATAAATCTGCAATCTCAATAACACCACTTATAAGGTAGTTGAGCACAAACATGACAGCAAACAATTCCAGGGCTATCGCATTTTTCCTTATTAGGGAGAAAATTGAAACCATCACCGGGACAATTCCCCACAGCACAAATTCATATAGAGTCGAAGAACTAAAGAAAAACGCGGCCTCTACATTCAAGCCATACACTAGCGAAAACACAGAGCACAGACGAAGCAGATTCATATTTATAGATGAATTTGCTTCTTGACTTTTGCATTTAGCAGCAACAAACGAAAACACACATAACACAAGTCCTGTATTCAATAGACAATGAACGATAAAGGGTACATATTGAAAATCAATTGTTTGAAATCCAATACCGCGAAAGTTTAAAACATACACAACCTTTGCAATAACATAACCCGCAAAGACTATAGCCGCCCAGATTTTCAACAACAAGGCATTCTTTTTCGCAAACACCAAGGAGCTCACGAATACAGGAATTATCCCTATTGCAACATAGACGCCAGAGTATATCGCGTCCTCGCCATTTCCTCTAAAATGGGCAATCAGGATTTCCGTAAAGTTGCTTAAACCCGCGATCAGAAAATAGAGTGCGCAAGTTCTGAACAAGGCTACATTTCCCATGTTTTTCTCGCTTACTTCAAGTATTCATCAGGAACGTTGTAGCCGTAGGAAGCCAACTTCTTGGCGTAGGATTTGTCCTTCAGGCGTTCCCTGGATTCTTCCAGATGCTTGGCGTTGCTCTTGTCTTCGAAGCCGCACTTGATGCGAATGAACTGCACGAGGCAAAGGACAGCAGCAGCGGCGCAGGCCACCGCGGCAACGGAAATCTTGTTGAAAGTCAACTCGCCCACACGAACCATTTGCAAGGCGAAGCAAACCGCAGAAAGTACCAGGAACAGCGGGATTGCCTTCACATAAAATTTCGGATTTGTGGTCCGCGGATCAAAACCTTCAACGGCCACTTCACGGAATTTCTTTTCTACAAATTCTTCGTGGCAATCCTTGCAATTGACAATGGGGCTGCCGTATGCGTAAGTGTTGCAACTAAAACGATTCACCTTGCCGCAGTGCGGGCACTTACTTTCGATATAACCCATTTGGCTCTCCTTTTTAACCTGCGGTAGAATATAAAAAGTTTGCCGTTAGGAGGATCACCACAAAACTTGCTATGGCAAACGAAATGATTGCATACAAAAAGCCCGCAGCGTTGAACTGCGGGATGTTTTGCACTTAATGAAGCATGGTCAAAAGTATCACAACAAAAACTTGCTCGCCAGCGCCTCCACGGTGGCGGGGTTCAGCGGGCATTCCTGTGTTTCCATTGTAAAGATGAGGGATTCGCCAGGGAAGATTCCGTTGGCGGTGTAGGTCTCGAATTTTCCAAGAGTTTCTGCGATGTATTCGGGGTCGTCCATTCGCCCGAAATGTTCCCAGATGAATTCACGACGGGTGCGAATGTTGAGACAGGTGAAATCGGGATGGAATGTTATGGTGCGGCGGGAGCTGTCTCGGCCGCGGCTGTTTCTGCGGACTTTCAGCTGGTGGGGAAATTCATAGCGGTAGGGAATTTTCAGGCGGTCGAGGGTATCCGCGATGATGACCTCCGACTTGGAGCGGACCCGCTCCCCGCGGGAGGTTTCCAGCAGGGGCGCGTCAGCAGCCATCCCCTTCCCGCTGTACTTTACCGTAAGCCACTGCTCCGCATATTCCTCGTCGGGAAGACGCAATGGCTGTACAAATTTTCTGCGGGCCGGCAGCAATTTCTCAAAAATATCGTGCAGCCGCTTCGGGCAAAAAGATTTCAAAAAGCGATCAACGGCTTTCAATTCCCGCTGCATTTCTGTAAGGACTGTCTGGTCGTACTCTTTCTGCGCCAACCGGGCAATAGTTTTTGATTCCGTTTGCGGCAGATAATCGCCCCACTCTGGAGAAGTATCCGTCACATGATAGTAGTAGGCCCCACTTTCCCTCTGCGCAATTCGCAGGCGACCTTCAGGTGCATTCTTCAAGTTACGTATTTTTGTCTCAATTGCAGCAAGAAGCTCTTCCGCTTTTGCTTGCAACGAAGACAGGTCAACATCAGGAGACAAAAGTTCCTTGATATTCATAGATCCTCAAGATATGTGTTGATATAGCAAAAGCGCTCGCACTCGCAAGCGGAAACATATAGTAAAAGGCAACAGGGTTGCAATGAGAGTACAACAGAGCTGCGAATATCAGGAAAATACGATTTTACGGTTCGAAAAACAATCTTTTGAAAGTTGCAAAGTCATTTTTTTCAGATTTTTTGTCACTAAACAGATTTAATTTTGAATTTAGAGACACAAATATTAGTTTGTTCAGAACAATTTTAAATCAATGAATAAGCCTGGCAACGGATTTTTGTCACTATTTGTTTGGTTATGGGTATTTAGTGACACGAAAATTACCCGAACCAAACTCGACGCAACCAAAACCACTTACTTTGTTCAAAATTTCTGTCACTAAACGAGCAAATTGGTTGATTTGGTGACAAAATTTTCTAAAAAAGACCTTGTTTCATAGCCAGATTCCCGGTCAAAGCCGGGAATGACATTAAAACACCCCTCCGGCGACCAAAAAGGCATACAAAAAGCCCGCAGCGTTGAACTGCGGGCTGTTTTTCACGCTACTAAGAGTTACTTAGTGAATGCGTCGTAGATGGCCTTGATGGCCTTGTTCATGTCGTCTTCATCCACACCGGTGATGATGTTGATCTGGGAAGAACCCTGGTCGATGATTCGGACGTTGACGCTGTTTTCTGCAAGGGCGGTGAAGAGCTTTGCAGCGACACCGATCTTGTTGGTCATGCCATGACCCACGGTAGCGATGAGGCTGATGCCCTTGAAGATCTTGATGCGGTCCGGATGCATCTGCTGAGTGATGTCTTCCATGACCACGTGTTCAACGGCTTCCAGCTTCTTGGTATCCACAACGATGCTCATGGAGTCGATGGCGCTGGGGCACAGTTCGTAGGAAAGGCCTTCGCCTTCGAGAACGGCAAGCACGCGGCGACCGAAACCAACTTCCTTGTTCATCATGGACTTTTCGATGTAGATCATGGAGAAGCCCTTACGGCCGGCAACGCCGGTAATGGGAAGTTTGGTGGATTCCGGGGTGGGGCCGATGATGGTACCGGCGTCTTCCGGACGGTTGGTGTTGCGGATATTGATAGGAATCTTCTTGGCGCGGCAAGGAGCGATGGATTCGTCGTGAAGGACGCTTGCACCGGAGTATGCCAATTCGCGGATTTCGCGGTAGGACACGTATTCGATGGGCAGCGGGTTTTCGACGATGCGGGGGTCAGCCATCAGCATGCCGGAAACATCGGTCCAGTTTTCGTAGGTTTCTGCGTCGATGGCATTGGCGAGGATTGCGCCGGTAATGTCGGAGCCGCCACGGCTGAAGGTCTTCAGTTCGCCACGGGTGTTGGAACCATAGAAGCCCGGAAGCACATAGAGCTTGTTTTCGTCGGAAAGGGCCTTTGCGATGGTTTCGTAGCTGGAAGGAAGAATGCGGTACTTTTCATCGAAGGTGATGATGGGATAAGTATCCACGAATTCTGCACCCAAGTAGACGGACATGACGCGAGCGCTCAGGTATTCGCCACGGCTTACGAGGTAGTCGGTAGTGATGCTTTCAACGTCGTCGCGGAGCTGCTTTTCCAGCTTGTCCAAGTCTTCAGCAACCTTGGGTTCGATACCCAGGTCTGCACAAATTTCCAGATAGCGGTTACGGATCAAGTTCCAGGGCTGAGAGAAATCCAGGTGCTTGGAAGCCAGATCATAGGTGCTGTAGAGAAGGTCGGTCAGCTTGGTTTCCTTGGGATTGCGCTTACCGGGAGCGGATACCACTACGACCTTGCGCTTTGCGTCGGAGGAAACGATGTTCTTGATTTTCTTGAACTGACCAGCATCGGCAACAGAGCTGCCGCCGAACTTACATACGATTCTAGACATGTTTTTTCCTTTGGGCTGCCGGCCCCTGGGTCCCAAGCCTCGCGCCCCGTTCGGAGCGACAAACCTTCGACTCGGACCTACTTGCCTAAGCCAGCCTCTTGTGAACACCCTGAAGCGTCTCCATTCTACGTACACGAATGTAAAATCTTCAAGGCGGGCGTAAAATTAACAAAAAAAGGGGTGCATTTAAAGGGAAAAAAGCGTGTATAGGGCGGGAGGACCTATGATAATCAAAGAGAACATGCTAAAAATCGCCGCAAATTCCGACATTTCCGTACTTCTGCAAGGGGAATCCGGCTGCGGAAAAGAGGTAGCGGCACGCTACATCCACGGCAGAAGCGCCAGATCCAGGGGGCCTTTCGTGGCGGTAAACTGCGGAGCCATTGCCTCCAACCTGGCGGAAAGTATTTTGGAGGGAGCGAGAAAGGGTGCCTATACGGGGGCAAACTCGGAGCAAGTTGGCGTGGTACGAGCATCCAGCGGAGGAACGTTGTTCCTTGATGAAATTGGGGAAATGCCTATGGAACAGCAGTGCAAGCTTCTGCGAATTCTGCAGGAGCGTTCCGTGATGCCCTTAGGCGCCACCACGAATATTCCCGTGGACTTCAGGTTGATTTGCGCCACCAACCGCAATCTTCGTGATGAAGTGGCGGCCGGCCGCTTCCGTGAGGATCTCTACTTCAGGCTGAATGTGTTCCCCATAAAACTTCCCGCCTTAAGGGACCGCAGCGACTTCGAGAACATCGCCCAGGAACTTTGGGCGGAAGCCAACATGTCACCGTCCAATCCGTTACCCGGCTACAGGGCGCTCCCGCTCTCCCCCGCAGAACTGTACAAGCTTAAAATCCAGCGCTGGCCCGGCAATGTTCGGCAATTGAAGAACGTGCTGCAGCGTTATGCTCTGCTCAAGCCCTACAGCGCATCTCTTCAAGAAATTCTAAACGAGGAATTCGCGAGTCCAGATTCTGCAACCGCAAGATCTGCAGCACTGGAAAGCGCTGCCCTGCCGCGGCTGTACGACCCCACAAGGCAATACATTCCCACGCGTCAAAACAACTCCGCCCCGCACCGGGAAATCATCCTGGCGGAACTCCGAAAAAATAACTGGAATAAAAGTGCCACCGCCCTAAAGCTGGGAATCAGCCGCGGTAGCCTCACCTATCAAATCCGCAAGCACGGCCTAGAACTTCAGACCCAAGGTAATGTAATGGTCACCGGCCTGTAATGCAGGCTTCGGGCTATAACCGTAATCAAACACGATCATGCTGAAGGCAATTCCAAGACCGCAGCTGATTGCATTTTTTGTGTTCGGCCGAATAGCGTAACCCATACGGAAAGACAATGTTTTCAGGTAATTGACTTCGCCGCCAAAAAGCCAGTAGGCGTCGGTATCTGCACGGCGATATGCGTCGGCAGAAACGTGAGCATTCCATTTTTCAGCAATGGGGAAGAAACCAGAAATACCAGCCTGCAAAGCCATGGGTTCTGCTTCATCCACACCATCATAGTCACCCATAAAACCAAAGTTCGTCAGGGTGGCGGCGAAAGCGAAATACTGGTTCACCTTGAAGGAGCCTGCAATGTCGCCAAGGAAGGCGATGGCAGATTCGTCATCAATGGTCTGCTGTGCCAAACGAATATTGGCGCCCCAGTTGAAAACTTCACCTTGGCTTCCGAGACCCGCCTGAATGCTCCAGGCAAAGGCGCCATATTCGGTAGTCAGGTTGCCATATTCGTCGCGACCTTCGATGTTATCGTAGCCGACAAAATCAATCGTTGCAGAGGCGGCAACCTTGTAGTTCGAAATGGTAAAGGGAATTCCATAGTAAGCGGAAATAAAATTGTCCGCACGGTGTTCGCCAAAGATCAGCTGGCTAACGCCAAATTCTGCATTCTTTACAGTGCTCATGGCCAACGGATTGCGGGAAGCTTCAGAAACTCTCGCAGGGTCGGCGACACCCGCACCGGAAAGTGCAGCAGAACGGGCAGAAACCGGCATGGAAAGAAACTTCATGGAAACTCCGCCAAGATCAACATTCCAATGTTCGCCGGCAAAAGCGGACGAAGCAAAGGAGCCAACAAGCAAGGCGGATGTAAGAAGTTTCTTGATCATGCTACCCAAAATACAAAAAATTTAAACCTATGGTGATGCCGGCAGCGGAACACCAACGCTATTTACGCCAACCTTCCATAACCTTGAGGCAGTCGGCCAGCAATTCAGCGGAACGTTCCTTGCCTTCAGTTTCCACATAGCAGCGGAATTCC
Organism: Fibrobacter sp.; assembly: GCA_024399015.1. Classification (GTDB taxonomy): domain Bacteria; phylum Fibrobacterota; class Fibrobacteria; order Fibrobacterales; family Fibrobacteraceae; genus Fibrobacter. The sequence continues at coordinate 41,436 of JAKSIC010000014.1, forward strand.
GGAGCGTTACCACTGGGGCGCAGATGAACGATGTCACCGGAATCGAATTCCATGCGGTAGCCGTCTACTTCATTCAAGCCAACCATCTTGCCGTGGAAAATAGGAGCAGGACCATCCTTGGGCTTAAACTTGCTGGGCTTTGCGGCGAACTTGCCGAACAACTTTTCACCAAGCTTCTGTTCGCGGATTTCAGCAAGCTTTGCCTTGGAAATCTCGGTGGGGAATTCCTTGAGGCGGTCGCTCACAGTAAAACGCTTCGGGAGCTTGCGGAGCAAATCCACAACACACATCTTCTGTTCACGAACCATGACCATTACAGCAATCATGGGAAGCAAAGCATCGCGGGTCGGCAAAGCCGGCAAAGTACGTTCAACGCCATCGTAAGCGGTGCGCTTCAAGGCCGTCTGCAGCAAGAAACCACCGTTAGCTTCGTAACCGGCAACAGAAGCGTCGCCTTCCATCAAGCTTTCCATACCGGCAATAACATAGGGAGAACCAATGCGGGTACGGCAAATCTTTTCAAAGCTGTTGCACTTTTCAAGAGAGGTATTGCAGCTCACCGGAGTAGCAATGCGCTTGATGCCGAGAGCCTGGGAAGCAAGAATGCCAAGCACGTCACCGCGGAGCCACATGCCCACATCGTCAGCCAAAAGCGGACGGTCGGAGTCGCCATCAGTACTGAATACTGCGTCCACATAATCCTTGTGGGTAAATTCGCGGGCCAGTTCTTCATCTTCGGGACGGATAGCTTCAGTATCAACCGGAACAAAAACATCACTGCGGCCGAAGGGCTTGACGCAAGCGCCCAGACTTTCAAGAACGCGAACAACAATATCGCGACCTACGGCAGAGTGCTGATACACACCGATGGTGAGACCCTGCAGAGCCTTTTCGCCGAAGAATTTCGGATAACGCTTGCAGTAGTTTTCTTCAGCTTCCTTTTCAACTGCAGGAAGTTCAGGAGCAGCGACGAGCATACCATCGGCACCGAACATAGATTCATCGAAATCCACAGACTGGGAAACGATGCCCTGTTCGTCAGCCTTGGTAATTTCACCGTTCGGGTGATTGAACTTGATGCCATTACGGTCAGCCGGAATATGGGAACCGGTCACCATAATGGTGGGCAAGTGCTTATCCAAACCATAAAGTGCAATTGCCGGAGAAGGAATGCGTCCGCAATAGGTGACCTTCCAACCTGCGTCCTGGCCAGCCTTCACCAAAGCCTGCAAGATGCGGCCAGTACTGGGGCGAAGGTCGCCAGCGATAGCGATTTCCTTTTCGCACTTGTAGGAAGCTTCGCAGTACTTGATAAAGGAACGTGCGTAAACGTAGCACACACGATCAGTCATGGCACTTACGAGACCGCGGGCACCGCTGGTACCGAAAGCCACGCCGGACTGCTTCATTACATCTTGCATTGCAACGGACATAAAAACCTCTTTTATTGATTACATCAACAAAATAAAAAAAGAACGGGGGTCACATCCCCCCGCTCTTCATCTAAAGCGCCTTTTATTTTACTTGGTTGCGCACTTCGTCAACCCAAGTCTGCCACTTATCATTGGCGGCAACACCAGGAGTGCCCTTGCTATCAGCATAAGCCTTAATCTTAGGGCCAGTATGTATTGGCTGAGAACGCAAGGGCGTCATCCTTGATGCTCCAATGCCAGCAAAGGCAAGGTGCTTAGTACCTTGAGAACGGGGAACCTTTTCATCAAAAAACTCTAATTTTTTTCAGAATCAAAAATATTCCCTTTTTAGAACAACATTCTAATCGGCGTTTTACTTTTTGTACATAAGAAAAACCGCCATTATATGAAGATTTTTTTTCATAATCCCTTTTCTTTATATAAGTTTATGATGCTATGAATCTGAAAACAAAATTTATCGTTCTTACCGCAGGTCTTGCCGCATTCGCTCAGGCACAGGACCAGCAAGCCACAAATACCGTTCCCGCTGATGCTGCCGTTGTTTCTGCAGCACCCGCAGAAGCCGCAACCGACTCCGCAGCAGCACCTGCCGCTACCGAAGTTCCGGCCCAAGCAGAAGTTTCCCAACCTGCAGAAAATGTAGCCGCACCGGCAATTTCTGCAGATTCCACACAGGCCGTAGAAACCGCTAGCCCGGAACTGCCTGCCGCACAAGATTCTATCGCACCGGTGCCGGTTCCCGTTCCGGAACCCGCAACCGACACGGTGGCCACTAACGTTGAGCCCGCCGCCACCGATTCCGCAGCTGCCGCTCCTACCGATTCTCTCGCACAGGTCGCAGTCGTTGACTCCGCTGCAGTTCCCGCAGCCGACACAGTTGCCGCCGCACCGGCCGACTCCATCAAGCCCGTCGCAGAAGTTCTCGCCGCACCTCAGGCAGAACCCGTCAACGTAAGCAAGGACTTGAACGTTCTTCACGGCAACGCTTATAACATTGTAGGCAACGAAGCCGCAGCTTCTACCATCGGTGGCGACCTCGCCATGCCCCACAAGATGCTCGGACATAGGTTGGGCTATTTTGAACCCATCAACGGTTACGGTGTCGCTTCCTTCGGCAACGACAAGCGCACCTACTTTCTTGCATTTGACAACAGCGAAGATCTCGGTCTCGTTACCGCAGGTGCCTCTTTCGGATTCATCGGCGCCTCCTTAAGATTCGCTGTCAGCAAGAACTGGGACTACATTAATTACGATGCAACCAATAACGAAGACAAACTGGAAGTAACTTCTTCCGGTACTCTCTTTGGCGGTACAGTTTCTGCAAAGCTTGCCAACTTCGATATGGCTTTGGATGTAGAATTCTCCAACCCCAGCAACCAGGCATACGCAAGCACCGCAGCCTCCGAAATCGAATCCCGCAACTGGAATCTTGGTGGTAAGTATACCATTGCAAATTCCAGCAATAGCAAGTTTGCATGGGCCGCAAGCCTCTCCTTCGAAAGACACCAGAAGAAAACCTACAACACCCAGGTTACCTACTTTGTCGGCCCCGACAGCAAGTACTACAAATCCACTTACAAGTCTATCGAAACAGATACCAGTTCTTGCGTCACTGTTATTCCTGAATTCAATTTCGGTAGCACCGTTCTTGAATCCGAAAAGTCTAGACTCTATGTTGGCTTGAATACTGCAGTGCCCATGATCGCCTACGACAGAATCACAGGCGTCGTCAGCCGTCATAACGAATACGGTGTGGAACTCGCTCCCAATATTCTTGGTGAAGTTGTTCTCGGCAAGTACGTCATGGCATTCGGTAGCGCAAGCTACCAGTGGAATGCAGTTGAACTCAAGGATGCTCACAAGGGAGCCATCGGCACCACAAGCTACCAGACTGTTTCTGGAACTACCACGGCAAATCTCGGTATGAGACTCCATACCGATTATGCAGCCCTCGAAATGGTATTCACAAATCAGTTCGTAAAGAATCCGTTTAGCTCTTTCAGCAACACGGATGAAATCGGATTCTCCATCGGCGCTTTCGTTAACTTCTAAACCATAGAATTTAACGCAAGTACCTTGTCTGCAAAATCCTCAAGATCTGCAGACACCACAAGAATCAGTTTTTCCAAATTGATTCTATCGGGAATGGTAATCACGTCTGGAAGGTCGTCGCACTCCGCGATGACCTTTTCTAAATCCACGAAGTAATCGTTGCCAAGTTGCCAATAGCCGGGAGGCGTGGGCATATCCACCATTGCAAAGTCCAGTTCCTTGCAGGCGGCTAAAATCTTTTCATTACTGCGAAGGTTGGCAACGCACTGGGCCTGAGGAAACTTCTTGCGAATGGCAAGAAGCGTTTCCGCCATGTAAATACTTCCACCCATCTTTGGATCACGAACATAGCAGCAGTCCTTTTCCACACGGCGAATACGGCCAGGAATATCACAAACTTCCGCTACGGAATTGCCACATACTGTATAGCCAATGTTCATCCCGATTTCAGGAAGAACCTTATAGATGTTTGCGGACACAAAACGGTCGGCGCAAGCTTTCAAATTTTCACAGAGGATTTTATCTTGTTCGTTCACGGCCTTAATTTAAAAAAATTAGATTTAGAGCAATGTTCAAGGTTTTCGTAAAAGATGTAGCACTGGTTCTTGAAGGCGGCGGAATGCGCGGAGCCTATTCCGGTGGCGTTCTTGACGCTCTTCTCGATGAAGGAATCAAGTTCGGTGGCTATGCAGGAACTTCTGCAGGAGCAACGCATCTCTGCAATTACCTTTCTGAACAACGCGACAGAAATTTCCGCCTGGACACCATCCACTCCCAAGACAAACGCTACATGAGTTTTGGAAACTGGTTGCGCACAGGAAACTACTTCGACCTGAAATTCTGCTACCACACCGTTCCCGAAAAAATCGATCCCTTTGATTACGAGACCTTCGCAAGGAACGCCGCAGAAACACCTTTCTACGCAGCAGCAAGTAACGTGGAAACCGGCGAATCCGAACATTTCATCGTTCGCGATTTGCAGGCCGATATCGAAGCAATCCGTAGTTCATCTTCGCTACCGCTCATGAGCAGCATCGTCCATTACCAGGGCAAAAAAATGATGGACGGTAACGTTGCCGATAGCATCCCCTTTGAATTCATGGACAGTATCGGATTCAAGAAGCAAGTGGTCATTACCGCCCGCCACAAAGGCTACAAGAAAGAAGCAAACTCGCTACTGCCGATTTATAAGCTGGTATACCGCAAGTATCCCAAGTTCGTTGAAGCAGTCGGTAACCGCCACATCCGTTACAACAAGTGCCTTGACACCCTCGCCGACTGGGAAAAGCAGGGAAAATCATTCGTATTCCGCCCCAGCGTGAATATGAAAATCGGACGCGTCGAAAAGGACGCCGCAAAGATTACCGCCCTTTACGCCCTTGGCCTCAAGGACGCCCGCGATAATATGGACGCGTTAAAGAAATTCCTGGGCATCTAATTTCGCACCGACCCGTTTTCGTACGAATCTAAAATGCGGCGTCCATAATATTTCTACATTTCAAAATATGGATAGAGCACGTCGTCGTAAATTTGGCCAGAACTTTCTGGATGTTCCCACCGCCATCGCAATTGCAGGTGACCTGCCCGCAAACGAGGGCGAAGCCGTTCTGGAAATCGGCCCGGGCCACGGCGCCCTTACGGAACATCTGCTGAACCGCGGCGTCGACCTCACTGCCGTAGAAATCGACGAGCAGTGCGTTGAAGTGCTCAATGGAAAATTCGGCGACCGCAAGAATTTCCATATCACCAACATCGACTTCCTGAAATTTGACTTGGAAGGATTCCTGAACTCCCACGAAAAACCTTGGGTTACAGGCAACCTTCCCTACAACGTTTCCACTGCAATTATTGCTGGCCTCATGCCCCGCCTCTATTTGACCAAGGGCTTTATGGGCATGGTTCAGTTGGAAGTGGCCGAACGCATCTGCGCCGCTCCCTGCAGCAGTAATTACGGCAGCCTCTCCGTTCTGGTTTCCGCTTTCGCAGACACTCAAATCCTCCGCAAGATCGGTCCGGAACATTTTACTCCGAAGCCTAATGTAGACAGCGCCACCATGCTGCTCACCCCCCGCGCCGACGCCCTTGTCGCTCCCGAGGGATTCTTCGATTTCGTTCGCGCAGCATTCACTCAAAAGCGCAAGACTCTTTCCAATTCTTTCGGAAAGGCCTACGATAAAAAGAAAATCCAGGAAGCCATCGAGGTCCTGGGTTATCCTGCCACTGTCCGCGCTGAAGAACTCAGCCCCGAACAGTTCCTTGAATTCTATAAAGTAATCGTCGGCTAGTTTTTGCTAGGATTCCCCACCAAAATCATATTGTCGGAATAACGCCTAGGCATATTATTTTGGGAGTAAAATCAACGGCTCTGAAGCCACAGGCAAGGGTGAAAAAATCCTGCGCCAGCCACTAGGGAAATTTAAAGTCATTAGAAGTACTGCTAAACGCTCCAGAAAAAATCTTTTTGGGCTTTCCGAATTTTTCATTCTTAAAAGTCACCATCCAAGTTCCGTAGCTGCGCCATACAGGCTTTTGACTCAAGCCTGCCTGATCAATATAGACGATAGCCGTATCTCCATTTTCAAGAATTCGCCAACGGGGAATCACCGCACTATAGGCATCAAGTTGCTCCGTACAGAACGCGACCCATTTTCCATCAGGAGAAATGTCAGGATGGAATGCGTCAATCCCTTTTGTCAAATTCAGAAATTCTTTCTGGGAAAAATCGTAGAGAATAAGATTTGAAGTCTTCGGAACAGGCCTCAAGTACAAATAAGCAAAAAACTACTAGTAGAAAAATCATTCTCATAATGCGATTCTAAATTGCGATAAATTTATAAAACAAAAAAGCCTGGGTAAAACCCAGGTCTTTTAATTTGCAGGACTCGCACCACGCAAATTAAGCTTTCTTATTGCAGGTTGCGCAGGTTCCGAAAAGCTTCAACTGCACACCCTTCAGCTTGAAACCTCTGGGGAGCATGGAGCCACATTCGGGAGGCGCATCCATGATGTCGAAAACCTTCCTGCAGCCATCGCAAATGAAATGGCAGTGAGGAGAGCAATCGGCATCATAACGCAGGAAACCTTCGCCAAAATCCAAGGTCATCACAAGGCCGTTATCACTGAGAAGCTCCAGCGTATTATAGACCGTCGTCCTAGAGAGAGACGGATTATCAGGCAACAAAGCCTGATAAATTTCGTCCACCGTGGGATGGGTCTTTACGCCACGCAGATAGTGGAGCACAGTCGTCCTCTGGATAGACGGGCGAATGCCGTGCTGCGATAAAAATTCTGCGGTAGCTCTCATTGTAACCTCGACGAAGGAATTTTCCTAGCGTTAAAATAGATTACTTATTGAAGTAACGGTTCAGGAGGCCTTCGAAAGCACCACCGTGACGGGCTTCATCCTTGCACATTTCGTGGACGGTGTCGTGGATAGCGTCGTAGTTCAATTCCTTAGCGCGCTTTGCGAGAGCGAGCTTGCCTTCGGTAGCGCCGGCTTCGGCTGCCACGCGGAGCTGGAGGTTCAGCTTGGTGTCGGCATGGACCACTTCGCCCAGGAGTTCAGCAAACTTTGCGGCATGTTCAGCTTCTTCGAAAGCGATGCGCTTGTAGGCTTCGGCAACTTCCGGATAGCCTTCGCGGTCAGCCTGACGGCTCATGGCAAGGTACATACCCACTTCGCAGCATTCACCGTTGAAGTTTTCGCGGAGGCCCTGGACCACTTCCGGATCGAGACCCTGAGCGATACCCACCTTGTGTTCGTCAGCGAAAACGGTCTTGACAGTCTTTGCACCGGCAGCAGCTGCAGCGGGAGCAGATTCACCTTCGCAAACAAATGCAGCCTTCTTAGCCTTGCAGAGAGGGCACTGATCCGGAGCTTCTTCACCCATGTGGATGTAACCGCAAACCTTGCACTTCCAAACCTTCATAATATGTCTCCTTTCGCCATTGGCGAATTTTAAGTGATTTGAGCTTTTCTGTATTCGGCCCTATTTTTGTAACAATTACAAATATATAACTATTCCAAACAAAAGTCAAGGGCTTTTAAGAAAATATTTGTAATAATTACAATTTTCTTGAATTCCATTAAAATAAACATATTGTCCTGCGTACTAATATGTATTTATCCCGCCAGCCACGCCAAGGGTCAATACTTTCTTTTTTCATTGATTTATATATTGAGCGATGGAGTAACCATGATCAAGATACGTTCTGCAACAGTTCAAGACGCCGCAGCACTGCAGGCAATTTACAAGCCCTATGTGGAAAACACCGCCATCACTTTCGAGTATGACGCTCCCACAGTAGAAGAATTCGCAGGACGCATCCGGTCGACGCTGGAAAAATATCCCTATTTGGTGATTGAACGTCGCGACGATTCGACCGCAAGTTCGGAAGGTTACGCAGGCCGGGACACCGCCGAAATTCTCGGGTATTGTTACGCAAGTGTTTTCAAGGGACGCGCCGCCTACAACCGCAGTGTAGAAACTTCCATCTACGTCAAGCAGGGCGAACATGGCAAAGGCTATGGTCGCGCCCTCTACGAGGCGCTGGAGCAAGAGTTGAAAGCCCGTGGTTTCCTAAACGCATGCGCCTGCATCGCAAGCCCCAAAGCGAACAGCACCCGCCTGGACAACAGTAGCGAAAAATTTCACGAACACATGGGCTACAAGCTGGTAGGAACCTTCCACGATTGCGCCTACAAATACAATCAGTGGTACAACATGATTTGGATGGAAAAAATGTTGGGAGAACATAAATAAGATGTCCCCAAGACATTTTTCATAAAGCTATTCAAGAAACTCATCGTTCCTTTGATTTTTCTTTCCATGATCTGGATAAGACTTTTACTTATTCCATTTCGAGGAACAGATTACTTTATACATCATTTCATCAATTTTATAACAGGCAAAGATCTCTGGTATATCAACGCCTGCATTATCGCTGAAATCATATTTTTCTACATCCGCACGTTTTTTCCAAAGCCATGGAAAACATCTTGCGCAGCTATCATTCTCGCCATTGCCGGGTTTCTTCTCACAAAGACAAATATCGGAGACTACATCTTAATAGACAGGGCGCTCATCGCACAATCGTTCTTGCTAACAGGATTTCTATTTAGAACCTACGAACAACAAATTACAAGAAACATTCAATACGCCTTCGGCAGTCTTGTTATTTACATTGCTCTCGGCGTAACTCTGGCATTTCTTTTACCGGGAACCAACATTGACATTTACATGAACACATACCCCAGCGTTCCCCTATGTTTCTTGATGATTTTCATTGGAAACATCACGCTCTTTGCTCTTTGTTCAAGATTTATCAAAGCTGTACCGACTTGGATTAAGTTTATCGGCCAAAATACTTTGGTCATCTATGGTTTACACGGATTGGTCCTAGCTTACTTCTCTCCCACAAGCCGTGGGAAAGAATAAAATTATGCGTTGATTCTTTAAAAGATTATAAAAGATTTTCTAAAACCTTTTCCAGTTCATCCAATCGATTGATGACTGCAGCGGGATTGTTGGCAATGCCGAATCCGTAGGCAGCGTGGATAAAGGGAATGCCAGCGAAAGCGGCAGCAGTTTCATCGCCAACGGTGTCGCCTACATAAACAGCATCGCGCACCCCGTTTCGTTCCATAACGGACTTGATGTTTTCGCCCTTGGTTTTTCCAGTGCGGCCGGACATTTCGTAGTCCTTGAAACAGTGTTGCAACTTTTGAGATTCCAGGAACGCCTCGATGTAGCCGCAAGGACAATTGCTCACAATGAACAACTGGTATTTTGCAGCAAGCTTTTCCATGAACGACTTTTCAAAAAAGAGAGGCGCACCATTTTCCTTCAAGTAGGCACAATGAGCTTCCGCACACTGTTTGAAAATATCAGCACGGTGTTCCTCCGCCATGTTCGGGAAATAAATCCTACCAATTTCCTGAAGGTTCTTCCCCATCACATTTCGCAGGTCGTCTTCTGAAATCACCTTGCCCGTATTATTCTTCTCAAACACTTGATTCCAAATGAGAGTCAAGGGCGCAACAGTATCCCAGAGGGTTCCGTCAAGATCAAAAATAAGGGCTTTAAGCATAGGGCAAATATAACTATCCCGGAGAGCGGTGACTTATTCCTTGTTCTTCACACAACGAACGGACAGTCCAAAATCTTTTGCATACGGGTAAACTGAAACATCGTTACGGCCAGCCATCATGTGTACGCCCACGGCCTTTTTGCTTGTCGCAGAATCCACCGTCGCACTCCATAAGTACGCATACAAAGTCTGGCGATCAAAGCGACCGCGATAATCACGGAAACCCGACGGAGTAGCATTAAAGCCATACTCATCAGTTCCATTTCCGTAATGGCTCCAACCATCGGAAGATTTCAACTTGACACCAGCGGAATCCTTACCACCCACAGCGGCAATCAGCACGTCAAATTCTTCGGCCGTGGGCAAATGCCAACCTTCAGGGCAAACATTCTGCGCTACGTCCCAATTATAAAAGCGACCATACTTTCGGCACTCATAATTGAAGCGGGTATAGCACCAGCTTTCTTCCACTTCAAAATTCAAGTTCTCGGCCATCCAAACTGCGTCACCAATTTTCACCGTCTTGTATTCCTGACCATCGCGGGAATCTTTCAGCACGCCTTGCGCATCTGGCCCACTAGCCTGCCCCTGGGCAAAACCAAACGTCGCCAACAACAAAATCAACACAAACAAGAATCTTCTATTCATCAACCCCAATCTACTAATTCCGCAAAACAAAAAAGGTGCCCCTCGCAAAAGGGACAGCACCAAAAACTTCCGCCTAAGAGTTTGTTAGGAACAAAAAGTTCCAAGAATTTTAAAATTAAGATTTAGACATTAATAAAGAGGCCAATTCTGTCTGGCCGATTGTATTCTTATTGTAATTCTGCATTACAGATTTTACGTCAAGCAATATGCCATGAATTTTGTAATATGGTCTAATAACACCAATTACAGCGTCACATTTTTTCCAATCACTATAGGCATAACCTAAATACTTCATTTTAAATAGAAGTGAAGAATCTACATCTTCCGCACAATACGGCATAATGAAAGCATTATAAGCAGTCTTATGCGTTTTCTGTTCAGCAAATTCAGCATAAGCCAATTGCTTCGTTATGGATTCAGACTGTGGCAGCGTTCCGCCATCAACACCATATGTGTAAAACTTGGAATCAATAACAAAAATTGAGTCAGCCACTTGCATAATCGTATCAGGACGCATTTCCACTTCAGCTTTATTTACACCATCAATTACCCAGCCACATTTCGGATAATAATCTTCTCTTCGTTCTGACCCAAAAATGCGTTCCACCATTGCTTCCCAAACAGGAGCAAAAGTAGATACGCCATAAGTAAAGTCTTTTGAATCTCCATTACCCTTTGCATTATGACCGCCAAGATATTCAACAATCTGAAGCAGAGCGTTAAACAAATTCAAATGAGCATCGTTGAATGACTTTGAAATTTTTTCTTGCAAGGCACCTGCAAAAAGATCATAATCAAAATCTAAATCAGATTCATCAACGGAACAAACTCCAAACAAAATACCGAATTTTTGAACAGCATCATAAACACAAAATTTGTGAATTTGAGATATTAAATTATCTGTTCTGTAATCTACATGATGCGTTACAAAATCAAGATAAACAACACCTAGTTCACCATTGCATTCACCAATTTGCGGCTGTACAGTCTTTATCGTTCGATTCCAATTAATTTTTCCAGAGTGGCCAATTTTGTAATTCTGAATTCTTTCGGCATAATACCCAAAATCAAGAAAGAATCTCAATACATCCATATAGGATTGCATGGGAAAATCAAGATTCTGTTTAAAGTCATTATCTAGTAAAGAACCTTGATTCTTATCTGTCAAAGATCGGTCACTCAATACTGCAATGATATTATTAAAGCCCTGGCGAAGCTCTGACTCTTGCAAATCAGAATCATTAGAAAAATACCCGATTGGAAAATTCACCTGAGGCTTTCCGTCAACAAAACGAACTCCAACGAAGGAGTCGTATTCACAACTCCCTGCAGGACGTCCATTGAAAACGCAAAAGTCCTTAAATGAACTCATGAGATTTAAGCTTCAGGATAATTGGGACGCAAGGCCTTTTTATCATCCGCATTCAAATTAAAAATAGCCTCAAATGCAGCAAACCTTTCTGCATCCTTGAAGAGTTTTATCATTGCTTCCAAAGAAGTACATTCCGTCTTGAACATTGCAGAACGATCTCGTTTAAACGCATCGTCCCACAAATACTTCAAAACCTTCTCTGCAAACAATTCCTTGGAGAACGGAATGTTGTGTTCCTCATCTTGCTTTTCTCCGCACACAAACCAGCCACCAAGACATTTATCCTGCGTACTTGCCAATGCAGAAATTTTTGTGACGCTTTCAATTTTCTTATTGCACCACTTCCAGAAATCGCCCCAGCATACGCCGGCACCGTCAATTTCAGTTTTGTATTGTAGAGAATTTTCATCAAGACTATTCTCTATCATCTTCATATCAAAGCGTCGTTGGAAAGCGTTATCCAATGTGAACACATTCTGGTCAGATGTATTCATAGTTGCAAGGATGGAAAGATTAGGCGGAAGACGAATTGCCGTATTTTCAGTAAAGTTTATTGTAGGCCGTTCTTCGCCTTCAACGTATTCTGCAGAAGAAATGACTTCGCAGATCTTGGTATTGACATCTTCGTTATCCACAAAATACTTACTCCAGCCCGCGCCATAAACATTTCCACCAACTTCATCAGACTCACCCGATTTCATTCGATCAAGAAGTTGGAATACGTCTCCAAAAATTGCGGCAGCATTTCCACGATTAATTTCTTCTATCACCAAATAAAAATTCTGCCCCGGATGTGCATAGGCTTTTGCAAGAATTCTTGTGAAAGGTCCTGCAGTAAATTCATAGCTCACGCCATTTTTTACTACCGGCAAAATCTGCCCCACAAAATCGGCATTGGTGTATTCCGGATGGAATACCACACGAACCTTGTTGAAATCAGGAACATTCTTCAACTTTTCCTTGATTGTATTACTTTTGCCGCAACCGGGAACACCATAGTAGATGATCTGGGAATGTAATTGGTTTATTTGTTTTTGCGCTTCAAGAATTTTTGTGGAAGCGTCTTTGTTTTGATTAGCAAGATGTCTTTTAATTAGAAACATTTCAAGAGAAATCTTCTTTTGAATCAACGTCATCATTCCATCTGAATTAAATCCTTGGTATACATTCCACAAGGATTCATCAGGATATTGCTGAACCAAAACATACTGGTCGTCTCGCAGCTTTGATATTCCGCTAAATACAGCATCGTTTAAATGATCTTCATTACTTATCGGATTCAAAAGAACCACACATTCATTTCTCAGAATCCCGCTATTTAATCGATTTCGGCTAGCGGCAACATATTGAGTAGAATCCAATACTTTTGACGTACCAATAATTGTTTCGTCAGCTTTCGCTTCGCTAAAACCGTTCTTTTGAAGAAATGACTCTACATAGCTTCTTGAATCCATAATTACGCACCCCACTTCTTCAGATTGCCCTTACTTTGCGGTTCGGGAGAACTTGCTCCGAGAGGAAATCCCATCAAATATTCAGCGTTATTAGGCGACGGCTTTTCAAAAACTTTCTTAAAATTTCTGCATCCCTGATGCTTCATCATTGAAGGTGCAGAATAATTTGCCATCGTAGTGGGCGTATGAACCAAACCCATATCTTCACCAAAGGTTTCCTTAATCCATGTTTTCTGAATTTCAAACACCTTGGCAATTTCTTCATCGGAAACAACTTCTGAGTATTCACCGCCTTCAATATGTCGATTCACAAGAATTCTAAATGCAGACGCAGCAACAAAAGGAGATTGCGCGTTACCAACACCCTTCAATTGTTCTCGACGATTAACAACAGAAACATCGTCGCCAAGATCATCGGGATTTTTGCTCCAGTATACACCCTTAAATTTCGGCAATGACGTGATATGATTTTTTATGTTTTCAAATACTTTTTCGTCTTTCACAGCTAAAAGCCAAAAACGATTTCTTTGATGATCTGCTCCTAAATCTGAACAACTTAATCTGCAGAACTTAACCCTATAACCAACAGATTCTAAATCCGACTTAGCTTTGCTTATGGCTCGCAAGACTACATTTTCACCAAAAACAACAGGAGCATCAGATTCCTTTACAAATCTGAACATTTCATCCCATAGATTTTTTTCTGCAATATTTTTTCCATGAGCAGCAGTGCTAAATGCCTGACAGGGAAAGCCTCCACACAATACGTCAAACGTCTTTTTAAAATCAGAACCTTTCAACGCACGTAAATCACCATAGATTTCAAATTCATCCATCCAGCCATCTTGCTGACGTTGCTTCAAAACTTGCTGACAAAATTCACTGATTTCTACACCAGCGCAACATTGGTGACCAAGAAGCTCGCCACCATAAATTCCACCGCCAATTCCCGCAAATAAATGAAATTCCTTTATACGTTGCTGCGCTGCCACCGCGGTTTTCTTCCCAGCCATTCCTCTCGCTCCGGGTTAAAGGTTGAACCGGAGTTCCCCTCTCGTTCCGGAGCGATGATCCTGGCCAATTTCTGCAGCAGTCTTAAATAGAGCGACTATCCGTACACGGTTCCATTCCGCGATTGCAGATGCACAAAAAATGGCGAGGAGCATTGCTGCTTCCCGCCTAAATACGACGACTAATCCCTACAATTCAAAAACAAAACTCGCTTAGCCCACCTGCGGCAACAAAATGGGCATACGCCAAAAACGCCTTGGCGCGTATGCACGAAAGCAGGGTCATGACCACTGGGTACACGACCCCCAGGGTGCAATACGCCCATGGCATCATGGGCATTCCGAGATTTGTCTTATTCCTTGTGTATGAAGTTGTCTAAGTTTCAGGTACAGAACAAGAGCAAAACTCACCAAGAGTTTTCTGTTCGTACAGTCAACTTCCACACAAATAAAAAAGGGCGGAGGGGTTGACTGCATCTATCTACCTGGGGCCTTAGACTGCCTTACACAAATAAACACAACAACCCACGCCCCAAAAGGTCGCAATGCGAAGGCATATCTGGACAAGCCAAATATGCAAAAGGCATAACGATGCCGACAAGATTCCTCATCGACAAGCGTGAGCGTTCTTGCTCATTCTCCGTGTTTTGAAAAGTGTCTAAGTTTCCAGGTAGAGAACGAGAGAAAACTCTCTATTTACCTTGAATATAGAATTAAAAATCCAGTCAAAGTAAAGAAAGTTCGTGTTTATTTGAGTGTTTTGCTACATCTCCTTGTTTAAACCTGCAAGCACCTGTTTGCCAAGTTCCGTTAGACGATACTTTTGAGTACGGCTGTTTGGCTTATCTGGAACTGTCTGTTCTACATAGCCTAAAGCAAGTGCGGGAAGCAAATATTTCCAACTGAAGTTATTTCTATCCTTTAAATACAGCCTTCGCATCAATTCACGGCGCCCCATCTCCCCATCTAAATGTTTCAACAACGCCCACACATACCCATCAACTTGCTGGGTGACTTGCTGGGTAACTTGCTGGGTGACTTGCTGGGTATCATGGGGGGTGACTTGGGGGGTGCCGTTCAACGGAAGCGTCAACTTAAAGCCATATTTCGTTTCTTCAAAGATTGGCAACGCTCCCTTCGCGTAAATGGGCAAGTATTTCCAGGTATTACGCACACCAGAGCCAAGACGTTCAAAACGGCCCATCTGAACCATAAAATTGCAAATGGTCGGGTTACGTGCAAAAGGTTCCAAGTTTGCAGGGGTAATCCTATCGATATAATACTGAACGCAGGGATTGGTGAATTCCACGCGGTCCTTGTAAATCATGATTCGACCAGGCGACCCATGCATATATTCGCGATGAGAAATAATGTTTGAAACCGCCTCACGGAAAATCTTGCCTCGCAAACTGATGCGCTGGTCTCCTTCCAGATAAAACGGATCCGGCAGATACTTCGCAATAAAATCCATCACCTGCTCGTAGGTCTCAATCAGGTTGGTGCGAATCATCTCACGATCATCGTAACGGATTTCATCTTCACGACGCAACAAGCAATCAAAAAGCAATGCCGGGTCCGCTCTGAAAATAGCCTCATCCGTACCGAACATCAGAACTGCAGCAAGGTTCAAGCAACGTTCATTGGTATTGCGATCCACCGTATAGAAACCGCCATACTGCAAAAGTTCTTCAAAGGACAAATTCGCCCACGGGTGGTTATTGAATGTCACCGCCATCAGGTTCTGCGCCTTGCGGCAAAGTTCCGGGCGCAAGTCCGCCATAGTAAATCCGTGCATGGGGCGCTTTTCTGTAAAAAGTCCCAGCTTACGGGTCAGCACTCCCGAAAGTACGTTGGTATTGCGAGTTACAAAATCCCCATCGTCACTGCGCAAGTAAACTTCCCCATCACAGCGATGGATTTCGGAACTTTCCTGAACCTGGCAAACGATTATTGTCTTGCCATCAACGACGCATTCTTCTGGATATAAATTACAAGCGGGATTTATCTTCGTCGGATTATGGGCAAGATTTACCAAATCCTTTTTCATTTGAGGAACAGCCTGTGGATTCACACCCACGATAGTTCCATCGTCATCCACACCTAAAAATATGAAGCCTCCTGTTGCGTTGAGAAAGGCACAGACCGTCTCAAAAATATTGTTTGGCAGCTTGTCTTTCGCCTTCTTGAATTCCACACGCAAGCCTTCGCCTGCATGAAGCATTTCCATTACATGTTCATTAATCATATACAATCCTTGACGATACCTCGCCACAACCGCAGCGAGGGTAATGTTTAACAGAGCAAGCGCAGTTTTTACAATGCACGTTCCATTTAGGGCAGCGCCAGCGTCTGTCTGTGTTTTTGCGATTTGTCTTGGATGTTTTTGCGATTTCTTGTAGGCGGGGGTATTCCCCGGCATTACCTGGCGCGATTCGACACATCGCAATCGCGCACTCGAGCAGGCTGCGTCTCCTGCCAGCTATCCTACAAGTCCACAAAATGTGAACGGGCCCGCCCGTGGATGCCTCGGAACTTTTCTTCAAAAGTTCGCTCGCCTCAGTCAGCGGGATTATAAAAACTCTTTTTGCCGCACGGTTAAAGCACGTGGCATTCGCCATGGCGGCTTTTGCGAAATCTACTTGCCACCTCTCGCTTTACGGTGCAACTTCGGCGCACCAGCCAGATTTGCCGATCTCGGCCACTTTGACTTTTTTAAATCAAGGGCATAGGGGTAGCGCTGCTCACGGACAACTTGCCGCAGGAACATGTTGACGCCCGTGGCCAAGTCAAAACCAAGGGATTCAAATACACGCTCGGCGCCCTTCGCCGCTTCGGCATCCACCTTTACAGTGGCCTGGTAGTCGGCGGCAGATTCGGCGGCCACCTTGACGGAAGAACCCGCAATCAAGTTCTCGGCAGTGAAAATCTGCAAATCCAGCAGTTCCTGCTGCAGGGCCTTGCGCTGCTCAATCTGGGCAGCAAGCTCAGACAGTTCCGCAACCTTTACATAACGGCTCTTTACCTTGTCGCCCTCGCGCCACTGCAGGTAATAACGGTCCTTGCCCTGGATGGTCTTTTTGGTGATGGAACCCTTGGGCAGCGACTCGATTTGCGCCTTGATTTGGTCTTCGCGTTTCATAGACTACAATATAAACTACTAAATTAAAATTGTCAATAGATACAGTATGTTTATTACAAAAACTCTGCTGTGTCAAGGCATACGCTGCAGAATTATTAAACTATTTTTGTTTCAATGAAACTGCTTTTGATTTACTTTCTGGTCCTTGGATTTATTTGCGTCAGGGACTGGTTCAAGGTGAAGAACTTTGACGACTATGTGGTGGCAGGCCGTAAGCAGACTGCGCCCTTCGTGTTCATGAGCCTAATGGCCACTGTTCTCGGGGCCTCTGCAACAGTGGGCATCGCCGCCCGCGCAGAAAGCATTGGCTTTGCCGCATTCTGGTGGCTTGGCGTTGGTGCGATCGGTTTCTGGTTCCAGGCTGCATTTTTAAGCAAGCCCATTCACGATCTTGATGTACGCACCCTTCCGGAACTTGCAGAAAAGACTGTGGGCAAAGTGGGCCGCAAGCTGGTGGGCTTCATTATTGCAGTTTCATGGATCGGAATTATCGCGGCACAGTTTGCTGCCGTGGCAGGATTCATCGGGCTCGTTCTCGGCCATGATGCAGGAACCATGTCCGTGGTGATTACCGCCGCCATCGTCATCGTTTATACACTGCTTGGCGGGCAACTTTCTGTGGTGAGAACAGATGCGCTGCAATTTGGAATTTTGACAGTAGGGTTTGCGGCAGCCGCAATTTACTGCATGGTGGCTGGCAATGGGGTCGCCGCGGAAGCCGCCTCTTCAATAGGGAATGCCGCGGGGAACGCCGCCGGCTCTGTCGCAAGCCTCGGAGAGTTCTCTCTACTAAATGAAAAGTTTGGTATCACAGATTTGGCCATGATGTTGTTCACCGTGGGCGGCGCATACTTCCTCGGGCCCGACGTGATTTCCAGAAACCTTGTGGCAAAAAACGCCTCCGCAGCAAAGAAGGCGGTAATCGTCGGAAGTTTCGCCATTCTCGTTTTCAGCGTCATCATCGTTTATCTCGGGATGTGGGCACACGCCTACGCCGGCGGAATTTCTGCCGTGGCCGCAGGAGGAGTAAACCCGCTGTTCCGTTTGGCATCTAATGTTCTGCCGTTGCCATTGGCTGCACTACTTTCTGTTGGTTTGCTTTCTGCATTGCTATCGTCAGCGGATACCTGCCTGATTAATTCCGCAGCAATTTTCGGCAGCGACATTCTTGGCACGAAGCGCATTGCAGTGGTAAGGATTCTCGTTGTCATCATCGGCCTAATTGCCATGATTCTTGCTTTGGGCGGCAAGGATATCATTGCTCTCCTAACGATGGCATATTCCGTTTATACCCCAGGTATTGTGGCTCCTTTGGCTGTGGCTATCATCGCCCACAAGAAATTCATCATCAAAAAGAACTTGTGGTATGCAGGCGTTTGCCTTGGCGGCCTCTTCGGCCTGATTCCCGCCATTTTATCTACCTTTAAAATCAGCACTCCCGATTACATGCCCCACATCGGTATTGCTATTTCATTGATCTTCGCACTCGCAAGCTTAAGAAAGAAATCTTGCTAAAGGAATTTTATGGAAATCCATTGGCTTATTTACATCATTGAGATTGTAGTCATGACCATTGTATTCACCTGCATGATCATGATTCCCTTGTGCAAGAATCCCCTCTGGTGGATTCATGACTACCCCAAGGATATTCAGGAAAAATATTTTGAAACCCACGAACGTGTTCCCACAGAACTGTTCACCCCCACGGTCGCAGTAAAGAAAGGATGCGCCCTTTTATTTGCACTTGCACTGCAAACAGGTCTCGTCGTACTTGTGGGCGCAAGGGATTTCGCCTCGGCCTTTTTGCTAGGTTATGGAATCTGGTTTGTAATTGACTGGTATGACTGTTTCTTTTTGGACTGGGTTCTGTTCGCAAACATGAAGAGAATTCGCTTGCCGGGAACAGAGGACATGGACAAGGAATACCATCAAAAGAAATATCACTTTGTACAATCCATGATCGGTATGGGACTAGGCTTGATTCCCAGCTTGCTGTGCGGTGTGATTGTGATGGTTATCTTTGGATAAAACAATGAAAGTCCAAATTCTTATTGATAACATCGAGGGTGAAGTTTGTAACTGCGAAGGCAGTAAGGTAAAGTTGTGCCCGGAATGGGGCCTTGCCGCTCACATCGATTTTAATGGTCACAAGATTCTATTGGACACAGGGGCTTCCGCTCAATTCACAAAAAATGCTGACGCTATGGGAATGAATTTGTCGGAAGTAGAATGCGGTGTTTTAAGCCACGCACACTTTGATCACGCCGACGGCTTGGAAGCTTTTTTCAAAGTGAACAGTTGCGCCAAATTTTATTTGCGGGAAGGCGCCAGCGAAAACTGCTACAGCACCCGTAAATTTCTGAAGTTCTTTACCCGTCATAAATACATTGGCATACACCGCGGATGGCTTGAACAATACAAGGAGCGCCTTGCTTTTGCGGAAGGTGTCGTAGAAATTCTGCCGAACGTATTTCTGGTAGGGCATTCTGATAGCGTGCTAAGCGCCGCAGGCCGCGCCGCCATCGGGAAATCCGTTGGGCAGTTTGTTAAAGAAAATGGCAAGTACCGTCCCGATAGTTATGACCACGAGCAGAGTCTAGTATTCAATACTCCCAAGGGTCTGTTCATCATGAACAGTTGCAGTCATGGCGGCGCCGACAACATCATCAAGGAAGTTCAGCAAGCCTTTCCCAGCAAGAACATTTATGCAATGCTGGGAGGCTTCCATCTGTTTAAATCTCCCGACGAAAAAGTCCGCGCCTTCGCCCAACGACTTTACGAACTGAACGTCCAGAAAATTTACACAGGCCACTGCACCGGAACGCGCGCCTTTGAAATTCTAAAAGACGTTCTTGGCGACCGCGCCGAGCAAATGCATACCGGCATGGAAATTGAGATTTAAATTTTTCTATAACTGCACATAATCTTTTTTTATTAGCCGACAACCAGTCCTTTAATTATCTTTCACATATGCAAAAAGAAAATATCTCTCTCGAAAATCTTGACCACATCAAGGGCAATCCCAAGGCCCTCCTCCCCATCGCCGTATTCCTGGTGCTTTACCTGGGCATGGGCATTTCCTTCGAATACGTCCTGAAGATTCCCATGGGATTCTACAACATTCCCATTGTGGCCGCATTCCTCGTCGCCATTTTCGTGGCATGCATCCAGAATCGCAAGCTGAATTTCGACAAGAAGATGAATGTGATGGCAGGCGCCATCGGCGACCGCAATATCTTCCTCATGATTCTCGTGTTCCTCTGCGCAGGTATCTTCGCCGGAATCCTGGGGCGTTCAAGTGCATCTGCCGCCGCCTACCTCTTGCTGGATTTCATCCCGGCGCAGTTTGCGGTTGTTGTCTTGTTTGTGGTAGCCGCTTTCGTTTCTACCGCCATGGGAACTTCCGTAGGCACCATCGCCGTGGTTTCGCCCATCGCCATTGAAGTTGCAGGCGCCGCTGGATTCGGCATTCCCTTCTGCGTTGCCTCTGTCATTGGCGGCGCCATGTTCGGCGATAACCTTTCGTTCATATCAGATACGACAATCGCAGCCACCTCCACACAGGGCTGTGCCATGAAGGACAAGTTCCGCGTCAACTTCGGCATCGCCCTTCCCGCAGCCATTGCCGCCATCGTTATCATCACCCTCATTTCTCTTACAACAGATGCCCAGGTCGTTGCTTCAACCGATTACAATCTGGTGCAGCTCATCCCCTACGTCTTGGTGCTGGTTCTCGCCCTCACGGGCATTAACGTTTTCACCGTATTGCTGGTGGGCATTGTCGCTGCAGCCGTCGTTATGGTGGGCAGCGGCGAACTGGATTTCGTTGGACTTCTTGGTCACATCGGCAACGGTATTTCCGGCATGTATGAAACCATCATGGTAGCGGTTCTCGTAAGTGCCCTCTGCGGCCTCATCCGCATTCACGGCGGTTTCGCTGCGCTTCTGGATTTCATCCACAAGGTATTTAAAGGCCACAAGAGCGGTCAGCTGGGCGTAGGCCTCTTGGTAAGCGCTATGGACGTGGCTACCGCAAACAACACCGTGGCTATCGTCATGGCAGCTCCCATCGCAAAGCAGATGGGCGACGAATACAGAATCTCCCCTCAGAAGACCGCTTCCCTCCTGGATATTTTCGGATGTATCGTGCAAGGCCTGCTCCCCTATGGCGCACAGATGCTGGTGGCTCTTTCTGCCATCGCTACAGCAAGCGCCGCAGCAGTAGCTAACGGTGCCGAAGCCGTAAACGTCAGCGCCTTCGACATCATTCCCTACATGTTCTATCCCTTCCTCCTCCTGGTCAGCGTACTGATCTTCATCGCTGTCTCGCCCAAGAGAAAGAAAGCATAACCTGATTCTATCGGGCCAACAGCCCTCCAGAATGACGGTTCTGGAAGACAAAAAATTAAAGCGTAGCTACTCAAGGTAGTTACGCTTTTTTATTGGTTAATGTTACGCTCTGTTTGTTTGCTTACTTATGCATGGCAACAAAGTTGAGGCCAATGGTATAGCCGCTCATGTCTCTCAGAGAACCACGCAAGAAAGTATCGTCATCAAACGGATACATATGATAATCAAAGGTGGCTTCTACACCAAGGTCAATGATTTTGGTAATAGACCAGGTGTGACCAACTTTAAGACCCATGCTAAGGCGCCATTCGTCGTCAAGGTAGTTGATCTTGGAAGTTCCCACTTCATATTCATCTGCACCAAATTCAACGCCAACAAATGCACCCTTCAATGCAGATGCCTGATCGAAAGGAAAGCCCATGCAACCAATGTGGAAACCGGTTGCAAAGTAGTCTACATCCTTTGTGCCAATATCGAGATCCATATCGCCACCACCAACAGAAATGTCGGCACCAAGATAAGCTTGAACACGGTGGGAGAAACTCATACCTGCATCAATGCCAAAGGATGCTGCAGCGTTATCAGCACTGACCTTGCCGCCATAAGCGGACATCTTACCTTCAACAGAATTATATGCAGCGCCAGCACTGCCCTTAAGGAACAAACTATTGGATGACTCGGCAAAAGCCGCCTGAGATAGAGCAGCAAGGGATACTGCGAGAATTGAAAATGCCTTTTTCATATTTCCTCCTTTGCCCTCAAAAAGTACAAAAAACTTACGCAGAATAGTTGTTTTTGAGGATATTTCAATTTTTTTGTTCAAAAAAGTCTCCAAAATTCCACATTGGAATAGTGATTTAGCGGTCCGGGTCTTGACCGCAGGCACTTGGAGCCGTATATTATTGACATAGACCGGATGTAAACCGGAACGCGGGCCTACGGGCACTGCAACAATAGAAATGGGTCGGCCCTTCGGCGCCGACCCGTTTTTTATACCCGCGATAAAAGCAGATTATTTTTTCTTGCGTTCTTTCTTGACTGCGTCTACAGCAGCTTTAAGAGCTTCCTTCTCGGCAGCTTTCTCTTCAGGAGTAGGCTTGGTGTCTTCGAGAAGGCGATCGGCCCATTCATCCCAGAAGCGGCAGCGTTCACCATCCAGCTTCATCTTTGCAAACTTGACGGGTTCCGTTTCCACTGCCAGCGTCACCACAGATTCCTTGTAAGCCTGCGGGAGGCCAGTAACGTGAGCCATACGCTGCTTCAGTTCTGCAACGGTAGCATCCAGGATTTCAACATCGAAACGACGCTGGATGTAGCGGCGGGTGATGAAACCCATGGACATAAAGTAGTCGCCCTGATTGCCTTCGGCAAGGTAGTTGCGAACGCGCAAATCCTTAAGTGCCAGCACCGCTTCCTCGTAAGGAGGCAAGCGCGGGGCTTCACCCTGCTTGCGGAATTTCTTGTGCAGGAGCCATCCCAAAAGAACCAGCACAACGCCACCCAAAACACACAGGGCAATAATCAGCCACTGAGGCAAGCGGGGGTCAGCCATCGGTTCTTCAACATCGAGAATATCATCTTCTTCGCCGGTGGTGCGGTTTGCAACCTTCACTGCAACCGGGTCGGTACTTGTCTTGACGGTATCCTTGTCCACAATGGCCACAATCTGCTGCGGAGCAATCATGAAGTCGCCACTGACAAAAGTATTGAGCGTTGCCTGCCAAGTGAACTTTGCGGTACCCTTGGGCATGCCTTCGGTAACGCGCTCGTTCTTCATTTCCTTGACTTCAAAACTACCAAGGTTGCCAACAAAACTGGGCAAATCCACGATAGCATTTTCGGGAGCAGTCACGGCGATTTCGTAATTGAACATGTCGCCGATAAAAACCTGAGCGTTATCTACGTTGGCCTTGACACTTACGTCAAAAGCAAATGCCGGCAGCGCGCAAACGGCAGCCAAAACACACAAGCGAGAAAAAATC
Organism: Fibrobacter sp.; assembly: GCA_024399015.1. GTDB lineage: Bacteria > Fibrobacterota > Fibrobacteria > Fibrobacterales > Fibrobacteraceae > Fibrobacter. The sequence continues at coordinate 64,966 of JAKSIC010000014.1, forward strand.
TTATTCATACAGGAGAGAATATACAAAAAGGCGAGAGCAGCGACAAAAACATATATGTTTTTGGCATTGCCGAGCCGAAGTATATGCATGCGAAGCATGCAATATCAAAAAAGGCGAGAGCAGTGGCCAAGTTTACTTGGACATTGACGAGCCGAATGTATAGCGCATGAAATGCGCCATATACAAAATTAAAACCCCAAAATACAATCTATTAGATTGCCACGTCGCTTCGCTCCTCGCAATGACATTGGAGGAAAACAAGCTACTTACCCAAGAGTTTTTTACGGCGGAGAGCCGCAGTGGGATGCTCACGGTAAATCAAGGCGAATATGGGAGTGTAAGGGATTTCGCATTCCACCAAGTTGCGCAGCGCATTCTTGGCAATGTTCCTTTCTACATGTTCAAAGGCATACTGATCCGCTTCAAATTCCTGGCCCCAACAGTAGGTGTGGAAAATGACGCGTCCAGGAATGGCAACCAAATGAAGCCAGATAATAGCGACCCAAAAAGGCATTCCGTAACGGCCAATCACCAGGGCGATAACACCCAGCGAAAGCAGAAGCATAATGACCTTCACCAAATTGCGGAGGGCTGCATGATGCAACTTCTTGTGACCTTCTTCGTGGGCGGCAACGAACTTACCCACCTCAGGTTCCTTACGGTTTTCCGGGAGAGGGAAAAAGTCGTTTACCAACGGAATCACACGAAGGATTGCAAGGAAGCCACCGGGCATCTGAGTGGCACGGCGCTCACGAATCTCCAGCACAATGCGGAGAATCACTTCCATAATCAGCAATGTGATAAGCCAAATCACGTTAGTCCTGCAGCGCTTAAAGTTCCGGCTTGGAAACCTTCACGATGGAACTGAGACGGCGGAGCTTTTCTTCCACACGGGTCTTTTCCCATTCGGTAAAGCCCTTGTCCACCGGATGGGCATCGTCATAATCGTCGAAGATTTCGCGACCGCGTTCGTTGTCCTTGTCCAGACCATGGGATACTCTTTCGAACCAATCCTTTTCCAACTGGCGATAACGCTTGATAAGTTCTTCGAAAGTTTCCGGCAGCGGAACCACTCGGACGATATCCTTGTTGGATTCCGTAGTAATCAGGCGGCGAAGTTCCTTCACCGGCTGGTTCTGCAAACTGTTGTCATTCACCACCAGAGTAATGATGGTTTCAAGAACGTAGCGTTCCATATACTCGGCATAGGTATGCAAGGCCTGCTGGCGCACACGTTCGCGGAGGAAGTTTTCACCAAGGCCATCGATGTGTTCCTTAGTATAAACGTCACGAATGGTAGCTACCTGCAAACGGCAGTAAGCGTCATAAACGGAACGCACTGTTTCTGCATTGAAGATGCTGCTGAAGCTAGCAGGCACAACGCCCTTACCGCGAATGGAGTACTTGTATGCGTTGCGATCCAAGGCGTAGGCATTGCGAGCATAGTTCCAGCCTGGAACAATTTCGTTCAACTTGGCAGGAACACCGTTCAGTTGCGGATCACCCGGACGAATCAGGGAGAAGGGGAACTTGAGACGCTGGGGCAAAGTGGTTACGCCACTAGCAATCAAGGTGAACGGAGCTTCACGGTAGTTGGCCGGGAACTTGATGTTCACACCAAGGCCAAAGAACAAGCCCTGCCCCGGCATCACTTCCTGGTCCGGCATACGACCGGTGTGGTTACTACCTACGTTGGCACCATAGCCAAGATTACCGCAGCCTTCAGGCCACAAAGCGGCAATCAAGAGAGAATGGTGATGCATCTGGGTCATGGGGCCCATATAAGAACTGTTGACTTCACCTTCTTCAATATGGCAGCACGGTGCAATAATCGAAGACTTCACGATGGCCTTGCAGGCCACCTTGGTACGGTTCATCAAAATAGATCCCTGAACCTCGGCACCCGTATGGACGGTAACGCCCATCTGCACGTCGGAATTTTCAAGAATCACAGAATCATAAATGTGGCTGGATTCTTCGAGGGAACTGAGAATCACAGAGTTACGGATCTTGGCCGCGCCTTCAACGCGGGCATGGGCTCCAATCCAGCTATTGCGAATGATGTTGGTGTTGGAAATGACAGCGCCCTTTCCCACCACGCCGAAAGGCAAGGCAGTTTCGTCGCGATAAGCCTGCAACTGTTCGGCAAAAGCCTTGGCCACCTCGGCCTCGGGTTTATGGAACAACTGGGCGTCCACCAGGTCGGTAGAAATTTCGGGGAACACCAACAGGCGACGGCCGCCCATTTCGTTACCCACGCTCATGGAAGTTCCAATCATGTAGTTAATCTTACCACTGCTCACCAGGGAGCCCACATTTTCCACAACGGCACCCACGCGAATCAGTTCGTTGGACAACATGGCCACGCGATAGATCAAAGCATTTTCGATAATGCAGTTATGGACAAAACTATCGTAGATACCGGTCGGGTAGGAAATGTCGCCCGGCAAAAGCAAAGTACCAAAGAAACGGGGCAGGTAAACTTCGCCTGCAAAAGTAGAGCCGTGAATGCGGGTCGGATCAAAATCGGGATCCACCATGACCTTGGCCCAGGATTCGGAGCGGTTGCCATTTTTGACAAGCACCTGGATTTCTGCGTCGGTCAAAGCACGACATTTGGCGGTTGCGGCCTTGATTCCCTTGAAATTTTCAACGGCGGCGGCAAAAACACTGTTCTTAAGGACTTTTTTCAATTTCAACAATCGTTGCATGGTTAAAAAATAGTCTAAATTCTACCCACTGATGAAAGACTTGCTTTTTAATTTGATTGGAAAACACAAGTATGATATTTCTATCTACACAGAAGAAATATTTGAACGTCGTTGCCAAGAGGAAATCATCCGTAGCGATGAGGACCATAGCTCCTTTGTCTACATTGAATTTGACTTCGAAAATGTGAAAAAGCAGCTGGAAAGCGAAGAAAGCAACAATACCTTCTGGGAAATGTTCCTAGCCTCCCTCCACAAGAGCAACCGTGGCAGCGATATTATCGGCTTCCTGGAACATGAATCCGGCATCGGCATGCTTTTGCTGGACTCCAAGATCGAAGGCTGGAACCGCGTGAAGGGACGTATTGAACAGATGTCCTCTAGCCAAGGTTTCGACTTGGCCAAGAAGGTTTTGGATTCCGCTGTTCGTCCCATCGTCTATCCGTCTTGCATTCAGGATCCCACTGCTCCTGCTGATAATGCAATGGGTAATGCCGCCAATACTGCAGCAAACACTGCCGCAGCTCTTTAAAAATTTCGCCGACGGTTCTACCGCCTTGTAACTTATGGTCCAAAAAGTTTTAGTTATCGGGTCCGTGTATCCTCGTTTTCATGAAGACGCAGAAGTTCCTTGGCTTCGCGCTTCTGTTGCACACTTGCGTAACGCCGGTGTGGATGTTCAAGTTTTAGCTCCCACTTACAAAGGCCTGAAGAGCCACGAAATCGATGGCGTGCGCGTCAACCGTTTCCGCTATGCCCCGAAGAATTGGGAAATGCTGACCCACGAGGAAGGCGCCCCCAGCAAGATGGCTAGCAAGCCCTGGTTGCAGCTTTTGGCCATTCCCTACATCATCAGCGGTTTCTTCCGTTGCCTCTCCCTTTGCCGCAAGTGGAAGCCCGACGTGATTCACGCCCACTGGCCCTTCCCCCATGCGTTCATTGCATTGGGCGCAGCAAAGCTTTTCCGCATTCCGCTGGTCCTGAATTTCCACGGTGCAGAACTGCTGCTGATTCGCAAGAAGAAATGGGTGAAGCCATTCCTGAAGTTCGCCATCAGTCAGGCACAGGCTGTATTTGCAAACTCCAGCTTTACCGCCAGCAAGATCAAGGCTCTCCGTAACGTGGATGTGGAATGGAGCCCCTACGGAACAACGCTTGGCAGTTGTCATTGCGAGGAGCAAGGCGACGAAGCAATCCAAGGCAACGCTATCCAGAGTCATCCTGTTGACGGCAAGTTCAAGATTCTCTTCGTAGGCCGCCACATCGAACGCAAGGGCATCTGCTACCTGATTGAAGCCGCCAAGTACCTGCCCAAGGACAAGTTTGAAATTCGCATCGTCGGCGTCGGTGACCTGACCGAGGAATTGAAGAAGCAGGCGAAGGAATTAGGCTCGAGGCGCGAGGTTCGAGGCTCGAGAGATGTACAGCATACTGAGTGTCATCCTGAGCAAAGCGAAGGATCTAGCATCAATCCCTGCGACATCACTTTCACTGGTAAGCTTTCGCCGGAAGCCCTTGAAGCCGAGTACCGTAACGCCAACGTCTTTACGCTGCCTGCCATCGTGGATAGCAAGGGCGATACCGAAGGTCTGGGCGTTGTTCTGATCGAAGCCATGGAATTGAATTTGCCCATCGTGGCAAGTAACGTTGGCGGCATTCCCGATGTTGTAGTTGATAACGTCAGCGGTCTGCTTGTTCCTGAAAAGGATCCTGCGGCACTTGCCGACGCCTACAAGCGTTTGGCCTGCGACCCCGCCCTCGTCGCAAACCTTCTCTCCGGTGCCCGCAAACGCATCAACGATTGCTTCACCTGGGACGGCATCATCGAAAGACAAATCGCAGTCTATAACAAGGTTTGCAAGAAGTAATTAAAAAACTCGTCGGCGAACCGGCGAGCTTTATTTTCGAATTCGAAGATTAATGCGGAATCAAGGACAAGTTCTTTTGGACATAATCCTGATTTATTTCGGGCAGCAACAACTATTACATTCTTTTCCGTATCTTCACCAGCATTAGGGATGAGAACAATTTCAGGTAGTGTCAAGGGTTTTTCGCAAAAATAGTTTGTTCCAATATCAGATTTAGGC
>JAKSIC010000015.1 GCA_024399015.1 Fibrobacter sp.
TGATTTTAAAATGTTAATCCCACACCGTTATTTGCGGTACCTTGATTTTAAAATGCAAATCCCACACCAATATTTGCGGAACCATGATTTTAAAATGTTAATCCCGCACCATTATTTTTCACCATCGTTTACGTGCGCAAACAAAATTTTTCACAAAAAATGGTTCCCATTTGGGCGTTTCCTGCGTGTTATAGTATGTAGGGCGATTCAGCCTTACGCTAATCACGAAGGTTGATATGGACGATAATGAAAAGCTTGGTTCCGCCATGCAGATGTTGGGGCTTTCCCCCGAGATTGAGCGGGCTCGGTTTGCGGAACTTTTTGAAAAATACAGCAAGGCCACGTATCTGGACGTTCGTCTGGATCCGGGCTTTAAGCGCCTGTTGAAAAACGAGGCGGCCATGGTCAGTTTCCTGAACGCCATTCTGCACAGGGAAACTGACTTTATCAAGAGTGTGGAATTCATGGATACGGACATCGAGATTCATGCTACGGACCTGCTGAACTTGCGGATGGATATTCACGCCAAGACCGAAAGCGGCCTGCATATCAATGTGGAAATGCAGAAGTTGTCCCTGACGCTTTTTAACGAGCGCGCAATCCTTCAGGAAAGTGCATTCCTTTGCGTGGAGAAGAAGCGGCTGGATGCAAAAATCAAGGAAAAATATCCGTCAGACAGCGCTCACGACATCGCGGAACGTGAAAAGCATCGTTACGAAATCCCTCACGTTTACGCAGTTTGGATTTGCGATTTTAACGTGAATGAAATCGGTGAATATTATGACAGCTGGCACATCTACAGCGACGAAGCCGTAAAACGCAGCGCTACGTCAGCCACACCCTTGCCAGTGACCGAAAAAGTAAAGTATATTGTAGTGGATCTCAAGAAGTTCAAGAAGACCGCATCGGAACTTGAGAATGACGAAGACCGTTGGCTTTACCTGATCAAGAACGCCGGTGTGATGAAGAAACTTCCCAAGTTCAACGACTCCGTCTTGGATGATGCCGTCAAACGTATTACCATAGACGCCAACCGTGACAAGAAAATCCTGGAGGATCAAGTGTCCTGTACAATCAGCATTGACGAACAGATTGGCCGCATGGTCCTCGCTCACTTTGACGGCAAGAATGAAGGCAGAATCGAAGGTAAGAACGAGGCCAAGTACGAAGCTGCCGAGGCGTTCCTTCGTGAAGGCGATCCTGCGGAACGCGTTGCTAGAGTCCTTAAGTTGCCGCTTGAAAAAGTACAGGAACTTGCCGACAAGATTGCTGCAGAAAAGTCCCTGTAACAAACATCCCTGTTCAAATTACAAAAGGTCGCACAAAATGTGCGACCTATTTTTCAAGAAAAAATTTTCCCGTCCTCAATTTTCTTTTTTCTACGCGAACAGTTCGCGGATTTCCTGGTCTGTAGTGACCTTGAGGGCCTTTGCCTTCCATTCAGGGTTCAGCATTTTCTTGGCCATGTCCGCGATGACGGTGGTGTGGGCGGTAGCGGACTCTGCCGGAGAAAGCAGCACGCACATGAACTGGGCCTTTTCTCCCCCACGAATCTCGATTCCGGTAAAGCCTTCGGGGCAAACCACAAAGGCCATGAGGGGTTCTGCAAGGCCGGGCACGCGAGTATGAGGCAAGAGCAAGCCCTCGCCCATATAGATTCCCTGCTTTACACGTTCAGCCAGATTCTTCCACGTCGCCATGGCGTCAAACTGAAGAGGTCCATGCACCAATGCATCGTAAGCAAAACCAAGAGCACGACCAAAAGCATCACTTTGTGCGTAAAACTTCGTGTAAACTAAAGCCATCTAAATTACCCAAACCAAAAAGTCAAAAAAAAATTACGAACCCGATCACCTCGTAATTCGTAATTTCAAATTCTTAATTAAGCCAGCGCCTTGTCCATGAACTCGAAGACTTCGGGGCTTGTGGCCTTGGCGATCTTCTTGAATTCGCTGAACAGAACACGGAGCTGAGCCTTGCCCGGTTCGATATACTGCTCGAACTTCTGGATTCCCTTCACCTTGGAAAGGAAGCAGTAGGCACCCATGGCCTGCATGACGCGCTGGAGGCTAGCATAAACGAAAGCTTCCCAGGCATCCTGCTGAGTGTAGGTCTTGGTGCCGCGGAAAGAGGTGCGCCAGTATTCAAAGAAGTCCTTGATTTCGGCAAGGGACAGGCAAACGTAGGGGTCCCACAGCAAGGAAGCCAGGTCGTAGAACATGGAACCACGGCGTGCGCCCTGGTAGTCCACGAATGCGATTTCGGAATCCGGCTTCACCATGATGTTCTGGCTCTGGAAATCACGATGCATCAAGGCCTTGGGCTGAGCATCCACGGAAAGTGCCAGCATGGAGTAGAAGTTACGGACAGATTCCGGAATTTCGGTAATGCCCTTGTGAGCCTTCAAATAGTTTTCGGTGAAGTAGTCCGTTTCCCACTTGAGGGCGGCAAAGTCGAAACGACGGAGCCAGATGTCGGAATGGGAACTGAACAGAGAGCGGGAAACCTGCTGCCACTTGATGAGGGCTTCGATCACTTCGGGATAGAGAATGCGGACGTTGCCGGAGCGCTTGTCGGCACCTGCGGGGAAAATGTTATCCAGGAGGTTGTGAGCGCCAAGGTCTTCCTGCAGAACGGAGCAGGAGGCTTCGTCTACGAAATAGACGCGAGGAACGGGCAAACCGTATTCAGCAAAGGTTTCGGAATAATCAACAAAACGCTTAAAATCGTCGTCTACAACGGCAGAGACCTGCAGAACGCAGCTGCGGTCGCCACTGGCAATTCGGTAGTACTTACGGCCTGAACCTGCACCAGCGATGGTAGAAATTTCAAAGTCAGCGGCATAGCCGTGGGAAAGAAGAAAATCTTTAACAGCAGAAGAAACGATTTCAGTATTCATGCTAAGCAATATATAAAAGACGAGAGACGAGAGACGAAAGACGAGAGAATTTTTCTAAGAAAATTTGATACGCGGATCCACCATGGTGTAAAGGATGTCACTAAAGAGGCGTCCCACCATGGCCATAAGGCTGCTCAAGAAGATCACGCCCATGACCACATTGTAGTCGCGGTTCACCATGGAATTGTAATAAAGCAAGCCCATGCCGTCGATATCAAAGACCTTCTCGATCAAAAGGGCTCCGGCGAACATGAGGGTGCAGATTTCGGAAAGGCGGGTGGCAATGGGAATCAAGGCATTGCGGAGAGCGTGGCGGACCAGAGCCTGGTTGAAGCTCATACCCTTTGCCAAGGCAGTACGCATGTAGTCGCGGCCCAGTTCCTCCAAGGCGGAGTTTTTCATAAGGAAGGTCAGGAACGCAAATTCGCTGATCATGTAGCAGAAGATGGGCAGCACCAGATGGTGGGCCAAGTCCAGCACTTTCTCAAAGAAGGAAAAGTCCTCGAAGTCGTCGGAGGTCAGGCCACCCAGCGGGAAAATATCCAGGTAGGAACCGCCCGCCAAAAAGATAATCAGCAAAATACCCAGGGCATATCCCGGCATCACATAGCCGGAGAAAATAACGCCACTGCTAAAGGAATCCAACTTGCTTCCGTGGTGTACAGCCTTCCAGAGGCCCAGAGGAATACAAATCAAGTAACTGAGGAAGAACGAGGTAAATCCAAAGAACAGGGATATGGGGAAACGGCTAGTAATCACGTCCCACACAGGGAGGCCGTAGGTGTAGCTGGTTCCCAAGTCCAGGTGAAGCACGTTCCACAGCCAGGTCAGGTAGCGCTGCCAGGCCGGCTTGTCGAAGCCGAAGTAAGCCTGGATTTGTGCAATCTGGTCTGGCGACAGGGCCTTGGACGCGTCTACCCCACCCTTCATGGCCGCAGCCTGCTGAGCCCTGGAGATCATTTCTTCCACAGGGCCACCGGGCAAAAGCTGAATGAGGATGAAGCATACCAATGAAATCCCGATGAGGGTCGGGATCATCAAAAGCAAGCGTCTAAGGATATAGGAGCGCATTAGCGCATCTTACCGGAGCGGAGAACGTCCATCATGTTGAAGGGCTTTGCAGTGCCAGCGGCAATCTGTTCGGCCAGGAAGTTCACGGCGTCCACAGTACCTTCGGCGTAGATCTTACGGCCGCAGACATTGTGCTGGAATTCGAAGTGAACGGTACCGTCGGCGCTGTCCAGATTGTAAGTGTGGAATGCGTGGCCACCCAGGTATTCTTCGGGCACGCCCATACGTTCCATCTGGCTCTTTTCGTCGCGGACCTTTTCGATATCGTCCGGAGTATATTCGAAGCCCATCTTCTGGAAGGAGCCAACCACGGCGCGGGCGGTACCGCTGGTGTCAGCCTTGGTCTTCTGATGGCTTTCAACCACAGACAGCTTGTAGCCGCTGAATGCTGTGGGGAATTCGGTTGCCAGCCATTCAATCATGGTCTGGAAAGCAACAATCTGCTTGCTCATGTTGGGAGCGATAACACTGGGATGGTTCGCTTCTGCAACCAGCTTGGTCAAAGCTTCGCGGTCGCCACCGGTGGTACCCATGACGAAGGGGATCTTGTGCTTGACGTAGAAAGCGGCGTTGTCGTTCACCGCGGTGGGATGAGTGTAGTCCACGCAGATGAGGTTCGGATACTTGGCCAGAACTTCGCCGATGCGTTCTTCACGATTGCTGGGCTTCAAGAGCTGAACAGTCTTGCCGGCAACTTCAGATTCGTTTTCGACGATGATTTCACCAGTCAAGGAATAAGGAACAAGTTCCAAACCGCGGGCAACGCAAGTTTCGGCAACGATCTTGCCCATGTTACCCGGAATACCATTTACCATAACCTGTACGGACATAAAAACTCCTTAGTTTTAACAATCACAATATAGTATAAGTTGGGATTACTCATCCCCGTCCGGGCCACTGGGAACCCCGCGCGTGGCAGCAGCTACTTTCCGCTTCTTCTTTCTCACTTGGGGAGCAGAAGCAGAGGAATCCGTCTTTACGGAATCACGAACGCATATAGAGTCAGCCTTTGTGGAATCCGGAGATTTTACCTGCATAGAAACAGTCAAATCCGTTCCCACATCGCCGAAAATAATAGGTTCAGGTTCTTCCTTGGAACAGGCCCCAAGCCCTAATCCAGCAGTCAAGCCAAGGGCTGCCATAGCCGCAGTCTTGGTAGCTACAGACCAGGCCTTATCCTTTGGAACTTTTTTCTTTTGAATATCCATACCGACCTCCCTTTTCTACCCAATAAAATCAGTTTTTTACAAAGCCAGCTTGTAAATTTCCATAGTAGCTGCGGCATCCAAATCCATATAGCCCTTGAGAACCACACCCTTCAACTTATGGAGACGTTCGTTCAAAAGTTCCAAATTGGGGTTCGGCACGCCAAGCTGCGCGAAAGTCACCGGCATGTGGAGCTTGTCGTGAAGCCAAGTCTTCATGGCAAGGGCCGCAGCCATGGCGTCGGCGGACTCGTCACCGGAGTTTGCAATTCCAAGCACGCGGTGGCCAAGCTGTGCAATCTTGTGAGGATTGTGGGTTGCACCATACTGCAGGAACGCCGGGAAAATTACCGCAAGGCCTGCGCCGTGAGTCACATCGTACTCCGCAGAAATTTCATGTTCCAAGGCATGACTGTTCCAGTCTTCTACGCGTCCGATGGAGCAAGTATCGTTATGAGCCACAGTTGCACTCCACATGATGTTGGCGCGTGATTCATAATCGCTGGGATTGGCAATCACCTTTTCAGCACATTCCATAATGGCCAGCAGCATACCTTCAGCAAGTCGGTCACCAATCTGCACGTCGGGAGTGTTGCTCAGGTAGCGTTCCAGAATGTGGGCCATCATGTCGCTGACGCCGCTGGCTGTCTGCCATTCCGGCAAAGTCATGGTCAGTTCCGGATTCATCACCGCAAACTTCGGGCGAAGCAGCATTGGATAGCGGATTCCCACCTTCACATGGGTGCTAGTATTGGTAATGACGGAGTTGCCGGAACCCTCGGAACCGGCTGCAGGAATCGTGAGCACAACGCCCAGAGGCAGCGCACGAGATGCTGTAGCTTTTTTCTTGCCATCCACCACTTCGTAAAGATCCCAGAAGTCACCTTCGTAATGGTAGCCCACAGCCATAGCCTTGGCCGTATCGATAACGGAACCACCACCTACCGGCAGCAAAAAGTCCGGCTTAAATTCACGGGCAATTTCAAGGCCTTCGCGAACCTTGGTATCGATAGGATTCGGCTGCACGCCACCCATTTCAACGAACGTCACGCCGGCAGCCTTCAAAGAGTCCTTCACACGGTCCAACAAACCGGAACGGACAACACTTCCGCCACCATAAATAATCATCACGCGGCTTGCGCCATGCTTAACACAAAGGTCCCCCACCTGGGATTCCGTGGAACGACCAAAAACAAATTCTGTAGGACTGTAGAAGGTGAAATTATTCATGGAAAAGAAATATAAGTTTTCATTTCTAACAATGAAGCTAAAAATCTTCTATTTCCTCAATTTCCTACCAGCAATAAAATTTTTCACAAGACTTGATAAGATCATCCAAAAACCGTAATCAAGCAGGCCCAAAAAAGCTAGCCATTTAATGGGCGAAATTAAAAAGGCTATGGCAATAAGGGTACCGCCAACAAGAGGCACCCCAGACGAATAATGTCCGCTTTTCTTACTAGAAATCAAGGCACCATAGGTCATCACCAAGAAGAACAGACCTAATCCGCCAATTACCATTGTCAAAGCCCACTGATCCATTGCCAAAAAATCGAAAAACCGAAACAAATATAAGAAACGCGACCCCATTGGAGCCGCATTCCAAATTTTTCCGAGTTCCAAATTTCGCTTTAGAACAATTTTTCATCGAGATGCTAGCGAGACAAAGAACGGCAAAGCGCAGCGTACTAGTCGTACGTAAGCTTTGCCGTGATGCCGTATCGCGACGTATATCGGCGAAAAATTACACCTTCAATTCGCCGGCGTCGATATTATCCCAATCGGCGATTGCTTCGATAGCCGGGCGGACTTCTTCGGTCACGAACTTCACGACCTGACCAGGAGCGCGGCCAACGAACTTGCGGAGGTCCAGGATTTCCTTCAGCTTTTCTTCGGTGATGCCAAGCTTCTGGAGCTTTTCGTTCTTGAGAACGCGTTCGAGAAGGTCGTTATCCTTACCCTGTTCCTTAACAACGCGACCTGCTTCCTGAGACATCACGCGGATTTCTTCGTGGAGTTCCTGACGGTCGCCGCCATTCTTCACGCCTTCCATGATGATGTTTTCGGTAGCCATGAACGGGAGTTCAGCCATGATGCGCTTTTCGATAACCTTCGGGTAAACCACGAGGCCGTTGGTCACGTTTTCAGCGATGATGAGCATTGCATCCATAGCGAGGAATGCTTCAGGAATAGCGAGACGCTTGTTAGCAGAGTCGTCCAGAGTACGTTCGAACCACTGGGTAGCCTGAGTGATAGCGGTGCTGTTGACCTGAGCCATCACGAAACGAGCGAGAGAGCAGATACGTTCGGAACGCATGGGGTTACGCTTGTAAGCCATGGCGGAGGAACCGATCTGGGTCTTTTCGAAGGGTTCTTCAACTTCCTTAACACCCTGCATGAGGCGCATGTCGGTAGCAAACTTGTGGAGGGACTGAGCGATGGAGCTGAGCACCTGGTTCACGCGGTTGTCCCACTTACGAGTGTAGGTCTGACCGGTGATGGTGAGAACGCGCTTGAAACCAGCCTTAGCAGTAACGCGGCGGTCAAGTTCCATGATCTTTTCTTCGTCGCCGTTGAACAGGTCCATGAAGGAAGCCTGGGTACCGGTGGTGCCCTTAACGCCGCGGAACGGCAGCACTTCGATAAGGAAGTTCACTTCTTCCAGGTCGATGAGGAGGTCCTGGAGCCAGAGGCAAGCGCGCTTACCCACGGTGGTGAGCTGAGCAGCCTGGAAGTGGGTAGCACCCAGCTGAGCCATGTCCTTGTATTCCATGGCGAACTTGGAGAGCTTATCCATCACGCGGCAGAGGCGCTTGCGAACGATGATCAAAGCCTGCTGCATCTGGATGAGGTCGGTGTTGTCGCCAACGAAAGCGGAAGTTGCACCCAGGTGGATGATGCCCTTGGCCTTGGGGCACTGGACACCGTAAGCATAAACGTGGCTCATCACGTCGTGACGGCGGCGCTTTTCTTCGGCTTCGGCAACGTCAAAGTTGATGTCGGTGGCGTGAGCCTTCAGTTCGTCCACCTGTTCCTGGGTAATGGGCAGGCCAAGTTCCATTTCGGATTCGGCCAAAAAGATCCACAGCTTGCGCCAAGTCTGGAACTTGTACTGCGGGCTGAAGATGAAACTCATTTCCTTAGAAGCATAACGCTGAATCAGCGGGCTTTCGAATTGATCACGCATGATTTATCCTTTGGGTTATCCCCGTTAAATTTACGGGGTAAAATTTAGAATTTTTGCGAAAAAACCAAAGGTCAAGGAAGGATGTTCGCCTTAAATTCGTGCCATTTTTTCACGTTTTTGCTATATTGAGTCACAAAGGGGAAATTATGAGTATTTTCACAAAAACATTTTTGTTTTTTACGTTTTGCGCAACCGTATTTTTCACCGCATGTTCTTCCGACGACATCACCGGAGGATTGAATAAACTGGAAGGTTTTTCCTACCTCCATAATGAAAGCGGCAAGAAGGTCACCCTTACCTTCCACAAGTACGAAAACGATCCTACCTCATGGACGCTGGAGCCCGGCGAAACTCTGGAAATTGCAGACACCTACCGTTGGAGCATGACAAACGTTCCCGTAGGCGGCAAGGTCGTATTTGAATTTGACGACGGAACAACTGTCGAACACACCAGCGAATACGGCGACGGTTCATCTACGGATTACCACGTTGAATTCGAATTCTTCCCTAAGGAAAACAACATCCTGGACTACAACGACATCGCAGTTACAGAAGATGACCGCGGCAGCTGGAAACGAACCGCCATGAAGGGCAACAAAGTCCGTTACGACTACTATATCAAATAACGATGAACCTATCAAATTTAAAGAAGCCGGTCAAACGACCGGCCTTTTTTATTTACTCTTTCTTTTCTTTATACGTTTCAACAATGTATTCAGTTTTTCCTCCTCTTCATCTTTACGATTTTTTTCCATATATGGGAAAAACTCATTGAACACTCCATCAAAAACTGCGTGAATATCAATACCCGCATAATGAGTGTATTGACACAGTAAGTATATGGAGGGCGTTTTTACACCTCTTTCTGCATCACTCACCCACTGCCGAGATTCACCAGATTGATTAGCAGCATATTGTTGAGTCATTTTCAGTATCTTGCGCTGTTCTTGAAGTTTCTTTCCAAGAATTTTGTCAAAATGTTTTTCATATTCGGTTTTGTTTGCCATAGTATATCTCCTTGTAGTTTGTTAGGGATTTTTCATACAAAGAAATCTATGGGTACACAATGACACAAAATGACACACAAAAATCACTGTGTTTAAGAACACACAAACAAAAAAAGTTCTCCATTGGGAGAACTCTTTTCTTAAAAAAGCGTTATAGGGAAAATAACGGTTATAGTTCCTTGGCAAAATCAGCCATGGGCTTACGGGCTTCATGACGGGGAGATGGACCACCCTGTTCTGCGTCAGCATAGCCCACATCAAGAATACAGGCAACCTTTACATTTTCAGGAAGGTCAAAAGCCTTCGCAACGTCAGCAGCATTGAAAGCGCGAGCCCACAAAGTATCCAAGCCAACATCCTTTGCAGCCAAGGCCATATGGGTGGTCACAATGCTAGCATCCATATCACCGGCATCAAAGCTATCGTTATAATTTGTGGCCTTCCAGCTCACATTGGTATCATAGCAGACAACAAGAACCAAGTTCGCATTGTAAGTCATACGGGTCAATGCACGAAGCTTGTTCAAAGCCTCTTCGGATTTTAACACCAACACGCTTACAGGCTGTGCATTGGTTGCCGTGGGAGCCAAGCGGCCAGCTTCCAAAACAGCATTCAACTTTTCAGTTTCAACGGCACGGTCACTGAACTTTCTGCAGCTATAACGGGCTCCAGCCAAATCAACAAAAGACATATTTACTCCGTTTGGTTTAAAGAGGTTTATGCTTGCGCATGTTTCGAATGTTCTGGGGCAAAACTTCCTTGTGCCACTTCATCCATTCATCATAATAGATGTACTGCTTTTCCTGCTGACGGAACTTGCGACCATGAACAACACGACGGTCGCCGTGAACTTCCACAGGAATCACAATGTGCAAGCATTCATGATAGACAACGCCTGCAACCGCATAAATGGGGCAGTTTGCAGCATCGTAACCCTTGCTAATGCTAATCAAATGGAAGTCTTCACCAGTCACAGGATCCTTGCGAACCGTATGGTAGCTGAGGCCTCCGACGCGATTGCTCCAAGTGATTTTGCAAGTCAAGGAATTTTCAAAATAAGTGTCGTTGATGGCAGCCAGAATATCGTTCAGGTTATGGTATTTTCCCTGGGGGCGAATGGGCGGCAAACGGCCTGTAGAAGCAAGAGCAGCCTCCCCCTTGTCGGCGCGAATCTGATCCACCAATGTCCAGAAACGATTCACCAAGTCCTTGATGATTTCCTTGTTCTTTGCCGTTTTGCGACGGATGGCATGTTCAGCCCACTCTGCGGCAAGTTCACGAGCTTGGGCAAATTCCTCGCCTTTCATGTACTCGGGAAGAATCACTTCCGGATGGCCAAAAAGAACACCACCCTTGCAGCGGATGCTTTTTTTCATCAACGGATTGTACTTGAAATGCACCAAGCCGTTTTCGGAAACCGTATTAGGAATCTTCGGCTTCTCGGGTTTCTTTGCCGGTGCACCAAACAAATCCATTTGAATTCCAAACAAATTCATCGCACGTCTCCCGCACCAATGACGCCTTCAAAGCCGTTCAAGGCAAGCAATCCACCGAAATAACTTTCAGGCAAATCAAGCAAGGCATAATGTTCAGAAATTCCATAGACCGCGTCTTCGATATGGTCCGGCAAATAAACGATATAGCTGTCGTTATCCGGGGTCTGCAAGTGTTCCGGAGTACAGAACTTCGGATCAGTTTCGCTAAAGTACATGCGGCAAGACACCGGGCGCAACGGATACACAGTGCAGTCCCCAACCTTATTGGAGAACGGACAAGGTTTCCATGCAGCAAAGTAATCATGCAAGGCCAAGTCTTCGGCCTTGTCGTCAAAGTCATCATCCACCACGGTTCCTTCAGACTTGCGACTTTCATAGAAGCCCTCGAACATGGAAGAACGTTCCTGACAGGCTTCGATAATATCCAACAAGTCGGTGCGCTTGCGGAGCTCACTGTACAGATAAATGAGTTCGAACGGTTCCACGGACATGGGATAGTGGTGGCAGCAATTGCCACAGGCTGCTCGACACTGAATCGGACGCGGCTGTTGCGGAAGCACCGCCTTCAGGTAGGCGGCAAAGGCTTCGTGGTATTTCTTGGTAAAATCAAGAATAAAAGGCAGTTGTTCCAACAAATTATCAGGACCAACGGCGGATTCCCTACCAAGTTTGTCTGCAATTTGGTCAAGACGATCCCTTTCGGCACCCAATAAGTTGCCTAAACGCATTTCGGCTAGGCGAAACGCTTTTGTAGGGAAATATTCTCTATAGGAATCCATGGCACAAATATATTTTTTAGGAAATAAGTTATAATTAGTCCCAGTGGGAAAGTTATGATGAAAAAGTATTTTCAAAAGCATTTTGTAACATCTGCGGTACTAATATTGGCCCTTGGTCTCGCCAGTTGCAATATTTTTAATCCGACGGAAAGCGTTAACATCAAGAGTAACGACGCAGAAGCCCTCACTTATCAGGGATACCTGCACTACCAGAAGAACGAGTATTCTCTCGCAAGAGAATATTTCGACAAAGCTATCAAGGCAAATCCGGCATACTCCGAAGCATGGTACGGCCGAGCAAAAGCTGTCATGAACATGCAGAAGGGCCTGAATATTCTTGAGCTCGTGTCTTACGCAAAGTCCGACGACGCCATGGATGTTGCAGAAAACTTTATGAACATGCCGGACGAAAAGGCAAACCAGATCAAGGACGGCCTGGACTCCGTGTTCAAGTACCTTGATCCTTTCATCGCTCTTGATGAACTGGGACAGACCGACGGCCGCGTCAAATTCAAGGACTTCTCCGATAGCTACGCCATTATGCAGCTAACCAAACTGGCACTGACAGTTCGTGCAGCAAGCATTAGCATCAAGAATATCTTTACCGCAACAGAAGATCTTTTGAGCATCAACTGGGCTGAACTCAACCCCGAAGAACTGGGCGAAACCGTCAAGGAAACTTTTGATGCATTGGCATCCACTGCTACCGCTATCAAGGCCAACCCGGAACTGGTGACTACCGTTATCAAGGAATACCTCCCCGATTCCCTGGGCATCACCGACTCTACCCTCAATGAAAATATTGACTTTTTCGCAGATCAGATCATTTACGTAAACGACGCTATTCAAAAGACCGAAGTGGACCGTGCGCTGATTTTCCTTAACGTGGGTAACGTTATTGATGACGACGGTGACGGTTGTGTCGACGAAGAAATTCCCGACGGTCAGGACAACGATGGCGACGGTGAAATTGACGAAGACATGCGTCATTACGAAACCTACGTGATGGACGTTGATTCCGTCAACTACCTCAACAGCAATCCCACCAAGGTCCGCGAAATCAAGCTTACCGAACGTTACAAATTCATTGACATCGACGGCAACGGCATCTTTGGCGAAGAAGATGAAAACGAACGTATCTTCGTCATCCAGAGCACTCGCGAACGCGAAAGCAAGAACAATCACTTGTTCCGCTTTGCAGATTCCTTGAAATGGGTCGGCACAGCAGAAACTGCTGAAGGCTTGGAAAAGAGAATCGCCTACAAGGATTCCGTACGTCTCGACACCGACAGTCTCAACTACAAGTACGACTTGGAATGGCGCAAGAAGCACGTTGGCGGTTGCTGGAACAACTACGACGAAGAAGCCTTTAAGGCTTGGTTCAGAGGGAGGAACTAATCATGAAGAAAGTTCTTACCCTTCTGGCAGCAGCAGGCCTAGCTACATTCAGCTACGCAATCAAGGCTCCCACCCACCATTCTCTTAGAGCAGAATCCATGGGTAATGCCCACGTTGCAGTTGTAGATGACAAGGAAGCCATCTATTTCAACTACGCAGGCCTTAACCAGATTAACCGTCTCGGAAATTACGACAAGCGTCCGGAACAGGGATACTACCCCCGCAATCTTATTGGTGACATGCGCATCAACATCGGTGGAGCAGGTCCTTTTGAAAAGTACTTCTCTACATATAACGATGTGAAGGACCTTACCGCACTGTACCAGCGTGTAGAAAAAGCTGGTGGTGGAACCGACGCACTTCTCGACTCCATCAGTCACCATCCGGAACTGATGCATACATTGAATTCCTACGACCACAAGCGCCTTGACATGAGCATCAAGATGGACGCCGAAATGGCTTTCCATAACTTCGGTGGCGCAATCTGGGTCAGTGGCGGCATCGCCCCGTTTCTGGATGGAGGCTTGATTATCCCCTTTATGACGGTGGACACCTTCTATGTGGATGCGGTGGCTCAGGCAGGTATTTCCTACGGATTCACCGACAAGCTTTCCGTGGGTATCGGCGGTAAGATTGCAAAGCGTCAGAAGGAAGAAGCTATCGTTATCGGCATCCAGAATTACGAAACCTTGCAAGATACCTTGGAAGACCGCTACCACCAGGCAGCGGATGATCTTCTGGACCTGAATTCCATTTCCATCGGTATGGATATTGGCGTTCTCTACCAGGTGAATCGGGAATTCCGCGTCGGCGCATCCCTTCGAGACATCTACTTCAAGGAATTGGCCGGAGACAAGATCGTTCCGAACTTCACCATGGGTTTCTGCTACAGCCCCCGATTCTTTAACAAGAACACCGCATTTGGCCGCAAGTTCAATATTGCAGTTGACTACGCCGATGCATTCTTCAGTGACAGAAACTACAAGCCCCTCACCCACTTGAACTTCGGTTTCGAAGCAGAACAAAACATTCTTGCTTGGCCGGGTTACAACAACGAACTCCGCGCCCTCACCCTCCGTGTGGCAGGTGGTTTCAAAGGTGGCTACCCCACCGCAGGCGTGGCCTTGGAAGTCCTCCGCCTTGTAACATTCGAGCTTGCAACCTGGGGTGAAGAACGCGGTTACTACACCGGTCAAGACGAAGAACGCGTCTATATGGCCGAACTTAGCCTCGGTTTCTAACAGAATTCTCTGATAAATTTAAGAAGCGACCTCATTCGGGGTCGCTTTTTTGGTGCACAAAAGTATAAAAAATCTCTTGACAAGAGTTTTTATTAAGTATATATTTGTGCAGTAAACAAATGTTTAGTTTTTGTATTCAGGTTTAGGTCATGATCGAACGCGTACACGGCATTCTTATTGAAAAAACGCCCACTTTCGTGGTGGTCGATGTCAACGGCATCGGCTATGGCGTCAATATTTCGGCTTATACCGCCGGTAAGTTGCCTGAGGCGGGTGCAGAAGTCACCCTGCACACCAATCTCGTGGTCCGCGAAGACTCCATGACATTGTTCGGATTCGCCGACACCACCGAAAAATCGACCTTTTTGATGCTTCTTGATGTAAATGGCGTAGGCCCGAAGCTTGCCCAGAGAATTTTAAGCGGCACCTCCCCTGCCGACTTGCTGAATATGTTGGCTAGCGACAACAAGTCTGCCCTAAGCAAGATTAAGGGTTTGGGCAAAAAGACTTGCGAACAGATGGTTCTTACCTTGAAGGACAAGGCCGCCACCATGCTCCAGGGCTTAGGCAATGTGGAAGGTAGCGGAGTTACCTCCATGGGTGCGCTCACAGGAGCCAAGATGGAAGCGGTGTTGGCATTGCACACCTTGGGCGTAAAGGATCCTGCAGCAGAAAAGGCAGTAGTCAAGGCTGTTGAAGTTTTGGGCGATGAAGCCGATGCCGCAGCACTTATTCCCGAAGCACTTAAATACCTTTAAGGCTCTTTAACCGCGAGAAAGGCAACATAAAATGGAAGAACAACGCATTATTTCTCCGCAGCGCAGAGCTGGCGACGAAAGCGATATGGAACGCACCCTGCGTCCCCCTTCCCTCGCAGAATTTACAGGTCAAGACGGCATCAAGGAAAGTCTTTCTATCGCCATCGAAGCGGCAAAGCACCGCGGCGACGCGCTGGATCATTGTCTCTTCTGCGGTCCGCCGGGCCTGGGCAAGACAACGCTTTCCAGCATCATCGCGAAGGAAATGGGTGTCAACATCCATATTACAAGCGGCCCCGTGTTAGAAAAAGCCAGCGACTTGGCAGGCCTCCTGACGAGCCTTCAGGAAAACGACATCCTGTTTATTGATGAAATCCATCGTTTGAACCGCGTGGTGGAAGAATACCTCTACCCCGCCATGGAAGATTTCCGCCTGGACATCATGCTGGACTCCGGCCCGGCGGCCCGAAGCGTGAACCTTCCCCTCAAGCATTTTACGCTGGTGGGTGCAACAACCCGCAGCGGCCTCCTGACGGGGCCATTACGCGACCGTTTCGGCCTGCAGTACCGTCTGGAACTTTACAACGAAAGCGATATCGTGCAGATCCTCATGCGTAGCGCCAAGATTCTCAATGTTGAAATTGATGAAGATGCTGCAAAGCTTCTCGGTGGACGTTGCCGCGGTACGCCTCGTATTGCCAACCGCGTCCTACGTCGATGCCGCGATGTGGCTCAGGTCCGCGGAACAGGCGTCATCGACGTCGCCTCCGCCAGCAAGACTCTCGACATGCTGGGTATTGACGGCGAAGGCCTCGACAGCATGGACCGCAAGATTCTTTCCATGACCATCGACAAGTTCAACGGTGGTCCCGTAGGCCTCGGCACCATCAGCGCCGCCTTGGGCGAAGAACCGGACACCCTCGAAGAAGTCTACGAGCCGTACCTGATTCAGAAGGGACTTCTGGCACGCACACCCCGAGGCCGCATTGCAACGCCGACCGCGTACAAGATGTTCCACAGGACTCCGCCAGCAAACTCCCCCGCAGGCCAAGGTATCCAGGAGGAACTCTCCTTGTAGTTCAAACGCAATTCAAGAATTCCAAAAAAAACAATACGAAATCCACCCTCCAAAGGGGTGGATTTTTCAGTTACTTGAATTCCGGAGCAATGGTCATCACCAAGTTCACACCATGCAATCCATGGAAACCCAGCTGCAAGCGGAACAAGTACATATTGGGCTGACGTACACGGATACCGAAACCCCAAGAGTTGTACAAGCGATCCAGGGACCATTTTCCAAAGGACGGAGCAAGTAGCGCATATTCGTTAAAGAGAACGCCGTCCACAAAACGGTCCACCGGCCAGCGGTATTCCGTACTTAAGCTCATCAAATGGTGAGCCGTCCAAGCATCCGCATAACCACGCAAAGGTGTGCGGGCATTCAGCGTCACAAAGGAATTGAAGGGAGCTCCGCCACGTTCCATTTCCCAAATATCCACCAAAAGGAACTGCAAGGCAATGACGCGACGTTCAAACAAGGTATTGAAAACGTTTTCCGGTTTCCAGATACGCATAGCCTCATCCCAAGAGAAGTCCGTATAGAACTTGCGGTTCTTTCGTGCTTCCGCCACACTCAAGATATACTGCTTTGAGGAACCCAGGAAGAAATAATGCTGGAACAAGAGTTCCGTTCTGATGTAATCATGATTCTTCGTTGACGGTTCCGTAGCATAAGCTTCATCTAGGCCCGTGTAATCATTGACAATGGCATAAATGCCAGTAAAGCCAATGCGGGAACCCTTCGACGGTGCATAGGGATAATCCAGGTTGTCGTAGAAGAGAGACATTTCCAGAGGAATCTGCAAACTCTTCTGGTACAAGCCACGATCAGCAATCGGATACCTGTCGTCCACAAGAATGGAGTCGTTCACATCGGGCAAGGAAGCGTTGTTGAATCGGAGTGTAGCCTGCATACCGAGATTCAAGGTTCCTGCTTTATTCAGAGGCATACCCAAACGCATGGTCATGCGGGAAGAAGAGTCCGGCTGGGTAAAGCTGACCTTGGTTTCCGGCAAGATAAACGTATGGTCGCGATCCAAATTAATATCGTACCTAAAGGCACTGAAAAGCGGAGTTCCAAAAAGATTGTGTTTCGTATAACGGGCAGAAAAATCAAAGTCACCATTGGCATAGTAACTCATCTGAAGCACCGTATAATCTTTTTCAAAGAACAGATTACGATGTCGGTAGTTTGCGCCGAGCATGGTGCTGGAACCAGGCTTGAAGTTAAAGCTGGGATAAATTAGAACGTTCTTGTTCTCGCCAAAAGTAATCAGGTCAATGGATTTTTCCACCACACCATTGGTAAAGATGTAGTCAATGGGTTTTGCAATAGGATAAATCAATCCGTTCAGCAAAGGCTGGATAATATTTTCAAAAGGCCAAATCCAGTAGTCCGCAACGCGAGATTCTTTCTTTGGTTTATCTTCAACCTTTGGGGCATCGGTTTTCGTGGAATCAGTCACGTCGGCAAACGACAAACAAGCACATGCGAGCACAAGCGCGCATATCACTCGAATCAAGCCAACCTTAGCTTTAACCACAAACATTTAAACCCTAATATAATTATATTAGGACTATGTTTTCTCTCGTCGCTAAAATCATCAAACAAATTGCCCTATATCCGAGGCTAATTTTAGGTGTTTTTACCATTTTAGCGATTTTGAGCATCTATCCCATTGAACATTTAAGATGGGAAATCCAGCTTCAGGACACACTCAAAGGCATCGGCACTCAGCAAGATTACGAAGCTATCGAAAAGAATTTTGGTGGTCTAGGCAGCCTTACTATTGTATTGCAGTCGGAAGATAGCCTCGCCAACCACATGTTGGCAGAGAAATTTGCGAAGACTTTTGAAAACGATTCCTTGGTTCATTTTATTGAATGGACTGCCGACTTTGACTTTTTTAAAAAGAATCGCCTTCTCTACGCCAGCGAAAACGACCTAGCCGAAGTCTTGAACCATATCGACAGTGTCAAGCAAAAGGAAATTCTCAAGAACAATCCGTTGTTCGTTTCTCTAGATAGCGTTCCCGATAGCGTAGACCTCAGCGAAGATATTTCAGTCATCCAGAATATTGAAGAAAAGTATTTCAGAAACCTCCAGCAGAGTTTCTCTAACTCCAACGGCACCATCCGTGTCATAGACATCTACCCCACCCATTCCATTTCCGACCTGAAGGCAAACCGCGCCCTCTATCACAAGGCAAAGAACTTCCTGGAAGGTGAGGAAAATACAAAGCACATTCGAGTTCTTTACACCGGCAAGGTTTACGATTCCATCCAGACGGGTAGAATGTTGCTGCCCGAGGCAAAGCAGGCAGGACGTTTCGCGGCCCTCATCATTTTACTTCTGCTGGTTTTCCATTTCTACAAGCAGCCCCAGCTGATTATTATTTCTGCAATTCCTATCGCATTGCCGGTGCTGTTCACCATGGCCATTGCGTTCTTCCTCTACGGCAGAATCAGTTTGTTCACGTTGTCACTTTGGTTATTGCTTCCAGGACACGCTTGCCAGATTATCACCCACGTATTTACCCGCTACTTCCACGAACGTGAAAAGAATCTAGGACCAGCCCTCAGTACCGAAAGCGCCATTCTCGGAATCATTCCTTCTGTAACGGCATCCTCCCTCATTATGGCAGGCCTGTTCATTTCGTTGGTGCTGGTACCGCTGCCGGGCCTGCAGGAATTCGGCATTCTCGGAGCCATCGGTACTTTGCTGAACTTGGCCGTCTGCCCGCTGATCAGCACAGCCTTGCTTCAATTCCTTCAGCGCAAGAAACCTTTCATGGTTCACGTTCCCGTCTATGTAAAACGCAGAACCATCAAGATGCTCCCCAACAAGGTGAACTGGGCCATCATCATTATTCTGAGTGCAGTCAGCCTCTTTGGCATTATTTATAGTGGCGTAAATCTGAAGTTCCTTTACGACTTCAAGCAGACTGAAATTCAGCACGACCAGCAGGAAGTCATGAACCTGATTAAGGAAACAGGTTTCGCCCCCTACGATCCTGTCATTGTCATGTTGCCGGACTCTTCCTACAACGACGACATGATGCAGAATTTCCAGCACCTGCAGAGTCGCGGTTCCGTTCCTGACTTGGGAAGAATCTATACCCAGTACCAGTTCCTCCCCAAGGAATCCTCCGTCAAAAAAGACCAGATTGAAAAAATTCGCGAATTGGTAGACGATGATGTTCTTAGCGCCATCGGATCCAAGGACAGTGCATCCGTCGTAGAAATGTTGTACAACTACGAAAACGATGTCAAGGAATTTGAGCTTTCTGAAAACATCCGTCGCAAGTTCTCCGACAAGAACAGAAACTCCGGTGTATTCGCCTTTATCATTCCCAATGTTGACGCCAACAACGGCCTGGCCTGCCGCCGCATCAACAAGCAAGTTCGCCAGCTGGAAGGCATTCAGGATAAAAAGTTCAAGATTTGCGGAACCACCATTTTGCGAGCATCTATCTTGGACTTGATCCTTGCAAACATCGACAAATCTATTGCACTGGGGTCACTCCTTTTGTGGTTCGTTTTGTTGCTTTTCTACAACAAGTTGAGCAGGGCATTCTTCACCATGCTCCCCTCCATTTTTGCATTGAGCTGGGTGACCGTTGCAGTCTACATGCTCAACATCCATATTTCCGCCTACAGCTCCGTAGCCTTTGTTCTGCTGATTGGGGCTAGCGTTGATGGTTCTCTGCAGCTTTGGGATTCCTACTACGAAAAACAGGACGGCACTGCACTTACTGTTTTACAGACAAAATTCTCTTCTGTTCTTTTTGCCCAGCTTGCCGCTCTGATCGGAAGCTCCGCACTGCTGTTCTCTTCTCACCCAGGAATCAAGAGCATCGGCCAAATTTCTATGATTGGCATGATTTGTATTTTTGTTTCCCAGTTCACGATTTATCCTCTCATTGCCGGAGCACTGGACCAATACCGACTCCGCAAAAAGGCTCGCAAAGAAAATGAAAAATCTCTCCAATAGAACTTTGAATATTGCAGCATCCCTCACCGTTGCCATCGATACCTTGGCAAAGCAGATGATTGCCGACGGCAAGGACGTGGTAAGCCTTGGCGCAGGTGAACCGGATTTTCCCACACCGGAACCTATCCGTGAAGCCGCCTGCAAGGCAATCAATGATGGCAAGACCCGCTACACCGCTCCCGTTGGCATCATGGAAGTCCGCAAGGCTGTTGCAAAGAAGTTGAAGGACGAGAACGGCCTGGACTACAAGCCGGAACAGATTATCATGACCAGCGGCGCAAAGCACGCCGTATTCAATTCTCTTGCAGCCCTCATTAACCCGGGTGACGAAGTGATCATCCCCGCCCCCTACTGGGTGACCTATCCGGAGCTGGTGAAGTGGCTTGGCGGTACTCCCGTGTTTGTGCAGGCAACAAAGGATGCCAAATTCAAGATTACTGCAGAACAGCTTCGTGCCGCATGCACCGACAAGACCAAGGCCATCCTTCTGAACAACCCCTGCAACCCCACTGGTGCAGTCTACACCAAGGCTGAACTTGCTGAACTTGCAAAGGTCATTGTGGAAAAGGACATCTACTGCATTTCCGACGAAGTCTACGAATACTTCGTGTACGACACCGAATTTGCATCTGCAGCCGCATTCCCCGGCATGGCAGAACGTACCATCGTCATCAACGGTTTCTCCAAGTCTCACTGCATGACTGGTTGGCGAATCGGTTACGATGCCGCTCCTGCTGAAATTGCAAAGATTATCGGCAAGATCCAGGGCCAGGCAACTCACCATCCCAGCAACGTGGCACAGTACGCTGCACTTGGCGCTCTTGAAATGGACAAGTCCAATGTTGAAGCAATGCAGAAGGCATTCCGCAAGCGTCGCGACTACATGCTGGCTCGTACCGCAGAAATTCTGCCGGTTCCCGCCCACGCACCGGAAGGCGCATTCTATCTCTTTGCTCCCGTAGATTGCTTCTACGGCAAGAAGTCTCCCGAAGGCAAGGTGATCGGCGGTTCCATTGAACTTTGCGAATACTTGCTGCAGAGCCAGGGCTTGGCCATTGTGCCGGGCGCCGCTTTCGGTGACGACACCTGCGTTCGTTTCTCTTATGCAGCAAGCGACGAAACCTTGGCTAAGGCTTGCGACAGATTTATCGCAGGCCTCAAGAGTTTGCAAGACTAAGGAATACAACGCTTCGATTGCTTCGCCCTTCGGCTCGCAATGACACTATAGATTATGCAATCCTTTAGACTCGTTAACGTAGATACCGACAAGCCTTTTACCATAGGCCGCAAGTCGGACAACAGCTTGGTTCTGGACAACCTGATGGTGTCCAGGTATCATGCCGTATTGGAACGTGTCAACGAGAAATGGTTTCTGACGAACCTTACCAAGAACAGCGTCACACAAGTCAATGGAAAAAACGTTGATCCTAAAACGGAAGATTCCGTAGGCAAGCCTGCTGAAATTGCGGACGGTGACGTGATTCAGGTGGGGCCACTCCAGTTAAAGGTTGCCTTCAAGGGAAGCAAGCTTTCCCTGTTGCTGATGGAATCTGCGGACCAGGAAATTTCCGTTACCAAGGCGCTGACAGAAAAATGGTCCGCCATCGAAACTGATGAAGTGGACATTCCCAAAGGCGTTGAAGCAAAGATTTGCGCAGGGCAAAAAGTCGCAGGAGAAAGCGCAGGAAACTGCAACGGGAACTGCGCCGCCTTGAAGTTTAAGGAAGCGTTGACCAACGCTCAGGGCAAAAGCATCAAGCAGACCAAGCTTGCACAAGGCGAAGTATTGCGTTTACCCAGCTGCGAAATGGAATTCGACGGGGCGTCTTTAGTTTGCAGGAATCGTCCCCACGGGTTCGATGTCAGCGTGAAAAATCTGGATGTTTTCGCCGGCAAGAAACAGTTGCTTCACGACGTGAACTTCAATTTGCAGGCGGGTGAAATTCTCGCCATCATCGGACGATCCGGCCAGGGCAAGTCTACGTTACTCCGCCTGCTGCAAGGCATTCACAGGAGCGGTGAAAATTCCGAGGTTCGCATTGGTTCCCTGGATTACAGGAATGCGGAAATCCGCAAGCATATTGCATTCCTGGAGCAGGACCCGGAACTGCGTAAGGACTTGACCGTCCGCGAAACCCTTCTGGACGGTGGACGCGTCTCCATGAACAAGCAGGACTTCAAGCAGAACGCTCAAGGGCGGCTCGAAAAGTTCTGCGAACTTTTCGGGCTGAGCGACCGCATGGACAACGCCGTCAAAACGCTCAGCGGCGGCGAATCCCGCCGCGCCGCCCTCGCCCGCGAACTCATGGGGAACCCAGGCCTTATCATCCTGGACGAACCTCTGTCCGGCCTGGACCCGTTCAACTCCAAGATCCTCTGCTCACACCTCAGGCAGCTTTCCTTCCTGGGCCACACCATCATCCTGACCACCCACAGCTATGAAGCTCTGGAAATTGCAAACAAGGTTCTGGTCCTTCACCAAGGTGAACAAGGCTTCTTCGGAAGCCCCGAGGAATCTTACCGCTACTTCGAGACCCGCGACCCAGAAAAAATTCTCGCCAGTCTCAACGACGAAACATCCGTCAACTGGAAAAAAACTTTCGAAGAAAAGAAAGTCCAGGAGACCATGGCCACCCAGGTCAGCCCCACACTTAAAGAAAACAAGGACAAGGTCAATTTCTGTTTCCCGAAAACAAACCTTTCCTCCATGTTCTTCTACAAGGTGGCACTCACCGCAAAACAGTGGTTCCGGGACAAGGGCAAGTTTATCGCTCTGCTGATCCAACCTCTCGTAATCGGCTTCCTGTTCTCCCAGATTTTCTCCAGCCTCACCTCCCTTTGGATCGTGGCCTTCGCAGTCATTCTTTCCGCCAACTGGTTGGCCCTTTCCCTTTCCATCCGCGAAATCGTCCAGGAAAAGGAAATCCTCCGAGGCGAATTCCGCAAAGGCGTTTCTGTACTTACCACCGTTACCGCAAAACTGTTCCTGCCCACTTTGGTGGCGTGGCTCCAGACACTTATCGTCTATCTGTTTGTCAGCATCCGCACCCAGGTCCACGCCTCCCCCGCCCAGCTCTTGCTGGTGGTGGCCGCCATGATTATCCCGCCGGTTACCGTGGGCCTTACCGTCAGCGCCTTCTCCAAGAACGCAGGCCAGGCAAACGCTTTGCTCCCGCTCCTGATTATTCCTCAAGTGGCTTTAGCCGGAGCCTTGGTACCGCTGGACCAGATGCTACCCATCGGACGCGGCCTTTCCAACGTGATTTGGTCCCGCTACAACCAGAATTCCCTTTTAAATCTGTTACTTGAGCGCCAAGACCCCATTGAAAACATCTTGGCCGCACTCGCTATCGCATTAGGTTGTTATATTGTGATGGTAATTAAGATTCACTGTTCTAAAAAAGCAAAATGATCGCACCGCAGAAACCTGAAATTTTTCCTCGTCCGTTTAACGCAAACTACGATCTTCTTGGCACCCTGGGCAAGGGTGGTATGGGCAATGTCTACAAAGCCCTGGACAAAAAGCTGAAACGTGAAGTCGCCTTCAAGATTTTGGATTCCTCTTCCGACCAGGAAGCCATCCAGCGCTTCTATCTCGAAGCCCAGGCTATGAAGGAATTGGACCACCAGAACATCGTTCATGTGTTCGACTTTGGTCAGCAGGAAAACCAGCTGTTCATCGCCATGACCTACGTTCAGGGCACCAACCTTTCTGAAATTCTGCGCAACAAGGAACAGCTCTCCTTTGAAGCCATCGACGTCATTATCCGTCAGATTGCACGAGGTCTTCTCTACGCCCACAGCAAGGGCATCGTTCACCGCGACGTGAAGCCGTCCAACATCATGCTTACCCACGACAACCGTGTGTACGTGATGGACTTCGGTATTTCCTACATCCGTGAACTTGAAAAGGAACGCCTCACCCGCACCGGCATGACCATGGGTACTCCGGAATACATGAGTCCGGAACAGTGCCACGGCGATAGCGTCACCCTGCAGTCCGACATTTACAGCATGGGCGTGATCTTGTACGAAATGACCTGCGGCCGCCTCCCCTTCGAAGGCAACCGCCCTGTGGAAATCGCACTGAAGCACGTTCAGGAACAGCCTCCTGCACCGGAACTTTTCCGCAAGGACATGCCGCCGGGACTTTCCGCATTGATCCTCAAGTGCCTCAAAAAGAAGCTCAACGAACGCTTCCACGACATGCAGGAATTCCTGGATGCCTGCGACCAGGTGTTCCCCAACGACAAGGACACCCATCAGAATCCCCGTGTCACTTCGACCTTGCGCCGCCACACCGCTTCCATTACGGACATGGCAACCAAGATTACTCCCAAGGCAAAGATGCTCCAGAAGAAGCTGACCGCACTGGCCGTGTTCATCTTCCCGCTGATCATCATGCTCCTGATTTTGCTCATGCTGACCCACAAACCAGAAAGCACCTTGCGCCAACTGGAATGGGCCGAGGCTCTTGGCAACTACGAAACCAAGGCTCTGGAAGTGGACATGACCAAAGGTTATCCGTTGGACAACTTGAACGATAACGACCTGAAGACTGCATGGCTTTACACCATGCCCCAGAAGCCGCAGAACCCGGTACTTACTTTGTACTTCGACGGCAACGCCGTAGTGACCCACTTCGGTATCGCCATCGGTTACCAGCGCTCTGTGGACGATGCCTTCGGCGATCGCTTCCGCATCTTCAAGAAGCCTAAGGTTCTCACCATCGAAACCAAGGACGGATTCAAGCAGAAGGTGAAACTTGAAAACATCAAGGGCATGCAGTATCCGCCGATCCAGGCCATGGAAACCACGGAACTTAAGATTTACCTTGACGGAGTCTACGAAGCAGAAAACGATGATTTCGCCATTTCAGAAATCCGATTGCTGGGCATGGAACTTCCGTAACAAATCAAGTACATAATTTTTATATGAAAAAGTTTTCCGTTATCGCGGAGAACTTTTTTCTTTTTTTACCATCGGAGGAATAATATGAACAAAGTAAATTTTGCAGGACAAACTAAAATGCAGAACAGGCCCAAGGGCAATTTTATCGAGACTCACGCCGCAGCCTACTTACGTCGCCTTGGCTACGAAATTTTAGCCCGCAACTATGCCTACCGCGGAGGTGAGCTGGACATTGTTGCAAAGGACGGTGAGACCATCGTTTTTGTGGAAGTCAAGTCCGTCTGGAACAACCAGCAGGGAAACCCCGCAGCCCGAGTGAACCGACTCAAGCAGCAAAAAATCTGGCGTACCGCATGCCATTTCATCCAAGGAAACACAGCGGCGGCTCCGAAAGGTTTTGACCAGCCTTGCCGTTTTGACGTGCTCAGCGCCCGAGTCTACCAGCAGCCCCTGCAGTTTACCCACATCAAGAACGCCTTTGAAGGAACCCAAGTCATTCCGCAATGCTGAAAGACATCATTCAGGAGAACTCGCAAGCCCCGAAGAATCCATCCACATAGGACTATATTTTTGCAAGTCAGGCTGAACAAACTGCCAAATTTTGGTTAAATTCATGCTATGCGATTTGAAGTTCATCCATTAAACCCGCAGGCCCGTATCGTAAAGCTTGCCGCCGCCGCCCTGGAAGACGACGGCCTTGTTCTGTACCCCACCGAATCCGGCTATGCCATCGGCTGTAACGCAGAATCCCCCAAGGCAATCCACAAGCTCTATGCCCTGAAGAAGCCTATGAAGAAGTTCTTCATGGCCCTCATCATTCCGGACATTCGCTCCGCTACCGACTACGCCCGCGTGGACAACTTCGCCTTCAACATCATGAAGCCCCGCGTTCCCGGCCCCTTCACCTTCATCCTCCCGGCAGACCCCCACATCGCCCGCCGTCTGGACGTGAAGCGCCCCGAAATCGGCGTCAGAATGCCGACCCACCCCTTCTTCAAGGAACTGTTCCAGCATTTCGACAAGCCCATCCTCAGCACCGCAGCCAAGCTTAGCGACGAGGACATCTACGAGCCCGACGATCTCTGGAAAACCTTCGAGCATTCCGTAGACATGATGGTAGACTGCGGCCCCATCGAGATTCGCCCTACCAACATCATCAGCCTGGTGAACCATCACGAAGTGGAAATCATCCGCGGTGAACTTGACCCGGAAACGTAAAAACGAAAAAGACCTGCTTTTAAGCAGGCCTTTTTTTCGCAATAAATCCGAGCGACTCGGAAATCAGCGAGATGAATTACACCATTGCAGCGCTGAATTCAGCTTCGGTCACCAGTTCATCACCGATGAACACCTGGCCGGCATACTTGAAGATGCCGCGACGAGCCATGCGAAGGTCTGTGAGGCGAACCTTCAGGATGATGTCGGTGGGAGGAATCACAGCCTTACGGAAGCGGCAGTTTTCCACACCCATAAATGCCGGGCGCTTGCCAACAGTCTTTTCTTCCATAGCGATCATGGTCAGAAGAGTTGCAGCCTGAGCCATGGATTCAATCTGGATGACGCCGGGCATCACCGGATTGCCGGGGAAATGACCCTTGAAGAAATCCTGTTCGCCAGTAACGTGCATACGGCCCACCAAGGAAGGCGGATTTTCAGCAGTGCCATCACCGACATTCAATTCGAGGATTTCGTCAACGAAAGCAAAGGGGAACTTCTGGGGAAGAACTTCGTGGCAAACATCTTCGCCGTAGAGAACGCCTTCTTTATCAGATTTTTTCAAAGAGTCCAGCAGAGACATAGGGAATTAACCTCTCCATGATTTGTCGGTGAGAAACATGCCCACCATTTGTGATTTCGATTCTGACTCTGGGAAGAGCCGGACAGATAAATGTGATATCGCCAATTAAATCTAGTATTTTATGCATGGCAGGTTCGTTTGCCACACGAAAATCCTTGGATGTTGCAGCCCCGTCCAGGGAATTCAGCAACATTCCGCAGGATTCATCTACGCCACCCAGCAAACCGGCAGCCTTAGCTTGTTCAAATTCTTCTGCAGAAATGAACGTGCGGGCCATGAAAATCTGGAACAGGTTTTCCGGGGAATAGATGGAAACGGAAGCGGCGGACTGCAAGTCGCAGGAATCGCCACGAGCCTTGCTGCGGTCCACCACATATTCCACTTCAAAAGTTTCAGCCGGGGTAATGCGGACATGGCCAAAGGCGCGCTCGGTACCATCGGCAGCCTTAGTGGTCAAATCCCACTCTGCCTTGACGGGCGCATCATAAAAGACAAGTTCTTCCGGCTCCCCCGCTGCTCGACGCAGGCCATAGAAGAAGGGCGCTGCAGAACCATCCATCAGGGGAACTTCCGCGACGATCTTTTCACCAGCGGCAGACTTAGCGCCTTCCCCGCATACAACATTCACGTTAAAGCGACGGTGCGGCCACATCAAGAATACGGGAGCCAGATGTTCCGGGCTGGCAATAGATCCTGCATTCAGCCCCACCGCATGGGCACGACTTTCATCGTCGTAGGAATAAATCGCCGTACGGGCAGCGCCAAACTTCAGGTCCGAAAATATCTTGCAAAGATCGGTACGGTAAACCTCGCGACCATCCACACTCCAAACCACACGAGGCTTGTGGGTAGGATCCCTTTCCAAAACATCCACCGTCACCTTGGCATTCTTATAGCTCAAGGACGGAGATTCAAATTCAAAATGCTGAGCGTTGGTCATAACTTAGGAACAAAGATAATATAACTTACTTCGCTTTGTATTTTGCGCGTTTTTCGGCGACCACATTTGCAGGGACTTTCTTTTCGGGAACGACCTTCAAGGCAAGCTGCAAGCCCATGGCATTCAGAATTTTCATCATCGTTTCAAAACGAGGATGCGCACCTTCCTTCATTGCCTTATAAAGACTCTCACGGTTCAAGCCAGCTTTTTCGGCGATCTTTGCCATGCCTGCAGACCTTGCCGCAGTGCTAATACAATGCTGCCAAAACACAGGATCATTTTCAGCAAGAGCCTCCTTCAAAAAAAGTTTAACAGACTCTTCTGTATCCAAGAATTCTGCAACATCCAAATCCGTAACTTTAACCTTACCCATTGTTCAGTTCCTTCTTAAGTTCCTTTGCCTTTTCAATATCTCTTTGTTGCGTAGATTTATCTCCACCAATTAGAAGAAAAATCACTTCGCCATTTACATTCATATAGTACAGCCTATATCCAGGGCCATAATCAATTCGCATTTCAAAGATTCCATCGCCGACAGATTTTGTGTTCCCTAATTTTCCATGTTCAACTTGCATGACACGCATGGCTATCCTAGCCTTTGCCGTATCATCTTTCAGTTTTTTATACCATTTTTTAAACTGTTCAGTCTTTTTTACCTGATACACATATTCCTCCTTAATGTAGCCATTCGGCTACAAATTGTCAAGTACAGGATAAACAAAAAAGCCGCATTACCCATAAGGATCCTTAACGGATTCGATATAAGTAAAAGCGGCTTGTTGGGTCTTTCGACCCCAACCATTGTCTGTCAGAATAAATGTACTAAAAAGCGAATGTCAAAAGATGACATTCTAATACAAGATTCAAGGTCAATGTTGTTAGAAACGGCTGAGCCATCGTAGCTTAGGCTCAAATCTGCATTGGTCTCGTCAGCAACACTCTGCTTGGCACCATTGATATCAAAGACTTTGCCATCCAAGAAGGGAACATCTGCAAAATCCAAAGCCTTTACAAGATACCCAAGGGTATTGGTTTCTTTCATTTGAATTTCGGGAATGGACACGTCAAGGGAGCCATTTCGATTAGAGACCTTGATGTATTCACCTTCAGCAAAACCGAATGGCAAATCTTCGGCACCTTCCAACTTGAATTCCAAATCAATATTCTTTTTGAATTCAGAATTTTCATATTTCAGGCTAATGTCATCATCATCGTCTTCGACTTCAACCAAATTCATATTCATGAATTTGAGATTCATTCCAAGTTCCTTAATGGAAGCCTGAAGTTTTCCGATGCTAAAAGACTCAACGCTAAAATCACTGCTAGAAGTAAGAACGGATCCATCGTTATTAGCATCGAGGTTAACAGACACAGAAATGGCGGCTTCGCACTCTAGATTAGAAGAACCTTCCATGGATAAAGAGCCCCAAGACTCTGTTCCATACTTAATGCTATTCAAGGATTGAGTTTTAGAAATGTTGTAAGTGAAGACAAGTTTGTTTCCTTCGGCTTCAATAGAAATGCCCTTGTATCCATCTTTTTCCAGACCCTTAATCTCATCTTGAACATAGTTTTTAACAAAGTCCGATACGCTCAGGCTTTCTGCTTTTTCTTGGACAGTTTCCATAGCATTGGATAAAATTTTTCCGACATAATCAGTCACTTCAGACTTGATTGTTTCGGAAGTCTTTCCCAACAGAGCCGTAAAGGAATCAAATTTCTCGGTAAGACCTAATTCAGCAAAATCGAACTTTTCAACATTTTTTAAAGTTTCAGAGAAACCTTCGCCAAGTTCTGCAGAGATCGATGCAAAGGATTCAACATAGGTGTCAATCTTGTCGGCTTCAAAACCAGAAGCGGCATCCATCATCAGACGGGGTTCAAGATTTTCAATCTTGAAATTCTTCTTAGAGTTTTTTCTTGCCTTAGAGGACTTGGAAGAGGTGTTCCTGGAGGACTTACGGGAGTTTTCGTTCATTTTGGACATAAGATTAGCCTTCGATGCGCCTTTTGCGTATCATTATCATTTAAACTTGGGAATGGGAGCCCTCACCATGAGGGTTCCCGAGAATCTTTTTATGGGAAATTTTTTAGGAGACTGTTGCTATTCCGTTACCATTTTTACGCAACGAACAGATCTTGCACTCAACTTGTAGCTACGAGAGTATCCCGCGGCACTTGTATTAGACGTAGAAACTGTATTTGAAAAGGCGATGTTTTCATTACTTTCGAGTGGATGGAACCAATATTCAGCCAAACCCAAATCTTTAAACGAACCATCGTCAGACCTCATTCCACCACCAAGCAGAGAATATCCCGAGTAATTGGAGCCGGCGCCAAAATAGGAGGAACGAAGACCCTTAACCAAGGGTGATGCCACATTGGTATTGGAATGATAAACGGTATGGAAATCATTGTAGGTCAGCAAGCGCCAGCCCTCGGGGCAAATGCCCTGATGATTTTCCTGAATCAAATCGGCGCAGCTTTCCGTATTGCAGCGGCTAGGCAGCTGCATCATTTCCGCCCACTGGTAAAGACCGCCATACTTATCGCAATTGGTGGTATCGTTTCGATAACAGTAACGTTCAATCTTTGTATCGTCAATCTGTTCCTTAATACCGCGAACCATTTCACCGATATTTAGATTTTCCGCCATGACGGTCACGGTATTTTCTTTATTGCTA
The DNA here is from genome assembly GCA_024399015.1 of Fibrobacter sp. Classification (GTDB taxonomy): domain Bacteria; phylum Fibrobacterota; class Fibrobacteria; order Fibrobacterales; family Fibrobacteraceae; genus Fibrobacter. The sequence continues at coordinate 30,428 of JAKSIC010000015.1, forward strand.
GTATCCTTGCCGGTAATAGTAATGTAGTAGTAGCTACGGCCATTACGTTCATCAGTAAACTGTTTATAAGCATTTTTACCCACTTGAGCAACACCGGCCAATGTCACAGAGTGATCAAACGGCACATACTCGCTGCTGCTAGACACCTTCACAGAGCTGCTACTACTCTTAGCGCTGCTAGAGGAAGACTTGGCGCTGCTACTGGATTCTTCGCCGCTGCTCAGAATGACTCTTGAGGAGCTACTGCTCTTAGCAGAACTGGAAGAAGACTTCACAACAGAGCTACTGCTCTTTGCGCCGCTGCTGGAAGAAACCTTCACGCTGCTAGAGGATTCCTTAACAGAACTAGAGCTGCTCTTGGCTTCGCTGGAGGAAGAGGATTCGTCCTTCTTGACGATCCAGCCCCACTTGTTCAGTTCGGCGTCGTGGATGCAGACCAGCTCCACGTTGCTGTCGTAGTTGTAAGAAAGCTTGCCTTCGCGGTTTTCGTCACACTTGCAGCTCAAGGCATCGGCCAAGGTGTAAATATCGCAGACGTACTTTGCTACGCTGGAGCTAGAAGATTCCTTAGCAGAGCTGGAGGATTCCTTATCGCTAGAGGAGCTATTCTTTGTGCTAGAGGAGCTATTCTTTGTGCTAGAGGAGGATTTTTCCTCGTCAGCAACGCTGCTAGAGGAATCTTCGTCCTTGGCGCTGGAGCCATTATCGCCTCCGCAGGCCACGAACATGACTGCTGCGATAGACAACATCGCTAGATTCTTGAATATATCCATATGTTCTCCTAACTTTCTCTCAAAAATATAATAAATGCCCCGATGAACAACCACCGGAGCCTTTTAATCAATGTTCAGTAGCAGGTTTAGCTTTGGGCTTTCCCGGAGGCAATCTTGTCCGCTAGTTCCTGCACTTTTTCAAGGGGAAGCTTGAGAACGCGTGCAACACGATCCACAGAATCACCATCACGAAGGAATGCTTCGGCGTCACCCAGTCTCGCTTCGTCGCGGCCTTCGCGGCGGGCGGTTCCGATTCGTGTCTTGATTTCAGCCTCTGTGACCATACCTGCTGCAATCTCCTTGATAAAATTCTTCTCGAGGGCGTTCACCATCATCCGGCGGTAAACATCCGCAATGACGGGATCCTTCGTCTTGGGGGCGTCCTTCGCAGAAGCCATCCTGGTGAAGAGTTCCAGCCATTCCGTCTCGGCGGTGTTCAGGTTCAATACCTTCGCATCCACCTTACTCAAATCCACGATAATATACCTTTTTTTATCGTATACAGGCAAGGCGTCAGGATTACCCAGGCTGGAAAAACGGAAGAGCCCCAGTTCCTCGCGATGGCATTCACAAAAACGGACCGGGAAATTGCAGATCCAGATGCTGTAGGTGGTGGGCATCAGGTAGGGGTGATCCTCCTTCTCGGTCTCGGTACGCAGGCTGTCAAAGTGAATCTTGGATTCGATGGAGAGCTGACTTGCATAAAGCTCCACACGGTCCACAAAATCCTCGTGAGTCGCCCGCTGCATCTCCAGATCCACGTATTCTTCATTGTTGAGCTTCGCGTGTACGTCAAAGCGGACCTCCTCCACATCGATTGCGGAAGTCAACGTCGATGCAGGCTTCTTGCGCTCGATACTCACGATCTTACGTTCCTCGGGCAGGTGCAAAATTGCGTTCAAGAAATGGATTAGAGTCGCATCCTTCGAAAAGATTTCCTTGAAGACCCTGTCCCGAGTCGGATCCAGGAACGTATGCTGCTTTAAAATTTCAACTTGCTTTTCGACTTTTTCCTCAAAAGTTGCCATAGTTTTATCCAGGCGGGAACGCCCCCGCAATGGCGCAGGGCGGAATCACCCTACATACTATAAACGTTTGAAGCAGTCGAAAATTTCACGATTTTTGGTAAAATAATTGTAAAAACTCAAGTAGGTTTTCATCACCATCGGCATTCAATTCCCTTAAACTTTTCGGCGGAATCGCTTAACAGAGATGTTACAGAATCAATTTTTTCAGAGATGCCAAGAGAAGAAATGTCAAAGTTTGAAACGGAATCAATAGCCTTTGTAACTTCATCACCGATTGTCGCAGACAGACTCTCAAACTGTTCTGCGTAAGCATCTAGTTTTTTCACTTCGAAGCCGGATGCGGCATCCATCATCAGGCGGGGTTCAAGATTTTCGATCTTGAAGTTTTTCTTGGAGGTTCTCTTAGCCTTAGAGGACTTGGAAGAGGTGTTCTTGGAGGACTTACGGGAGTTATTGTTCATTGAACGCCTGCGGCGTTAGCGGCGGCGGTCGCGACAACCACCTAAAGGTGGCCATGCCCACGTAAGTGCTGAAGCACTAAGTGGTCAAAGGTCGTTTAGCACGCTATTTAGACATGAGATTAGCCTTGAGACGCACGATGTGCGTCGTTATAGATTAAACTTGGGAATGGGAGCCCTCACCATGAGGGTTCCCGAGAATCTTTTTATGGGAAATTTTTTAGGAGATTGGTGTTACTCCACCATTACACAACGGACGGAGAAACCTTGCGTTTTCAGAACGTTATCAAATTCAAGAATCGTACTTGTACTTGCAGAAAATGACGATCTAACAGTTTCTATATTCAATTCCTCAGGATAGTACCAATATGTACCCGTATTTACGTTTCTAAAACTTTGGTTAAACAAATACCCAGCACCAACCAAAGAGTATCCGGTAGAATTAAAGCCTCCAAAAGGAACTGAGCGAACACCTTTGATACCATCCTCATTTCCATCTGCATGGACTATGGTGTACATATCGTTATAGGTCAGCAAACGCCAGCCCTCAGGGCAAATGCCCTGATGATTTTCCTGAATCAAATCGGCGCAACTTTCCGTATTGCAGCGGCTAGGCAAAGCCATCATTTCTGCCCACTGGTAAAGACCGCCATACTTATCGCAATTGGTGGTGTCGTTATCATAACAATAACGTTCAATCTTGGAATCATCTTCCTGGTTTGTTCTTCCGCGGACCATTTCACCAATATTCAGGTTTTCGGCCATGACGGTCACAGAATTAGCCTTGTAACTGGTATCCCTACCTGTAATGGTGATATAGTAGTAGCTACGGCCAGTACGTTCATCAGTAAACTGCTTGTACACGCCGTCTTCATACTTTGCTTTTGACAAGAATTTTGCATGATCAAACGGCACGTACGAGCTGCTGCTGGAAATCTTCACAGAGCTGGAGGAAGACTTAGCACTGGAACTAGAAGCAATAGAAGAACTGCTCTTTGCTGTGCTGGAAGAGGACTTTGCGCTAGAGCTAGAAGCAACAGAGGAGCTGCTCTTAGCCGAGCTACTGGATCCTTCGCTCGATGAGCTCAGGATGACGCTGGAGGAAGAACTTGACTTCTGCGAGGAAGAACTGAACTTTGCACTAGATGAGGAAGCCTTCTCGCTGGAGGAAGACTCATCCGCGACAACGCTTTCGCTGCTGGAAGATTCGTCATCGCCGCCACCGGCATTGGTTCCGCTTTCACCACCGCAGCCAACAAACATCAAGCCAGCCACAGCAGCAAAAGTCAAACCCTTTGCTAACATTCCCAAGAATTTCATAAAACCTCCTAAACTTCCTAACCTAATCTATTTCTTCAAATTCTTCTTCGCCATTACACGCAGTTCCACCATTTGCCTGCGCCAGACATCGGCGTCGATGGCGGGGAAACCTGCTACGGTGCGGCCTGCGGGAACACTCTTGGTGACGCCGGCTTTTGCAGTGACGATGGCGCCGCGACCGATGGTGAGGTGGCCTGCAGCCTTTGCGCCGCCGGCAATGTTTACGTCATCTTCTACGATGGTGGTGCCGCCCAATGCAGTTTGTGCGGCCATGTAGATGTTGTTTCCCAGAACGCAGTTGTGGCCTATCTGCACCATGGCATCGAAATGGCAATCGTTCCCGATGGTGGTGGGCGAAATAAATCCGGCAGCCACCACGGTATTCGCGCCGAAGCTGCAGTTATTGCCGATGCGGACCCCAGCCAAGTGAGGAACCATGCGACGCTTGCCCTGGTATTCGTAGAAACCGAAACCTCGGCTACCCACAACCACGCCAGCCTGGAAAATGCAATTCTCCCCAATTACCACATTAGGGTAAATCACCACGTTGGCTTCCAGCTTGCAGCGGGCACCAATTACGGCGCCGGGCATTACCACACAGCCGGGGCCAACTTCTGCCGTGGGGTCAATTTGTGGGACCGGAGCGCCCGAGGCGTCCCGAGGCATTTCCACCAGACGGGAACCGTACTTTTCCAAAAAGCAGACCATGGCGTGATAGGGATTTACTACGGGCACGAGGCAGCGGACCTTGGGGAAATTTTCTCGCGCAGTACCCATCGGAACAAATAACACGCCGGCTTCGCACTTTGCCAAATCCGCCGCAGAAAATCCGTTAGCACCAGTAATGCTCTTGACGTTCCCGGTCCAGAAACTAACGTCTGAGGAAGTTGCTTTTTCTAGAGAAGCGAATCCGCGAATTTCAACGCCTTCAATAACCACCGGGTTCATCATTCCCCCAGGGCAAGAATCTGGACTCTGCAAGCGTAATCAATCTTCACCTGGTTTCCAACCTTTCCACTCAGGTCTTCACCATCAAGCTGCAGGAATTCGTTATCCGAAAATTCAAAATTCAGGGACTTTACCTTATGGGTTCTGAGGCACCAGCGCTTCACCAAGGTTCCCAATACAGGAACGGTACCTAAGGCGAATGCCAGCAGGAACTGGGCCAAGTTGCGAACGCAAACCACTTCCAGCAGGCCATCGGCCATGTCGGACTTGTAGAAAGGATTTGTACCGCTTGCAAAGCTGGGAATGTTGCCCACAATCACCGTGCGATATCCAGAAATATCCAGCTGGCGGGTGTCGCCATGGCGGCTCACATAAGAAACCTTAGACGGCATCAGTTTGTATTTACGATCTGCAAAAAAGCTCTTGACGTACTGAACCTTATTTGTCACCACAGAGCTGGACTTGAACTTGCCTTCAGAGCGGGCGCGGTTAAAGTCATGAGCAATACGAGCGTCGATACCGCCAGAAAAATAGTTGGCAAAGGCAATCTTGTCGTTTACCTTCCAGATGTCAAAGGGGCGGGCCTCCGCCTGCAACAAGCGACGCACCAGGAACAGCAAGCCCTTATCCACATAAGGTTTGTACAAGTTCAAAACACGGGCCAAATCGTTACCGGTTCCCAAGGGAATCAGACCAATCTTTACGGACTTGGCATATTCAGAATTCATCAACTGGCAAAGTACAGCAGAAACAGTCCCGTCGCCACCTACGGCGATTAGGGTTTCGGTACTGGCCAAAGCACCACGAATTTGTTCTTCCATTCCCTCATGTACGGTGAATTCAGCCTTCCACTGGTCATCGCTGTAATTAAGCGACGCCATGATCTCGGGCAAAAACTGGTAAATCACCTTGCCCTGGGCTCCACCGCTAATGGGGTTTATGAGAAAAACAAATTTATACACTTAGGAGTTCATCCTTGATTTCAATGTAGTGCAGCACACCTTCATGAAATTTACGAATTTCTTCGTCGGTAAGTTGGCGGGCAACCCTGGCGGGAGTGCCAACAATGAGGCTTCCCTCGGGATATTCCTTGCCCTGGGGCACCAAGGCACCTGCGGCTACCACAGAATTCTTGCGAATGAGCGCTCCGTCCATCACGATTGCACCCATACCAATCAAGACATTGTCTTCAATATCGCAGGCATGAACCACGGCATTATGGCCAATGGTCACATCGTCGCCAATATGGACGCCGGCATCGGTAGCCAAATGAACCGATACGTTGTCCTGAATATTGGTTCGTTTGCCAATACGGATTTCGGCCAAATCAGCGCGAATCACCGCATTGTAGAACACGGAGGAATCGTCACCGATTTCCACATCACCAATAAGGCGGGCACCTTCGGCAACAAACACACGTTCGCCAAGAACAGGCTTCTTGCCCTTGTACTCAATAATACTAGACATACCTACTCCTTGATTCCGTAAAGGGCTTTCATCTTGTCGGGGATGGCGATGGGGCGACCACGCTTCATATCCACCAGCACCCAATGGGTTTCAGATTCAAAAATTACCTTGCCGTCGGAAACACGTTCAAAACGGCTACGACGAACAGATACCACACGGCTGCAGGAATCCACCCAGGTGATTCCCTTGATTTCATCATCGAGGAAAGCCTGGTTCTTGTATTCCACATGCTGGGTATGGACCATCCAGCCTGCACCAAGTTCACGCATGTAGGCGGTTCCGCCACACTTTTCGGAATGGGCAATGGCAATATCCTGAATCCACTTGACGGACCACACGTTGTTGAAATGGTGGTTGTCGTCGATCATTTCGGGAGTGACCTTGAAAATCTGTTCATGATGTTCAGGGTTCACATTTTCATTCATCTGAATTTCCATTTAAACCTCCCTTAGAGACTGCTTAGATTGCCACGTCGCTGCGCTCCTCGCAATGACACTTTGCACACTCCACAGTTTACTTCAAAGATTCCACCAGCGTGGGGATGGCAGTTTCAAACTTGACGCCGTACCAATGGTTCACTTCGTCGCCGTAGGTATTCTCAATGGCCTTCAAGGTAAAGTCAGCGGCCACCTTCACCGCTTCCATCTTGGACTTTCCTCGCATCACAGCGCCAGTAAATGCAGAAGCATAAATGTCGCCGGTACCGTGGCACCACATGGATACCTTCTTGTGTTCGTAATGATTCAGTTCGCCGTTCTCGTAAACGGCAATGCCGGTGTAACCTTCGCGGAAACCGATACCGGTCATGACAATGCACTTGGAGCCAAGATCGCACAGGCGCTTGCAAAGTTCAGTAATGTACGGCCTGTCGTATTCCTCGGTGTATTCCATTCCGGTCAGGTAGCTTGCCTCGGAAATATTGGGCAGAAGCACGTCGGCCTCGGCGCAAAGGCGCTTCATGGCCTCCACAAAGTTCATGTCGAAACCGGCATAAAGCTTGCCTGCGTCAGCCAAAACCGGATCCACGATGCGCAAGGAGCCCGGGTTACCAGTGGTAGCCATAATTTCACGGACAATATCCACCTGGCGAACGCTTCCAAGATAGCCTGTATAGAAGGCATCGAACTTGATTCCTTCCTTTACCCAATGATCACGGATCGGCAACAGGTCGTCGGTCAAATCCCTAAAAGTATAACCCTTAAAACGGCCTGTATGGGTGGAGAGCACAGCTGACGGAAGTACAGCACATTCGATACCGCAAGCGGAAACAATAGGCAATGCCACCGTAGAAGAACACTGGCCAAAGCAGGAAATATCCTGGATAGTCAAAACACGCTTATTCATACGAAAAAAAAGATAGTAATTATGGGTATTTAATTTTCTTTTACTTATATTTACTTTAAATATGTGGGTGAATACAGCCTATTTGGTAGACCGAGTTTCGCCCAGGAGTATTATTATGGAATGGAATGATTTTACCAGTTTGACGTCGGAAGACATGCAGGCTATTTGGAATTTCGGCACCAAGGATCCGTTTTCGATCCTAGGTATTCATCCGCTGAACACGGACAAGGGCGTAAAGACCGTTATCCGTACCTACCAGCCCCAGGCTTCCTACATCACAGGTGAATCCTGCGATGGCGAATTTGAATTCGACTTTGTGAAGATTGGCGACACCGGCTTTTTCGAAGCTATTCTCGACAAGGACTACGAGCCTTTCTTCTACAACCTGAATATCCGTCAGGGCGATGGCAACAAATACACCGTTACCGACCCCTATGCATTCCTGCCGGTGCTTTCTGACTTTGACCGTCACCTGATTGCCAGCGGCACCCATTACGAACTTTACCGCAAGCTGGGCGCCAACCTGGTGGAACACCAGGGCTTCAAGGGCATCCACTTCGCCGTATGGGCTCCTAACGCTCAGGCCGTATCCGTCATCGGTAACTTCAACAGCTGGGACGGCCGCCGCCACCAGATGCGCATGCTTGGCTCCAGCGGCATTTGGGAAATCTTTATCCCGAACCTGGGCGAAGGGGAACTTTACCGCTTCGAAATCCACGGCGCCGACGGCAACCTCCACGTGAAGGTGGACCCGCTGGCAAAGCTTTCTGAAGTGCGCCCGGCAACAGCCTCCATCACCACCCACCTGGATGGTTACGAATGGGGCGACGACCTGTACATGTGGACCCATACCGCTACCAAGGTCTTTGGCAGCCCCATGAACATCTACGAAGTCCACGCCGGCTCCTGGCGTCGCGACCCCGCAGATCCGGACCGTTTCTTGAACTGGGAAGAGCTGGCCGAAACCCTCATTCCTTACCTGAAGGAAATGGGCTACACCCACGTGGAATTCCTGCCTCTGGCCGAACACCCGCTGGACGAATCCTGGGGTTACCAGGTTACCGGTTACTACTCCCCCACCAGCCGCTACGGCACTCCCGACCAGTTCCGTAAGTTCGTGGACCTTTGCCACCAGAACGAAATCGGCGTGATTATCGACTGGGTTCCCGCACACTTCCCCAAGGACGCCCACGCCCTTGGCCGCTTCGACGGCACCGCCTGCTATGAACACGCAGACCCCCGCCAGGGCGAACACCCCCACTGGGGCACCTACATCTTTAACCTGGGCCGTAACGAAGTCAAGAACTTCCTCATTGCAAACGCAATGTACTGGCTCAAGGAATTCCACTGCGACGGTCTCCGCGTAGACGCCGTTGCAAGTATGCTGTACCTAGACTACGGTAAGGGCCCCGGCGAATGGGTCCCCAACAAGGATGGCGGCAACATCAACTACGACACTCTTGAATTCCTGAAGCACTTGAATTCTGTGATGGGCCGCCTGGCTCCCCACGGCATCCTCATTGCCGAGGAATCCACCAGCTTCCCCAGCATCACCCGTCCTCCTGAACAGGGCGGCCTGGGCTTCCACTACAAGTGGAACATGGGTTGGATGAACGACTTCCTCAGCTACATCCAGCACGAGCCCATCCATCGTAAGTATCACCACAACAGCCTCACCTTCAGCATGGTGTACGCCTACTCCGAAAACTTCATCCAGGTGTTCAGCCACGACGAAGTTGTTCACGGCAAGGGCTCCATGCTGGGCAAGATGCCTGGCGACAACTGGCAGAAGTTTGCAAACCTCCGTTTGACCTACGCCTTCCAGTACGCACATCCGGGCAAGAAGCTGAACTTCATGGGCAACGAATTCGGTCAGTTCCGTGAATGGTGCGAAAAGCGTTCCCTGGACTGGCACCTGGTCAGCTGGGATAGCCACGGCAAGATCCTCGCCATGATGAAGGACTTGAACCACATCTACAAGGACAACGCCCCCTTCTGGGAAATTGACCATTACCATACCGGTTTCGAATGGATCTGGTGCGATGACGCCGACAACTCCATCGTAAGCTTTGTCCGTAAGGATGACCACGGCAACGAAATCATCTGCGTCTTTAACTTCACTCCGGTGGTCCGCAACGACTACCGCCTGGGTGCACCTACCGCCGGTAAGTGGAAGGAAATCTTCAACACCGACGCTAGCATCTACGGTGGCTCCAACGTGGGCAACTGCGGCGAAGTCCAGACCGAACAGATCCCGTGGCAGAACCGCGCTCAGAGCATGAACGTTCAGGTTCCGCCTCTGGGTGCCGTATTCTTCAAGCTTGAACGATAGTTCGCCAAAAGCAATTAAAAAAGGCCTCGCAAAACGCGAGGTCTTTTTTTCATTTCTTCACAAACTTTGGTTTAATTTTTTCTGTACTACTTTATGGAAAGCACTGCGTTTTCTGTCATACGTCCATTGACGCGAAGAGCCACGATGTAGCGACCCCTATTCAAAGATGTCATATCCAAAGTTTGGAAGTACGATCCTGCAGTCAAGCTACCAAGGGACTTGGAAGCAACAACCTTACCACGCATATCAAGGACATCCAACTTAACGAACCCTGCCACAGGAGTACTGAACACGATTTCGGCAAAAGAGCCGTTGGAAACAGCCTTCAAGCTGGAGCCGGATTTCACGAGAGAATTCTCTACACAAAGCGGATTCTTATCAGAATCATCTGGATCAGAATCGCCAGGATTCGGATTTTCTGCATTCGGATCTTCTGGATTCAATTCATCCGGGTCAATAGGAGCAGGATAATCTTCTAAGTCAGGATCGTCTGGAGTGGGTTCAACAGGTACAGCTTTTTCAAAGGGCTTAGCCGTTTTTAAGCGGGGATAAGATTTTCCTTCATCTATAGTCCAAACGTTTTCGAAATCCCAGCCAACATAGTTTGCCAGGGTCATCATCTGTTCTGTAGTACGAGCAGTATCGCCCTTTTCAATGTTATAATAATCGTCTACTTTAGAGAGGATATCGTTGTCAAAATAGCACGAAGAATATCCATAATCCGAGTCTACAGATCCAGCGATAGGTCCTCCTTGGTATCCGCCTTCATCCATGACTACAATTCCTGCAGAATAAATTTCTTTAATTGTTCCATTGTGATTTTCTCCAACAACCCCACCAACATCGACGTGGCCGCGTACATAGCTCTCCGCATAAACTTTTGTCAAAACACCACTATATACCTTTCCGACAACACCGCCTACATATTCTTTGCCAAGAACAGAACCGCTACTACCAAGACGACTATAGTTTGTAAGCATAAATTCTCCCTTTAGATAACCGAACAAGCCACCTACATAAGACTTGCCCTCAACACGGCCACCATAGGATACAACATTTTCTACAAAAGCTGATTCTGCCTTGCCAGCAACAACCCCCACTAACCAACGTCCTTTTATAAAAGCATTTTCAAAGACGAGGTTAACGACTTTAGCTTCTGCAAGTGCAGCAAACAGACCTACATCATCCGCATAGGGTTCATTGATGGACAAATTCTTAATGACATGGCCTTGGCCATCAAAAGATCCAACAAAAGGCTGCTCCTGAGAGCCAATCGGTTTAAACTTTACACCAGAGGCATCGATATCTGCGATCAAAGTATAATGGCCATTCAAAGGATAACCTTTATGATTACCGATTTTCTGCAAATCATCCAAAGTTGCTATTTCAAATTTATTAGGCACAGCCACATAGCTGCTTGTACCCCAAATAGTATCACCATCAAGAGCATATCCAATTTGATAGCCGTAGTATACAGTATCCCCTACATCACGCCTATAATGAACAGAATCTAACGTGTATTCATTTGCGGAATTTAGTCCCGTCCAACGACCAAAGAACTCAACGTCCATATCATTTGCTGCAGAAACCACAGGGGATTCCGTCCACTTTGCACTTGCAGTCGGTTCAGCAAAGGGAATCGCATTTTTCTTTTCAGATTTTACATCATAAAGGAAGGGTAAAGTTTCTCCCTCCACAATATCCCAGATCGGTTCTCCGCTACCGCCAACAAGAACATCAAACACATAGATTTCGTCTAAAAGTTCACCCCATCCTTCAAAAGAACTCATATGGGTCATCTGTTCAAAAGTCAAGCCAACACCAACATCACTTGAAGAGCTTCCTGAAATATCAGCATTCCAGTAAGCCCCCTTTACAGAGCCCTTATTTTTACAGACAGAGACGCAAGCGCTATCCTGAGAAACAGCAAAACCGACAGAATAAACGTTTTCTATACGGCCATCGTTTGTTCCAGCAAACCCTGCGGCTACTCCTTTTCTTTTTGTATAAACAGATCCAAGGGCGTAGCTATTTTCAACAATACCGGAATCACTCTGATCTACAAGATTTGCTCCAACAAAGCCACCCAATGTATTAGTACCATAAACGTTTCCTGTAGAATAAGAATACTTAATGGTTCCAAAATTCTCGCCAACAAAGCCGCCGGCTTTTTTCACAGATTGAGTCAATCCATGCCCCATAATATCTACAGAAGACTTGCAATGCGAAATGGTTCCATCTTCAAAGTATCCAACAAATCCGCCAAATGAAACTTTGCTTTCGTTGATGTCAAAAACATTAATTCCGTAACCTAGTTGACTCGTAGATTCACCAACCCTAATAGTTCCCGAAGACGTACTGTGGGCAATGCCATCGAGTCCCTTGCCAAAGACTTCGCCGGCAAAGCCACCAACTTTTCCTCCATAAGCAACAATATCTACATCTGCAGAGGAACTATCAATCAGAGGATTAGTTACATTAAAACGAGCATAAGACACAGCTTTACCGACAAAGCCTCCCACCTCGTTCATGCCAACAACCTTTCCCTGGAAAGAAACATGGTTTATTTCGCCATCCGAAACACGGCTAACGATACCACCAACAGTAGAATGGCCTTGAACATAGCCATTCGTTACAGCGATGTTCCTTAATGTTCCGCTTTTCACAAGGACAGCTACGGATCCAACATAATCCGAAGTCGTAATACAACCAATTACATGCAGTCCATCAAAACGAATATTTTCAAGAGTTCCGTTTAGCTGATACACAAAGCCAATATTACTCTTGCAATGGTATTCATCTTCATTTAAAGACTGGATTCGTAGATTTCGTATGATATGATTTCTTCCATCAAGGGTGCCAGAAAAAAACAAGGAGTCTCTAGCATCCTTTTTCTTGCCAATGGGTGTAAATCCGCTACAAAATCCGTCTGCACAATTTTCTTTATAAGAGGCAGAAGCGTCAATATTCTTGGTCAGTGCATAGTGTTCGTTATAGAGGTAAGATCCTGTGCCAATAGCCTTCAGGTCTTCATAGTCTTCAATTTGCCAAGGATTTTCTGAAGTACCAGAACCTTTGAGAGTTCCATTAGATGCCAATACGATAATCGGCAAGAGCAACAATAAAAAAACAAATTTTCTCACATAACCTCCTATCATTTAGCAAATATAAAAAAACGACGCAGCCCGAAAGCTACGCCGCTTTTTGTGGTCTCCTAACCAACACTCCTAACCGGCCCCCCTAACAACCCGATAAGCCTAGCATCAAAATTTTATGCATACAACAAATAGGCGTCCCTATCCGAGGCATGCCAAAATCCGAACAAACACCAAAATTTAAGGAAGAAAACCTTGTTGCCCAAATGGCGAAAACAAGCTTAAACCTCCTAATCTACAAACGTGATAAGCATCACATCCGTTTAACCCGAGCCAAAATTATAAAAAAGTTTACCATTGTGCAACAAAAAAAACGTGATGTAAGAAAAAAAGAGCAATGATGCATTTTTTGATAAAAAAAGAACCCCGCCGAGAGTTAACTCAGCGGGGCTCTTCCTTAAGTCAAAGCTTATTCGATAACGATGAGGTTAACGGTACGCTTGCCGACCTTGACCGGCTTGGACAGATCAACAGACTTAGCCTTCTTAGCCGGATCGTTTTCGAAGCCGGGCTTCAGCTTTTCGGAGCTGCGGTCCAAAGTCTGAATCTTAGCCTTGCCCTTGAAGCCCGGAATATCAAGCTTCAATTCGTAGTCGCTGTACGGGCTCTTGTTGATCACCAGGAGGCTCTTCTTCTTACCATTTTCAGTGTAGTAAGTAGTGAGGAGAGATTCCTTGTCGCCAGTGATGGTGGTCTTGAGGAGCTTACCGCGGAGAGCGTCGGAAGCCATCTGGAAAGCCCAGTAGCTGGGACGCGGGCAGTTCATGCATTCTTCTGCAGAACGGGTCAGGTAACCGTAGTCACCGCCTTCCGGAGTGATGTCGTTGTGAATATCCCAGTACTGTGCGTTGTCAACATTTTCAGTTGCGAGCATAGCCAGGTAGTCAGCGACGAACAGACCGTTTTCGAGAGCGATGGTCTGCGGACCCGGGTTGAAGTCAACAGAGTTCCATTCGGTGAGCCAGAGTTCCAGCTTCTTGTCCTTACCCTTAGACCACTTTTCTACAGTCTTGTGCAGACGAGTGTAGATCGGGGTAAGATCCTGCGGAGCGGAAAGCATAGCGAAGTCGTTTTCTTCACCGAAGTGCTGCGGATAGTGGTGAACGATGATACCGTCAGCAATATCAGCAGTTTCCTTAAGAACGTTGTCGTTCCATGCGCCGTCGAGAACGCCGAGCACAGCAACCTTAATGGTCGGGTCAACCTTCTTCATGGCTTCGATGAACTTGCGAGCGCGCTTACCATAGATGGTACCGCCGTCCTTACCATACTTTTCGTAGTACGGATGCCAGTTACCGTAGACTTCGTTACCGATTTCCCAGTAGAGGATGCCGGCCTTCTTGTCGATGTTGGTATGCTTAACCCATGCAGCAGCTTCCTGTTCAGTACCGGAACCGAAGTTCACGGTGAACATAGCGTTGGAGCCGGTCTTCTTCAACCAAGCGAGGAATTCGTCGGTATCGACCATCCAGTCATGGTTGTCGAGGATTTCCTTCCAGTGGTCGTCATCAGCACGGAGACCACCCGGGTAACGGATAATGCCGTGGTTGATGCGCTTTGCATATTCCCAAGTCTGGGTCTTGAACTTCGGATTGTCGAGCATGTCGCCATCCCAAAGTGCAGCGTTGATGCCGAAGAGGCCGCCAGAGATGTTCGGGTTGATAACGTGGTCAGAGCCCTTAACGTCAACCTTTACAACTGCCGGACGTTCTGCAGCCTTGACTTCCTTCTGGTTGGTGAGCTTGATGTTGTCAATTTCGAAGGAACCGTTAGAGCCTTCTCCACCCGGCTTGAAGTCGAGGGATACAACACCCTTCAGGTCGAAGATGCCGTTTTCCTTAGCGGTAGGCGGCTGATAGTACGGGAACTTGCTGAAGGTACGGAACGGAACGATCACAGTGGAACGACCGCGAGGTACACCAGTGTTGGAAACGAAGAGTTCGTTGCCAGCGTCGCCAATCTGGACGGTGATGGACTGCCATGCACGTTCAGAGTAGACGTCGAACATAATGCCCCAGTGGTTGGTCCAGTCACGAGCCTTAGCGTCGTGAGCAGCACCATTCTTGGTGAAGTCGAGAACGAAGTCGACCCAGTCGGACATTTCGAAGTGCTTGATGAAGAGAGAATTGCCATCCAGCTTGGAAGTCTTGTACGGCATTTCAATTTCAGCCTTGGACTTCGGACCGAAGGACGGTTCCCACTTATCCTTAGCAAACTTGCCTTCGAAGTCGGAGATAACCATGTCCGGAGCCTTGGACTTCCAGTTGTCCCACTTGATATCCGGGTCAACCCAGTCGATGGTTTCGGTGAAGGTGATCTGGTCAACGAAGATGGTCACAGGAGCCGGCTTACCCGGTTCACCCTGGTTTTCACCCTTGCCAACAGAGAAACGGATTTCCTGAATCTTGTTCCACTGGATATCCTTGGCGACTTCAGCCTGCTTGTTAGCATCCCAAGCCTTACCCTTGTCAGTGAACTTCTTCAGAGGAATCTTAACGAGCTTCCAATCAGTGCCGACCTTAGCGCCTTCGATCCAGTCGTTGAGGCTAATCTTGGTCTGGCTCTTGATGTCGTTGCCCTGGTTGTCGAGAAGACCAACATAGACCTTTTCGCCACCCAGCTTACCCTTGATCCAGAAGTAGAGACCACCCTTGTTGCGGACCTTGGACAAGTCAACGAACTTGCCTTCGCCGAGAGAGTAGGTCACACCGGACCAGTCGTTATTATCGATGTAGAGAGCGAGAACGTTCTTGTTACCCGGAGTCTTGGAGTCAGCTTCACGCTGAGCGGAGAGACCACCGTAGCTGTAGCTGAAGCCCTTCAGGCCATCGGAGTAGAACACGCCATTAGCGACCGGCTTAACCTTACCGTCGAGCTTAGCAGCGTCCTTCGGGCCGTCGATAACGTCTTCGTTTTCGTCCCAGTAGACAATCTTCTTCTTGGGAGCAGCCTTCTTGTTGCCCTTCACGATTTCGATGTTGTCAACCCAGACTTCGAAATCCTTTTCGCCGCTCTTGTCGATGGAGAAGCGGATTTCAGCAATCTTGTCCCAGTCAATACGAGCCGGGAATTCAGACTTACGGGTGTTGTCCCAGTAGAGACCACGGTCCGGGAAGTCGACGAGAGGAATGGAAACCTTCTTCCAATCGGTGGTAACTGCACCACCCTGGATGTACTTGTTCATCGGGAGAACGACCTGAGTCTTCTTGCCGTCAGTAACTTCTTCGTCGATAAGACCAATCTTAACGGTTTCGCCGCCCTTCTTACCCTTGATCATGAATTCGAGCTTGGAGTCAAGCATGAACTTGTTGAGGTCGAAGGTTTCGTTGTAAAGGCAAACAGAAGCGCCGGAATATTCGCTGGGGTCCAGCTTGATATTCAAGGCAGACTTGGACTTGTAGCCGCCGTCCTTAGTTACAGTGATACCCTTGCTCTTGCCGCCGTATGCGTAGTCAAAGCCACCCGGACGATATGAATCGTCGAAGAACTTGTAAGGAACTACGCGGGGTGCTTTCGGCTGAGCCATTGTAGCTGTGACACCAAAGCTGAGAGCAGCGATGGTAGCAGCAGTCAATGTACGCTTCATCATATATCGCATCCTTTGTTTGTGTTTAGTTTGAGTTTAAATTAAATCTTTTCAGTGTAAAAAATGCGTACGCGAATACGTTTCGCGTACACAGATTGAACCAATTACTTGGCTTCCTTCAGGAGCTTTTCAACCAGATCCGGGCTGAAGCGATCCTGACGCTTACCGTTGATGTAGAAGTTCGGGGTACCCTGAACGCCAACCTTTGCACCGAGGTCGAAGTCCTTCTGGATACGGGCGTTCATTTCGTCGGTCATTTCGCGGTCCTTGTTGAACTGTTCGATGTTCAGGCCAACTTCCTTAGCAACTTCCACGTAGATGGAGTCGCTGAGGCGGCTGCTGTGGGGTGCCAAAGCATAGCGGAATTCCCAGAACTTGCCCTGCTTCTGAGCAGCGATGGAAGCTGCTGCTGCCGGACGTGCGTTGGGGTGGAAGGACAGCGGGAAGTGCTTGTAGACAAACTTGATGTCGTTGGGGTACTTGGCCATGAGGTCCTTGACGGTCGGAGCGATACGGCTGCAGTACGGGCACTGGAATTCAGTAAATTCAACGATGGTGAGCTTAGCGTTATCCGGGCCAAAGACCGGAGAATCTTCAACAGGAATATCCCAAACCTTGTTGGCTTCTTCCATTTCCTTCTTGGCATCTTCGATGCTCATGCCTGCGCGCTTTTCGAGAATGTAGGCCACTGCTTCCACATTGGATTCAAGTTCGGCAACTTTCTTTTCGAGAGTTTCAATCTTGGCCTGCTGGTTGAAAGAACCACCGGCAGAAGCCTGGTTGCAAGCAACAAGGCCAGCAACGCAAATAGCCATAGCGGCAATAGAGAGACGTTTCATGTTCATCCTTTAGAGTTTTAACCTAAGAGCGCGGTCGCCCCCTGGCTTTTAGTTAGTTAATTGAAATATATATAATAGCGGATTATTTAACCTTGGGAAGTTTCTGCGAAGGTCAGGTTTTCGTAGTTCTTCATGGCCAAATTCAGGCGATATTCGTTGGGGAACAGGCAAACCAGGTTGCGTTCCTTGTCGAACATACAGTCCATGGCGTATTCTTCGGCAAACTTGTTCACATCCTTCTCGGGGCCGTTGACCCAGCGGATACCGTGGGCAGGCACGCGGTCTAGGGACACGTCGGCGCCATATTCGCTCTGGAGGCGGAACTTCAGCACGTCGAACTGCAGTTCACCCACCACACCGATCACGGGAATGGCGGACTTCATGGGTTCGTACAGCTGGGTTGCACCTTCTTCGGAAAGTTCAGCCAGGCCCTTGGCCATCTGCTTAGACTTCAGCGGGTTCAGCAAGGTCACGCGGGCGAAGTGTTCCGGGGCAAAGTCGGGAATGCCGGTGTAGTTCATCTTTTCGCCATCGGTAAGGGTATCGCCAATGCGGAACAGGCCCGGGTCGTTAATACCCACGATGTCGCCAGCCCAGGCGTGGTCGATGACTTCCTTATCTTTAGCAAGGAATGCGGTGGGCGCAGCCAGACGGATTTCGCGGCCAGTACGCACGTGGAAAACCTTTTCACCACGGGTAAAGCTTCCGGAGCAGATACGCAGGAACGCGGTGCGGTCGCGGTGCTTGGGATCCATGTTAGCCTGGATCTTGAAAACGAAGGCGCTGAAAGGTTCTTCACCGGGGTCCACAGGGCGCTTGTCCGTTTCGCGGACCAGCGGCGGCGGGGCCAGGTTGGCAAAGGCGTTAAGCAGCTGACGCACACCGAAGTTGTTCACGGCAGAGCCAAAGAACACGGGGCACATCTCCCCCTTCAGGAACTTTTCGTGGTCGAAGGGATCCATGGCGCCAGTGACCATTTCATATTCTTCCTTGAACTGTTCCACCCAGTTCTCGCCGCACATTTCCACCAGGCGGGGATCGTCGGGGCCGGTCATTTGGATGAGCTGCTGCTCCCCTTCTTCCTTGTTGAAGGTATGGAAGGTGTTGTCGGCAATGGAGTACACGCCCTTGAAGAGCTTACCCACGCCAATGGGCAGAGTGAAAGGCGCCACCTTGATCTTCAGGATGTTTTCGATTTCATCCAGAAGGTCCAGCACATGGCGGCCGTCCAGGTCCATCTTGTTAATGAAGGTAATGATGGGAGTGTGTCGCATGCGGCAGACATTCATCAAACGGATAGTCTGCTTTTCCACACCGTTCACGCTATCGATAAGTACGAGAGCGGCATCAACGGCGGTAAGGGCGCGGTAGGTGTCTTCGCAGAAGTCCTGATGCCCCGGGGTATCCACCAGGTTGAACATGCAACCTTCGAAGGGGAAGTTCAGCACGGAGCTGGAAACGGAAATACCGCGCTGCTGTTCGATCTTCATCCAGTCGGAAACAGTGTAGCTGCGGTTGGACTTGGCGCGGACATGGCCCGCTTCGCGAATGACGTTACCGTACCACAGGAATTTTTCAGTAATAGTAGTCTTACCAGCGTCAGGATGGCTGACGATTGCAAAAGTACGGCGTTTTTCAATTTCCGGATTCATATATAGGCTCCAGGTTCGAGGCTCGAGGTTCCAGTTTCGAGGCACGAGGCTCGAGGTTCAATTTTTCGGGGCAAAAGATAGAAAAAGACCGCCGAGCATATCGGCAGTCTTCACAAAATGCTGCGCCACATCAGGGCAAACCGTGAACCAAACTAGGAATTTTCCGGTTCATCCACGTAGATCTGGAATGCGTTTCTACCCGAGCGTTTTACCTGGAGCAAGGCCTTATCTGCGCGATCAAAGACCTTTTCAAAATTCACTTCCTCTTCCTTGACAAAGGCTGCACCAACGGATAGAGAAAGGACGCTGTACTTTGGATCCGAGGAGAACAATTCATCCGCCTTGGCGAACAACTTGCTGATGCTCACGGACAGTTCGGAAAATGTCTGAACGCTGGGCAACAGGAGAACGAATTCGTCACCACCAAAGCGGCAGATGGAAACATTGTCGCCGAAGAACGTATTGCGAAGTGTTTCACACAAGCGCTTGAGAATTTTATCGCCTTCCAAATGGCCGTAGTCATCGTTAATCTTTTTGAAAAAATCAAGGTCCACCACCATCATGGCACCAAGGTTCTTTTGCACAACAATGTACTTGTCGAAAGCCTTTTCCATGTAGCGGCGGTTCCAAAGACCGGTAAGTTCATCGGTATACGAGGCGATCTCGTTCTTGTTGATTGTAAGTTCGTTGCTGTACATGGTGTGCAAGTATTCTTGCATTACTTTGTTAATAAACAAGCCACTGACCATCATTATCAGGAATTCAATGGTTTCTCCACCTACGATGCCCACAAACCAGGGAACAGCGTCAATATCAGAACGAAGTCCTGCCATGTAGTCGGAAATCTGCCAGTTGCAAATCAGCAGCACTACGTAGGAGACTCCACAAACAGAAAGGAATGTACGGCGACGGCAGTACAGCAAACTGGTCATGGGAACAAAGAAGTAGGACAAGTAGATGCCAATGTGATCTATGCACATGGTATAGATGGTGAAAAGCGTTCCAAAAAGGCCCACATATTTGATTACTGCACTTTCAGGAATCTTTTTATAAAGAATCGCATGCCCACCTGCAAAGGTAAGTGCGATCAAGAGCGTCTGCAGACACGAGGACAACGTTACATCAGGAAACGCGCCTAGCAAGACTCCTACGGCAATGGCGGGACCTACAAGGCAGCAAAACCAAAGAACGTACCCGAAGAAATGGTTAACCCTTTTTTCGTGGTTTCTGAGAAAGTACTCAAAGTGAAGTTTGCTAATATCGTCCATACGCTTCAAGTATAAATATTTTTTTTCGCAGCGTTCAAACTTTTTTAGCTGGAAAAACGATTGTGATTTTTATCAAAGCGAGCGTTTGTGCCTGCCAGATGAAGCTAGCCCGAGTCTAGCACTAACGGTGGTGATAAGGATGGTTTTGCATCACCATCTGCACACGATAAAGCTGTTCCGCCGTAATAATGCGGGCATGGTCGTGGGTAAAAGTCAGGGGCGAAAGGGAAAGCAGCATGTCCGCCGACTTCTTCAAATTCTCGTCGATACCGTATGCTGACCCGATCAAGAAAACCACATTTCCAGGAAAGCGATCGCGCAGCATGTCGGATAGCTTAACCGTATCCATCAGCTTGCCTTCTTCAGACAAAATAACGCGCTTGAACTCTCCCTTGGGGAACTTCTTCACGAAGAGGGCCGCTTCCTGCGCCAGGGACTGCACTCGGTCATCCAGCTTGGACTCCTTCAGTTCCACCACTTCCAGAGGGATGGCTCCCCCACGGAGGCGCTTCACGTACTTGTCCACCTCGTCGGCGATGTACGGTGAACCTGCCTTTCCAAAAACTGCTAGAACCCACTTCATGATCTTCGATAACTATGATTTATGAATTACGAATTACAAGATAAAGCAAGGCGGCAAAGCCGCGATTATAATCTCATAATTCATATTTCGTACTTTGTAATTGGTCGCGCTAGCGGCCTACGGCGAGGCGGTCGATGAGGAAGTTCGGCATGTCGGCCTTGCGCATGCGTTCCTGGGTCTCGTAGACATCGTAGTCCACACGGATCAGGCGAATGCACTTGGTTTCGGTATCCAGCAGGCACCAGCAGGAGCGGGGATCGCGGTCGCGGGGCTGGCCTACGCTACCCACGTTCACCAGAAGACGTTCGGTGTCTTCGATGGTATATTCGTACTCGTCCAGAATCTTGGGAATGGCCATGGGGCGGCTTGCCACGATAACAGGGCTGTGGGTATGGCCCACAAAGCAGTAGCGGCCGGTAAAATGGTCAAAGGCGTCCAGGGCGTCTTCCAGTTCGGTCACGTAGACCCAGTCCGCCGGACTCAAGGGCGAAGCATGGACAAAGCAAATATCGTTTTCTTCGTGAATATACGGCAAGGAACGCATGAATTCCACGGATTCCTTGGACAAATGGTTCTGAGTCCATTCAATGGCTTGCTTGGCATAAGGGTTGAAACCAGCGCTGGATTCGTACTTGATGGCCACACTGTCGTGGTTGCCAATAATGCAAACGTCCATATTTTCGCGGGCCAAACGGACACATTCGTCCGGGTCCACACCATAACCAACCAAATCACCTAAACAAATCTTCCTATCCACGTTATTGTCCTTCATGGACTGGAGAACAGCCTCGAAAGCAACCGCGTTGGAATGGATATCAGAACAAATACCGTAAAGCATGGGCTTAATTTAAATAAATAGACGAGAGACGAGAGACAAGAGACGAGAGATTATTCAATTTTTTACTATCTTTTGGAGGTATGGAAACGATTCAAGACAAGCTGAAAGTCAGCATTGCCTATACGCTCAAGGAAAAGACCGGGAAAATCCTGGAAGAAGTGCCCGCAACGCACCCCTTCACCTACATCCACGGTTTCAACAACATCATTCCTGGACTGGAAGATGCCTTGTGCGGTCGTCACCTGAACGAATTTTTCTCTGTAGATATTCCCTGCATGCTGGGCTACGGCCCCTACCGCGAAGACATGATTCTTGAAGTTCCCAAGGAGGAACTCAGCGACATCGGCGAAATCTGGCTGGGAATGGAACTGGAAATGACCCAGGACGATGATATCCGCGAATTCCAGCTGCCCGACAACGCCGACGACTTTATCGCAGGCCTCAATCTTGATGGCGAAGAAGGCGAAGCAGGCAACGAGGACGAAGCCGACGGAGTCTACATCATCAAGGAAATCAAGAAGGACACCGTCATTGTCGACGGAAACCACCCCTTTGCAGGCAAGGACCTCACTTTCGACGTGAAGGTCGTTGCCATTGAAGAACCTTCCTTTACGGAACTGGAATCCGGTTTCCCGGACAAGGAAGGCGATGAATTTGACGATCTCGAAGACGACGCCGACACATTCGGCAGCGACTTCGGACACAACCCCGACAATTTCAACAGGAGATGGCGCTAATGGCATCCATGGACGAACTGAAGAAGGCAGCTGGCGTTAAGGCAGCAGACATGATCAAGGACGGTATGACCGTCGGTCTTGGTACAGGCAGCACCGCGGCCCACATGGTGAATCGTCTTGCAGAACGCATCAAGACTGAAGGCATCAAGGTCGTTGGCGTATCCACCAGCTGGAGCACTACTCTTCAGTGCCGCGCTCTCGGTATTCCCCTGAAGGAAATGGGAGAAGTCTCCCATCTGGATATGGTCATCGACGGCGCCGACGAAATCGACGACAACCGCAACCTCATCAAGGGCCGCGGTGCAGCACACCTGCTTGAAAAGATCGTCGCTTCCATGACCGACAACTACGTGATTATCGCAGACAGCGGCAAGAAGGTGGACGTCTTGGGCACCAAGTTCGCTGTACCTCTGGAAATCATCCCGGGCGCTATCGCAGTTGTTACCGAAAAGGTGAAGCAGTTGGGTGGCGAACTTAAGGTCCGTATGGGCGCTCCCGGCAAGGACGGCCCGGTAATTAGCGACTCCGGCAACCTCATCGCCGACGCCAAGTTCCCGCCCATCGCCAATGCCGACAAGTTGGCTCGCGACCTGGAACACATCGTAGGTATCGTTGGCCACGGCCTCTTCATCGGCATGGCTACCAAGGTGATCCTTGCCGACGCAGAAAAGGGCCTCATCGAATTCTAAAAAGCACCCTTTCAGGGCCAAAAAGATTAAAAAAATTGGGACGACCAGCCTAGGTCGCCCTTTTTTGTTTCAAAAAAGACACTTTTGTGTAAAAATTTTTCTAAAACATTGTCAAAAACGGCACTGTTTATACGCTTACAACATATTGTGTGTAAAAACCACACAATTGAAAACAAATGTATACAGAATAATGTATCTTTTTCTTAATATTTGGAAAAAAAATCTAAATTGGGATTAGGTGGAAAACAGGATTAGGCTAGATGAGGATTGATAAGGAGCATCAACGATGGATCAGAATGTAATCAGTTATCTGATTATAATGGAGTTTCTGGCATTAGTAAACTGTGGCCTGTTGCTTTACACCTATAAGAAGCCCACTAATTTTTACTACCCCGCAATATTCGTAACAATCCCCGTCGGCATTCTTGGCGACCTGTTTCTCGCTTTGTCCACCAATGTGGAAGAAGCACTTCTTGCAAACAAGATTTCCTACTTCGGCGCAAGCTATCTGCCCCTGTTCGTCTTCTTCGGATTCCTCTCCATTTGCAACATCAAGTTGAGTTCCCGAATCAAGGCCATCCTCGCCATCTTCTGCACCCTCATATTTATTCTCGCCTCCACCGCTGGCTTCAGCGACATCTACTATGTAAAGCCTTTCTATAGAATGGTCATGGGAGTAGGCAACTTCGGCGTAGAAGCATTCGGCCCCGCCCACTTCCTGTTCAACATTTTCCTCGGCTTCTTCGTTGTGGCAGACATTTTCGTCATCATCTATTCCGCTTCCACCAAGAAGAATGTTTCCATGAAGACCCTCCTGCTCCTGAGCCTTCTGGAAATCGTGGGCATCATCTCCTTCTTTATTTCCAGAGCCATGGACAGCGACGCATTGGTGATGCCCGCCGTCTACATCATCTCTGAACTGATCTTCCTTACCATCATTTCCTTGGGCGAAGAATACGACCTGGATAACGCTATCGTCAATTCCCTGCAGTCCAGCAACACCACAGGCTTCATCTACGTATCCCAGCGCAAGAAGTTCCTGGGCGCAAACGACCAGGCCCTGGAAATGCTGCCGGAACTGAAGTCCCACCGCATCGACACCAAACTTACGGATTCCGATTACACCAGTCAGACTATCCTGAAGTGGATCGATAAGATCAGCAAGGATCCGAACAAGAAAACCTTCTACATCAACGTGGGCGACAAGCACTTCAAGGCAAGCCTCCACAGCATCGATTATTCCAGCATCAAGAATGGTTACCTCTTCGGTATCGAAGACGACACCAAGACCCAGGAATACATCAACCAGCTTGGCGTAAGCAACGACCAGTTGAAGGAAAGCCTGAATAACCAGAACATGCATATTCACGCCATCCAGGAACAGATGATCGTGAACATGGCTACCATGGTGGAAAGCCGAGACAGCAATACCGGCGGACACATCAGAAGATCCAGCGTGTGCGTGAAGATTCTCGTAGAAGAAATTCTCAGACAGAACACCATGGAACTGACCCCGGAATTCTGCGAAGCTATTGTCAAGGCTGCCCCGATGCACGACCTGGGTAAGATCGCCATCGATGACTTGATTCTTCGTAAGCCAGGCCGTTTCAACCCGGACGAATTCAACACCATGAAGACCCACGCCGAAAAGGGCGCCGCCATCGTGGAAAACCTCCTCTCCACCATCGAAGATCCCTATTTCGTGAACATCGCAAAGAACGTGGCCAACTACCACCACGAACGTTACGACGGTAGCGGCTATCCCAAGGGCCTCAAGGGCGATGAAATTCCTCTGGAAGCACGCATCATGGCAGTGGCCGACGTGTACGACGCTCTGGTGAGCCGCCGCTGCTACAAGGACAAGTTCTCCTTCGAAGAAGCCTTCAAGATTATCATGGATTCCATGGGTTCCCATTTCGACCCCAAGCTGCAGGATGCTTTCATCAAGTGCAGCCCCAAACTGGAAAGGTTCTATACTCAGGAATAATTACGAAGTATGATGTATGAAGTACGAAAAAAAAATCGCGGCAAAGCCGCCTAGCTTAGTCTAATAATTCATACTTCGTAATTCGTACCTCGTAATTAAAAAATCCCCCGCATTTCTGCGAGGGATTCTTTTTAAGCTTTGTCCTTAAGCTTTACGCTTTAAGCTCTAAGCTATTATGCTTCTTCGTCGGAGAGTTCCGGAGCCTTCTTGATCACGTTGCGGCGGCCGTAGCGAACCTTGGACGGATCGAAAGTGGTTTCAACCGGGGCGATATCGTCTTCAGCGACAACCGGAGCAACAGGTGCTGCGGGAGCTGCGACGGGAGCGGCCGGAGTTTCAACCGGAATACGCGGAGCCAGCGGGCGGCGTTCTGCTGCGGGAGCGGCAGGAGCTTCAGCGGCTGCGGGTGCTGCTGCAGGAGCTGCGGGAGCTGCAACCGGTGCTGCTGCCTGAGCTTCTACGTTGTTGTTTTCACGACGAGGACGTTCGGGACGGCCTTCGCGACGGTCGCGGCGGTTGCCACGATCCTGACGCTGTTCGTTGTTGCGATTTGCCGGCTGCTGCTGAGCAGGAGCTGCCTTTTCGCGGTTTTCCTTTGCAGGACGGTCCTTACCGTTGTTGTTCTGGCGATTTTCCTTGTTAGCCTTTTCACCGCGCTGAGCCATTTCCTGGCCGTTGATCGGGCGGCGGGAATTCGGCTTCAAGTTCATGTCCGGTGTGAGCTTCTTGAAAATCGGGGTACGAAGCATAGTAAGGAGCTTGTTAACCTTAGAAAGGATAACAATGCACAGAATCACTGCTACGAGAGACAGTGCGATTGCGATGTATTCCATTCGGGGCACCTCATAAGTAAGGGTTAACCGTGCGTACAGGCTGGAAATAAACCCATAGGCCGGTGTGACTTGCTGCGTTTAGTTAAGGGGCCATCTTAATTGCCTTGAACAAGGCTACGCCTCCTAGAGGCTTGACGGCAAAGGGCTTCGGGCAATAATTGGGCCAGCGAAGCGGGTTTAGGGTCCCCACCGTAGCGGCGGACCTAGCAGTCACGCGCCAAATATAGATAATTTTCGGGATTTAATCCCAAGTTTATTCACAAAAAATCCCCCAATCCGACGGACTGGAGGTGGCGGTTTGAGATTTTTCGTCAAAAAAAGGCTTTTTAGGGGTAAATACGCGAATCACCGAGCCGGGATTTATTTGCCCATGTCTATTTGCCCATGTCCAACTTGCGGAGGGAAGCCTTCACTGAGTCACCATAGGCGTTCAGGGAGTCCAAGGTGTGCTGGAGAGAATCGATGGAATGCTGCATGGAGGCATTTTCCTGGGTCAGGCGACCAATTTCTGCCTCGGCTTCCTTATCGGAGCATCCAATAATGGCAGAGGACATTGCGGCAACAGACAAAATAAAAAGAGGCAGGAAAAACTTTTTCATGCCCCTAATTATAGAAATTTGAACGGAAATGTGAATTAGATATCCGACAAGGGATCAGGCAGTTCACCCTTTTCATCGCACACATCGACACGTTCGTTATATCGTTCCAATTCATGCTTTATTTCAGACACACGGCTTTCATATTCATCAACAATGGCATCGATGTATTCCTGATCTACTTCACGATCGGTGAGGCCAGGACACGCCACGACTCCATACATTGCTTCAACAACCATAAAAGAAGCGGCATCGTCCAGACATTTTTTCTGTTTGCTGGAAATCTTTGAACCTGCACTAGATGCCTCGAAAGACTTTCGAGCGTCCTTAATAGCATCGCTAACCTCAGACGGATCACTATCAAATCGAGAGCTATACACAACGTTACAATAATTGAAAGCGGAAACGGTAGTTCCTCTCAAGCCCGTGGTATCGGGGCCACCCATATTTTCAATGACTTTGTTTACATCAACCTTGGCTCCGATTAGGCTCGGGTCTTCGGACGCATTATTTGGATTGTCGCTACAGCCCGCCCAGAAAAAGGCGGCCAAGGACATCACGGTTTTGCCAAGATATCGACTAAAATGTTTTTTCATAAAATCCTCCTATATGCACAAGCAAGTGCAAGCCCTGATTTAGGAGATAAAATAGAATTTTTTATCTTTTGACGGAGAATAAAAATTGTGTTCTACAAAAATGCGTGATATGAAAAATCAAGAATTGCTACTTCCTGTGGGAACCTGGGACATGTTGGAAGCCGCCGTCAAGAACGGGGCCGATGCCGTTTACTTTGGTGTGCCCCACTGGAATGCCCGCGGCCGCACCGAGGACTTCTCCTTCGAAGATGTGGGAGCAATGATCCGCTATGCACGCTCCCACGGGGTCCGTAGCTTTTTGGCCATGAACGTTCTCGTGTTTGAACGTGAACTTCAGCAGTTGCCGGAATTCTTGGAACAGATTATTGCGCTGGAACCGGATGCATTTATTATCCAGGACATCGGTCTTGCCCGATTGATTCGTGCCATTTGCCCGAACCAGGAAATTCACGCCAGCACCCAGATGACCTTGGCCAGCGCCGAGGGCGTAAACCTGGTGAAGCCCATCGGATTTAACCGCGCTGTCTTGAGTCGTGAACTTTCCGCAAAACAGATTGCCGCGGTCAAGGCAGGCACCGACCTGGAAATTGAAGTCTTTATACACGGTGCCTTGTGTGTTTCCTATTCGGGACAGTGCCTCACCAGCGAAAACTTCGGTGGACGTTCCGCAAACCGCGGGCAATGCGCCCAGAGTTGCCGCCTTCCCTACCGCATTTTCGTGGACGGAAAGGAATACACCGAAACCAATGCGCAGTACTTGTTCAGCACCCGGGATTTGTGCGCCTTGCCTAAATTGGCGGAACTGCGGGAGGCCGGGGTCGAGTCTTTGAAAGTGGAAGGCCGCTTGAAGAGCCCCGAATACGTGGCTGCAGTGACTAGGGCATATAGGAAAGCTTTGAATAACCTTGGCAACGCTAGTGACCGCGCGGACCTTGGTCTGGATTACAAGGACAAGGAACCGCTGGAAGTGTTGTTCTCCCGCGGTCTTTCCACTGGCTGGCTGGACGGCGACAACCATCAGGAACTGGTGAACGGAACCTTCAGCAATCACCACGGTATGTACCTGGGTAAGGTTGTTAAGGTGGAACGGGGTTCTGTTTTCGTTGCACTGGACGACACCAAGGAAATTGGCGTTCCCTGCGCAGGCGATGGCATCTTGTTTGAAGACGCCACCTTCGGCGTAAGCACTGGTAGCCGTTTGTACGGCGCCCAGATGGTGCAGAATCCTCACACGAAGCGTGGTGACGGAATGCGCGGGAAGGGACCCATGTTGCGCCTGGATTTCGGTCGCGATTTCGATATGCGAGACATCGGCCGCAATATGGACGTGTTCCGCAACGACTCCCCCGCCCTTGAAAAAGAGCTGCGTAAGACGTTCACGGACCGCAACCAGGAAACGAAGCGCCCCGTAAATATGGAATTGACGGGAGCGGTAGGTGAAAAACTGACCCTGAAGGTTTGGCTCGCTGGCGTTACCCTGATGCAGGGGGCGGACAAGGCAGCCATTGTGGAAAGCGAAAACGTTCTGGAAGCAGCGAAGAACGGGGTGGATCCTTCTGCTATCGAAGCGCTGGCCCGCAAGGAACTGGGCGGCCTCGCCTCCACGCCTTATGAACTTGGAACGCTGATGGTCCGCGTGGACGGCGCACCTTTCGTTCCTGGAAAGGTGCTGCGCAACATGCGCCAGGCCGCCATCCAGCAGTTGGAAGAAGTCCAATTGCAGTGGAAGGAACTGAACCCAAGCGCCCGCGACGGCAAGAAGTTCCTGCAGGACATTACCGTAAAGTTCAAGGCCGCGGCAGCAATCGCCAAGAAGAACATTCAGAACGCCTCTACACAGAAGGCAGAAAACTTCGGCGTCACCGCCAACGTTGCAAAACCGGTTATCTCCGTACTGGTCCGCAACCCAGAGCAGATTTCCGCCCTCAAGGGGCTTGCTATAGACAACGTCATTATGGATTTCGACTGGGGTGTTAAATACGACGAACCCCTGCAGCAGATTCGTGATCTCGGTTTCAAGGCGGGCATGGCAACCCTTCGCGTCCACAAGCCCGGCGAAAACCATTACCTCCGAAAGATTCTGGAACTTTGCCCCGACTTCGCTTTGGTCCGTAACTTGGGCGCCCTCTCCGTTCTTAAGGACAGCGGAATCCCGCTCACAGGTGACTACAGCCTGAATGCAGCCAACAGCGCCAGCTATGAATGGCTCCTAGACCAAGGACTCACCACGCTTCACCCTTCCTGGGACTTGAACAGCACCCAGCTTTTCGACTTGCTGGATAGCATTGACGGAAGCCGCCTGGAACTGACGCTCCATCAGTACATGCCCGCCTTCCATTCCGAATACTGCGCATTCGCACGCAGCCTCACCACGGGCCGCCGCTTCCCGGAATGCGGAAAGATCTGCACCCAGCACAAGGTTGAAATTCAGGACCACAAGGGCGAACGCCACTTCCTGCAATCCGATGCAGAATGCCGCAACACTTTGTTCGTAGGCCATCCTCAGTCCGCACTGAAGCTCATGCCGCAGCTCCGTACCGCAGGCGTAAACCACTTCCGCCTGGAGATGTTGAACGAAGATCCGGAAACAGTCCGCCGCAAGGTGCTGATTTACACCCAGGCAATTCAGGGAAAGATTTCCATTGAAGACGCCATCCGCGAAGCGGGAATTCAGGAAAAGTACGGCTTAAGCGAAGGTCAGCTTTTCAACGAAAGCACCTGGCAGAACCGCAAGAAGTGTGACTAGTTTTCGGCGCAGTTTAGCCTTCTGCCTTTTCTTTAGCTTGGGCTTTACCGGCGGCAATGGCTTCCTTAGCCAACTGGTCCACCAGTTCATTCCACTTGACACCCGTATGGGCGGCAACCTTCTCGAACTTGACTCGGTGCAGATAAGGCTGAGCCGCAGTCACATAACGCTTGGCAATGTTGCTCTTGGCCTGCCATTCGCCCTTGGCCCAGCGGGCAATGCCTTCGTAGTCATGGCAAATCACGCCATTCTTGTTGTTGGCATCTAGCCAACGCATAGCCTGGTAGCTAGCCATGACTTCGCCGTCGATATTACGGCTCTCTGCTTCAAAGGCGGTCAGACCATTTCCTCGGGCGATTTCCTTGTCATCTTCTGTCACAACAAAAGCCCAGCCGGAATAGGGAAATCCCGGAGAGAACGACCCGTCCACAAACACGCGGATTCCACCAGGAGCGGGAGCGGCCATGCCGGAAATCCAAGCCTCCGCCTCAGCCTTCGTTCCAAAGGATTTGAACAGAACACCCTTCACACCGTGGGTCAGTTTTTCACACTCGTCCCAGGTGGTAACGATTTTACTTTCGGTAGGGGTCTTGATCGCGTAGAACTTTTGCTTTGCCATACGCCAAATTTAGTTTAAACACACAGGACCTGCGCCAATTTTAATATATTTTCTGCTGTATTTGCCTTGGAGAACAAGTGAAGCCCTCGCCATATTTTACAGACCGTTTCAAGTACTTTTTCAAGCGATTCTGCAAAGAGGAATCGTTGTTCAAGTGGTTTGCAGAAAAAGCCGGTGACGATTCCGCCCCCTTCAATTTTCCAGAAGCGCTGAAGGGTAACCCCAAGACCTTGGTGATCCTCCCCCGGGAAATGGAGCATGTGGCCACATTTACCCACGCCATGCCCGACGCATTCTTCAAGAATGCCCTGCTCCTGTCCCACGAATCCATGCACGCATTGGTTTCTGCCAAGCGCGCCCAGGCCATCTACTACAGCGACCTGGAATGCCGCTACGGCGAACAAGTTTTCGAGGAAATGGAACAGAAGATCAAGGATTACGCGCCCCAGGTGGTCATCTACCTGGGCAACAGCTTCCTTCCTAGACTTTACCTGGCCAAGATCAGTGGCGCTCCCTGCAGAATCGGATTCTGCAGCGAGAACAACTATCCGTTCCTGAACCTGAGCCTTCATCCGGACAAGTCCTCCGAGGCCGCTCTCCTCAGCCAATATTACGGGATTAAGTAATGCAGAAAGGTTTCTCCACAATCATCACCGAAAACGGAGGTTATGCAGACTTGCATCTGCATACCAAGCTTTCCGATGGTTCCCTTGAAGTGGAAGAACTCCTCACCCTTTGCAAGCGCAAGGGCCTCCGCTGCATTTCCATTACGGACCACGACAACCTGGACAGCTACAACCTGGCCGTGGAACCCGCCAAGGCCCTGGGCCTTGAAATCCTGCCCGGCATCGAGATTTCCTCCGTTTGGCAGGGCAAGGACATCCACATTCTCGGATACTACTGCGACCCCACCAACTTAGCCCTGAACATGGAGCTTCAGGACTTTACCAAGCAGCGAATCACCCGCGTGAAGGCTATCATCAAGAAACTGAACGCCCTGAGTATCGACATCACCTTCGAAAAGGTGCTGAGCTACTGCAAGGGTAAGGTCATCGGCCGCCCCCACATCGCCATGTCCCTGGTGGACGAAGAATACATCGGAAGTTTCTCCGAAGCTTTCACCAAGTACCTGGGCGACGGTTGCGTAGCCTTCGTGGAAAAGAAGGGCCTCAATCCCCAGCAGACCATCCGCCTTATCGAAAACGCAGGCGGCATCGCGGTGCTCGCCCACCCCTACAAGTCCGGGGTCAGCGACGAGTTCATCGAACAAATGGTGGAATGGGGCGTGCAGGGCATGGAAATCTACACCCCGTCCCAGAAGGGCGCCGTGGGCCGCAAGTACAAGGAAATGGCCCAGCACTACGGCCTGGTAGGCACCGGCGGCTCCGACTTCCACACCGAGAGCGGCACCTACCCTCCCAACTGCACCAAGATGCCCTACACCGTGGTACAGGCCCTTCGCGAACGTCGCGAGAAGTCCCGCGCAGAATGGTACTAACCGCCCGGGGCACGACCACCATGATCGCCAACCGTTATCAATCCAGCTTCGCAATTTTGGCAGCCCTGGTCTTGTTTTTAGCAACAAGCGTTTTCGCAGATATCCAAAAGCCCAACAAGTACGAGCTGCCGGCGGCACAGGATTCCGTTTACCAGTCCCCCTGGACCATCGACCCCGCCCCCCGGGAAACCGACGCCGGCCGTTGGGTGCTTCCCCTCCACGAGGTAATGCAACGCACCTACGACATTTCCGGCCAAAAATCCGAATGGCTTTTGGGCACTTCTATTTTGGGCAACCCGGAACTGGACCCCTACGCCATGGGAATCAGCCAGCTCACCCGCCGCTATCCCAGCAAGCTGGCAGGGCTTTACACCACCCGCCTGGGCTACGACGGAAGCACCCTCACCTTGAACGGCGAGAACGGTATTCTTTTTGAAGAACGTAAGGGCGTTGCGGTAGACACCCCCGTAGTAGACGTGAACTGGGAACGCCCCGCCTTTAGCGGAAACGCTCTGCGCCTGGAATTCAGAAGACTGGTCACCGACTCCGTCACCTTGGACCTGGGAGTCTCCAGCCATTCCACCATCAACTCCAAGGAATTCAGCTACGTCAACGTGGCCCACTCTCCGTACTTCGCCTTAGGTCGTGACTCCACCCAGATTCCTTTTGGCGGTAGAAACATCGCCATGAACAGCATGCACATCCAGCCCATGCTCACCTGGCGTTTCGGATTCGGTAAGGCCTATGCGAAATTGAACTACATGGATTTGAGGAATGCCGACGAGCCCAACCACAAGGTTATCATCGACTCCCTAGATCTTTCCATCCGTAAGTTCCAGACAAATTATTACGTCGTCGACATGAAAACCCGAACCTACGGCGCAGGGGCTGAATTCTATCCCATCAAGAACTTGACCTTGAGCACCGACATTTCCTACGGCAATCATGAAATCAAGGAAGATTCCCTGCCCAAGTTCACCAAGAGCGTGAACAATTATATTGACACCAACGGCATCGCCCATTCCGACTATACTTACCAAGACACAATTCTGAAGACAAACTATGAAACCATCCTTGGAAGTTTCGGTGCCCGCTACAACACATTATTGAATCCTACACTGAAATTCAATTACGAATTCCTGAACACCGAAAAAATCGGTAACGACAAACGCAAGAGCAAATATTTCCAGGACCGCGAAGTTGGTTACGCAGAAGTTTCTGACACTTTGTTCGGAGCACTGATGTTCCGCGCCCAGGGCGGTATGCAGCGTAACAGTTCCCTATTGAACATTGTGGACTTCGCCCCGGCATTCTCCGCAGATGTGCTGGCCCTGCTGCCTTATAGCTTGCGCCTTAGCGGATCCTACCGCCACGACAACAAGTTCCCTGACGCAAACCAGTTGAAGATTTACGAAACCGGCCGTCTGGCAGTTCCTAACAAGGAGCTGAACTTCGAGGAACGGGACCGTGCCACCATGAATCTCGGCTGGCAAAAGCGCGACGTTTTCTACGGTCTCGGATTCCGCTTCGAAAACGCAGACAACCTGATTAAGCCCAACTGGGTCAAGGTGGGCAGACAGTGGCTGTACAACGGTTTCGTCGACGCAGAAACCTCCATCGACGACGCATTCAAATGGCAGAATATCGACAACGTCAAGTCCATTGACTGGATGCTCCAAGTAGGTTTCCGCCTGGGCAACTGGAAGTTCTATCTGGAACGTGGCGAAACCCTGGAACGCAGCAAGAAACTCATCGACACTCCGGAACTTTACTACAAAGGAAGCATCCACTGGCAGAACCGATTCGTATTCGACCGCCTTGGCGTAAGCGTACGTGTTGACTGGCAATGGTTCGGCGACCGTTACGACTGCACCATCAACAATGGTTTCGTAGAACTTGAAAAGATGGAACATTACCTGGCGCTGGATTTCGAAGCCAGAATGCAGATCCTCCAATTCGAACTTTACAGCCGAATCGAGAACTTCAATCACAGCATCTACATGCCTGAATCCGGCTACACCCCGGAAGGCCTCCGCTTCGCCTACGGCATCGTCTGGACATTTGGGAATTAAATTAAAAGGGTCGCACCATTGAAGGCGCGGCCCTGTTTTTTTACTACTTATAGGGTAAAGAAAATTTTTCCATCAAAAGCGGGTTCGTCGGAAAATTTCCTGCGTGTTAATAGTGAGCGCACAAAGCGTTCGAAACATGGAGGAATAATGAACAACTCAGAGAACAAGGCTAAAAGCAAGGCAAGACAGATTCCTGTGGAGTTCCAGGGACAGGTTTATCTGGACCCGAAATACGACCCGGCATTCAAGGAACTTTTTGACAGCGAGGACGCCCTCAAGGATTTTCTTGATGCGGTTTTGAAACTGGAAGGGGACGACAAAATCAAGACCATCTCCTTCTCCTTCGACAAGACGATCAGCTTCCGCACGCCGCAGCGGAAGAAGGTCATCCTGGACATTTTCGCGACGACAGGCTCGGGACGTTTTCTGGATATCGAGATGCAGAAGGCAGAGCACGACTATTTCAAGGACCGTGCGGTTCTGTACAAGGCGTTCCTGATTATCAAGGGTAAGCAGGAAATGGATCGGTCGCCGGAATTCAAGAAGTTTCCGAAAATGGAACGTGAAAGTCGCCGTTACGAGCTGCCGGAATCCGTGGCCATCTGGCTTTGCGATTTTGACTTGCCGGACCATGCGGAGAACGGGACTTCGGATCCAGAAGAGAGCGCGCCTTACATGGACGAATGGAACCTCTACAGCAGCAACAGTATCACCGCAGGCAAGCCGGTTTCCATCTTCCCGAAAAATAAGTATATTGTAATCAGTCTGCCGAACTTCAAGAAGACCGCGAAGGACGTGCAGGGCTCCCTGGACGCATGGCTCTATCTGCTGAACCATGCCAGCGACGGAACGGAACTGCCAAACTTCGGGATCAGCGCCGTAGAAGAAGCCCTGGGGCGCATCCGTGTGGACAACGCAGACGAGGAACTCTTAACGGCACAGGTAAAGGACATGGTAACGAAGGAAGAAAACGCGACTATCTTGGCTAGCGCCATCCTCAAGGGAGTTGCCGAAGGTCGTGCGAAGGGTCTCGAAGAAGGTCGTGCGAAGGGTCTCGAAGAAGGCCGTACGAAGGGACTCGAAGAAGGCCGTGCGAAGGGGCTTGAAGAAGGCCGTACGAAAGCAAGCAAGGAACTGGCAAAGGGATTCCGCGATGATGGTTTTCCCATTGAGGCAATCGCCAAACGAACAGGCCTTACCCCTGAGGAAATCAAAGCGCTTTAAACCATTATTGTCATCCCCCGCGAAGGCGGGGGTAATGATCTACTGAGCCAACTTATAAATCCAGGGCCAGTTCTTGCCTGTGACCCAGAGGTTCTTGCCGTCGTAGGCAATGCCGTTCAGCACATCCATGTTGGGGTACTTGCGGCGCAGTTCTTCAACCTTCTTGGAAAAGTTCAAGTAACGGACAACGCGGCCGCTGGGCAGAGATATCACGGCAATATCATCGGTCTGCCAAATGTTTGCATAAAGAGTATCGCCAACCACCTCAAGTTCGTTCAGCATGTTCACTGGGCGATCCCCATCGCGAACAGGAATCGCCCCCACCACATAGAAACCGCCCAGGGCGAACTGCAAAAGTTCGCTACTGCCGTTACTCATCAGCAGGGCGCTTCGCCAATAGGTTAGCCCCCAGCCTTCCGTGGGAATCCGGAACTCCCCCTTTTGCTTAAAGGAACGGCGGTCGTAAATAAAGGCCTTGTTGGCTTTCCAGGTCAAATAGAAAATATCGTCGCCCACCGCAATGGAACCTTCGCCAAAATAGCGGTCAGCCAAGCGGGTGGAATCCAGAACCTTGCCATCCAAGGTACGGCGGTACAAACCAGACTTTCCGTAAAGTCCCGTAGTTTCAATCAAATCCTTACCATCAAAGAACAAACCCTGGGTAAAATGGCTCTGGTCATGGGGAATGGAATCCACAATCACAGGCACTTCGCGGGGCGCCTCTGCAAACACAACAGAAGCCAAAGCCAAACCTAAAATTGAAACAAGTTTCTTTGCTAACATAACTCGAGCTAAATATAGCTTATGCGGCGCGCATCCAACGGAGGAATTCGCCACAGGATTCGTCCCCGAGGCTATGCATTTTTTCAGCAAGTTCTAGGGAGCTTCTGAAAGCCACGTTGCAGCAGTGGCGGTACAGTATTACGTCCCTGTTCCTGGCCGCAAGCACATTGCTCTTGACCGCATCGCTATTCCTGAGGTAGTTTCGGTGAGCCTCCCCCAGGTAATCGATACGTTTCTTTATGGCCAGTCTTTCCAACTGTTCCACAGGGATATTCTTCGTTACAGCAAGGGCATGTTCAACGGCTGTGGTTACTACCATGGATGATTCCCTGGCAATATACATGGAGAATGCCCTCGACAGTACCTTAACCGTTTCACGATCCTCGGCCGAATCAAAGTCAACAAGGGACCTTACCGCCGTTTGACAAATTCTGTAAGCTCGGGCTCGCTCCACGTTCCATTCAGACACATAGCCGGGAACCATGGTACTCACCTTGGATTCCAGCAGCCTCAACGCTTCACCATAGGAGGAAACCGCCCCGGCAACCAAGGGGTTGCTGATTTTTCGCATATTTCCGTAAATTTTGCGATGAACTTCAACATAAGAAGCCATGCTGAAACTTCTAAAATTTCTGTTTTCTTTGCAATTCATGTCCTAACTCCTTCTTGAGGGGAAGCCTCAACTTCCATTAAACTACAAAACAGCCCTTCAGAAAAACAACTGCAGTGTAAAAAGTCCATTTCTGCCTGCGGAAGGATGATTCCCACTTTGGGGATTCGGCTTTACTTCCCGTTGGAGCAGGATTGTCACTTTTGCAATACGACTCACTTTCCCGCAGGAGCAGGATTGTCACTTTTGCAATACGACCCACTTTCCCGCAGGAGCAGGATTGTCACTTTTGCAATACGACTCACTTTCCCGCAGGAGCAGGATTGTCACTTTTGCAATACGACTCACTTTCCCGCA